>NZ_JAQQFL010000029.1:0-123962 GCF_046026025.1 Paraburkholderia fungorum | reverse complement strand
GGCCGGCAACCAGGCCGACAAGCATCCGATTGCGTTGTGGATCTGGTCTCCATCCGGGATGGGTGGTGGGAGACCAGATACCTGCGTTCTTCCGCTATTCCACCTGGCATGCGTTAGAGGCTACAACAACCGGTCGATGTCAGTCGCATTGAACTGAGCGATGATCGCTTCCGAATCATTGACGCCAAATCCGATCGCTACGGTTCCATCGTGAACCGCCAGCCCACAGCAGAATTCAACGCCATACTCTTTCCAGTAGAACGGTTCGGAAAGCACGACATTCCAGCTTCGGTCGAAATAGACAAACCGATGCTTATAAAGATGCCTTTTCCCTCGGCTGCGCTCGTGTACGACGCACAGCCAGCCGTCCTTCCATTCAACTAGCTGAGATGATCCCAGCAGGCCTTTCGGCACTTTCAATGGCTTCCGAAGCGACACGGTTGCGCCATGTTCGTTGATCTCGACAATGGTCAACGGGTTCATCGTATGTACCGCGAAGAGTTTTCCGTCGGACACGAAAGGCATCCAGTTCTTCTCACGACTCGAGCCAAATGGCGACTCGATCAGGTAACTCTCCACAACACGTTCTCCAGCTATTTTCTGAAGTGCCATTGTGTTCATGTCGCCCGAGTTGCTGCGCGCGCTACCCAGGCACCACAACCCCTCCTTCCAGAAAAAGGTTCGAAGGTCTTCGAATCCATCGCCTGATTTGCCTGCCACGCTCCTGAAATCAGAGTCTTCCAGAGCGCTCATGCTCAGAGCACCCAGGCTGGTGGATAAACTGCCAATATAGTTGATGGTGTCGTAGTCCTGACCATGCAGCTTCACGCCGCCACTTTCCATCAGTTCGTAGTTGACCGATCTGACAACGACAACATAGCGATTTCCGTCGAAGCACAATGATGGATTGCAGGGACGATACTCGCCTGGAATCTTCACTGAAACAAACTGTGGGCTTAGTGTATGGAACAGTCGTTCTTCCTGAGGGCGCTCGGTGACGTATCGATACAGAATCGTCTTAAGTCGTCCGGGAACCAGTTGTGAAGCGAGCATTGGGGTTCTTCTCCTGCGCATAGTCTTGCTGAGTCTGAAATGGAGAACTACAACGCCTTTCAGATATGACGGCCACCGAGCGATGTCCGCTTCGCGTTCGCTAGACGACCGGGTTCCCAACCGCGTTCCGGTGGCCCTCAACGATTTCGAAAAACTGCTCGTAGCGCCGGCGACAGGCATTCCAGCCGAATTCGTCGATAGCCAGATTGCCTGAACTGCGGACAATCGCCGGCCATAAGTCACTCACCGAACGAACAATCTTTGGGAGTTCGGAGATGTCGTCGAACAGGATGACGTTATCGAACTTCCTGGCAGCCCATACCATGAATGGCGTGGCGCGCGAGATCAGCAACGGCACGCGTCCGATGGCTTCGAAGAACGCCCCGCTCACCAGCATTGAATCGGCCGCGTGCGGCAGGATCAGCACGTCGCTATCGGCAATGCTCTGCGCAAACTCCGCGTCGGACAGGAATCTGGCGTCGAGGTGCACGACGTTTTGCAGCGATCGTCTGCCGATGATTTCGTTCAGGGCCGCGAGGTAGGCTTGCGTGCCATGCCCGGCAATCTGCAGCCTGCACTCGCGCGGCCAGACATCGAGCAACGCGTCTATCTGTTTGTATGGACGGATCACGCCAAGTAACGAAAACAGGGGCGTCGCGCCATCTTTCTTAGGCGTGGTGGGCGCTTGTCCAGGCGCGTCCCAATAGAGTGGATGCGGCAGATATTGCGCGTTGTACTGCGTCTGGAAATCCGGCGCGTGAACCACACGGAAGTCCGCGAGGCGCCGCACGAGCGCAATGATCCGCATCGACAAACGCCTGTTGAAGCCAACCGTATCGTGGACCGCGTGATCGTGTATGAAATAGACGGCTTTCGCTCGCGCGATCAGCATGAGCGAACAGTAGAACGCAAAGAGCAGGGACCCCGTCAGGCTCAACCGGGCAGTGCCCTTGTCGCGTTTGAATGGCCGGTACTCGAGCCAATGAAAAACGAGAATATTCTCCGGTTTGAACAATTGGAGGAATCCGCCATTCAGTAGTCCCTTGACGGAAAGCGGTACGACGTCGTAACCGATCGATCGATAGAGATCTTTCTGAATCTGTATGTAGCGATTCGTGGGGTTGGTGAAAGGGCACATCATCACCTGGGGCCGCGGTTTTTCTGCCGCATCGCCGCCGGTCGAGCGGGGCGCATTCTCGCTAGCTTGCGTCATCTGTACTTCTCCGGTCGGGGTTGAGGGCGCACAGACATTGAGTGAAACACGTGCGAAGCCTGGGAAACACCCGCTCAACTCAACAATTTTCCCCACTCGTAGTCGATGCTGTCAGGCGTAAAAGGCAGCACGCCAGCACCTGGCGTGAAGGTAAGTTCGCCGAAGAACACCTGGTTATCCGGCGCATATAAATCGACGCGGACGTAGTCGAAGTCTTCACACAGCGTGGCTGCGATGTCCAACACGGATTTGAGATTCCCGGGGCGTGGAGCGGGTGCGGCGCTCCGCTTGTAGTAGCCGATAGCAACATTGAGATGGCGCCAATCGATGTCGTACACATCGCCATGCGTCGCGTTCCCAAACCGGTCGGATATCACGAGTATGTAGATGACGGGACGTCCCGGCCGGCCGCCAAAACAATGCAATTTGTAGTCGGCGGGTATCTGACCCGATTGGTCGAGAAGGAGTTGCTCGAAGAAGATGCGCGGCTTGATCGCGCGGTAATGGCGCTCGCGCGCGATGTAGTAGAAATCGGTGGACAACCATTGCTCGGCGAGAACTTGCAGTTTCTCGAAAGAGGTCTCGGACTTGTTTCTGACGATCTCGACGAAGGTGCTGCCGTGGTTCGCCTTCATGACGAAAGAACCTGGCAGCGCATCGAATACCTCGCGTGTCAGCTCATCCGGCGCCGAAATCAGTGGTATGAGGTGCTTCTTCCCTATCTTGCCGGCAATGTATTCCCGTACCGCCAGTTTGTCGGTCAGGCTAATGTAGCGCGGATCCGGTCTGAGGCTTCGCTGCAGGATCTTTTCGTTGAACGTGGCCGGGCGGAGAAGATTCGGATAGCGGCCAATGCGCTTGTGATGCAGCATACTCAGGAACAGGGAATCCGGCAGCATGCACTTTGCCGCCTCCTTGAACCGGCGAGCTGCGGAAACCGACTGCTGCGTTGGCCGATACCGATCTTCCTGTGCGAAGGTCAAGCGTTCGGCCGCGACGGTGTTAGAGGGTGGTGCTTCTTTTTGTCCCGGCGTGGATGTGGCGGCGTCCCGGTCGAACTCTGCGGACTTGGTGGTCGTCATGTTCCGATCCCTGGTTGATGGCGTCGCGAGGCCGTGGCCGGCAACTCGGCGCGCTTATCGCGCGATCTCGGTCGCGCTATTCCAGGCTTCCTCGAGTGTCGAGGATTGCTCCTCGGATTCGATCTGCTGCTGGGCGCGGAACTGCGTGGGCGACACGCCGTAGCGTTCCTTGAACAACCGGCCGAGCCGATTGCCGTCGCCCATTCCGCACCGTCTCGCGATTTTGTCGACAGCCAGATCCGTATTTCTCAGCATCGCGCGGACAACTTCAAAGCGCGTGCGAAGCAGGTATTCGAGCGGGGTCATACCGAACTCGAATTTGAAGCGACGCTGGAAATTGCGCTTGCTCATGGCGGCGAATTCGGCGGCTTTGGCTACCGAGATGGCCTCGCTGTAGTTTTCCTTGATCCAGCGTGCCGACTCGCGGATCTTCTCGATGGTTGTGACGATGCTCGCCTCGTCGAGCTCCGGCGTGTTTGGTTCGATGTAATCCGGTTGTAGTGCGCGGGCGATCTTTCGCACGGTGTCCGAATTCAGGTCGCGCTCGATCTGCGCAAGTGCCAGACCGGTGGGCGCCACGCTGCCGCTGGTGCTTGCACCACCGCCGCCGTCGTCAAAGAAAAAGACCGGCACGGTCGACTGCAACGGGTTCCTGCAAACGACGGCCAGACTTGCGCCTTGCTGAATACCACGGGATGCAACCGATCCGTGGCGTGAGATCCACGAAAGAAAGCGGCCGTTGGACTCCGCGGCACCCGTGGTGTCACGGCAAGCGACAAAGAAGGCATGGAAATCGGCGAGACTGTATCGCTCGAGACTTTGCGTCCAGATCAGAATGCTGGATGAGCTCGTCACCAGGCCGCCTTCGTCGGACAGCACCGAGAGCCGATAGGGAGGCTCATCCCCTCCCGCTTTCTCGAACTCGTTGGCTAGCCGGAAAGCATCTCCCACGGCGCCGGTGGTCAACATGGAGCAGTCCTGGAAAATCAGGAGACCGATGTGTTTCACCGATTTCATTTCATTCCGACACTCATTGACGCAAGACGTTAGAAAACTCCTGGAAGTCATCACGCTAATTTCTCCAAACACGCAATCGCGATACGTAAAGAGATTAACCCATCGAAATTTTCAGAACGGACTTGGCCGATATTCCAGGTGTTTTGGCGTAATTGTCATGATCGGGGAAATTCTTACCTTGAAATTTTCATAAAAAGTGTTTGAATAGTATTCCCGGCCAGAAACTTTTTCCGTGCCTGACGATCAGGCCTGTACCCCACGGATCGTCAGTTGGATGCCGCTCTGGCCCATGTAGAAAGGTATTCAGCCGATCATGCAATTTCAAACAGTCGTTTTCGCCGTTTGAACTGTCACTAAACTTCCGTTACAGCGTCGCACTGAAAGTGTGCATTCTGTTACAGCACTTACAGATAGCAACAACGCTTTCTGAAATCATCGCGTTCGTAATGCGCTCCACTTAATCGGCCATTAACACCCGAATTTATGCCGTCGGTGATATGACGCATTCTTTTTCGCCTATGCTTCACTGCAACATGAATAGAGAAATCCGCTTGAGAGGTTGTGGCGCATTTCGATTCCGCCTGTTGAATAATTTTCTTGAAGATGCCGTCCTGCCGCTGTAGCAAGGGCAGACATATCAATCACCGCTTTCCAGGACCGCCGAACATCCTGTGTGACCAGCAGGCGCGATGTCGAAGCAGGTGCACGCTTCGCGTGATGCTGTACTTGCAGGGTTCCAGCGGTATCGCGTTCGTCGTTTCGCGACGTCTATGACAGTGGGTGTCTGGGACGCCACGAGCGCATACAAAAGATTGATCTTGCAAGTCGGGATCGGGAGCAGGTACGCCCGTCCGCGGCAAGGCTTTCTCACTCGATGTCCGTGTGGCAGGATGCCGGGCTCTGGCGACACCAGGTAGCTCGACCTAGTCATATCCGCCTGTTGGATAGGCGGCGTGACGGCCTCTTCGTAATGCACGCCGAAATCTGTTGTTGTGTTGCCGGCTTTTCCTGGCAATTAATGTAGTAGTACGAATACACAAGGGCTCCGGCTCTTCCACCCAACCTGTCCCCGCACGTAACTTCGCGTTGCTGCCGAGCGTGCCTCATTCACGTTCGGCGGCGGGTCCAGATCACGAACTGGTGGTGCGGCAGAGCGTAACGAGTCGTTACTCTGCCCACCGAACATGGAAGGATCAAACCGGTGGATTACTACCCTGAAAATTCGTTTTCTCACACCCCCAGCACTGAGCGTGGTCAGCTCAGCGCTGGGGCAATGCTTACGCTGATGCGCGATCACATCTGGGAGATCGTGGGTACGGCGGTCATCGTGCTGGGTCTGGCGGTGGCTTATCTGCTCATTGCGACACCGATCTACTCCGCGGACGTTCTGTTGCGTGTTGATCCGCCAGAGCCTAATGCGCTCGGACTCGCCTTGCAGAATCAGGAGAGCCTTCCCGCGCCTTCGCCGTCGCCGGTAACTGAAATGGCCGTGATACGCAGCCGCGCGGTGCTCGATCCGGTCATCAGGAAATTCCGCTTTGACGTGTCGGTGACGCCGCACAAGCTTCCTTTGTTGGGGGACATCGCGGACAAGTTTGCCACGCCAGGGGAACCGTCGGCACCCTGGCTCGGCTTGAAGTCGTTTGCGTGGGGCGGAGAGCGCGTTCAGATCGGTTCGCTGGATGTGCCGCAGGATCTCGAGGAAGAGAAACTGACACTGATTGCTCTCGAAAACGGCGCCTACGAGTTGCGTGGTCCGTCGGATCAACTCCTTGCAAAGGGCGCGGTGGGCGCCACTGTCAAGAGTAACGGCGTTTCCCTGCTCGTAAAGCAGTTGGACGCGCGGCCGGGCACGAAATTCGAGGTTGTTCGCTGGAATGAGATCGACGCAATCAAGCGGTTTGGAGACCTGGTGAAGGTCGGCGACAAGGTGAAGGAATCGGGTCTCATCCAGATAGAGTACGCGGACAAGAGTCGGGATAAAGCCACTGAAGTCGCCAACGCGCTGGGGGATCAGTACCTTGCTTACGCAATTGCCGCCCGGCAGGCCAATGACACGACCACGCTGGCGTTCATCAATGGTGAGCTGCCCCGTTTGCTGGCGGACCTCAGAACGGCCGAGGATGCGTTGAAACGCTTCCGTGGGGCGTCGCAGTCCATGCAGCCGACGAGCGAAGCACAAGCCTATCTGCAGGGCGGTCTGGACATCGACAAGCAGATCGCGAGCCTGCAAATACAGCGTACGCAACTTCTCGAACGCTACACGGCGGATAGCCGTTGGGTGCAGACAGCCGACCGGCAGATTGCGCAGTTGCAGGATGCGAAGGCGCAATTCGATGGCCATTTCAATGGCATGCCCGCATCCGAACGTCAGAGCGTCGATCTTCTTCGCGCACAGAGAGTGGCGGAAACGATCTACCTCGGCATGGTCCAGAAAGCCGAGCAATTGCAGGTGCGGCGCGCGAGCACGACAGGCGGCGCGCACATTCTCGACGCCGCGGTCCGGCCTCACCATCCTGTCAAGCCGCAGCCCGAAGTCGTGCTTGCCGGTGGCGTGATACTCGGGCTCCTGTCCGGGGTCGTGCTGGTCTTCATGCGCCGCCACGTGATGACCGGCGTGACCGATCCGAGATACGTGGAAAGCCGCATGAGTGTGCCGGTTTTCGGCGAGATTTTGTTCAGTCAACAGCAGTTGCTGCTCGACCGACTCGGCGTGGGTCACAAAGCATTGCCGGGCGTGGGAGGGCGGTCCAGTCAGCCGCTTCAGCGAAATGCCGCCGATCTTCAGTTTGCCGGCGCCGCCGCAGTGGGAGTAGCGGCCTCCCGGGTCGACGAGAACACCAGGATTCTTGCCGCGCGGTTTCCGAACGACATGTCGGTCGAGGCGCTTCGTGCCGTGCGTACGTCGGTGGCGCGCGACCTTGCGCACGCGCGCAATAACCTTCTGATGGTTATCGGACCGACGCCTTCCGCGGGCAAGAGCTTTGTTGCGGCGAACCTCGCTATCCTGCACGGGGAAGTCGGCTCGCGCGTTCTTCTGATAGACGCCGATATGCGGCGGGGTCATCTCGCTTCGCTGTTCGGCGGAAACAACCGCGGCGGTCTTTCGGAGGTGCTCTCGGGGCAACTCGCGTTGCGTAGTGCCTTGCGTGCAACAGGCATCGACGGTTTGACGTTCCTGTCGTGCGGCGCACGGCCAGAGAACCCCGCGGCGTTGCTGATGAAACCCCAGTTTAAAGAGCTATTGGCGCGACTCACCGGTCAGTACGACATGGTAATCGTCGACACGCCGCCTTTCCTCGCGGTCACGGACGCTTCCATCATCGCGAGTGAGGCGGGCTCGGCCTTGCTGGTGTTGCGCTCGGGGATGCAGAGCGAGCAGGAGATTGCGGACACGGTCAAGAAGATGGCGCGTGCCGAAGGCCGCATTGCCGGTGCCGTCTTCAACGGTATTCCGCTACTGCGGAGCACACGGAATTACGACTACGTGACGAACTATGGCAGCGATTTCGGCGATCTCGAAGCAACGCATTGATGGTCCGGCCGCAGGAAACTTGCGGCCTGGTGTTTCGTGGCGCCGTCAAACGGAGAAGCCAATGGTCTTTGCAATTAACGGAAAGTTCACCTCGCAGGCCGTCACCGGTGTTCAACGCGTGGCGTATGAACTCACGCGAGCGATGCAGATGACTGCGACGCCTGGGGATGAACTGGAAGTTTTCGTGCCTCAGAACGTTGTCGAACCGGGCACGCATCTCAAACGGAAACGGTGCTTCCCGTGGCTGCGCGGTACGCTTTGGGAGCAGATCACGCTGCCGATCGCGGCGAGAGGAAGAAGGCTGCTCAATCTGTGCAATACCAATCCGCTTTTCAAGCGCGGGCAAGTCGTGATGGTTCACGACATGGCTATCTACGATGTGCCGCAAGGATTTTCCCGGAAATTCCGGCTCTGGTACCGCGTTTGCTTCGCCATGCTGCGGCGAATGGAGCCCGTACTTCTGACGGTCTCGACTTATTCGAAGACGCGGATCTGCCATCACCTGAAGGTGGATGAATCACGCGTCACGGTTATCACGCCTGGTGCGGATCATCTGGACCGGGTCACATCGGATCCGGCAGTTTTGAGTCGTCTGAAACTTGAAAGAGACGCGTATTGCGTCATCGTCGGCAGCCTTGATCCGAGAAAGAATCTGCAACGTGTTCTGGACGCGATCGACAGGCTCGAACATCTGCAAGACGTGAAGTTCGTCATTGTTGGTGGGCGCAATCAACGTATCTTCAGCAGCCAGGAAATGGAGTCGCGGACGCGTTCGAGTCAGATCGTGTGGGCAGGATTCGTGTCGGATGGTGAGTTGAAATCGTTGTATGAGAACGCCGCCTGCCTCGTTTTTCCCTCCCTGTACGAAGGATTTGGACTGCCGCCGCTCGAAGCGATGTACTGCGGTTGTCCGGTGATCGCTTCTTCGAGAACCTCCATCCCCGAAGCGTGTGGAGATGCCGCGATGTACTGCGACGCGACGTCGGCGGACGATATCGCGGCGAAGATCGTCCAGATGATGGCCGATGCCGAACTGCGGCAACGTTACCGAACCATGGGCGTGGCTCATGCACGTGAGTTTCGCTGGGAACTCTCGGCGCGAAAGGTGCTGCAGGTTCTGCACGGCCATACCGGCGATCAGTTGTCGGAACTGGCGCCCAGTGCGTCGGCGGGCTAGCCCATGTCTGTGACCAGGCGAATCAACCGGGTCACAAGCCTCGCCGGCAGACGGCGGGCGTTGCGCCTGCTCGCTGCGCTCGCCGCAGCGGGGAGCCCGCTCGCGCGTGGCAAGACCGCGGCGTCGTTCACGGCCGAGTCGCGGCTTCCGGGCGAGCGGGGTCGCAGGATGACGGAGTTGATCGGTTCGAATGGCTGGGCAGGTGCGGCCAGCGACGTTCAGATGTGGCGCGCAATGGGCATCAGTTGGGGGCGCGACTCGGTGGGCCCGGGTCAGCGCGATGGGCCACAAGACGTCATGCGGATCGACAAGACCAGTTCTGCGTTCGATAGCGACCTGCCGCCGGCGTTGATCGCGAATGATCGCAATGGGATCGGCTCGCTCCTGCAACTCGGTTATACGCCCACGTGGAATGCGAGCGTGCCAGGGGACGGCAACTCGGCGCCAGTGGACGTGGAGGTGTGGGAGCGATATGTGGAAGCCGTGGTTCGTACCTATTCCGCACCGCCTTATAACCTGCGCTATTTCCAGATCTGGAATGAGGCGGCGGGCAGGCTGTCGGGCGGACTTGCTCAAGCGACCTTCTGGCATGGCGCGGATGCCGCCGGGAACGTGAAGAGCGCAAAACCGTATGAGCGTGCCATGCAGGATTACGTCGAGCGGATTCATATTCCGGCGGCGCGCATCATCCGCCGGTATCACGCGTACGTTGTTTATGGCGGATGGCCGGACCAGGGCGGTCTCGACAACTTCAGAACATGGCTTGAGTACCGGAGCCCCGTGTTGAAGGAGCGGATGCTGGATTGGGTCGACTACATCGATACACATTATCTTCCTGTCGCCGATCTGGATTCCCTGTATCAGCAGTACGTCAGGAACGGGCCCGCGCGAGGTATCTGGCAAACGGAAATCGGTGACGCGTACATGAAGGACCCGCACTATTTACCGCGCTATTTCTTCGATTTCGCCGTATGGGCGCTGGACAGAAACTGGGACCATGCGAACAAGTATCTGTCCATGATTTACCACTGGGATGGTTATGAACCGTTCCGTCTGACGCATCGCGGTCCACCCAGACGGACATACAACGTGTCTGGTCGAAGCCTGGTCATCCTGAACAAGGCGGCGAACGGATCGTTGGCAAGTTTTTCAAAGCCGTTGCAGTTCGATCCGGGGGTTTCTGGAAGTGCGTTGCTGTCCGGCCATGATGTCGTGATGCAGGTCAGCGGAGCGCCGGGTTGGCAAAGCGTCGCCGTGGGGGAGCTCAGGCCGTCTTCTTCACGCAATGCCCAGGTGGAGTTCATCGACGCGCTGAGTGGCACGGCGAGTGCTCGCGACGATGTTGCGCTGGCGTGGAGCGACCAGACCCTGAAGATCCGCTTCAAGGTGCCGGATCGGGTCAATGGGGCCGACAACAAGCCGCCCAGGCACCTTGCTTATGTCGTTGTTCGCGGAGTCGCGTAAGTGAACGGGATCAATCAAGACGATGCTCAACGCGTGCGAATTTAAGTACTTGCAGCAAGCGTCGGTCGTTTTACGGTCGCCGGATTCCGGCTGATCGAACCTCTGGATAGCGTCGACATACCATGAACCACGTCACTGTCGTGATCTGCAACTACAACTACGAGAACTATCTGGCCACTGCGATCGAATCGGCGCTCGGGCAGAACTATCCGGCGACGCAGGTCATGGTCGTCGACGATGGCTCGACGGACGGGTCGCGCGTAATCATTGAGAAGTTCGGGACGCGTATCTCATCGATATTCAAGGAAAACGGTGGCCAGGTGTCCGCTTACAACCAGGCGATCGAGGTGCTGGAGACGGACTATGTGATTTTTCTCGATTCCGACGACGTGCTGTATCCCGGCGCGGTCTCCGAAGTGATGCGGCTCTTTGCGTCCGGCGATTGGGCAAAGGTGCAGTATCGCCTTGACGTCATGGACGGCACGGGGGCGTCGACGGGAGCCTATGTGCCCCACGTCGAACCTCCCGCTGAGTGCGGAAAGTTGTTGCTGGATGGCTGGTTGTATCCGTCGCCGCCGGCGTCAGGCAATGCATACAGAGTGAGCGCGCTCAGGTGCATTTTTCCGGTTCCGGAGGCCGGTATCAACCGCTACGGCGCGGACTTCTATGCGATCTACGGCGTGGCGCTCGTCGGCCGTGTGGCCGCAGTGCGAAAGTCGCTGGGGGGCTATCGCGTGCACAACGCGGGTGGTGAGACGGTGTCATTCGCGAACTCGGAGCAGCTCAACAAGGCGCCGGAAGCCGTCAACCTGAGATGGGAAATCTTGCGCAACATCGCAAGGACGCGGCTCCAGGTGGAGCTCGCGCCAATGTTTCACGACTTCGCACTCGAGAAAACCCGCTTCTGCTCAAGCGTCTATCGGGCGACGCTGCAAAACCGGTGGCGTTGGATGACGCGGGACTCTGGCCACTATTTGCACACCATCGTCGCGAATCCGTTCTGGAGTCTCAAGAAGAAACTCGGCACGCTTCTACTGTCGAGTCTGTGTCTCGTTCCTTACTCGCCACTTTCTGATTTCGTGGCGCGGTATATCGCCAACCCGCTTGCCCGCCGTCGCGTGGTTGGGCGTTGAAGTCCCGAAACGCGCGCACGGAGAACGGCATGGATAGACGAAAGAGCGTTCGGATTATCGGGTTTGTCTACGGCGGCTATTTGATGAGGTACGTGTACCTCATCATCGTAGTGCCGTTCTACGGCAGGATGCTCGGCGTAGCCGGCTACGGCCGGGTACTGGCGTCGATGTCGCTGATGAACGTGATATGGATGCTCGTCAATTACGGGTTTAGCCCGGTCGGCATGCGCGACGTGTCGAAAGCGCAATCGAATCAGGAATGCAACGACATCTTCTCGTTGCATGTGAGCGCGCGCATCGTACACGGCATGGTGGGAGGAAGCATCGGCCTGATTGCCACGATGTGTTCGCCGATCTTGTCCGAGCGTCCTCTGATCGGTGTGCTGGCTACCTTGCTGGGGATCGTATCCGGCATGAATCTCGGTTGGCTGTTTCAGGGACGTCACCAGTTTCGAACCCCCATCATCATCGAGGTGTTCGGTTTTCTACTAAGCCTTGTGCTGGTTTTGAGCTTCGTAAAAGGACCCAATGACGCGGTATGGGTGCTTGCGAGTCTTCTGATCGCCGGTGTGGCGTCCTCGATCGTTTCCTACGGTCTCACGATCTATCAACTGGGCTGGCCGCGTCTCAGGTTGGCAGGCATCGTTCCGCTCGTGCGAAATTCGACGATGCTGTTCCTTTACTCGTCCGGCTCGGTCGTATTCACGGCATCCTCCACTTACCTGTTGACGTTGTTGTCCACACCCGATCAGGTTGGCTATTTCGGCGCGGCGGAACGCTTCGCGACGATCGCGCTCGCGCTAATGGGGCCGGCGGCGCAGGTATTCATTCCGACCATCACGCGGCAGCTCGCGCAGGGCGATATGCAAGGGGCGCACGAGACGACCCGGCGCGGCGCAACGCTGCTGATGGGATACGGATTGCTGATTTTCTGTGGCGCGTTAGCGCTGTCGCCCTTCGTGCTGCCTTTGATTCTTGGCGCCTCCTTTGAACCCAGTTCTCACGTCCTGCAGATCTTTGCGTGGATGTTCCCGTTCGCGGCCTTTAACGAGTTCGTGGCGGGCTACGTATTCGTGCCGCGAAGGAAGGATCGTTTGCTTGCCATCGTGGGCATTGCGTCCGGTCTGATCAATCTGGTGGCGGCGCTGATTCTTGCGCCGAGGTATGGCGCCGTTGGAATCGCCTTCGCCCGGGTGATCGGCGAGGCGATGCTATCGGTCATATTGATGGTTGTTGTGATTCGCCTCGAACTGGTTGGCCTCGTACCGGGAGGCCAGCGGGCGCTGGGAATGGTTCGGGTTGCGTGCGGTTTCCGGCCGCAGACAGGTGCCGCAAAGGATGAATGAAGCCGGGGGCAGAAAAAGGAAAGATGTCGGACGTATTCTCACGGGAGGTTGAAGTGAAAGTCGCTATTGTTCACGATTGGTTGGTGGTGTCGGGCGGTGCGGAAAAAGTGCTGAAGAACATCATCGAATGTTTCCCGAAAGCGGATATCTTTTCGGTTGTCGATTTTCTGGAAGACCGCGATTGCGTGAAAGGGAAATCCGTCAAGACGTCCTTCATTCAGAGGATGCCTATGGCGCGCAAACGTTATCGTGCATACCTGCCATTGATGCCGATCGCGATCGAACAGGTCGACCTGTCCGGCTACGATCTCGTCATTTCCAGTTCGCACGCGGTGGCGAAGGGTGTGCTTACCGGACCGAACCAGGTGCACGTCAGTTACATACATTCACCCATTCGCTATGCCTGGGATCTACAGCATCAATACCTCAACGAGTCTCATCTGAGCACTGGTATCAAGTCGATCCTGGCGCGCGTCCTGCTGCACTACATTCGTGGCTGGGATTCGCGCTCGGCGAACGGTGTGGATCATCTTCTGGCGAATTCGCAGTTCATCGCGCGGCGAATCAGGAAAACCTACCAGCGCGAAGCAACTGTCATTTACCCGCCGGTCGACCTGGCAAACATGACGATCTGCACGCAGAAGGACAACTTCTACGTGACGGCCTCACGTATGGTGCCGTACAAACGTATCGATCTGATCGTGCGGGCCTTCTCGCAGACGCCTGAACGCCGCCTCGTGGTGATTGGCGACGGCCCCGAGATGAAGAAGATCAAGGCGGTGGCCGGCCAGAACGTGACGATCCTGGGTCACCAGCCGTTCGATACGCTTGTCGATCATTTGCGGCGCGCACGTGCGTTTGTGTTTGCCGCGGAAGAAGACTTCGGCATTTCGGTGGTGGAAGCCCAGGCATGCGGAACGCCGGTCATCGCATTCGGCCGGGGTGGCGCGCTCGAGTCTGTCATCGGTCTGCCGCTTGAACGGCCCACTGGCGTGTTCTTTGGCGAACAGACGCCGGAGTCGTTGCTGGCGGCAGTAAGCCGGTTTGAGCGCAATGCGGGTCTGTTCGATCCCCGGGCTTGTCGTAGAAACGCGGAGCGTTTTTCTTCGGAGAACTTCAAGGCGGCGTTGACGAGCTTTATCGACTCCCGACTCCCCTATGGAGGCCTCGAACACTTTCTGCCTTATCCGGTCACGAGCCAGCAACTGCCCGTCGACCAGCGTCAGCACGCTGACGTCGTGTCGTGAGTCAGAGTCGCGCGCCGCTATTTGCCTTCTGCTGAAGGTGGTCGATTGCGGCGTTGTTGACCGATCGCGCTGCCAGCAACAGGGATATGACGAGCGCGAGAATCAGAACATTCGATGGCGAGACCAGACGATGTTCGGTCGCAGCCATGACAAGCAGGCAAACAGAAGAGATTTCGACGAACCTGAAGGCGGCGAAGTTCTGTCCGCCACCAAATAGCGCCGCGGCGGCTGCGCCGTGTTTGCTCCACTCAATCAGTTTCCAGTAGAAGCCCAGCATCAGGGCAAGTCCAACCAGACCGAGTTCCGCAAGAATGTTCAGGTAAGAATTGTGAGCATGCGAGTCGCTATGCTCGATGATCTTGTCTGACGCGACGCCCAGTAGATGAAAATAATCAGTCACGCTGCCGATATGATCGTCGAACGAGCCGAAACCGATGCCGACAATCGGGCTCTGCTCGAAGTACGCAAGCGCGCGCGGCCATAACCATTCGTAGCGAATGTCCAGATTGGCGACCTTGGCATCCTGATTCTCGATCGTGAAGGTGTAGCCCATATAGTCGACCCGCGGATCCGTATGGTAGATCGCCATCGCCATGGAGCCGGCGATAAGGCCGGCGATCAAGCTCGCCAGCATCCAGCGTTTGCGACCGAAATAGAGGTAGGGAAGAATCACAAGGGCGCCCAGCAGCGAGCCACGGCTATAGGTGGAGAACAGCATCAGGGCATTACCGGCGAGCAGGGCCAGCAGCAGCTTGCTGCGCCGGTGCAGATAGCATGCGATGCCAAGGCAAAACAGCATGGCGAAGAACCCGCCTGCCGCGTTGCGAGCAATGAAATAACTGCCAAAACTATTGTCGGGACTCGCGAAGATGCTGAGTAACCCGTTGTGGACAATGTAGTAAGCGTAGGGCGGCAGGTTGATCACCACCGCAAACACAAAGAAAGTGCGGAGTACTTTATTCAGATCCCAACGGTGCGTGTACAGGCAACCGGCAAAAATAGGCGCGTAAGAGATGAAGAAATTACCGTCACGCCGATAGAAATCGAATTCCAGGAATGACCGAGGATCGTAGAGCAATGTGGAAACAATGACCAGCAGCGTGAATGCGATGAGCGGCGTCATGAACGCGGGATAGCTGCGTCCAAAAAAACGCCATGGACAAAAGGCGAGAGGCACCAGCCCGATCGCACTCACGGGGACCAGATTGGTGATTGTCAGGAATAGTGCAAGTAGCGATATGTAAGCCATTGCGGCTCCAGGTGAATGGATGGCGTACAGCAGATGGCGTACCAGAACTTCGAGTCGTTCACATCAACGGTACCACGGCTATAAGTTGATTTCCAACCTGCGTGTCGCATCAGTTGCGGAAATGAAACCTCTTTGGTGTGCTTGATAAAGCAGGTCCAACGAGCCGGGCCAAAACCTCAACGGTTCGCGCCAGAAATGCTGTGGTGCAGCGAAGTTTGACTATGATGAAACTCATCAAGTACTGCTCTTTGGCGCTAGCTTGCCGGTAGAAGTCGATGCGTGTCGTTACTCGAACGCCATGCAGTTGCGATCGATCCGCAAGGCTATCCACGCTTTCCGGTCGGACCTGGATTGACGGTCAACGCGTGCATCTTTGTCGCCGCGAAGTGGACCGCTGGTTTTGTCCGCTCGACACAGTTGTCCTGTCATTGATCACACCAGAAACCAGCGACGCGATTGACGGTGCAACGCGTTGCGCGTGGACGTGAGGATTTCGTCCGCCAGCCGGTTTCAATGTAAAGGAGCTTGAAATGAGCAAGGTTACGGTAGTTGTTGCCGGCGAGATGGATAGCGAGGCGATCGATCAGGTTGTGGAGGACTATCCGCCGCTCGTGCAAGTGATTCTCGCCGGTGGATCGGGTACTCGCCTGTGGCCGGTGTCACGTGAACAGTTCCCAAAGCAGTTGATCGACGTGATCGGCAACCAGACCTTGCTTCAGGCCACCATGGGCCGGATGGCGGGCTTCAGCACGACGTGGGAAATTGCAGAGGATCCGCTCGTTGTGTGCGGGGCCGAGCACTACTTCGCGACGTACGAACAGGCGCGGGAAATTGGCGTGAATGCGCGCATCATCGTAGAGCCGGCGCGTCGGGACACGGCACCGGCGCTCACGCTTGCCGCGTTGGCGGCATGCGCGGATGGGCAGGATGCCATCCTGGTCGCCATGCCCGCAGATCATGCCATTGCAAATCTGGAGGCGCTTCACCAGTCGATCGAGATTGCAGCACGTCATGCGCTGAAGGGCGAGATCGCTACGCTAGGTATTCCGCCGGACCGGGCCGACACGGCATTCGGTTATATCCGCCTCGGTGAAGCACTACCGGATGGAGCGCGTCGCATCGAGCGTTTTGTCGAGAAGCCGGCTGCGGAACTCGCGGCGCAATATATTGAATCCGGCAACTATTGGTGGAACAGCGGCATGTTCGTGGTTCGTTCATCCGTCTGGCTCGCTGTTATCGAACGGTTCCAGCCGGAGATACACGCTGCATGTGTCGAGGCCTATCAAGGCGCCAAGAAAACGGACGAATGCGTCATTCCCGATGCCACCGGATTTCTACGTTCGCCATCCGATTCGATCGATTACGCTGTGATGGAGCATATTGGCAAACCCGATTCGCCGTTCAGCGCAATCGTGGTGCCGCTCGAAGCGGGCTGGTCGGATCTCGGTTCGTGGGATGCGGTCTGGCAGGCAATGGAAAAGGACGAGTGCGGCAACGCGTCGAACGGGCGCGTGCTGTTCGAAGGCGCAACCGCTACTTATGCGCGTTCGCAGGGCGGCAGGCTGGTTGCGTGTGTCGGCACGAACAACATGATCGTGATCGATACCGACGACGCCGTGCTGGTTGCAGATCGCTCGCATGTGCAGGACATCAAGGGCCTCGTGTCACGCATCAAGCGCGACAAATCGCCGGAAGCCGACGCGCATAGAAAAGTCCGCCGGCCGTGGGGTTTTTACGATTCGATCGATCATGGCGATCGTTTTCAGGTGAAACGAATCGTCGTCATGCCGGGCGCACGCCTGTCCTTGCAGATGCATCACCACCGTGCGGAGCATTGGGTTGTTGTAAGCGGCACGGCGCTTGTCACCCGCGGCGAAAAACAGTTCCTTCTCGGCGAGAACGAGTCGACCTACATTCCGCTTGGCATACACCATCGTCTGGAAAATCCCGGTTGCGTACCGCTGCAGATCATTGAGGTTCAGTCGGGAACGTACCTGGGCGAAGACGACATCGTCAGATTTGACGATAACTACGGACGGTGCGGTTGAATCAGCTCCGGTAACCAGGTGCGTGCACTAAGGGGCTGTGATGCGATTGATTACGGGTCTACTGGCAAGACTATTCGACGTGGCGATGATCCTGGCCGGCGCACTCGTGGCCTCCAGGATCCGCTTCGACGATGCTTCTCAACGAGGCTTCTATTTTGCGTTCGTGGCTTTCGCCGCCGCGTTCTCGCTGGCTGTGTTTCCAACGCTCGGTGTGTACGAATCGTGGCGCGGACGCTCCAAAAGAACCCTGGCAGGGCAGGTCGCGCTCGGCTGGTTAGTCGTGCAGGTCTGCGCGATGGCGCTGATGTTCTCGTTGCATCGAATCGACTTCGTCTCGCGTCTCTGGTTTGCGTACTGGACGGGCCTTTCAGGTGGCCTGATGATTGCCGGCCGCATGATGACACACATGCTGCTTGGCCGGGCGCGCAACGCGGGTCTGAATTTGCAGCACGTTGCCGTGGCGGCGTGCGGGGATCATTGCGACGAGATCATTCACAAGATGGAGATGAATCCGGCTGCGGGGTTTCGCCCGAACGCGCTGTATAACGTTCGCGCCGATACCACGGCCGTGGCCACCACAGCGGTGCGTGTGTTTAAAGAGCATGCGAGCTTTGCCCGATACGTTCGTGAGCGACAGATCGGTGAAGTGTGGCTGGCATTGCCACTGACCGAGGAGCGCACAATTCTCAAGCTCGTCAATGAGTTCCGCAATGATCTGATCAACATACGTTTCATGCCCGACGTGCGTACGTTAGCGCTGTTTGAAGGCAGTGTCACGGACCTGCTGGGTGTGCCGACTATCAATCTGGCCGCGTCGCCGTTGCCACCCAATGCATTGGTGCAGAAGGAGTTGTTCGATCGTCTCTTTGCACTGGGCGCGCTGATTGCGGTCTCGCCTATCCTGCTTGCCTGTGCAATTGCGGTTAAGCTCAGTTCGAACGGACCGGTGTTTTTCAAACAATGTCGAAAAGGCGCGGACGGGCGCGTCTTCACTATCTTCAAGTTTCGCACCATGCGTTTGCATGAACAGAAGCACGGCGTGCTCGAACAGGCGACGCGGGGCGACCCTCGGATCACCAAAGTGGGCGGATTCCTTCGTCGCACGAGTCTTGATGAATTGCCGCAGTTCTTTAACGTGCTGCGCGGCGACATGTCGGTGGTGGGGCCTCGACCGCATGCGCTTGAGCATGACGATCTCTACCAGAACATCGTCTCTGGGTACATTCATCGTTACCGCATCAAGCCCGGTATTACCGGATGGGCACAGATTAACGGCTTTCGTGGCGAGACCGATTGCATCGAAAAGATGGAGGGCCGTGTTGCGCACGATTTGTATTACCTCAGGAACTGGTCATTCAGACTCGACGTAAAAATCATATTTGCGACTGTATTCAAGGGGTTTCATCATCCTAACGCTTACTGAGCTTAGATCGAGGCCCCAGTAATACGGTACTGGAGTAGCGCCTTTGTCGGTGCTACTGCCTTCAAGGATGGAGACAATGTCATTCGATGTAGAACGCGTGGTCAGACGGTCGTTGAAAAGGGTGGCCCAATTCAGGTTTCACCGGGATCATGGCGCCCAGGCCGGGCAAGTGCTGCAGTTTCTGCAGAAGAAGTATGGAAAAGCCGACCCGGCGCATCTGAAGTTGGCCGATACCTACGCGCGCGATGTATTCGGGAGCGCCGTCTACGCACCGTGGCTTCGCGTCTACACGGCGTTCAGTGGAACGTTCAAGGAAGGATGGATTCCGGACAACTACTACGGGAGCGTGGTCGTGCCGAGCATGAAGGGCTCGTACGGCAAGCTGTCCGACCTGAAGCCGATATCACGTCTGATCTTCGGCGGCGATGCGTTTCCGGATATCGCTTACTTCGCCAATGGCCTGTTTTTTACGGACACAAGTATTGTGATTCCAGAGCGCGAACTCGAGGGCGTCGTGTTCGGGCGTTGCGACAGGGTCGTGTTCAAGCTGGATGGGTCCGGCCAGGGTAAGGGTGTATACCTCTTTGACAGAGGGAATTTCAACCGCGAGACGATCAAATCGCTCGGCAATGGGGTGATTCAGAAATTCATCATTCAGCACCGCGTGTTCAATGCCTTTGCTTCGAAGCCCGTTGCTACGTTGCGTTTTACGACAGTGGTAGACGACGCCGGCGGCATCTCCATTCGAGCCTGTTTTTTCCGGCTGGGAAGAGCGGACGATACGCACGTTCAAAGCGACCACGACATCTGCGTGCCGGTCGATCTGGCGAGTGGCGAATTGGCGCGTGAGGGCTACATGAATGACTGGGGTGCGATTGCAGAGCATCCAGATTCGGGCGTCCGCTTCTCAGGTGTGAAGATTCCGGCATTTGCGCAATGCGTTGCGATGGTCCTCGATCTGCATCGGAAGATTCCTTTTGCTCGATGCATAGGATGGGATGTGACCGTCGATGCGGACGAAAACGTTCAGGTCATGGAATGGAACGGAGTACATAACGACGTGAAGTTCAGTGAAGCCACGCAAGGCCCCTGTTTTTCGGATTTAAAGTGGGAGCGGCTAAGAGCGGTGGCATGAGTATACGGAGACAGGACGTGAGCGAACGGCTATGGTGCGTTCATATCGAGGGACTTAACGACTTCATTGTCGCCGACTCTCAGCGAGCGGCTGAGCAGGAGGCGTTGGCGATTAACGCGTATATCGACAGCGCCGAGACGGGTCCGCGGGCCGCCGTCTTGAGAGCGGTGGTGGTCGAGTGGCCATTCGACGCCGCCGACCATGCGCGCGCGCTGCAAGAAGACTGGGACGACCTCCGGAGTATGCCGCACAGACGGCCGTCGGCGAACAAGTCTGACGGTATGCTCGTGAATATGGCGCGACGCGTGAAAAAGCTGGTGTCGATCGGGCGTGGTAAGTAGCGCCGGCGCTTTACTGCGTGGAACCCACGTATGGCGAGGATGTTACGCACTGGACCGTTTGCTGCGCGCTTTTCCCGATGCCCCTATGCATGTGCGGAGAGCGCCTCTACTGGCTCGTAAGCGCTATCGTCTTCCGGGTCCATGGCGACCAGTACGGCGCAGGAAACCCTGTCCAGCAGCAATCTATCGTTCTTGCCGCTCCACCATCGGCGCAGGGGGCCGCTTCTTCGATGCCCCACGACAACCAGGTCGACTTTCAACTCGCGGGCAAAGAACGGAATATGGTCCAGAGGGTCGCCAATGGCGAAATGAGGCGTTGCGATCAGGCCACGTGCGGTGAGTTTTTCAATGCCGTCGCGGAGTAGCTCCTTCGCGGACTGCTCCAGCGCATCGAACGGCACAGCAGACGCAATATCGGCTCCCTGCGACCATACCGGGTTGGTCAGAACGGCAAGCAGGTGCGTTTCCGCCTTCATCTGCTCCGCTAATGAGGCGCCGTGACGCAACGCCCGCCGCCCTTCACGGGTTGCGTCATAACACAGCAGAATGCGCCCGAATGCAGACATATCGTCATTTTCTCCGGTTCAGAAACCGGCGCTATCTGGCAGCCGGGCGGCCGAAGCGCAGCCGTTAGGAGGAGCCGCTCAAGAGCGCCGTAGCGCAGCGATGGGACTACATCGCATGAAATCAGTATATATCACTTTGTGAGATATATATGCTGATTGAGGGGATGGGAAAGACAGGAGGAAGTGCCCCCGAAGGGGCACACAGAGCGGGCGTAACTGTTGTTGGAGCTGATTGCCCGCTGACTGTGCTGACTGGTCGCTAACTCAGGGTACTGGCGGAAAGTGCCGCTTGCCGGTGGGAACTCGCAAGCGCCGGAAGCGTTCTTTCTTGTGTTCTTCGTCGAAGTGGGCAAGAGAGGGTTTGATCAGATCGCTGCGCGACACAATGCCGATCAGTTGCAACGTTTCGGCATCCGCGACCACGGGCAACCGCTCGAGGCCGTGCACCGCCAGCCGCGTTGCCACGAGCCGGCAGGTTTCACCGGGCAATGCAAAAGTGGGCAAGCGATGGCGCAACACTTCGTAGAGGCGCGAGTCGAGCGCATGCTCTGTCTCGTCGCAGCGAATTTTTTCCAGCACCGCGCGATCGACGACGCCCGCCAGCTTGCCCTGATGCACGACCGGATAGGCGCGATGGGTCTGGGTCGTGCCGAAGTACGTTTCCAGCGCTTCGCCCACGGATATCTCGCCATCGATGGTCTCGACCGTGCGTGACATCACCTCGTCGACGTGGTGGCGCTCAAGCGGATCGACGCCGTATTCCCGGTAAATGTGATAACCCCGTCGGGCAATTTTCTCGGTCATTATGGAGCGCTTCATGACGACCGTTGCAAACCCGTGCGCGATGAGCGTTGCGGCGAGCAGCGGCAGTAATGCGTTGCTGTCGTGGGTCAGGCCGAAGGCGAATACGATTGCGGTCAACGGCGCACCCAGCGTGGCGCCGAGCGTGGCCGCCATGCAGACGAGCGGCCACAGGGCCGGTTCGCCGCCCGGCAGCACATGGCCGAACACGACGCCGAGCCCCGCGCCGAGCATCAGCAACGGCGCAAGGACGCCGCCTGAGGTGCCCGAACCCAGTGCCACGACCCAGATGACTGCCTTCACGACCAGGATCGCCAGCGCGATCTGGATGGCAATGTGCTGGTGCAGCAGGTCGCCGATCACGTCGTAGCCGACCCCCAGTGCGCGAGGTTCGATAAAGCCGCCGATGCCGATCACGAGGCCGCCGAGCGCGGGCCACCACATCCAGTGAATGGGCAGCTTGCCGAACAGATCTTCGGTCTTGTACAACGCGGCCGACAGACCCGATGCGAGCGCACCGGACATCAGACCCGCAATGACGCAGGACAGCAGCGACAACGCGCCGGGAGGCGCAGTCTCAAGCGGAAACAGCGGCCCCGTGCCGAAGAACGCCGCGCGGGCAAACCCCGCGACCGCGCACGCCAAGGCGACCGGCAGAAAACTGCGCGGGCGCCATTCGAACAGCAGCAGTTCGACCGCCAGCAGGACCGCAGCCACCGGTGTGCCAAAGACGGCGGTCATGCCCGCCGCCGCGCCGGCCACCAGCAGCGTCTTGCGTTCCGCGGAGGTGACCTTCACGCATTGCGCGATCAGCGATCCCAATGCGCCGCCTGTCATGATGATCGGGCCTTCGGCGCCGAACGGCCCACCGCTGCCGATCACAATGCCGGACGAGAGCGGCTTGAGAATCGCCACTTTCGG
The DNA here is from genome assembly GCF_046026025.1 of Paraburkholderia fungorum. Classification (GTDB taxonomy): domain Bacteria; phylum Pseudomonadota; class Gammaproteobacteria; order Burkholderiales; family Burkholderiaceae; genus Paraburkholderia; species Paraburkholderia fungorum_E. The sequence goes on along the minus strand of NZ_JAQQFL010000029.1, from coordinate 101,211 downwards.
CGACATGCGGCTTTTGCCGAACAGAATGGCTTCGATCGCTTCGGGAATGCCGTGCCCGCGAATCTTCTCCGATCCGTAACGGGCCATGAAACCGACGATAAGGCCGCCGATCACAGGAATGATCACCACCCAGATACCCAGCGTGTTGACGGCCGGCGAGCGGTCCGCAAACGAAAACTGCTGGAAGAAGAACAGATTCGTGAACAGATGAATCAGGCTCAGCAGCACGAACGCGGCGAGCGTGCTAAGGGCGCCGATACCCGCAGCGAGTGCGGAAATGCCGGGAAGCCGTGCGTTGGAAGAGAAATCGCGTTTATGGGTATCGAGACTCATGGTGACTCAAAAATCAATCCTGGGAACATTAAACGCGCCTTCGAGCGACTTCAGTTCGGCACGGTGCATTTCGGCGAGACGGGCAAGCACTGCCTCGCCCGCTTTCAACAGATGAACTTCGACCTGGCGGCGATCCGTTTCGCTGACCTTTCTGCGAACCAGATCGAGCGCCTCACAGCGGGATACCAGCGCGACTACACCGTGATGCTGGGCCTGGAGCCGTTCGGCAAGTTCGCCGACGGTGGCCCAGTCGCGCTCCGGATACCCCTTGATATGCAGGAGCAGCAGATACTGCAATGGCGTAATCCCTTCGCCCTGGGCGGCCTGCTCGGAAAAACGCTCGAAGCGCCGCATCTGGTAGCGAAACTCGGACAGTTGCGCGAAGTCCGCCTTGGTGAGGCCACGATTGAGTGTTTTCATCGGCGTGCTGGGAGGAAATGGGCAAGACGCAAATTGTATCATGTCATGATATTTATGCGCGTGTTCAGCTCTCAGATATCGACGATGGCGCTATGCCGCGCGTTGCCGCTGGGCGTAAGCCTGCCGATACAACCCCGCGATGAGGTCGGCCTGCGTGATCATCCCCGCAAGCCGCTGATTCGCGTCCAGAACGGGAATATGGTGGTGCCCGTAGTTCGCGAACACCGGCACCAACTCGACGATCGGGGTCGTCGCGTCGACCGTACGAACGTCCATGTTCATCAGGGCGCCGACCAGCGGCGCCGGGGTGATGCTGCGCCGGAACCAGCGTTGCACGGGCGACGACAGACCGGACACTTTGCCGAAAGCGCGTTTGTCGACAAGGTCAGTGCGGGTCACGATACCGATCACGTGCTGCTTCTCGTCAGTAACCGGGAGTGCCTTGATGTGGCGCTGTTTCAGCAGACTCCAGGCGGCGGAAGCTCGCGTGGTGGCCGACACCGCGACCAGCGAACGAGACATGATGTCCGCGCAGGTCAGTTCATTGAACGTGCGCGCGTAGGCCTGCAACTGAACGTCGCGCAGCAGGGATTCCAGATCGTCCGTGTCGATATCGAGCAATTCGCCGCGCCGGCTCAGCACCGACTCGAGATCCGCGCGTGTGAAACCTTCGTTCGATGCCGCAGCCGATGCTGCCGGACTCCGGCTCGAACTCTGGGCGACGTGCGGGTATCGATGTCCGGTAGCCGCGTGGTATGCGATTGCCGCGCACAGCAACGCCACTGACTGGATCGCAATCGGTTCGAGCACGAAGCGATAGCCCAGAGCGTGTACTACCGGACCGCCCAGAACCGCGGTGAGGGCGACCGCGCCCGAGGGCGGGTGCACGCACCGCAACGCGAACATCGCGCAGATTGCCAGCGCGACGGCCAGCGCGGCGGCGCCCACCGGGTCGGCGATCCAGTTTGCGCAGGCCACACCGACCGTAGCGGAAACGAGATTGCCGCCGATGATGGACCACGGTTGCGCGAGTGGACTGGCAGGCACGCCGAACAGCAGCACGGCCGAAGCGCCCATTGGCGCCACAAGCAGCGGAATGCTTGCCGCTGGTCCCAGAAGGAGGTGCATGGTCCCGCCAGTGAACGCAATGCCAAGCAAGGCGCCGAGGCACGATCTGAAGCGCTCGGGCCAGCGGACGGCGATGGGATGGGGGGCAAAGCCGGAAAACCAGCGGATCAGAGCGTAACGGGACAAGGGGGACAGGGTTCGAGTAGGAAGGGTGGTGGGTATCACGTAGGACGGCAGCACACCTTAAGGCCAAACTCCTACGAAGCGAAAGAACATGTCGTCATGATTATATTTCATTGTGATATAAAAGTACGTTTCGCAGCGCCGTGATCCGTCAGATTTTCGCTGACACGCGGGTCGGACTTATTCCACGTCTGGCCACAGGTGGCCCGCCCGATCCCATTTTCAGCTTGATTGGATCATGTTGTGATATAAAATAGAGACAGGCCTTCTGATGATCGGTTCTTGACAGGCGCAGTCCGGATGAAACTACAAAGATGATTTGCCCGGATGGCACGCGCCCTTGGGGATGCCGTGTCGCGCGCCGATGCGCAAAGCCGGCCATCGTGGAGGCCCCAGCCGTTGCCTCAGGAAATGAGCGCCGGTTGTCGGGGTCGCACTGCACCACAGTGCGAAAGATGCGTTGCGCCAGTCCTGCGCGGTGAGTCCGAAGGGTTTCCGGTGCGCTGGTGCAATGCGGATCGAAGCAAGGAGTCGTTATGCTGATCACGTTTCAATCACCCGCTACGCCCGATGTCGTGATGCTCAGAGACCTTGCCCAGTACCTGCTGGGTCTTGTGGGCAAGCGGCTCGATACGCGTGGGGTCATCCTTCATGACGAGTTGCCGCGTGCAATCAGCCGCCTCGAAGCGGCGATTTCGGACGATGACAAAGCGGAGATTGCCCTCGAATCGCTGCAGTATTCCCGCGAACGCCGGCAGGAATCCAGCAGCGGGCTGTCGCAGCGGGCCTGGCCATTTCTCGACATGATGCGCGAAGCCAGCAAACAGAACGCCGACATTATCTGGGGGCTGTAGAGGCGGGACAACCGCGCGAGTCGATGCCGCAAGCGGCATTAAGGTTCGTGGCGCGTGCGGTTCCACCAGTGTTTGCTGGCTGCGTGCCGGAGAATCCGTTCACGAGGATTGGGCCGCGTGTCCTGAGCGATAACGAAAAGAATCACCATCACCAGCACTGCGGCCGCAACTGCGATCTGTACCAGAAGATCCATTATCATCTTCGCCTCCCGATTAGAAAACACGCAGGATTGTCAGGCGGCCACTTTGAACAGGACGCCGCAAGAGACGCGGTCGAGCAGCAATGCGTGGTTCTCGCCTGTCCACCAGCGCGCAAAGAAACCGTGCGGGTGATGTCCGATGACGATCAGGTCCACCCTCAATGAATCCGCCAGACGGGAAATCTGATCGATCGCATTGCCAGCTGAATAGTGTCCCGTTGCGGTCACACCCCATGTGTGTAGCCAGTCGATTCCTTCGCGTAGCGTTTCTCGCGACGCCTGCTCATCGAACTCGAATTTCATCGACGACAGAACATCGAATCCGCCTGCCCAATGTGTGCAGTCGAAAATCGAGAGCAGATGGGTTTCAGCTTGCAGCTGCTGCGCAAGGGCCGCACCGTAGCGCAACGCGAGCCGCCCCTCCGGGGTGGCGTCGTAACAGAGAAGTATCCGGTTGAACGGGGCCATGGCGCACTCTGAAGTGAATCCTTGATTTCATTATATATCACGACATGACATATGTTGGTGTCTGACTCGACAGCATGGCAGCATGACCGGATGGCCCTCTTGACGAGCCTGACAGATCGGTCGAACATCACAACATGAGATATTTAGACGTCCGGCAATGACGTCTGTCGTGGCCCTGATTCGGGGGCGGAGAAGTGATCGATGCCGGCAAAGCGCAGCAGTGTGATTTTTGCCGCATTGCGGTACTGGCCCCGTGATTGCCGCGGGGTGATCAGCAAGGGCGAGGGAGGAGAGCCATGATTGACGTCGACGAAAAACTCAGGCATCCGCAGCCGGTGAAGCACAGCGATAACGAAAAAAGCAAGATACCGAAACGTGACGAAGCGGAAGATAAGGCCGCCAGGAAACGAGGCGAAGGCGAGCCGCCTGTCGAGTGATATGACGGCCGGAGTGATGCGTTAAGCACGTGGCCTGCCCGGCGCGCTAGCTGCGCCGGTGGCCGTGTTTCGGCTGTCTACGCGCGTGCGACCGCTTCCAGTTCCGCGAGGCGCTTGCGCAGCAAGCGATCCTCCTGGAAGCGGCTGGTCTCGTCGCGAATCACAGCAACAATTCCCGTCAGTTCGTTTTGCGGCGAATGCAGCAACGCAACCGTGAAGGCAATCGATAGCGAGTGCCCGTCCTTGTGCACGGCGGGCACGCGCAGCACGTCATTGCCATAGCGGGTTTCGCCTGTCGTCATGGTCTTGTGATAACCGTCCCAATGGCGGCCGCGCAAACGCTCCGGAATGATCAGATCAAGCGAATTTCCCAGCGCCTCGCTTTGCGTAAAGCCGAACATGCGTTCGGCTGCCGGGTTCCACAATGTGATGCTGCCTTCGGCATCCGAAATGACGATCGCGTCGCCGATTGCGTTGACGAGTTGCTCGAAGTCGATGCTTGTTTGCATGGTGCTCCCCGGAATGTAAAACGCGGATTTCTGAACCGGATACTCGGATACCTGGAGACGGCGTCCGCGAAGGGCGCCGTCTCCACAGGCCCGAGCATACACACGGGCACGCGGCCTGACACGGCTCAATCGCTAAACCGCCTTGATTTCACGCAGATTGAAGATGTCCTGCTTGCTATAGCCAAGGCTTGCCAGCACTTCGTCCGTATGTTCGCCGAGCAGCGGCGATGCAGTGACCTCCGGCTTCATATCCGAGAATTTGATCGGACTGCCGACCGTCAGATACGAACCGCGCTTCTTGTGCGGCACTTCAACGATCGTGCCGCTCGCGCGCAGCGAGGGATCGTTGGCCAGTTCCTTCATGGTCAGTACCGGGGCACACGGAATGTCGAACTTGCGCAAGATGTCGACCGCTTCGAATTTGGTCTTGTCGGCAAGCCATGCTTCGATGGTGCCGAAGATCTCGAAGATATGCGGTTGACGCGCCTCGGCGGTCTTGTAGGCCGGGTCGCTGATCCACTCCGGTTTGCCGAGTGCCTTGCAGATCGGCTCCCACGCGTGGCCCTGGATCGTGAAGTAAATGTACGCGTTCGGATCCGTTTCCCAGCCCTTGCACTTGAGCACCCAACCCGGCTGACCGCCACCACCCGCATTGCCACCGCGCGGCACCACGTCGCTGAATTCGCCGTGCGGATACTGTGGATACTCCTCGAGATAACCCACGCGTTCCAGCCGTTGCTGGTCTCGCAGCTTCACGCGGCACAGGTTCAGCACGCTGTCCTGCATCGACACAGCGACCTTCTGACCCTTGCCGGTTTTGTCGCGCCCAAGCAGCGCGGTCAGAATGCCAATGGCCAGATGCATGCCGGTGTTGCTGTCGCCGAGCGCAGCAGCGCTAATGGTCGGCGGACCGTCCCAGAAGCCCGTGGTGGACGCCGCGCCGCCCGCGCATTGCGCGACGTTTTCGTAGACCTTCAGGTCGTCGTAGTGGTGACCGTCGCTAAAGCCTTTCACGGACGCAACGATCATCTTCGGATTGAGTTCGTTCAGGCGTTCCCATGAAAAACCCATCCGGTCCAACGCGCCCGGCCCGAAATTCTCGACCAGCACGTCGGATTCACGCACCAGCTTTTCGAGTATCTCCTTGCCTTCGGGCTTCTTGGTGTCCAACGTCAGCGACTTCTTGTTGCTGTTGAGCATGGTGAAATAAAGCGCGTCGGCGTCGGGGATGTCGCGCAACTGGTTGCGCGTCACGTCGCCCGAGCCGGGCCGTTCGACCTTGACCACGTCGGCGCCGAACCAGGCGAGCAACTGGGTGCATGCAGGGCCGGCCTGCACGTGGGTGAAGTCGATGATCTTGATGCCTTCGAGAGGTTTGGTCACTTTGGTTTCTCCGTGGTTACGCTGGATTACTTTTTCATCGCCGCGCTTTGCGGATTCAGATTGGTCAGACGGCCGCTTTCGGTGCCGGCTGCTTCATCGATCACGGCATTGATCAAAGTCGGTTTGCCCGAGGCAATCGCTTCGAGTAATGCCTTCGTCAGCTCTTCCGGGGTGGTGGCATGGTGGCCAACCCCGCCGAATGCTTCGATCATCCTGTCGTAGCGCGCGCCCTTCACGAACACCGTCGGCGCGACGTCCTTGCCGCCTGTCGGGTTCACGTCGGTGCCGCGATATACGCCGTTGTTGTTGAACACAATCGTGCAAACCGGCAATTCGTAACGGCAGATGGTTTCGAGCTCCATGCCGCTGAAGCCGAAGGCGCTGTCACCTTCGATCGCGACAACGGGTTTGCCGCTCGTCACCGCCGCGCCAATCGCGAAACCCATGCCGATGCCCATGATTCCCCACGTGCCGGAATCGAAGCGTTTGCGCGGCTCTGACATATCGATGATGCTGCGTGCGTAGTCGAGGGTGTTCGCGCCTTCGTTGACGACGTTGATGTCGGGGCGGGTCTTCAGCACATCGCGGATCGCGCGCAACGCGCTGTGGAAATTCATCGGCGATGGGTTCTGGTCGAGCGTGGCGGCCATCTTTGCGAGGTTCTTGCTTTTGCGCTCGGCAATCGCGCCGGTCCATTCCGTGTCCGGCTTCGCAAATCCCGCATCGAGGCCGGCGCGCAAGGCCGCCACGCATGAGCCGATATCGCCGATCACCGGCGCGGCAATCGCGACGTTGCTGTCGATTTCGGTCGGTGAAATATCGACCTGGACGAATTTTTTCGGCGCCGCGCCCCACGTTTTTCCCTTGCCATGCGAGAGCAGCCAGTTCAAACGCGCGCCGATCAGCACGACGACGTCGGCTTCCTGCAGGACGAACGAGCGCGCGGCCGACGCCGATTGCTCGTGCGTATCGGGCAACAGACCTTTGGCCATCGACATCGGCAGATACGGAATGCCGCTTTGCTCGACGAACGCGCGGATTTCCGCGTCAGCCTGCGCATAGGCGGCGCCCTTGCCGAGCAGAATCAGCGGACGCTTCGCGCTCTTCAGCACATCGATCGCGCGGCTGACCGACTCCGGCGCCGGCAACTGGCGCGGTGCGGCGTCGACCACCTTGACCAGCGACTGCTGCGCCTTCACGGCGTCCAGCGTTTGCGCGAGCAGCTTGGCCGGCAAGTCCAGATAGACGCCACCCGGGCGGCCCGACACCGCCGCGCGGATCGCGCGCGCCACGCCGATGCCGATATCTTCGGCATGCAACACGCGATACGCGGCCTTCGCATACGGCTTGGCCGCATTCAATTGATCCATTTCCTCGTAATCGCCCTGCTGCAAATCGACAATCTCGCGCTCGCTCGAGCCGCTGATCAGGATCATCGGGAAGCAGTTGGTGGTGGCGTTGGCGAGCGCGGTCAGGCCGTTGAGAAAACCCGGTGCGGATACCGTCAGACAGATCCCCGGCTTCTGCGTCATGAAGCCGCTAATGGCCGCTGCGTTGCCCGCGTGCTGTTCATGCCGAAAGCCGATGAAACGCATGCCTTCGGCTTGCGCAAGCCGTGCGAGATCGGTGATCGGGATCCCGACAAGACCAAAGATCGTGTTGATGTCGTTCAGTTTCAGCGCGTCGATGACGAGATGAAATCCATCGGTCGTCTCGGTTGCCTGTTGATTCGGGGTCGTTTCTGCTGCGGGCCTATCGGCTTCTGCCATGATGTGTCTCCTTGGTCACGGGGCTTCGTGGGATTCGTCGTGAGTTGCGCGCTCACGGTGTTGTTTATTCGGGCGAACCGCCAGGCGACGGCTGCAGCCGCGCTTCAGCGATGACCACGCCGGCTGGCGCGCCTGAGTTCTCGATCCAACGCTTTCTCATGGGGGCGAGGATGAATTTCGCGGACACGGCTGCCGCGATCGAGATCACCGCCGCGGAGATGAACACGGTGCTCCATCCGCCGTTCGCGGACAGCACTGATGCGATCGGCACCAGCATCGACGCGGTACCCTTCGCGGTATAAAGCGTTCCCGCATTAGCGGCGGCGTATTTGCTGCCGAACGTGTCCGCGCAGGTTGCCGGGAAGATCGAGAAGATCTCACCCCAGCAGAGGAATACGGCTGCTGCGAAGAACATGAACGCGTAGGGGTTGTGCCCGAACTGCATGAGCCCGAGGAGTGCTACGCCTTCGCCGAGAAAGATCATGAACATGGTGTTCTCGCGACCAATGCGGTCCGACAGAAAGCCGCATAACGGGCGCGTGAAGCCGTTGCACAGATTGTCGATCGACAGCGTCATGGTGAGCAGCGGCAGCGTGACGCCCAGCAGATTCACGGGCAGTTTGGCAAAGCCGTATTCCTTCGCGATCGGCCCAAGCTGCGCGGTGGCAATGATGCCGCCGGCCGCGACGAAGACGAACATCAGATACAGCACCCAGAAGAGCGGTGAGCGGATCATCTCGCCGGGCGTGTAGTCGATCTTGCTTGCCACCACACGTTTGGCCGCGATCGCGGTGGCGGGCGGTTTCGGTCGGATCAGCAGGGTGGCGAGCAGCAGAATGCAGACGCCCTGAAAGATGCCGAAGAACATGAACGTGTGCTGGTAGCCCGAGCGTTGAATCATGTCGGCGATCGGAATCACGGTTACGGCCGCGCCGGCGCCGAAACCGGCAGCGGTCAAACCGGCCGCGAGACCGCGCCTGTCCGGAAACCATTTGAGCGCCGTGCCCACACAGGTGCCATACACGCAGCCCGCGCCGATGCCGGCGATGACCGCCGCGATGTAGAGCTCGGCGAGCGTGCTTGCATGTGCGTCGATGATCCAGCCGAGCGCCGCGCACACAGAACCGCCGATCACCACCGGACGCGGCCCGAACTTGTCGACGAGCCAGCCTTCGACGGGCACGAGCCAGGTTTCGGTCACGATGAAGACAGTGAAGGCGGTCTGGATGGCCGCCTGGCCCCAGTGGTGGGCGTTATCCATCGGTACGACGAACAGGGTCCACGCATATTGCAGATTCGCGACGAGTCCCATGCACACGATGCCGATCGCCAGTTGCACCCAGCGGTGATGCGTGAACGCCGTTCTGCCGCTCTGGGATACGTTGGAATGTCCCATGTCATTCGTCTCCTATAGTTCCGTCACGCTCGATTGGCGCGTTGGACTGACGTGATCGAATCGCTTCTTTGCCGATGTGTCTGAGGGCAATGAAGCGCCAGTGGTCGGCCAGGGGAATTGCACTAACGAAAAGCTTTAGCCGCCGATCTCACGACAACGGGGTGACAGGTGTTTGGCGTGGAGCGCGTCTGAGGGGATGCTGCGCGTGAACAGCGATAAGTAAAAATTAAAACATTTTATGGTTTGTATTCGGTATGGCTAATGGATGGGTTTGCCGCTTCTGACTGGGAGGGTGGTGAGAGACGCAACGCAGCGGTCCAGGTATCCCGACTCGGGCACAGTTGCGGAGTGAGAGCGATGTATACATAAAACACTATCGTTTTTCGAAAAAACTTTAACTATTGTTTATTGATACGTCCTCCTATTCTTGGGTCATGCCATTTTCCTGAAGGAGACGACCATGAACCCGTCCCAGTCCGACGCTTACGAGAGCGCGCATGATGCGGAAGTCGATGCGCAACTGTGCGCCTACAACAGCGCATTCGAGGAGCTCGGTCTGCGCTTCCGTTGGGATGCAAGCACGCTTGCGCTGTTAGCCATGATCGATGGTGAGGAGGCGCGGATTGCGGCCTACATCCAAGCGCACCATGCGCACCTGCTCAATGCGTATAGCCCCGGCTTTCTAAGCCGGGCCATTCTCGAAAGGAAAAACGCCCGCTATCCGGTGATCCTGCCGAGGCGTGTCGAGAGCGAGGCATATCCGAGCCAGGCGGCACGTCAGCCGCGCATCAGCAGCCGGCGCGAGCGCGCGTCGTACGAGATCGATCTGCCTGCACTGGCGGGTGTCTAGACGCGGCACGTGCGTTTCATAAGCGTTTCCTATCGTGCAAGAACGAACCAGTCTTGGCGCGATGTGTGGGGGAGATATACCGTTATAGCCGTGTGACAGCGGCGTCGTGCCTGTTCGCCTTTGACCTGCATGAGCCGCCCCCCTCTACCCGGAAGCGAAGATCGACCATGTACAAAGCCATCAGGAAAAACCCTTCGGCGCCTCAAGCTGCCGACAAGATCCTTACCGCGTTGCGTGATATTCCTGTCTCCGCGCTCAGCGACAACATGCATCGCAACATCGGCAGCGTGGGACTCCATCCTTATCAACGGCCCGGCAAAAAAACCATGGCGGGCACCGCGGTTACCGTGCGCTCACGAGGCGGGGATAACCTGACGTACCTGCGCGCCCTGGAGTTTTGCCGCCCAGGCGACGTACTGGTCGTGGACGCCGGTGGCGATCTCAACAATGCGGTAGTCGGCGGAATTCTGTCTTTCTACGCCGCCCATGCGGGCGTGGTTGGTTTGGTTGTCGATGGTGCGATTCGCGATGTCGCGGAAATTCGCGATCGGGACTTTCCGGTTTACGCGCGGGGTGTCACGCACCGGGGGCCGTACAAGGACGGCCCGGGCGAGATCAATGTGACGGTGTCGGTGGGTGGCATGGTGGTGAACCCGGGGGACATCGTGGTCGGCGATCAGGACGGTCTGCTGGCCATTGCGCAGGAAGATGCCGAGCATGTCATCGAAAAAGCGCTGGCCGTTCTGGAAGCGGAAGCCGAGACCATGCGGGCGATGAAAGAAGGCCGCTGGAACCGCGCGTTTATCGATGCGCTCGAAGCACGCTGCAATAACTGAGCAACCCAGTAAGAGCAGAGCGAGAACCGACGTCCGCAGTGGGACGTCGGTTTCTTTGCGGTCTATGATCGTCGTGGCATGCGCCATGCGTGGACACACGGCGGCGAACGCGGATTACCGCGTTCGCCGCCGCCTGACTTGCGCGATCAATCGAAACTCACCAGCACCTTCATCGATTTTGAACGGTCACCCGCAGTCTGGAACGCCTTGACCGAATCCTGATACGGGAAAATGCCGGAGATCAACGGCTTCACGTCGATCAATCCCTTGTTCAGCAGTTCGACGGCAACGGCGAACTCTTCGTGAAAGCGGAACGCCCCACGCAGATCGAACTCCTTGGCGACAATCACGTTGATCGGCAAGGCGATGTCGCCACCGAGACCGACCTGGACGATCACGCCGCGCGGTTTGAGCACGTCGAACGCACCGCGCAATGCCGCCGCGTTGCCGCTCGCCTCGAACAGAACGTCGAAGCTGCCCTTGTCGGCGGCGAACGGCTTGAGCGCGTCCGGCGTCTCCGCGATATTGAGCGCAAGGTCGGCGCCCACTTTTATCGCGCTGTCGAGCGGCAGTGTATTCACGTCGGTTGCCACGATCGTCGCCGCGCCGGCTCTGCGCGCGGCCGCCACGATCAACGCGCCGATCGGGCCGCATCCCGTGACGAGTACCCGCTTGCCGAGCAACGGACCCGCGCGGCGAACGGCGTGAAGCGCGACGGACAGCGGTTCGGCCATCGCGGCTTCCGCATCGCTCAACGAATCCGCCACGACATGCGCCTGTGAACGGTCAATCACGATCTCCTGCCGGAAAGCGCCTTGCACGTGCGGTGTGCGCATCGCGCTGCCGTAGTAGCGCATATCCAGGCAGTGGTTCTGCAGCCCTTGCTGACAGTACTGGCACAGACCACAAGGCCGACTCGGGCTGATGGAGATCCGCGTACCGGCCGGCATGTCCGTCACACCGGGTCCCGCACGCGAGACGGCGCCCGACACCTCATGGCCGAGCACCATGGGTTCCTTGATACGAATCGTGCCGAAGCCGCCATGATTGAAGTAGTGAAGATCGGACCCGCAGATGCCGCCCGCCCGAACCCGCACGAGCAACTGGTTGGCCTCCGGTTCAGGCGTGGGAACCTCCTCGATGCGCAGGTCGAGGGGGGCGTGAATGACGAGTGCGTGCATGGTAAGTGCCTATAACGGTGAATGCGGGGTCAGCACGCTATACGGTAGCGGCTGATACCCCGTCCGACAAAGAGCGATGTTGTCTGGGCCGATAATCGTCGCTTATGGATGCCTATTCGAGCGCTTTGGTCATGTTCTCGATGACCTTCTTGGCGTCGGAGAACACCATCATCGTTTTGTCCATATAGAACAGATCATTGTCGAGACCGGCGTATCCGGATGCCATCGACCGCTTGTTGACGATTACCGTGCGCGCCTTATAAGCCTCCAGAATCGGCATGCCGGCGATCGGCGAGCCCGGGTCTGTCTTCGCGGCGGGATTGACCACGTCGTTGGCGCCGAGCACGAGCACGACGTCGGTCTGGCCGAACTCCGCGTTGATGTCCTCCATTTCGAACACCTGATCGTACGGCACTTCCGCTTCCGCGAGCAGCACGTTCATATGACCCGGCATCCGGCCGGCCACCGGATGGATCGCATAGCGGACGTCGATGCCCTTGCTGGTGAGCTTGTCGGTCAACTCTTTCAGCGCATGCTGGGCTCGCGCGACCGCGAGGCCATAGCCCGGAACGATCACGACCGATTCCGCATTGCCGAGCAGGAACGCGGCGTCGTCGGCGGAACCCGATTTGACCGGGCGCTGTTCCCGCCTGGCGCCGCCTTCAGTCGCGGTTTCTGCGCCGAAGCCGCCGAGCAGCACGCTGAAGAACGACCGGTTCATCGCCCGGCACATGATGTACGAAAGAATCGCGCCGGAAGAACCGACCAGCGATCCGGCAATGATCAGCATGGGGTTATTCAGCGAGAAGCCGATGCCCGCGGCGGCCCAGCCCGAGTACGAGTTCAGCATCGAGACGACCACCGGCATGTCGGCGCCGCCGATCGGAATGATGATCAGCACGCCAAGCGCGAACGCGATCGCCGTCATGACGATGAAGGGCAGCCATGACTGGGTCAGAAAGAATGCGATTCCGAAGCCCACCATTGCGATGGCGAGTATCAGATTGAGTGCGTGCTGTCCGCGATAGACGACCGGTGCGCCTTGAAACAGGCGGAACCGGTATTTGCCCGACAGCTTGCCGAACGCGATCACCGATCCGGAAAATGTAATCGCGCCGATAAAGGTGCCAATGAACAATTCCACGCGATTGCCATAGGGCAGCTCGCCGCCCATTGCGCTTAGTCCAAAAGCGGACGGCTCGGAAACCACCGCGTAGGCGATGCAAACGGCGGCCAGTCCGATCAACGAGTGCATGGCCGCAATCAATTCGGGCATTTTGGTCATCTCGACGCGCGCGGCAACCACGGTGCCGACCGCACCGCCGATAATGAGCGCGACGACGAGCACCGTCAGCCCGAGCATCAGATCCGAGCCGAGCGAAGACGCCTGTTTTGCAATCAGCGCGATGGTCGTCAGAATGGCGAGCGCCATGCCGACCATGCCGAAGGCATTGCCGAGCCGGGCGCTTTTCGGATTCGACAGCCCTTTGAGCGCCTGGATGAAGCACACGGAGGCGACCAGGTACAACAAGGTGACGACATTCATGCTCATCGCGAGACTCCGTTGGCTTCGTTTGCGGTGGCCTTTTTAGGCTCTTTTTTCCGGAACATTTCAAGCATGCGGCGCGTGACGAGGAAGCCGCCGAATACGTTGACCGCCGCGAGCGCCACCGCGAGCGCGCCGAATGCCTTGCCCGCGCCGCCCACGGTCAGTCCCGCCGCCAGCATGGCGCCGACAATGACAATCGCGGATATCGCGTTGGTGACGGCCATGAGCGGCGTATGCAGCGCAGGGGTCACGTTCCAGACCACGTGGTAGCCGACATAGATCGCCAGAACGAAAATGATGAGATTGGTGGTGGTATGAGTGATGAGTTCCATGACGGTCTCTTTATGCCGTTTTCAGCATCGAAGCATCGTGACCCAGCAAGGTCGCCGCGACGATATCGTCGCTGGCATCGATCTTCAGATTGCCATCCGTATCGATGATCAGTTTCAGAAAATCGAATACGTTGCGCGCGTAGAGCGAAGAGGCATCTGTCGCGACCATGGCCGGCAGATTCGTATAGCCGGCGATATGGACGCCGTGGCGCAGCACCACCGCATCCGCTTCGGTCAGCGGACAATTGCCGCCATGCCGGTCGCCCACGCCGGCCCCTCTGCCGGCAGCCAGATCGACGATCACCGAGCCCGGTTTCATCTCGCGGACGGTCTCTTCGGTGAGCAGCGTGGGGGCCGTGCGACCGGGAATCAGCGCGGTCGTAATCACGATATCGGCCTGTCTGGCCCGCTCGTGGACCAAGGCGCTCTGGCGTGTGATCCACGAAGCCGGCATGGGGCGCGCATAGCCGCCTACCCCCTGGGCGGCTTCACGCTCTTCGTCGGTTTCGCACGGGACGTCGAGAAACCTGGCGCCCAGCGATTCGATTTGCTCCTTGACGGCGGGCCGCACATCCGACGCTTCGATCACCGCGCCGAGCCGCTTTGCCGTGGCGATCGCCTGCAGGCCCGCGACACCTGCGCCGAGCACGAGTACGCGGGCCGCCTTGACGGTGCCCGCGGCCGTCATCAGCATGGGCAGGAATCGTTGGTACAAACTCGCTGCCAGCAGCACGGCCTTGTAGCCCGCGATATTGGCTTGCGACGACAGCACGTCCATGCTTTGCGCGCGACTGGTACGCGGAATCGATTCGAGTGCGAACGCGGCTACGCCTGCAGCGCGAATTCGGGCGACCTGATCCCCGTCGAACGGGTTGAGCATGCCGACGAGAATCGCGCCGCGCTTCATGTGCTGAAGTTCGACTTCGGTCGGGGTCTGTACCTTCAGCACGAGATCGGCGGTGAAGGCTTCGGCAGGGCCGACGAGTCTTGCACCGGCCTGTGCGTAAGCCGTGTCCGGGAAATGGGCCTGCTCACCCGCCGTGCTTTGCACTAGAACGGTATGCCCCTGCGCGGTGAGCTTTTTGACTGTTTCCGGCGTGCCGGCGACACGTGTCTCACCGGCGCGGCTTTCGGCAGGAATGCCGATATTCATGAGTGTTCCTCCTGGGATGGATGGACGAAATGGGCGGTTCGAGGGCCGCCTTCTGATTCAGGTGTTACGCGTCGACGATCGGGACAGGACTGCGCGGCCCGATGTGGCCTGACCTGCGGAGAGGTCTGCTGGCGCCGGGTGACACCGGACAGACGAATAGCGAGGAAAAACGCGCGGCAAAAAGCGCGGCAAAAAACCCGGTCGATCCTAGAACTTGTGACGCAGACCGATCGTGGCTTCGAACAGCGAGTTGTAGCCGTAGAACGGTTGATTCGAGCCGGAAGCGGCGGCGAGGGTCGTCCATGCGCCGGTGAGGTGGTTGTAGTCCACGCCGACGTAGACGTCGGTGCGCTTGCTGAGGAAATAATCGAACGTCGGACCGCCGGTGATACGGGTGCCGCTTTGGCCCGCGTGATGAACGAAGTCGATGTAGAACGGCAGATCGAGTACGAGTGCCGGCGTGATGTAGTACTGGAGCGCGGTGGAGAACGAGTCGTTGCGATAATCGGCCGGATAGACGTGGCTGTAGATATACGAAGCGAACACCTTCGCCGCGCCGAACTTATAGGTTGCGCCCGCGGTGAAGATCTTTTGCGAGCTGTCCGGGATCGTTACGCCGAAGTAGGTGCTGCCATAGGTGCTGGTTGCGGGCGTCAGGCCGCCGATGTCGTTGACGACCTGGTAGGCCGCGCCGACGCTCAAGGGGCCTTTGTCGTACGAGAGGCTGACAGCCGGCGACGAGTTCTGATGAATGCTGCCCGCTACGCCGCCAAACGTATAGGCGCCCTTGAGGGTGAAGCCGGCGAGTGTCGGCGAGGTGTATCGCACGGTATTGTCCAGACGGCCGCCGCCGGTAAGTCCGGCGCCCTGAAAGCCGACCGTGCCGGTGTAGTTGGCGAACGCGTAAATATCGTGCGTCCACCCCATTTCATGCACCAGCGTGTACTGGCGTCCCATCGTCAACGTGCCGTAGGCGGTACTGCTCAGCCCGACCATCGCGGTGCGGCCGAACAGACGGGCAGTGCCCGACGGCGTGGATTGCTGTGTCACACCGGTATTTGGCGTGAAGCCGCCTTCGAGTTGAAAAATGGCGGCTAACCCGCCGCCAAGATCCTCGGTGCCCTGCAGACCCCAGCGGCTACCCTGGATCTGGCCGCCGCTGCCCATCGTGAAAAGCTTCCCGCCGGACTTGTTCTGGTGAGTGTCATAGCGCACCGCTTCGTCGATGATGCCGTATAAGGTGACGCTCGACTGCGCGTGTGCGATTCCGGAGATTGCCAATCCAAAACCAGTTAGTATGACTAATGTATGATTTTTCACGAATAGATCCCCTTGCAGATTGACGAAAGTTGAAACTCCAAGCCGACTGCCGCGTCCTCTTGGCGCGGCATTTCTTTTTACAAAGCGACGACGCTACGCTGAGTGATGTATTCGCGTCGTCGCCGTGTTCTCAGGTCAGTGCCGCAACGGCAGCGGCGATCTTCCGGCAGCCCTCGTCGATAGTCTCGACACGCGTGGCGATCGACATCCGGAAGAAAGGTGAAACGCCATAGGCCGAACCGGCAACCAGGGCGACGCCGGCCTGCTCGAGCAGATACAGAACGACATCCGCGTCGCCCTCGAGGCGCTTGCCCTGCGGCGTGGTGCGGCCGATCATGCCGCCGCAATTGACATACAGATAGAAGGCGCCGCCCGGCGTTTTGCAACTGATACCGGGAATCGCGTTGAGGGCTTCGAGCGCGCGGTCGCGGCGCGCCTTGTAGGTCTGCACGGATTGCTGCACGAACGTCTGGTCGCCGGTCAGCGCCGCGAGCGCGGCGGCCTGGCTGATCGAACTCGCGTTGCTGGTGGATTGGGACTGGAGCGTGTCCATGGCCGCGATCAGGTCGGCAGGGCCGGCCGCGTAGCCAATGCGCCAGCCGGTCATCGCATACGTTTTGGAAACGCCGTTGACGACGAGGGTGCGCGAGCCGAGTTCGGGTTCGATCGAGAGCAGGTGTTGCGACGCTTCGCCTTCGAAGCGGATGTGTTCGTAGATGTCGTCCATCATCACCAGCACCTGCGGGTAGCGCAGCAGCACATCCGCCAGGGCACGCAGTTCCCCGGCGCTATACGTCGCGCCGGTCGGATTGGTCGGCGAATTGATGATTAGCCAGCGCGTGCGCGGCGTGATCGCCGCTTCGAGGTTTGCGGGCGTCAGTTTGAATCCGTCTTCCTCGGTGCAGGACACGACGACCGGTTCGCCGTCGCAGGCGAGCGCCATGTCCGGGTAAGACACCCAGTACGGGGCGGGAATCAGGACTTGATCGCCGGCTTCCACGGTGACGGCGAGCGCATTGAAGATGGCGTGCTTGGCGCCGCACGTCACGATGATGTGCTTCGGATCGTATGAGAGACCGTTCTCGCGTTGCAGCTTTGCCGCGATGGCGGCGCGCAGCGCCGGGGTGCCCGCCGTTTGCGTGTAGCGTGTTTCGCCACGCTCCATGGCGTCGAAAGCGGCCTGGCGAATGTGCGACGGCGTGTCGAAATCGGGTTCGCCGACCACGAGGTTGACGATGGTTTTGCCCTGCCGCCGCAATTCCGCGGCCCGGTCGGCCGCGGCACTACTCGGTGAAGGTTTGATTCGCTGGACGCGGGCGGCAATTCGCGATGCACTCACTCTTGACTCCTCAACGGCATTTGACGAGGCCTCACCTTAAGCGCGCGAAAAAGTTCAAGCCAAGATGTCTTTCCGCTGGCGCAATAACATCCGCTTATGACGCGGCGCAGCGCGTGCGCGTTTGGCGTTTGCTGAGCGAGGTTCATGCGGGAATACGCTGACAGGCGGGGTTTTTCGCCTAACCGGGGCGCTCGGGAAGTTTCTTTCGGCACTGTGCGGCGGACGGCGCTTGCCCTATCATTGTTGCCATCCCTTAACGTTGAGACGCGACTACCGTGAACCTGCGGCGTTTGAAGTACTTTGTGAAGATCGTCGATATCGGCAGCCTGACGCAGGCGGCCGAGGTGCTTCATATAGCCCAGCCGGCGCTGAGCCAGCAGTTGATCACGCTCGAAGACGAGTTCCAGCAACAACTGCTCGTGCGCACCAAGCGGGGTGTCACCGCCACTGAGGCGGGCGCGACGCTATATCGCCACGCCCAACTGATCCTGCGCCAGTACGAACAGGCTCAGGCCGACGTCAAGAGCGCCGGTCAGACGCTGTCCGGCCAGGTGTCGGTCGGGCTCGCGCCAGGCACTGGCGCGTCGGCGCTGTCGTTGCCGCTGTTGCGTACCGTGCGCGCCCGGCATCCGGATATTCTTCTCTACATCAACGAGAATTTCGGCACCACGCTCAGTGAGCTGATCATGAACGGGCGCATGGATATGGCCGTGCTGTATGGCGACAAGCCCGTACACGGCCTCTCGTTCCAGCTTCTGATGAATGAGGAACTGTTCCTCGTCGCGCCGCGCAGCATGGGAATCACGCAGGAGCAGATCGGCGTGACTGAATTGCGCGACGTGCCTTTGCTGCTGCCGCGTCCGTACAACTATCTGCGCAAGTACGTCGACGAGGGGTTCGCGCGCGTGCAGATGATCCCCAAGGTGGTGGCCGAAATCGAATCCGCGTCGACGTTGTCGGCGGCAGTGAGCGCGGGTATCGGCGCGACTATCCTGCCCGATTCCACCGCGCGGGTCGTGGCGGCGGCGGGCGACGTCGTGCAATGCCGGATCGTTTCGCCCGTCATCAAGATTCCTCTTTCGGTGTGTCTGTCCGACCACCTGCCGCTTTCCGAGCCCGCCGCGGCCGTCAAGGACATCCTGCTGGAACTGGCGGGCGACCTCGCGCTCGACGTGCGCTTCGAGTCCGGCGCCGATACATAAGCGCGCCTTATCGCTACAAAGCCAAACCGTCTTGGCGCAATTTTTATGCGCCGGATACATTGAGTCCATCGTCGATCGCCCGGTTCGCAGTGAACCGGAGCGACGAGGCTAGCCGTCACGCGGGCGAGGCAACCGGAGATCGAATCGGCTGCCATGCTGCCCCAACGGCGCTTCGCGCATGCCAGTCGACCGGCGTGCGTCCAACCGGCCACGGACTCAAAGATGGATCTCCAGAAGATTAAGGCGCTGATCGACCTGCTGGCGGAATCGCCGCTAGCCAAGCTCGAAGTGATCGAGGGCGAGGAACGGGTCAAGCTCGTGAAGGCGAAACGGCGCGGCAAGCGGGCCGATGCGCCATTGGGCGACGAGCCCGTTGCCACGACGTCCGCCTCAGGCGTGCAGGGTGCCCAAACGCCGCCCGGCGAACCGGCGTCATCAGCCGATGCAGCCCGCGTAGCCCCCGCAACCCCCGCCAACGAAAAAGCTGAAGCGCAACTTGTCTGCGCCCCCATGTTCGGCGTGGTTCATCTGACACCGGCGCCGGGTGAGGCGCCCTTCGTGAATCCTGGTGACACGATCGAAGCGGGACAGGTGCTCTGCACGATCGAGGCCATGAAGATGTTCAACGCGATCGAGTCCGAACTCAGCGGCACGATTCTGGAGATTCTCGTGACGCCGGGCAGCGAAGTGGAATCCGGACAGCCCCTGTTCCGGATCGGCTGATCGACCATGTTCAACAAGGTACTGATTGCCAATCGTGGTGAGATCGCGCTTCGAATCCAGCGCGCCTGTCGTGAACTAGGCCTTAAAACCGTCGCCGTGCATTCCGAGGCCGACGCCGGGGCACGCTATGTGCGGCTCGCCGACGAGGCGTTGTGCATCGGTCCTGCCGCACCTGGACAGAGTTATCTGAACCGGACCGCGATCCTGTTCGCGGCGCACGCGAGCGGCGCGCAGGCGATTCATCCCGGCTACGGTTTTCTTTCGGAAAACGCCGAGTTTGCCGCGCAGGTCGAGGCGGCGGGCATGGCGTTCATCGGCCCTGAACCCGAGTCCATCCGGACCATGGGCGACAAAGTCGCCGCCAAACGGGCCATGCGCGCGGCGGGCGTGCCCTGTGTGCCGGGTCCGGACGGCGGTCTGCCGGACGACCCGGCGCAGATCCTGCGCGCGGCCGAAGACATCGGCTATCCGGTGATCGTCAAGGCGGCGGGCGGCGGTGGCGGTCGAGGCATGCGCGTCGTGCCGGGCCCCGAGCAGTTGCTCGAGGCCGTCTCGGTGACGCGCGAGGAAGCGCGCCGCGCGTTCGGCAAACCCGAGCTTTATGTCGAGAAGTTTCTCGAGCATCCGCGTCACGTTGAAATTCAGGTCTTGTGCGATACGCATGGCAATGCGTTGTGGCTCGGCTCGCGTGACTGTTCACTGCAACGGCGTCATCAGAAGGTACTGGAAGAGGCGCCCGCGCCCGGCATCGACCCGGCGCTGATCCGGCAAGTGGGCGAGCGCTGCGTCGAAGCCTGCCGGCAGACGAATTACCGCGGCGCGGGTACCTTCGAATTCCTGTTCGAGCATGACCAGTTCTATTTCATCGAAATGAACACGCGCTTGCAGGTCGAGCATCCCGTGACGGAGATGACGTCGGGTATCGACATCGTGCGCGAACAGATCCGGATCGCCCAGGGGCACGCGTTGACCCTTCGTCAGTCGGATATTCGCCCGCTGGGTCATTCGCTGGAATGCCGCATCAACGCCGAGGATCCATTCACTTTCGCGCCTTGCCCCGGGAAGATTTCCGTGTGGGAACTGCCGGGCGGCAACGGCGTACGGGTGGACTCGCATATGAGCGGCGGCGCGGTCGTACCGCCGTATTACGACTCGCTGATCGCCAAGGTGATCACGCACGGCGCAACCCGTGAAGAGGCGCTGGCGCGCATGCGCGTCGCACTCTCGGAGATGCGCGTCGAAGGCATTCGCACCAACGTGCCATTGCATCAGGCCATGCTCGAGGACGAAGGATTCGTTGAGGGCGGGGTCGATATTCATCATCTGGAGCGCTGGCTCGCCAAGAGGAAACAGACATGACGCTGACGGTTGAACCTGCGTCGATCGTGCACGCGGACGCAGTCGAACGGCTGCGACGGGATTCACAGAGGACCGCCCTTGTAATGAAACAGGATGAATCGGAGCAGCCGCTTTGCATCAGCATGCTGGGCACGACGGCCATGCTGTTCGAAGCGCCGGGCGCACTCGATCTGCGCACGCAGCGCCGCATCTGGACGCTGGCCCGCGAGGTCGAATCCTGGCCGGGCGTGCGCGAAGCGGTGCCGGGCGTGACCAATCTGATGCTGACGTTCTCCACGCCCCCCGCGGACCCGGATTCCCTCGGCGCCGCATTACGCGACGCGTGGGCCACGGCGGGCGAATTGCGGATCGAAGGGAAGGTGGTGGAGTTGCCGGTGGAGTATGGGGGGGCGTTCGGACCGCATCTGCAGGACGTGGTGAGTCACACCGGTTTGTCCGTCGACGAGGTGGTGCAGTTGCATTGCGCGCCGCTCTATACGGTCTATGCGCTCGGCAGCCATCCGGGTTACTGCTATCTGGGCGGAATGGACCCGCGCATCGCCACACCGCGACGCAAGGTGCCGGTGCTGGGTTTGCCCGGCGGCGCGGTGTCGATCGGCGGCGTGCAGACGGGGGTCTCGGCATCGGCGGGACCGAGTGGCTGGAACACCATCGGTCATACGTCGATGTCGTTCTTCGACCCCACGCGTGACAATCCGGCGACGCTCGCCCCCGGCGACATGATCCGTTTTCGCGTCGAGAGGATTGTTCCATGATCGAGATCTTGTCTTCGGCCGCGCTCGCGACGGTGCAGGACCAGGGGCGTGAAGGCTATCTGCGTTACGGCGTCGGGACGGCGGGCGCGATGGACCGCCTGGCGCTCGCGATCGGCAATCTATTGCTTGGCAATCCGGACGACGCGGCCGGCATCGAAATTCCGATGTTTCCGTTTCGTATCCGCTTCCTTGAAGATCTTGCATTCGCCATCACCGGCGCGGACTGTTCGGCGCGTCTCGGCGATCGGCCGGTACTGCCGTGGTGGACTGTGCAGGCGAAACAGGGCGACGTGTTGACGATCGGCGTGCCGACCAGCGGCACACGCTGCTATCTGTCGCTGGCGGGCGGGGTGGATGTACCCGTGGTGCTCGGTTCTCGCAGCACGCAGTTGCGCGGCCAGTTCGGCGGCTACAACGGCCGGCAGTTGCAGAAGGGCGATGTGGTGAAGACCGTCGGATTGGCCGGCGCGGCAAACCCGGCCGTGCTGCAAGATCCCGTCAACGCGGCGGGATTCGGCACCGTGCCGCCCGAATATGCGTTGCCGGCTCCGTTAGCGCGGCCCGCCGCCGACTCCGGCGAAACCGTGGTGCGCGTGCTGCCCGCCGCGGAGTACGACTGCTATCAGCCGGAATCGCTGGAGGCGTTCTGGCGCGATGGCTGGAAAGTGACGCCGCAGAGCGACCGATACGGCTATCGCCTCGCCGGTCCGACTCTGGTTGCGACGCATGCGATCGAAAAGCGCTCGCATGGGATCGTGCCGGGCGTGATCCAGGTGCCGCATAGCGGACAGCCGATCATTCAGCTTCGGGACGCGCAGCCGTCGGGCGGCTATCCGAAGATCGGCACCGTGATCGAAGCCGATTTGTGGCGGCTTGCGCAGGCGCGCATTGGTACGAAGATTCGCTTTGTTCAGACGACCTATGCGGACGCCGTCATCGCGCTGGAAGAGCTGCACAGCTATCTCGTCAAGGTGCGCAATCTCGTTGCGCTGTTCCGTCCTTCCCGACATTGAAACATGACACAAAAAATCGAAGTGGATATCGGCGAGCTTCGGCAAATCACGTCGTGGCTGGCAGCGGTCGATATCGAGTTCATCGAAATCAGCAGGCCCGGGGCGACCGTTCGGTTGACCATGGAACAGGCTTCCTGCTTTGCGGGCGCGGATGCGGTGGCGGCCGTGCCTGTAAGTTCTGCGGGACGAGCGGGTACGCCGGAAACTTTGCTGAACGAACAGGCCGTCAGCATTACCGCGAAGTCCGCCGGCATCTTTCTGACCACGCATCCGGCGCGTTCCACGCCGATGGTCGATGAAGGTACGCCGGTCAAGGCAGGCGACATTGTCGGCTTGCTGCGGATTGCGCAGCTATGCGTGCCGGTGGTCGCGCCAGTGGCAGGGGTAGTCAAGCGGATCCCCGCCGCGCATGGTGCGACGGTCGGCTATGGAACCCGATTGATCGAGCTGTCGCCGTTGGCGTAGAGGGTTAGACAGAGTGAAGTTGAGCCGGTGTTGTCCGCGGTGGATTGTCCGGCACGGACCGCCTGAAGAATGGAGAGTGGATTGTGGAAATCGATCTGAACGCGGACCTGGGCGAAGGCTTCGGGCCGTACCGGATGGGCGAGGACGAAGCGATGCTCGAGATCGTTTCCTCCGCCAACGTCGCATGCGGCTATCACGCGGGCGACCCGGTCATCATGGACAAGACGGTACGGATGGCGTTGGCGCGCAACATCGATGTGGGCGCGCATGTCGGCTTTCCCGACCTGATGGGTTTCGGCAGGCGGCAGATTCAGGCGGACCCGCTCGAACTGGCGAATTACGTGGTGTATCAACTGGGCGCGCTGGCGGGCATCGCGAAAGCGGCGGGCCATCGCGTCACGCACATGAGCTTTCACGGCGCGCTGGGCAATATGGCGGCAGCGTCGTATGAGCTGGCCGAGCCACTCGTGCGGGCGGTTGCCGAATTCGATCGCGATCTGATCATCAGCGTGTCCACGAATACGGAGATCGAACGGGCCGCCGACCACATCGGGATCCGTACGGCGAACACGTTCCTCGCCGACCGCGCCTACGACGATCAAGGCGCGCTGGTGTCGCGCAAGCTGGACGGCGCGGTCATCAAGGATCGGGCTGCCGTCCTTGCACGCGTTAAAGCGCTGCTCGAAGAGGGCACGATCACGACGATCACGGGCAAGAAGCTCAAGATCGCGGTCCAGTCGATCCTGCTGCACGGCGATACGCCCGGCGCCGTCGAGCTCGCGCGCACGGTGCGGGGTGTGATCGAATCGGCGGGGGGCCGGGTTGTGCCGGTGTCGAAGCTCGTGTGCTAGGCGTCGCAGGGGGCAAGCCGCGTTGGCCAGGCTGGGTGGTTCAACGCGCAGTTCAACCCGCGATCCAACCATAAGCCAGTCTTATCGCTACAAAGCCAATCCGTCTTTGCTCCGTGTTTTCCCGGCGTATACATTGGTAACAGGCTCATCGCACGCCTCGAAGGGCGACCGTTCAGAACAAGAGATAGAGGTTACTCATGCCGTTTTCAGACTATAAGACCGCGCTGGTGACAGGCGCTTCGACCGGAATGGGCGCTGCGATCGTCGAGCGCTTCTGCCGTGAAGGACTCGAAGTGCACGCGCTCGCCCGCAACGCCGATCGTCTGAATGAGCTGGCCGGGCGAACCGGTTGCATCCCGCATGCGATCGACGTGTGCGATCTGCCGGCCGTCACCAGACTGACGCAGGACGTGCCGTTCGATATCGTCGTGAACAACGCCGGCGTATCGCGCAAGGGCTCGATTCTCGATGCCGGTGTCGAAGACATCGACGTGCAGGTGGAAGTCAACCTGCAAGCGGTTCTGCATCTCGTGCGCCTCACCATGCCGGGCATGGTGGCGCGCGATCGTGGCCACATCGTCAACATCAGTTCGATCGCGGCGATCTACAACTTCAACGGCAACTCCATTTATCACGCGACGAAGGCCGCCATTCACGCGTTGTCGCGCCAGTTGCGTGTGGACGCGACCGGCAAGCGTGTGCGTGTGACGGAGATCTGCCCGGGCCGGGTCGCCACGGATATTTTTGGCCACGTGCATGGCGACATCGAGGCGGCGCGCAAGCAGTTCATCGACGGCTTCGAATTGCCGCTGCCGTCCGATATTGCCGATGCCATCGCTTTTGCGATCGCCGCGCCGCTCGCCGTCAACATCAGCAATATGGAAATCCTGCCTACGTTGCAGGTACCCGGCGGCCTGACGACGATCAAACGCGACCCGGCCGGCCACGACGAGTAATTGCCAGCATGTCTTCGAATCCCGCCGCCCTGGCAGACCGGCTGTTCGCACTGGTAGCGCGCACCCGCGCCCAGGCGAACGGCGATCCGTTCGGCAATCCGGTTCTGTCGATTGCGTTCGACGTCATGCGGCGGATCGAGAGCGATGAGCTCGACCACGACGCTGTCGTGGCGCTGATCCGTCACCTTCGAGATCAGGCGTTCTCGGATCGTGCCGCGCGTCTTGCACGCTACGTCGGCAGTGTCGATCCGGAGGTGAATGAAAACGCGTTGGCCGAGGTTGCGCGCAACGTGCTGTTTTCAGGCGATTCGAAAGACAAGCCCGGCTGGGACGAGTTTCGTGCCCAGTTGGAGCGCACGCGCTATGCGGCGGTATTTACGGGCCATCCAACGTTTGCGCTGCCACCGCAGGTCGGGCGGCATCTCGCGGAACGCGCGTGCGGCGCGACGCTGGAGCCGTTCGAATCGCATCGGCCTTTACCGGTCACGCTGGTCGACGAGTTCGAGCAGGCGGCTGTCGCGATCGCCAATGGCCGTGACGCACTGGATCGCTTCAATGCCGCGTTGCTATCGGCGGCGCGCGATGCATGGCCCGCGCGTTGGACGACGCTGGTT
This sequence comes from Paraburkholderia fungorum, assembly GCF_046026025.1. GTDB lineage: Bacteria > Pseudomonadota > Gammaproteobacteria > Burkholderiales > Burkholderiaceae > Paraburkholderia > Paraburkholderia fungorum_E. Next base: position 75,693 of record NZ_JAQQFL010000029.1, on the reverse strand, counting down.
CCGCAGCCGCTGGTGATTTCAACGTGGGTTGGCTACGACACGGATGGGCGCACGGACATCGGTTGGTGGGATACGTTGTGCCTGCGATTGCGCATCAAGCGTCTTCAGTTGGCACGGCTTCGCGCGCAGTTGTTGGAGATTGCGAGTGCGCGGCAACTCGCGCGTCGGGTCGATACCGCTCTTGCGGCGCTCGACGTGCAGATCGCGGCGTGCCCGTCGAGCCCGGACCCGCAACGCGTGTCGCATTTCGCGCAGACACTGATCGAGCGTCGCGACGAAGCATGCGTTTCGTCGGCACCGTTGCTCGCGCTCTTCGAAGACGCGATCGCACAGGCGGCCGGCAGCGAACGGCTCGCCTTGTGCGTCGCGCGCGCGGGTCTTGCCGCGCATGGATTGGCACTCGCCCATACGCACGTCCGCCTGAATGCCACCCAGTTGCACAATGCAGCGCGTCATCGCCTGAACATTATCGATCCCGTGGATGCACCTTCGCATCGCCGCGCGATGCTGGCCGCAATCAACGTGGCGCTCGACAAGGTGGACGCCGTTCCGGTCGACTTCGGCTCACTGCTGGTCGAGCAGGCCACGGCGGTGCGGATGATGATGACGGTGGCACAACTGGTGAAGCATATCGATGGCTCGACGCCGGTGCGGTTTCTGATCGCGGAAACCGAGAGCGGCTACACACTGCTCACCGCATTGTGGCTCGCGAAGCTGTTTGGCGTTGAACGGCACATCGAAATCAGCCCGCTGTTCGAAACGGCGGAAGCGCTCGAACATGGCGCGCACGTGCTCGACGAAGCGCTCAGTAGCGCGCATTACCGCGCCTATGTGCAGCTACATGGACGTATCGCATTGCAGTTCGGCTACTCCGACTCCGGGCGCTATGTCGGTCAATTGGCCGCCAGTTTTCTGATTGAACGGCTGCGTCTGAAGATTGCACAGACACTCGCGCGGCACGGCATTCATGGTGTCGAAGTCGTGCTGTTCGACACGCATGGCGAGAGCATTGGGCGGGGAGCCCACCCGGGTTCATTGGCCGACCGCCTCAAGTATCTTTCTCCGACGGCGTCGCGGCACGCGCTCAACGATGCGGGTCATCCGGTCCGCGAGGAAAGCGCGTTTCAGGGTGGCGACGGTTATCTCCTGTTCGGTACGCGTGAACTGGCCCTTGCGACCGTCGCGCGCCTGGCTGAGCACGCATTCCACCGCCCAGTCGGCCCGGTTGACGATCCCATCTACGCCGATCCAGATTTTGCAGCCGACTTCTTCGGTTCGATCCGCGCCACGATGACCGAGCTCGTCGAGGATGCGGGGTACACCGCGATTCTCGGTGCATTCGGCCCGGCGCTGCTGGACCGTACAGGATCGCGGCCCGCCGCGCGGCAGAGCGACGGCGCGGCCACACGTACGCGTATTCAACATCCGCGCGAGTTGCGGGCCATTCCGAACAACGCGATCTTGCAGCAGTTCGGCTGGTGCGCAAACACCTTGCACGGGCTGGGTGCGGCCGCCGCCCGCCAACCTGAGGCGTTCACGCAGATGCGCGAGCGCAGCCGGCGCTTTCGCCGCGCGCTCGACTTCGCGCGCTGCGCGCTCGCCCACTCGGATATCGAAGTGCTTCGTGCGGTCGTCTCGACACTGGACCCCGGCATGTGGCTCGATCGCGCGCTTCATGCCACCGACAGCAAGCATCGCGCCGCGTTGCTGGCTGTCGCCTCGACGCTCGATCGCCCTGGCGCATCGGCCGCGTTACAGGCGATGTTTCGCCGCGCGCTCGCTGACGACCTCGCCCTGCGTGCCGCATGGCCGGACCGGGTGGGGATGAGCGATCGGGAAACGCTGCTGCACGCGCTGCGGCTCGCTTTGATTCATCGGATCTGGCTACACGCCACGCATATTCCCGAGTTCGCGCCGCGTCCTGGCGTGACGGCGGAGGGATTGCACAGCGCGATCATCGGCCTCGACATGCCGGCGGTGTTGCCCTTGCTGGCGGAAATTTTCCCGGAGAACACCGATCACTCGATTGCTTTTGATTATGCCGAACCGGCCGGACCTCGCGCGACCCGACCGTACGCGCGCGAGCACGCCGAGATTTTTATGCCGATGTCGCGGCTATTCGATTGCATTCGCGAAATATCGACTGCGGTGACCCACGAGGTCGGCGCATTCGGCTAACCCATTCGACCCTTGCGCGACGTCCGCGCGAGACGATCGTTCATCAGAGCCCAACAAGGAGGTTTTCCATGCATGCATCGGTACTGGTTACCCGTGCGTCGTTCCCGGACATCGTCGATCGCCTGCGCGCGAATTTCGACGTGACCGACAATCCGGACGACACGATCTGGACGCAACCGGAGCTGATTGCCCGCCTGCAAGGGAAGGTGGGCGCGATGACGGCAGGCAGCGACCGGATCGACGCGACCTTGCTCGACGCCTGTCCGCAGTTGAAGGCCGTGTGCAATATCGGCGTGGGCTACAACAACGTCGACGTGGATGCCTGTACAGCGCGCGGCGTGCTGGTGACGAATACGCCGGACGTTCTCACGGATACCACCGCCGATTTCGGTTTCGCGCTGATGATGGCCACCGCGCGACGCATCACCGAGTCGGAACATTTTCTTCGCGCCGGCGAATGGACCAAGACTGGGCGCTACGACATGTTCGTCGGCAGCGACGTGCACGGCTCGACGCTCGGCATTCTCGGCATGGGACGTATCGGGCAGGCGATAGCGCGGCGCGGCGCATTCGGTTTTGGCATGCGTGTGATCTATCACAACCGCTCGCCGCTGGCGCCGGATGTCGAGGAGAACTGCCGGGCACGCTATGTCGACAAGGAAACGCTGTTGCGCGAGGCGGATCACCTGATCATCGTGGTGCCTTATTCGGCCAGCTCGCACCATGCGATCGGCGCGGCGGAGCTCAAGCAGATGAAGTCGTCCGCGACGCTGACCAATATCGCCCGCGGCGGCGTGGTGGACGATGCCGCCCTTGCGGTGGCGCTCGACGAAGGTAGCATCGCGGCGGCCGGTCTGGATGTCTTCGAAGGCGAACCGGTTGTTTGCCCGGCGCTTCTTGCGCAGAAGAATGTGGTGCTGACGCCGCATATCGGCAGCGCATCGGTCAGCACGCGGCGCGCGATGGCCGCGCTTTGCGCAGACAATTTGATTGCCGCCCTGGGGTACGGCGCGTCGGCGGGCAAACCGCCCACGCCGGTGAACCCGCAGGTGCTGACGCGCCCGACCGCGACAGCGTGAGAGATGAACTGAGCGGTGAACTGAGCGATGACCGGCGCGGTACGCTGCGCCGGCGTTGTTTGGCCGTCGTCTGGCAACAAAAAGCGCTCCGATCGAGGGGGCGCATTAACCGATGAGGCGCCCGCAGAGGCGCCGCATACTGGAGACAACCACCATGCAGAACCACAGCTATACCGTGGCTGGAAGCCGTCCCGAGCCATCATTCCCGAAACTTATTGCACCAGAAGAAAGGCCTCTGCAACGGCCTTTTTTCGCGAGCTAGTATCAATTCAACGCGCAAGCCAACGACGGCTTCCGGCGGGATAACGATGGTGCCGCAGGTCGAGTCAGACCAGGATCGTCGCTTCGATCCGATTCATTGGGACGTGCTACATGAAACTTCATTTTGACCTGGCAACGGTGCTGCAAGGCGACTATGGCGCGCTGTTTCTCCATGGGGTCGAACTCACCCTCGCGATGGCGGCATTGGCGTGGATTCTCTCGCTGGCCGTGGGCATTCTTCTCACGCTGATCCGCCTGACCAACAACCGTCTTGCGACGGCGTTCGTCGCGGCGTTCGTGGCCTATCACCGCAATGTGCCGATGCTGGTCCAGATTCTGTTCTGGTATTTCGGCATTTCGACCATCCTGCCGGACTCATTGCAGACACTGCTGAACAACTATAACGGCCAGTTCATTTTTGCGGTCGTGGCGATCGGCTTGTGCAGCGCGGCTTATCTCTCCGAAGATATCCGCAGCGGCTTGCGTGCGATTCCCTACGGCCAGTACGAAGCGTCGCGCGCGCTGGGCTTGAACTTTCTGAATGGCATGCGTTTCGTCGTGCTGCCGCAGGCGCTGCGCAATGCGATTCCGCCGATGGTCAATCATGCGGTATTGCTGTTCAAGAACACGAGTCTTGCGATGGCGATCGGCGCGGCCGAGCTGACGTATGTCACACGCAAGATCGAGAATGAAACCTTCCTGTCCTTCGAATCGTATTTCGTCGCGACGGTGGTGTATCTCGGCCTCTCCCTCGTCATCATGTTGTGCGGTGCCAGAATCGCGGCGCACTACCGTATTCCGGGAGTGAAGTGACATGTTCGACATTCTGCGCGACAACTGGACTCTGCTGCTCATCGGGCAGTATCCGCATGGTCCGCTAGGCGGCATCGTGCTGACGATACTGCTGTCGCTTTCGGCGCTCGTCATCGCGTTTCCCTTAGGTATCCTGGTCGCGCTGGCGCGGATCAGTCCTTACCGGGTTCTGCGGGCGCCGGCCACGGGTCTCGTCTACATGGTGCGGGGCATTCCGCTTCTGATGGTGATCTTCTGGGTGTACTTTCTCGTGCCTGTTCTGACCGGTTTTCCGGTTACCGGGTTTGTCACGATGCTGTGCGCGCTGGTTATTTACGACTCCGCCTACCTGGGGGAAATCATCCGCGCGGGCATCGAGGGGTTGCCGAAAGGGCAGACCGAAGCCTCGAGAGCGCTCGGCATGAGCTACATGAAGACCATGCGCGCGGTGATCCTGCCACAGGCACTTTACAACGTGGTGCCGAGCATGGTCACGCAGTTCGTATCGACGGTGAAGGAGACCTCGCTCGGCTACATCATCAACGTTCAGGAGATCTCTTTCGCGGCGGATCAGATCAACAATCGGCTGCTGACGAAACCGTTCGCGGTGTACCTGATTCTTGCCTTGAGCTACTTCGCCCTCTGTTACGCGCTGACGCAGCTTGCGCAATATCTGGAGCGGCGCGTGACACGCAGACGGGCCGGTGCTGTCACGAAGACGCAGAAGGCAGGCGCGGTTGCGCTGAACGATCCGCTGCCCACCGAGAACTAAACGTTCAATTACTCCGAGGTCATTCGCATGATCAAATTTTCCAGTGTCGACAAATGGTACGGCGAATATCACGCGCTCGTGGACGTGAACGCCGAGGTTCGCAAAGGCGAAGTGGTGGTGGTCTGCGGGCCATCCGGGTCGGGCAAGTCGACCTTGATTCGCACCGTCAACCGGCTCGAGGAGATCAACCGTGGTGAGATCTTCTTCGATGGTCAAAACATTCATGACAGGAAGCTGCGTCTGAATGCGTACCGCAGCCGCGTCGGCTTCGTGTTTCAGCAATTCAACCTGTTTCCGCACCTGTCGGTACTCGACAACATCACGCTTTCGCCGATGCGCGTGAACGGCCTCAAGCGCGCGGATGCGGAACGCAAAGCGGCAGATTTGCTTGCTCGCGTCGGTTTGTCGAACAAGGCCAGTGCCTTTCCGCCGCAACTGTCGGGTGGTCAGCAGCAGCGCGTGGCGATCGCAAGAGCGCTGGCGATGGACCCGCCGGCGATGCTGTTCGACGAGCCCACCAGCGCGCTCGACCCGGAAATGGTCGGCGAAGTGCTGAACGTAATGAAGAGTCTCGCGCAAGAAGGTATGACGATGATGTGCGTCACGCATGAGATGGGGTTTGCACGCGAGGTCGCCGATCGCGTCTGGTTTATGGACGCCGGGAAAATTCTCGAAACGGCGGAACCGGAGGAATTCTTTCTACGCCCCAAACACGCACGCGCGCAGAGATTCCTGTCCGATCTCCGCATGCATTGAGGCGAGGAGGCGTTGCAGGCGGAACGGCTTTCGCAAGATAGATCCGGATTGACCACCTTTGATCAGCAGTCGATGGCTTTACACATAAACTTCAGGAGCATCACGATGCAGGTAAAGAAGATTTTCGCGGGGATGTTGGTTGTGGGCGGTGCGCTTGCATCGGTTGCACCGGCTCATGCTGATCAACTGGCCGATATCAGGAGCCGCGGCGAAGTGAGCTGTGGCGTGTATTCGAACGTCGAGCCGTTCTCGTACCCCAATGCACAGACGCGTCAGCTCGAAGGCATGGATGTTGACCTGTGCAACGCCGTGGCAAAACAACTGGGCGTGAAGGCGAAGCTCGAGCCGTTGGCTGTCGAGGCGCGGATTCCGCAGTTGAAGCTTGGACGCGTCGACATCGTGGTCGCAAACCTGGCTTACACCAAAACTCGCGCGACGCAGATTGCCTTTAGCGATTCGTACTACTCCACCAAAGAAGTTCTTGTCGTGAAGAAAGCCGACGGGAACAAGAAACTGGGCGATTTCACGGGTCAGAAAATCAGTGCCGCCGACGGTTCGACTTCGGCGCAGTCGATTCCCATTTCGATCAAAGATGGCCAGGCGGTGACCTTCCACGATACCAGTTCGGCGTTTCTCGCACTCGAGCAAAACAAGGTCAAAGGCTTCGTGACCAATCAGATGACCGCGATAAAGATTGCAAAGCAGGTGGATGGCACGGATGGCGCGGTGGCGATTGCGTCGGAGCCGATGCTGATCGAGCCGATCGCGGTGGGCTTGCGCAAGAACGAGGCGGGCATGCTGGGGGCGGTCAACAAGGCGCTGGCGTCGATGGAGCAGAGCGGCGAGATGAGCAGCATCTTCAACAAGTGGCTTGGACCGAAAACGCCGTACGGCCTGACCCGAACCGATAAGGTCACGCCGATCGACCAGCTCAAGTTCACGCCGGTGTCCTGAAGCGGGAAGCGTGTGAGGTGGCGGTGCGATCTGATTCGCGCACCGCTTGCCGGTTGAATGGCCGGCGCGATTGCGCTGATCGCAAGCCGGAACAACGTGGCTGGAATGTACAACGTGATGCATAAAATAGTGGTGATGGGCGTATCGGGTTCGGGAAAATCGACGCTTGCGCGTGAGTTGGCCGGTGCGCTCGAAGGCGTTTTTATCGAGGGGGACGAGTACCATTCGGCGCAAAGCCAGGACAAGATGGGCCGGGGAATCGCGCTGTGCGACAGTGACCGGGAGCCGTGGTTGGACTGCCTTGCCGAGCGGATGAACGATATCCGTGGAACGGCCGTGCTGTCCTGTTCCGCGTTGAGGCGCAGCTATCGCAGGCGCTTGCGCGCACGCGTCGCCGATCTGAAATTTGTCTTTCTCGACATCAGTCTGTCCGAGGCGGTTGCAAGGGTGGCTGGACGGCTTGATCACAAGTTTCCGGCAACACTCGTCGCGGATCAGTTCATGAATCTCGAGTCGCCCGTGGGAGAAGCCGGTGTACTCTATCTCTCTGCCGCGCAGGACTGTGCGTTTAGCATGAAAGATGTGTTGCAATGGCTGAGCGCGGTTCACGGTGTTGCGAAGAAATCGGACAAACCAGCGTCAAAGAGGAGTTGAGTTGAACAGCAATCTGAAGATGTTTGATCTGTCGGGGCAGCGTGCTCTGATTACCGGGTCGAGTACCGGGATTGGCTATGCGCTCGCCAAAGGATTGGCCGGCGCCGGCGCTGAAGTCATTCTCAATGGTCGCAGCACGGCCAGGCTGGCGGAGGCTGTCAGCCGTTTGCGCAACGAGGGCGCGACTGTTCATGCCGCAAGTTTCGACGTGACGTCGGCCACTGAGGTCGACGCCGCGGTTGCCGATATCGAGCGCGACATCGGTGCGATCGACATTCTCGTCAACAACGCGGGCATGCAGCGTCGTGCGCCGCTCGATCAGTTTTCCCATGCTCAATGGGAAGAGCTGATGAAGACCAATGTCGACAGCGTGTTCCTGGTCGGCCAGGCAGTAGCGCGTCATATGATTGCTCGCAAGCGCGGCAAGATCGTCAACATCTGTTCGGTGCAAAGCGAACTGGGCCGTCCCAACATTGCGGCCTATACCGCGAGCAAAGGCGCGGTGAAGATGCTGACAAAGGGCATGGCAATCGACTGGGGGCAGCACGGAATTCAAGTCAACGGCCTTGGGCCGGGTTACTTCAAGACGGAATTGACCGAGGCGCTCGTCAAGGATGAAACGTTCAGCAACTGGCTGATTGGACGTACACCTTCGCGGCGTTGGGGCGATGTGGAAGATCTCGTCGGTGCTGCCGTATTCCTGGCGAGCAACGCGTCGAACTTTGTGAACGGCCACATTCTTTATGTGGACGGCGGAGTGACGGCTACGCTGTAGCGCGTCGATGACGTCGCTGCGTAGCCGTCTCGTGGAGCCGGTTCAAACCGTGCTTCCGTACTTGAAGCGGAATTCAACCCAACTGCGTTCCGCTAATTAGCTGCCCCGATACAAATTGCTGAGATAGGCGAGTTGGCCGTCCCGCTCGGCTTGCACAAGTTCGTGACGAACTTCGGCGCGCGTCTTCTGCATTGCGCCGCTTTGGTTCGGGTTCCATTGCTGCACTTGTGCGGCGCCTGGTTGATCCGCGGTTGCTGCCGGCGCACCGGAGGCGTGAGCCAAACCAGTTGTTGCGAATGCAGCGAAGGCCAAGGCGATCATTGAGGTTTTCATGTCGTTCTCCGAGAACTAATCAAATAAAAGGAAGGCGCCGGGAGATGAAGCAGCAAGGGCAGCGGTTCGGTCCGTCATCTCCGAGATTGCTTGCCTCTTGCCTCTTGCCTCTTGTCTCTTGCGTCCGGCGTTGATGCATTAAAACGTGCCGACGTATCTGGCTTGTGTCCGGAAACCGGCTCAATTGCAATGTTCTGTATCGCTTCGATGCCCAGATACATTGCGATACGAATCACGGGTTTTCCGCCAGCAAGGCCTTGATCTGCGCCTCGGTCTGTCCGTAGTCGCCTTCGCCGAAGTGCGTGTAGACCACGTGGCCCTTCTTGTCGACCAGATAGAACGCGGGCCAATACTGGTTGTCGTAGGCGCGCCAGGTTGCGTAGCGGTTGTCCTGCGCGACCGGGTAGGTGATGTCGAACCGCTTGATCGCCGCCTTGACCTTGTCCGTGTCGCGCTCGAACGGATACTCGGGCGTGTGGACACCGACCACGACCAGGCCCTGATCCTTGTATTTCTGATTCCAGGTCTTGACGTAGGGCAGCACGTGAATGCAGTTGATGCACGTGTAGGTCCAGAAATCGACCAGCACAACCTTGCCCCGCAATTGCTGCATGGTCAGAGGATCGCTATTGAGCCATTTGTCGATGCCGGTGAACTCAGGTGCGGCCGCGTTTCTGTTGCCCTGATTGACGGCGGAACTGGCTGCAGCGCTGGCAGCAGGACTTGCGACGAGCGTTGCGATGGCGGCGGCGCCGGTGGCCACGGTTGCGGCGAACAGGGCGGCGGTAGCCGTGGTTTTGAGTCGGGAGAGCATGTCAGCGTCCTTTCAGGGAGGGGATTCGAGCGGCGCTCCGGCCGTGGGCCGGGGCGTCGCGCCGGGTATTTCAGTGGTGAACATGGCTGCATTGGAACGCCCGTTCGTATCTGGCTTGTGTCGCCAACGTGGCTCGGCTGCAATGTTTTGTGTCAGGAGAATGCCCAGATACATTGGGATACAAAGCGTCGCGCGTACTGGGCTATAAAGCAGCCATGCCTACTGCGGAGCACCCCATGAGTACCGAATTGCTGAAAGGATCCTGTCATTGCGGGACCGTGAAATTTGAAGTCCGTACCGATGTCGTCCCCGCCGCGCGTTGTAATTGCAGCCTGTGCCGGCGCAAGGGCGCGCTGATGACGCCGCCGTTCGCCGCAGGTGAACTGAATATCCTGCAGGGAGAGGAAGCGTTGACCCTCTACCAGTTCAACACGCGCACCGCGAAACACTACTTCTGCAAGCACTGCGGTATTTATCCGTTCCACCAGACACGTCGGGACCCGCAGTTGTGGCGGGTCAACATCGGTTGCCTCGCGGGCGTCGATCCGTATACGCTGGAGGCCAGCGTGGCCAATGGCGCCAGTCTGTCCGTCGTGGAGGATGCATGAGACGGTTGATGGCGATTCTCGCCTTCCTGGCGGGCGGATTGGCGGCGGAACTCGCACACCCCGTGCACTGTTCGCTGGTCAACGTGAACCGGGTGCGTGTCAATCGTCGAAAGGATTGATCCATTGATGGAAAACACCGACCACGTCCTGATCGTCGACGACGATCGCGGCATCCGCGAATTGCTCGCCACCTATCTCGAGAAGAACGAGATGCGCGTTTCGCTGGCCGCCAACGGCCGGCAGATGCGCGCGGTCCTCGAACAGGGCGCACCGGATCTGATCGTGCTGGACCTGATGCTGCCCGGCGAAGACGGCCTTGTGCTGTGCCGGGAACTGCGTGCGGGCAAGTTCCGTTCGGTGCCGGTACTCATGCTGACCGCCCGCAGTGAAGAAGCGGATCGCATTGTCGGCCTGGAAATGGGTGCCGACGACTACCTGTCCAAACCGTTTGCCGTGCGCGAACTGCTCGCGCGCATCCGCTCCGTGCTACGCCGCGCGCGGATGCTGCCGCCCGGCATGCAGGTGACGGAAACCGCGCCGATGATCGGCTTCGGCGACTGGCGGCTCGACACCACCGCGCGCCATCTGCTCGACGCCGAGGGCACCATGGTCGCCCTGAGCGGCGCGGAATATCGCTTGCTGCGCGTGTTTCTCGATCATCCACAGCGCGTGCTCACGCGGGATCAATTGCTCAATCTGACCCAGGGCCGCCAGGCCGACCCGTTCGACCGCTCGATCGATCTGCTGGTTAGCCGCTTGCGGCAGCGTCTGCAGGACGTGGCGCGCGAACCGCGTTACATCAAGACGTTGCGCAGCGAGGGTTATGTCTTCTCGGCGGCCGTGACCATGATCGAAGGCCACTCATGAAGCTGAAGGCATTGCTGCATTGGCCGCGTACGCTGTTCGCGCGGCTTGCGCTGATTCTCTTTGTCAGCCTCGCGCTGGTGCAAACGCTTTCGGTCTGGCTCACCATGACGGAACGGGACCAGACCATGACGAACGTGATGATGGGTTACATCGAACGCGAGGTCACCAGTTCGGTCGCGCTGCTCGATCATTTGCCCGCTAATGAGCGCGCCGAATGGTTGCCAAGGCTGGCACGACGCACCTATACCTTCAATCTGGGAGCGGGGGTCGCGGGCGCGCCTCCGGATGCGACGCTCTCGGCGAGGGTGGCTCAATCCATCGCGGATGGCATCGGCAAGCGCTATTCGCTGACGGCCAATGCCGTCCCGGGTGACCCGGACCGTCTGCAGGTCCATCTACAGTTGAGCGACGGCACGCCCTTGACGATCGACTACCACCCCATGCCGGGCGCGCCGCTTTCGCTCTGGTTGTCGTGGGTGCTGGTGTTGCAACTCGTGGTGCTGGCCGTGTGCTGCTGGCTGGCGGTACGGCTGGCGACACGCCCGTTGAGCCACTTGGCGCGGGCAGCCGACACGCTGGGCCCGGACCTGAAAGTGGAACGCCTGCCCGAAGACGGACCGGATGAAGTAGCACGCGCCGCGCGCGCGTTCAATGCCATGCAGGACCGCATCAGGCTATACATGACCGAGCGTTTGCAGATCCTTGCGGCGATTTCGCACGATCTGCAAACGCCGATTACCCGCATGCGTTTGCGCATCGACGTCATGGACGACAGCGCACAAGGGGCCAAGCTGCAGCAGGACCTGCAGGAAATGGAAGCGATGGTCAAGGAAGGCGTCACGTATGCGCGCACCATGCACGGCGCCAGTGAGGCGCCGCTTCGTATCGATCCGGATGCGCTGTTCGACAGCCTCGTGTTCGACTATGTCGACGCCGGTAAGGAGGTGTCGCTACATGGGCGAATTGATACGGCGCTGGTGACGCGCCCTCAGGCGTTGCGGCGGATCGTGGGCAACCTCGTCGATAACGCGCTGAAGTTCGGTGGATCGGCCGAGATCAGAGTAGCCGCCTCGCGCGAAGGGCAGGTGACGGTCTCGGTACTCGATCGCGGGCCGGGTATTCCGGCGGAGTCGCTCGAAGCCGTGTTCGAACCGTTCTACCGGCTGGAAGGATCGCGCAATCGCGGAACCGGCGGCACCGGCCTGGGTCTCGCGATTGCGCGGCAGCTCGCCTTGGCGATGGACGCGGTCTTGTCGTTGCATAACCGACCCGACGGCGGCCTGGAAGCCAGGCTTTTGCTGAAAAGGTTTTAACTAGATTCCGTCAACGGTCCAGCCGTCTTTGTATTCCACTGTATCAGCGCCGTTGGCAGATACAGTGGGTTGCGCAGGCGCTCCTCGCCGACACAAGTCAGATACCTTCGGGGGTTCTAATACCTCCTGGCGAGATTGTCTGGTCCGCAAATCAGACATGCGTTTTTGCCAGGCCGCGAGGCTGATCAACATCAATCGAGGGCATGTGCGATTCGGCACGGCGCCTGTGTAGATAATCTAAGAGGAGAATCAACGATGCCGGACCAGATCAATACGCGACGTCGTCGTCTGCTTGGGACGACAGTTGCTGGTATCAGTTTGATGGAGTTGGGTTTGAGCGGACTCGCCCGGGCGCAGTCGAACGGCACGTCATCCAGTACGAACGTGGGAACCCGCGCTGTCTCCTTCGACAACATCCGCCAGGTCAACGCCGGAACACTCAGTATGGGTTATGCGGAAGCCGGCCCGCAGAATGGACCGGTCGTTATCCTGCTGCACGGCTGGCCCTACGATATCCATAGTTTCGCCGAGGTCACGCCACTGCTGGCCGCCGCGGGCTATCGGGTCATCGTGCCGTATTTGCGGGGCTACGGCTCCACGCGGTTCCTGTCAGCGGATACGCCTCGCAACGGTCAGCAGGCGGTGGTTGCCGTCGACATCGTCGCATTGATGGACGCATTGAAGATCGACCAGGCGATTTTGGGCGGCTTTGATTGGGGCGCGCGCACGGCGAATATCATTGCCGCCCTGTGGCCGCAGCGGTGCAAGGCGATGGTGTCGGTAAGCGGCTATCTGATCGGTAGCCAGGAGGCCAACAAGGCGCCACTGCCGCCGAAGGCGGAGCTGGCCTGGTGGTATCAGTTCTATTTCGCCACGGAGCGTGGCCATGCGGGCTATGAAGCGAATCGCCACGACTTCAACAAGCTGATCTGGCATATCGCGTCACCGAAATGGAGTTTCGACGACGCGACGTTCGAGCGGTCGGCTGAGTCGTTCAACAATCCGGATCACGTCGCGGTGGTGATTCACAATTACCGGTGGCGTCTGGGGCTGGTCAAGGGTGAACCGCAATACGACGAACTCGAAGCGCGTCTGGCGAAGGCGCCGGTCATCCAGGTTCCGACCATCACCATGGAGGGCGATGCCAACGGTGCGCCACATCCCGATCCGGCTGCCTACGCGAAGAAGTTCACCGGCAAGTATCTGCACCGGAATATCGACGGAGGCATCGGGCATAACCTGCCGCAGGAAGCACCGAAGGCATTTGCCGATGCCATCGTCGATGTCGCACGTCTTTAAGCGGGCGCAAGGCGACTTACTCGGTTGCTGAGCCTGGGTCGAGGTGGCGGGGGGCGAGATCGTTGCAGTAAAACCATTTCTCCTGACCGGCCCGCTTCAACGTTCCCCTTGAATCCGCTGCACACGCATGCGGCCTGGCGGTTCGAAGTACGTTCCGAACCGTACCAGGCCGGCTTTCTTCAGGTGACATGTCATTTCGTAGCTCACCAGCACGCCGGGATCGGGGTTGTCGATGTACTCCACGTCGATCGACCGGATACGCGGCTCATACACCAGCAGGGTCGATTCCATCTGCTGCTTGAGCAGATGCGCGGAAGCGGGCAGTGCTTTATAGATGTTCGTCAGATCGGGTAATCCGTAAGCGGGCAGGTGTTTGAGTGCGCCTGCCCGTGCGTTGAGGATGCGGCGGATGTTCTGCTGGATGCTCAGAATCTCAAGTGTCCTGTCGTCGTAGGCGTCCAGCGGTTCACCGCCGATCTGACCCAGCAGCTTGTCGTACAGCGAAGGGCCCACTGGCATTGCATGCTCCTTCAGGTGACAAAAAATGCCCGAAACGCGAGCGGCTTTGGGGTATGAACACGAGGCGCCAGCCCGTGCACGGCGGGCCGGCGAAACGACCGGCACGCGTCCTGATCCGGGCGATCAGGTAGCCGGTGCCGGTTGCCCGCGGAACCTTACGAGCGTTCGTTCCAGCTATCGGCGTGAATGATGTTGCCGTCCTTGTACGACCACGTGATTTTCTCGTAGCGCAATTCGACGTCTTCGAGATGGTTGTGTTTTTCGTAGGCCGGGTTCTTGATGTCGAGCATCTTCGGCTTGACCGCGACGACCTTTACATTATCGAGCCTGGTGTTGAAGTACTCCTTCTCCTTGCCCGCATCGTCGATCTTGTACCACTTGATCTCGATCGACTTCAGCGTTTGGCCGCTCGTGACCGCTTTGTACAAGTTTCAGTTACTACTCGAATATTTCACGTTCCGCGAGAAGTTTCCGTTCGTTGACCTGTGCGGTCTGGACGTGGCGAAGCTGCCACCGAACGCGTTCAGGTTCGAACTGGAAATCCTGCTCAAACAGGGTTACCCGTCTGACCAGCGCTTCACGGTGGAGAACGTGCGGCTCTTCTGCACGCCAGTCATCAACCTGTTTCCGCTCGACGCTGAACCGATCGACGTCAATCACCACGAGACGGAATACCGGGTCGTGGCCGCCGGCCACCAGGGGGCCAACGTCGAAACTTATTCAGTCGATGCGATCGAGTCGTTCGATCACGGCAGCGCGCAGCGTTACGAGTATGTGCCGTTCGCGACGTTCCGGCATCGCGGCGGGATGTTGCGCCATGAGGCGCCGGAGCGGTACTTCCATACGCGCGTGAGGCAAGGCGTGACGGGGCTGCATGACACGTGGGTCATCCTCGGCGGTCACGTGTGGGAGACGATGGAGGATCTGCCGGCGGAAAACCTGTCGCTACGCGTGACGGGCACGAACGGCATGCTGCCCAGAAAGGGCCTGCGCGAAGCGAACATCAACGAACTGGGCGGGAGCACGCCGAACGTCTCGGCCGTGCGCAATCTGGTGGCGCCCACGCTGCCGCTTTACCCGCCCACCGGCGACCGCTTCCAGTGGCGGGTGCTATCGCACCTTGCACCGAACTTTCTGTCGATGATGGACGCGGAAGTGCTGCGCGGTGCACTCGCGCTCTACGACTGGACCAACGACGAGCTGAACCGCCGGCGGCTCGCGGGCATCCTCCACGTCTCGGAGGAATTGCTTGAAGAGGTGTCGGGCGGTTCGGTCGAACGGGGTGTGCTGATCGAGGTCACGCTCGACAGTCACGCATTCGCGGGCGTCGGCGATGTAATGCTGTTCGGTGAACTGCTGCACCGCTTCTTCGCGTTGTATGCGGAAATCAATCTGTTCACGAAGCTTGCGATGGTGAGTTTGCCCTCGCAGCAACGCACTGAATGGCCGCGCAGCAAGGCGCTGCGCTCTCCGCTATGAATCTGAAACCGGAGGCGCTAGCCAACAATCTGGAGCCGCTGGTCGCGTCGCTGCTGGCACGTGCTCCGATGATGAACTTCATGCAGCTATGTCAGTTGCTTGAAGTGCGTGTACCGGAGCACCCCGGCTTCGGCACGCTCGACACGCCGGAACACGAACCGGTGAGATTCCGTCCGCGCGCTCGCGTCGGTTTTCCGGCCGGCGAAATCGCCTCGATCGAGTTTGACGAGGAGGGTTTCGCGTACGGACCCAATGCCCCGCCGACCGTGCGCACGACGTTCATGGGCCTGTACGGCGTGGATGCGGCCATGCCCTCGCACATGATCGACGACATCGTGCTGCGAACAGAAGGACACGAAGCGCTCGAAGCGTTTCTCGATCAGTTCAATCACCGGTTTGTCACGCTGCTGTATCGCGCGTGGAAAAAGTATCGCTATCCGATCGGCTTCCGTCCCGGCGGCACCGATGCGCATTCACGCAAACTGCTCTCGCTGGCGGGTTTTGGTTGGGGGGACAAGCCCGCGCGCGCCGGGCTGCCCGACTCGCGGGTCCTCGCGCTGTTGGGACTGCTGATCCAGCGCACACGCACGCCTGAAGGTCTTGCGGGCGTCGTTGCGCTGGCCGTGCCCGGCGTCGATGTGCGTGTCGACGAGTTCTTCCCGGTCCTCAAACGTGCGGGCAAGGCTCAACCGCTCACGTCGGCGGTTGGTGCGGGCAGTGCGGGTAGTGCTGGCGGTGCACAGAGCGAGTGCAGGCGTCGTGGCCTCGGTGGCGCTTACGTGTTAGGCACGCGCCTCGCCTATCGGAGCCGCGCCGCACGCGTGACATTGCGGCCAGCGAGTGCGGAGCAGGCCCACGACCTGTTGCCTGGCGCGTGGCTGCACCGCGAACTGATGGCCTTTATCCGTCTGTACGCCGGTACGAAGGCCGACGTGTTCCTGTGCATGCAAGTATCGTCGCGTATCGCCCCAGCGCCGAAAATCGGCACGACGCTTGCAGGCCCGGCGCCTCGTCTTGCCTGGACCACGGTGCTTCCTTCGGATAACGAACGTCTTATCACCATCGCGCTCGGTTCTTATGAAGCGTTTCCGGTGCCGGGGCCGAACCCATTTCTAGCGTCGTCCGACTGAATCTGGAGTGTTTATGTCTTTCCGCCCGATTACGATGACCGTCACGCTCCTTGCCGCCAGTCTGATTCTTGGCGCATGTGGCGCATGGCAAGCGGTATCGGACTCGTCCTCGAGTGCGTATCACGCAGTCTTCTACAAGCAGGTCAAGGTGCTGAAGGTCGATCTCATCGCGCGCGCGTCGGTCAATCCCGACGAAGCCATGCGCTCGACGTCGGTCGCCGTGCGCGTGTACCAACTCAAGGATCGCAGTCTCTTCGACAAAGCGTCGTATGACGATCTGCTGAAAAACGACAAGACAGTCCTCGTGCAGGATCTGCAGGACAGCGTTGCGACCGTAGTCAACCCTGGTGCTTCCGCGAGCGTGTCGCAGCCGATGCAGCCGGATACGCAATACGTGGGCGTTGTCGCGTTCTACCGGAACCCCGATTCGAACGGAAGCTGGCGTCGCGTGATTCCGAAGAAGAAGCTGTCGGCGGATGCGCCACTGAAGCTCGAATTGGTCGATCGCGAACTGGTCGCCACCACTGATCCCGTCAAATCGCGGCCGGAATGATGAACCGGGGCGCGGGCATCGAAGGCAGTGAATGGGAGGGGATGGACATTGGTCTGTCGCTGGTGTCGCAGATGCCGAAGGCAAAGAGCTGATTCGGTGTACCTGGTGCAACCCGTTGGGATGCGAGCGCAGCGCGTCCCAACGTCGTCGTCTCGTGTCATGCATTTTCAGGGGAGTCGTTGATGGGGTTCATGGTTCTGCCGTCCCAGGCCTATGAGGTGAAACTCGCGCCGCATCCGGCACCTTTCTCAGTACTGAAGTTCGCGGGCGACGAAGGTGTCAGCCGTCTGTATCGCTACGAGATCGAGTTCACGAGCCCCGTTGCCGACATTCCGATGGACCAGGTGCTGGGGCGGCCTGCGAGGTTCGTGATCGACCCCGTCGACCCGAACGCCGACCATCTGCTCAGGATGTTTGGCGAGAACGCGTCGCAATTCAGCGAGATGCCGCCGGCGCGCACCGTTCATGGCGTTGTAACGCAGTTCGACCAGTTCGATACTTCGGCCGACGAGACGCGTTACCGGTTGATTATCGAGCCACGACTCACCGATCTCGCCCGCACAGTGACCAGCCGGTTGTTCCAGAAGCAGTCGGTGCAGGAAATCATCACGAGCACGTTGCGTCACTATGGGTATCGCGAAGGCGTCGACTTCAGGTTCAGGCTGCGGGCGCAGTACAGGCGTCACGACTACATCACCCAGTATCACGAGACGACCTTTGCCTTCATCCAGCGCATTGCAGCGGACGTGGGTATGTGGTTCCGCTTCGAGCAGGCGAAGGACCAGGAGGTGATGGTCTTCGGTGACGACCTTGATGCGTATGCGCGTAACCAGCGCATCGTGCCGTTCCGGCACCATGCCGGGTTGACCAGTGCCGGGGCCGAGTCCGTCAGGTCGATTGAGCGCCACATGCGGCGCGTGCCCGAGGCGATCCGGCTGAACGACTACAACCATCGTCAGGCAGGTGTGTCGTTGCTCGTCGAGCAGAATGCGGCGCGTGACGATAAGACCACGAACGCGGTGGATTACCGCTGGGGTGAGCATTACGAAACGCCTCAGGAAGGGCAGCGCATCGCGCAGTTGCGGCACGAAGCACATCTGGCACAGCAGATCACCTTCGAAGGCGAGGGCAATGTGTTTGCGCTCGAGGCGGGCGAGGTCCTGAACCTTGATGAGCAACTCTCCGATGCACCGCACGGGCTGTTCATCGTCTCTGTCTCGTCCAGTGGTGGACGTAAGCAGGCGTATTCGAATACGTTTACCGCGATTCCGTCTGACCGCGTCTGGCGCACGCCGGTTGTTGTGGCGGCGCGGCCTGTTATCAACGGCATCCTGCCGGCGCGCATCACCTCGCCTGGCGACTACAAACGGGCGTATCTGACGGAGGAAGGCTGGTATGTGATCAGGCTGCCGTTCGATCTCGACACGTGGAGTCCGGGGGGCACAAGCCGGCCTGTGCGGCTGGCGAAGCCATATAGCGGTGACAACTATGGTCATCACTTCCCGCTGATTGACGGCGCAGAGGTGGCGATCATTCATACCGACGGTGATCCGGACCGGCCCGTGATTATCGGGGCGATGCACGACAGTCTGCATCCGGACCTGGTCAACAACCTGAATCACACCCGTAACCTGATTCGTACCGTCGCGCAGAACGAGATGCGCATGGAGGATAAGGAGGGTAGCGAGCATATCCATCTGACTACGCCGTATCAGACCAGTGAGCTCAATCTTGGGCACATGGTGGACGGTGGTACTAACGAGCGTGGACAGGGCGCGGAGTTGCGCACGGACGGGCACGTTGCAATCCGGGGCGCAAAGGGCGTGCTGATGTCGGCCGACGCACAGTTCGCGGCAAACGGCGAGCAGTTGGATATGCAGGCAGCCGTACAGAGGCTTGAACTGGCGATGCAGCAGATGCAGGCGCTGACCGATGCAGCAGAAAACGCGCGGGCGCTCGCAGCCGACGTAGCCGGGCAGCAATCGCTGCTTGACGACACGCTCAAGGGGCTGGCGCGCGCGGGCGTGCTGATGAGCGCTCCGGAAGGTATCGGCATGGTCTCCGGCAATCATGTTCAACTGGCGGCGCGAAAGAGTCTGTTTTTTACCGCCGGTGGTTGTGCCGACATCGGTGTGCTGAAAAAATTTACGGTGACGGTCGGTGAAGCAGTTTCGCTATTTGCGCAGAAACTGGGCATGAAGCTATTTGCTGCCATGGGCAAGGTGGAGATTCAGGCGCAGAGCGATGAAATGGCGCTGGCCGCGCTGAAGGACATCACGATCACCAGCACTGGGGGCCGGCTGGTACTGAGCGCGAAAAAGGAAGTCTGGATTGGCGCAGGCGGGTCGTACATCAGGATCAACGCCAATCGTATCGAGAGCGGCACGCCCGGCGACATTCTGGAAAAGTGCGCGTTCTGGGGCAGGCAAAGGGCAGCCAGTGCAGAGATCAGCAGTACGCTGCCGAACAGTCTGCCGGCGCAGCGCCTGATCCTGGGTATGGCGTCTTCACCCTCCGCGATGCAGGCGATTCCTCAAGATGTCCCATACAAGCTCTATGCGCAGGGCGGGTTGGTCGCGCAGGGTCTGACCGATGCCACAGGGCGAATTACTGTGGACCATCGCCCGGGCACGCAGTCCTATCGACTCGAACTGGCAAATGGCGTGGTTTACAACATCCCGGTGAGCGACGAGTTCAGGGGAGATGCGACCAATGGTCAACTGGCGAACCAGGGTTTTCATTTTTTCGAGCAAGGGCAGGACGGCGATGGAGAAGATCGCGCTGCTCACCGTCAGCACTACTACAGCTTGCTTAATCCCAACGCGGACGCACACGATACGGAAGCCCAGTCATGAGTGAATCCGCAGCAATTACTACACCGATTGCGCAATCTTGCGGGAACACGGCGACGTTGACGTTGCCGCATTATTTGCAGAAGGCCGAGTACAAACCAAAGCGTGCGACGCATCAACCGCTGGTGAATGGAGAAGAAGCGTTCGGCGCCGTGCATGATGCGATCGCTTTGGCGCAACACAGCATCGACATCATCTGCTGGGGATTCCAGCCGTCGATGTATTTCAGGCGCGGTGGCCCGGATTCGCGGCCAATCGGGCAGTTGCTGCTGGAGATGGCGCGCGGGAAGGTGAAGGTGCGTCTGCTGGTATGGGGAGATAAGGCTCACGTCGCGCAGTTCATGGAGAACATGATGCCGGGCGGGCGGCTCACAACGTCGGCGGATAACCGGAACTCGACACAGCAGGAATTCGATCGCTGGTGGTACGAGCAAGTCAAGCTGGACAGGAAAAATCGACCGGGAACGGAACTGACAGGGACTGATCTTCTGACCTTGCCACTAAATGCGATGGGAAAGGGCGCGGAGCACGCGGTTAACCGGGCGTTGCGGCACTGGCGCGATCCGGCGTTCGACAACATCGAATTCGCGACGCGCGATTTCAGTCTGGAGGAGCATGCAGAAATCGCCTGGCGTACCGCATTCGACAGTGACTATGCCGGACGTGGTACGGGCGCGAAGGTGAAGAATAGCCTGGCGATGGGAGGCGCACCCTCACATCATCAGAAAATGGTGCTGATCGACTACGAGTATCCCGAACTGGCTACCGGCTTTGTCATGGGACACAACACGCTCGACGAATACTGGGACACCAGCCGCCATGGCAGTCTGCGGATGCATCCCCAGATGGGGCGCAATGGGTTTCACCCACGGCAGGACATCTCCGCCAGGGTGACGGGGCCGGTTTTGATCGATCTGAACAGCAATTTCTGTCAGGCGTGGGATAAGGCAACGGGACAGCAGTTGGGAAAGCAGCGCGCATCGGCGAAGGAACCGGCAATGCGTTGTGGCAGGGGCGACGTGCCAGTGATGGCGCAGATTGTGCGGACCCAGTCACAGGAGGGAAAGCGCGGTGTTAAGGATATCGAATCGATTTACCTTCAGGCCGTCAACAATACCAGCAATTTTATCTACATCGAGAATCAGTATTTCCGCTTTCCTCCGCTGGCGGACAAGCTGACCAATCTGGTGAAGGCCTACCAGCAGGGTGGCCGCAAAACGCCGCTGTACCTGTTTGTCGTCACGAATTCGAGCGATGACGGGATCGGCCTGGGCACGGTCAGCACGTATCAGATGCTCAATGCGCTGGGGCGCGCGGATGTTCTGCCGGGTGTCGCGAAGCTGGAACGGGGCGACGATCTGGGCAGGCGGTACGACGAGGCGCTCAGTGCGCAGAAGGCGGCGGACGAGGCGCTCGATCGTGCCATGCATATGCAGGTCGATCCCTTCTCCAACTCGGCGCAGTATGCCGTGAACAACATGGCCGCCTGCCAGCAGGACGCTGCTGTGGCTGCGCAGCGGGTGAGCGAACTGAAAGCGCAACTGGAGAAGGCGAGGACGGAGGATCCGCAGAAATTGAATATCCCGGGGCTCAATGTGCATATCTGCACGCTCGTTCCACCGGATACGCCGAAAGGGAAGCCATGGGACGAGGTGTATATCCATTCCAAGCTGATGATCATTGACGACGTTTTTATGACGCATGGTTCGGCCAACGTCAATCTTCGTAGCATGGAGGTGGATAGTGAGTTGAATATCTGCCACGAGTCCATGCGAGTGACGCAGCCGCTGAGGGAGAAGTTGTGGGGGATTCATACGAAGGTAAATGGGATTGCGGCCGGGGTGGGGGTTAAGGATGCGAATGGGAGATTGGATGCTGCAAGTGCATTTAAGAGTTGGGGGAATATTTTTAGAGAAAACCAAATTCGGCGAAAAAATAATGAAGCGCCATATGCGTCCCTTGTTGAGTTCCATAGGGCAGACCCGAAACGATCCGGTTGGGACTAGGAAATGAAAATTGCTGCCACTTTTTTGTTGTTAACGATCACAACCTTGACCGCCTGTTCGAAGGAGAATGACTTGCCCGGTTTTTCCGACATATCGAGCGTCCGCGCCAATCTGGCGTTCACCTGCACCCATGAAGCGGACCGTCTGCCGGCGCTCAATCCGGATGCGGACGCGTTGTTCCGGTACGGCCGGTATCTGCAGACGCGGGATGGTCCGAAGGACTTCGACGAGATGGCGCGTTACTACCGCATTGCGGCGGCACACGGCCATTACAAGGCGAACCATAACGTGCAGCAACTGGTGTCGCAGGGGATGGCGAGTTCACCGGACGCTCCGCGTGAGGCTGTTGAATGGGCGACCGAACTGGTCAAGCAGGGGATTCCGACGGGTTACTACGACATTGGCTATTACCTGAATTCCGGATATGGCCTGAAGCAGAACAGGGAGATGGCGCTGAAATACATCCGCAAGGCGGCGGATCTGGGCAATGCGGATGCGCAGTATTACGTTGCCGACTTATTGGCTCCCCTCGACAAGGCGCCAGATATTGCGAGACAGATGCAGCAGTGTGCCGCCGATCAGAGTCACGGGGAGGCTGCCTTGGACTTGGGAGTTGATCTCAAATACAGCAAGCAATACCGCGATGCACTGTCTGCATACCAGAAAGGCGTGGCTGCGGGGAACAGTATATCGGCCATGGTCCTTGAGAAATCCTTCCTGGCGCCCCCCGCGACGGATGAAGGCTTCTATCTTGACCTCTCCAAAGATCCAGAGCGCTCACACCGCTATAAATTGATCGGAAATTTTCTTGACCTCAACCAGTTGGCCAAGCCGACTGTTCCCGATATAGACAGGATCGTTCCGCTCCCTCCGGCACCACTGCCGGCCTGGGACGGCACATTCGAATGGGAAAAGAAGCAGGCGCAGATTCCGCCACAACCGTCAGATGAACTGATCAACCGGCTGGCGAAGCAGAAGAATCTGGACCCGACGACGGGCCTGCCGCTCCCGGCATCGGCCAGCAAGACTTCCCATGTAGGCGAGCCGGCGAAGCTGGCGCGCGTGGCGCTGGGCACGCAGATGCGGGCCGGTGCACGCTGTCCGGAAAGTGGCGTGTGGTGCACACAGATCGGGGCAGACCTGCGCGGCGAGACGACACAGCGCTTCCGCAAGGGTGAAACATTGCCGATGCTGGATGTGTACAGACCGCGCGTATTAGCATGGCTCGACAACCTGCTGGGAAAGCGTCGCTACACCACGGACGTGGTGTGGACACTGACCGCTTACCAGGATCAGGCGTAACGCTGGCGAACCGATGAGATATCCCGTACTGGTTGCATTATTCGTTGTACTGGCGAGCGGCTGTTCGAACCGGGGTGATGCGTTGCCTGGCGCGTCGGCGCTGGAGGGTGTCCGCGTCAACCTGGCGTTCACCTGCACCCACGAGGCCGACCGTCTGCCGACGCTCAATCCGGATGCGGATGCGTTGTTCCGTTACGGCCGGTATCTGCAGACGCGGGATGGTCCGAAGGACTTCGACGAGATGGCGCGTTACTACCGCATTGCGGCGGCACACGGCCATTACAAGGCGAACCATAACGTGCAGCAACTGGTGTCGCAGGGGATGGCGAGTTCACCGGACGCTGCGCGTGAGGCTGTTGAATGGGCGACCGAACTGGTCAAGCAGGGGATTCCGACGGGTTACTACGACATTGGCTATTACCTGAATTCCGGATATGGCCTGAAGCAGAACAGGGAGATGGCGCTGAAGTACATCCGCAAGGCGGCGGATCTGGGCAATGCGGATGCGCAGTACTACGTTGCCGACTTATTGGCTCCCCTCGACAAGGCGCCAGATATTGCCAGACAGATGCGGCAATGCGCAACTGATCAAGGGCATGGAAAGGCGGCGTTGGAATTAGGTGTGGATCTACAAGATGATAAATTATATTCAGCCGCCACTTTGACATACCAGAAAGGCGTGGCTGCGGGGAACAGTGTATCGGCCATGATCCTTGAGAAATCCTTCCTGGCGCCCCCCGCGGCGGATGAAGGCTTCTTTCTTGACCTTTCCAAAGATCCGGAGCGCTCGCGCCGCTATAAATTGATATGGGATTTTCTTGCTGACAACCAGTTGAGCAAGCCGACGGTTCCCGATATAGACAGAATCGTTCCGCTGCCCCCTGCACCACTGCCGACATGGGACGGCACATTCGAATGGGAAAAGAAGCAGGCGCAGATTCCGCCACAACCGTCAGATAAACTGATCAACCGGCTGGCGAAGCAGAAGAATCTGGACCCGACGACGGGCCTGCCGCTCCCGGCTGCGGCCAGCAAGACTTCCCATGTAGGCGAGCCGGCGAAGCTGGCGCGCGTGGTGCTGGGCACGCAGATGCGGGCCGGGCCTGACATCGCAAAACTATGATGCTGGTCAGGTCCGGCAGGTTGCTTTCTATTGCACCCAAGCTGTCGCGTGCGTGGTGTTTTGGGGGCACCACGCGTTGCGCGGTTAGTGCTTGGGCGGCGTGGTCCCGCCGCCGAGTCCACCCGTGAGGCCGCCGAGCAGGTTCGTCAACGGAGCGAGTGGAGACGAGCCGCCGCTTGTGCCACCGAGTACGCCTGTGAGTGTCCCGACCAGGTTGTTCAGTGGCGCCACCGGACTGCTCGAGGAGTTTGACGACGATCCGTGCGAGGTGCCGCCTCCCAGGCCGCCAGTCAGTCCGCCGAGCAAGGTGGTCACGGGTGCGAGAAGACCGCCGCCTTGCGAGGTGCCGCCTCCGAGGCCGCCGGTCAGTCCGCCGAGCAGGGTGGTTACCGGTGCGAGAGGACCGCTGCCTTGCGAGGTGCCGCCTCCCAGGGTGCCGGTTAGTCCGCCGAGCAGGGTGGTCACCGGTGCGAGGGGACCGCTGCTGCCTTGCGAGCCGCCGCTCACCGAGCCCAACGACAGTCCGCCGAGCAACGCGGTTACAGGTGCCAGCAGACCACCGTTGCTATGTCCGCTCGATCCGCCTGTAACGCCCTTTGAACCACCGTTCGCGCCGTTGCCCACGCCGTTGCCGTTTCCGCTGCCGCTGTTGTTCCCCACGGTGATTGGCAGAATAGGCACGCTAACGGCGCCGACGCTGACGACCAGATTCAGGATCGGGTCAAGGAGACCGCTGGTGGTCTGGTTGCCGCTGCCGTTGCCGGAGCCTCCTCCGTTGGAGCCGCCGCCGTTGTGACCGCCGTTTCCAGATCCGCCGCCGTATCCGCCACCCGAACCGCCTGAGCCGCCCGAACCGCCGGAGCCACCATTCCCGCCCGAACCACCGTTGCCGCCGTCACCGGAGCCACCGCCGTATCCGCCACCCGAGCCGCCGTGGCCGCCGTTTCCAGAACCACCCGAGCCGCCCGAGCCTCCTGAACCGCCGGAGCCACCGTTGCCGCCCGAGCCACCATTGCCGCCGTCACCGGAACCGCCGCCGTTTCCACCACCCGAGCCGCCGTGACCTCCGTTCCCAGAGCCACCCGAGCCGCCGGAACCTCCTGAACCGCCGGAGCCACCATTGCCGCCCGAGCCACCATTGCCGCCGTCTCCGGAACCGCCGCCGTTCCCACCACCCGAACCGCCGTGGCCGCCGTTTCCAGAACCGCCCGAGCCGCCCGAGCCACCGGAACCGCCGGAGCCTCCAGAGCCACCCGAGCCGCCGGAGCCACCATTGCCGCCGTCTCCGGAACCTCCGCCGTTCCCACCACCCGAGCCGCCGGAGCCACCCGAGCCACCCGAGCCACCGGAGCCGCCAGAGCCACCGGAACCTCCAGAGCCTCCAGAGCCTCCAGAGCCACCGTGTCCACCATTCCCAGATCCACCGCCGTTCCCACCGCCCGAACCACCAGAGCCGCCGTCTCCAGAACCGCCGCCGTAACCGCCGCCATAACCACCAAGGCCGCCACCCGCAAAACCGCCGCCGTACCCCGAGCCGGAAACCGTCACACCGCCCCAGGTCGTGCTACCGCCAAAACCAGACCCACTACTGACACCGGACCCACTGCCGGTCCACCCGGTGGGCATGCCGTTTCCTCCTGTCCATGAGAATCCCGATCCCGGTTGCCCGGTGGTCATCCATCCGCCGCCTTGCGTCATTGAGGTAGGCGGAGTGGACGTGACATCTCCAGCGTGTGCCGACGTGGCTAGTGACCACCATACGAGTGCGCTTGCCGACGCAACTAGAGTGCGTTTGAAGGGAGCCATGATTAGTCCTTTCGCGATGAAATCGCGTCCTGATTGGTCAAAGGTGTAATCAGTGCCCCCGGAAAACCGCTGATCGGTCTTGCAAAAACGGTTGCTTTAAGCCCGACACCGCGTGTGTGTGCGTCGCCTTCGTTTAGTTCTGGAGCCGGCTACGGTAGCGCCATGCTCGGAGTTGGCTTGCTCGGGCATTTTGCCGCTGCAAGTTCCGAGCCAATGCGACGGCGACACAGCGAGGCACGATTCGCGTATTGATAGCGTCGGCATGACTGGCGTCTAGTGGCGCGCGGCCTTGCTGGATGCGATAGACCAGATGGAGTGCGAAACACAATGACGGAACAGAACGGCGCATGTTACGTCCAGGACGTTACGTGTTCCCACCACATCGAACGTAACCTTGCCGTTACGCTATCGTGCGGCACAGATAGTTCAGACAAAAGTTCGATTCATCATAATATGGAGTCCGATGTATCGAGCCGCGTGTTGGAAACGCGCGTTTGGATTTACGCCGCCGCCGCAGTTTTCGAACACCGCCGCAGCTTCAATGTATGCATCAACTGCATGAAGTGATTTGTTTAATGCATTTGTAAGGGCGGGAGGATTCAGGTCGAATGTCGGGCTCCGCGCGCCGGATAAGGCCCTGGAAAGCGATCCCGGCATGGCCGCGTGCTGACCGCACGTCTGCCGTTGTTCCTTCACGCCGCGCATGTCTTTAAAGAACGATGAAAGGAAAAACATGAAATCCATGCTTGCAACCCTGACGATTGCGCTGCTCGCCGTATCGTCCGGCAGCGCCATCGCGAAGGATTGGTCAACCGTGCGGTTCGGTGTCGACGCGAGCTATCCGCCGTTCGAATCGAAAGCCGCTGATGGCAAGCTCGTCGGCTTCGATATCGATCTGGGCAATGAGATCTGCCGCCGTCTGAACGCACAATGCGTGTGGGTTGAAAACGCCTTCGACGGGATGATTCCCGCACTGAAAGGCCGCAAGTTCGACGGCGTGCTGTCGACGATGTCAATGACGCCCGCGCGTCAGACGCAGATCGCGTTCTCGTCGAAGGTATTCCGTATCCCGACACGCCTCGTCGCGAAGAAGGGTTCGACGATCGTGCCGACGCCGGAAGCGCTAAAAGGCAAGCGAATCGGCGTCGAGCAGGGCTCGATCCAGGAAACGTATGCGAAGACGTACTGGGAGCCGGCTGGCGCGGTGATCTCGTCCTATCAGGATCAGGATCTCGTCTACTCGGACCTGATAGCGGGGCGTATCGACGCATCGCTGCAGAATGCCGTGCAGGCTGAGGTCGGATTTCTGCGCGCACCGCGAGGCAAGGACTTCGCGTTCGCCGGCAATGCGCTTTACGATGCGAAGACGCTGGGAACCGGCACCGCGATCGGTTTGCGCAAGGAAGATACCGACCTGAAGGCGAAGATCGACCATGCGATCGCCGACATTCGCGCGGACGGCACCTACGACAGAATCGCGAAAAAGTACTTCGACTTCGACGTCTACGGTCAGTGAGGACAACCCGGCCGACTCACGCGATCGAGCGGCGAGTCGGGTTGTCGTCGGCGTTCATGCGCAGTGGCCGCTTGCGCGGCCCGATCCGCACCAACGTTATCGTCCGGACTTCAGTTGCGTCCATAGCCTGTTTTGAAGACGCAGGATATCGGCCGGCAAAGGCAATGACAGGACGAGCGATTTCATCTTTTCACCGCGCGGGTAGACCGCTTCGTTATCGAGGATGGCCGGTTTCACGTAAGCACGCGCAGCGGCGTTAGCGTTTGGATAGAAGACCTGATTGGTAATCGCCGCGCTAACCTTGGGCTGAAGGATGTAGTTGATCCATTGCATCGCGGCTTCCGGATGAGGCGCATCTTTAGGAACCCCCATCAGATCGAACCACAGCACGCCATCGCCTTTGGGAATGACGTAGCGAATCTCATAGGCGCGGTGGGCCTCTTCCGCGCGCCGCTTGGCGATCCCGACGTCGCCCGACCACGCTAGCGCGATGCAGACATCGTTGTTAGCCAGATCATTGATATAGCCGGAAGAATTGAACTGGGTGATGTACGGGCGAATTGTTTTGAGCAGCTTATACACGGCCTGATAATCCGCCGGATTGGTGCTATTGGGATCCTTATGCAGGTAAATCAACCCAACCGAGAATGCGTCCTCCGCGGAATCGAGCACGGAAACGCCGCAGGTCTTCAGCTTCGACACATATTGCGGATCGAACAACAAATCCCAGCTATCGTAGGGCGCGTCCTTGCCCAATATTTGCGTCACTTTCGTGACGTTGTAGCCGATGCCGTCGGTTCCCCATGACCAGGGCACGGTGTATTGATTGCCCGGATCGGCCGACGCAAGCATCTTCATGAGTGTGGGGTCGAGATTGGCGAGGTTTGGAATCTTGCTCTTGTCGAGCTTCCGGTACACACCCGCTTCAATCTGCTTGCCGGCATAGCTGGACGACGGCACCACGATGTCATAGCCCGATGAACCGCTTAGCAACTTTGCTTGCAACGTATCGTCGCCGTCATAGACGTCGTATCGCGTGTGAATCCCGGTTTCCTTTTCGAACCCCGACACGGTGTCGTCGGCGATATTGTCCGACCAGTTGTAGACATTCAGTTCTTCCGCGTTGGCATGGTTTGCGGTTGCCGCGAGCATCCCCGATGCTGCGAGGATGCCGGTGACGACAGTGATGAGATGGCGGGATGTCATAGTGACCTTTCGGTTTTAATGAAGGAACTCATGCAAGGGGAAGACGCGTCAGTCAGCGAACGGGCGGTTCGTCTGATCGGCACCGCGGCGCCAGCCGACCTGTTCCAGTGCTTCCAGCAGCCGGGCGGTGCCGAGCGCGGGAACATGAACGCCTCGTCCACGCATGTCTTCTGCCGCAACCAGCGCGTTGAGAATGGCCTCTTCGACCGCTTCCGCCGCCGCAACGAATAGCGGAGAAATGAAATCGTGGCTAACGCTGCGCAGATTGATAACGGGTTCGCTTGCCTTGCCGTAATCCGCCGGCGGTATGCCGCGATTGCCTACCGAGAAGGCGATGAAAATGTCGCCGCTGGAATATTCGGTGCCGCCGCCCACCCGGGCCAGTCCAACGCCTGCGCGTCGGGCAAGCTGCTCGCACTGATGCGGAAGCAGCGGCGCGTCGGTTGCCAGCGTCACCACGATCGACCCCATTCCGGGCACACCCGCCTGACGTCTGTCGAATGGCGACGGCAGATCCCGCAGCACTTCGCCCACCGGATAACCGGCGACACGCAGTGCGTCGCGACGGCCGTAGTTCGCCTGGACCAGCGCGCCGACGGTCCAGCCGCCGTCCTCTGCTGCGAGCTTGCGTGAGGCCGTGCCGATGCCGCCTTTGAATTCATGGCAGATCATGCCGGTGCCGCCCCCGACCGACCCCTCGGCGACCGGGCCGCTGCGGGCCTGCGACTGCGCCTCGTGGACATGCGTCGCGGTGACATGCTGGCCCCAGATGTCGTTCAGCACCCCATCGAAGGTTTCCAGCACCACCGGCATGCACCAGTACTGGCTATTGCCGACCGATGCGCGTTCGGCGGCGACCAGTGCATCGCGAACCACGCCGACGCTGTGCGTATTGGTGTAGGCGATGGGCGTGGTCAGCAGGCCGGATTCGCGTATCCATTCCAGGCCGGTGGCATCGCCGTTTCCGTTGAGCACGTGACACCCGGCAAAACAAGGCTCGAACCGCGCGATGCCAGGGCGCGGTTCGATGATCGTCACGCCGGTTCGAATCGAAGCGTCTGCCCGATTTTCGACCAGGGTACGATGACCGACTCTTACGCCTTGCACGTCGGTGATGGCGTTAAAGGGGCCGGGCGTGCCTTGACCCACTCGAACACCGATGTCTCTGATACCCATACTGTTCTCCTGTGTTGCTCGTTGCGAGCAAGCCTGTCGACGCGCATGCGTCGGGGTACGGAGATGGTAGGGTGGGGCGCGGCGAGTGAAAATCAGGCCGAAGGGCTAGAACGATAATGCGGCCTACCCTCTTGGGGGTAGAGGGGGAGACCGGCATGCAGCTTGAAGTATCGGACGTCGCATTTCATCAGCGGCTTGGACGTCTTGTCGAAAAACTCGACGACAAACAGTTCTGGCATGCGTTGATCGATCTGTTGCGCAAAGTGGTCCACGTCGACAACTGGGTGGTCGTGATCTTCTGGCCCAACGGAACGCCCCAGTTGATTGCGGAAATCCAGGCGCGCACGCCGCACGACGAACTGTTCAAAGGGTATTTGAATAGCGTCTACTTACTAGACCCTTTCTATCAGTTCAGCCTGGGCCCGATCAGTCCGGGTGTGTATTGCCTCGACGAAGTGGCGCCCGATCATTTCAGGGAAACCGAATACTTTCGCCGTTATTTTTCGGTGAACGTACTGGAAGACGAGGTCCAGTTTTTGACTCCGCTACCCACGGGCGGAACATTGTCCGTGTCGCTGGGTAGCGAACGCCGCTTTAGCTCCACTGAAATCGGCACCCTTTGCCTTTACGGCGCATGGTTGCTTCCGTTGATGTGCCACGCGCTGTCGGCACAAACAGCGGCACTCCCGCCGCCACCGGTGAGCTCACCCGCAGGAACCGATCGGCGCCTTCACTTCGAACAGGCGTTGCGCAAGCGTTCCAATACGTCGCTGACCAATCGCGAGATTGAAGTCGCGCTGATGATTCTGGCCGGTCATTCGACCAAGAATATGGCCAGGCAACTCGGCGTCTCACCGGCCACCGCGAAGGTCCATCGGCGCAATCTTTACAGGAAGCTGAACATCTCATCCCAGGCGACGCTATTTCTACTCATCATGGGTGAAGACCCGGAAGCAGGCTAAGGCGAACGGGCTCCAACCCATGACGGCAGAAAACGAGCGACCTCGCCGGATCCCGCCCGATGCAGGCGCCAGCCGACATTCATGGATATCCGTATCAGGAGTGCTTTGAAACGCGCCCTTTTTTTTATACGCTGTTATCGATAGGCAGGCCGTTGTTTAGCTCAAAGCAGGCGACGGGCCACCAGGCGCTCGGGACGGCGCAAAAATCGTTGGCGGGGGCCCTCACTCACTGAGAAGGAGCCATTCATGGAATCGTCTTCAGGCCCGCAAGCGGGCGACCAGGGCGGCCATGCCGCAGAAAGGGGTCACGGGTCGATGCCCAAACTGGCGCTGGCCGCCATCGGTATCGTGTTCGGCGACATCGGCACCAGTCCGCTCTACACCATGAGCACGGTATTCGACTCGAGCCACGGGCTCGTGCTCAACCGCTTCAACGTGCTGGGCGTGGTGTCGCTCATCATCTGGTCGCTGATCATCGTGGTGACGCTCAAGTATGTGACGCTGATCATGCGCGCCCACAACCACGGCGAAGGCGGCATCATGGCGCTGCTGGCGCTGGCCTCCAGTTCGGTGATGGACCGGCCGCGCCTGCGCAACGGCCTGCTGCTGGCCGGTGTGTTCGGCGCGGCGCTGTTCTACGGCGACGGCGTCATTACGCCGGCCATCTCGGTGCTCAGCGCCGTGGAAGGACTGCAAGTGGCGGAGCCGCTGCTCAAGCCCTACGTGGTGTCGATCGCGCTGGTCGTGCTGATCGCCCTGTTCCTGATGCAGCGGCATGGCACGGCCGGCATCGGGGCGGTGTTTGGGCCGGTGATGGTGCTGTGGTTTGGCGTGATCGCGGTGACGGGACTGCTGACCATCGGCCGCGCGCCGGCCATCCTGGACGCTTTCAATCCGTTCATCGGCCTCGAATTTTTGCTGCGCAACGGCTGGCGAGCCTTCGTCTCGCTCGGTGCGGTGGTGCTGGCGCTGACCGGCGCCGAGGCGCTATATGCCGATATGGGCCACTTCGGCGCGCCGCCGATCCGCCTGTCGTGGTTCGCTCTGGTGCTGCCCGCGCTGGCGCTCAATTACCTGGGCCAGGGCGCGCTGCTGCTGTCGGACCCCAAGACCGTGGACAACCCCTTCTTTCACCTGTTCCCGTCGGCGACGCTGTTCCCGATGGTGGTGCTGGCCACGGTAGCGACCGTGATCGCGTCGCAGGCGGTGATCAGCGGCGCGTTTTCGATGACCAAGCAGGCCATGCAACTCGGGTTCATGCCGCGCATGGGTATCGTCTACACCTCTGAACGCGAGGTCGGCCAGATCTACGTACCCGCGATCAACTGGTTGCTGCTGATCGCGGTGGTGGGCGCCGTGCTGGGTTTCGGTTCTTCCACGGCATTGGGTTCGGCCTACGGTATCGCCGTAACGGGCACCATGATGATCACCACCTTCCTCACCTTCTACGTGGTGCGTTACGCGTGGCACTACAACTGGTTGTTGTGCGTGCTCGCCACCGGCTTTTTCTTCCTCATCGACCTCGCATTCTTCTCGGCCAATCTGCTCAAGTTCGTGGATGGCGGATGGTTCCCGCTGCTGCTGGGCGCCATCATGTTCGTCATCATGTCCACCTGGTACCGTGGCCGTGGGTTGATGATCGAAGAGGCCAGCGTCCATGCCGGCGCGTTGCCGCTGGACAAATACCTGGACTGCCTGTTCGCGAAGGAAACGATACGCGTGCCCGGCACCGCCGCGTTCCTGACCATTGACCCCAACACTGTGCCACACGCGCTGGTCAACAACCTGGAGCACAACCACGTGCTGCACGAGCGCGTGCTGTTCGTGCATGTCATCAATCGGGATGTACCCTATGTGCCGCGCGAGCAGCGCGTGACAATCACGCCGCTGGGCCACAACTGCCACAGCATCCTCGTGGCCTACGGCTTCAAGGACGAGGCCAACCTGCCGCAAGCGTTGCGCGACTGCGAGCCGAAAGGCCTGGTGGTCGATCCGGCGCAGGTGTCCTATTTCCTCAGTCATGCCACCGTGGTGGCAACCGGCGGCAAGGGTATGCCGGTGTGGCGCGAACGACTGTTCAGCGTGATGGCGCACAATATCGGCAACATTGCGGCTTATTTCAAGTTGAGCTCAAACCGGGTGATCGAGCTGGGCTCACGGGTCGAACTATGAGGTGACAGTTGTTGCACTGCGTGATGAAGGTCTCGCGGGACGGGAAGGACGAGAAGGACCACAAACATGAAAAGACTTTTCGTTTGTTGTGACGGCACATGGAACTCGGATAGCGACGAGTTCCAGGGGGTGCCTGTTCCAACCAACGTCGTTCGCTTTTTCAACGCCTTAAGCGATCACGGTGAAGAGGGCGTCGAGCAGCTCCGGTACTATCACGTCGGCATCGGCGCGAACGAAGGCCGGGTGCGTCGGATCGTCGACGGTGCGCTGGGGCTTGGCCTCTCCCGTGACATTCGAACCGCGTACAAGTGGCTGTCCGATCACTACGAAGAAGGGTCTGAAATCTTCGTGATCGGCTTCTCTCGCGGCGCGTTCACGGCGCGAAGCCTGGTGGGCATGTTGCATCACTGTGGGCTGCCTCACGCGGCAACCTGGGCGCTGGTCAAAGAGGCGTGGAACCTGTACCGGCTCGACCCAAAAATGCCGGCAAACATCAGCCGGCAGGAGCGGTTCCGCCTCGCGCATGGCAAGCCGCCGCCCATTCGTTTCCTTGGGGTGTGGGAGACGGTGGGCGCGCTCGGCGTCCCCGAAATTGCGGAGCTATTCGGTCTCGGCAGACAGCGTTTCGAATTTCATGACACGCGGCTTTCGCCCGAGGTCGAACGCGCGGTACAAGCGCTTGCCATTGATGAGCAGCGGAACAACTTCTTTCCGACCTTGTGGACCGACGCGGATGGCTGCGATCCGGTGCGCGTGACGCAAGTGTGGTTCCCGGGCGTCCACGCCGACGTTGGCGGTGGCTACAAGGAGACCGGCCTGTCCGATGCCACGCTCAAATGGATGATTTCCGAGGCCGCGCAGTGTGGCGCGGTGTTCCAGTCAGACATGCTGAAGCAGTTAGCGCATGCGGACCCGTTGTCGCTCTCCGCGGTCCATGGCGTTCTCCACAACTCACTCACTGGCTTCTACCGGAAAATCGGCTTTCGTCCGCGGGCCTTTCCGCATCTGGCGAAGGGCTCACGAATATGTTCTGAGTCGATCTCGGAGCTGGCATTGGCGCGGCAGGCGAGTCCGCCCATCTTTCAGGCGCCCTATCGACCCAACATAAACCCGGCGGTGCCGGTCCAGGTGCGGGTTTTCGCCAGCCCGTTGTGGAATTGGACCGGTATCTTCATGAAGGAAGGGGTGCGCTACCGGTTCAAGGTGCCTGAAGGTCAGACGTGGCTGGACGGGGACAGCGCGTCCGGCGCGGAAGGAACGCCGGGTAACTGGCTGCAGCGCCTGTTTGCCTGGACCAGGCGGGTCAAGGGGGCGAACTGGTTCGAACTCTGCGGTGCAATTTCATATCCCGGGGAACCTGACGAGGCAGGCGAGCCGCCTCAACCCTTCTACTTCAGAATTGGCAAAGAGGTGGAGATCAGGGCTCCCTATTCGGGCTACCTGTATTGCTTTGCCAACGACGCCAGTTGGGCGTACTGGAATAATCAAGGCAGTCTGCGGGTTGAGATTGTCGAGTCGACGGGTATGCCGGCCGGCAAAGCGGCGGCATACACGCCTTCAGACGAAGACCTGACCGCGCCTGCAACGGCACCGGGAGGCTTTGGATCAGGTCAACCATCATGACGCGTCAGGCATTTGTCAGGCGTCGATGACGTGGCCTTTGTGACCGCCATTACTGAACCCGCGAACCTGCTGGTCCGCGCGGTATAAGCAAACCTACAGTCCTTTCATCGGGAATACGCTCGAATAGAGTAACGTATTGGGTACTCTTTTTTCTGGCAAGCCACATTGAGCTTTGAGGCGCTTATGTTCACGGACGCAGACACAACCACGGATGAACGGGTCGCGGCAATCGCGGATCGCATGGTCGAGGACGGCAGGAAAGTTTCCCCAGTGACCGTTTGGCCGGAGATTCCCGGCGGGTCGATCGTTGCCATCGCGGCGGCCTTGCAACGCTGGCGCGAAGCGCGGCAACCCGTTGCATCCGCTATGCCGCCTGTGCAGGTGCAGGCCGGCTTGCCGGCGCATCTTGCCGAAACCATGATGAATGCTGCGGATCGGCTCTGGATGGCCGCTCAGGGAGACGCTGACAGGGCGATCAGTCAGCATCTGAGTGCCGTGAACCAGCAGATCGACGCAGTTCGTGCGGAATGGGACGAGGTTTTACTCGAGTACCAGAAGTCGGCCGAAGAAGTGACGGCCGAGCGTGAGCGGCACATTGCGCTGACGAACGCGCTGGGCGCCGCCGAAGATACATCCGCGCGTCTCACCGCGGAACTCGCAGCCGCCACTGGCCGCGCCGAAGCCGGCGAGGCGCGAGCCGAGGAATTGGCGCAGCGCGTGTCGGTGGAACAGGCCGCGCTGGAGCACACCAGGGCGGAACTTGACGAGGCGCGCACGACGCGTGAGGAACTGGCCGCTGCTGTGTCGAACCAGAACGACGAAATCGCGCGGATGAAGCAGGAGCTCGACGAGGCTCGGCAGGAGATCGGCTCGCTCGGCTTCGACTGTCAGGCGAAGTCGGCCGAAGCGGACAAAGCGTTGCAGGAGGCGAGCGCGGCGTCACAGCGCGCGGAGGCGGCTACGGCGCAGGCGAACGAGAGTTTCGCGCGGGTCGCCGGACTGGAAGCTGAACGGGATGAGGCGCGTCACGCGCTTGAAGCGGAGCACCAGACCAGCGCAGCGCGTCGCGAAGAAGCCGCGATTCAGTTCGACGAATTGCAGCACGTGAGCCGGGAGCTTGAGGCGGCGCGGGAGCAGGTGAGCGCGATGACTGACGCGAAAGCGGCGGCGGATGCCGAGCTCGCGAGGGTTTCGCAAGATGCGTCTGCCGCGCATGCTGAACTGGCGCGAGTCTCGCAAGAGGCATCTGCAGCGAGTGCAGAACTGGCCCGGGTTGCGCAGGATGCGTCTGCCGCGAAGGAGCGGGCAGAAACCGCGGAACAGCACGCCGCGACGTTGGCGCAGCGACTTGAGGAAGTCGAGCAGGCGAAGTCGGCCGAAGCGGAACGGTGGGCCCAGGAATCGAGCGCGGCGTCTTCGCGTG
Organism: Paraburkholderia fungorum; assembly: GCF_046026025.1. Taxonomy (GTDB): domain Bacteria; phylum Pseudomonadota; class Gammaproteobacteria; order Burkholderiales; family Burkholderiaceae; genus Paraburkholderia; species Paraburkholderia fungorum_E. Next base: position 39,390 of record NZ_JAQQFL010000029.1, on the reverse strand, counting down.
CAGAAGCGGTTGCCACGCAGGTGAGCGAAAGCCTGGCGCGGGCCGCCACATTGGAGGCTGAACGGGATGAGGCGCACTTCGCGCTTGCAACAGAGCGTCAGACGAGCGCAGCACGGAACGAGGAAGCGTCGGCTCAACTTGGCGAACTGCAGCGTGTGAGTCGGGAGCTTGAGGCGGCGCGAGAGCAGGTTAGCGCGATGACTGACGCGAAAGCGGCGGCGGATGCTGAACTTGCCCGCGTTTCGCAGGATGCTTCTGCCACACATGCTGAGCTGGTGCGTGTCTCGCAAGAGGCATCTGCTGCGAGCGCTGACCTGGCACGGGTTGCACAAGACGCTTCTACGGCCAAGGCGCAGGCAGAGGCCGCGGAACAGCATGCGGCGACGTTGCAGCAACGTCTCGCAGAAGTCGAGCAGGCGAAGTCGGCCGACGCGGAACGATGGTCACAGGAGGCCGACGCGGCGTCATCGCGCGCAGAAGCGGCTACCGCGCAGGCGAGTGAAAGCCTGGCGCGGTTCGCTGCGATCGAGGCTGAACTGGGTGAGGCGCGCAGCACGCTTGCAGCGGAGCGTCAGGCAAGCGCTGAACGGAGCGGCGAAGCGTCGGTTCAGCGCAATGAACTGCAAGGTGTTGCCCGTGAACTCGAGGAGGCGAGGGAGCAGGTCAGCGCAATGACGGCGGCGAAGGCGGCCGCGATCGCTGAACTGGCCCAGATTTCACAGGATGCGTCTACTGCAAAGGAACGGGCAGAGGCCGCCGAACAGCACGCGGCGATGTTGGCGCAGCGTCTCGCAGAAGTCGAGAAGGCTCGCGCGGAAGAAGCGCGGCGCAGTCATCAACTTGCCAATCAGGCGTCCGAATCTGCTTCAGCGGAAGAAATCGCCGAGTTGCAACGCCAGATCGCGGCGCAGGCCAAAGCGCATGAGAAGGCTTTTAACGAGCTTCGCGCCATTGCTGAACAGTGGGTGACGCACGCGAAGGATCTCAAGGACCGACTCGGCTCGGCCAACGAGAAACTCCTGTTCATCGACTCACGCAGCACAGGGGAAGTGGCGCTCATTCGCAAGCTTTCGTCTGAACTCGAGCGCTTCAAGCCGGATAGCGAGTTGATATCGCGGGATGCGCAGCAGAAGCTTATCGGCGCGACGATGGCCGAGCGGCTTTCGCAAAAGGGCTACCGGTATGACCCGACGACGGCAGTGATGTCGAAAGTCGAGCGTTGATTGGCGGATTCAACAAACCAACGCAATACCGCGAATCTGGATAGATCTCCATCCAGCGGGGGGCGGGTGGTTGCCGCCTTTGATTTTGACGGCACCATCACCGTATTGGACAGTCTGCGTGATTTTGTCCAGTATACGGTCGGTAATCCACGGTTCGTCTACGGTGCGATTCGCTCGGCACCATGGATGGCCCGCATGCTGATCGGTATGTCCGACCGGGGCGTCGCGAAAGCGCATTTTCTTGCAGCGACGATCGGTGCAATGACACGGCCAAAACTGGAGGACGCTGCGCGGCAATTTGTGGAGCATAGATTGTCGGCCCTTATCCGACCTGAAATGGTCGAGAGAATCCAGGAGCATAAGCGGCATGGTCACCAACTCGTGCTGGTGAGCGCGTCCCCGGCGCTCTATCTAAGAGCTTGGGCCAGGGGGGCGGGATTCGACGCTGTACTTGCAACCGAGCTCGAGTTTCGTGACGATCGCTTTTCCGGGCGCCTCGCTTCGCCGAACTGTTGGGGAGCAGAAAAAGTGCGGAGATTGCAACAATGGTTCGGCAACGAGCCGCCGCGTGTGCTCCATGCGTATGGCGATAGTCGAGGCGACAAAGAAATGCTTGCGCTTGCTGATCATGGCTGGCTGCGCGGTCATGGTGAAATGCATTCCATCGACGAGTAGCGGGGGAATGAAGGCGCATCAGTGTCGCCATTTGGCGGTCGCATTGCTTAAGTTTCTTTCAGTGCGTGCACGTCACGCTGAAATCGCCTTTTTCAGTCAAATTTCCTTTCCCGAATCGCAATGTTTGCATCAATTGCATTCATACACGCGTACTACATCCTATAGTTGCTTAGCGAGAAACTGAAAGCGGTAAAGCCGCTGCACTGCCATTCAGGCATTGCAGCGCCGCGCGGCTTTATCGGACGGTTGACGCGTCGGCGATTCGACGTGCTTGGTGAGCAGAGGCAAGTCACCTGTCGATTCGCTTTCGGGAAGGCATTGCGGCACGATCGAAACGGGAAAATCAATGACTCTCTCCCGCTTGTGTTCACAACCGAAGTCTGCGTTCGCAATCTACGTACATGCCCTCGCACTGGTCATCGGACTCCCTCTTTCCGGGTGTGGCGGCAGCTCGTTGTCCGGCGAGCCGGCTTATGTCACGGCAGCCCGCCCGCAGATCAATCAACTGCTCACAGACACGCTGACGGCCGGCGCCGTCGTCTACGTCCAATCGCCGAGCGGTAACTGGCTCGAATCGTTCGGCACCGCGGTGCGAGGCACCAACACGCCAATTCCGACCAACGCGCACTTTCGCGTCGGCAGTGTGACCAAGACCTGGACCGGCACGGTAATTCTGCAACTGGTGCAGGAGGGCAAGCTGAATCTGAGTGACCCTGTCAGCAAGTTCATCGCAAATGTGCCCAACGGCGGCGCGATCACGATCGAGCAACTCCTGTCGATGCAAAGCGGACTCTACAACTACTCGAGAGATCTCACCTTTAACCAGACACTCGATGCGCAGCCGAACAAAGTGTGGACCACTGATGAATTGCTCAGCATCGCGTTTGGCCAGCCGGAGGATTTTGCGCCGGGCACGGCCTTTGGCTACTCGAACACGAATACCGTGCTGCTCGGACTCATCATCGAGCAACTCACGGGAATGAGCGCCGCCGACGCGATGGAAGCACGCCTCTTCGCGCCGCTCGGTCTAACCAATACCTTCATGCCGCCGCAGAACGATACGTCGCTGCCAGCGCCGGCGCCGCACGGCTACCAGTGGGGCACGAACGCCGAAACGGCTACGAGCTCGGCACTGTCCCCCGAACTCCAGGCGGCTGCGAAGAACGGCACGCTGCAGCCCACTGATGTGACCGGCGTGAACACGTCGTGGGCCTGGACGGCGGGCTCCGGCATATCGACTGTGACGGAGCTGGCCGCCTACGTCCAGCGGATGGTCGGCGGCGGCTATCTGAATGCCGATATGCAGGCGAAGCGGCTGGCCAGTTGCACGCCGGTCGCACCGTCGGACCCGAACTCCGCGAGTTACTGCCTCGGCCTCGCCAAGTTCGGCACGTTCTATGGACACACCGGCGAGATTCCCGGCTTTAACACGTTCATGGGATACGACCCGACGACGCAAACCACCATCATCACATGGACTACAAGCGCTGAATCGCCTGATGGACGCGCCCCCGCCAATGTGATCGCGCAAATTCTGATCGGAGAGCTCAGCAAGGCTGCGGAAGTGCCGGACGAGGGTAGGCCTTGATCCGAGCCTTCCGAATCGCAAAAGATAAATCGAATCTGGAGACCTGCGATGAACGCGACAATCAACCGGCAGTGCAAGCGCTGGGCCGTGATTGCAACTGCGGTTCTTCTGGTGTCGTGCGATGGGTCGGTCAATTCGAGTACGGCGGTCCCCGATTCGATCATGCAGGTGATGCAAAAGCCCGCCTACAGCAATGCGAGCTGGTCGATGCAGGTGGTCGACCTCGATTCCGGGCACGTGATCTACGATCTGAACTCCAGCGCACAGATGTTCATTGCCTCGGTGCGCAAGGTCTTTTCGACCGGCAACGCGCTCAATGCACTCGGCGCACAGCACCAGTTCGTCACACCGGTTTACCGGCAGGGCACGGTCGACGCGAGCGGCACGCTCAACGGCAATCTGATTCTGGTGGCGAGCGGCGATCTGACGATGGGCGGCCGTGCCAATCCTGACGGCACGATTGCACTCACCACCTTCGATCACAACGAAGCCAATTCCCTGGGTAATGCGGTGCTGTCCACACCCGACCCGCTTGCCGGGTACAACGCCCTTGCGGCACAGGTGGCCGCCGCGGGCATCAAGACGATCAACGGCGATGTCGCGATCGACGACCGTCTTTTTGAACCGTTCGATTTCCGCGAGGAGTTCGATGTGCGGCCGATCTTCGTCAACGACGATCTGGTCGATGTCACGCTCGATCAGAGCGCGGAAGGCTCGGCCGTTCCATTCGACTGGCGTCCGAAGTCCGCGGCGTTCGTCGTGCAATCGACACTGACGACTGGCAGTGCGACGTCGGCGCTGGCCATCGGGCTCAATCCGGAGCCTCCGCTGTGCATCGGGTCGCCGAATTGCGTGGGCAATGTGAGCGGCAACGTGCCGGCGGGTCTCGTGCCGTTTCCGACCAATGCGTATCCGTTGATCCGCACGTTTCGCGTGACCGAGCCGTCCAACTACGCGCGCACGGTATTCATCGAGGCGCTGGCGCGCGCGGGCGTGACGGTGACGGCGGCGCCCGTTGCGGCCAACCCGGTGCAGTTGTTGCCCACGCAAGGCTCGTACTCGAGCGCGCAGCAGGTGGCGCAACTCACGTCCGCACCGTTCGCGCAGGACGTCCGGTACGTGAATAAAGTCAGCTACAACATCGGCGCCGACGTGACCCTGATGTTGTTCGGGCTCGCGAAGAACGGTTCGACGACGATGGCCGCCTCGCTCGCGACGGAACAGAGCGAACTGGCGTCGACGTTCAACATTTCGCCGGGCCAGTATCACTTCATCGACGGAAGCGGTGGCGGCGACACAACCGCGAATGGCGTAGCCGTCATTGCGATGCTGCGCGGCATGCGCTCGGAGCCGGATTTTGCGACGTATTTCGATTCGATGCCCACGCTGGGCGTGGATGGATCGCTCACCACGATCACGAATTTCGAAGCCGACGCGACGCTGGCGGGCGCGAAAGGCCAGGTGCATGCGAAAACGGGCACCTATGTCGGCGTGTACCCGTCCGCGCCCAAAACGCCGATCCTGAAAGCGCAGGCACTCGCCGGGTATATCGACGCGCAGAGCGGCCGCCGGATCGTGTTCTTTCTGACGGTGAACAATGTCGCGATCACGGACATCGCGGACGTGCTGAACGTTTTCCAGGACGAAGGCACGATTGCGGCGATGCTCTGGAAGCTCCAATAGCATCGCCGCTCAGTATGTCGAATAGATGATGAACTGCCGTCGGTCGTGCGCCCGGTCGTCCATGCCGTGCTTGATTTGCGGCGGTTGGCGAGCCATTCCACCCGAACTCAGCGCAGACTTCTCACCTGGCTCGGCGTGACACTTCCGGTAAATCGATTGCCGAAATGGGTTCTCGTGTAGTTGACAACAGCAGCGACCTGATCGTCATTCATCTCGTCGTCAAACGATGGCATCCCCTTTCGGCCGTGCAGCACGTTGAGGATGACGTAGGGTGCCGCTTCGACTGCCGGGTTGCCAGCGAGCGCCGGATAGTGGCCCGCGCCCTGTGCGCCTTTTCCATCCGGCATATGGCATCCCGCGCAGGTAGCGTTGTAAAGCGCTTCGCCGCTTTTTTCGGTGAAGCGGTAGCCCGGTGAAATCGTGAAGGTTCGCGGGGCGTCCTGTGCCGCGACCCGAGCCGGCAACGTCGCGCTTCCTATCAGCAAGGCCATCAGCGTCGCGCGGAGGATCAGCGTCGGCCTATCCATTGACGATTCTCCGATGCAGCCGGGTGATCGCATCCAGCGACGAGAGCACGGCGCCTTCCTGCCATGCGGGGATATGCGAAGCGTGTTCTCCGGCAAGGACGATCCGTCCGTCGATCTGACAGAGGTTCGCGTAGTGCGCTTCTCTCAACGCATCCGTCCATGCAGCGAAGCAGCCATTCGTGAACGGCGATCGGCTCCAGCTCATCGCGAAGCCGTTCTGGTACTCGCGGGCGTACTGTGGATGAATCTGGCTGCCCTGGCTCAATGCCACCGCGATCCGTTCGGCAGGGGGCAGCGCACCCATCTCATAGCTGGCGGGTCCCCACATATAAGCGCCGAGCAGCACCGCAGGACCGGCCGATCCGTAACCGGTTGCCGGATAGCCGATCGTCGAGATCGGCAGGTTGGTATACGTGATGCCACCGTAGATCTGCTCGTCTTCCTCCCAGAATCGCCGGCCGAATTGCAAGCCGATTTTCACCGATGTCTCGTAGGGCACCGCATCGATCGCGGCGCGCATGGCCGGGCCGACCGCCATGTCGATCTGGCTCAGAATCGAGAGTGGGATGGTGCACACCAGCCAATCCGCGTGCGCGTTTCGTTCGGTCCGGGTGGTCGTATCGGTATAGCGCACCGTGACACCTTGCTCGTCCTGCGCGATGGCCGTGACTCTGGCGTTGAACACTACAGCGCTTGCGACCTGCGAATAAAGCGCATGGGCTATCCTGTCCATGCCGCCGACGGGCTGGAAAATGGTGCTCTGAAAATCCTGCTCATTTCCAGACGAGAGCCATTGCCACAAACGCGATGCAAGTAACTGGTCTCGCGGGAGCAGTTCGGACGGCACGGCTCCGGGCATCAGTCCACCCCCATCCGGGGTCGCGAATCCGCGGCGCTCACTGCTGCGCCGGCTCGCCTGGTAGGCACCATCCCGACCGAGCGCACCCCATTGGCGCAGGGATTCGAGCAGGCGATGCGCATCTTCGACCGACAACGCATCATCGAGTGCGTCTTTGTGGATTGCTTTCGAAAGCAGTTCGGCGACATAGCCTTGATAGTCGGTCTGCACCGCCCGGAATCGTTGCGGCTTGCCACCGAAAGCGTTCGTCGAATGGAGATATGCGTTGTAATTGACCTGAATGAAAGGCTCGAGCGGGACCTTCAGGCGCTTTGCATAGTCGAGTACGCCCTGGTGGTGATACGGAATGCGCCACGGCCCTGGGTTCAGATAAAGCCCGTCCGCGAAATCACAGGTCTGGGTGGCGCCGCCGAGTTCCGTATAGCGATCACCGCCCCGGACAGTCCAGGCCCGACCACCCGCGCGATGGTTGTACTCGAGCACCTGCACGTGGTACCCCGCGTTCCTCAACTCAAAGGCCGCGACGAGGCCGGCCATGCCCGCACCGAGCACGAGAATTCGCGTTCCTTTCGGTGCGCCATCGAGTCTGATCGGTCCGGCGTAGGTCGAGGCAGCGGCGAACCCAAGCGTGTCCATGCCTTGCATCATGGCGGCCGCGCCGAGGTTCTTGCCGATCAGCGTCAGCAGGTGCCGGCGGCTCATCGCATGTGTGGTCATTCTCGACATAAGGACGTGGTGCCCCGACTGGAGAGAAACGATGGCAAACGAAATCAGAGGCATCCCGGATCGCAAAGGGATGAGCCTGTTTCCGCTGACATTGGGCTTAAGACGAATTTAGACTATGAACCGTTTCTCGTCACCACGTGCGACTGTCCGTTACCAGGTTACCCGGACGGCTGACAGGGGGCGAATTTCGCCACCAGGTTGACTCGAGAGCGCGACCGGCTACGCCGCCCGCGCTTCGCCTCGATGTTTTTGCTATTCAGTGACGACGGCGACTGCATCCTCGCAGGTGTAGCCCAGGGCTTCGGCGACCTCGGGGCAGGTCACCTTGCCGAACGCGACATTCAGGCCACGACGCAGATGTTCGTCGTCGGTAAGCGCCTTGCGCCAGCCCTGGTCGGCGATTTGCAGAACAAAGGGAAGGGTCGCGTTATTCAACGCATAGGTGGACGTGCGCGGCACACCGCCAGGCATGTTTGCGACACAGTAGTGGACGACTTCGCCAACTTTGTACGTGGGGTCCGCGTGAGTGGTGGGCCTCGCTGTTTCGCAGCATCCTCCCTGGTCGATCGCGACATCGACGATAACGGAGCCGGGGCTCATCGCATCAACCATCTTGCGCGTGACGAGCTTGGGCGCAGTGGCGCCGGGCACGAGCACGCCGCCGATCACGAGGTCGGCATCGAGCACGTATCGTTCGATGTTGTCCTGATTCGAATACACGGTGATCACGCGTGCACCCAGCAGCCGGTCCATGCGTCGCAGCGCATCGACATTGCGGTCGATTACGACGACCTGCGCACCGGTGCCGACAGCCATCTGCGCGGCATTGGTGCCGACCACGCCGGCGCCGAGGATCGCAATTTTCGCGGAGGGCACGCCGGCCACGCCGCCGAGCAGGATGCCTTTGCCACCGTGCGCGCGTTCCAGACTGAACGCGCCCGCCTGAATCGACATGCGGCCCGCCACTTCGGACATGGGCGCGAGCAGAGGCAGTCCGCCGCCGCGTTGCGTGACAGTCTCATAGGCGATGCAGATCGCGTTGCTCCGGACAAGATCGGCGCACTGCTCGGGGTCGGGCGCGAGGTGCAAATAGGTGAAAAGAATCTGTCCTCGGCGCAGCATCGCACGCTCGGGCGCCTGGGGCTCTTTCACCTTGACGATCATGTCGGCAGCGGCAAACACCGCTTCTGCGCTGGACGCAACCTGCGCGCCCGCGGCGCGGTACGCGTCGTCCGTTGCGCCGATGCCTGCGCCAGCACCCGTCTCGACGTCCACGCTGTGTCCGTGCGCGACGATCTCTCGCACGGAAGACGGCGTGAGTCCGACACGATACTCGTGGTTCTTGATCTCCTTCGGAACGCCTATGTGCATATTGCCTCCTGGATGGGACTGCCGGTCTGCCGCGAAATGTTCTGATTCCTCAGACGCTCAGCACGAGCGGAGAGCGTTGGCGAGGGAGGCGCCGACGACGCTAACGCATGCAGGCGGCAGGAGCCACCGACTACCCGAATTCACCAGTTGGCGACGCCATCACCGGGCGCCTGCCAAGCAGAAGGATGTGAGGGGTAGCATCGGAACGGGATGCGTGCGGAAACCGAGCGTGACGTAGGTGCTAAGTCCTGCTACGAGTAGTGATTTCCACAATACTATCGGCGGCGTGGTAGGGGTTGTTAATGTAATTGTGGTGAAATTTGGTTGAAACACCTGAATACAGCGAGGTGTGTCCAACACCTTACATCGCAGGACTAAGGGTATGTATCTAGTCCTGCTTTCTCGATGTCTTCTCCCTGTTTTCTCCCTGTCTCCCGGCGCTACGCTGACACCCATTTCCTGCGAAAGTACGCAACCCGAAGAGACAGTCAAGGCACATGAAGGGCTGCAGATTGCCCACGGGCCGACGCGACTGCGCCCGCTCCGGATTCACTAGTTGCGCACGCGCTGTCGCGAGCCGCGACATTTCTTATCATGTTGTCCTCCGGGTTTCGCGCCGCAAACAATTTCACCCTCGGATCCTGTTCGATGATCCTAAGGAGTGTCAGTTGACTCTTCCGGTTATCGTCTGTTGCGTTTCGTCGAACGGCCGCCGCAAGATAGCCCAGCGATACAGAGCGCCCGGAAGAATCATATTTAAAATAATTGATCAACCCCATTCCGGCGTAGGCGTTTGCATCTGTCCCATCCAGATGAATGGCCTTGGAGAGTTCGTTCTCAGACTGAAGATATACGCTATCTCTTTTCGCGCTGTCGCACATCTCGAAGCCGATTTGATAGAGATAGTTTCCTAGTGCGTAATGCGCATAAGCCGATTCTGGCTTGAGATCCACCGCCTTTTGGTAAATGCTCTGTATCTCGTCAATATCGCATTTTTCCGAATCCTTCATGCATTCATTCAATTCGATGCCAGCGAGGTTGTCCATCGATGTCGAGGTGTTTGCGATGCGGTAGTATTTTTTGGCCGCAACGATGTCCCCACGCTTTTCGGCAAGATAACCTTTCAGATTCCAGGCAGCCTGGATTTTTCGGCTATCCGGCGGATAGGTAGACAGTATCTCGTCCACTCGGTCCTCGGCTTCGTAATATTTGCTATCTACGATGAGAGCCGTTGTGACCAGATATAAGTCAATCTTCTCCATTATGTCCATGGAAATTTGCCGCATCGCATGATCGAGACCGGTGTTTATATCGTTTGCATATATGGTCTGTTTTCGCAATGCCCTTCCATTCATTCGGAAGGCAACGGTGAACGACTGGCCTGATGAGTCGTTGGAGATAATTTCTCCATTTATTGAATGGTGCCAGCTTTCGGGGAGGTAGGAATTTATCCATGCTACGAGCTTCTGGGTCGACATGCCCGTGGTGGGAATTGTAATATCAGGGGGTTCTCTGGGCGGCCCCTGAAGTTGCTGCGAAGCATCGGCGACGATTTTTTGTATGTTGTCGCTCAATCGTTCAGAAACAGCGGTCGAAGAAAGGCCACGTTCCAGAAGCGTTTTCGGTACGTCTATCGTAGTGATCGTGAATCCATCCGGCTGATAGATACCCTCGAGTATTGAAACGATGACCCCGACTCCCAGGAGAAAGCCGAGGACGAGGGTTACCCAAGGCAGCAGTTTCCGCTTCGCGATTTGCGGAATTGTGCGTGACGGCCGCTTTTTCACTTGCCGGCGACGAAACACGGTCTTGCCACCACGGGAGAACGGATCCTGGGTAGGGACTGGCATTGTGGTCTCCGGAGAGCTTTCGTTCTTCGATCGACGGCGATTGCGCTTACGGCAGCTTCTCTAAAGTAGGCGATGGTCTATCACGTGTCAAATACGCACGCGTGTCATGGATAACAGATAGTGCTTGAACAGACTCTTCAAGTCGCCTATATCCATAGGCAGTACGTACAGAATGACGATAACGGCACGTCGAGCAGGGAGCGCTTAAGAACTGAATCCCTTGAGTCGTTGAAGAACACTATGGCGGCAAGTGTGCCGTGATTTTCAAAAATTGCCGTTTCAGTAATCCATCGCGGTTCACATCGTGACGGGCAGTCTCACTGCGTTCAATGCTGGCACAGGAGGGCGGAATGAGACGGACCCTGGCGCATAAACGCTATCGGCCGTGACGCCGCGATGTAGCTGCGCATGTTGCAGCATCGGTTGAAAACAGTGAGGACATAATGAACAAGATTATCCGGCTGTTTCGTCGAATCACCAGCCTCAAAATTCGTTTGAAAAACCCGGCCGTCGGATGTGCAATCGCGTTGCCCTTCGTACTGCTTTCGGCGTGCTCGACCCCCGCCGTATATAAGCCTGCCGATCTACCCGGCAATCCAACGGGTACCGTAAAGCCGCTAAGTATGTATGTCGGGAAAGACGTAACAAACATCAAACTGATTTTTATCCACGGAGTGGGCGACTTCTGTCCAGGATATGCACTCAGCGGCGACAGCAAGACCGAAGGCTGGCTCGGTAATGACATGGCACGCAAGATTGGCCTCGACCCGGGGACAAGTGAACCCGTCGCCCAGAACCGGATATACAGCAACGAGTTCCTGACGCCCTCGGAAGGGAAGCCGCATCCCTACGATGAGCAATCCTTTGTTGCGCTCAGCGCGCAGAACTTTACGTATCAGCCCACAAAGACACCTGTCGAAGCCATCGAGGTGACATGGTCGCCGCTGACGCAATGGGTCAAGAATGACCGGCTCCGGGACGATTTCACCGAACCGGGTTTTTTTTCGTGTTTGGACGTCGATGAGAGTTACCCGGCACAGCCGCCTTCGAGACTGCTACTGAACCGCGTCGTAAAGGAAAATATTCTGGATCGGAAAATGGCGGACGCAGCCATCTATATGGGCCAGTACCACACCGTTATGCAACTGGGAATGGCGGATGCGCTGTGTCATGCATTAACCGGGCAAGAGGTCGCGCCGCTCAATCCGGCGGGTCCCAACCCCGCGTGCGATTGGAGGGAGGCTCGCGTGGATCCCGGAACACTGTATATCTTCGTGACTCACAGCCTCGGCAGCAGGCTGCTGTATGACACGCTGCTAGGCCTGCTGGGAAAGAACGCGCCGGGTGTGGATCAATCAGCGCTCACGCGGGAATTCCCCGGCGCCACGCGTTACGTGCATGGAATGTTGGCGAATACGCCCGTCATCTACATGATGGCCAACCAGCTCACATTCCTCGGGATGGCCAACATCACGGCGCAGGATACGTCGAAGACTGCTACGCACAAGCCGGCGGTCGGTGTGGGGGGGCAGCCAGCCGCGGCTGCGGATCAGGGGCCGTGCACTGACGTCATCTGCCTTCTCGCTTCAGCGAAGGCCGAATCCGTCCCGGCGGCTACACTGAAATCCGTCCCGGCGGCGAGTCCCAAACTGGACGTTGTGGCATTCAGCGATACGGACGATCTGCTGTCATGGTCGATTCCCCCCGAGTATGAACGCGATCCGTTGCAATTCGTGAACGTCTATGTGCGCAACGCGACTCGCTTCCTTGTCGTCGAAAATCCGGTTTCAGCGCACGGGGGATACTTTACGAGCAAAGCGGTGTGGGACGTTATCCGGTGCGGCGCGCAGGGTTCTACCGTGACCCCTTGCTAGGAGTCCGACGTGTTGTATCGGTTGAGGCGGGTGCAACGGTTCGCCGTTAGCCCGCCGCCCGCATTGCCCGATACTCACGCCGCACGATATCCATCAGTTCTTCGACCGACGTACTCGCGGCCTCGCGCTGATAAGTCACACGTCCACGCTGCATCAGCATCACCCGATCCGCGATATCGAGCGTCTGCGCGTAGTTGTGCATGATCATGACGATCGACAACCCCCCTTTGTTCTTGAGCCGAAGAATCAGATCGATAATCAGCCCAGCCTCACGGGCACCCATCGCGGCGAGCGGTTCGTCGAGCAGCAAGATCTTCGCATTCGAATTGACCGCACGAGCGACCGCGATAGCCTGCCGCTGTCCACCGGAAAGCTGCTCGACCGGCAGATCGACCGAGGGCACATGCACGCCGATTTCCTCAAGACACTCAGCGGCGCGCTCACGCATCGCGCGATTGTTCAACAAACGAAACGGCCCCCGGCGAATGATCTCGCGGTTCAAAAACATGTTGTGATAGATGCTCAACGAGTTGGCCAGCGCCAGATCCTGGTAGACGCATTCAATGCCGAGCGAGCGGGCGTGATCGACAGAACGAAGCAACGTCTCCTCGCCACCGATAAACAGCTTGCCGCTGGTCTGCTGATGAAAGCCCGTCAGAATCTTGATCAACGTCGATTTGCCCGCGCCGTTGTCGCCAAGCACGCCAAGAATCTCACCCTGTCTGAGTGTTAGCGATACGCCATCGAGCGCGGTGACCGCGCCGAAACGCTTGACGATATCTTCGCCGCGCAGCGCTTCCAGCACCCCCTGCACCTCGGCCATCACAACTCTCCCTTGCGCGCGAGACGAACCACGTGGATGTTGAAGATCATGGCCCCGAGAATCGCCGCGCCGAGAATCATGTTGAAGGTGAACGCGTTGATGCCGATCAGCGTGAAGCCGTCGTTGAGAATGCCGAGTACCGCCGCACCGATCAGTCCACCAATGATCGTGCCCGATCCACCGGCGAGCGGCGTGCCGCCAATCACGGCAGCGGCCACCGCAAGAAACATGATCTGATTACCGCCTGCTTGCGGATCGATCGATGTGATACGAAAACCTTCCAGAATCCCGGTCAACCCGGCAAGCACAGCGGCAATAATGAAATTGCCGAGCTTCAGACGCCTGACCTGTATCCCCGCTTCGCTCGCGCCAAGCTGATTCGCTCCCGACGCGATCGTATGCAAACCCCAGCGCGTGTGACGAAGCAACACATGCATGAAGGCGGCAATGGCAAGTGTCCAGATGATCTCGCTGTAACCCCATCCGCCCATGAACGCGGCTAACGCGGAATCTTCCGGTGGCGAAACCGGCGTGCCCCGCGAGATCGTCAGCGTGAGGCCGTTCACGAAGAACAAAGTGCCGAGCGTCGTCACGAACGAGGGGATGCGCAGATACACCGTCACCGCGCCGTTGATCAAACCGACGAGGCCCGCTGCAATCACGCCGATAATGATCGCGAGCCAAGCGGGCACGCCGGCTTCGATGGCGAAATACATGATGAAAGGCGCAAACGCAAAGACCATTCCGGCGGAAAGATCGATCTCCCCGCCGATCATCAGCATGATTTCGCCAAAGGCAATGATCGCGACCGGAGCGATGAATTGCGAGAGATTCTGAAGACTCGCGCTAGTCAGCAGGAAGTCGTGGTTGACGCTCTCGAAGTAGATGCTGAGGATCAGCGCGACCGCAAAGATGCGAATTTCGCTGGACCGTCCGAGCGCGCTTGACCAGCGCCTCGGACGTATTGTGGTTTTTTGAACGTCCGTCACGGGAGAGGTCACCCTTTGATCGCACCCGTGCGTGGCACGATCTGGGCTTTCGTGCTCTTGCCTTCATAACGCGTCGACGTGGTCAGATACGGGTCGACGGTGCCCTTGGTGACGAACTTCAGACCCGTGTTGACATTGGCCGGCCCGACCAGCCCACCGGAGGCGAGAAAGATGAACGCCTCCACGACGGTATAAAAACCCTGCACGTACGGCTGCTGGTCGATCGTGAAGTCGAGGAAGCCCTCGTGAATCAGATCGACCGTGCGCGGCAACAGATCGAAGCCACCGCCGTGCACGCCTTTGGACGGCAGATTGGATTCCTTCATCACCTCGGCGACGCCCTGGGTGCTGCCCGCGTCCACGGCAAACATGCCTTTGAGATCCTGGTGGCCGAGAAAGAAGGACTTGATCTTCGAGAGTTCTTCGTTGACGGTCGCGCCGGTGGCGATGGTCTGCACGTCGATCTTCTTGCCCGATTTCTTGATCGCGGCCGCGGCGCCGTCAAGCCGCGGCTGAATGTTGAGCTGGCCCGGCGTAGCGATAAAGAGCGCGACGAGGCCGCTGTCGATGAGGTTTGAGATTCGCTCGCCCATCTGATAGCCAGACAGATAGAGATCCTGACCGATATAGGCGAGGCGCGGATTCGTCGAACCTGACGGCGCATCGGCGTTATAAGCGAAGACTGGAATGCCGGCGTCGAGCGCGGCCTGGATGGGCTTGTCGAACGCCTTCGGGTCGACGATCGGTACGGCAATGGCGTCGGCTTTCGCGGCGATCGCCGCGTTGACCGCGTTGACCATTTCGCCGATGTCGGCATTGGCCGAGCCGGTCCACTGGTAGTCCATTCCCAGCATGGCAGTCGCATCCTGGATGCCGTATTGCGTGGGAACGAAGAACGGATTCGTCGTGACGTGGTTGACGAAGACGATTTTCCAGCGCTTGTGGGCCGGGAACGAACCGCCTTCGGCCGCCATGGCCGGTGTGATCATGCCACCCATTCCAGCCATGCCGCCCATGAGCGCGAGGGCCGCAGAGAGGCCCGCGCCCTGCAACAATCCCCGACGCGTGCCTTGCACTTCGTCTTTGTCTTCCTTCGCTTGCGCCATTTCAATCTCCCGTCTCTCAATTAGTGAACACTTCACTGTCCATGACGGCGCAAGCAGGAAAAGCTCCGGCAAGAACAGCACCGGAGCCGGGCATCATTTCTTTCATGAAACCCACGTGCACGCGCGTACGCATGACAACCCACCAGAAAATGCTATATCACGCCCTTTTACCTACTAATCGATGTATACCCTTAACTAGTCGGACTAATTAAATTTTTGCGGTGCAGCGCGGCCTTTCGTCTGCGTGTCCGGCGATGCGGCGCAACACGATGATGGAACAGACCGGCCTTGTTCAGCGCGGGCCATAGGTAGCCGAATTGGTCTGCACAACGTGCCGGTTGAATAGTATGACTATCAACTTACCGCATGAAAGAGGAGTGACGGGAGCGTCCGCTGCGCTCTGCCCGATGGTTCGGCGAGGACTCAGCCGCCAGATTCGGATCAGGGTTGCGTCTGAAACTGGCCGCCGGTTTCCAGAACGCTCTCGGCGTCCGCGCGCGCATTGTCGAGCTGGACCAGGCTTGCCTGTCGCGCGCCCAGCGGGTCACGGCTCTGGATTGCGGTGAGAATCGCCTTGTGACGCGGCAATGACAGTGAATGCGTGTCGGGATGGCGACTCGTCAACTTGATCGATTCCGACAAGGCAAGCGACAGCATGTTGCCAATATAGGCCAGCAGGTCGTTATGCGTGGCGGCCATGATGGCGCGGTGAAACTCGAGATCTGGATTCAGCAGCGCGCTTGCGGTATCCGCACGTTCCATCTGCTCGTACGCCGATGCAATGCGCGCAAGATCCTCGCTTGTCGCGGCCGTGGCGGCGAGTGCCGCCGCCGCGGGTTCGATCACGCGGCGCACGGTCAGCAGCGAACCGAAGAACTCGCCTTCCGGAACACTGTTGATGGTCCAGAACAGGACGTCGGGGTCCAGCATGTGCCAATCGGCGCGAGGTTTCACCACACTGCCCACACGCGGTTTCGACACGACCAGCCCTTTTGCCACGAGCACACGGGTGGCTTCGCGCAGCACGGGGCGGCTCACGCCATAGCGCTCGCACAGCACCGTCTCGGCAGGCAGGCGTTGGCCCGGCTGTACTTTCCCGCCGACGATCTCCATGCCGAGCTCCTGCACAATGCGACCGTGCAAGCTCTTGCGCTGTTGCAGATGACGGTAGTCCATGGTCGGCGATCGCGGTCGTGTCCGGCGCAGTCTGGTGCCGGTCCGTGCAGCGTTCTGGATGGCGCTTGCCTTGTTGTCGGCACGGAGGCGGGTTGTTTTCTTGCAGACAGGTTACTGATCCAAGCATAGCACGCGATATTCGGCGTGCCGCCTGGTGTCAGTGCCGATGCTGCACTCGCATCGATGATGCAGCCGCATCGCCCTGAAAAGGGGGCGAGCTCGCTGCCTAACGAAGACGCTCAGTTTCCGTTCGCGCCACCTGCATAGCCAGTTCGGTGACGCCGGCCGCGGATCGGATGCGCAGCGTTCCGCCAAGCCGCTGCGCGCGCGCCTGCATGCTGCGCATGCCGGTCCCGGCATGTTGCTGGAGCGCGCCGGGATCGAAGCCGATTCCGTTGTCGCGAACGGCGAGTGCGAGTGTCCGCTCGTCGCTGTGCAGGTCGATCTCAACCTGGCTTGCGCGGCTGTGTCTGAAGACGTTGGTCAGGGCTTCCTGAAGAATCCGCATGACGTCGATACTCTTTGAGGCAGGCAGGTAACACTCGTCAAGACCGGCGATCGACCAGCGGCATGCTATGCCGTGGTTCTCCAGCAGGCTCGTAAGGCGGTGCCGCAGCGGACCGATCTGATCGGCCAGCGGGGATTCGCCGGGCCGCTGGTTAGAAGCCGTATCGATGATGATGCGCAGATCGTCGCGCAGTTCTTTCAGAATCGACAGGAAGCGTCCGGACGGAATGCCGTGGGGTGTGTGCTCGAGAGTGGCAATGCTGCTAACAAGCGTGCCGCCTAAGCCGTCGTGGAGATCGTGGGCGAGATTGAGCCGTTCGTTGAGCCTGACATTGGCGACTTCGAGTTCGTGCTTGCGGTGCAGCGTGGTCGCCAGTTCGCCCCTGGCTGCGTCGACTGTGATGCTCAACTCTTCGTTGAATCGCTCGATGCGGCGCAGATTGGCGACGAAATTCCAGGCCAGCACCAGCGCCATACCGATCATCTGCAATTGCGAGGTGAGGGCGGAGTAGTAGCGATTGTCGTGAAAGATGCCGAGAAACGTCAGCAGGTCATGCACCCCGGCGGCCAGGAAAATGGCGATGCAAATCGACAGGATGCGATGATCGGTGCGGCCGTGACGCCACGCGACGTAGACAAACGCAAAGCAGGTTGAGAAAAAGCTGCAGGCTTGCGCGATTGTCAGGACAGCGCGTGTTGCGCCCGCATGGCTGTGCGGCGTCACGAGCATGACCGCCGTGCCCACGGCCACGAGTAGCCAGAGTACGGTCTCGATGCGTGGCAAACGCCGCTCGCAAAAACGTATCGAGAACATCGTGAATGCGGCGCTGTAAATCATCAACGCGATCGAGTTGGCGCTTTCCCAGGCGTCGGTGCTGGCAAACGGCCATGGGCTGGTTGCCAACTGGTTGAGCGCCACCCACCACCACGCGATCGACATCAAACTGAACCAGCCATACACGGCTTCCTGCCGTCGCATCAGCCATAACGCGAAAAAGAAACACCCGAGCGTGGCTGTTACCGCAAGGCTGGAGAGTTGCAGATCGTGGCGCAGCCAGTATTCGGTTTCGTAACGACGTTCAAGCACGGCTGGATCGCCGATCGACACGTTTCCAAGTCCGGGTTGATACTGCGAGAGCCCCGACACGCGGATGAGCAGTGTATTGGTGCCTTCCCGCAGCAAGGGAGGGCTCAGGACCTGGTAGCGAGGTACGTTCCAGGCGCGCGTCAACGGTTCAACCAGGTGCCGGTCGCGTGTCAGCAAGCTGCCGTTGAGATAAGTCGCGCCGGCCATGTTCAGGTAGTCGAGCATCAGCGCGGCGGGATGCGCCACATCGGCTTGCTGCCACGAGAGCCGGTACCAGACGACGCCGTCGAACTCGGGCCAGCGCGAGGACCAGTCGTCGGGTAGCGATACGGGAACCCAGCCTGTCGATGGCGGGTTGTCGGCCTGCCAGTCCGAGCGGGCTGCTTCGATGCGAAGATGGACGAGGGTGTCGGAGGGGTGCGTTGGCACGGCGGCCGACGCACCAGCGTGGAACGTGATGAAGCTGCAGATCAGGGCAACAAGCCATGCGTACGGGCTTCGAATACGGCCTGCGTGCGAGAGTTGACCGCCAGTTTCTTGTAGATGTTCTTGACGTGACATTCGACCGTTAGCCTGGACAGGGATAGCACATCGGAAATCTCACGATTGGTGAGCCCCTTGTTGACCAGCACCAGGATTTCGATTTCCCTCGGACTGAGCGGCGAGCGCGTCGGCGGTTTCGCATTCGTCGCGTTAGGGCGCCTGGCGAGTCCGGTCAGATCGAGAATACGTCGGGCAACGAACGGGTCGATGGGCGCGCCGCCACGCAACGCGCTGCGGATCGACATCGCGATTTCAACGTCGTCGCGTTCCTTGAGCAGGTAGCCCGTTGCACCCGCCTGGAGGGCGGTCACGATCACCTGCTCGGTGCTCCAGGCGGAGATTACCAGAATCGGTAATGCCTCATCCTGCCCATGCAAGGCACGGATCAGATCGATGCCGTTGCCGTCCGGGAGGCCGACGTCGACCAGCAGCATCGCGAACGGTTGGCTGGCCAGCAGCGCGTTGGCTTCGGCAATGCTGCCCGCGAATGACAGGATGTCGTCCGTGTAACCCAGAGTGGCGAGGATTGCGCGCAGCCGGACCTGCATCGGGGGTTCGTCCTCGACGATGAGGAGTGGGCCGGGTAGGACGGATTCGATGGTGTCGGACGAAGCTTGCGCCATAGGGGCTGCGTAGGAGGAGTGAACCGGTGGGGGAATTGCCGGAACAGCCGGCAACGCTCAACCGACGACAGCGGCAATAGTGACATGGATTCATGACGGTATTCCAGTCGCATCGCGCTGGCTATACCTGGAATCAAGTATCCTCTGCCTCGCAGGTTTCTGTGCCCACTAACGCTTATTCTGACCGATGCATAAACGGCGCCCCGTATTTCGCTTCCTCACGATTGCCGTTTGCACGGCATTGATCGCCACGCGTGCTAGCGCCGGGCTTCCGGCTACGCATCCGAAAGACTCGCCCGCGTTGATCCCGGTGTGTCTCACGGTCTTCACTCACGAATGCGGCCTGCTCGATCGCAAAGGTCACTGGGCCGTCGAGCCGCGCCCGGGCAACTTCTATGCGATGGACGACGTGTGGGTCACCAATACGCCGTCCGGAAGAGCGGGGTTGCTCGACGCAAAGGGCCAGCAGTTAATCGCGCCGGGCTTCGAATACATTGGTCATTTCCGTAACGGAATCGCGCCTGCGTCGCGCTGGGACAATCCCAGGATGGGTTACATCGACATCCATGGCAATTGGGTGCTGCCACAAATTTTCGAGGCGGCCGCCGAGTTCAGCGATGGGGTGGCCGCGGTCCGCCGGGCCGGACAGACGCAGGATGTCTATATCGATCCGCAGGGCGCCCAGGCCGTTCCGGGCACCTATGAGCGCGCCGGCGCGTTCGCGTATGGCGTCGCCGAGATCACTCGTGGCGAGGTCAATCAACAGGAGATCGCGTTGATCGACCGGCAAGGCCGGGTGATCTTGCCGTGGATGCAGCGCTACCACTTCCAGGCGGTGCTGCCGGACCGGGTCGTCGACGACGGTCCTTCCGGGCCGATCCTGCGCAACAGCAAGGGCGAGGTTCTGTTCACCACCAAGGGCGGTGGCGAGGCAGTGGAAGGCAGGCTTTTCTACACGCTCGATGACGGTGCGAGCATTGGTCTCCTGGATCTGCAAACGGCGAAGCCCGTGGTCGAACCGCGCAAGGACTGGCAAGGCGGCAGCACCTTCTCGGACGGTGTGGCGTGGGTTCACATCCGGACTTCCACGCAACCCGAGACTTATACGTTGATCGACCGGCAGGGGCGGGACGTGTTGCCCGCGGCTCAGTACGAGAGCGTCATGCCGTTCGCCGACGGGGTGAGCGTGGTGAGGTACCCCGGCAAAGGCTGGCAACTGATCGACCGGCAGGGCCACGCGCTGATTGCCCCTGTGTCGCTAGATGGGTCGATCGATACCGCCTGGGACGACAGTGCGCAGACGCCGCGAGCCGGGGATGTTTGGCAGGTCAGCTATCCTGATCCGCCGCATGATCTGCGCGCCACGGAGTGGGTCGATTTGAGCGGCCGGAAGCTCGTGAGCGTGAAGCATATCGACTGCGGAATTCAGGTGGTGCTGAACGGCGCCGGCGAGACGATCTGGCCGCGCGACGTTGCCGCCACCTGCGCGGTCGCGCGGCAGCAAGCCGGCACACCGGCACCCGAGGATGCGGCCGTGCCGGCGGACCGGATTGCCGCGGTCAGGCTTGCGAAAGCGCGGGAGTCCGTGGATGCGCAAGTCGATGTGATGCAACGCGAGTCGGGGCGCACGGGCCTCGGCTCGATGCCGCAACTCGCCGGGCCGCCGCCGGAGCTATGGAACGATCCCGCCTGGCAGCATGGTCCGCGCACGGTGCGCCTTGCCGGACCGGCGAGCCTGGTGCTGCCCGCGGGGTTCCGCTATCTCGCGCCGGAAGCGGTGCGTGCGTTGCGCGATCGCCTGGTCGCCGGCGGCATGATGAGCGCGAGCAAGGCCAAGGAGGCTGAGACCTTGCCGATGGCTATCCTGGCGCCGGATGATGCGACCTGGAAGATGAGCGTGCTGTTGATGGAGCAGGGGCACATCGATACCGATCACGTCGATCTCGACCCGGAGACGCTGCGCAAGAACATGGAAGATCACACGACCAATATTCTTGCGCAGACGCACGACGCTCAGCCGACGATTCATAACATTAGCTGGGTGCGTCAACCGCGTTGGGATGCGAGCGAGCATCGCCTCGACTGGATTTACAAGGATTTCACCATTGGCGGCGCCGGTGGGGGAAGCGCTGTGTATCTGGCGACCGCGACGCTTGGTCGACGGTGGACCGCGGCTATGCAGATCGTCATAGGTGGTGCTGACAACGAAGATCGCGCACTGATCGCCCAGGAGTCGTTCGACACGCTGATTAAGGGCGTGACTTTCGATGCCGGCGAAACTTATGCGGACGTCCAGCCAGGAGACAAGCGCGCGGCGCTCGGACTGACGGGGTATATCGAAGGGCCGCAGACACCGGAGGAGAAGCGCTTTCCCGAGCAGTTGCAGCATGCGCAGGAAAGGCACTTCTGGAGCAGTGTGTTGACGCGGGTGCTGCCGGTACTTGCGTTGGGGCTTCTTGCCTTGGGCGTGAGGGGGCGTGGTAAAAGGAAGTGACGGGGTCTGGTTTCTCGCAGAGTGGCGCGACGGCTCAAAATTTTTCGAGTGCTTGCGGGGTGAACAACAGCAAGCGGAAAGTGTTTAGGTTTATACGACGCCTGCCCACATCTGCTTGTGGCGCTCGACCGTGTTCGTGATTGAGGGAATCTTCGTTGGTTATTCTCATTGTCATGTTGCGTACTCCATATAAATTTGCCAGCACTAGCGTGATTCATGGGATTAAACGTGCGCGGCGTCAACTTTGATGCCTGTCAATCTCTTCAATGGTTTCTGATTTATCTCGTCTCCGACTCTACAAACAAAGCTAGGCTTTCAGGAAAAGTTTGTTCAACCCTGAAGGAGACCGGCGCATGAAGCAAGACTCGACCAACGAAATCACCTATCTGCTTGCCACAATCGGCTCACTCACCGAGAGAGGCGGCCGTGTCACTACGGCGACGAGAGGTTCCGCCATCGCGAGTCTGGGCATGGCACGTGTCGGCGACGTAGCCACATACCCAGACGGTAGTGTGCTCGACAACGAGGATGTGATTAACGATAGCCCAGACCGTCGGGATCGTGCGGTCGCGTTTGTGCCCGTTCGCTCCAGCATTTCAGTTCACTGATCCGACACCAGCCAACGGAGTGACAGCGTATGAGACTAGCTCTGGTTCGACATGGCGATCGGACAACCACTCGCGGTTTTGTGATGGCCTTTTCATCCACCATGCACGATGACGGGAAAAAGATCGCGCTGTCTGGCGACAAGGCAACCTGTGGAAACTGCAAAGGCGCCTACTGGATCTACGGAACCGGCGAGGGCGTTTCTGAAGGTGGCCGCGTTGCGGTCGTGCATGGTGACAAGGTGCTATGCCCCTGCGGTAACAATCGCGTGATCGCTGACAGCGATGCCGGTTGCCACCTGGATCGGGAAAGCGAAGCGTCTCTACCCAGCCGGGCCAATTGCGGCAGTGCAGTCGCCGCTCATTCGACGAACGCCAATTTTGATGAGCAGGTCCGCTCTGTAACCGCCCGAGCGGTTTTGAACGGCTATCCGTATTTCATCGAGACCGGAGACGGCCGGACCTTTTCTGGTCGTACCGATGCGGACGGCAACTTGCCCCGCGTCGATACACAGGAAGTCAACGACTACACGGTCTACTGGGGCGATGCCGCCCTTGCGAAACAACCGGGACACTGACAATGCCGAACAAACCGACTGTGGTTCGAACCAACTCGACACCTGGTTCCATCAAGGTAGTGGAACTGAGAGCGCTGACGTTTCAGGAACTGTGGGACAACTATCCGTCGGGGGACCCTTATGACGATCCAACCGGGGAATACAAGAATCAATGCGCTATACGGATGAGTGTCACGTTCCATCGGGTCGGAAGCGAAATGAAGTCGTTTTCGCAAAAGCTGGTTAAACCGATGCCAGGGAAGGCTACGCTCGGGCGAATCCTACTCGACGGCAAGCCCACGGCTACCCGAGCATACGAGTTAGGCGAATGGTTGCGGCTACGTCCATTCGGTGGACTTCCGAACGCAGAGGACATTACCGGCTCTGCTTGGGAAGCAAAGGTTAAAGGTCGGACGGGTATCATCCTGTTCTATGGGTATTGGCGACAAGAGGGCGACTCGCCAGACAACCTGAGCGGCGGCCACATCGACCTCTGGAACGGAGCACGATTGACCATAAGTGGCCCGATAGACTCTATAGCTACCATTAGCAGACGATTTGGCCTCAACTCCTTTGCTTCGGGCACACCGTTCGGATTTTCGGATTTGCGCCAATCGAAGAAAATACTGTTTTGGGAAATCAAGTGAAGAGATTAGCCGCGCTTCTGGTGTTCGCTGTGACCGGGACATTCACCGGAACGATTGCCGGTTGCATAGTGCTCACCTTCGCGCCGGCGTGTGGATACGACTGCGAAAATCGGTCATTCGGTATATGGTTCCTCATAGCCGTCACGTGTTTCGTAGGGTTCACGTTGTTTGGGTACTTGTTCACGCGCGGTGCTCGATTGACCTCCAGAAGAGTGTCCTTGGTCGCTGTCCTTTCGACGGTGACGGTACTGTTTGGGGCGACCTGCTTTTATGTAGTCAACCTTCACAGACATTACGCGGATGCCGAAGCTGCACGTCCAGTAAGTGCAAACTTCGATTTCATGCGCATGTCCATAGCGACGCGCGACGTGCAGTCGTACACGAAGGTGGATAAGGGAGCAGTGAAACCGCTCGTCGTCATACCGCAATGGGAACGATGCGCGCTAGATGGTGCGTGGTGCGATACGAAACCAAGGCAAGCGCATCTGCTGTGCAAAGCTGGCGTGGTCTACGTGAATGAAGCCGACTGGTCAGCGTTCGCCCTTATCCCCAAGGAGGATCTTCGCGGATCAATGCCTATGAAGTCGATGAACCTTTGTGCACCTGGCAATATTCTCGATAACTGATTCGTTGAAATTCTGGTTGGTCGTCATCGTGCAGAGAAAAGGCGCGATCGCTCGCGCCTTTTTCATCGCAGCGGTGTGGTGGCCACTAGTGGTCGTCAGAGTTGCGCGGTCAACATCGGCCTCCGGCAGTTGATCAGCCTTTGCCTACGCTCCTCGATCGAAGCAACGAAGGCCGCTTAACGCTCCGGACCGGCCGTTCGTCGCGTGTCGGCGGCGAACTTGAGCAAGTCAAAGCAGATTCCGTTCTGGGAAATGAAATGAAGCGGCTATGGGGCACTTTGCTTGCCACGGCAACCGGGTTTGCCATGGCATTGCTTCTAGGCGATTTGGGTCGGCTGAACCACTGGCCGGAAAAGCCATATCACGGATGTTACGAAATTGATGCTTGTGACGTCCCTTGGTGGATTTTGACAATCTTCGTTTTATGGCTTTTGGGTCCATCCATGATCTATGGATTTGTCGGTTACGTCGGTCTCAGCCGAAAATGGTCGACTGGCCGATGGATTGTCACCGGGTCAATTCTGTTTTTTGGAACGGTTGCCTTCTACCTATCTTGGTACGCCTACAGAGCGTTTATTTAAGTGCGGGGGAGTTGTCGCAACGACGATCTTGGCAATCACGCTTACGACTGTCAGTTGAACGTCTCTTCATGGCTGAACGGCGCTTTATCCCCCGGTGCCGGAGGCGTGCTGTGACCACAGGCGATTAAACAGCGTCGGCTCAATGAGGCGAGCGTTGAACTGGGTATCTGAATTTATCTCGGCCAATGGCGGGACAGGCAGCTTCCCAAGCTGAGTTCCCATTTCCGACTTGTGACCATCGGCGTATCCAACCCGGCCGTCGCGGAAGAACTCGAGCTTGCGAACTTCATAACGCTCGTTGTCAAGCTGCGAGACGAGTCGAATTGGTTCCGCCTCGAAATCGTGTGTCCATGCAACATCGATAAATATCAGCTGGAACGCCTCGTCCATCTTTCCCTCCTCGTGCGTTTGCCCCGACCTGTTTCGGCACTGTCATTGTCGACGATTCGCGCGGCGGAGTCGACGCGCCGTTCCTGGCCGATCCCGGTCCGATGGCAAGTTTTCCTCAACCGGCAAGTTGATCATTGGCGGTACTCGTCCACGGCCACGTAAGGCAAGCGTTAGCGATGCACGGCAGCGCAACTAAAGCACTCGACGCCGCAGCCGAAGAGGCTTGGAAGATTCCCAACAGTTGGACAATCCCAACCACAAAAACTAGGGAGTACACCGCGTTCACACCAAATGCTAAAAATCTCAGCCAACGACGTGACCATGCGCGAAACGCGCAAATGGCCAGGGCAAACGGCGCGATCACCAGCGAATGATAGAAAGCCACTTCATGATATCGCAACGCGGAATTAGCCATTCCGATCACGATGGCGCCTGCTATCAGCCAGTTTGCGCAAAGAACCACGAATCGCATACTGATGCTCCCTACATTAAAGCCTGCGAATTAATAACGGCACGATATGGCTGGAGCAGCAATTGTCACTAGTCCTGGCGAATCAGTCGACCGTCTCTTCATGGCCGCGCTGCGTCGCACGACCGAGGACGACGGTCATTCTCACTTTAAGCACGCGGCTTGGCGTTCATACATAGCTTGCGAATAGGGAAGGAGATCGTCGTCGTAACGGGCGCTGTATTTTCCGTAGCCGACGAACTCGTAGTAAGTGTTCATCGCCTGAATATGTGACGATGCCCAGAACGTCCATACCCATTCACTGCCAGGTTCGTTGAGGCTCCGAGCGGCGTCTCCGTCCGGCCCATGCGGGATGCATGCGGGAAGATAGTTGCCGCGCCCGTCTGGGCAATACCAAACTTCATGAAGGTAACCTAGCGCCTTCGTCATCCAATGCCGTCCTCATGGCTTTTCCTTTGGGTGCGCGAATTGTCGACGATTGTCCGGGAGACGTCGAGTGGCACAAACTGGCCGAACCCGGAAGTTCGGCTACCGCGCGTCAGGCTCCTATCCCAACCTCGCCGCGAATTTCCCTTGTCGACCCACAAGGGACAGTCGTCGCGCTTGAAAGCGGTCACTCATTCCTTCGTAGCCGAGCGACGTCAACACAAAGTCGTCCGGCTAGATATCGGTCAACCATCCCTCCATCCTCATTCGCTCACGAACCGCCTCCGCGCGCCAAGTCGTCAAGACGTCGCGGGCAGTGTGGTAGGCCCTGTCAGAGAGCCAAGGTTTGACTGACTCAAACCGTTCCAACCAGAACCGTCCTGCGGTGGATGGAGCGTCCGCCTGATGCAATGCGCTATCGACGATATTTGCCGCTTCCAGTTCCAAAAGTGCAGCGAACGTCGGTTCATCAAGTTCCGCGCGGGTTCCAAGGGATGGAAGAGGAACCGAGTAAGAACCTGCCGCTTGGGCAGAGAAGAGCGCATGACGATCCGCCAGGCAAAAGAGATAGACAAGCGCCTCGGCCTCTTCGCCAATGATCTCCCGTATCTCTGGGCGTCGCTCCAGCGAGACGGCTCTTTCACGAAACTCTTCAGTCCCATAGATACTGTGAAAGGCACCGGCTGCAACTAGAGCGCGTGGGCTGCCCCATGTCGTAAGCCATCTGCTGGTCTCGACAAGATGCGATGTGAGCGGTCTTCCAAAATGAAAAATCTGATCGGTGCCGAACTTGCGGACTTCGCGTTGTAGTTGCTCAAGCATGAGCCCTCTCACGGTCAACGGTGCTGAATTGTTAACGATCTAGCCCAACCTGTCGAACGTCTCAAAGTGGCCGAACTGAGTCCGACGACAACCGGCTGAGGTCGACCCGGAGCCAACCTTCCCGGGCGAGGCCGTGAACGTCCCCAATCAGTCAGATACGTGCCGTTCAGGCTTCAATCGCCGCTCGGCAACGCTCTCTTGAACGTGACGCTGTTTTGCGTAAATGCGCGCTCTACAACGCGCCGAGTGGAATTTTCAGATAACGCGTGCCGTTGTCTTCCGGTTCAGGCAATGAGCCTGCACGAATGTTGACCTGGACAGCCGGAAGAATGAGCGTAGGCATATCAAGCGTCCGGTCGCGTGCGGTGCGCATCGCGACGAACGCAACTTCGGAGTTGCCGTCATAAAGATGAATATTGCCCTTGCGTTGTTCTGCCACTGTGGTTTGCCATTGTGGTTCACGCGACTGCGGAGGGTAGTCATGACACATATAAAGCCGGGTCTGGTCAGGTAGCGACAGCAGTTTGCGTGCTGAGCGATAAAGCGTATGCGCGTCACCACCCTGAAAATCGCACCGTGCGCTACCTACGTCCGGCATGAACATCGTGTCGCCGACAAAAACCGCGTCTCCGATCTGGTACGCCACGTCAGCCGGCGTGTGCCCTGGCACGTGTATGGCGTGCGCACTCAGTTCGCCGATCTGGAACGTCTCGCCGGCAGTGAACAGATGATCGAACTGCTGACCGTCGTCCGGCAG
Source organism: Paraburkholderia fungorum (assembly GCF_046026025.1). Classification (GTDB taxonomy): domain Bacteria; phylum Pseudomonadota; class Gammaproteobacteria; order Burkholderiales; family Burkholderiaceae; genus Paraburkholderia; species Paraburkholderia fungorum_E. Next base: position 11,786 of record NZ_JAQQFL010000029.1, on the reverse strand, counting down.
GTGCGCACTCAGGTTGAAGATACGCTTGAATACACCCTGCACTGCGCGAATGCTCTCGCCGATGGCAATCCTTCCTCCCAGTCGTGTCTTCAGATATTGCGCGGCCGACAGATGGTCCGCGTGGGCATGCGTTTCCAGCAGCCATTCAACACGCAGGCCGCGCGCCTGCACAAATTCCACGACCTTGTCGGCCGATTGAGTCGAGGTACGGCCTGCCTTCGGGTCGTAGTCGAGCACCGAATCGATCACGGCACACGCAGAGCCATCGCCGGCGTGAACGACATAGGTAACGGTACAGGTGGTCCGATCAAAGAACGCTTCTACCAGTGGTTTCATCGAATGCTCCAGTCAATACATTGAAAAACAATATATATTTTCATATACTGTAGGTCAACCTGATTGTCAGGTCGAAGGATGCCGATCGATGAACACACCTTTGTCTCCCGCCGCGCTCGACTCGCTGCGGCAGTCCGCGACGAAATGCTGCGCCCTCCTCAAAGCCATGGCGCAGGAGGACCGTCTGCTGCTGCTATGCCAACTGATCGAAGGCGAACACAACGTTGGAGAACTGGAAGCGGCGGTCGGCCTTCATCAGCCGAGCCTTTCGCAGCATCTTGGCGTGCTGCGCGAAGAAGGCCTCGTTAGTACGCGGCGCGAGGGAAAGTACATGTACTACAGTCTCGCGAGCGCCGAAGTCTTAAGCATCATGGAGACGTTGTCGAACCTCTATTGCGGCAAAGTCAAAGGACGCCTGAAATGAGCATCGACCTTGCTCACTTCACGCCGCTTCCCGCACTCGCCGGCGGCTTGCTGATCGGTCTCGCGGCAACGCTGCTGGTGCTCGGGAACGGCCGTATCGCCGGCATCAGCGGGATTCTTGGTGGCCTGCTCGACACAACATCCAGCGATCGTGCCTGGCGCACTGCGTTCCTGCTCGGACTATTTGCCGCGCCCTGGATATTCAGGCTTTTCGCGGCATTGCCGGCCGTCACGATTGCGTCATCGCCGCCGGTGCTCGTTGTGGCCGGTCTGCTCGTTGGCATCGGTACCCGCTATGCGTCCGGTTGCACCAGTGGTCACGGCGTATGCGGCCTCTCGCGCGGTTCGGTCCGCTCGCTTGCGGCCACCGCGACGTTCATGGCAATGGGCTTTTTGACCGTTTTCGTGACCCGTCATCTGCTGGGGCTTTGACATGCTGATTTTCAACGCGCTGCTGGCCGGTCTGATATTCGCCACGGGACTGATCGTTTCCGGCATGGCCAACCCAGCGAAGGTGCTGGGCTTTCTCGATATCGCCGGCCACTGGGACCCATCACTGGCGTTTGTCATGGCCGGCGCGATCGCAGTTGGCAGTGTCGGCTTCGCGATTGCACGCAGGCTCAAGCGGAGCGTGTTCAACGCGCCCATGTCGCTGCCGACCGCGACGCGCATTGACCGCCGCCTACTTGCTGGCAGCGCCATGTTCGGCGCCGGCTGGGGGCTGGCAGGATTCTGCCCGGGACCGGCCCTCGTGAGCGCCGGCAGCGGCGAGTTTAAAGCGACGCTGTTCGTCATCGCCATGCTCGTTGGCATGAAGATTTTCGCTCTGGCCGAGCCACGCGCTACCCAAACCAACTGACCGTAACCTCGCACACATTCCCGTGTGTGGCCAAGCGACCCGCCGTATACACCGGATCAATTCAACAGCAGCCGTTCGACACCACGTCGCATCTTCGAACGTGGTTTGCCAACGTCTACCTTATTCTTGGAATGGCCCGGCCTCGAACGTCGCGGCTCCGTCGGCGTACTCTCGCACCCATATGTCACGCGGTTCTTCCCCGACTCCCTTTACCGCGAACGAAGCGTGCGGTAAACATCGAGCAACTTCTCCGAACAGATCGGCAACCGACCAGCTATCAAGAAAGAATAAAGTGGGAGATGACGCCGGCAGCGCTGAACCACACGCTTCGAACAAATTCTTCAGGACATCGTGGCTCAGAGCACGTTCGTCAAGCAACGTCGTAATCTCATCCTGGGCGCTCGATATAGCCAGCGGTTCGCCGTCGAATGGATGGACCCAAACTAGCGTATGAAAGCTCATGCGAGTTACTCCTGTAATTGTCGTTTCTCGAGAATCGCGGTCTCGTTGCCCGCGTCATGCAAAAGACGTAAGCCGACCGACGAGACGCTCATGGGGAATTCATCTTCGATGGCCATTGGCGGCCCGGCCAACTTTCAAAAACCTGTGTTCGCCAGGAGGCGATGCCGAGGTCGACGGCGCGAACGGAAACAATTGTGACAACGTCCTGGTTTGCGAGCATCGGCAGAGGCTCCCAACTGCTGATAGCCGTGCCCAAGGTATTGCGCGCATCGGCTCCGATTCGCGGGAAATAAGACTCCACATGTTCCTGCCGTTCCGGTCGCCGGTTGCACGATTCCCGGTCTTGCTATAACCGTTCGCTTCGACACAGCAACGCCCGCGTTATGCGGGCGTTGCTGTGTCGGAATCCACTGCGATACTCAGCAAACCAGCATCACTTGGCCGCGCTGGCTTCAGCCGTCGGCGCAACTGTCAGTTTCGATTCCTTCACGCCATCCTGACCAGTTTTATCGTCAACCGTCTGCTTGACTCCATGACTTGATATCGGCTTTTCTATGGCTGACTTTAGCCACGATGTCCACTTTGTTTTGGTCATTTCCAGGTGATTGGATTATTCAGCGCAACGCTTGCTTGTCTCGATTCGCCCACTGCCGTATGCTTTCGCACATGAATCAATCTCAGATCAACTCGATTATTAGCGCCGCGACAGTCTCGGCGGGATAGCTATTGGGTTGACCATACGCAATCACAACCCGCCCAGAAGGCGGGTTTTTGCTTTCTGGGCCTTAATCGGAGTGCCTGGAAATGACGAGTGAGAGCAGGTTAGTTGAGGGTGTTGCCGCTAATAACGCAGCGGTTCTCCATATGGTCTGCGGCAAAATTGCCTCGGGCAAGTCCACGCTGACCGCGCGCTTGATGAAGGACCAGCGGGCGATCCTGATTAGCGAAGATGTATGGATGGCACATCTTTATCCGGACGAAATCCATACACTGGCCGACTATGTGCGTTGTGCAGGGCGCATCAAGACGGTCCTCACCGATCACATTCAATCGCTCCTTTCAGCAGGAACGTCGGTGGTTCTGGATTTCCCGTTTAATACGACTAACACCCGTGCGTGGGGGCACTCTTTATTTCGAACCGCCGGGTGCGATCATCGGCTTCACTATCTGGATGTGAGCGATGAAATTTGCAAAGCTCGTTTAAGGGCGAGGAACGCGTCAGGCGAGCATCCGTTCCAGACATCCGAAGCGGAGTATGAGCTAATCACCCGCCATTTCGTCCCGCCCGCGCCAGGCGAAGGATTCGACATCGTGGTGTACGACGAGACAGGGAATGTCCGTTGTCGGAGCGCGGACGGCATCGGATTGTCGGGGTAGCAGCAATCCTAATGGCTGCAGCTGGCCGCTTGCATTAGGCGTGGCTATTGAAAATCGAGCGTGTCATCGACTTTGGTGATCTTCCATCCGTCGCCTTGCTTGCGCAGAAACACCAGCACGCTGATCTTGTCTTTCGAGCCGAAAGTAACTGGAACAATCGCAACATCGTCGAGCATGATCGCCTGGTGTGTTGCGATGTTGTTCGACCAGTCCTGTTCGTCGTAATCCTGGACCTTCGTGAAATAGTCGGCGTCGCCGGGCAACCTGTTATGGCGGTAAGCGCTTCGGAGTTTGTCGACCGTGGTTTTGGTCACGTAGACATAGATGCCCTTGTCCAGCAAAGGGTAGGTGTCTTTGGATTCCAGCTTGATATACCAGGCGTAAAACGCTTTCGTGCTTGCGTCAGGAGTTGCGCTATCCGCGAACGCTCTTTGCTGGAAAAGCAAGCCGCCAACCAGCAGCAGTACCGACACGGCGAGGGTTAATAGCTTCTTCATCTTTCGTCTCAGTTGTATCGGTAGATTTTGTATGCCGGCTTCGATTGTCGATAAGACGCGCCCGGATAGAAGCCTTGAGAGTCAGAGTGCGTTTGTTTGAAATCGGACACCCATACGGAGCCGTCGAAGATCGCCATGTGGCCTGCAGGATTTCCTGGGGCTGGCTGTATCACGATCACATCGCCTGTTTGCGGTTCGCCGGTCGCTTGACGAAAGCCGACGGCCTCAAGAAGTGGGCCGTAGTCTTTGGCGTAGTGGGCGTGGTGCAGGGAGATTCCGCCCGATTCGATGGCCTTGCGCACGTATTTTGCGCAGTTACCTGTGCTGTGCGATTGTGCATGGTCGTCTGCGTAGCTCGCTGCTGAGGATTTATCGAACGGCATTTTTATCTCCCTTAAAGATTGAGTTGGCGCTCGCGTTGGAACGCTAACACATGGGATTCGTCGCCGCGGTGAAATTCGGTCTGGAGCGGTGATGTTATGCCGGTTGCATTGTGGCCCGATCATTATGTTAATGGGCTGGTGGCGTTTCTCGCGATGATGACGTTCGGCATCCACGACATGCTTGGACCGTTGTGTAGCGGTATGCGCTGAGTTGCGTTTTGGCTCTGCCCGGTGGCTCATCGGCCATAGCTGACGTTGGAGCGGGCTCGGTTCTACGTCAGCTATATGGTTTATCGCGCACAGCCACCCAGATTAGCTGCCCTGATAGATATCGCACGATAGGCCCACCACGCACGGTTGACCGTCTCGGGTTTTGCCGTAACCATTGCGTCCGCCCGGTTGGGCGCCATAGTCCCACGTACTGTCGCCGTCCATCGGCATCGCCCGCTGCGATGAATTTATTGGTTGTTGACTGGATGAGTGGCTAGCGACGTCTGACGGTTGCATTTCCTGAGAGTCGGCAGCGCCGGCCGCGGTGAGCAGGAATAGCGCGATGGTTACGGCCGAGGGTTGCACTTTCATTTCTTCACCTTTTCGTCATCGACGAGTTGCATGGCTCCCGCGCCGTCAGACTTTTGTTAGCTCCCTCCGAAAAAAACGTTGCATTGTGGATCCACCCGGCACGGTCTGACATTTTTTGCACCGCTTTGTACTCGTGTGTCGGGCGTACCGCCGTATGCTTCCATCCCCGCACTCGGGTCAGACGCTTGTGTCGCGGTGTTTTCTTGCGGGGCGGGTTGAGAGGCTTGCGGTGTGCCTTGCGAATGCGCAACACTGGCCGCGACAAACAGCACGACAGTGGATGCGACTATCAGAGGTGATTTCATGTTGGTTCCTTTATCTACGTTGAGTTTTCCATTCGTGCGATTCGTTATCCGCGTTTCGCACGAGCCAAGGCCGGTTTAGCTCATCACGACGACCCACCGCTCCGGGTGCACTCGACGAATGCCCCATCAGCGTTGCTGTCATATTCATTCTTGGTCAGGCGAAACGCCGTCGCAACGCACATGCGTAGGCAGTGAACAGCAATCGTCGGCGAAAGATGTAGGTACTGTGATCGGCCGATTCCGGTGACATACCGGGTCGCGATCGATCGAAGGCACGCCGGTTGAAGTCAGTCGGTTGGGTGCCCGCCGGCAGCCGGCAGGCTTCGGTCAAGCGCCGGATCCGTGACCGGTGGGACGCCGAGCTTGACCCCTCTATTCGCCAGCATGACGATGAGTTCTGTACGGCGCCGCAGATTGAAATGCGCAAGCAGATGACTGACGTATTTCCGTACCGTAATGTCCTCGAGCCCCATTCTCAGGGCAATGGCCTTGGACGGAAGTCCGCGCGCCAGCCACGCCAACGTTTCGAACTCTCTCGGTGTGAGTCCCAACTCGGATGCATTGCTCGTTTCCGATTTAGCGCGCGGCTGTCTATCCGCAGGGCTATTTGCCGGAGCCTTGTCAGTGTCCATATCACGACTGAGGCTGGCGATGCTGGAGGCTGGCAGGAACACGCCCCCGACAAGCACCGCGCTTATCGCCGCACGAAGCGCTTCAGGCGGCGACGATTTGGGCACGTATCCCATGGCGCGAAGCTGGATGCATCGACTGATGGTTTCCACTCGTTCATCGGCCGATATCACGATCACCGGTAGCGACGGTCGCGACTCCTTCAATTCGGCAAGCGCGTTGCAACCGTTGCCATCGGGCAGGTCGAGATCGAGAAAAACGATGTTCAGGAGCTCGCAAAGCGCATGATTCACCCCCTGCGACAATGTGCTCGCGTGCAGCAACTCGATGTTCGGAAAGAGCTCCGTCAGTAGAAGCGCCAATCCGGCTCTGAACAGTTCATGGTCGTCGACGATCAGTACGCGCATTCCATCGCCTCCTAGAACTGTCTCCGCTGAGCGGTCACGTACCGGCTGATATCCGCCAGCAGGTCTTTGGGGGCCGGGGACTTGCGCAATAGCACGAACGGTTCGGGGAAGTCGCGAAGGACGTGATCGGACAGTAGCTCGCCGGTGATAAATGCGACGGGAATAACACCCGCCCACGCGAAATGACGTCTGATCCGATTAGCGACCTCCTTGCCGGTAGCGCCTTCGCGCAGACGGATATCGGCGACGATGAGATCGGGAATGCGGCTGTCATCGGCAAGGATGGCTTCGAATCCGGCCATCGACTCGGCGGCGTACACGAGCGCGCCCGCGCTTGAGAAAAGACGCCGCAGGCCTTCGAGGACGGTAGGTTCATCGTCGCACAGGAGCATGAACGTGCCAGTGAGATCGGGCGTGTAGACGTCGCCATCCTGAGCACGTGCCCCGACGGCCGGGGTTGATGCCGATACCGTCGCGTAAAGGGAAAAGCGCGATCCGCGCCCTTCCACGGAGGCGAAACTCATACCGTGTCCCGGCAGAATATGGATCGCACGATGCACAATCGACAGCCCCAGTCCCAGCCCTTTCGAACGGTCGCGCCCCGGATTGTTGATCTGATAGTACTCGGAGAAGATCGCGTCCCGATGGGCGGGCGCAATGCCGATGCCGGTATCCCAAACATCGACGCGCAGCCGGTCATTCAGTTGCACCCAGCCAAGCACAACGCCACCCGATGACGTGTTCTTGATCGCGTTCGATACGAGATTCGATACTGACCGCTTGAAGAGCGATCGGTCGGTTTCGATGGACGGCGGGTACCTTCGCCGCCCCGCGATTCTTAGATCGATGCCACGCAATCGGGCCGTCTCCCGGTATTGCTCGAAGACCTCGGTCAACAGGCCGTGGGTATCGACTGGTACGACATGGGGAACATAGGAACCCAGCTCGCTGTAGTCCTGAATGTCCTTGAACATTTCGAGGATGTCGGACGCGGTCTCCTCGACGACATCGAGCTCGCGATCCACGGAGTATCCGTCCCTGATCCTCGTCCGGGCGCTTCGGATGAAAAGGTTGATGGCGGCGAGAGGCTGCTGAATGTCGTGATACGCCGATGAAAAGAATCGCTCTTTCTCCTTGACGAGCTCTTGCATGCGTCTGTTCTGCTCGTTGACCGCGCGCGATGCCGCTTCGACGCGAGCCTTGGCCGCGCGCAAGGTGCGCCGGTACATGAATTCGCGCCTCGCGGCGCGTTCCAGCGGGATGCTGAGCAGCACACCTACGACAGCCATCAACGGCAGCATCGTGGCGTGCGCAGCCACCGACTCCACGCGCAGTTCGACACTCCCGCCGACGGGTTTGAAATAAAGCATGATCAGATAGCTGACGATGCATATCCCGATTAACCAGGCCGCCGTGATGACCCGAAGCCGAAAGGCCATGAATATCACGAAAAGACAAAGCATCAGCACCGGATAGACTTCCCGCCAGCCAAGGTCGCCCGGATAGAACTGCAGCATTCTCAGGGTGGCGAACCAGCAACTGATCGTCCAGACACTGAGCAGCCCGACGGCCCAACGCTCATCGAGCGCGCGCGGGGTCCAGAACAGTACGGGAATCGCCATTCCGATCGCTGCGGCGACTCGCAGGAGAATGAGTTCGTTGTGGTGCAGATGGGCGGGATCGAGTACGTTTAACCGGGGGAAATCGCGGATGGAAAATACGATCCACAACGCCGTGAAGATTGCGATGGCGAGTCTGCGCTGTCCGGAGAAGCGGCGCGCGTAGTCCCACCGGAACGCGCGCTCCTGAGCCGCCGAGCTGAACCTGCGCACCCTGAGGCCCGACGATCTCATGACGACGCTCGATCAGGAAATTCGCCGCCTGCGGATAGGGCAGCGTGCAATTCGAACAGGATAGCAGGGCGCGGTTCAAAGTTATACCTACAAATGTAGCGGTTTGGAGGCGGCTGGCAGAGCAGGAGCGGCTACATCTTTCCGGGCTCGATCGATGGCGAACGGTTGAAAGTGTTTGGGTTTGTACGACGCCTGCCCACGTCTGCTTGTGGCGCTCGTCCATGCTTGTGATTTTGGGGCAGGCATCCTACAAATTTGAACGACTGAAGTCGCTCACGTTCTCGATGGTTAGTGCTGCGTGGGAGCCGGCTGTTGGGCAGCGTCTGCTTCTACGCTCGTTGCGGGTTTGGCTGACGTTTGTTTGGCCGGGCTGGGCTTCGTGGTTGCCGGTGTTTCTGTCGCCGCTATTTGTGATGCCTCTGCTAGAAGGCGCGCTGCACGGTTTGCGGTGATGCGGCTTTGAGGGATGCCCTTCGCATCGAGTGCGATCACCTGATACAGCTCACGGTCACACTCGAGCTCCCGCTGATATTGCTCTGCTGTGTCGACAAGCAATTCAAGCATGGTCTGCTGACGTCGTCTTTCATCGCTCGTGATGGCAGGATTCCTACATATTGAAGACCCGAGTGTGATCAGTGTGTTGAGTTGGCTCAATTGCCGGTTGCAGAGGTCGAAGGTGGAGAGTGCAAGTTTTTCGTACTGGAGCGCGTCGACAGGCGGGCGTGAAGCGGGTTGGGATTGCTTTGTAGATTTGGTGTTCATGGTGCGACCTCCCTGATACTTCTTGGATCGCCCGACACTCGCTTGGGGAAGTGGGTGAGCGGGCACGTAGAAGGGTTAGCAGACCGGCCTATACCATACCGGCGAGCCTTGCGGCTCCCCCACCACAGCCCGCCCATTGAAAACAACAGACGTGCAAAGGTAGACGCACGACCCGCCTGAGCGGGTGTGCGGGTACAGAGGCAGGCTGCTAAACCTGGCCGCCGGGTGTTTCCCGATGGCTTGATGATTATAAATCAAGGCAGCGGCGTAGCGTTCAACCAAGCGGGCTAAGTGTTTGCGTTTGGCTGGTTGGGTAAGGCATTGGCATGGCGGCAAGCACAATCGGCGACTTGCTCGCCGCGGCTTTCCTGCCTCCGGGCCTAAAGATTCAGAATTGACCGTCGATATTAAGAGAAGCGCGAAACGGTCAAAAATAGTGAACATCCATCGAACCTTACTCTTCTCATTGTGGGCAGTTAGTCTTTCTGCATACGCCAACTTCACCAAGCCTATCGATATCAGCAGCGAGTTTCTGCGTTATCGGCATGCCCCCGAAGCCATGGCAGTCTTCGGACGCGACATCAGCGACGACCCCGCGATTGGAGCACCCGCGAGATCTGCGCTGTATTTTGAGCAGGCTAAGCTGTCTGCCAAAACGAAACAGTACCTGAGCACCATACGGAACTACACTCGGGCGCTCGACATACATCCAACCGCGGCGGCTTTCAACAATCGTGGCCTTGCGCACCGGCAACTTGGCGAGACCGACGCGGCCGCGCGAGATTTCACATCGGCGCTGCAACTCCAGCATGACGACCCACACGCCTGGTTGAACCTTGGCAACCTGCAGTTCGCGCTCAAGCAATATGCCGTGGCCATCGAGAGCTTTAGCCATGCTATCAATAGCGGCAATCAAAGCGCGAACGTCTATATTTCTAGAGGTAATGCGTATTGCGGCAAGGGCGACGCGCAGAACGCACTTCTTGACTATGACGCCGCTATTGCACAGGCACCATTCGATCCTCGCGCCCATTTTGGAAAAGCGGTCGCCTTTTACACTATGGGCAATCTGGATGGCGCCGAATCTGAGTTCAACACCGCGTTGAGACTAGACCCGAGCGATCTGAATTCCATGCGGGGTCTGGCGATCGCCTTGCGCGATCAGCATAAGTATTCTGAATCGATAGAAGCCTACACATCGGCCTTAAAAATGCAGCCGGGCGATGCGTTGTTGTTCAGCGGACGCGCGGAGTCATATCTAGAAATGGGCGATTTGACGCACACGATTTCTGACTACTCGCAAGCGATTGCACTTCAACCGAGTGACGACCTTCTGCTTCGACTGCGGGGACTGGCCTATGATCATCAGGGGAACTACGACAATGCTATTGCAGACTTTGTTGAAGCGACCCGCCTTGCTCCGAGCAGTGCGAGAGGGTACTCGCTGTGGGCGGAAGCGCTTGAACATTCACACCGCAGCGAAGAATCGATGGAAGTTCTCGCGCGCGCAATCCGGCTGATGCCAGCCGACATAAGTCTTCGGCATGACCTTGCGGTCGCGTTGGAACACAGAGGTGACTACGCATCTGCGATTAAGGAATATCAGGCAATCTTGCGGATCTCCCCGACGGATATAGACAACCGTATCTTTCTCGCTGACGATGAAACCACGCTGGGCCAATACCAGGACGCCGCCCACGACTACGAAATCGCCAATCGCGCTGCCCCGGACAAAGGACAGCTCCTCTACGGACGCGCGCAGTTGTCGTTTTACACCGGGGACTTTCGTCGAGCAGAAGCGGACCTTGAAAGATGGCAAGAATTGCAGCGCAAAGGGAAGATCGATGCTTTGGCAGCAACTTCGTACTATGTCGCGATCTGGCGACATCTTGTTGCGCTTAGGTTGAATGTCGACGATAGAACGGTCCTCGAGGAGGGGGCCGCGCACTTGGATGCGGCTGTTTGGCCGTTCCCGGTGCTGGCGTTCTACATGGGTAAAGCGAATGCTGCGATGTTGCAGTCGGCTATCAATCGCAGCAGCATGCAGGATCGAGAGGGCCAGCTATGCGAAGCAGACGCTTATCTTGGAGAGTGGCGGCTGGCTCAAGGCGATGCGACCGGCGCAAGGCAGAGTTTTGACGCGGCGAGCGTGGAGTGCCCGGTTAATTTCATTGAGAGAGCCATGGTGAGGCGGGAGTTGGTGAGGATGGCGGAGGGGGTGAAGTAGCAGGGGATTTGCGATGGGTGGGTGGTTGTCGGCGCGAGCGGTGGCTCCCGACGCATCGTTGCCCGGGTGCAGCGAATGGCCATTTCGATGGTAGGTCTAAGACCGTAGTTGACGGCCTTTGCCGTCATTCGAGCATCGGCGTTGATAAGGCGGCTACGAATCACTTTCCAGTCATTCGCACATCGGCGAATGCGAGTGACGGGTCTCACCGCAAGCGGATGCTTACTTGCGACCCGGAACAGACGTTGGCCTTGCTCGACAACGGTCATTCGACAGCGCCATCTAACGCTGACTGGCCAGCCCACGTACGTTTCGATGCTCGGCTTTTCCATAGGCAGCACTTCATAGGTGAACGTGATCAGGGCGTCCACCATGCATCATCCGATGCCGCGCTTCGTTGGACACGACTCTCGGCTTGCAGCGAGAGTCGCTCGCCCACCTGCTCATTGTCCAACAGCAGTTAGAAGTTATCGTCGATGAGGCTTCGCAACCAAAGCTCGCATGAAGAATACGACTTTGCCAAGACTCATAAAGCTCGCCTATCCGAACGAGATGGAGCGCCATAGCGAGAGGGCTCAAAGGAAATACTTGCGCGTTTTGTGGCACGGGAAAGTCGGCGGCTGTTAAGGAAGGTCTGCAAAAGACCTGGCATTGTGTTGCTGCTGAGCTATCCTGGAAACAGA
>NZ_JAQQFL010000028.1:0-129956 GCF_046026025.1 Paraburkholderia fungorum | reverse complement strand
GCGGGTTCGATGACGTCGCGTGTCTCGCTAGCCGGGTACCAGGTGCCGTCCGTGCCGCCGAACAGGCGGCCGGTCCAGAGAGCGTGATCGATGAGCGGATTCGGCTGGGTGTCTGCCATGTTGTTTGTCTCCTTGGTTTGAATGGATGAGCGCGCTTGGCTTTGAGCCCGCTCACGTAGCGTTCTTTGCAATAGCCGTGCCATTGCCGTGGCGCGCGCTGCGTGGCTGTGCCGCTTGCAGGCGCTGAAGCGCCAGCGGGATGGCGCGAGCGGCAGCGACATCCAGCATCGACGTTGCGCTGACTGTCCGGCAGCGACATAGCCGGGACATCCTCAGCTTGCGCAAATGATAAAAGTTATATTCAATAATCAATATTGAATTTGATGATTTCATCAAATAACTAATTGACGATTCTCTCGCTGCATGTCGCATGTCTTTGACGCAAAGAGAAACGAAAGGAGACGGGATGTTCGATTCGATCACACGCCTGCACACTGATCCGGACAGAGTTTCGCTCGCCGATGCGGCGCGTCTGTCCGGTGCACTGATGAAGCCCGGCGACAGCGCTCATCTCGATGTGGGTGCAGCGCCGACGCTTGGCGACCTTGCCGAATGCCTGTTCTTCTCTCCCGGTGATGGGCGGATCTGGCTCAACGACCAGCGGATGCTGTTGCTGCACAGCGCATCGTTCGGCTCGCTGCGGCGCGAATTGATCGAATCTGTCGGCGCCGACCTCGCGCGTCGGCTGCTCACGCGGGCCGGCTATGCGTCCGGCACGCGCGACGCCGCGTTGGTCCGGCAACGCTGGCCCGCAGCCGACGGCGCGTCGCTGCTTGCTGCGGGCACGCGTCTTCACGCGCTGGAAGGCGTGGTAAAGGTCGAGCCGCTGCATTTTGCGTTCGACGCCGCGACCGGGCGCTACGACGGCGAATTTCTCTGGCATCACTCGTCCGAGGCGGATGAACATATCGCGGCCTACGGCGTCGGCAATGAGCCGGCTTGCTGGATGGAACTCGGCTACGCGATGGGCTATGTGACCGGCCTGACTGGAACGCTCGTGATTTTTCGCGAAGTCGAATGCCGGGCGATGGGCAGCGCGGTGTGTCGCGTGGTGGGGCGCAATGCGCAACGCTGGGACGACGTCGCGGACGATCTGCGGTATCTCGATGCGCCGGCCGCTGCGGTTGGCGCGGTGGCGCATCCCGACGCGCGAGATCATGCAACAAAGGGCCTGCAGATTCGACGCGCGGTCGAGCGGACAGAATCCACCGCGGACGACGGCCTGGTAGGACTCGCGGCGGCCTTTGTCGCAGCGCGCGATGCGATGGCGCGCGTAGCGCCAACCGACACCGCGGTGCTGCTGACTGGCGAGTCGGGCGTGGGCAAGGAATTGTTCGCAGCGACGCTGCACCGGCGCAGCCGCCGCGCGTCGGGTCCGTTCGTCGCCGTCAACTGTGCGGCGTTGCCGGACACGCTGGTCGAGGCCGAGCTGTTTGGTGTCGAGCGCGGTGCGTTCACCGGGGCGATGCAGTCGCGCGCGGGGCGTTTTGAGCGCGCCGCGGGCGGCACCTTGTTTCTCGATGAGATCGGCAGCCTGCCCTATGCCGCGCAGGGCAAGCTGCTGCGCGTGCTGCAGGAGCGCGAGGTGGAGCGGGTCGGTGGGACGCGTACGTTGCGGGTCGATGTCCGCGTAATCGCAGCGACCAATGTTGAGTTGCGCGAACAGGTCAAACGCGGCCGGTTTCGCGAGGATCTGTTTTACAGACTCAATGTCTTCCCGATCGTGATTCCACCTTTGCGCGAACGTCGCGACGACATTGCCTTGCTGATCGAGCGCTTCCTGTTGCAGTTCTGCCGCGAGCACGGCCGCACGACGCCAGGCCTCACGCCGCGCGCGCGGCGCACGCTGCTGAACTATGCGTTCCCTGGCAACATTCGCGAGCTGCGCAACATGGTCGAGCGCGGCGTGATTGCCGTCAACGACGGTGAGTCGATTGACCTCGCTCATCTGTTCCGTCATGAGCCGTTGCCGGTTGCCGAACTGTATTCCGTCGATCACGGCATGTTGCGAGCAGAGCGGACGGACGATGCCTTGGGCACTGTGATGCCGGTTGCCGCAGCGGGACCGCATGGACCCGCGCAGGCACCTATATCGATCGACGCGCTCGAGGCACGACTGCTTGCCGATGCGCTTACGCGCGCCGGTGGCAACGTCTCCGCAGCGGCGCGGCTTGTCGGCCTGACGCGCGCGCAGTTCGCTTACCGGATGGCGAAGCGGAGCGGCGGAAGCTGAGCTTGCCGGTGTGTTCGCTCGTCGTGCGTGTCAGCTTCGTGTTTACCCGCGAACTGCGGGGAAAGGTTAGACATTGCCACTTCACTGTATACAATAAGTATCCAAGACGTTCGATTTAGTGCCGCCCCGTTCAGTAGAGGTATTCGTTTTAGGCTATAAAAATAGCGATATTCTCGAATTGGCACCGCCGATCAGAAATCAATTCTTGGATGAATGTATACATTGGTGGAGACATGTTCCTGAAAAACACGTGGTACGTGGCGTGCACGCCCGATGAAATCGTCGGCCGGCCGCTCGGCCGACGAATCTGCAACGAGAGCATGGTGCTGTTTCGCGGACCAGATGGAGCGGTCGCCGCGCTCGAAGATTTCTGCCCGCACCGCGGCGCGCCCCTTTCGCTGGGTTTCATGCGCGACGGCCAGTTGGTCTGCGGTTATCACGGCCTGACGATGGGCGCGGAGGGCAAATGTAGCGGCATGCCCGGACAGCGGGTCGGCGGGTTTCCTTCGATTCGCCGCTTCCCCGCGGTCGAGCGTTACGGTTTCATCTGGGTATGGCCTGGCGATCCACTGCTTGCCGACCCGGCTAAAATCCATCACCTCGAATGGGCGGAAAACCCCGATTGGGCGCACGGCGGCGGCCTTTATCACATCGCCTGCGACTACCGTCTGATGATCGACAACCTGATGGACCTGACGCACGAGACCTACGTGCATGCATCGAGCATTGGCCAGGCGGAAATCGAGGAAGCCGCGCCGGAGACGAAGATCGAAGGCGATACGGTCGTGACACGCCGTTTCATGGAAAACATCATGCCGCCGCCGTTCTGGGCAGCAGCGCTGCGCGGCAACGGACTCGCGGATAACGTGCCGTGTGACCGCTGGCAGATCTGCCGCTTCACGCCGCCGAGCCACGTCATGATCGAGGTGGGCGTTGCACATGCGGGCAAGGGCGGTTATCACGCTGACGCGCAGCACAAGGCGTCGAGTATCGTCGTCGACTTCATCACGCCGGAGACCGATACGTCGATCTGGTACTTCTGGGGTATGGCGCGCAATTTCAATCCGCAAGACACTGCGCTCACGGAAACGATCCGGGAAGGTCAGGGAAAAATTTTCGCGGAAGATCTCGAGGTGCTCGAGGCGCAGCAGCGCAATCTGTTGGCGCATCCGGAGCGCACTCTGCTCAAGCTGAATATCGACGCCGGGGGTGTTCAGTCACGCCGGATCATCGAGCGGCTCATCGCGGGCGAGCGTCAGCCTGTCGCGGCTCTGACCTGAGGCCCACAGCATGCAAGTCAGAATCATCCGTAAATGCGACGTAGCCACCGACATCTGCGTGTTCGAACTGGCAAGACCCGACGGTTCGGCGTTGCCGGCCGGCTCGGCGGGTGCGCACATCGATGTCCGCATCGGCGATGGACTCGTGCGTCAGTATTCGCTGTGCAACCATCCTGACGATACCCACCGGTACATGATCGGCGTGTTGCGGGAAGTGAATTCGCGAGGCGGTTCGATCGCGATGCACGCGCTGACCGAGGGCAGTCTGCTGGAAATCAGCGAACCGAAGAATCACTTTCCGCTTGCGCAGGCGGCAAGCCATTCGCTGTTGCTGGCGGGCGGCATCGGCGTGACGCCGATTCTTGGTATGGCCGAGCATCTCGCGGCTTCGGGGGCGTCGTTCGAGATGCACTATTGCACGCGCGACCCGGCGCGCGCAGCGTTCCGTGAGCAACTGGCTGACGCGCGGTTTGGGGGCCGTGTTCATCTATACTTCGACAGCGGGCTTGCGGACGAACGCGTGAACCTGCAAGCGTTATTGGCCGCGCCTGACGTGGGCAAGCATCTGTATGTGTGCGGCCCCTCCGGGTTTATAGGCGCGGTGCTGGACACGGCTATCGCAGCGGGCTGGGATCAACGTAACCTGCATCGCGAGTACTTCGCCGCGGCGTCGCAGCCCGAGGCCGCGAGCGACGACTTTCAGGTCAAGCTGGCCAGCAGTGGGCAGGTGATCGACGTCAAGGGTGACCAAAGCGTCCTCGCGGCCTTGACAGCGGCCGGCGTCGATATACCGACCTCGTGCGAGCAGGGTGTATGCGGCACCTGCATGACGCGCGTGCTGGCAGGGCAGCCTGACCATCGCGACGTCTATCTGACCGACGAGGAACGCGCCGCGAACGATTGCTTTCTGCCGTGCTGTTCGCGTTCGAAATCACCCATGCTGGTGCTGGACCTGTGACGGCAGGGCGCCGCAAAGACGTCGTAAAAGCTGTGATTATTTCTGGAGTACAACGCGTGGAGCAAAACGATCAGACACAACTCGACGCGAGCGCATCGAGTTCCGCGTCGCAAACGGTGAAGGCGCAGTTGGGTCTGCGTGAACTGATTCTTGCGGGCGAGCTGACGCCGGGGTCGCGCATCACTGAATTGTGGGTAGTCGACAGACTGGGTGTGTCCCGCACGCCCGTGCGGGCGGCGTTGATGCGCTTGCAGGACGAAGGCCTGCTCGATCCGTTGCCGTCGGGCGGCTATGCAGTGCGGTCGTTTACGGCGGCCGAAATCTATGACGCGATCGAGTTGCGGGGCACCCTTGAAGGACTGGCGGCGCGGCTTGCGGCCGAGCGTGGGGTCGATCCGTCCTTGATGGCGTTGCTGCACGACTGTGTGGCGCGGATCGATGAAGTCCTCGAAGACGCAGACCTGTCGGAGCAGAAGTTCTCGCAATACGTCGAACTCAATGAACGCTTTCACCGCCTGCTGGCTTCGGCGTGCGGCAGTAGCGTCGTCGAGAAGCAATTGTCCAAAGCAATGGCCTTGCCGTTTGCGTCGCCGAGCGGGTTTGTCAAGGTGCAGGCGGTTGCGCCTGATGCACACAACGTCCTGATCGTGGCCCAGGCCCAACATCGTGCGGTACTCGAAGCAATCGAACGCCGCGAGGGGGCGCGCGCCGAAGCGCTTATGCGTGAGCATGCCCGGATCGCGCATCGTAATCTGCAGAATGCGCTGAAGAACCAGCAGGCACTCACTCAACTGTTCGGTGGCAATCTGATCCGGCAGTGGGCGCGCTAAGCGCTATGAGGGGGCGCTCAAGATACTGAGTAGCCCTGCTCAACGGTTACTGCCCGTTCGGCCTTGTCACGCTCTAGCGTGACGGACTCTATTCCGCAGCCACTTCCGAGTTTCCTTAATCTGGCATCTCGTGACAGACTTTATTCTCTCGGATCATGCCGCCTCAACTCGCATTCCTTATCTTCTGAGCGACCAACTGCGTGCAGAACACCCGAACCTTTTCGAGCACGGGTGACTGAGTCCGCCCAGCCAGGGTGACGAAGGCATACGGCGCGTCGATGTCGAGCGGACGGTCGAGCTTGATTGACACAATCTCGCCTTTTTCAAGCCATGCTCGCGCCGTACCCAATGCGCCGAGAAAAATGGCGTCGGTGGCGTTCACTGCTTCGATCAGGGCGGTCGTGGAGTCGGCCGACGCCCGCAATAGCCGGGCCGCGTGAGCCGACGGACCGAATTGCTCCACCAGGGTGCGCGTCGCCTCGTCGCTGAGCATGGTGGAGACAACGGGGAAATTAAGAATTTCGTCGAAGCCGACCTTGCGGCGGCGCGCCAATGGATGCCCGCGCCGGCACATGAATCCCGATTGCGCGGTACCGATCAGATCGAGGTGGAGATCGTCATGAGGTCGCACCGCGCGTGAATGCACCAGCAGTGCGTCGAGTGTCCGCTCGCGCAGTGCGGCGAGTTGTATCTCCGGACTGGCTGTCGAAAGATGCACGTCGACCCGTGGATAGTGGCTCAGCATGTAAGTGAGCAAAGGCCCCGCGAACATGGCACTCGGCGCATATCCCAGCCCCAGGCGGATCTGGCCGCCCTCGCCCTGACTCAACAGATCGGCCGTGCGTTTGAGATCGACGGTTTCCGACACGATCCGGCGCGCCTTTTCCGCCACCGCCACGCCAAACGGCGTCAATTCATTGCGCTTACCAATCCGGTCGATCAGACGCGCGCCCAGATCCTGCTCGAGCATCTGGATGCTGCGGCTCAACGCAGGTTGCGTCAGGTGCACGAGTTCGGACGCACGGCTGAACGAGCCTGTGTCCGCGACCGCCAGAAAATGCATGAGGTGATGCAGGTTCATGTGCTGCAAGTCTCCTTCGACAACCATGTATCAGATAATGTAATCATAATGAGAAAAACAATGCATTGGACACATGGTTTTCGGATTTTTACTCTCTGGGTCACGTTGAAACGACGAGCCACAAGGAGGAGACATGAAAATCAGACGCTTCAGAACGGTCATCGCCCTATTGGCGGTGCATTCGCTGGTGGCATGCGGAGGCGGTTCGTCTGGCGGCATTCAACCGTCGGCTGTGGCGACGAAACAAGGCCCGGTCACCGGGACCGCAAACGGCAACGTGATGGCCTATCTGGGCATACCGTACGCCCAACCACCCGTAGGCGCGCTGCGGTGGCGTCCTCCGCAACCCACGGTGCAGCGTAGCGGCACGTTCAGCGCCACGGCATATGGAAAAGCCTGTCCGCAGTCCGTCGCGAACAACGACATCACGGCGGATCAGATGTCGGAGGATTGCCTCTACCTCAATGTTCAGAAGCCCGTTTCAGCCACGCCTGGAAGCAAGCTGCCTGTACTCGTCTATATCCACGGTGGCGCGTTCGTGCAGGGCTCCGGTGCGCAGGTGGACGGTTCGACCATCGCGAACCAGGGCAACCTGGTCTACGCGTCGTTCAATTACCGGCTGGGCGCCCTGGGTTATCTGGCCAACGCGGCGCTGCAGGCGAATACTCAGGACCCGAACCTCGGCAATTTTGCCGTGCTCGATCAACAGGCCGCGCTTCAATGGGTGCACGACAATATCGCAGCGTTCGGCGGGGACCCGGACAACGTGACGATCTGGGGACTGTCGGCTGGCGCGACGTCGACCTTCACGCTGCTCGAATCACCGGCATCGAAGGGACTATTCAATAAGGCGGTGATGGAGAGCGGCGGTGGCGGCCCTTATTCCAACCTCCAGCCCAGCGCCGCCGCGACACAAGGCAACACGCTGATCGCCGCCACGGGGTGCTCGAGCGCGTCGGACGTCGTGGCCTGTTTGCGCGCGCAATCCGCGACCGATATCGTCGCGGCCCAGGCGTCGGGTAAATGGCGTCCCACCGTGGACGGCCACGTCGTCACCCAGGTGCCTTCGCTCGCGTTTGCCGCGGGCACCTTCAACCGCGTGCCAGTGATGATCGGCGGTGTGTACGACGAAGGAACCCTGTTCGTTCCGCCAACCCTGCCGGCCGCGGCTTATCTTCCTGCGTTGGCCTCCCTTGCGCCGCCCGGCTATGACATGACGCAGATCGACGCCGCGTATCCGCTCGCCAACTATGCCGTCCCGGCTCAGGGTTTTGCGCGCGCGATGGGGGATGCCATGTATGGATGCGGCAACAGTTCGCGCCGTGACGAGATATCGGCCTGGGTGTCTGTGTACGGTTGGGAATTCACCGACCCCGCGCTTTCGTTCCCCAGCAATCCAACGAGCTTCTATTCAGGTTCGCAGCACGGACTCGATGCGACGTACTGGTTCGGTCCCACGGATGTCAGCACCGCCAGCACGAATCCGGCGATGCAGGCACTCGGCGAAAAGATGAAGACGTATCTCGCCAACTTCGCGCGCTACGGCGATCCGAACGGCAATAAGAGCGATGCCACGTTACCCAATTGGCCGCGTTACGCGGGCCCGAATGACCGCTCGATGGTGGAGCTGACGATACCGTCGATCACCGCATCGAACACGGCGTTCGAGACGTCGCACAAATGCAGCACGCTGTGGGGCAAAGGCGTATTCCCCGCGATCTACTGAACTTGCAGTATCACCGCGGGAACAGCGAAGCACGCCCGCGGGCACATCAACCGGACGAACCCATGATTCAAAACGTAATCGACTATCTGAGCGCCGACCACGCCGGCATACTTTCCCGGCTCGACGCCTTACTGCGGATTCCCAGCGTCAGCGCCGATCCGACCTTCGCGCCTCATATGCGTGACGCCCGAACTTTTCTTCTTTCGCGCTTGCGGGAGATGGGACTCGCGAATGTGCGCGAACTGGACGGGGGCGGCGAGCCGGCCGTGTTCGGTGAATGGCTCGGGGCGCCCGGTAAGCCCACGGTGTTGATCTACGGTCATTACGACGTGCAACCCGCCGAACCTGGCGACGTGTGGCGCACTCCGCCATTCGAGCCCACGCACGAGAACGGCCGCATCTATGCGCGCGGGGCGTCGGACGTCAAGGGTTCGACCACGGTTGCATTGGAAGTGATCGCGGCGTTTCTCGCCGTGTCCGGCGCGTGTCCGGTGAACGTGAAAGTTTTCCTGGAAGGCGAGGAAGAAACCGGCAGCCCCTCATTGAACACCATCATCGAACGTCATCGCGAATTGCTGTCTGTGGATGCGATATTGTCTGCGGATGGCGGTCGCGCCAGCGCGGTTTTTCCCACCATCAACACGGGAGCACGCGGGAGCGGTCAACTGGAATTTCGCCTTCGGACCGCAGGCAAGGATCTCCATTCGGGACGGTATGGCGGTTGCGTGCGCAATGCGTTGCACGAAATGGCGTCTCTCGTCGCGTCGTTGCACCGGCCCGATGGCACGGTTGCGGTGCCGGGCTTTTATGCCGGCGCTTGCGAGCCAGATGCGCGTGAGAAGGCCGACACGGCAGCGTTTCCGTTCGACGCGAACGCTTTCTTCGCTGAAGTTGGTGCAAACCATCATGGAGAGCCGGGTTACAGCGTGCGCGAGCAGATCACGCTGCGGCCCGCACTGGACATCAATGGCATGTGGGGTGGCTATACCGGGCTCGGCGGGAAGACGATCATTCCGCACACGGCGAGCGCAAAACTCACCGTGCGCATTGTCGAGGGGCAAACTTCGGAACAGGTGCTGCGTGCGATCGTGCAGCATCTGCTTGCCGCATGCCCCGAAGATGTCGAACTGGAGATAGTCAGCCAATTCAACGGCGCGCCTGCTTCGACCCTGGCGGAAAGTCATCCGCTTGTTCAGGCGGCGCGAGCAGTGTTGCACCGCGAATATGACCGGGACCCGGTGCATGTGCGTCTCGGCGCGAGCGTGCCGATCACGGCTGTATTCAAGGCGATGTTAGGTGTCGATACACTGATGTTCGGCTACAACCTGCCCGACGAGGACGTGCACGCGCCGAATGAATTCTTCCGCCTGAGCTCGATCGAGGAGGGCACGCGTGGATGGGCCCTGCTGCTCGACGAACTGGGCCGCTTTCCGGTGGAAGCCTTCAACAAGCCATGACTCGACTCGCTCGTCGCTCCGACCAGGGGATATCAATGCAAAATCGAACAACCCATATACCGGCCTATAAGCCGGCTGCTACGTCACGAACGAATCTGCTGGTTGCGACCACCATCGGTAATGCGCTGGAGTTTTTCGACTTTACGGTATTCGGCTTCTTTGCGATCGTGATCGGCAAGAACTTCTTCTCGCCGCTGAATGAGCAGGGGCAGTTGCTGCTATCGGCCATGACGTTCGGTGTCGGCTTTCTGATCCGCCCATTGGGCGGCGTGCTGATTGGCATCTATGCGGACCGTGCCGGACGTCGGTCCGCGATGACACTGACGTTGTCCCTGATGGCGCTGGGCGCGTGTATGGTCGGCCTCGCGCCGACCTATGCGGAGATCGGCATCGCAGCGCCGTGCATCATGATCGTGGCGCGGCTGATCCAGGGCTTCTCGGCGGGCGGCGAAGTCGGTCCCTCCCTCGTCGTGTTGCTGGAGCACGCGCCTTCCGGATCGCGCGCGTGGTACACGAGCTGGCAACTCGCGAGTCAGGGCATTGGGATCGCCCTCGGCGCGGCCTTTGCAACGGGGCTTTCATACGCGCTGCCGCATGACGCACTTTACGACTGGGGATGGCGAATTCCGTTTCTCTGCGGCGCCGCGATTTTGCCGGCCGGCGTGCTGATTCGCCGGCGTCTCAGTGAGCTCGAGCCGGCGACGGAGCCCGCCGGCCAACGCGCACCGCGTCGTCCGTTGAGCACCCTGCTAAGCGGCCACGGCAGAAACATGCTTGGCGGCATTCTTCTGCTGATGGGCGGCACCATCACCGCATATATGGTGATTTTCTTTATCCCCACTTATGCCGTCCACGCGTTGAAGCTCGGAGAAACGGGATCGTATGCGTGCGCGCTCACCTGCGGTGTTCTCCTCGCGGTGCTGTCGCCGTTGGCGGGAAAGATCGCGGATGCCGCGGGACGCACGCTTCCAATCGTCGTGGGCCGCGTGATCCTGATCGCAAGCCTTTACCCGGCCTATGCGTGGCTCAGCAACGCACCGAGCCTGTCGC
Organism: Paraburkholderia fungorum; assembly: GCF_046026025.1. GTDB lineage: Bacteria > Pseudomonadota > Gammaproteobacteria > Burkholderiales > Burkholderiaceae > Paraburkholderia > Paraburkholderia fungorum_E. Next base: position 119,281 of record NZ_JAQQFL010000028.1, on the reverse strand, counting down.
GCCTGTTCGTGGTGATCGTGGTGCTGATCATTCCGTACACGCTTCAGGGTTCGCCTTCGGTGACGCTGATCCCCGAGCTGTTTCCGAAGTCGATCCGGGTCACCGCCACCGGCACGGTCTACAGCGTCGCCGTCGCCGTGTTTGGCGGGCTGACGCAACCGGTGGCGCTCTGGTTGACCGACTTCACCGGCAACCGGTTTGCCCCCGCCATAGCGATCACGGCAGGCATCCTGCTGTCCACGCTCTCGCTGCTGATCATCCGGCCGTGCGCCGAGGAACCCGTGAGCGGCTGAGCGCCCGGCCCCGCGTTCCCACGCTCCCACGCCGTGACGGATGCCGGGATCGCGATCCTTCGATCAATCTGAATTTGTTAGCGCTACACCGCCGTGTCCCCGTCGGGGACACGCGGATGAACACGTCCTTAAAAAATGGAGATCCACTTGAACAAGAAAAGTCTGGTTTTGGTTCTGGCCGCAGCGTTGCCGGTAGTCGCCCATGCACAGGGATCGGTCACGCTCTATGGTGTGATCGACGAAGGTATCAATTACCAGTCCAATGCGGCAGGAAAAGCGCTTTACAACCTGTCGAGCGGGGTCATTCAAGGCAGCCGCTGGGGTTTGAAGGGCAGGGAGGATCTGGGCGGAGGGCTTGCCGCTATCTTCGTGCTGGAAAACGGTTTCGACATCAATACCGGTGCATTGGGGCAAGGCGGCCGGATGTTCGGCAGACAGGCTTACGTGGGGCTGTCGTCGAACCGGTACGGCACGTTGATGCTGGGACGGCAGTACGATCCGTTGGTGACCTCGCTGGGTGAATTTGCTGTCGGCGACCAATGGGGCGGGTACATCACAGCTCACCCGGGCGACCTCGACAATTTCAACAATACGGTCCGCACCAATAACGCGATCAAGTACGCCAGTACCAACCTTGGCGGATTTTCGTTCAGCGGGATGTATGCGCCGGGTGGCGTGGCCGGTTCGGTGACCAGCAATCAGGTCTGGTCGGTCGGCGCCGATTACGTGCAAGGTCCGATCCGTCTCGGCGCCGCCTACCTGAATGCACGCACGCCAAACGCGGGATTTTTCAGCAACAGCAGTGCCACCGCAATCACGCCGGCCACTGTTGCGCTGAGTTCTCCCGTGACGACCGGCTTCATCTCCGCTCACAGCTACAGTGTGGCGGCCGCAGCCGGTGCCTATGCGTTTGGCCGCGCAACGGTCGGCGTAACGTATTCGAACATTCGCTATGCCGGTCTCGGCGATGTTTCGAGCGGGGCGAACCCGCACGGGTATTCAGGCACGGCCGTGTTCAACAACGTCGAGGCGAACGCGAGCTTTCAGCTAACTCCCGCGTTGCTGCTGGGCGCAGCCTACGACTATACGAACGGCGGCAGTGTTTCGACGCCAAACGGCGAAAAACCGGCCGCTACCTATCATCAGTTGTCGGCGGGGGCTGATTACTCTCTCTCGAAGCGCACGGATTTGTACGTCATCGCGGTTTACCAGAAAGCGGCGGGCGTCGATTCGCGCGATGTCACCGCGGTCGCCGCGGTCAACCTGCTCACGCCGTCGAGCAACAATCATGCAGCGGCTGTGCGCGTGGGGATTCGGCACAAGTTCTGATCGACGGCTGTGCATGGCGGTCGAGTCCGGGAACATAAATCTCGGCGGTCGTCTTCGGCCGCAAACCGTCCTCTTACCCGTGCGACCATCGTCACCGTTTGGCGATGGTCGCAAGCAATTCCGCTTGACCTGTCGCGCTCAGAATACGCTGCGAATTCCGAGGCGTCCCACCGCCTGCTTCTGATTCCCCGACGGATTAAATCCGGCAATCTGCGCAACCTGCGCATCCCCCGCGGCTTTCTGGAATACACCCAGCACATACACCGATGTCCGCTTCGAGAGCGCATATTCGGCAGTCAGATTGAACTGGTTGTATTTGGGCTGCGCGCCGGTGGCATGGTCGCGACCTGTGGTGTAGGTATAGCCTGCGCCGATGGTGATCGCCGGTGTGGGATTGAACAGACCCGATAGCTCGTAGTTCTGGAACGTTGCATCATGCCCGGAACTGCCTTGCTGGAAAATCGTGTTGGTGAAATCCGCGAGCACACGCACGGATGTCAGCACCTGATACGCCACGCCCACGCCGAACACCTTCTGCGCTCTCGCGGCGGCCAGGAAGTCACCATAAACCGCGTTCGTGAAACCCGGATAATTCTGATAACCCTGCGTCGACACACCCGGATCGTTGATACGCAAATAACCGACACCTGCGCTGACCGGGCCCATCACATAGGTCGCCCCGGCGCTGTACGTGGTGTTGTCGGAAAACTTCCCGGCAATACCGCCTGGCGCATAGAGTCCACCGAACGTCAGCCCGCCGATGGTCGGGCTGCGATACTTGATCGCGTTCGAGATGGGGAACCCGTTATCGGTGTTATCCATATCGTTCGGATGCGCGAAGTAATAGCCGCCGATATTGCCGTTCAGCGTATAAGGCTCGACGAAATCCACGATCGAATCCCACTGGCGTCCGAACGTTACCGTGCCTGCTTGCTGGCTTTGCAGCCCCACATAGGCATTACGCGAAAACGCGAGACCGCTGCCAAGGCGCCCGGAGTTGAGGTCGAAACCGCTTTCGAGCCGGAAAATCGTGGCAAGGCCGCCGCCCAGATCTTCGGTGCCGCGCACGCCCCAACGACTACCCGCCGTCACGCCCGAAGCAAGCTGCACCAGATGACTGCCCTGTACGTTGCTGACCACGTCGACGCCGTCTTCCACGATCCCGTATAACGTGACCGAACTCTGTGCATGTACCGGCGACGCGGCGACCACGATCGGAATAATCGCTGCAAGTTTTTTTATCATATAAACGCCTGATCTAGAAGGTTGGGGATGGATCGATTTTTAGAAAAATGAACCTGATACGACAATGACCAGCAAGCGGGCGCCCTGGCTGCGGAATTTCAGCCACCTGATACTTTAAGCGTGGCCCGGTGTATTCGCTTATTGTTATTTCGGATAACTATATTTATATAATTCAGAAAGTTTATTATTTTCACCTCGGGCGATCAGATGTGATTCAACGCCACCCTGGCAACCAGCCCACACGCAATCAACCCGGCGATCACTGCAAAACCCTGCTGCAACTTCGGGCCGCTCAAACGCCTGGCGAACGCGCGTCCAACCAGCATGGCGCACACCGCGCCCGCCGCGAACGGAATGGCAATCGGCCAGTCCATATGCCTCTGCAGCGCAGACGACACCACACCGGTCATGGAAACGAGTGCGATAACCCCGAGCGAAGACGCCACAATGGTCTGCATGGGCAGATCGGTCGATCGCTTCAGCGCGGGCACGATCACGAAGCCGCCGCCCACGCCCAATAATCCCGACAGAAAACCCGCCACCGCTCCCCACATTGTCAACACGCGTGCGCAGGGCAGCGTCCAGACCAGGCGGCCGCATGCGGTATCGAGGCGGCAAGGCACGAATTGCGACGAAGAAGAAGCACCATGCGATCCACCGGCCCGCCGATACATCTGCACCGCGACATAGGCGAGCACGCCGGCGAACAACACCGTCAGCGGCGTGTTCGGCACATGCCGCGCCGCCCACAATCCCGCCGGGGTCATCACCATCCCGGCGGCCGCAATCAAGCCCGCCGCGCGATATCTGACGATGCCCGCCCTCAGCCCGAGGAACGCTCCAAGCATGGCGGACGACGCCACCGCGAGCAGGCCGATGGGCGCCGCCTCGATCACGGAAAGCTGTAAACCGAACATCAGCAGTGGCACGGCAATGATCGCGCCGCCCGCTCCAGTCAGCGCAAGCGTGGCGCCGACACATGCGCCAAGCGCGCTGCTCGTCAACGTGACGAATGGCAGTGCGCTCATGCTTGCGGCTTCGTCGAACCGGCGAGCCATTCGCGGCCCTTCAACATGCCGTTCCAGTAGAGCCACGGAAGGACGCCGGTTTTCAGATGCCACGCCAAAGCACGTGGCACCGTCGGGTCGAGCGGAAAGGTCGGCAGCAACTTGCCGCCGTAGCCGAACTCCGCCAGAACAACCTTACCCTTCTCGACCGTCAACGGACACGCGCCGTATCCGTCATAACGCGCGGGTAGAGGCTTGGCATCCATCATGGCCAGCAGGTTGTCCGCAACGACCACAATCTGTTTGCGAACGGCCGCGGCCGTTTTGGCGTTGGGCGCCGAACAGGCATCGCCGAGTGCGAAAACGTCCGGATAGCGCGGGTGTACAAGCGTGGCATGATCGACTTCGCACCAGCCTGCTTTGTCCGCGAGCTCGCTATTGCTGACCACCGCCGGCGGAAGTTGAGGCGGCACGACGTGCAGCATGTCGAACGGCTTCTCGATACGAACAACGCTGCCGGCCTCATCTTTCACGCTGAACGTTGCGATTCGGCGAGCACCGTCGACACTTACCAGGTTCGAGCCGAACGCCAGCGAAGCTTTGTAGCGCTCCACATATTTCATCAACGACGGGACAAAAGCCGCAACCCCGAACAGCACGTCCCCGGCAAGATTGAATTCGACGTCGATCTGACCGAGCACGTGCTCCTTGAGCCAATGGTCGCAAGACAGGTAGAGCGCCTTTTGGGGCGCGCCCGCACATTTGATCGGCATGGCCGGCTGCGTGAAGATCGCTTTGCCGCTTTTTAGCTCACTGACAAGCTTCCAGGTGTACGGCGCAAGATCGAATCGATAGTTCGACGTCACACCGTTCTTGCCCAGCGTTTCTTCGAGACCTTCGATTTTTTCCCATGCGAGCCGCAAGCCGGGACAGACAATCAGGCTGCGATAGCCGACAGCGCGGCCATCCGCGAGCCGGACACAATGCTGCTCCGGTTCGATTGCGCTGGCACTCGCCTGTATCCAGTGCGCCTGCTGAGGCACCACGGACGACATGGGCCGCACCGTGTCGTCGATGTTGAACGCGCCGCCGCCAACCAGGGTCCACGCGGGCTGATAAGAGTGGCGCTCGGCTGGTTCGACGATCGCGATACGCAAGCCGGGCCGACGGCGCAGCAGGCTCGCTGTCACGCCAATGCCCGCGGCGCCGCCGCCGATCACCACGACGTCGTAGATTTCCGTGTTACGTGAAGATGCTGCACTTGTACTCATCGCGATACCTATGCTTCCAGATTGGTTTTCGCTAACTGCTGGCCGCTTCAAAACGCATTGAGCGGAAGCTTCAGATAGCGCACACCGTTTTCTTCGGCCGGCGGAAAAATGCCCGCACGGATGTTCAGTTGAATGGACGGGATGATCAACGCCGGCTGGCCGAGCGTTGCATCGCGCGCATTGCGCATGGCGACAAATTCGCCGCGCGTGATGCCATCGCGGACATGGATGTTCGCCGCCCGCTGCTCGGCCACGGTGGTTTCCCACCGCGCTTCACGGCCGTTCGGCGGATAGTCGTGACAGGCGAACAGACGCGTCTGCAATGGCAAGCCCAACAGTTTGCCAATCGATTCGTACAGCGTGCAAGCATCACCGCCTGGAAAATCGCAACGCGCCGTGCCGACGTCGGGCATAAACAACGTGTCACCCATGAATGCCATACCCTCGAACACATAGGCCACATCGGCTGGCGTGTGACCGGGCACGTGCATCACACGGCCGGTCAACGCGCCGACCTGAAAGACTTCACCGTCGACGAACAGATGGTCGAAGGGCGCAGACCCCGGTTGCGCAGACGGTTCGAGATTGAAAATCCGTTCGAACACGCTCTGCACCGAACCGATGTGTTCACCAATCGCGATCGCGCCGCCCAGCTTTCCCCGCAGATACGCCGCTGCCGAAATGTGATCGGCATGGGCATGCGTCTCAAGGAGCCACTGCACCTGCAGGTTCTGCTCGGCCACGAAGCGGATAACGCGATCCGCGGAGCGGGTCGAGATCCGGCCGGACTGCGGTTCATAGTCGAGCACCGCGTCGATGATCGCGCAGGCGGAGCCCGTGGCTTCGTACACCACGTAGGTCACGGTCGACGTCTGCGGATCGTGAAATGCTTCAACGCACGGCGTCATGGTGGGCTCCGGGATAGGCAATCGATCGTCTGCGCGCGCGTCAGCCGGGATAGGCATGCAGCAACGCGGCAGCCGCGCGGAAATCCGGCGTGAGCGGCCGGTCGCGATCGAGGAACGCAACCTTGCCGCGCAGCGCGGTATACAGAGCCGCAGTAGCCGGGGAGAGCGTGAAGTCCGGTTGCTGTTGCCGGCGCAGATCGACGGCCTGTCCCGCGTGGATTAACTCGATACCCAGCAGCGTGTAGCTGTTGTCGATCTGTTGTTGCACGCGCTCGACCACACGCGGCGCATTGGTTGCAATGTCCTCGATGTCGCCGGCCACAGGCAGGTAGTCCATCGAAATGGGCATCGCGAGTTCCTTGTTCGCTTCGGCCAGCGCCACCGGCGGCTTTTCCATTGCGCCGAACGCATGCACGGTCTGCTCCGTGCCGAGGAAGCGCGACAGGCCGCTGCGTTGCGGGTCGTTCAGCTTCATGATGCGCTGGGCCGACGCCAACGAGTTATGCCCAAGCACGAGCCCAAGCTCTTCGAACGACAGCACCCACGGCAGCGGCTCGAAGTTGGCGCTCGGCAGCACGGCACCTGTTACACCGTTCGCATCCACATAGCCACGACGGTCCTGCCAGCGCGCGGAGTGCCCCTTGGCGCCCACGGCGACGCCAGGATTGTCGTCGGACGAGTTGAGCTGGATGTTCAGCAACGCCTGCGCCCCCGCGTAGGCACGCGCTTCTTCACCGAGCAGATAGACACCGTCCCGATAACTCAACGGATCCTGCAGCGCACGCTTGTCATCACGATTCCAGATGCTGCTGCCGGCCAGCAGCGTGCGCAGTTCCTCACCGGTGCGTACGGTATAGGGGAATGGGCGCAATGCGAGCGTGTCCTGCAGGAACGGCGATACATTGCCGTTGAATGCTTGCAGGCTCAATGCGTAGACCAGTTTGGAAATCTTCAGCAGGTGGCCCATATCGTTGAGCGCGAGCGCGGCCATGCCGGCGGAATAGGCGTTCGAACTGAGAATCGCGAGCGCGTCCTTGCCGTAGGGTTTGATCGGCTTGATGCCGGCCGCGTTGAGCGCTTCCGCCGCCGGAATCTTGCGACCCTGATAGTAGACGTCGCCCTCGCCGAGCATCGCCAGGCCCACGTGGCTCAGAATGGTGATGTCGGCCTCGCCCAACGAGCCGCCTGACGGCATGGCCGGCGTGACGCCGCGATTCAGGAACTGCACATAGGTGTCGACGATGCTGGTCTGCACGCCGGCGCCACCGTCGAGCATCGCGTTCAGGCGGGCAGCCATTGCCGCGCGCGCCGTACGTACGTCCATGTCGGGACCGATGCTGCCCGAATGCGCGTGAATCAGGCCGACGTTGAAGCGCCCCGACGCGTCGATGATCTCCTGCGTCAGTTTTCCTTTGGCGTCGACCATCGAGCGGTCTTTGTTCTCCCCGACACCGGTGGTCAACCCATAGATCTGCTGGCCGGCCTGTGGGGCCTCGAGCAGCACGGCGTGCGCGGCTTCAACGCGCTTCATCGCAACCGGCGCGATGCTGACGGCTTCGCCATCGGCAATACCGGCGATGATCTCCGGCGTGGCCGAACGCCCGTCGAGCACGACGTCTGCCAATGAGAGCGGCGCATGTATCAGGGTGGCGACGATCATCGCGCAGCGAATTGGTCTCAGCATGATTCGATATCCTTATTTATTTGAAATTTAACCTGGCGAGGCAGGCAGGCAATGGAAATCAACGCGACAACGCTTGCAGCCATGACGTACCAGGCGGGTGCGAACGCATTCCCCGTGCGTTCGGTTAGCCACGTCAGGATGGCGGGGGCAAAGCCGCCGAAAATGGTGACCGCCGCGTTATAGGAAAGCGACATGCCGGTGGAGCGCACGCGGGTGGGAAACAGCTCGGACAGCGCTGACGGCGCGACGCCGGTGAACAACGCGACCATCACGCAGAACACCACCTGGACCACGATCAGCGCGCCCAGCGTGTGGGTCGCCTGCAACCACGCAAGCAGCGGATAAACGCCGACCAGCATCAGCGTGGCGCCCCACGTCAGCACAGTGCGCCGGCCGAAGCGGTCGGACCATGCGCCGGCATAGACGCACGCGACCGCCATGAAGCAATTACCGATCAACGCTGCGAGGAAGGCTTGCTGCCCGGGGAAATGCAAGGTTCGCTGCACGTAGATGGGCATGAAGATAATCAGCACATACACGCACACCGCCCACAACACCGAGAAGCCAAAACCGCTCGCGAGCGCTTTCGGATGATCGCGCACCACTTGCAGCAGCGGTGTTTTAGCCGCCTGGTGCGTGCGATGCCGGCGATCCATTTCGGCTTCGAACTGTGGCGTCTCGTGAAGTGTTTTGCGCAGCCACAAGCCGACCGGCGCGATGGCGAGGCCAAGAATGAACGGCACGCGCCAACCCCATTCGCCAACCTGCTCGCGGGTCAACAGCAGCGTGACGGCCGTCGCCACCAACGCCCCGAGAATGTTCGAGATCGCCATGCTCGCTTGCAACCAGGACGCGTACTTACCCTTCTTGTCCGGCGGCGCGTGCTCGATCAGGAACGCCGCGGCACCGCCGACTTCGCCGCCGGCAGAGAACCCTTGCAGCATGCGTCCGCAGACGATCAGCAACGGCGCGCCGAAGCCAATCGCGGTATAGGGCGGGGCGAACGCGATGATTGCGGTGCCCAGCGCCATGACCAGAATGGTGACGCTCAGCGCGGCCTTGCGGCCCGCACGGTCGCCATAGACGCCCAGCACCAGCGCGCCCAGCGGACGCACCACGAAGCCGAGACCGAAAGCCAGGAACGCTTCCAGCAGTTCGGCGCCGGCGTCGCCACGGCTAAAGAAGTTTTGCGCGATATACACCGCAAAGAACGCGTAGACCGAAAAGTCGTACCACTCCAGCGCATTGCCGATGGAGGCCGCCAGTACCGCGCGGCGCCCCGTCTTCAGCGTGCTGGGCGTGGGCGGAACCCCGGCGGCGTTGGTTGCCGCGACGTGACTCGTATTGGACATGGAATCAGATCCGGATGTGGGGCAGGGACTTGCGTTCGGCTTCATCGAGCGCTTCGGGGTAGCCGGCGTCGGCATAACGCATGACGCCCATCGACGTATCGTTGGTCATCGAAAGTTGCAGCCGTTCGTCGGCCTCGCGGGTGCCGTCCGCTACCACCGTCACGCCCGCGCTCGTCATGTAGCCGCTGTAGCCGCCCCCACCGGAGTGGATGGCGACAAGATCCGCCATCGACGAGCAGTTGACCATCGCGTTGAGCAGCGGCCAGTCCGCGATTGCGTCGGACCCGTCGCGCATGTTCTCGGTCATGATGTTCGGATGCGCCATGGCGCCCGCGTCCAGATGGTCGCGCGTGAACGCAACCGGGCCACTGAGCACGCCGGCGCGCACCATGCGGTTGACCGCGAGCGCCAGCTCCGTTCGTTCGCCATGACCGAGCCAGGCGATACGTGCCGGCAGGCCTTCGAACGGCACGTATTGGCGCGCCAGCCTGATCCAGTTGACGACGATCGCGTTGTCCGCGAAATGCTCGAGCAGGTAGTCGTCGATCTTGCGGATGTCGTCGGCATCGTTCGACAACGCGATCCAGCGGAACGGGCCGATCGCGCGGCAGAACAACGGGCGCAAAAACGCTTCGGTGAAGATCGGAATCTCGAACGCCCGCTCGACGCCGCCTTCCTTCGCATGCGTGCGAATCAGGTTGCCGTTGTCGAAAACGATCGCGCCACGGTCCTTGAAACCGAGCATCGCGTTCACGTGGCATACGATCGACGCACGACTCGCGTTCATCAGCGCGGGGATGTCGGTGCCACGCAGCGCACGGACCTGTTCAAGGGTATGGCCGATCGGCACGTAACCGTAGACGAGATCGTGGGCGGCGGTCTGGTCGGTGACGATGTCCGGTATCACGCCCCGCGCGAGGATCTCGGGATAGATCTCGGCCGCATTGCCGAGCAGGCCGACCGACAACGGCTCGCGCTTCGCCTGCGCGTCGCGGATCATCGCGAGCGCTTCGTCGAGATCGCGCGCCTGCTTCTCGAGAAAACCGATCTTCATGCGCTTGTCGATGCGCTCCTGATCGACCTCGACCGTCAGAATCGCCGCGCCCGCCATGCGGCCCGCGAGCGGTTGCGCGCCGCCCATGCCGCCCATGCCCGCGGTCAGGATGAAACGCCCGCGCAGATCGTTGTCGAAGTGCCGCTCCGCAATCCGCGAGAAGATTTCATAGGTGCCCTGAATCACGCCCTGCGAGCCGATGTATTGCCAGTCGCCCGCCGTGAGACCACCCCAGCAGATCAGGTTTTTCTGTTCGAGATCGTAGAAGTTCTCCGCCTTGGCCCACTGGCCGATCAGGTTGCAATTGGCCATGATCACGAGCGGGGCGCGGGCATGCGTGCGCAGCAGGCCGATGGGTTTGCCGGACTGTACGACCAGCGTCTGATCTTCAGTCATCGTCTTGAGCGCATGGACGATTGCATCGTGCGAAGGCCAATCACGCGCCGCGCGCCCGAGCGCGGCGTAGACGATCAACTGAGCCGGGTCTTCACCGACGGCCAGCACGTTTTCCAATAAGCGCAGCAGGGCTTCCTGCCGCCAGCCTTTGCACCGCAGCGTGGTTCCGGAAGTTACGTTGAATTCGCGTTTCATGGTCGGCGTTCCTTTAGTCGGCGAGTGCGTAGGACGACAGACCGATGCCGAGCGCTTTCTCGACCGACGGATAGACCGCCGGATCGCGCACGGACGACGACAGCGGCAAATGCGCCTTGTGGACGTGCAGCACCAGAATCTCCATGCCCTCCTTGAGATGGCCGGCACTGACGGGACGCCCTTCGGAATCGAGCGTGGTGATCACGTCCGGATAACTGGCGATGCGCGCACCGTGCGCATCGTCCACGGCCATGTGTTCGTTCATCACGTGGATCAGGCAGCGCTGTGCGCCGGTACCGATTTCCACCACGCCGACATCGAACGCTTCCTCGGTGTATTTCAGCGTGTTGCGCACGACCTTGCCGCTGCCGATGATCGTGCCTTGCGTCGCTTTGCAGATCGCGTCGACGACCGCGCCCGGTCCTTTCGACTCCGCGGCGATGATCGCCTCGCCGAGCGCCAGTGCGCGGCTGATACCTCCTAGCGCCGCATGCTTGCGCACATAGCTGGCGCGTACCGGATTGCGGCAACTGGCGATGAATCCGCCGGACATGTCGGACGCCTTGCGCAGCACCGGCGACACCCTGGCGGTCGCGCCACGCACCACGAGCTCCATATACGCGTTCTTCGCGCGGTTGCCGCCGGCAGCGGCCTGGATCATCGGTTGAGGGCTGGAGGCAAGACCGAGCGAGCCCATGTCGCCGGTCGGATGGGCGCGGATATCGCCAACCGCGTCCACGACCTTGGTGCCAAGCAACGCGGAGGGCAGCCAGCCGTTGAGCGTGCTCGACATCCCGTTCTGACCAATGATCAAGCCCGCGATCGGCGCACCCAGCGCGTCCTGCACGAGTTGCACGGCCTTCACGTAATCCGCGCCGAGCATCTCCCATTCGGTGAGGCCGCCGGGCGCGCCGATTGCCGCCGCGGTGGCGATCCATGCGTCGTCCGGCAACTCGTCCATCGACACCAGTTCGGGGCGTCCGATCGTCACCGCGAGCGTGCCCAGTTCGCGGCCGTGCGCGGCCCAGCCACCGCCGCCGCAGGCGAACACCGAGCCGCCTTTCACGGCGGCCTCCACGTCCTTCAAGTTCAGGATGCGTCCCATGTCTTTCCCCTTGGTTCGTTAAGAAATGCCCGACCTTGCACACGCTCGTTGCCGGCTTGCCGTTCTCACGAAGCGCGAGCCGGAACCGCGCGAACATGCAACCGGCGGCTTGCTTGTGGGCAAGCCGGCGAGCGGTGCGGCGATCGAATGGGGGTGAGTCTAGGGAGCCAATTTTTTAACGCGTTATTGCTTTTTTATGGCGAGAACATAACGCGATGTTATGGGGCGGGTATACGCGAATAGGTGAGACGCGTCGAAAATCAGAGCTCGGTGCGCAGCGTTTCGAGCGTGGCGATGAACGCTTGCGCCGTGCGCGACAACGGTTCCAGCACGGCGTGAATGACGCTGACCGGCGCGGCGATTACCGGCTCGATCGGCCGCACGACCATGTTCGACCATGCCGGACCGCCGATCGTCAGTTCGTCGATCAGGGCAATGCCGACACCGGCCTGGACCAGTGCGCAGGCTACGTGGGCCTGCTGGACTTCGGTTTTGATGCGCAGCGTGCAGTCGGCGTCGACGAACATCTTGCGCACCAGTTGCCCGAATGGAATGTCGCTGCCGTAGCCGATGAACGGCTGATCGACGAGGTCGCGCACATGCAGCGTGTCGTGCTGCGCGAGCGGATGACCGACCGGCAGCGCCGCGACGATGCGGTTCTCGTGGATGGGCCGGATCTGCACGTTGGGATGGGTCTCCTGCATGAACGCGATGCCCACGTCGACCTGCTGCGTCAGAACCGCCTGCAGCAGGATGTTGGGCAGCAGCGTGTGCAGGATGATGCGGACATCGGGAAAGCGCTCGTAGAACAACGCGATAGCACGCGGAATCAGCGACTGCCCGAGGTTCGGGCTGCACGCAATGCGCAGATGGCCCATGCGATTTTCGATCAGATCGTCGGCTACCTCGTTGACGCGCTGCACGCCCTGGTAGACCACGTTCACTTCGGTAAAGAGCCGCCGCGCTTCGGGCGTGGGATAGAGCCGCCCCTTGATGCGCTCGAACAGCGACAGCCCGAGCCGTTGTTCCGTATAGGAAATCAGCCTTGAAACAGCGGGTTGCGAGACGTGCAGGAGCTTGGCCGCGCCGCTGATGGACCCCGTCAGCATGATGGCGCGAAAGACTTCGATTTGCCTGAGATTGAGTCGCAAACGATTAACCTGATGTTATGTGGACCGGATAAATAAGCATAAGACATTTTGGGATGCCGCTGTCTAAACTTGCCCGGAATTCAGGTGATACCGAGCGCCATGGGCGCGGGAGACGGAGGCAAGATGAGCGATTTCGATCTGGTGGTGCGCGGCAATATCGTCGACGCGGACTGCGTCGTGATGGACGGCTGGCTGGCGGTGCGCGATGGCCGCGTGGCGCTGCGAGGCGACGGGCCGCCGCCGGCCGCGAAAGATTGCGTCGATGCACGCGGGCAATGGGTGATGCCTGGCGTGATCGACGGACAGGTGCATTCGGGCAGTCAGGCCAATCAGGAAGGCCTGGGCCACGCGTCGCGCGCGGCGGCGGCAGGCGGTGTGACCGTGATGGTGGACATGCCGTACGACGATCCCGAACCGGTGGCCTCGCGCGCGCAACTGGACGCGAAGATTGCTGAGGTCGAGCGCGACTGCCATGTGGACGTGGCGTTGTTCGGCACGCTCAACGACCGGCACGGACTAGAGGCGGCAGCCGGGCTGATCGACGGCGGCGTGTGCGCGTTCAAGTTCTCGACCTTCGAGGCGACCCCTGGCCGCTTTCCTCGTGTGGAAGAGGACGACCTGTACGAGGCGTTCCGGCTGATCGCGCCCTCCGGCCTCGTGTGCGGCGTGCACAACCAGATGCAGGACCTGACGCGCAAGAACGTGACCCGCATGATCGATGCGGGCGACACCGGCTGGGATGCCTTCCTGCGCGCCCATACGCCGCTGATCGAGAATCTCGCGACCGCGCTGATCTATGAGATCGGCGCCGAGACCGGCGCGCGTGCTCACGCGGTGCATGTGTCGACGTCGCGCGGTTTCGAGCTGTGCGCCATGTACCGCAACGCGGGTCATCAGGCCAGCATCGAAACGTGCGTGCAGTATCTGATGCTCAATCACGAAGACCACACGAAGCGGTTCGGCGCAAAGACCAAGCACTATCCGCCGATCCGGCCGAAGGCGGAGACCGAACTGTTGTGGAGTCATATCGCCAACGACGCGTGTACGTTCGTCTCCTCCGACCATGTGAGCTGGGGACTCGAGCGCAAGGGCAATCCGAACGTGTTCAGGAATTCATCGGGTGGTCCGGGGCTGGAAACCCTGTTGCCGGCATTCTGGACCGGCTGCGAAAACCACGGCATTGCGCCGACCATGGTCGCAAAACAACTCGCCCGCAATCCCGCACGCCACTTTCTGCTGCATGATCGCAAAGGCACCTTCGACAACGGCGCAGAGGCCGACTTTGTGATCCTCACGCCCGAACGTTATGCGTTTGACCCGTCGCACAGCCTGTCCGCCGTGCAATGGAGCTCGTTCGAAGGCATGGAGTTCACCGTGCGCGTCGCGGCGACTTACTGCCGTGGAAAACAGGTCTTCGACGGCGTTCGCGTCGTCAATCAGAAAGGCGACGGACGTTTCCTGCGCCCCGCTTCCTTTAACCGTGCCGGCATGTTGCCGGCCGCCTCGTGAATCAGCCCGCCGCCATGTCCAAGCTTCCCTTCCCCCCGATTAACGCCGAGCGTCTGAATGCCCGTGTCGAGCGTCTCAGTCAGTTTACGCGTGCCGACGTCCCCTGGACACGCCGGGCATTTTCGCCGCTGTTCGAAGAGGCGCGCGCATGGTTGCGCGGCGAGTTCCTGGACGCGGGCCTGAATGTCTCGCAGGATGCCGGCGGCAATCTGATCGGCCGGCGCGAAGGGTCGGGGCGCGCGAGCAAGCCGATCATTACGGGCTCGCACTGCGATACGGTGGTCGGCGGAGGCCGCTTCGACGGGATCATCGGCGTGCTGGCGGGCATCGAGGTGGCGCATACCTTGAACGAGCAGGGCATCACGCTGGATCATCCGTTCGAGGTGATCGATTTTCTCTCCGAAGAACCGAGCGACTACGGGATCTCATGCGTCGGAAGCCGGGCTTTGTCGGGTGTGCTCGACGCGGGCATGCTGGCTTCGAAGAATGCGGATGGTGAAACGTTGAGACAGGCACTGGAACGAATTGGCGGCAATCCCGATGCGTTGACGCAAGCGCTGCGCGCGCCTGACAGCACGGCGGCCTTTGTCGAGTTGCATATCGAGCAGGGGCCGGTGCTCGAAAGCCGGCAGTTGCCGATTGGCGTCGTCACGAACATCGTCGGAATTCGCCGCGTGCTGATTACCGTCACGGGGCAGCCCGATCACGCGGGCACCACGCCGATGGATATCCGCCGCGACGCATTGGTCGGCGCCGCGCGTTTGATCGACGGCGCGTACCGGCTTGCCTCGAAGTGGAACGGCCATCCGCACTACGTGGTGGCCACGATCGGCCGGATTGCGATGACGCCGAACGTGCCGAACGCGGTGCCGGGGCATGTCGAATTGATGCTGGAAGTGCGCAGTGACAGCGATGCAATCCTCGATTGCTTTCCCGAAGACCTGATGGCCGGGGCCGTGACTGATCTCGCTGAGTTGCGCGTGTCTGCCAGCGCGGTGCATGTCAGTCGCTCCAAACCGACCGACTGCCAGCCGCTTGTGATGGATGCCGTCGAACGAGCCGCAGGGGCGTTGGGATACGCCACCATGCGTCTGCCGAGCGGCGCGGGGCACGACGCCGTGTATGTCGCGCCGACTGGTCCGATCGGGATGATCTTCATCCCATGTCTGAACGGTCGCAGTCATTGTCCGGAGGAATGGATCGAGCCGCAGCAGTTGCTCGATGGCACGCGGGTCCTCTACCAGACGATCCGTGAGTTGGACGCTAGCCTGTAACGTTCCGACGAATGCGTCGCCCTGTTGCGGGAATAGTGTTGCCTCGGCGGCGGCAAATGCCTCCGAGGAGGGCGACTCAACTTGCTACGCTGCTTCAAACAGCCCGGCGGCCTTCGATTGGATACCCTGGATCCGTATACCCCGGCGTCGACGCATGGCCGGGCGGCACCAGACTATCGACAAACTTCTCGTCTTCGGGGCCCAGCTCCACATTCAGCGCCTGAACGTAGCTGTCCCAATGTGCTTCGGTGCGAGGACCGGCGATTGTCGAACTGACGAACTTGTTCTTGAGCACCCACGCCAGGGCAAAGGCAATCGAATTCGTACCGCGTGCCGCGGCATGAGCGGCGACCTTCTGTGCGATCGCCAGCGACTCAGGGCGCCATTCGGTCTGCTGGATACGCTTGTCGCCGCGTCCGGCGCGCGAATCGGCGGGCGGCGCGCCGTCCAGCGCATATTTTCCGGTCAGCACGCCGCGAGCCAGCGGGCTATAAGGCACGACGCCGATGCCATAGTGTGCCGCCGCGGGGAGTTGCTCGACCTCGGCGGTACGATCCACCATGTTGTAGAGCGGCTCGCTTGCAACCGGCCGATCGATGCCGAGCTGGTCGGCAAGTCGCACGATTTCAGCGATGCGCCAGCCGCGGAAATTCGACAAGCCGAAGTAACGGACCTTGCCTTGACGAATCAGGTCGCCGATGGCGCGTACGCCTTCTTCGAGCGGTGCATCGAGTAGCGCGCGATGGAAGTAGAGTATGTCGATGTAATCCGTACCCAGCCGTTTGAGGCTCGCGTCCACCGACTGAATGATCCACTTGCGCGACTGCCCCTGTTCGTTCGGACCTTGAGTGGCAGGATAGCCGAACTTCGTGGCGATCACCCAACTGTCGCGCCGCGCGGCAACCGCGCGTCCCACGATCTCCTCGGAACGGCCGGCGTGGTAGACGTCCGCCGTATCGAGAAAATTGACGCCCTGATCGAACGCCTTGTCGATGATGCGCTTCGAGGTGGCTTCGTCCGTTTCGCCACCGAACATCATCGCGCCGAGACACAGGGGCGAAACCTTGAGGGCGCTGCGGCCCAGATATCGATAGTCCATTGCTTTTCTCCCTGCAGGCTTTTCCTGTGATCTGCATGATAGACATTCATCGTCTAGAGATTAAGACCATGAAACCGCATGCTGTTATGAATCTGGTTCATGAATATGCACGGGCGTTCGTATAAGTGGTCTGGCTAGCGCAGCCACTATCTGCATGACGAATTTAATCAATGCGCTCGCGTGTGACTAGTGGTTAAATTCGCGAACGCCTATGAGATCGGTTCATCAATGCCACGCGAAAATTTCAGCGACCTGCTTGCCTTTATCGCCGTTGCGCGCGAACGCAGCTTCACCCGCGCGGCCGCCCAGCTAGGCGTGTCCCAATCCGCGTTGAGCCATACCATCCGGGCACTCGAAAATCGGCTTGGCCTGCGGCTGCTGACGCGAACTACGCGCAGCGTGTCTCCCACCGAGGCCGGCGAACGCATCCTGCAGACGGTGGCACCTCGATTCGTGGAAATAGAAGCTGAACTGATGGCGGTAACCGAGCTTCGCGACAAACCTGCCGGCACGATTCGCATCACGGCGACAGACTACGCGACCAACACGATTCTCTGGCCCAGGTTGTCCAAGGTGCTTCGAAAATATCCGGAGATCAAGGTCGAAATCGTGACGGACTATGGCCTGACCGACATCGTCGCGGACCGTTACGATATCGGTATTCGTTCTGGCGATCAGGTCGCGAAGAACATGATCGCGGTTCGCATCGCCGAGGACATGAAGATGTCAATCGTCGGCTCGCCTGCCTATCTGAAGAACAAACCGCTGCCGAAGGCGCCTCAGGATCTGATGCGGCACAATTGCATCAATCTGCGCCTGCCGACACTCGGCGGATTTTACGCATGGGAGCTGAAAAAGGGGAGTCGTGAAGTTCAGGTCCGCGTGGAGGGGCAGCTCTCGTTCAACGGCACCTATCACATGCTCGACGCCGCATTGGCCGGCTATGGTCTGGCCTACTTGCCGTCGGATCTGGCACAGCCTCACGTCACGGCGGGACGTCTTGTTCGCGTGCTCGACGATTGGTGTCCAACGTTCCCGGGTTTGCACGCTTACTACGCGAGCCGTTCAGAGTCATCACGAGCGTTGGCTCTGGTTATCGATTCGCTGCGTTATCGTCCGAGAACGGGCTGAGGTCAGCGAGGCGTCCCACCTTCGGCAGTCTGGATGTTGCGAACCATAATGCCGGCATCAGCAACCCGGTCGCCGAAACAGCCGATGCCAGCAGCGAAGCATATGGTCGCGTGATAGCCGTCAATCGTTCACAACAGCGAGAGCTCAAACCGATGCCATTGCGGTGTTGCCACTTGCCGCTGCAATTTGACGACGGCGGCCTCCGCGCGATCGATCGACGCCAGGGTTTGCGAATAGCCAGAAGCATCCGTGGCTGATTTGAGCAGTTGCATCCTGCGCCAGCGTGTCATTCTCAGTGAATTGTGAGCGAGCGTCAGTGCGTGGACGTCCTCTGCCTGTGCGAGCATGGGCGTGGAGTAACCGGCCAGATTCACACCCTTCGCGAGTTCAGCCGCGTCGAAAACAGCGACCTCCTTGCCGTCGATCGCTAGCCGGTATCTGCGGGACAGGAGGCCGCTTATCCTGAGCGTCTGTTCATTCAACGTGGCGTTGAAATCGGTCTGTGCTATCACGGCCCGGGTTAGCGGATCCTCAGGCAAGGGCATCGGCAATGCGGCGTCGAGTTCGTCCCAGGAGATTGCCGGACCGAGCGTCAAACGTCGAATCTGGGCATTGAATGCGGTGGCCACCTTGCCCGTAGCAGCATCGATAGCAACCGACGATACGGCGGGCGTCGCATTCCAGGCCTTAAGCAGCGCCTTTGCGAGCAGCAGGCCGCCAGCTGGTGTGGGATGAATACGGTCGGGGAACAATCTGCCAGCCGCGTCCGGGTCCGCTGAGCGGATCGCGTTCAGGTCCGACACAACCGGGGCATTGAGATCGACCGTCAACGCGCCATTGCGTGCGGCAAGATGCGAGACAAAATCACCATAGCGCGTCAGGACGGCGTTGTATCCGCCACCAATCCATCGCGCCCGGGTCACTTCGTCATACGGGGACGGCTGGATCAGCGTGAGGCGTGCGTCGGGGACGAGGCGCCTCAAAGTCGACAGAGCCGATTCGTATCCGGACGCAAATGCGTCATAGGCATTCTGGTCGAACGCTCGAAACGCGCCATCGTTCATGCCGAACATCATCGTGACAACGGTGGGTTTGAACGTAGCAACGTCGCGGTTTAGCCGCTCGGTCATGTCCCCCGTTATTCCCCCGGATATCTTGTCTTTGCCGACGCCCGAGTTCACGAATCGGACCGAGAGCGTCGGGAAGCGAGTGACTACGTAATCTTCCACGGCTGTGGTGTACGCGCCGCCCTCCGTAATGCTATCCCCCATGAATACGACCGTGTCGCCATCGCGTAAGAAGAAGGGAGCCGCGTGAACGGTTGACGCCGACACAATCGTCGCGGCGGTCATGAGAGCCCGTAGAACGCGTGCTTTCATACCCGTGTTGCAAGAGGCGAGTCGCTGTTCATGTCCGTGGCCCAAAGTGCAAACGAACCTGAATCGTAGCGGAAAAGCATGGTGTGGTTAAGGGCGGATACCCCTGGTCTTCGGCCAAACTTTGGCGGACTCGCATTGACGAAAACGACTACTGTAGCCGATTGTCAACTCAATGCAATGCAAGTACAGCGGCGGGCGACTCGACTCGCTTAAATCTATTCCGATGAAATGAAAAACGACGCAACGATAAAATCATTTGAGGGCTTGCGGGGTGTCGCTGCGCTGCTTGTCGCCGTTTACCACTTCAACGGTTTCCTACGGCAGGGATCGATCGTCGAAAGCTTCTATCTGCTCGTTGATCTGTTCTTCATTCTGAGTGGATTTGTCATCTACCGCGCGTACAAGGACCGGCTTGCATCGCGACGCGAGATTGCACATTTCATGATCCGCCGTATCGGCCGCCTTTATCCCTTGCATGTGTTTGCTGCGCTATTTTTCGTTGGTGTCACGTGTTCGTCGCGCTTGCTCAAAACCGCAATGCTGCACGTCGGGCTGGGTGCGGCCCTCGGGTCCACGCAGGCCGGCACGATTGGATTGCCCGGCGTTGGCGACGTGTTGACCAACCTGTTACTTCTCCAGGGAATAGGTCCGTTTTCTCATTTTGAAATCAACGGGCCGAGTTGGAGTATCAGTACAGAGTTCTACGCTTATATCGCCCTTGCGCTGGGCCTGTGCGTGCTCAAGCCGCGATTGCGCATGCCAGTGTTCTTTGTTGTCGCCGTGGCCGGACTTGCGCTTGCCTTCTACGGATCGGTTGAAGCGGATCAATGCCTGCGCGTTGGCCATTGCCTTGACTCACATCTCGAGTACGCGTTTCCTCGATGTCTGGGCGGTTTCTTTTTGGGCGCAATTGCCGAGAGATTGTCTTCGGCCATGACGTTCGTCCGGCAGAGGACACTGTCTATCGTCCAGGTTCTCGCATCGAGCCTTGCAATCTTCATCATGGCGCGCTCGGTCACGATCCCGGAGTATGCGTTTCTGGCGGTCTTTGCGTTTTTTGTCGTTGTGCTGACGCTTGCCGGCGACAGCGGCCCGCTCGCGGTTCTTCTCAAAGCCCGCGCCTGTCAGTTTCTTGGGAAGATTTCCTACTCGATCTATCTGATTCACGCGCCGCTGGTTTTCATCGGCCATGTAACGTTGAAACCCTTGCCGCTGGCGGTCAAAATCACGGTGCTGTTGGGGTATCTAGCGGTGGTAATCGGTATTTCCACGCAGACCTACCGGTTCGTTGAATCTCCCGGCCGGGAGATTGCGCGCAGGTTGTCGAACCGACTTTTTCGCGAGAAACCAAAGTCGTTCAATCGGGAGGATGGTTTGAGCGGTGCCGCGGAATTTCGATAACCGTCACGGATGGATGGCAGGACGCGCGTCGTTGCAACTCGCGCGTTTAAACCTTGCTGGCAGAGGGCTATTTGCCCTCTGTATTTTCGCGGAAGCGAGAGATCCGATTGAACTTGATCCAGTTCGAATCGTGCTGTGAGTGGGCGCCACCTTCCGGATCATCGTCGGATGTGCGCACAACAGCGACGATGTCGTCGCCGTCGAATTGCCAGTCGACGTACTGAAAACCGTGGGTATTCCAGTCCGGATGATGGAGAACGATTCGCTGGACGCTCCAATCCCGAAGATCAGGCGAGGAGATTAGCGCAAGCGTATTTCGAGCCCGTTCATAGTTGCGTCCACCGTAGCTGCCGGGCACAGCGTTGGTCAATGACCAGTAGCGCTTCGTGCGGGGATCGTAGCGTATGGTGAACTTCTTTCCGCCGCCCGGCATATCAACGAATCCGTTTTGCGCATCGAATGTCAGGGCAGTTCCATCCGCGCTGACTGGGGCGATCGCGGCTTTCTCCGGGAGCGCGTTGTAATAGACCCGAAGAACGTCGACGACCTCTCCATTGGGTTTGGCCACGGCGTTGCCTTCGAGCCAACCGCCAAATTTTCCTTCCAGCCACGACGAGTTCGGTGCGAGCCGGTTACTGAAGGTCCAGTTTTCTGCATTGAGCAGATCGCTTTCAACCGGCGCTGACATCATCATGACCCAGATACCGGTGCTCTCCACACGCTCCATCGTCCGCCAGATTCGGCCATTAGCGACAACGACGGGAACCGCCGCGGAGAAATATTTGCCTCCGGCCGCGAGTATGCCGGTATCGCTGTCGCGTGGGATGGTCCAGGTTCGTCCGCCATCGAGCGAACGGCGGATCGTGGGGACGCCGGAGAATCCGCTGGTTCCGACGATATATAGCGCGCCACGGTTGATGAATAGCGACGACCAGTACTGCCCCTGGAGCTCGCTGATCTTGTGCCACGACTTGCCGGCATCTCGGGACTCGTACACGGTTTCCGTATTCTGGGTCGAGCCGGGGCCGAAAGTATCGTGCGCCGCGACGTAGACACCATTCGGCAAAATGGCGAGTGACGGCGACCCCAGGAATATCCGACTGACGGCAGGACTATGCGCGATCGCGACGCCAGGTTGCGCTTCGCTTGCGGCAGCGGCCGCAAGCGGGCGTATCAGAACGAGACCCAACAGGCAGGCACCGGATATCAATGAAGCGGAGGGCGCCGCGAAGCGCCGTGCGATGAGAGTCATGATGTGGGAAGGGGCTTCTACAGGAAAGGACGGTACAGATCGAAAATACCGGACGTGAGGAAGCCGATCGGATCGCCCCCGTAGAGTAGCGGCTGAATGGCCAGATTCTTGGTGAGCCCATATATGCTGTACGCCACGATCGCGAACGACATAAGCGTTTTGGCGAGACCGCGTTTTGTCTGAACCATCATTAGCGACAAATACATCAGCGCAACGACGAAGAAGTAGATGTAGATGCGCTCGAATACCTTCGGGACGGCATAGGTGGCAATCAAGGCCAGCGCCGCGAAGTTGAGCGTGATCAGACAGCATTGGGCCGCCCGTCTAGTACCGGCGACGGCAGCCGACTCCGCCGGTCGCTTTCGCCTCCATAGAATGTTGCTAAGCAGAAATATCGCGGCGGCAAGCGTCGCGATGCCCACGATGCTGTACGTGTCCCAGGTACTGTACAGGTTGACTTTCGTCGATAGATACGAATCGTCGCTGCCAAACGAGTTGAACAAACCCGGGCTCACTTTTGACACCAGCAGTACGCAACCCGTTACGGTCAACAGCGGCCAGATCACGTGCTTGCCCATATAACGATAGAGCAGGTAGGGCAGACAGATTATCAATGACGGGATGTGCGCAAGTCCGGCAAGTGCCGTGAACCATGCCGACCTGGTGCGTGTGCGGGCGAAGATCATCAGGAACATGAATGGGAATGCCATCGCCTGCCGGATCACGTTGCCGTACGTTCCGAAGAACGATGACGAAGATATCAGCAGGATCAGAAATACCGGGATCGCTTCATAGCGTTCGCGCCAGATCACAACCAGCAACGCCGAAAAGAACGCGACGAAAATGAGCAGGAAGGCCAGATCTGTCGAGCCGCCCAAGGTCGATGCAATGTACAACGACGCAAAGGAAAGGTACTCGGGTTGCCTTGCCAGGTACTGCTCGATGCCGGACGCGTGCATCGTTTGCATGAATTCCAGATATTGCAGCTTGTCGTTGCCGCCATCCTGAATAGGCAACTTGAGCGCGACAAGTGGTCCGAGTGCAATCACGGCGGCAATGCATAGCAGAAGCACCGTCAGGCGGCCGGGCCGTTGTACGCTGCCCGCGAGACCGATAAACAACAGAAAGGAGTAGAACAGGCCGAATGGATACGCCATGGCCATCACGATCGCCAGGACAATCGCAAGGCTGAAATATTCGCGAGCGTTCCATCTGCCAGTGCCGGTCAGGAGCGCTCTCATCATAGGGTCTCAGGGGCGCGGGAGCTGCCATGCTGTGCCAGATAGATGCTCCTTGACGTCGTACCATGCTTCGCAGTGTGGGGATACTGGGCTGCTTCGCATGGGGCAGAGCTGGGCAGCCCTGTCGCATGCAACCTTCCTCTATGCATGTTGCCGCTCCACTTTTATGTGCTGGCCATCCTATAGAAGCGCGGCGGTTGCACGCGTTCGGCGTCCGATTTCGCCACACGATTGGCGGATCACCGCAAGCTAAACCGGTCATTGCGAGGACGAGCCGTGTTTATTCTGGCCAATGCACTCCTCTCTTTGGCCGAATGGTCTCTTGATTGATACAACGTGTTCTCCATGCAGTGACGCGGCGACACGCAAAATCGAGCAACGCAAGCGAGGAAAGGATGCGTAAGTCTTTTGCGTTCGCTTTAACCCTCCGCGGATATTGACGCGGGTTGGTCGTTGCCTGTCTTATATGCCGCGCGGATTGCGAAATGTGCGTCTGGAGCGCTAATTGCGATTCGCAAACGTTTACATCGATAAATTATCCATAAAAATCGGATGCCCATCCGTGTGACATACGGGCGACTTCCGCCAGTGTCGGGATCAGCACGTGCCGCGCAGGTGATCGAGATGCTGCATTGCGGCTGGGCATGGCTTTTCGGGTGGACAGCGGCCACGTCTGCCGGGAGGCGGATGCCCTCATTAGAACGCTTTATCGTGAGCGTAAAGAGAATATAGAAATAGCTTCTCAATTAATTAAATATCGGCTACGCGCGCGCGTTCTGAATTTCTATTTCCAATTCACCAATGCAGGGCATCCGTCTACTTGCGCCGGTGCAAAAAATGCACGAGATGCAGACAAATTCGCATTGGGGATGTTCTTGATCGAATCCGCCAAGAGCATGTTCAAATCGGACGCCTAAGAATGAGCAGTTCGCCCCTGCGAATATGATGCACCGCAGAAAAACCTAATTTCGCTTTCAGCGCCCGGGGGCCAGATGTATGGAACATGCGACTGATTTATCACGGAAGAAAATTCATCTCATCATGGGCGGAAGCATGGGATCGCCTCGCCGCCGGAGGCAGGTCGTTATTGTGCTGTTCGACGGCTTTTCCCTCATTCATATGGGGCGGCTCGCGGAGACCTTTAACCTCGCCAATCGTCTGCGTCGCCCGGATAGCAGCTTGCGCGATCACTACGACCTTTTGCTGGTTTCAGGCAACGGTGGTGCGGTGCGTTCGTCCTCGGGCGTAGTGATATGGACGGATGCCCTCGACACCCACTACGTCAAAGACGTTCATGCGCTGTTCCTGATCGGCGCGGCAGGCGTTCCCGTCGAACGCGACGAGCGCCTGTTAGCGTGGCTGCGCCATGCGTATCCGCACACCACGGTGGTCCAGGGGGTAGGCGGTGGTCATCAGGTACTGCAACAGGCGGGGCTGGAGCGCAAAGACGCCGTCGCTCTGGAGATGCCCGGCGGCGCGATGCTGCCGGAGGCGCTATCCGCCGGCAGGGCATCCGCGGCTGATGCCGACGCGGACGTCGCATTGACCAGCGCGCTGTCTGCCGTCAAGCGCGACTGCGGTTATGAGGTCGCCCGCCAGGTCGCGCATGAATTGCTGCCCACCGCGCCGCAGCAATTCGCCCGCTCCATATTCGATTCGCGTGAGGCGCGCGCAAGCGACCTCATTCGCGCGTCGGCGCATCAGTTGCGTGTCGGCAGCGAGAACCGCATATCGATTGCGGATGCCGCACAGGCAGCCGCGATGAGCGAGCGCAATTTTCTGCGCCGCTTCAAGCAGGAAATCGGCGTGACGCCGACGGAATTTGTTCTGCGCGTTCGTCTTGAGAAAGCCTGTCACATGCTCGCGGATACCGATCTGCCTGCTGACAAGATTGCCCGTCGTACCGGTCTCGGCAGCGGCGACCGGCTTGCAAAGCTGTTCCGCCAGCACCTGTCGATGTCGCCCACCGAGTACCGGACGCTCGCGCGCGCCCGGCTGGCGGACGATGGTTTAGCCGAATCGGACGTGGTCGGACGGGTGCGCGGATCGGCATTCTGAAGGCTTGGCCCGCGTTCCTGCGGCCTGTACGTCTTTCTTCCCGTTGACTTGCGTTTCCCCGAAAGGGGCGCGCCGATCCGATGTGTCCGTTCGTGACGAAATGAGGAATACTAAATGGAAAGAATTATCCCGAGAATTGTCGATATCGGACTCATTGTGTCCGGTGCGTTCATTCCCTTTCTTATTCACGATTCCGACGGAATTCATTCGTCCATTTTCGACGGCTCGCTCGTCGCATTTGCTGCCGCGCTGGCACTTTCGGTTTTTCCAGCCTGCGGCATCTACGAAACGGCAAAGCGGCGCTCGCCGGTGCACCTGTTCAGCCGCACGGCGCTCGCATGGATCGTGGTTCAGGGCGGCAGCATGGTGCTGCTCTACGCACTGCGTCGCAGCGAAGTTCTGTCCAGTGTCTGGTTTGTCTACTGGACCATCACCAGTGGCATCGGTCTGTTGATTTTCCGTGCGGTGACACTGGCGATCTTCGAATGGATCGAAAGGGCGGGGCGCCGCGTGCAGGCAAGCGCGCTCGATCAGGTGGATCACTACCGTCGCTCGGCAACGAGTCGCACGACGGCGGCGGGCACAGCCCGGCGGATCGCGAAACGAAGCGTCGATCTCGCCGCGGCCTCGCTACTCGTGTTGATGCTGTCACCGGCGCTGCTCCTGATTGCGGCGATGGTCAGGCGCGATGGCGGCCCCGCGATCTTCGGACATGTTCGTGTCGGCCGCGACGGTGTCAGCTTCAAATGCCTGAAATTCCGTTCGATGGTGATGAACGCGGATGGCGTGCTGAAGGCGTTGCTCGAACGCGATCCGCAAGCTCGCGCCGAATGGGAGCGCGAATTCAAGCTCAAGAACGATGTCCGCATTACGCCAATCGGTCGTTTTCTGCGGCGCACGAGTCTCGACGAACTGCCGCAACTGTTCAACGTGATCAAAGGCGAGATGAGCCTGGTCGGCCCTCGACCGATCGTCCAGCAGGAACTGGAGCGCTATGGGCAGGACGTGAACTACTACTTGATGGCCAAGCCCGGCATGACAGGGTTGTGGCAGGTGAGCGGCAGGAACGACACCGACTACGCGACGCGTGTGTCGCTCGACGTCGCCTATGTGAAGGAATTGTCGTTACGTCGCGACATGCGGATTCTCGTGAAAACGGTGAGTGTGGTGCTGCGTGGATCCGGCGCGTACTGAACAGGTGATTCAACCGGCGCGTTGACGAGCGTTGATGGCGCGCCGGCGTATGGAATGGTAGCCAGTTCAAACAATAAACAGATTGCCGAGGTTTTGAATGATCAGATTGCAACAGACGGGACGCGTTGCGTGGCGACGCTCCCCGAATCTCCGCGGAGTCGGTCTGCGGATCGCCACCCTGTCGATGTGCGCCGCGCTATGCGCCTGCACCGTAGCGCCCGGTATGCGAATGCGGCAGCCGGCTAGTCTCCCGCTCGAAAGCGGCACTACGCCGAAAGAGGACACGCAACTGAACGTGCCGATTACCGATATCAACCTTGGGTTGATCGCGCGCTTACGTGAGGACGCGCGCACATCGCAGCAGGACTGGCCGGGTTTGATGGCGGCGCCGGCAGCGTATTCGGTTGGGCCAGGTGACGTGCTGCAAATCACGGTATGGGATCACCCCGAGCTTGCGGCAGCGCTCGGCCCGCAGACCCAGACCGGCACGCGAACGGCGGATGCGCCAGCGGGATTTGTCGTCGATCAGGACGGTACGCTGCAGTTCCCGTACGTGGGGCGCGTTCGCGTCGCGGGGTTGCAGACCGAAGCAATTCAGGCCTTGTTGCAAAAGACGTTGGGAAAAACATTTCAGGTTCCTCAGGTCACCGTACGTATCGCGTCGTTTCGCGCCAAGCAGGTGTTTATCGAGGGGGAGGTGCACACGCCGGGCACCCAGCCGATTAACGACATCCCCATGACCTTGTACGACGCAATCAGCCGTGCCGGCGGACTTGCGCCGACTGCGGATCAGAGCCGGATTGCGCTGGTGCGCAACGGTGTCAGGCATGAAATCAATCTGACCGCCATGACTGAGCATGGTCAGAGTCCGTCGCGGATCGTCCTGCAGAACGGCGACCTGCTGCGCATTCCGGCGCGCGACGACTTCGGCGTGTTCGTGATGGGTGAGGTCAACAAGCCGGTCACCGCGCTGCCGATGCGAAGCGGCAAGCTGACGTTGAGCGATGCACTTTCTCAGGCAGGCAGCCTGAGTTCGACCTCGGCCGATGCGGCTCAACTCTACGTCATTCGGGGCAATGAGAGTGCCGCGCCGCATGTGTTCCATCTCGATGCGAGTTCCCCGGTCGCGATGGTGCTCGCCAATCAGTTCGACTTGCAGCCGAAGGACATTGTGTATGTCGACGGCAATGGCCTGGTGCGCTTCAGCCGCGTGCTGAGCCTCCTGCTGCCGGCGATCAATGCGGGTCTTACCGCGGCGATCATTACCAAATGATCGGCAACATTCTCGTCCTGTGCGAGGGCAACGTGTGCCGCAGCCCCATGGCCGCGGCGCTGCTTCGCGCCGCGCTGCCGGACCGCTCGGTGACATCGGCGGGTTTCAACGCACTGCTCGGCGTGCCTGCCATGCCGTTCGCGCAGGACGTGATGCGCGAACGCGGGCTGTCGATCGACGATCATCGCGGGCGGCAAGTGAGTCACGCGGCATGCGTCGAAGCCGACCTGATTCTGGTGATGGACCGGCAGCAACGCGCATTGCTCGAGAGTCAACATCCGTTTGCTCGCGGCAAGATTTTCCGCATTGGCGAATACAAGAACTTCGACGTTCACGATCCTTACCGTCAGCCCCGCTTTGTCTTTGAACGCTGCGCGCGTCTCATCGAAACCGGTGTAGCTGACTGGCAAGCACGATTGAGGCTGATTTGACGCGCGCCGGGCCAGCGCAGCGTTCCGTTTCGCAAGAGACGGAGTCGCCGGCGGACACGAGGTGTTCCGTCTGCACACGTAGCGCCCGTTTGCCCAGACAGTCAATGAACGTCGTACAGACAACCCTGAACCGAGTTGCATCATGAATCCAAAAAATCTGGGGCCAACGCATTCCGATGATGAGGATGCAGATGGCGATCTCATCGCCATCCTCGATATTCTTATCGAAAGCCGATGGACCATCATCGCGATCGTTTGCGCTTTCCTTCTGCTTGGAACGGCCTACGCGTTCCTCGCCAAGCCCGTGTATGAAGCGGACATCATGGTCCAGGTCGAAGACAGCCCTGACACGTCCGCCGCGAAGAGTCTGTTGGGCGATGTGTCGGCGCTCTTCGACGTCAAGTCCTCTGCCGCGGCGGAAGCGCAGATACTGGCCTCGCGGCTGGTGGTCTCGCGCGCGGTCGACGGTCTGAATCTGTTCATTTACGCCAAACCGCGACGTTTCCCGTTGATCGGGCAATTGATCGCCCGGCATCACGACGGGCTTTCCGAGCCTGGCCTCGCCGGTTTCGGCGGTTTCGCGTGGGGACACGAACACATCGAGGTACCCGTATTCAATGTGCCGGCGAAGATCGAGGGAGACGGCTTCCTGTTGACCCTGCTCGACGCGCGGCGCTACCGGTTATCGGGTTCGGATCTGGCCGACAGTGTCGAAGGCACTATCGGCAAGCTCGAGCGTTTCAACAGCGACAGCGGTCCGATCGAACTGCGCGTGGCTTCTGTCGCCGCAAAGCCGGGCACGGCCTTTCGGTTGATACGTAATTCGCGCCTGCAAACGATCGAAGATCTGCAGGATCATCTCGACGTCCAGGAGAAGGTCAAACAATCCGACGTCGTGGTCGCCAGCTTGCAGGACACCGATCCGCAGTGGCTCGCCGATGCACTGAACGAAATCGGACGGCAGTACATTCGCCAGAACATCGAGCGCAAATCGGCCGAGGCTGCACAGTCGCTCGACTTCCTGAACGAGCAGTTGCCGAAGCTGAAAACGCAGCTCAACGAATCGGAAGAGCGCCTGACGAAATTGCGCGACGAGCGCGGCACCGTCGATCTAACGGAGGAGGCCAAGCTCGCGCTGGGGCAGTCTGCCGATGCGCAGACGCGTTTGCTCGAACTGCAACAGAAGCGGCAGGAGTTGCTGTCGCACTTCACCGGCACGCACCCGAGCATTGCCGCTATCGATCAGCAGATTGCATCGTTGAGTGCTTATCGCGCCGCGGCGGAGAGGCAGATTCGGCGCTTGCCGGACCTGCAGCAAGACTCGGTTCGCCTGATGCTCGATGTGAAGGTCAATACGGACCTCTATACCGCGCTGCTCGACAACATGCAGCAATTGCAACTGGTTCGAGCAGGCAAGGTCGGCAACGTACGGCTCGTCGATACAGCGGCCTTGCCGGAAATCCCCGTCAAGCCGAAGAAAGTACTCGTCGTGGCCGCCTCGCTGCTGTTCGGTTTGCTGGTGGGCTGCGGCTCGGCGATCGCGCGCTCGTTCCTGTTCCATGGCGTGTCCGACCCCGCTGAGATCGAACGGCGTCTGGGTGTCAGCGTCTATGCAACCGTGCCGCTCAGTGAGCAACAGAAAGTGTTGGCGCAGCAGGCGGAACGACGGGAGCGTTCGGTGTCGCTGCTCGCACTTGCTTCACCGGGCGATCCGGCGGTTGAGAGCTTGCGTAGCCTGCGCACCGCGTTGCAATTCGCGATGCTGGAGGCGAAGAACAACGTGGTGGTCATTGCCGGACCGGCACCCGGTGTGGGCAAGACGTTCGTGTCGGCAAACCTCGCCGCGGTGCTCGCGATGGGCGGCAAACGGGTTCTGCTGATCGACGGCGATCTGCGCAAGGGCCGCTTGAACGAATACCTCGGACTTCGCCGTGCAAATGGCTTCTCGGAAGCGATCCTGGGCAGCGTTTCCGTAGCCGATGTGATTCACCGCGACGTGCTTGACGGACTCGACTTCATTGCAACCGGCGTTATCACCAGGAACCCTGCAGAACTGCTGCTGAGTTCGCGCGTACCGGCGTTGATCGAAGAACTGTCGGGGAGCTACGACATTGTGATCATCGATTCCGCGCCTGTGCTCGCCGTTGCGGATACCGGCATTCTCGCCGCCTCGGCGGGTACCGCCTTCCTGATCGCGTTCTCTGGGGTGACGAAGCTCGGCGAAATCGAGGAGTCGGTCAAACGGTTCACGCAGAACGGCGTCAAATTGAACGGCGTGGTGTTTAACGGTGTCAATCCGCGCCTCGGGCAGTACGGCTACGGCTCGAAGTATGGCGGCTATCGCTACGTCGCCTACGAATATGGAACCCATCATGACGCGTAGCGGCTGCGTCGCGCTGTGGACGAGCGCGCCATGATCCGCCTGCGGGATTCGGTCGTCTCCATGGCGGGCGTGGTCACCGGACAGATCGCACTGTTTCTGTGCATTTCGCTGATCGGGCGCTTGCGCGGGCCCGAAGCGCTGGGCCATTTCAACTACCTGCTCGCGCTAGGCACATTCACGGGGACGTTGCTCGCGCTGCGTTTCGAGCTTGCGTGCGTCACCGACAGCCCACGGCAGTCGTTCAGTGGGTTCGTCAATGTCATGGCGCTGAGCGGCGGCGTGACTGCGATAGCGATGACGGTCATAGTGGCGAGCGCGCATGGGGAGTTGCTGATCGTGGGTGGTTATGCGTTTGCCTGTTTCACGCAGATCGCCGCGGGTTCTTATCTCAACAGCCTGAGGCGCTACGACCTGATCGCGGCAAGCCGCTTCGCCGTCAACCTGTCGTTTTTGCTGTGCCTGATTGCGGCGCTCGGGTTCAAAGCGATCAACTCGCTGGATGTCTTCGAAACCTACACCGCGATCAACCTTGCGATCTCGGCGGTCATGCTGATTGGCGTGCTGTGGCATGGGCGGCGGAATCGGTATCCGTTCGTGCTGTCACGCCGTTTTTTCGCCGACAACGTGCGGTTTGCGAAGTACATCCTGCCCTCCACGATCTGCGGTTCGGTGCTGACGTATGCACTCGCGATCATTATTCCCCGCTGGTTCGACGCCGAAAGCGCGGGCTACTTCGCAGCGGCATACCGGCTGGGTTTTTTCCCCGTATCGCTGATTGGGCAGAGTCTGGGCGGCGTGTTCCGGCGTGACGCGATTGGCGCGGTGGCGCGGCAGGATGCTGCCCTGGTGCTGCCCAAGGTGTTCCTCACCTATGCGCGGTCGCTGGCATTGCTGGCGCTTGGCTATGCCGTGGGTGGCGCATTGCTGTTCGAGCCGCTGGTCCGGATGTTCTTCGGCGAGCGCTGGATTGGCGCAAGTGGATTCTTCTACGCGCTCATTCCTCTATTCGCGTTCCAGATGATTTACGTGCCCTTGTCGCAGATCTTTCTCGCAACGCGTGAGCAGCGCCTCGATCTCTCTTTTCAATTGTCCTGCGGCGTGCTGCTGATGGGTGTGCTGTTTGCAGCGAAGGCGATGAATCTCTCCGTCCATTCCAGCGTTCAGGTGTTCTCGCTTGCTGGTACCGCGATGATGATCCTCGGGGTCATGTTGACGTTTCGCGTGATGAGCGTCAGCGCGGCACGGCTACGCGTATCGATATGAAAACCGCTCACTCTATTCCGGGGACTGTGATGATTGTGATCGTAATCGATTCGATGGAGCGCTATTACTTTGTCACCCGGCTGGTGCAAACCGTCAGGGACGAATTCAGCTTCCTTTTCGTGACCAGCGAACCGCTTGCGCATATGGCGCTTCGCATGGCGGGTCACGAGTCCGTCTATTTGCGCCACGAGGCGTCTAGCGTGTCCCGCTACGACCGTGGCGTGGAGAACTCGCAATATGAGCGGTCGATCGAGGTTCTGAATGCGCAGATCGATACTGAACAGGCGCTGCTTGATTCAGCGGCGGTTTTCCGTACTGTTTCAGACGTCTTTCGCACCCGAAAAGTGGCGGTGTGCCTGATGTGGAACGGGCAACAACTTATCTGCCGGGCGGTCAGCCATGCATGCACCGTGCACGGCGTTGCCATGCGCTTTCTGGAATTGTCGAATTTACCGGGCAAGCTGTTCGTCGACAGCATGGGAGTGAACGCGCTCTCATCGATCAGCAACGATCCCGCGCTGATCGACCGGCTGCCGATGCCGAGCGAGGACAAGCATCGCCGCTGGCTGCTGCATTACGAAGAATACAAGTCGCGACCCTTACCGCAATCGCGCACGTCGCTCAAACGCAAGGGCATGTCGCTGCTCAACTATGTGTTGAAGTTCGCGACGCGGGGCGTGGGACGAAAGCGGCTCGACACCGTACGTGTCAGCAACGCAGCGAAGCTTCCCATACAGGCCGGTCAATTGTCGGCGGACGATCTGGCGATGCGGCGTTATGTTTTCCTGCCGCTCCAGGTCTCAGGCGATACCCAGATCAAGCTGCATTCGGACGTCGACAACCTGGAGGCGATTCAGATCGCTTTTCAGTTCGCGTCGAACGCAAGTGCCGATCTGATCGTGAAAATCCACCCGGCGGAAATCGACACGGCGGCGATCGACGAAATCGTCGGATTGCAGGGCGTCTATCACTTCGAGATCGCGGATGCAGCCACCGTGGAGCTCATCCGGCATGCCGAAGCCGTTGTGACGATCAACTCGACCGTGGGTCTCGAGGCGCTCCTGTACGGGAAGGAGGTGATCGCGCTGGGACGTTGCTTCTACAAGGAGTTCGACCGCGGCCGCCTGATGAAGTACATCCACGGTTTTCTGATTGATGGGGTCGACTACTTCGGTACCGGGCCGGTTCCGGCCGGCGCGGCGAGACGTGTGCTCACACCGGGAGGCTGACGATGGTTGCCACGCTCAAGGACACGATCCATGCCATTGCCGAAGACTATCGGTGCAACGCGTTCATGAAAACGCGCTGCGTCGTGATTTTCTTCCGGATAGCGAACTACCTGGCGTGTCGGAACCGCTTGACGCTCGTGCTGGGTGCACCCGTCATCCTGCTTTACATCTTCATGTGCGACTGGCTGATGGGTATCGAGATTCCTGTCAGGACGCGAATCGGTAAAGGACTCACGCTGTATCACGGTACGGGTCTCGTCATCAACGGCTACTGCGTCATGGGCGACTACTGCGTGGTCCGCCATGGCGTCACCATCGGCAACACGATTCTCGCCGACGGCACCAACAGCGGTGTGCCGGTGATCGGAGATCGTGTGGAATTCGGCGCGCACAGCGTCGCGTTGGGGGATATCCGGATCGGCGACGGCGCCCGGATTGGCGCGGGCGCGGTACTGCTTTGCAATGTGCCCGACGGTGCGGTCGCGGTCGGTGTGCCGGCCCGCGTGATGACAGGAGATCAACAAGCATGAAAGTCTTCATTCTGCACCCGGGGAAAGCGAATTACCCCGAGATATCCGCCTACACGGCGTTTCTCAACCGACACGGCTTTGAAGTGTTCGAGGGCGACAGTGATGCTTATGCCCGATTCCCGTTCAAGGCGGAGTGTGTACTGTGGTGCATCATGGGTTTTTATCGCGCCCATGATGAGGCGCGCTTTGTGATCCATGACTATCGCTCGCTGTCGCTCGGACCACTCGCGTGGGTGAAGGACGGACTCAAGCGCTCGTTCAACGCAAGACCGCATCTGCGCGTGTTTCAGAACGAGCGGATGCGCGACGCCATGGGGTTCCGCGATGGGGTTGCGTCAGCGCTGTTGCCGATGGGCGTGCCCGATTGGATTTTCAATCTCGCCCATGGTCAGGACGCCGCCACACCCGCATTACCCGGCGGCCGCTTCTGCTATATCGGTGAGATGAGCCGTGAACGAGGATTCGACAAGGTGCTGGCGGCATGGCGCGCCGCACCGCGTGAGTCCGGCGATTCGCTGATTCTGGTAGGCCGTCCCGAACCGGAGCTATACCAGGCGTTCAAAGACACCCCGGGTCTCGAGTTCGTCGGCCGGGTTCCGCAATCCGACGCACTGGGTATCGTGCGCCGCTCCGACTTTGCGATCTGCTACTTCCCGTACCATCGCCCGCATTGCTTTCAGACGCCGACCAAGCTTCTGGAATACGCCGCGCTTGGCAAGAAGATCATCTGCAACGACGCGCCTTCGAACGTGCTGGCATGCACAGAGCTCAACATCCGCTCGTTCGTGACCGGACCCGCTATCTTCGACGGATTGCCGCCGGCTTCACGTATCGTCATCGAGGACAACGATCCACGCAGCCTGAGCGGGCTCGAGTGGACGGCGGTGATCGAGCGATCGGGGGTACTGTCGCATATCAGGGCCGCGTTGCCGGCGCTGCGTTGGCAGGGACCGGTGCATGCGGGGAGTTCGGCATGAAGATCGTCCAGATAATGGAATCTAGCGCGACAGGCACGCTCTCGATGGTCTGCCTGATCGCGAACCGGTTTGCGCGGGAAGGGCACGAAGTTCACGTGGTTTACTCCATTCGGGACGAGACGCCAACCGATATCCACGCCATGTTCGACAGCAATGTCGCGTTGCGGCACGTGCAGATGAAGGGCGTGCCGTTACTGCCGGCGCTTGCCAGATTGACGGGGGTACTCCGTGAGATCCGGCCCGATGTGATTCATCTGCATTCGTCGGTTGCGGGCTTTCTCGGGCGGCTCGCGGCGCTGTTCACGGCACGGCGCTCAACCGTGCTTTACAGCCCGCACTGCATCTCGTTCATGCGGCGGGATATTTCGCCGCTTACACGATTCGCATTCGTCGCGCTGGAATCGCTGGCGACCCTGCGCAAGTGTCTATACGTCGCGTGTTCCGAAAGCGAAAGCAAGGCGGTCCGCTCGTATCTCCGGCAGCCCGTCGTGGT
This sequence comes from Paraburkholderia fungorum, assembly GCF_046026025.1. GTDB lineage: Bacteria > Pseudomonadota > Gammaproteobacteria > Burkholderiales > Burkholderiaceae > Paraburkholderia > Paraburkholderia fungorum_E. The sequence continues at coordinate 84,174 of NZ_JAQQFL010000028.1, read as the reverse complement.
GGTGGAAAACGCGGTGAGCGAAATGCGGGTTCGGGTGGCCGACCTGCCGAGGCGAAGCGCGACGACCGTGAAATATGTGATTACCGTGGGCGGTATTCGTCCGCAGAAGAACCCGCTTCTGTTTGCGGAAATCGCCAATGGCCTGCGCGATAGCGGATTGCGCTTTATCTGGATCGGTGACGGCGACGCCGCCCTCAAGGCGCAATTGCGCGCCGCGGGTGTCGAAGTCACCGGCTGGATGGCGCGCTCGCAAGTCGAACTGCAGCTTCAACAGGCTTGCGTGTATGTTTCTACTTCATCGTGGGAAGGGATGCCGGTCTCGGTCATCGAGGCGATGTTGCTCGGTGTTCCAGTGGTAGTCTCGGCGTGTGCCGGGAATGTCGACATTGTCCGGCCGTGGCATAACGGTGTGGTGTTCACCACGTGCGCCGAGGCCATGCGCTGTATTGTCGATTTCGCCGACGACCAGGTGCTGCGCGGGCTGATCGCCGCGCGAGCGCAGAAAGAAGCCAGAGAGCGCTTCGCCGAGGCGCGTTTTTTCCAGCAACTCGCACCGTTCTACGCACGCGGACTGGCGCGTTGAACGACAGTGAAGCTTGTTTCCACATCGGTGCGCGTGGCCGTGCGGATGTGGGTTATCAAACGTAGGGAGAACATCATGAAGATCGATATCGCACCGGGCGTGACGCTCGGCAACACGCTGCCGTTCGTGCTTTTCGGCGGCCTCAATGTGCTCGAAAGCCTCGATTTCACGCTGGACGTATGCGAGAAATATGTCGACGTCACGCGTAAGCTGAACGTGCCGTTCGTATTCAAAGCCTCGTTCGACAAGGCGAATCGTTCATCGATGCATTCGTATCGCGGGGTTGGGCTGGATGAAGGGCTCGAAATACTCAGTGCCGTGAAGCAGCGCTTCGGCGTTCCGGTCATCACCGACGTGCATGAAGTCGAACAGGCGCGCCCGGTTGCCGACGTGGCGGACGTGCTCCAGTTGCCGGCGTTTCTTGCCCGTCAAACGGACCTGGTGGTGGCGATTGCGCGCACGGGCAAGCCGGTCAATGTGAAGAAGCCGCAATTCATGAGCCCCGCGCAGATCAAACATGTGGTGGCGAAATGCAACGAAGCAGGCAACCAACAGGTGATTCTGTGTGAGCGCGGCAGTTCGTTTGGCTATGACAATCTCGTTGTGGACATGCTGGGATTTCGCGAGATGCGGGACGCGAGCGGTGACTGCCCGGTGATATTCGACGTCACCCACAGTCTGCAACGCCGCGATCCTGCCAGCGAAGCGTCGGGCGGGCGCCGCCGGCAGGTGGTCGACCTCGCCCGGGCCGGTATGGCGGTGGGGCTGGCAGGGTTGTTTCTCGAAGCTCACCCGGACCCTGATCGCGCGCGCTGCGACGGTCCGAGCGCATTGCCGCTTCATCTGCTCGAAGCCTTCCTATCGCAGATCAAGGCGATCGACGATCTCGTGAAAAGCCAACCGGTGCTGGATATTCAATGAGCGTGGGTACCGATCAGAGGGACATGCCAATGGCCGCGGACTTTCTGGTTCACGACATCTATGTGCCGTTGCGGGCGCATCGGAGTGGGCATGATGTCATCCAGTGAGTCGGCGCCGGTTCGTGTCGTCATTCCTTCCCGGTACGGTTCGACGCGCTTGCCGGGTAAGCCGCTGATCGATCTCGCGGGCAAGCCGATGATCGTGCGCGTGTACGAGCGCGTGAAGGACGCGCTGCCCGCGTCCACGGTAGTGGTCGCAACGGATGACGAGCGCATCCAGGCGGTGCTGGCGACCCACCACGTGCCGTGCGCGATGACCGATCCCGCGCATGCGTCCGGCACGGACCGTGCCGCGGAAGTGGCGCGCCACGCGGGCTGGGGCGATGACGACATCGTGCTGAACGTTCAAGGCGACGAGCCGCTCGTGCCGCCCGTTTTATTGCGGGCATTCGCGGAGTATTGCGGTTTGGCCCACCAGCTTGCGATGGCGACGATCGTGAGCCCGATCGTCGAGCGCGATCTGGTGGAGGATGTGAACATCGTCAAGGTAGTGACCGACCAGAACAATCGGGCGTTGTTCTTTTCACGCGCGCCGATCCCGCTCACCCGTGACCGCAATCCGGACAGCGCCGCGCCAGATGTCCTGCCGGAAGTTTTCCTGCGTCATATCGGCATCTACGCGTACCGCAATGCCGTGTTGCAGCAGCTCACCCGTAGCGCGCCGTGCGAGATGGAGCGCCGGGAGCAACTCGAACAGCTACGCGCGCTATGGCTTGGCGTTCCGATTCTCGTGATGCGCTGGTCCGACAGTGTCCCCGCCGGTGTCGACACGTTGGAAGATGTCGCGCGTGTAGTCAATCTATTCAAGCAGAGCAATCGATGAACGCAGTGAACTATATCGATTCGGCGAAAGAAGTATTCCAGATCGAATCGCGGGCGCTCTCCAATCTCGCACACCAGCTCGATGAGAACTTCAGCGATGCCGTCGACTGCATCCTGACGTCGACAGGGCGCGTCGTGGTGTGTGGTATGGGCAAGTCGGGGATTATCGGCAAGAAGATCGCCGCGACCCTGGCAAGCACCGGCACGCCGAGTTTCTTCATGCATCCGGGCGAGGCGTATCACGGCGATCTCGGCATGGTCACGCCTGCGGACACCTTTCTCGCCATTTCCAACTCCGGAGAGACGGATGAGGTGATCAAGCTCATTCCGTTTCTGCGCAGCAACCGCAACTATCTGGTTGCGCTGACGGGCAATCCCAAGTCGACGCTGGCGAAGGCGGCCCATCACCATCTCGATGTCGGCGTCGATCAGGAAGCCTGCCCGTTGCAGCTTGCGCCGACCTCGTCGACCACTGCCGCCCTGGCGATGGGCGACGCGCTTGCGGTAACGCTGATGAAGGCGCGGGGCTTTCGCCCCGAGAACTTCGCGCGGCTGCATCCAGGTGGTTCGCTCGGGCGCCGGCTGCTGTCCAGAGTCGAAGACGAGATGGTGGGGCGGGATTTGCCGTTTGTGACCGAGCAGGCCCGCACGATCGAAGTTCTACAGACCATGACACGCGCTCGCCTCGGCGTCGCGATCGTGCGGCGCGAAACGGGTGGGGGCTGGGGCGTGATTACCGACGGCGATATCCGGCGCGCGATTGAGAGTTTTGGCGACACGCTGTTCGGCAGAATCGCGGCGGACATGATGTCGGCTGATCCCACGATGGTGCCGGTCGGCACACGCGTCGAGGACGCGCTGATCCTGATGGACGAGCGGCAGATCAACGCGTTGCTGGTGTTCGACGGCGACGACGTGGTCGGGGTATTCAAGAAATAGCTAGATGCCACGCCCGCACAAGTACGGCGAGTACAGTTCGATCGCCTCCTGAATCGGCGCATGATGCCCGTACGCGACGGTCGAGATACCGAGCAGCGACATAATGATGAGTGGCCGGAACCGTGCCGGCAGCACGGGCGCATTCTTCCAGCACACGAACAGCACGGTGACGAGTGAGCCGACACCCCAGCCGGCGATGACCTCGGAGACCGTGTGCGCGTCGTCGAACACGCGGGCGGTCCCGATCGCGGCGGCCAGCGCCAGTCCGAACGCAAGCGCGAGATGCGGCGTTGCGTTGACGCGACGGGGCAGGCACAGGATCAGCGCCATCGGCCACACGGCGGACGCGAGCATCGTATGGCCGCTGATTACCCGAAAGTCGATCGCGCGAATCTGGATGCCGCAACCCGCGTACAGGATCTTCGTGACGCCCACCATGAACGCTCCAGCCGCCAGCAGCGTGAGCCACGAGGTCGCCGAACGCCAGCCTGCCAGCGAAGTTGTCAGCCATGCCGCGCAGGCCATGGCGAGCGGCAGCGTGAGCGCCGCGTCGCCGAGATTGCTTAAAGCAGACCACATGCAGAAATCCTTTACCTGGGCGGCGACTCACGCGGCCGCCGTATTTCGTCAAACCTGTATGTCCGCCATGCGGTTGGCGAGATATTGCTCGAAGTCCGCCGCCACCTCGGGGTGCCGCAGGGCGAACTCCACCGTTGCCTTCAGATAGCCGAGCTTGCTGCCGCAATCGAAGCGGGCTCCATCATACCGGTAGGCCAACACCTGCTCGTCGGTCAGCAACGACTGGATCGCGTCGGTCAATTGCAATTCGCCGCCGCTGCCGGGCCGCAACGCACGCAAATGCGCGAAGATTCGTGGTTTGAGAATGTACCGGCCAACCACGCCGTAATTGGATGGCGCCTCGGCGGGCTCCGGTTTTTCGACAAGACCCGACAGCTTGAAAATATTGTCTTCCCACTGCTTGCCGTCGATCACGCCATACGACTTCGATTCTTCCGGTGCGATCTTTTCCACGCCTAGAACGGACGTGTGGTAATGATCGAACACGTCGATCATTTGCCGCAAGACGGGTGGCTTTCCATACAGAAGGTCGTCGGCCAATATGACTGCGAACGGGCTGTCTCCCACCAGCTTTTCCGCGCAAAGCACGGCATGGCCGAGGCCGAGTGCTTCCGCTTGCCGCACATAGAAGCAGTCGACATGACTGGGTTTGATATTGCGGACAAGTGAGAGCAGCTTTTCCTTTCCGCGTGCTTCCAGTTCGGCTTCAATCTCGTACGACTTGTCGAAGTGATCTTCGATCGCGCGCTTGCTGCGCCCGGTCACAAAGATCATTTCGGTGATGCCGGCCGCGATCGCTTCTTCAACGGCGTACTGGATCAGCGGTTTGTCGACGATAGGAAGCATCTCCTTCGGGCTTGCCTTGGTGGCAGGCAAAAATCGTGTGCCAAGACCGGCAACGGGAAATACTGCTTTGGTCACTTTAAGCATGAGCTTCGAATCTCGATTGTGAAGTGATCGTGTGCTCGCGCCGTTCATTTTCGCAATAGGCGCCAAAAAGAACCTGCCCGTTCAGCAATTGGACGGGCAGGCTAAGCCGAGGTATTGAAGGCTCGCCAATTGGGACGAACCCGCGGCCAGTATGTCCGCCAGTGGGCCCGTTCAATAGACGCATGTCGGATCGTGCTTAGCAATTGACCGAACGCACCTGTAAAGCTGCATTTCCATGGTTGAGCCCGCTGCACGCCGATTTGTGCCGCTACCGCCGGTTGACCGGCATTCAAAAAAGCTTACGTTCCTGCTGGATGGCGGAATAGCCCAAGATTTTGTCAGTGACGAGTATTTCAAAATGGATAGACTCCTCACGTCTGTTATTGCCAGCAAATCAGCAGAGCCAGCTGCATTAATGTTCGCAATTAAAACCTGGGTCGCCATGGCGGAACAATGATGGAAGAAGAGTCCGATATTTCTGATGCGATTGCGAAGTTCAATCTGTCGTATTTACTGCTCGCGCAACGGATGCTCCGCGAAGACCGCGAGAGCGGCAAACGCATGCTTGGGGTCTCCGATGTCCTGGCGGGCCGCATCTGTTCGTTGACCCCGGCTGAAATGGAAGTTCTGGCGGAGAGCTCGGAGCTGGTTTGCCAGTTGCGCGTCCATGTCACGCCGGGCCGTGCGTGATGTGAAGGTGATGCGAAGATGAGATGGACTGGCGGTGGAGATGCGCGAAGCCAGGCGCGTGCAACGATCATCGCCATTGAACGCCGGGTGTGCGGCACCGCGTTCGCCTGGTCGATCGCGTGCGCCGGGCCGCGCACTCAGGCCGGACTGACTGGCGACGCTTCTCTGCTCAGCCGGTAGTCTGTCGGTGTCGTCGACAGATACTTGCGGAACAGTTTGGCCAACTGGCCGCCGCTGCCAATTCCGCAGCGCCGCGCGATTTTGTCGACGGGCAAACGCGATTCGACGAGCATCCGGCAACTCAGATTCAGGCGTGCGCGAAGGAGATAGTCGGAGGGCGTCAAGCCGATCTCGTTCTTGAAGCGGCGCAAGAAATTGCGCTCGCTCATGGCGGCGAGGCGTGCCGCGTCGTCGACCGAAATGGGACGGTCGATGTTTTCTTCCAGCCAGCGCGCCGACGCCATGATCTTCTCGCTGACGTGTGGCGCCACGCTGCGAGCAATGGAAGCGCTGAATGGCGTCTTTTGCTGGGGGGCGATGGACTCGGCAACCTGACACGCCAGTTCGGGCCCGAGATCGTCTTCAATGATGCGCAATGCCGTGCGCTCGGCAGCCGGGGCTTCACTGCTTGGGCGTGCCGGATAGAGACTGCCTGTGTTGCTGCCGCCAGGCAGAGGCGGGTGGAAGCGGCTGGCAAGCCCAGCCGCGTCCAGCAGCAGCCGGCCTTCCGCGATCGGGTGAACGATCGCGCTGAAGGAATGCGAGTGCCGCAGCCAGATGCGCAGGCGTTCGTCGCCGCATGCCTGCTGCACGCCCGCGCCGCCGGCAATGAACAACAGATGCGTGTCGTTCGTGCCGCGATGCGTATCGACGCTTTCCGTCCACACGAACACCGATGACGAACTCGCGATGCGGCCACCCGCAGCCGAAAGCAGTGAGACGTCGTAGCGCGCGCGGCCCGATCGTTGCGACGCGTTGAGCACGTTCGCCTTGTGAAAGATCTCGATGAGCGCTGCGACCTTAGGCAGTGCAAAGCCATTGAACAGCGCTATGTCGACGCGAGTCATCGCGTTTGCTAGCGTCGGCATGGCACCTTGCCGCGACCTGCGCGGCAGAGTATGAACCCTCTCCATTAGTTTTCCCCGGAATGATATGGCCTGCAAAGCCTCTCTCAAGACCCTGTCATTTTTCTTGTTGGCACATGTTATGCAAATGATATTAGCATCTTTATTGTATGGCTGAATTAGCCAGGACATTGGCGGATCAAGACATTAATTGAGTGGTGGCGTGTTCCGGCGGCACGCGCATTTCCAGATAAAAGATTTGCGCGTTTTAACGAAAAAGTCGAATGAATCTGGTAAATAACTGCCAAATGAGACGGAGTGTATGGAGGGCTTTCTAAAATAATTTATACACGGCTCAAGGGGAATCAGGTCGTTAAGCCATATTGAAGCGGCATGGCCTCGCCGGGCGCCAGGTTGCCGATAATCGTGCTAAAGCGGCATGGCAATTCGGGGTTGCTGGAATAACCGCGGCCACCCTGTCGCGAGACTTCCTTCTGATTTCCGGCCGGCTGCCGCACGGCGCCTGTCTGTTTCCCATTGGCCCGATCTTCAAAGCAGGGCCTTCCTGTGTCTTCTTTGAAAGGGGTGCCCCGTTTCATGTCGGCACGCTACGCGCGGCTCGCCTGCCGCCCGCGGGAGGTTGCATTGGCCGGGTGCAGACAGGAGCCAGGCGCGATCAGATTACTGGCAAACGATTGCGTGCCTAAAAAAAGTCGCACTTGTAGCCGATAACCCGTTCATGCACAAACAAGACATTAAAACAATCGTTGATGCCGCCAGCGAAACCGCCGATACCATTGTCGGTGCGCGGCGATGGAGGACGACCGAGGAGGCAAGCGCGATGCACGACGTGATCTTTTGGGACATGATCGCCAAGCAATTACCAGACATCAGCATTGCCGAGCTGCTTTCGATCCTCGATTAGGGGCAGGGGCGCAGCGGCGCGTTTGCCGGTTGCGCACCATCGCTTCGAATCGACGAATCGACGAATCGACGAATCCACGAATCCACGAATCCACGAATCCACGAATCCACGAATCCACGAATCCACGAAGAAACACGAAAAAAAAGCCTGCCGCCCGAGGGAGCGGCAGGCTATGAGACCGAGGGGTGGGGTGTGTGCCTGAGATGGGCGCCCCTCGAAAGACCAGAGCCGAGTCTAGCCGTTCGAAGCCGGCGGCGAACGCAGACGGCTGATTGAATCAAGTTGTTGACCGAACCGGACATGAAAAAGGGTTCACGGGCCAGCGCCGTTCAACCGACAGATAAACCTGAAAATCAAAGTAATACATTAACAAAAACTGGTTGAGGCTGGATACGATAGTCGAAAAAGCTGCCTGCTGGCCATAACTCCGGTTGTTAGCAATGGGCGGCTATTCCCTTTCCAAATCAACCCTTAACGCCTCCTATGCCACGCCCCATCGTTGCGCAGATTCATCCCGACGCTATTGCCCATAACCTCTCCCTCGTCAAACAACGGGCGCCTCGATCACGGGTTTGGGCCGTGGTCAAAGCCAACGCATACGGGCATGGAATCGAGCGCGTCTTTCCGGCGCTCGCAAGCGCCGACGGCATCGCGCTGCTCGATCTCGACGAAGCGGTTCGCGTGCGCGAGTTGGGTTGGACCCGGCCGATTCTTCTTCTGGAAGGCATTTTCAGGCCCGGTGACGTGCAGATCGCCCAGCAGTTCGATCTTTCCATGGCCGTGCATTGCCGTGAGCAACTCGATCTGTTGCGCCTGTCGCCGTCGGGTGCGCGCGTCAACGTGAATCTGAAGATGAACTCCGGAATGAACCGTCTCGGGTTCCGGCCCGACGCGTTCCGCGCCGCGTGGGAGGAGGCAAAATCGGTTCCGGGCATCGCGGACATTACGCTGATGAGCCATTTCGCGAATGCGGACGACGGCGACGTGGCATGGCAGATGGATCGCTTCGATGCGGTGACTCACGACATACCGGGACAACGCAGTCTCGCGAATTCGGCAGCCGTTCTGTGGCACCCCCAGGCGCATCGCGACTGGGTGCGTCCGGGTGTCGTGCTCTACGGTGGTTCGCCCACCGGTCAGTCGCGTCACATCGTCGACGTGGGCTTGCGCGCTTCAATGACGTTCAGGAGCGAAGTGATCGGCGTGCAGTCGTTGTCGGCGCAGGAAACAGTCGGCTATGGCCGTGCCTTCGCCGCCAATCGTGAAATGCGCATTGGCGTGGTTGCGTGTGGCTATGCGGACGGCTACCCCCGGCATGCATCGACGGGTACGCCCATCGCGGTCGACGGTGTCATGACGCAAGTGGTGGGCCGTGTTTCGATGGACATGCTCACCGTCGACCTGTCGCCATGCCCGCAGGCAGGGATCGGTTCAACAGTCGAGCTATGGGGTGATCAGGTCAGGATCGACGACGTCGCTCATGCGTCGGGAACCATCGGGTACGAACTGATGTGCGCGTTGGCAAAACGGGTGCCGGTGGAAGTCGCCTGAACACTTTGTGTTTACGTAATAATTGCGCTGGGTTCCAGTCGATCCACTAACCATTAAAAAATGCGCAGGTCATGGCGTTCAGCGAACCAAGGTCTCCATTTTTCAAATGGGTCGTGTCTTCCGCTCAGAACCTGAGCGCTGACAATCGGCAAATATTGCTTGCCAATCTGTTCACCCGAACCGCATCGATTATATTTGCGTCGATCTGCGAAATCAGCGTCTGCGCGACCGCCTACTATCTGTATCCAAGGGCCCTTTACGCGGCTTGGGGCGGCGCTGTCGTCGCCCTGCTGATTGCGCGTCTCTCGCTGATCTGGCTGTGCTGCCGGCGCAGCGCGCGCAACCTGCCCACCCCTACCTCGGCCTTTCTCCTCGCGAGTCTTCTCTGGGCTGTCATATTTGGCTTTGGCACTTTCCTGTGCAACACCAGCGGAGATCAGACGCTGTTTCTGCTCGGCAACGTTTGCGCGGTGGGGGTGATCGGCGGATTGGCCGGGCGCAACGCGGGCACACCCCGGCTGGTGCTTCTGCAGATTTCGTTCATTCTCGCGCTATTGGCTTGCGGGGCGGCGCTTTCTCCCGGCTCCGGCAAGCTCGTGCTGCTGTTTCAGGCGCCGTTTTGTGCGGCGGGATTTTTTACCGTGGCGCTGCGCAGCAATCGCGACATCGTGGCGCTTCTGCTGGCGCGCGAAAGCAGTCACCGGCTCGCTCATCATGACAGCCTCACTGGTCTGCCCAATCGCGCTCGCATTACCGAGCTTCTGCTGGAGCGCACCGCGGCGGGCTCGTTGCGCCAGGATTATCGGTTCGCGGTCCTGCTGATTGACCTCGACGGTTTCAAGGCGATCAATGACAGCCTGGGCCATGCCGCCGGCGATCAGATCCTTCAGGAGGCCGCGATCCGATTGCGCGAAGTCCTGCCGGCCGCCGGCCTGGTCGGGCGCCTGGCAGGCGACGAGTTTGTCGCCATGACCGACGGCACGGCGTCGACCGGCGCCGTCGGATTGCTGGCGGATCGCATCGTCAAAACGCTGGCGCGCCCTTTCGTCCTGAGCGAGGCATTGGTGCATATCGGCGCCAGCGTGGGCGTCTCGGTTTATCCGGAGCACGCAGCCACCGGGCCGCAATTGCTGATCTGCGCGGACCGCGCGTTGTATGCGGTCAAACGCAGTGGCAAAAGCGCTTTCGCGATGTTCGATGCCGCCAGGCACGCCTCCGACGAAAGTTTGAGCCTGCTGCGAAGCGATCTGGAAGGCGCGATGCAGTCTTATCGCGATCTGCGCATGGAGTACCAGCCCATCGTCGATCTCAGCGACGACACGATTTCCGGCCGCGAGGCGCTGCTGCGCTGGACGCACCCGACCCGGGGCGAGCTGTCTCCCTCCGCATTTATTCCGACCGCCGAGCGCACGGGCCTGATCCTCGCACTCGGCGAGTGGGCCTTGCTGCAATCCTGCACGGAAGCGACCACCTGGCGTGATGCGGTGAGCGTGGCCGTGAATGTTTCGCCGGTGCAATTGCGGGAGGAGTCGTTTGCGGGCACGGTCGCCGCCATTCTTGGCAAGACGGGATTGCCGCCGGCACGTCTGAATATCGAAGTCACGGAAACGGTGTTGCTGAGCGACGATAGCGTCACCCGGCACAATGTCGAGAAACTGCGGGCGTTGGGCATCGGCCTCGCGCTCGACGACTTCGGCACGGGTTTTTCAACCATGTCCACGCTCGTGCGTTTCTCATTCGACAAGCTCAAGATCGACAGTTCGTTCGTGAAGGAGTCCGTGCACCGGCGCGAATCCGCGGCCGTGGTTCGCGGGATTGTGGCCCTGGCGCGGGAAATCGGCATACCGACCACGGCGGAAGGCATCGAGACGCAGGAGCAGCTAAATTTTGTGCGCGTCTGCGGATGCACCCATGCCCAGGGTTTTCTTCTGGGCAAGTCGGTCCGGGGTGAGGAGATCCCGCAGCTCGAAAAAAACCTGATCGCGCACTCCACGGACAAGGCGTGAGCGGCAGCGTGGCAACGCTCAGGCGACGGTGGCGTTGGCCGGCCGCTCACGTAGCCGACGCAGCAGCGTAGCGGGAACCTCTACGCGGGCCGCCCGTGGCCTGTGCGGACCCTGTGGACCGTGCTCCGCTCCCAAGATACGCATCACGCAGGCCATCCAGTTCCAGCAGAACGTCCGCTTTCCCCTGCGCGACCACGCGGCCGCCTTCGAGTACATAGCCGGACTGCGCATAGCGCAGCGCGATCGCCGCATTCTGCTCCGCCAGCAGAAAACTGACGCCGTCGTCGCGATTGAGTGCCGCCACCGTTTCGAAGATCTCCTCGACGACTTGCGGAGCGAGCCCCATTGAAGGTTCGTCGAGCAACACCAGCGAGGGCCGCGCCATCAACGCCCGGCCGATCGCAAGCATCTGCTGTTCTCCGCCGGACGTATAGCCTGCCAACGTCTTGCGACGCTCCCTGAGCCGCGGAAAGATCCCATAGATGCGTTCGAGTTCCGCCTCGAGATCGCCACGGCTGGGCCTTCGTACAAAGGCGCCGAGCCGCAGATTTTCATCAACCGATAAATGGGCGAAGCAACGCCGTCCCTCCAGCACCTGGACGAGCCCCCGTTCGGCGAGCGTCCATGGGTCCACGTCGGTAATCGCGTTGCCGCGATAGGCGATGCGGCCCGACGTCAGCTCGCCCCGTTCGGCGCGAATCAGGTTCGAGACGGCTTTCAGCGTGGTCGTTTTGCCCGCGCCATTGCCGCCCAGGAGCGCCACGATAGCGCCGGACGGCACCGTCAGCGAGACGCCGCGCAATGCCGCAATGAGCTGGCTATACGTCACGGCAATCTCGTCGACCTGCAGGATCGGGACGGCGCTCATGCTCAGAGGTCCTTACTGCAATCGCGCGGCGTAATTCCCTTTTCTTTGGCGTATGCATCGGCCGATTTCTCGATGATCGGGCGCAGCAGCGCACGATCCGCCTGCACCCAGCCGCTGATGACTTTCCATTGCTGGCCGTCCCATTGCTGGAAGCGCACGGCGCCGCCGCCCTCGTGATCGGAGCACGACAGTTTCAGCGGCTGAACCAGACCGTATGCGCCGAGCTGCTTAAGACGTGCGTCGTCGAGATTCAAATGCTCGAAACCCCAGCGCACCTGTTCGCCCGTCAGCGGTTTATTGCCATATCTGGCCTGTGCGACGCGCAGCGCTTCGACATTGAGAATGCCGTTGACCACGCCCAGGTTGTAGTACACCGTACCGAAGCGCGCAGGGTCCTTCAGGTTGCCGTTGCCGGGTTTGATCACATACTGGTTGATCGCCTGTAGCACCGGGAAATCGGTGCCCGACGGATGCGTGGTGATCGAAATGAAACCCTTGGCGGCGTCGCCTGCCGGGCGTGCATCCTCTTCCGAATTGCTCCAGATGTTGCCGATGATGTGATTGGCCGGGAAGCCCACCTTCTGCGCCGATTTCAATGCGACCGGATTCATCACGCCCCAGCCGCGCAGAATCACCCAGTCCGGATTGATCCGGTGGATCGTGAGCCACTGCGAGCCCTGTTCGTTGCCGGGGTGCGGGACCTCGATCTGTGTGAGCTCGAAACCGTACTTTTTGGCGAGCGTGTCGAGCACCGGAATCGTCTCGCGGCCATAAGGCGAACCGTGGTAGAGCACCACGATCTTCTTGCCTTTGAGCTGGTTCAATCCGCCTGATTGCTGACCGATGTAATTGACGATGGCCGAGACTTCGCTATACGGATTGAGCTGGAGTGGAAACACATACGGGAATACCGCGCCGTCGGTGGAATCCGTGCGGCCGTGATTGATCGTGACCAGCGGAATCTTGTCGGCGGTCGAACGGTCGAGCGTCGCGTAAGCGATGCCGACCGAGAGCGGATTGGTCGCCGCAGCCGGTGCGCCGTTCAGGCCGCCTTTGAGCCGCTCGTAGCACTCCACGCCTTTCTCCACGACGTATTCGGTTTCGCATTCGCTCCACGTCAGCTTGACCCCGTTGACGCCGCCATCGCGCTTGTTAATGAGGTTCATATAGTCGATGAAACCGCCGAAGAACCCACTGCCGCCCGCTGCATACGGTCCGACGCGATAGCTTTGCAGCGGGAAGTATTCTTCGCCCGCGGCTTGCACGCTGGGCATGAACGCGGCGGTGAGCGCAAGCATCAGGCTCGCGGTAACGGCGACGCGCGAGACGGTCCCACGCTTTCTGAAGGAGTTGATGAAATTCATACTGGATGGACCTTGAATGGATAAGCGATGGTTGAAGGAGAGAGGGATGAAACCGGCGTCATGCCCGCAGCGGCCAGTCGCGCAGACGGTTCCGCGCGGTCTGGACGAGTCTTGCGAGCCCGTCCGGTTCCTTGATGAGAAAAACGATGATCAACGTGCCGAAGAGGATTCTCTGCAGGTTCTGCAATTGACCGGCTTCGATGCCGATGCTGGCGAGCGCGCCCGCCGCATTCGAGAGAAGAATCGGCAGCAGCACGATGAACGCCGCGCCAAGAAAATTGCCGCCAATGCTCCCCATGCCGCCGATGATGATGATGAACAACACCTGAAACGACAGATTGAGATCGAAGCCGTGCGGTTCCACCGTGCCGAGATAGGCAAATGCCCACAACGCGCCCGCAATGCCGATCACGAATGAACTCAGCGCGAAGGCGAGCAGCTTGGTGCGGCCGGCCGGAATGCCGATCACGCGCGCGGCGGTGTCCATGTCGCGCACGGCCATCCAGCGGCGGCCGAGTTCGCTGCGCACGAGGCGGGCGGCAAGCATGAACAGGACGGTAGTGACGCCTAGCACGAGGAGATAGCGTGCAGCCGGCGTGTCGATTTTCAGGCCGAACGCGGTGAGGCGCGGCGCGCTGAGGACGCCCGAGGTGTCGTCATTGGAAAACCAGCTGACTCGCGTAAAAACCCATTCGACAAAGAATTGCGCGGCCAGTGTCGAGACGATCAGATAGAAGCCCTTGATACGCAGACTTGGCAAGCCGAATACTGCGCCAACCGCAGCGGTGATCAATCCTCCCAGCAACAGATCGACGATCAGCGGCAAGCCGGGCACCCGTACCATCAGGTTGTACGTGGCGTAGGCGCCAACCGACATGAACGCCGCGGAACCGAGCGAGAGCTGGCCCGCGTAGCCGGTGACCAGGTTCAGACCGAGTCCCGCGAGTGACAGGACGAGGAACGGAATCAGAATGGCATTGAGCCAGTAGTCGTTGCCGAACAGAGGAACGGCGATGAACGCGATCAGCGCGAGCAAGGCTGTGAGCGATGACTTCAGCAGCGGCAATCGCAGCGCGTGCGGCTTGAACTTGTGCGGTGCGTTCAGGGTGGCGCGTGGAGATGACATGGCGGGCCTCACACGCGTTCGACGGCGGGTTCGCCGAACAGGCCGACAGGCCGCGCAAGCAGGAACAGCATCGCGAGCAGGTAGGGAAACCAGTTTTCAATGCCGCCGCCAAGCAGGCTGCCGACATAGACCTCGGCAAGCTTCTCCGATGCGCCGATCAGCAAGCCGCCCACGATCGCCCCGCCGATCGACGAAAACCCGCCGATGATCAGCACCGGCAGCGCCTTCAACACCACCAGCGAGAGCGAGAACTGCACGCCCAGGCGTGCGCCCCACAGCAGCCCCGCCACGAGGCTGACAAAGCCGGCCAGCGCCCAGACGATCGCCCACACGCGGGGCAGCCGTATGCCGATGGCGAGCGCCGCGAGCGGATCGTCGGCGACCGCGCGCAGCGACAAGCCGAGCCGCGTGCGATTGGTCAGCAGCGACAGGCCGAGCACCAGCACACCGGCGGTCGCGGCGGCAAAGATGTCGAACTGGCTGATCATGACGCCGGCCACGTTCAGCGGCTTGTCGTCGATGCCGAGATCCAGGCCGTGTACCTGCGCGCCCCAGAACAACTGCGCCGCGCCTTCGAGAATGAAACTCAAGCCGAGTGTCGCCATGAACAGGACAATCGGCGGCCGGTTCACCAACGGCCGCAACACGAGGCGACCGATCAGCAAGGCAATCAGCACCAGTGCCGCCAGCGTTGCGCCAAATGCAAGCACGGGGTTCACATGCCGTTCGACGAGGCTCACATAGGTGAGCGCGCCGAACAGCACCATCGAACCCTGCGCGAAGTTGAATACGCCGGACGCTTTGTAAATCAGCACGAAGCCAATCGCCACCATCGAATACATCACGCCGGCGAGCAAGCCGCCGACGAGTACTTCGAGAAAAAATCCCATGTTGTTCAGTCTCTCAGTGACGGGTGCCGAGGTAGGCGGCCAGCACGTCCGGGTTGGTGCGCACGTCGGCGGGGGCGCCGTCGGCGATTTTCTTGCCGTAGTCGAGCACCACGACGTGATCCGACAGGTCCATCACCACGCCGATGTCGTGCTCGATGAGTACGACGGTCACGCCGAACTGCGTGTTGGCGTCGAGCACATAGCCGGCCATGGCGTGTTTTTCGTCCGCATTCATGCCGGCCATCGGTTCGTCGAGCAACAGGAGGCGTGGCTCGGCGGCGAGGGCGCGGGCCAGTTCGACGCGTTTCTGAACGCCATACGGCAAGGTGCCGACGGTGGTATGCCGGTAGCGCTGCAAGTCGAGCGCTTCGATCGCGACTTCCGCATGGTGGCGTTGCACCGCCTCGTCGCTGCGGGCACGGCCGATGCTCAACGTCTGCTCGAGCCACGTGCTGCGCCGGTGCAGATTGCGGCCGGTGAGGACGTTGTCCAGCACGCTCATCCGGCGAAACAACGCAATGTTCTGAAACGTGCGGGCAATGCCGCGGTGTGCCGCGTGATACGGATTCATGCGCCGATAGGTATGGCCGTCGAACAGCACACGGCCTTGCTGCGGTTGATAGACGCCGTTGATCACGTTGAGCAGCGAACTTTTGCCCGCGCCGTTCGGACCGATCAGCGCGCAGATTTCACCCTTGCGCACGGCGAAGCTGATATCGGTGACCGCTTTTACGCCTTTGAACGACAGCGAGATATGGTCGAGCGAGAGCAGGGCGGTTGCGGACGAAGTCATTGAAAATTGAGTCATGCGTCAATAGGCTGGCTGTTGCGTTGGCTGTTGTGTTGGATCTTGCAACCCGCCACTGGTCATCGGGTGTTGTGACGACGCCGCCTGGCGGCTCGATTCGACGCGGCGCCAGTCGCCGGCATCGGGCCACGCGCGCACGTCGACGCGCAATGCACCGAACAGCGCGGCGGTTTTCTCGTCGAGCGGCGCACCGATGACGAGCGCCGCACGGGTACGCGTGAAACCGATCACCTCGCGCAGCGGGCGGGCAATGAGCCACCAGGTCACGGCGCGAACAAACGAGCCGCCCTGTCCACGTTGGGCGCGATCGATCAGACGCCGTCGCCATGAGCGTGCGCCGGGCAAGCGGTCGTCGACGAGCTGTGCCACGCGGGCATAGGTTTCGCGCGTACCTGCCACCAGCGTAGGTGCGAGTTCGCGGCGATCGTTGTCGCGGGTCGCGAGCGACTCGGGAAAATTCAGGCAAAAACCGCTCAGCACCCAGGGCGCAATCAGGTAACGCGCCTGCGATGCGGCGGCGAACGCGCGTGCGGCAAACCCTTCATCGTCCGGGTGCAGTTTCTCGGTGGCGGCGAGTTGCTGTGCTTCGCGCATCAGCGCCACATGCGGGAAACGTTGTTCGACGAGTTGCCCATCGGCATCGAGGCGCACGAAGGCGAAGGCGTCGTCGTGCGACCGGGCGAGGGATGCAAAACCGCTCTTACCCTGAACAGGCAACGTGCGATAAGCAATCACGGCCGCATGCGGATGCGGCGCCAGATTGCGCGGATTGGCGTCGATCACGCGCAAGCCCTCGTGGCCCAGCAGACGATCTACCTGACTATCGTCTTCGGCGAACGCGAAGCGCGGGGCGATTTGCACGAGCACCGAGCGCAACGTGTCGCCGGCGAGTTGCGGATCGAGCGGTATCGCGACGCCACCGTTCCACTGCGCCGCGAGTGACAGCAGCAACGCCTCCTCGCGTGGATGACTGACGAGCAGCAGCGCGTCGCCTGCCGAAAAACCGTATTGCGCGAGACCGGCGGCCAGTTGCTCGACCGCCGTGGCAACGTTCTGCCACGACAATGCGTGCCACGCGCCCAGCCGCTTGTGCCGCAAGGCGACGGCGTGCGGCCGATGCTGCGCCTGATGGCGCAGCCAGTCCGGTAAGGTCGACGGCTGTGCGTTCGTCATGATCAGGCGGCCTTGGCCTGTTGCTTGAGTTCGAGTTCACGCACCAAGGGCAAAACACGCTTGCCGAAATACTCCACTTCTTCGATGAAGTGAAGAAAGCCCGTCAACACGAGATCCACGCCAACCGATTTCAGTTCGACGATGCGCTCGGCGATCTGCTGTGGTGTACCGATGAGATTGGTGCGGAAGCCGTCGTTGTATTGCACGAGGTCTTCGAAACTCGACTTGGCCCAGTTGCCTTCCCCTTCGGGGGAAGCTTTGCCGGCCTGTTTGACGGCGTCGCCGAAGGCATGCACCGCTTCGACGTGCGCGTGTTTGATGATGTCGGCGAGAACGGCCCTGGCTTCTTCTTCGGTGTCGCGCGCGATCACGAAGGCATTCACGCCGATACGCACCTTGTGATTGTTCTTCGCCGCCTTGGTCTGAATATCATCGATTTGCGTTTTCAGATTCTCCGGCGTGTTGCCATTGGTGAAGTACCAGTCGGAGACACTCGCGGCGTTGTCGCGCGCGGCGCGTGAACTGCCGCCCTGGAAGATCTCCGGATGCGGCTTCTGTACGGGCTTGGGACTCAGCGTGTAATTGTTGAAGCGGTAGAAGTCCCCCTTGAAGGTGAAGTTGTCCTGCGTCCAGATGCCTTTGAGCGCCTGAATGAATTCGTTCGAGCGGCGATAGCGTTCGTCGTGTTCGAGCCACGGCTCGCCGATCGCGGTGAACTCGCCTTTGAACCAGCCGCTCACCACGTTGATCGCAATGCGGCCGTTCGAAATATGGTCGATGGTGGCCAACTGTTTGGCGACCACGGCGGGATGCCACGGCCCGGGCAGGATCGCAGCGAGCACTTTGAGTTTGGTCGTCGCGTGCAGCAGAGCCTGACTGAACGAAACCGATTCGTGCTGATATTCCGCGCCGTATCCGGCAGTGAAACGGATCTGGCTCAGCGCGTAGTCGAAACCCGCGTTCTCCGCGGTTTGCGCAAGCTTCTGGTTGTACTCGAGACTCCAGTCGGTGCGCTGCTCGATCGTGCTGACGACTAAACCGCCGCTGACATTGGGTACCCAGTAGGCGAACTTGACGGCGTCGTCGTGGGAGGGGTTCTGGCTCATGATGGTCCTGATGATGGAATGTTGGGATCTATGCAAGCAGCGTTGCGGTTTGCGGGAAAGAAGCGGGAAGGCGTCCGGCATGCAGCCACGGAAGCGCGCGTGCTACCGCCAGTGCGATGCGTTCTTCCAGTGCCGGGTTCGAGATCGCGTAGCCGCTGAAATCCGCCTCGGACGCGTACACGCCGATCGGCAACGTACGAGCCTGAAAGAAGCTGAACAGCGGGCGCAGTTGATGATCGATGACCAGCGCATGACGATCGCTGCCACCGGTTGCGGCGAGCAGAACCGGTACGTCGAGCAGCGCCTCGTGATGCACGAGATCGAACAGATGCTTGAAGAGCCCCGTATACGACGCGCGATAAACCGGGCTCGCCACGACCAGCAGATCCGCCGATTCAATGGCAGCGATGTGCGCTTCCACGTCGGCGGGAACCTGCGAGCGATGAACCGCGCCGGCGAGGCGCGAGGCGATCTGCCCCAGTTCGACGAGATGCGTGTCGGTCGGCAACGCGTCGCCGAGCGCCGCGAGCAGGCGTTCGGCCACGACGAGGGTGCGCGACGGCCGTTGCAATCCGCCGGAGACGGCGACCACTTTTAATCTGTTGCCCATTCGAACGATCCTTTCAGGCGAAAGAAAATTAATCGGGAGTGCAGCTTATTTAGCGAATACCGTGCCATCCGGTTTTGCGCGAACCAGACGGCCCGGGATCGAAAGTCCGGATCGACGCCGATCGCGCGCCGAGTCAAACGGCATAACCGTTTGCGGCTTTTGCTGCCGTGCATATCGCGGTGGCGTGGAACCATTGCAGGCTGACGTATGAAGCTGGCGAAGCAACATGGCCTCAGCATTGCTGCTGGAGAAGCAGCTTCCCGATTCGGCGATGGCCTGCGGGCTTTCAGTATTCCAACGGGTCTGCTGCGGGGGAGGCGCGCAACGGGAGAATGCTGACGCAGAGGCAGCATCCATAACGATGCTGCTGCGTAAGCAGCAATTCGACTTTGGTTACCACAACAAAATGCATCGGAACTTGCGAGAGGTGGTCAGAATATGTCGCTCAGGAAGCAACGCATGAGCGATGCCGTTCATGACCCGTCAGTCGTCAGATACCGTTCCACGTCCGTGCCTGGCGGAGTGAGTGCCTTTGTCCATATGAATTCGACCTACGTACTGCCGGACGCACCGGCTTCCGTGCTACTGGGCACGCCGAGTGCATCGGTAACTGAAACGCCACTGCAGAGCGCACAGCGGCTCGCGGCCACCTTTGCGATAAGCGCCGCCGAACGCGACGCGCGAGGCGGAACGCCGAAGGCCGAGCGCGACGCAATACGCGCCAGTGGCCTTCTCGCGATGAGCATTCCGGAGGCGCACGGCGGCCTTGGGGCCAACTGGCGGCAGACGTTGGATGTGGTGCGCACGCTCGGTCGAGCAGATAGTTCGCTCGGACATGTATTCGGTTTCCACCATCTGATGCTCGCGACCGTGCGTCTGTTCGGCTCGCCGGCACAATGGCGCGCCTGGTTCGAGCAGACTGCCCGGCGCCAATGGTTCTGGGGCAATGCGTTAAACCCGCTCGATGAGCGGGCCGTGAGCCACACGCATGCGGATTGGCGGGAGTTCAGCGGGCAGAAGAGTTTTTGTTCCGGCGCGCTCGATTCCGAAATGCTGATCGCTTCCGCGCGAGATGCCGGCACCGGCACATTGCTGATCGCGGCGATACCGACCGGGCGCACGGGCATCTCCGTCGCGGAGGATTGGAACAACATCGGCCAGCGACAGACGGACAGCGGCACGGTGACACTGGAAAAGGTGCGGGTGGAGAATCACGAGATTCTGACGGACCCCGGACCGTTGTCGACGCCTTTTGCCTGTCTGCGTCCTGTGCTCGCACAACTGATCCTGACGAATATCTATCTGAGCATCGGCGAAAGTGCGTTCAACGACGCGCGTCATTACACGCTTCATGAAGCACGGCCGTGGCACACATCCGGCGTGCCGACCGCGGCAGCGGATCCTTATATTCTCGGCCAGTACGGCGAGTTCTGGGCAGGCCTCGAAGCGGCCCGGCTCCTGACCGACCGGGCGGCAGATCGTTTCGATGCGGCCTGGGCGCGCGCCGATGCGCTGACCGACGCCGAGCGCGGCGAGGTGGCGTTGGCGGTCGCAACGGCCAAAGTGGCCGCCACGGAAATCGGGCTCACCATCTGTACCCGTATGTTCGATGTGGCGGGAGCGCGCGCGACGCATGGCGCGCTCAGGCTGGACCGTCACTGGCGAAATTTGCGCACCCATACGCTTCACGATCCGCTCGCCTATAAGCTCCGTGAAATCGGTGAATGGGCGCTGACGCAACGATATCCGACGCCGAGCTTCTACTCATGAACTATTCACTCGATCACGTGTTACCGGACCGGCCTGCTATCGCGCGAACGGAAGCGCCGCCTTTGCTGACGATGCCCGACAAGCGCGCGCTGGCCACCTCCATTCGCGCAACCGCCCAGATTTTCTCGGACCCGCAATCGGTGGCTTTGCTTGAACGCATTCGCATGGTGGCGCCGAGCGAGGCCAACGTGCTGGTGATCGGCGAGACCGGGACAGGCAAGGAGCTGGTTGCCCGTCATGTGCATAACCTGAGTGCTCGCAAGGACGGCCCGTTTGTGGCGGTCAATTGCGGGGCGTTCTCCGAGTCGCTGGTGGAAAGCGAATTGTTCGGCCACGAGAAAGGCGCGTTTACGGGTGCGTTCTGCGCCAAGCCCGGCTGGTTCGAAGCGGCCAATGGCGGGACGCTGTTTCTGGACGAAATAGGCGATCTGCCGCTGTCGATGCAGGTCAAGCTGCTGCGCGTGCTGCAGGAGCGCGAGATCGTGCGGCTCGGTTCACGCAGGAGTATTCCCATCGACGTGCGCGTGCTGGCGGCCACCAATGTGCATCTGCAGGATGCGGTGGTGGCGGGCCATTTCCGCGAGGATCTGTTTTATCGGCTGAACGTCGTGCATCTGGCCGTGCCCACGCTGCGCGACCGGCCCGGCGATATCCTGCCGCTGGCCCGCTATTTCATCGAGGAGTACCGGAACCGGCTCGGTTACGGCCCCGTGGGCATCGAGCCGCGCGCGGAGCGAAAGCTGCTGGAACATAGTTGGCCGGGCAACATTCGTGAACTTGAGAACGTCATTCACTATGCGTTGCTGGTGTGCCGCAGCGATTCGCTGGGCGAGGGTGATCTGCAGATGTCGTCGTTCGGGATTCACGCCGCGCGACGCGCGGCCGCTGACCCTGTCGCATCGACACCGATCGAAGCGCTGGAAGGGGCGCTGCGTCATCTCTTCGATCAGGCGGAAGGCAACCTGTTCGAGCAGATCGAAGACACGGTGATGCGCGTGGCGTTCGACTTCTGCTACCGGAATCAGATTCAGGCGGCGCGGCTGTTGGGCATTAGCCGCAATGTGTTGCGGGCGCGCCTGATCCGGGCCAAACAGATTTCCGCGCAGAAGTAGGTTCACGCGCCTGACCTAGGTGGCGGATCTGCTGTCGCCGATCTGCCAGACAAAGGGCGGCTGAGTGCCGTTGATTTCCCAGTCGCCCACGATCCGCTCCTTGTAGATCAGCGGGTTGTGCGACGCGGCGGTACGGGCGTTTCGCCAGTGACGGTCCAGTAGTTTGTTCTCGCTAACGCCTGAAGCGCCCAGTGCGTTGAACAGGTCGGTGGTTGCCTGCAGAATCAGACTGGCCACGGCGACTTGCGCTTTGGCCGATTCGATTTCGGCCGCCACGTTCGCGGCTTGTTCGGCATCGCGGTCCGGGCCGAAGCGCGTTTCGTACGCGCTTTGGGCGGGCTCCGCGGCGCGCACTGCAGTGGCCTCCGCAGCGTACACGCGTGCTGCAATTTGCCCGACCACCTGTTGCACCTGCGCGTCTTCGCTAACACGCGGCGCGTTGCCGTGGCTGTAGACCCGGGTGCGTTTGCGTACTTCATGCGAGATGTCGCGCAATGCGGCGCGCCCCGTTCCCGCGATCACGGCGATCAGCACCAGTTGATAGAACGCCGTCTGGTACTTGAAACGCGTGGAGAAATCGATGATGTTTTCGGCGTCGACCACCGCGTTGTCGAAGACGGACGTTCCGCTTCCGGTGGTGCGTTGACCGAAGCCATCCCAGTCGTCGCTTTGTTTGACGCCTGGCTGGTGCGCGCTCACCGCTGCAATGACGTCGGCGCCGTTGTCGTCGCGCTGCGCGTAGACGTCGATCCAGTCGGCAAAGATGCTGCCCGTGCTGTAGTACTTCGTTCCGTTGACGACCCACTGGTTGTCGTGGCGCGATACACGTGTGATCACATCGCCGATTTTGACCGCGCCGACTTCGGTCCACGCATTGCCGACGATTTCACCCGCCACGAATCGCTGCAACCATGTTTCCCGTGCCGCGCCGGGCGCCGCGTTGATCCTGTCTTCGACGAAGGCGAAGTGGCCACGCAACGCTTGCGGCAAGCTTGAGTCGGCCTCGGCCAGTTCGATCAGCAACTGCACGAGCTGCGGGAGCGACGCGCCGGCGCCGCCGTACTCGCGCGGCACTCTGACCGCGCCGAACCCGGCTTCCTTCAACCAGACAATCTGCTCGTAGGGAAGCGTACGCGTGCGTTCGCGTTCGAGTGCGCCTTCCGCGATCCGGTCAAAGATCGGTTTGAATCGGGCGAGCAACGGTGCGTAGTCGGTGCCGGTTGAAAGTGGCAATGCTTCACGCGGGTTTTGTGATGTCATGCGCCTGCTCTTGAGTCGATAGGTGGAGTGAGGCGGAGCGGTTGAGCTCCGGATCGTATCGACTTAAAAGCACGAGCCATGCCATCGGGGTGAGTGTCCCGACTTGCTGACTGATGGGGTGAAGAAGAGTTTTTCTGCTGCTGGACCGAGAGCAGTGTGCTGATGAACTGCTGGCCTGACAGCAGCCTGAAGTCGATGCGCCCGCCGAACCCGGCGGGCGCCGATCATCGCGGCCTGCTTTTACTGACGCAGTTCCGGCGTGTCCTGCATGGCGGCCTGCAGCTTCTGCACGGCGTCAGTCGTCGCGCGCTGGGCGGCGAGACCGAAGTTGCGCTTGAATTCGCTGAATTCCGCGTGACCGTTGCCCGTCACTTCTTTTTTCGTCACGAGTTTGCCGCTCGGATCGGTCACAGTACACACGAGCGTTACCGAAAAGTCGGTCGGCGGCCAGGTCAGAAGACTCGGCGACGAAGAGGTCGTCGAGATGGTCGGCGTGACGACGTAGCTCAGATTCTTGGATTGGACCGTTGCCTGATCAGGCGCGGCATTCAGCTTCACCACATTGCTGAACACCTGGCTCAGTTCGACATAGATCGGCAGTTCCAGATCGCGATACGGTTTGTAGGCCACTTTGTCGCCGCCACCGCCTGGCGTCACGACTTCCTTGGTGCGCAGTTCGTCGGTAATCACGAGCCCGACCGTCTTGTTGATCGGTTGCGTTTGAGCCGTTGCCGTTGCCGCGGCAGGGGTGGTCGCGGTGATTGCTGCCGGGTCGCCGGAGATGGTGATGTCGTGTGCGCAACCTGCGAGCGACGCAATTGCGCCGGTGACCGCGATACTGCGAATAAGGTGCATCAGGTTCATGATGATTTCTGGTCGGTGAGAAAAGGAGGATTACTGGATGGCTTGCATGAACGCGGGATCCGCGTAGAGCGATGCGAGCAGTTTCTGGATGATGAGCGGATACTCCTGCGTCGCCCGCGGAATCGCGATCGCGGCGGCGAATGACGAGTCCCATTGCGTCGTCGCGGTTTTCACGCTGTCGTAGCGCACTTCTTCGCCGCGCTTGACGATGAAGCGAGCGGCGATCGTGCCGGTGGCCGTGCCGATGTTGGCATCGACGTTATTCTTCAGCAGCACGCCGCTCAACTCGACCTTGGCGTCCGGTGACAGCGCACGGGCGATAGTCAGCTCCTGCTGTAAGGCACCCGAAAGATATTGAGCGAACGAATCGCCAACGGGCGAGGTCATGCGGTTCGCGCGCAGTTGCACGGACGAATGATCGCCATCGGCTTTATCGTTGCTGAAGGTGCCGAGACGCGTTGCCAGAGGCGATGCGTTCTTGAGCGTCTGGATGTTGTCGACGGAGGCCGAATAGGGCGGCGCGACAACCGAGCACGCGGCGAGCGTGGCAATCGGGATGACGGTGAGAATCCTTCGCAAAGCAAACATAGGCTTCTAATGCCTCTTTGGTTGTGGTCTGAATGAGGTGGCCACCTGCCTCGACGCTTATGTAAAGGCGGGTTCACGTGTTATCGGCAAGTCCGGAGAAAAATTAACGGAAGGCTTATTCTCTTTTTGTTTCGAAAGCTAAACGTAATTTAGTTGTACAGCGGGCATTGGCGAGTTGATTCAGAATTAACCGGTTTATGACCGGCCATTGCACGGCGGCCAATAGCGCCGGTTTATCTTCACCAGCACACGCTCATGACGCGATACCGAGGTCGACATGGAACTCACATGGCAATTCCAGTTAAGGATTACCGTCTCGCCCAAACTTGCCGGCGATCTGCGCGCAAGCCCACAGGGCGTTTCGCATGCGCCGCTTCATGATGTGCTACGCCGGCACAACGCAACCTTGAAGTGTCAGTTCGACGCTTTCGCCGACTACGTGAGCGAAGCGGAAAAACAGGGAACGGAAAAATATCCGCTTTATCAGTGGACCCGGCAGACCATCGAGAACCCGGAGAAGAAAGCAAAGTACTTGCAGTCGTTCACGCTTTACGTAAATGGCGACGAGATATACGGCAAGGAAATCACCGACGTGATGGAAGCCGAATTGCAGTCACTGGTCAGTGACGATGGTATTCAAAGCGTTGCCAGGTTCGATACCAATCCAGCGAATAACCCGCAGCCTCCCAGGCGCTAGCCGTTATCCGCCGTCCGCCTGTTTTTCACCACGACACTCGCACGTAATAAACGGTAATTACCGTCTCGGCACCGCTTGCGCTTAAGCGCGGCGCTCGCCGACGCACGATCGCGTCCGTCATTCATTTTCACGGAGACATTCATGCCGACTTCGGCATTCCGGCTTCTTGCGCTCGTCGGCGCTATTGCAGTGACTGCGCTCTTTGGCGGGTGCGGCGACGGTGTGTCGTCGCCTGCGCCGGTGCCCGCTGCAGCCGCTAAGGCCGCATGTGGCAACGCCACTGTCGCCAATGCGCGCATGAGTTGCCCGCCGGGTTTCGTCCCACCCGCCTCCTGAGCTCGGAATTCAAACTAGGTTCATCGCATGGTCACCAAAACGCGTCGAGATTTTCTGAAGCTGTCCGCCGGATTGGCGGGCGCGACAGCCGCCAGCACCCTGTTTCCCGAATCGATTCGCAAAGCGCTCGCAATCGAGCCGGCCTCGGTGACGGGGACGATTCAGGATGTGCAGCACATTGTTGTCTTCATGCAGGAGAACCGCTCGTTCGATCACTATCTCGGTCACCTGAGCGGCGTGCGCGGTTATAACGACCGCTTTCCCGTGACGCTACCGAACGGCCAGCCGGTGTGGTTCCAGCCGCGTCAGGAGGATCAGACGAAAGTGATCGCGCCGTTCCGCTACGACACGACCAATCCGAACGTCAACGCGCAATGTATCGGCGGTCTACCGCACACATGGGCCACCACGCACGGTGCGATCGACAGCGGCCGCGCCGACAAGTGGGCTGTGCAGAAGAGCAATATGACGATGGGCTATCACGAGCGTGCGGACATTCCGTTCCACTACGCGCTCGCGGATGCCTTCACCGTATGCGACAACTACTTCTGTTCGATCCCGGGCAACACGCACCCGAACCGCATGTATCTGATGACGGGGATGGTCGACCCGCTCGCTACCGGTGGCGGCCCGCTACTCGACAACACCGATTTCATCGACAACCAGTTCGACGCGATCAAGCTGCAGCCCTTCAACTGGACCACGTATCCCGAGCGGCTCGAGACGGCCGGCATCTCGTGGCAGATCTACCAGCAGGGCACCGGCTTCGACAATTTCAGCGGCAACTACGGCACGAATATGCTGGCCTCGTTCCAGAATTTCGTGAATGCACCGGCTGGTTCGTCGCTGCAGAACCGCGGCATGAGTACGCGTACGCTGACGCAGTTGAAGTCCGACGTACAGGCCAATGCTTTGCCGCAAGTGTCGTGGCTGCTGCCGCCTGCCGCGTATTCGGAGCATCCGAAGTTCACGCCGCTCTACGGCGCCAATTACATCTCGACGATTCTCGATGCGCTGACGTCGAATCCCGATGTGTGGAGCAAGACGGTCCTGTTCATCATGTACGACGAGAACGACGGTTTCTTCGACCACGTGGTGCCGCCGCAAGCGCCTACCTTGCCGGGCTCGGGTATGAGTACGGTGGACATCTCGCTTGAGCGGCATAACGTCGTGACCGCGACGCAAGCCAGTACCTATACCGCCGACAACCTGCCGTACGGTCTCGGCCCGCGCGTGCCGATGACCGTGGTGTCGCCATGGTCGAAGGGCGGCTTCGTCTGCTCGCAGGTATTCGATCACACGTCGGTGCTGCAATTCATCGAGAAGCGTTTCGGCGTGATGGAAACCAATATCTCGCCGTGGCGCCGGGCGATTTGCGGCGACCTGACTTCGGCGCTCGACTTTTCGAAGTCCGACGCCAGCGTGCCGTCGCTGCCGAGTACGCAAACCTATGTTGCACAGGCCGATTTGCAATGCGCGCGTACCACGGCGCAAGCCGCGCCGGCCAGTACCGCGCAGCAACTGGTAACGGCGCAGGAGCCCGGTACGCGGCCCGCGCGTGCGTTGCCGTACGAGTTGCATGTGAACGGGCAGGTGCAGTCGCAAGGCTATGCGCTGACGTTGGCGAACACCGGCACGCAGGGCGCGCACTTCTGGGTGTACACGGGTGACCCGACCGCGATGCCGCGTCGCTATACCGTGGAGGCTGGCAAGCAATTAACCGATACGTGGGCATTCGACGCGAACGGTAATTACATGGTGAACGTCTACGGGCCGAACGGTTACTTCCGGCGCTTCGCGGGGTCGTCCGTAGCGGATGCTGCCGCGAGGCCAGATGTCGTGACCTGTTACGACGTGGCCAACGGCAACGTCTATGTCACGCTGTCCAACGCGGGAAGCACGCCGCTCACGGTCACCGCGGCCGACGTCGCCTATGGCCAGGCGCCGCGCACGGTGACGGTGCCCGCAGGCAAGAGTGTGGAGGCGCATTGGGACCTGTCGTGCAGCAGCCAGTGGTATGACTTTCAATTGACCGTCGCGGGCAATGCGGGCTGGTTGCGGCGCATTGCGGGTCATGTCGAGACGGGCCAAGTCAGCATTACCGATCCGGCGGCAACCGCACCGGTAACGAACGCGATTTAAGCGTATACGTCAGCGATTTTTTGGCGATTTCTTTCATTGTCATTTCGGATCGGCGCCAACTGACAAAGTCAATTTTACATTTGGCGACAAGGCGTCGAGTTCGTGAGAGGATGGCATTTCACTTTTTCTCGCGGAGGGCGAAATGGGACTCTTGGACGAAGTAGGCAAGATCGCTGGCGCAGTAGCAGCCGTTGAGGCAGCAGAAAAAGTCGATCCGGATGCAGGTCTGCTAACGAAAGGTGTTGCAGCGGTAGCGGGCTTTGAAGGTGCCGGCGCATTGGAAGGATTGGTCGAGAAGAAAGAAGGCGAGAAGCAGGACGACGCCGCCAATGCTCAACCCACCGACGATACGAATCCTCAGACGTAATTGTGTACGATGAACGGGCCAGTCCTTCGCAGGACTGGCCCGTTTTTTTATGGTGAGCCGGATCGTTACCGGTAAGCGCGAAAGCCAGACAAAGCTGAAGTGTTGCGTTTCGAAGAAGAAACTAGAACTCGAATAAAAGGACGACTCAGTGACCATTTCCGCAACCCGCAGGAGCTTGACGCTCGGATTGCCCCTCCTTCTGAGTCTCGGCGCTACATCCGCACGCGCCGCAAATGCAGACTCGCTGGCCGATGTCGAACGACGCCATGGCGGACGCCTCGGCGTGTTCGCGATCGATACCGGTTCGGGCCGAACTTTGGCTCATCGTGCTGACGAGCGCTTTCTGATGTGCAGCACCTTCAAGGGCTTGCTCGCCGCGCAGGTGCTGGCCCGCGTGGATGCCGGCAAGGACGATATGGGCCGCCTTGTGCGATACACCGAAAAGGACCTGATCTTTACGTCGCCGGTGACGAAGGCGCATGTTGCTGAAGGCGCGATGTCGGTCGGCGCGTTGTGCCAGGCGATCGTCGAAGTGAGCGACAACACGGCGGCCGTGCTGTTGATGCGAGGCGCCGGTGGTCCTGCCGGTCTGACTCAATTTGTTCGCGGTCTCGGCGATACGGTGACGCGCTCCGACCGCTACGAACCCGAATCGAACCGGTACAGCGGCGTGCTCGATACCACGACGCCGCGATCGATCACGAAGCTGGCGAGCCAGATTCTCCTGGGGAACGTTCTTGGCGCACAGTCCCGTGCGCAACTGGAAAAGTGGATGATCGCCTGCACGCCGGGTCTGAACCGGCTCCGCGCGGCGTTGCCGCCGGACTGGATAGCGGGCGACAGACCCGGAACAAGCGTGGAAGAAGAAACCAACGACTATGCCATCGTGCGTCCACCGGGACGTGCTCCGCTGCTGATCGCGGCCTACTACGATGCGCCGGCACTCGGTATGCCCGCCCGGGAGGCTGTCTTGCGAGAAGTCGGCGCGGTATTCGTGAAGTGGACGGCGGATCGGACATGATGAGCGTTGGCCGACGCAACCCGCGGATCGACGCGATCCGTGGCGTCTCGATTCTTCTCGTCCTGTTTCATCACTTCAACATTGCGTACCGTCTGAACGACACGTTTCTGGCGCAGGCATTCGGCTGGGATGCGGTGCGCGCGGTCGCTCGAAACGGCAACTACGGGGTGACGATGTTCTTCGTCATCTCGGGCTATCTGATTACGTCGAACGCCGATCGTCGTTGGGCCGGTCTGAGCGGCATCGATGCGCGGGCATTCTATCGATTGCGGATTGCGCGCATCGTCCCGTGTCTGTTGCTGCTGCTCGGCACGGTCAACCTGTTCGCGCTGGCGGGTGTGGCTATGTTCCAGAATCACGCGCCGGCCGGTACGGCGGTCTCTTTCTGGCTCGTCAATCTGGCCTCGCTGACCTTCTGGATGAATGTGCTCGTCGGCATGCATGGGTGGGTCAATTACCCATTGGGTGTGCTGTGGTCTTTGTCGGTGGAGGAGGTGTTTTACCTGTTCTTCCCGATCCTCTGTCTCGTCCTGCGGCGCGAGTCGCGCCTGCTTGTTTTCTGGGCCGCGATCATCGTGATCGGCCCGCTTTATCGCTTGGCCCACCAGGGTGACGACGGCGGCTTTCTCTATGCCTATTTCGCTTCGTTCGACGGCATCGCAATCGGCTGCTGTACGGCCTTGCTCGCGAAACGGATAGCGTTGCGCGGTCGCGCGGCCACCTTCCTGCAAGGCGTGGTGGTGGCGGCCATGGTGTGCCTGTATCTGGTTGGACCCATTGCAGAAACCAATGTCCTCGGTGTGACCGGGATGGCCCTGGGAACGGCTGTGTTGCTGCTGGGGGCGTCCGGTCAGGCGGCTACGGCCACGGCTGCCGTTGGCGGTGTCCGGGTCCTGCGGGGCTTCTTCGAGTGGTTCGGACAGCTCAGCTATGAGCTTTACCTCTTCCACCTCATCGTGCTCGGTGTCATGCGGACACTTTGGCCGCCGCACGATGTGGCTGGCGATGTAAAGCTGCTGATACTGGTGGGATTTCTCGTGCTGTCGGCGGGGTTGAGCGCCGGTATCGCCCGAGTTTTTGCCGAGCCGTTGAACCGCGGGATCAGAGCCTGGCGCACGGCTGCGTAGGCCCGCCTGGCGCAGCCGGTCGTTCGTCAACTAGCAGACGGACCCGGGACCAGGGGGCACCCGTTCTCGCGCTATCGGGGTTTGCTCCGCGCACCCTTTTTCGCGGTCGTGGCGCGCGGCGCGTCTTTAGCCGGCAATGCGCTGCCGCCGTTCATCTGCTCCATCCACGATAGGGCGTCGACGTAAGCCAGGAACTGCTGGAGATAGCCCGGCGACAGCTCGCGCATCAGCGAGAGCGAACGATGCACCAGGCTGCTCGAGTTGAGCGGACCGGCGTTGTCCGGCGCTTTCCTGAGTGATTGCCGCAACTGTTTCTCGGACCGGACCTTGGACCAGGTCTGCCGGAAATAGTCGAGCACCTCCAGTTCCGGATAAGCGGCGTGCCGGGGCGCGGCATGAGCCGCTGCGGGGCCGTTTCCGTCTGCCGGCGCATGGCTCGCCATGTAGCCGACCAGTGCGGCCAGCGTGTCGTGAGCGGGTTCGGTGGATGCCGCGGCGCTGCCCGTGTCAGTACCGGTCCCCGGCGCTTTGGATGCGGCGCGTTCGAGATCCGCGGCATAGACCTCGATCAGTCCGGATAGCCGCGCGTCCAGCAGACGCCGCGCCTCGCCGCCATGGGCGGCTGCGCGCCGATCCAGCGCCTCGATGAAATGAAAACGGATGGGGTCCAGGCGATCGGCGCCGTGCTCGCGCCACGCGTCGAGCGTTGCCCGGGCGCTGCCTGTCACACCGTCAGCGCCACTGTCCGCACGAGTCGTACTACTCACGGGGCTTCACCGTTGCGCTCGAAGGCCGTGGGACTGGTGCGATTTCCACGCGCCGGTTCTTGGCCCGGCCCTGGTCGTCGGCATTCGAGCTGACGGGCTGCTGCGAGCCGAACGCGGCTGCAAATACGGACGAGGAGGGCACGCCTTCGTCGATCAGCGCACGGGTCACCGTCAATGCGCGCTGGGCCGACAGCTCCCAGTTGTCGGCAAAGCGGCGGTTCGCCTCCCGCACCTGCCGGTCGTCGGTAAAACCGCTCACCATCAGGATCTGGTCATTGGCCCGCAAGTAGGCGGACAGCGGTCCCGCCAGGCTCTTCAGAACGTCGCGGCCTTCAGGCTGCAACTGATCGGAGTTCAGCGCGAACAACACGCTGCCGTTGATGCCGATGCGCCCGTTCACCAGCGTCACCCGGCCCGCCGCCAGCGGTCCCGCCAGCGCCTGCTCCAGCGTCTTGCGGCGCTGCGTTTCCATCTGCCGCTGCTTGACCTCCTGCTCCAGCCGGGTCGAGAGTTCCAGTTGCACGCCGATGACGCTCACCAGGATCAGCACGAAGGCGCCCAGCAGCACCGACATCAGGTCGCCGAAGACCGGCCAGATGGGCGCCGACGTCTCCATGCCGCCGTCGATTTCCTCGCTCATGCCGCTTCAGCTCCAAGCGCCGCCCGCTTGCCCGCGAGATGCTGCAAGTCTTCGACAATCTGCTTCTGCGACATCATGCTCAGGTCGATCACTTCTCGCGCCTGGGCCACGTAATAGGCCAACTGCTCGTCACTGCGCGCGAGAGACTTGTCCAGCGCCGCTTCGATCCGCTGCAGATGCGCGACCAGCGTGCTGTTCGATTCGCCGAACAACTGCACGGCCGTACCGAATGCTTCGCCGAGGCTCGCCACTTCGACGGCGCTGCCGGTGACCTGCGCGGCAATCGTGCCCAGCTTCCCGGTCTCGAGTTCGACCTTGTCGGTGAAACGGGTGCCCACACGATCCAGCAGATCCGCCGACGTGGTGATCAGCGCGTCGACGGCCGAGCGCTGCTCGGTGGACGCATGGTTCACGGCATCGAGCAGGGTTTCCAGGGTGGCCAGCAGGCGGCTGCGCTCGTCCAGCATCGCGGTATCGCGGACCATGCTGTCGGAGAGCTTCTGACGCAATTCGGCGACGACTTCCGCCGCGGCCCTCGGGGCTTCCGATGCGGCTTGCACGAGTTGGCCGATCTCGGCGATCGTGCTGCTCGCGTGCGCCTGTGTCTGGGCCGAGATGTCGCGCGCGGTTTGCTCCAGCGTGCTGCAGATCTCCTGCTGCCGGCTCGCGGTGCGCGCGCCGACCTGCTCCCACTCCTCGCTCAAGGTCGTGGCCATGGAGCCGAGTGTCTCGGTCCAGGCGGCCAGTCGCTGCTGGTCGCGCGCGGCGAGTTCCGCCTGCAAGTCCGCCGCGGCCTTGGGGGCTTGCGCCGCCGCTTGCACGAGCCGGTCGATCTCGGCGATGGTGCTGCTCGCGTGCGCCTGTGTCTGGGCCGAGATGTCGCGTGCGGTCTGTGCGAGTACGTCGCAGATTTCCTGCTGCCGGCTCGCGGTACGCGTACCGGCCTGCTCCCATTGCTGGCTCAACGAGGTGGCGATCGAACCGAGCGTCTCGGTCCAGGTCGCCAAACGGTGCTGATCGCGCGCGGCCAGTTCCGTCTGCAAGTCCGTATGCGATTGGCCCACCGTGCGCAGCAGCGATGCCGAGTGCTGCTCGAAGGTGGCTGCGGCTGCCGCCAGCGCTTGCTGGTTGTGGTCGGCCAGCTTCCCGCTGACCTGTTCCTGGCGCGACAGCGCTTCGTTCCAAGCCGCCGTCACGCTGCCGGCCGTTGCGTCGAGACGTGCGGAGACGCCCTCCAGCAGGCCGGCCGAACGTTGCTCGAAGGTCTGAGTGAATCGATCCAGCGACGCGCCCAGATGCTGGGTGAGCGCCTCGCCCGATTGCTGCTGTCTTTCCAGGGCTTTGTTCCAGATGGCCGAGACGCTGACGGTGGTGGCCTCGAAGCCGCTCGAGAGTCCGTCCAACTGCCGCTGCACGGCGTGCGTGACGGTGTCGTGCAACGCGGCGCTCTCGCGCGCGAGACCGGCCATCGTGGCCGCCATGACCGGCTGCAGCGCCGCACTGGCGGCGCGGGTGCTCTCGGCGACGCTCTCCTTCAACGACTGCTCCACGGAGGCGGCAAGGCGCGTGTAGGCACCCTCGGCTTTGTCGTGGAAGGTGTTCTGGCTGGCGATCTGCCGCTCGTTCATCGTGAGGCTCTGCTGCTCGATGGCCGTCATCATCGCCTGCAGACGATCGACGAGGGTCGGCATCACCTCGGCCTGCTGCTGCAGGAGCTTGAAGCTTGCTTCACGCTGATGGGCCTGCGAGTAGATGCGCAAGGTCGACGCGATTTTCACGTCGAGCATTTGCGCGGCATGGATCCGCTCGCGGCGGCTCAGCGCCGACAGCAGCCCCAGCATCGCGGAAGTGGCCACGCCCGCAATCGAGGTGCCGAACGCGAAGCCCAGCCCCTTGACGGGCGCGGCGAGCGAATCGCGGATCGCTTGCAGGTCCGTTGCGCTTTCCAGCGCGATGCCGGTGCCGCGCAGGGTCGCGACCATGCCGAGGAGCGTGCCGAGCATGCCCAGCAAGACGAGCAGGCCGACCAGATACGGCGTCAGCGCCGGGCCTGGCATAGCTACCCGCTCACCCTCGACGCGCAGGCGCACCGCATTGCGCAGGCTGGGATGAAGCGGATCGAGCCACGTGCCGAGGCTTTGCGGCGGCGCGGACAGGCCCGCGACCGCGTGCGTCAACGTGGACGTGGCCTGGCCATAGCGCCGCAGTTCGAGCGCGCCCGCCAGATAACAAACACCGATCAGCAGCGTGACAGCGAGCGCCAGGGCGTTCGAGCCGAGGTAGCCGCCACCGATCCAGCACACGGCGGCCAGACCGACCAGGAAAACAACGAGATTGAGATATCTGGACATAGTGTCCCAGTTAGCGGGTGCGAAGGGCTGCGAGCAACCCGTCGACCGGTTGTAAACGAACATCCAGTTCGGCCAGCAACACGCTCTGCATATCCTTGCGGAACGTGTCCAGCCAGGCGCCGGGCATGACGGCCGAGACGGGTGGGGCCGCCGTGGTTGCAGTGGCTGCCTCGTCGTCCTTCGAGGCTTCGGCGTCGGCCAGCGTCTGTTGCTCCGCCTCGCGCAAGCGCTCGAAATGCCCCGCGAGCAAGCCAGGCACGGCGGCCAGCAAATTCCGCTCGCGCTCGCTGAGCGCGCGCTCCATCACGGCGTCTACCACCGCCAGCTTCGCCATGGCAGGCGTTCTGGTGGCCAGCATGGCCCGCAGGCGGCCGCGCAGGTTGCCGACACCCGTTTCCATCGCCTGCTGCATCGAGAGGTAGCGCTGACGAAACACCTTGTAGTCGACCGGCGCATCCACGGGGGCGCTTTGGGCGAGCGCTTGCGCCGCGGGCCCGCGCCGCCTCGCGGCGGCAAACACGCTGTCGCCGACGATGGCATTCGCCAACGACGCGCGCACGCGGGCGCACTCGCTCTCTTCAGCCTCGTTGAAGGCGCGAGCGCCGGCGCCGACGGCCGGCGGATTGTTGTTCAGCGCCGAGGACAACGCGATCGCGTCGGTCCAGCCGAGCCACTGGCTCAGCCGGTCCGAGAGCGATTGGCTGGATTCGGGAACGTCGACGTCCGTCAGGCGAGCAAGTAATCGAATGAGCGCCGGGCCGCTGAAAGCTGTGCGCTGGGGGACTTGCACCATACCACCAGAGTCAAAAAAGTCAGCAGTTTACACGCCGACGGGGGGAGGGATGCAGCCCCTTAATGAATCGGGGGGCCGGGCGCGGTATTTCAGCGTGTCCGGCAGGCCGCTCGCGATGCCTGAATCTGGGGTGCTGTGGCGGTTTTTCTGCGCGACGTGGACGGCTTTTGCCGCCTTGTCCCGGCCGGCCATTTCATCTGCCTGTCATAGCTTCGCGACTAGGATGCGCTGTCACTTCCGTCGCGCCCTGGTCCGGCACGGCACGCGCGGCCTGCATCGCAGCGCGCGCCCCGCTGTCCGCCGTTCGCGTGGGCGACCTTCCACCCCCATACAACAACACTCGACATGACAAACAAGAAAATCGTCAAAGACTTGCCGACCGATCAGGGCGCCAGCATCGTCTCGCGCCGTGGGTTTCTGAAGTTGGCGGGCGCATCCAGTTTTGCGACGGCCGCGGGCACGCTCGCGTTGACGGCGCGCGCCGCCAACGGCGCTCCCGACGGCACGCCGGAACAGATCCATCTGACCTGGGGCAATGATCCGACGAGCGAGGTGACCGTGTCGTGGTCGTCGCCGGCGCCGGCGGTCAACCCGCGGGTGCGCTTAAGTGGCGCGGGCGAGGCAGGGCAGACGGCCCACGGCGTCCAAAGCACTTACACCGACGGCATCAACGGTGAGGTCGTGTTCACCTATCACGCCCGTCTGCATGGCCTGAAGCCCGCTACGAGCTACCAGTACGAGGTGAGCGCCGACAACGACAGCAACGCGGCCCAGCCCTTTACGGCAAGCTTTCGCACTGCGCCGCGGGGCCGCGCGCCGTTCCGCTGGACGAGCTACGGCGATCTCGCGACGCCGAATACCGGCTGGGTCCTGTCGTCGCCGCAGAGCCGTTTCGCGGTTCAGGCCGTCGAGCGATTTGAGCCGCTGTTCCACCTGCTCAACGGCGACCTCTGCTACGCCAACCTGAACCCGATGCATCAGCCGGACGTGTGGCGCGATTTCGGCAACAACTGCCAGACCTCGGCGTCGAACCGGCCGTGGATGCCCTGTCCGGGCAACCACGAGCTCGAATTCAACAATGGCGAACAAGGTCTCGCCTCGTATCTCTCGCGTTACACGCTGCCCGAGAATCACACGCGCTTTCAGGGGCGCTGGTACAGCTTCCGCGTGAGCTCGGTGCTGTTCATTTCGCTCGATGCCGACGACGTGGTCTATCAGGACGCGGCTGCCTTCGTGGCCGGCCCGAACCCGCTGGTGCCGGTGGCGAGCACCGGCAATCCGCCCATTCAGCCGGGCACGTCGCTCTATGTGCGTGGCTATAGCGAGGGCGAGCAAACGCGCTGGCTCGAGAGGACCTTGCGCCGGGCGGCGGAAGGTCATGAGGTCGACTGGATCGTCGTGCAGATGCATCAGGACGCGCTGAGTTCGTCGAAGACCGGCAACGGCTCCGACAAGGGCATCCGCGAGGCGTGGCTGCCGCTGTTCGACCGCTACGGCGTCGACCTGGTGCTGTGCGGGCATGACCATGATTACGAGCGCAGCTATCCCGTGCGCGGCTGCAATCACAACAAGGGCACCGACATCGCCACGGGGCGCGTGGTCGATACGTTGCAACCGCGGCCGGTGATGTCGGCGGTGTCGGCGGGGGCGTCGACGTTCGATACGAGCCACGGCACGATTCACCTGATTCTCGGCGGCGGCGGCACGAGTGCGCCGCTCGACGTGTACGGGGTCGACGCCGGTACCGGCTTGCCACAGGCGCGCATTTTCACGCGGCCCAATCGTCCGGTCGCCGGCACAGCCGCGGGGACATTCGTGCGTGCCGGAGCGGACGCTGCTGAAGACGCAATCTGGTCGGCACAGCGGGATACCGGCACGGGCTACGGCATCGCGGTGTTCGACCATGACCCGGGGCAGCCGGGCGGCGAGACCACGATCACGATGAACTACTATCACGCGCCGGGCGCCGACCAGACCCCCACGCAAAACTATGAGCTGTTTGAAACGATCGAGTTGAAGAAAAAGCGGCGTGGGTAAGCTCGCCGCTATTTCACGCGCCGCGATTTGAAACCGGGCAGCGTTCGGGCGTCGGGACTCCACGCAAGGTGGACAGACTGCTCGACCGCTGCCCTGAATTGCGACTCGCTCGTCCACATTGGAACGCGGGTGCGGTAAAACTCCGCCCACTGGAATTCGGCGAAGGGTTCGGGCGTTTTCAGGTAGCCGCCCGCGTCGCGCACGAATGCGGCGAGGCTGCGATAGGGATCGTCGGTGAGCTCGGAGACTTCATCGGGAATCGCGGAAATGGCTCGCAGGACGCCGCGCTCGTCGTAGGGATGCACCCAGCGTTTTTCGATCACGGTGTCCCAGAACTTGGTGTCCGGCAACTGTGACAGGTCCGCCACCACGGCGGCGAACGCTTTCTTGATGCCGCCGTCCCACAGCGCACGCGCGAGATGGTGATGGTCGATGACGAAGTGCCGGTCGCGCTTGCCGATGACGGTTGGAATCGGCGCGCTTTTCAAAAAGTCTTTCAAAGACTTTGCATCCATGGCCAGAAGGCGCTTTCGTTTTGCATCGACTTCCAGCATGCCTACCGTTGCCTGCAGCGGACGCAATTGTTCAATGTCGATGCTCGTTATGCTTGCCATAGGGTGACCCTCCGTGTCTGGCGCATTCTACTGCTGCATTGACGTCAGGTCATTGTGGACTCTGTTGAATAGACACGGTAGGCTGTCAGTGCTGGTGACGCTGTTTGGCTATGCTGGTCTTAAACGACAACATGGAGCCTGCACATGGACGTGAACACGGAAACGCTGGTGGAACTGCTGCGGGAAGTGGAAGCCGACGACCCGATCGACTTCGCTGACCTTCCATTTGGAGAGCAGGAACTCAGGCGGCTGGTCATGAGTTCACTGGTCGAGCGCCATCACCAGGTGGAAGCAGACAACCTGTCGATCTCCGACATCCACGCGTTGTATCTGCTGAGCACCGCCAAGCTTGTTCTCGAGAACCTGGTATTGCACGCGAGGCTGCTGATGCTCCAGGGGCAGCAGGTCGACGTGCGCTCACTGCTGGCGTCGTTCACCCTTAAGGGCAAGCCTTAAACGCAAGCCTTAAACGCCGGCAGGCGATTCTGTTCCCGGCAGCGCATCGGCACCGGCCTGGGCGACCTGAGCGTCCTGGTCGGAGCGCATGCCCGACACCCCTATCGCGCCGACCACGGCGCCGTCGCGAATCAGCGGAATCCCCCCATCGAGCGGCACGAGGTTAGTCATGCCGAGCAGGCGCAAGTGGAGTCCTCCCTGCGTGACGGCGTCTTCGAACACGCGCGTGGGACGCCGGAATAGCACGGCTGTCTCGGCCTTCTGTCTTGCCACGTCGTGACTGCCGAGTTGCGCGCCGTCGAGCCGCTGCTGAAGCACCAGGTGCGCGCCGCTGTCCACTATTGCAATGACCATGGGCCAACCGTGACGCAAGGCTTCCTCTTCGGCTGCGCGCGCGACCTGGCGTGCGTCGGCAAGATTGAGCCGGTCGCTGTATTTCATGGGCATGCCATTCTCGTTGGGTTGGGTCATTCATCGCCTCCTTGGGAATCGGTTGGGTATCAACATGGCTAGAATGTAGAGCGGCGATCGGCTCCCGCCTAGCTGCGCGAGCCGTCAGAGATTCTTCCAGAAAACGAGAGAATGACGGGCATGAACAAAGACGACTATGAAGTGCTGCTAGCCATTCTCGACGAAGGCAGTCTGACGGCCGCGGCGCGCTCGCTAGGCCGAACGTTGCAATCGGTGAGCCGCGCGATTGCCGCGCTCGAGCGTGAGTTGAATACGACCTTGTTCCACCGTACGACGCGCCGTGTCGAACCCACTGCGGCGTGCCTGAAATTCGCCGCGCGAATTCGGCCCGCGCTGGGAGAAATCGACGCAGCGCGCGACGAACTCGTCGACCAGGTCACGCAGTTGCGCGGCAGTATTCGTGTCGGTGCGCCAACGGCATTCGGCGCTGAATTCGTCTCGCCGATTCTTGCGACGTTTCTGGCGATTCACGAGTCTGTCCGCGCCGAACTCGTGCTCGCCGAACAGCATCTCGACCTGGCGAAAGCCAGCATCGATCTCGCGGTCCGCCTTGGACGTCTGCCGGACTCGAACTTGCGCGCGAAACAGGTGGGCACGTTGCGACGCGTGGTGTTCGGCGCACCGGACTATTTCGCCGCCCACGGCTACCCGGTTCATCCGACCGATCTTGGCGCACACGACTGCATCCTGCGCCAGCACGCCGAGCGCGAGATGTGGACATTCAATCGGGCCGGCGGCGCGGTCGAGGTCACGGGGCGGTTCCGCTCCTCCAGTGCGCTGGCATGTAACGCGGCCGCCGCGGCCGGAGCGGGCATCGGCCGGGCGCCGATCTTTCAGGTGCAGAAACTGCTCGACGCGGGGCAGGTGGTGACGGTGCTGGATGCGTTCGAACCCGAACCTGTCCCCGTGCATCTGGTGTGGCAGGCGGGCCGTCCGGTTGCGCGCCGCATCCGTACGCTGATCGACTTTATGGCAGCGCGCCTTGTTTCCGGAAGCGGAGCAGAGGCGATCTGAGCGTTCGGTGCGGGTGAATCGTACCGTCGTTGCATGGTGTTCTCCCGTGGCAGCGAGCGTGGAGCGTGCTAGCGGATTTCGGACTATTTCGCGTGAACCTTGCGTCCGCTCAGCAGAGATTGTTTTTTCGCATTAGCATACGGGCATGTCCCGTGCTGTTTGGTGGAATGAATCACCAGACCCTTGCCGCTGGACACATCAATGTGTGCGGGCCGAGTAAATCACCCCACATCAACCTGCCGCGGGCTTACGCCGCGAACCTGCCGTCCTGCGCGTTCTTCGAGTGGGCGGCCATCATCAATCCAATCGCATCGATTGAACGAATCGGTGGTTAATATGAGGAATGTACGTAAATCGGTGATAGTCGCTGTGCTGCTCGTGGAGGTGGCATTCGGCGCTTTCTTGCTGCTGCAGGAGCGAGATCGCTCGGCAGCCGACACCGACGTCCCGAAAGACAATTCGGCGGAATTGGCCGTGACGTCCTTCCAATCGTCTTCTCAATCGGATGACGCGCATATGGCGGCGGGAAGTGTGGCCGGCGCAGCGCCTGTCACTGGCCACACGGCGACTGACCCCAATCAGGTTGTGAGCGGCACCGTGGTGACGCAATCCGGTTCGCCGGCTAAAGTCGCGTTGCAAGCGCCGCGGCCGGAGATGCGACCGGAGCCGCGACCGGAAGCGCGGCCAGAAACGCCGCCACGTGAATCTGTCGCGCTTCATGCTTCCGTTGCACCGAGAAGCATGCCCGCACCGCGAGCCGAAAGCAGGCGTGACGATTCGCATCGTCAAGGCTCGAATCCGCTCGCATCCGCGATGACGGACCAACTGGTCAAGCAATCCGCACAACTCGATCCGGCATTGCCGCCACCGCAGCCGCAATCCGGTCATAACGACCCATATCGCCCCGGCTCGAACCCGGTTGCGGCCGCAATGACCGATCAGCTAGTGAGACAGTCCGCGAAACTCGATCCGGCACTGCCGCCGCCGAACCAGCCCAACGTGAAGTAAGCGCGCGCAGCGATGCGTGGCCGGCTTACCGGTAGAACACGTAGTTCGCGAGGTACGGCGAGCTGCCAGCTTGATGCTCCGTCGAGCACGCGGCCGCCGGCGCTAACCCGCCGAC
The DNA here is from genome assembly GCF_046026025.1 of Paraburkholderia fungorum. Classification (GTDB taxonomy): domain Bacteria; phylum Pseudomonadota; class Gammaproteobacteria; order Burkholderiales; family Burkholderiaceae; genus Paraburkholderia; species Paraburkholderia fungorum_E. Next base: position 43,610 of record NZ_JAQQFL010000028.1, on the reverse strand, counting down.
GGTATGCACACGCTGCACATATCGCACTGCTGACAATGTGCCGTTACCGGACGTGCTATGCGTTTCGAGCAATAGCTGGGGAATGCTCGCCGCTGTTTCGCTGTGCCGCTGTGCGAGCACGCGGCCTACGATCCGGCTGCCATCTTCCGCTTCCCATGAGGGTCCTGCGCCATGCCGGAGCACGGCGTGACCGCTCGCGTCGTAGAGCGTTGCTTGCGGGCTCTTGAACACCCATGCGAGACGGCCCTGCGCGTCCAGTTCACACGAGTAATTCTGCACGCCGGAGGCAGTGAGGGTCATCACGCGCTCGCCTTGAGGCGGGTCGATGGATGCACTCGGCGGACTTGCGGATGGCATTGCACATGCGGTCAGCATGGCAGTTGCAATAGTTGCGAAGCAGGCTTGCGAAATATTCCTGAGCATGGATATCACCTCGAGTGAAACGCGGCGCATGGCGGTTGCGGTGGTTGAGTCGGACAGTCGGGATAGTACGCGTGATCTTATCGGTGCAATGAATTTGCGTGTGCTTCTTCACGGTGTATTCTCGGCGTGCAAGACCTGGTGCGCCTGTTATCCGGACATGCCGCATACATTGGCGCGAAAACCGACAACGCCGCCGTCACGCAAGGCGCGCGAAAGGAGACAAGCCAATGAACGATCAACCGTCGTACTCCTGTCTTTGCTGTGATAGCGCCCAGAGCGCGGTCTTGAGCCGTCGCCGCTTCCTCACCCTCGCCGCCGAAAGCGCGGCGGCATTCGCGCTCTTTCCAGGTCTCGCCTATGCGGATTCTGTCCCAGGCATCGCCTACGAGTCGGTTGCCGATTTCCTGCATCTCCCACGCGACGTTTATTTCGGTGAGTGCTCGGGTGTCAGCTTCAATTCGAAGGGGCATATTTTTGTGCTCTCACGCGGCAACTCGACTGGGCCTGCCTACGGCGCGGCCGCGGCCCAGTTGCTCGAGTTCGCGCCGGACGGCCGCTTCGTCCGCGAGATCGGGCACAACCTGTATGCCTGGTCGTTCGCGCATACGGTCAAGCTCGACCGGCACGACAATATCTGGGTGACCGACAAGGGTTCCGACATGGTGATCAAGTTCACGCCGGAAGGACGCGTAGCTATGGTGTTTGGCCGCAAGCAGGAGGCGGCGGACGAAGCAACCGGTCCGCTCAAGCATCCGAATCCACCCCTGCCGGCGGAGCCGGGACGCTTCCGGCAGGTTACCGACGTCGCGTGGGACAGCGCTGACAACACCTATATCAGCGACGGATACATCAACTCCCGCGTGGCGAAAGTCGACAAGGACGGCAACTGGCTCAAATCCTGGGGCGAACGTGGGACGGGGCCGGGGCAGTTCCATACGCCGCATAGCATCGCAGTCGACGCCAAGGGGCTCGTCTACGTAGCCGATCGCAGCAACCGCCGCATTCAGGTGTTCGACGGCGAGGGCAATTTCCAGCGGCAGTTCACCATCGACGTACCCGTGCCCCCTGGCGCGCAACCCGCGATCGGCAACGTGCCGGACGAGGCCACGTTGGCCGAGGGCACCTTTGCGCCCGGCTCGCCCTGGGCGATCTGCATTTCTCCGGGCCCGAATCAGGTGCTCTACAGTTCCGATGCGTTTCCGGGACGCATCTACAAACTGACACTCGAAGGCAAACTGCTTGGCGTGCTGGGTCAATCCGGCAAGCAACTGAAGCAGTTTGGCTGGATTCATCAAATGGCCTGCCCATCCGAGAACGTGCTGCTGGTTGCCGAGCTTCTGAACTGGCGAGTGCAGAAACTCATGCTGCGCCCGTCCTAGCCTGACCCGACCCGACCCGACCCGACCCGACCCGACCCGACCCGACCCGACCCGATCCGGCCGATAACGAAAACGCTATCGCCCCATGCGGTTTCCTGATTGGAACCGGTGGGGCGCTGTCCGTACACTGGTCGCTCTGTGACGGCACGATGCGTGCAAGCGAGCATCGTGTTGCGCAGTGCTAAAAGACGCCACCGGCGACAACGAATGGCCGCAGAAGGCCATCTGGACGGAGACACGATTTGAACAAACCCATCATTCCCGTATCGGCCGCCGCAGCGCAGCCCGCCCGCCTCAATTTCCGCTGGCATGTCCTGATCTGGCTGCTGATCGGCGGGATCATCAACTACCTGGACCGCGCAAGTCTTTCGATCGCCGCTCCCGGCATGATTCAGGAACTGGGTCTGACACGTACGCAGATTGGTCTGCTCGGCAGCGTGTTCGCGTGGACCTATGCGGTCATGCAGTTGCCTGCGGGCTGGGTGATCGACCGTTTCGGCGCGAAGCGAGCGTATGCGCTCGGCATGATCTGGTGGAGTGTCGCGACCTGGCTAACGGGTGTAGTGGGTTCGATCTCCGGCTTGCTGGTGATGCGCGCGTTGCTCGCGGTAGGCGAAGCGCCGTGCTGGCCGACTTCGGCGAAAATTACCGCGGCGTGGTTTCCGGCCAAGGAGCGCGGCTTCGCGACAGGCGTGTGGGATTCATCGTCGAAGTGGGGGCCGGCACTCGCGCCCGCCATGCTGGTTGCATTGATGGTCGCGTTCGGCTGGCGCTCGCTATTTCATGTGACCGGCGCGGTCGGGATCGCGTTCGCGCTGCTGTTCCTGCTGCTGTATCGCAATCCGGCCGACAGCAAACGTCTGTCGAAGGACGAGTTTGCCTACATCGAAGCAGGCGGTGGCGGTCACGAACGGTCGCTCGCGAGCTCCTCGCTCAAATGGCGTTCGCTGTTCGGCCGCCGCAGCGTGTGGGGCATGATCCTTGGATACTTCTGCACGATCTGGCTGTGGAACATCTTCCTCGTGTTCCTGCCGCTCTATCTGCTCGACCGCTTTCACATTTCGTTCGCGCAACTCGGCGTGGTCGCGGGAATTCCGTGGGCGGGCGGCGCGGTAGGGGAGATCGCGGTGGGGTATCTGGCAAAGAAGATCGTCGATCGCCATCTCGCATCGGCGATCGACGCGAAGCGCTTATTGATCGCCTGTTGTTCCGTGGGCGCTGCGGTGTGCGCGATTGCGTTGCCGTTCACTCACGCATTCAGCGTGACGATCGTGCTATTCACCGTCGGCCTCGCATTCATCGCCGCCGTGGTCGGCTCGGCATGGGCGCTCGCGGCGGATATCGCGCCTTCGTCGATGATTGCGTCGGTGAGCGCGATCCAGAATTTCGGCGGCTACTTCGGCGGGGCTTTCTCGCCCGTCGTCGCGGGCATCATCGTCGACCGCACGGGCTCTTATGCGCTCGCGTTTATCTCCGGCGGCATCATCGCCGGATGTGCGGCGCTGTTCTACTGGTTCATGGCGCGCCAACCGATCATCGACGATGCTGCCGCGCCGGCGGGTTAGGTTATTGCTCCCGCGCTACACGGGCAATCCGGTCCCGGACTACGCCAATCGCCTGTTTGAGCACGTAGACGTCGTGGATATAACGCTGTGGCATCTTGATCTGGTTGGCATTCGCATCGATGTGTTCAATCTCGTCCTGCCATTTTGCAATCTGATCGGCAGCAGGGTGCTGGCTCTTCCATATTTCATCTTCGAGCGCTTTGATCTCGCGATACCAGACCACCAGGCGTTTCTTGATGCGCGCCTCCGCCATGCGCGGCAACGCCTGGATGAGCCCGAGCAATAAAGCCATGAAGGGGAGCAGGATCAGCAAGCGTCTTTCGATGAAGCTGGCCAGCCAGAACGGCAGGTAGCGCTGCAGGAACGGGCGTCCCGTTTTGAAGTAACGCTCGCTTTCTTCGGAAACCGGAAATTCCTCGGTATTCAGATTGGGAAACACGCCAAGCGGCGTGAAGTAATCTTCGCCGCCGTGCACAGTCCTGGCCGCGTCCAGCAGCAGGTACACGAGTGCAGGGTGGAGCGTGTCTTTGGAGACGAGCAACGCAGTGGCGGCGAGCAGCGTGACGTCGGTCTGCGGCGTATCGTTGACGACACTGGTCGCCGCGCGCGGAAAAATAACCTTGGATAGCGACGGGAATTTTTGCACCAGCGCGTCGGCCTGCACAAAACTCATCAGCTTGAGATTGCTGTTGAGCAGAGTGGTCTGCATCGGCGCATCGGGTCTGCCGATAAAGAACGCCGCATCCAGCTGACCGTTTTCGAGCGCTTGATAGGATTGGGTCGCGTCCATTTCGCGCAGCGTTGTATTGTCCCGCGTGACGCCGCTGTATCCGAGCAAGGTCTGCGACACGTTCAGCAGGCCGCTGCCGGGAACGCCGATTGAAATCCGCTTGCCACGCAGTTGTGCCAGCCGGTTGACGATGGGCTCGCCGCGGTAGAACACCCAGATCGGTTCATAGGAGACGACGGCGATGGTCTGCAGGTGGTCGGTGTCCTTGGGGCTGGTGGTGCCGGACTGGATAAAGCCCACTTCGTAGTTGCTGTTCGGGTCCGTCAGGCGCTGATAGTTTTCGCTCGAGCCCGACGAACTGCGGATATCGAGCTTGATACCGTCGCGTTTCAGGATGGGTGCATAGCGATCTGCAAAGCCGCGATAGATCCCGTTGTCCGCGCCGGTTGTGATGACGATCGTGTGGCGGAAGGCGGGTTCGAGTATCACCGAGAGTCCCCAGCCTAGCGCTGCGATCAGCAGTATCGCGCCGGCGATCAGAAGCCGCCGGCGAGCCGGTGTCATGGGGACTTTTTCATTGCGATGAAGCGCTGGGTTGTGCCTGGGCATTGTTCGCCTCTCGGGTTCGGCGCTGCTCGCCAGCATGGATAATGCAGTGCCTTGAAGGCCTTGTCCACATCCACACTCAGGCTTGCGCGCCTCGCGGCGAGTGACGAATCAGTGCCTCGAGGACTGCTGCGCGCCATCCGGCACAAACACATAACCATGACTGCGCACGGTCTGGATAAACCTCGGAGAGGAGGGGTTCGTTTCGAGGATTCTGCGCAAGCGCCACACCTGGACGTCGACGCCCCGGTCGGTGTGATCGTCTTCCGGGCCGTGCAGCAATTCGAGCAGGCGTTCCCGGGTCAGCGTGCGCATGGGATTATTGACGAAGACCTTTAGCAGCGCGAACTCTCCCGCCGATAGCGTGAGCCGGCGGTTGTTCTCCATGATGAGCGTGCGCAACTGAAGATCCAGCGTGAATGGGCCAATTCCAACGACGGCGGGTTCTTCCCGTGCGGTGCCCGGCGCAGGCAGGGTTTGTCGCCGCAATACGGCCCGCATGCGGGCAAGGAGTTCGCGCGGATTGAACGGTTTGCCGATGCAGTCGTCCGCGCCCATTTCGAGCCCCACGATCCGGTCCATGTCGTCGGCGCCCGAAGTCAGAATCACCGGAACGGTGTTGCCCGCGGCGCGCAGTTTGGTCAGCGCGGCAAGGCCGTTCACGCCTTGCATGATCTGGTCGAGGACAATCAGATCGGGCGGGTCCCGTTCGATGTGTTCCCCGAGCGACCTCACTTCGTGCAACACGGAGACCGCCATCCCTTCTCGTCCGAGAAAGGCGGCCAGCGAACCAAGGAGTTCGACATCGTCGTCAACGACCAGTATTTGAGTTGTCATAGTAAGGGAATCGAACGCATGAGCCGGGAAACAGGGGGCAGTCACGTTGGCCGGCCCATCACTGCGGCGCGTTGGCCGCATCAGCTTTCAGTGCTGTCAGGATGTGGATGAACCGCGAACGTTGTGCTTCAGTCTCTTTAACGGCGCGAGTTGCGGGAATCCGTCGCTCAATAGGGTTTTTTTTAAAGGCAGTGGCGCTTGTCGACGGCACCCGGTCAGCGCCTCCCGGCACCAGGTGGCGTAGCATGGCAAACTCTTCGTGCTTATTGCCAACGCTTACTGCCAACACCCATCGCCAACACCCATCGCCAACACCCATCGCCAACACCCATCGCCAACACCCATCGCCAACACCCGATGCATCCTGCCCGCCCACTACCGCCTCTCCTGTCGCTACGCGCTTTTGAAGCCGCCGCGAGGCGTCTGAGTTTCAGTCATGCGGCTCAGGAACTCTTCGTGACACAAAGCGCTATCAGTCACCAGATCCAGAAACTGGAAGCCGACCTGGGCGTTGCGTTATTCGAGCGGCGCACGCGCGCCGTCGCGCTCACGCCGGAGGGCCTGGCGTACTACGGGAAAGTGCACGCAGCCTTTGAACTGCTGCGGACCGGCACCAGCGAGGTTCGCGTTCATGCCGATGAGCGGGCCACGTTGACGGTCGGGATCCTGGCCTCGTTTGCAACGCGCTGGCTGGCGCCGCGATTGCATGCTTTCTCGGCCGCCCATGGCGGTATCGACCTGCAGTTGCGACCCGAGATCGCCCTGGCCGACGTGTCCGGCGGCGAGGTCGACGTGGCGATCCGTTACGGCCGTGGCGGTTGGCCGGGCGTCCGTTCGCAGCAACTCATGCCGGAACGTCTGTCGCTGGTGTGCATCCCGTCCCTTGTCAGCGGCAGGAACCGTCCGCGCAAGCCGCAGGACCTGCTGCGCTTCCCGCTTCTGGCTTCGTATTCGAAACATTCCTTCGAGTGGGAAGTCTGGGCGCATCGCTTTGGGCTGGACCTGAGCCGGGCGCAGCACGTACAACTGCATGACTACAACATCGTTGTGGAAGCCGCGCTTGCCGGGCAGGGCATCGCGATGGGGCGGCATCGGCTGATCGCCCAGCAACTGGCGAGCCAGACGCTGGTCGAGGCGCTGCCCGACGCGGTGCTCGACGACCCGCGCATCGGCTGGTGGCTCGTCACGCCGAAGGGCGCGTTGAGCGACGCGGCGTCTGCTTTCCGCGCGTGGATCGTGCAGGCAGCCGCACAGGACGCGCTGCACGGTACGCATTAGTTTCGCTCATGCATGGCGTGCAAAAATTGATTGGTCACGCCGGGGCCGCGCCAATAGGATTGGGTTTCCCTTACGATCGGATGCTCCTGACATGACCTCTTCAATCTCCGCACGTGTCGCCGAACTTGGCCTGACGCTCGACGCCGCAGCCGCGCCCGCCGCCAATTACGTGCCGTTTGTGCAGGAAGGCAATCTTCTCTTTATATCCGGCCAGATATCGCGCAAGGACGGGCAGCCGGCCTACCTCGGCCGCCTGGGCGACAAGCTCACGGACGAGCAAGGCATCGAGGCGGCGCGCCTCGCGGCGCTCGGCGTCCTGGCGCAGATTGCGGCCGCGACTGGGGACCGGTTGGACCGTGTGGCGCGTGTCGTTCGCCTGGGTGTGTTTGTCGCCAGCACGCCGGATTTCAATCGGCATAGTGCCGTTGCCAACGGCGCGTCCGACCTGATCGTTGAAGTATTTGGCGCGGTCGGTCGCCATGCGCGCAGTGCGGTCGGTGTCGCGTCGCTGCCTGCCGGCGTAGCCGTCGAAGTCGAAGCCGTGATCTCTCTTACACCCGCGTGAGCCCAACGCGCGTCATTGGAACAACCATGCCATCTCCTCTCTCGCTTGCCGATGTGGACGCGCTGCGCGCCCGCACACCCGGTGCTCAAACCATCACGCATTTCAATCACGCGGGGGCCTCGCTGCCGTCCGCCGCGACGCTGGAGGCGATACACGCCCAGCTTTGGCTCGAAGCCACCACGGGGCCGATGGAGGCGGGCGTAACGGGACGTGAGCAGAGTGAGCGCGCGCGCCTGCTCGCGGCGCGGCTGCTGAACGCGCGGCCGGCGGAGATCGCCCTGACCGCGGGCAACTCGGCAGGCTGGGGCGCCGCATTCGCCGCGTTGGGACCCTGGCGGCCCGGCGAGCGGATCCTCGTTGCGCGTCATGAGTGGGGCGGCAATCTGGCGGCCATGCGTCTTTCGGCGCAGCGCGCAGGGGCGACGATCGAGGCCATCCCGTCCGACTCCAGCGGCGCCGTGGATCCAGAGGCGCTGGAGGCCATGCTCGATGACCGTGTGCGCCTGATCGCGCTGACCTGGATGCCGGCGAACGGCGGACTGATCAATCCGGCGGCGGCGATCGGCGAGGTCGCACGCCGCCACGGCATCCCCTATTTTATCGACGCTGCCCAGGCGATTGGGCAGCTTCCTATCGATGTCACCGCGGTGGGTTGCGACGTCCTGAGCGGCGTATGCCGCAAGGCGCTGCGCGGCCCCAGAGGCACCGGCCTGCTCTATGTGCGAGAGGACTTTCTACCCCGCCTGACGCCGGCCTTCGTCGACACGCGATCCGCGCCGCTGGGCGCCGACGGCGAACCCGTCTTGCGGGACGACGCGGTGCGCCTGGAGTTGTCGGAAGCATCGCTGGCCTTGCACTGCGGTGTGGCCAATGCGTTGCAGGAGGCGTTGGAGATTGGCATCGAAAACATTCGTGCGCGGATCGACAGCATTGCTCAGACTTTGCGCGCTCAACTCGCGGACATCCCCGGCGTGACGGTTCTGGATCAGGGCCGGGAACAGTCCGGGCTGGTGGCATTCAATGTAGCGGGCCTGGACGCGCTGTCGGTGCAGCGCAATCTGGCGGCTCAGGGCATCACGATCGGCAGTAACGGTGTCGGCTATACGCCCCTGGATATGGAGCCCAGAGGACTCAAGCAGATCGCGCGTGCGTCGGTCAGCTATCTGACTACGGAGTCGGAGATCGGCAAATTGCTGGACGCGATACGCGCACTCGAAGTCCAGTAGACGATCTGCGCTTTCCGTTGTTTATGCCCGCTGAGTCATTCTCAGACTAACCTTGAGTTTCCTACCCTCACACGCTAAATTGCGGCTCGCGGAACATTGCGATAACCCGTCGGGGACGTTCTGCATCACCCGGATTTGTAACGTGTTCGTAAGGAATACTGATGTTGGATCGGCATGCCGGCGAAGAAATCGATTTGGGCGAGCGACCGTCCGGACGTGGCGAAGCTTTGCTGACAGGATGGGTCGCCTTGGGACTCGCGGGCCTGCTCGGCATCCTGAGTCTTTTGAAAACGCTGCCCGTCGATCTGCGCTGGAGTGCGGTTCTGGCAAGCGCGTGCCTGAACGTGTTCGTTGTCACGATATGGCAGCCGCCAAGGGCACGCACGCCACGTGATCCGGCAGAGGGATCGGGCTGGAAGCGGGGCGTAAGTTTCATCAAACGACTGGTTTGGCAGGATGCCGAGGCACCGCCCTTGAGTCTCGCCGTCAGCGATTTTCACTGGCAACCATGGGGCGTGGCCCTTGGCTGCGGTCTTTCCGTGGCGATCGCCGCGACGGCGTTGCAGCCCCTGCCGCCCGCGGCGCTCATTCATGCGATGGTTTCATCGTCCCTCGTGATCGTTAGCGGCGCCGCCGCGCTCACGCTGGCCTTTCTCACGCTCGTCGCCGAACGGTTCTATGCACAGGACGCGGAGCAATCGCATGCTTCGCTGTCGGCGTCGCTCGCCGGCATGTTGCGCGTCCTGGTGGTGTGCGCTCTCGCTGCGGCACTGTCAGCGGCGTGGCTCGTCTACCTGCACACGGCGCTCGATTGGCTGGTGCATGTCGCGGCGGTGTTCACGGCTGCGATTGCCGTCGAAATGCTGATCCGCGCCGTGCTTCTCTGGTTCTTCACACCACGCTCCGGCGTACAGGCAGCGCGTGTCCCGTCGAGCGTCATCGCGGGGATGCTGCGTTACCGCCGCTCGTCGCTTGCGTCGCTCGGCGCCGGGTTGCATGACCGCTATGGGATCGATCTGCGCCAGAACTGGGTGTTGCGCAGCTTTGTGCGGCTGTTGCCGGTCACCGTCGTGGCGATGGTGGCGTGTGCGTGGCTGTTGACGTCCGTCGTCGTGTTAGGGCCGTCTCAGCGCGCGGTGTACGAACGGTTCGGCGCGCCGGTAGCGGTGTGGCCGCCGGGGCTTCACTTCGGCATGCCCTGGCCCTTCGGCAAGGCACGTCTCGTCGATAACGGCGCGGTGCATCAGATCATCGTGTCGGGCGGCGCCGACGACAGCAGCGTCGCGGCGCCCTCCACTGCCGCCGACGGTCCGACGCCCGAACAGCTGAATCGTCTCTGGGACGTCCAGCATCCATGGGACACGAGCCAGGTGATCGCGGGTGCTACCGGCGAGCAGCAGAGCTTCCAGATCGTCAACGCCGACGTGCGGCTCGACTACCGCGAAGGGTTGAGCGATGCGGCGGCGCGTGCGGCACTCTACCGCTCGGTCGATCCGGAGAGCACGGTTCGCTCGATCGCCAATCGCGAGGTGGTGCATTACCTCGCGTCGCATACGCTGCAGGCCTTGCTCGAGACGAGTCAAACCGCCATGGCCGACAGCGTGCGCGCTGCCGTTCAGCGGCAACTCGACCAGCTTTCCAGTGGCATCGAAGTCGTGGCGGTGGTGATCGAAAGCGTGCATCCGCCAACGGGGGCGGCGGCGGCCTATCACGACGTGCAGGCCGCGCAGATTCGTGCGCAGGCGAGTGTTGCCGAGGCGCACGGCTTCGCAGCGGGATTGCTCGGCAATGCGCAGCAACAGGCTCAGGCGAGCGTCACCCAGGCGAGTGCGCGGGCGGCCGACACGATGGCGGCGGCGCGCGTGCAGCAGATCAACTTCGAAGCCGACACGGTGGCGTACCGGCTCGGCGGACCGGCTTTTCCCTTCGAGTACTACCTGAGCAAGTTGCAGCAGGGATTGCAGAACGCGCGCATCACGGTGATCGACGACCGGCTGACGGCCGAGCGCCGGGCAACCATCGACCTGCGCTCGTTCACCGGGGGCGATCTCACCGGCATGCCTCATGGCAATTGACGTCGGGGCCACGCATATACACATGCGGTACACGCGGCGTGCACGGGTTGGACAGAGAAACACGCCCAATGTCGGCGAAGCAGTTTTTAAGGTGACGATATGAGTTTGTTCCATTCACATGCAGACGGTCACGATCACGGGCACGGGCATCACCACCATCATCACGATGGCAGTGATGCGCAGGCCGCGCGCGGCGGGCCGTTCTATGGCCGGGTTCTGCTTGCCTTGCTTTGCGTGGCCGTGGCGATCGCGGTGGCGAGTTTCATCTCCGTGCGCGCGGGCGAAGCTTCGGTGATCACGCGCTTCGGTCAACCCGTGCGCGTGCTGCTCGAACCGGGCCTCGCGTGGCGTCTGCCGGCGCCGATCGAAGCGGTGGTGCCGGTCGACCTGCGCCTGCATACGACCTCGAGCGGCTTGCAGGACGTCGGCACGCGTGACGGCTTGCGGATCATCGTGCAGGCGTATGTTGCGTGGCGGGTCGCGGCGGACCCCAACGACGTGCGCCGTTTCGTTCGGGCCGTGGGCAATCAGCCCGACGAAGCCGCGCAGCAAATCCGCTCGTTGCTCGGCTCGTCGCTGCAAACCACGTCGGCGGGCTTCGACCTTGCGTCGCTGGTCAACACGGATCCGTCCCAGGTGCGCATTGCCGCGTTTGAGGACGCGTTGCGCAGTCAGATCGACGCGCAGTTGTACTCGGCTTACGGCGTGCATGTCGTGCAGGTGGGGCTGGAGCGGTTGACGCTGCCGGCCGTGACGCTCGCGGCCACGGTGAGCCGGATGAGCGCCGAGCGCGAGACGGTGGCCGCGCAGCGCACGGCCGACGGCAATCGCGAGGCCGCGCAGATCCGCTCGGATGCGGACCGCGATGCCCGGCTCGCCGTCGCCGATGCGAATGTGAAAGCGGCGCAGATCGAGGCGCAGTCGCGCAAGGATGCCGCCGAAATCTACGGCGCCACCTACGCGGGCAATCCGCGGCTCTATACGATGCTGCGCTCGCTCGACACCCTCGACTCGGTGGTCAGCGCCAACACGAATCTGATTCTGCGCACCGATGCCGCGCCGTTCCAGGCCCTGGTGCAGGGGCCCATCGCACTGAGCCCCGAGTCGTCGCCGCAGCCCGGTGTTGGCTCGGCGTCCGCGTCGAAAAAAAGCAGGTCCGCACGATGAGCACGGACGCCGGCTTGCCGCCGCTCGGCCCGGGCGCCCAGGCGGTACGGCTTTCGTTCTGGTTTGTCGCCGCGCTGGTCGTGCTCGCCGCTTGCGCGTGGGCCGGGTCGAACATCCTGCGGATTCCGCCGGATAGCCGGGCGGTCGTGTTGCGCTTCGGCTCGTTCGTGCGCACTCAGGACGCGGGCCTGTTGATTGCGTGGCCGCGTCCGTTCGAGTCGACCCTGCTGGTGCCGGGCAGTGCCCGGGTATTGGAGCAGAGCATTCAGTCGCTCGAACGTGATCCGCGTGCGCGCGCCGCCGATATGAATGTGCCGCAGGCGCCACCGCCGGTTCAAGGACTCGGCGGAAGCGGTGCCGGGGCCGTGATCGGGCCGGAGGATGGGCCACCCGGTCCACCGCCCGCGCCGGACAACGCGGCCGGCCCTAACGCGCCGCCGCTGATTGCGCCGTTGCCCGATGCGCTGGCCGGTTCCGGTTATGTGCTGACCGGCGACAACGGCGTATTGCAGTTGCGCGCCACGTTGTACTACCGGGTCGTCGATCCCTATGCCTATGTCCTGCAAAAAGACCGGCTCGCGGCGGCGCTGGAGCGGATCGTGTCCGCCTCGGCGGTCAGTGTCGTGGCCCAGCGTGATCTGGATGCGATTCTGGTCGCGCGTCCCGAGTTGTTGTCGGCGGATCAGCAGGTCGCGATAAAGCGCGAGCGTCTGCGGGGCGATCTCGCGCAGGAAGTCGAGCGCCACCTGCGCGCGCTCGAAGCGCAACATGCGGGACTCGGCGTGGAAGTCGCGCGTGTCGACGTCGAGGTGGCGTTTCCGGCTGCTGCCGTGGGCGCGTTCAATTCGGTGCTGACCTCGTTGCAGGTGGCCGAGCGCAGCATGGCCGAGGCGCGCACGTCTGCTGAGAAGACACGCCAGGATGCACAACAGGATGCCGACCGGATCGTACAGAACGCCCAGGCGAGCGCCGTTGAGCGTGTCGCCACCGCGCAGGCTAAAACCATGACCATTCAGCAACTGGAAGTGCCGCTTCGCAGCAACAGCGATCCTGGACTTCTCGCGCGCGTGTATCGGGATCGCGTCCAGTCGGTCCTCTCGAAAGCGGGCAGCGTGACGACCGTCGGCGCGCACGACACGTCGAATCTGATCCTGCCGGGGAATGGGCGATGAGCACCGGAGTCGGGCACACAACGCACCCAGGCGAGCACGCACACGCGCACGGCTCGCATCCCTCGAATGCCGACGAAGCGACCAGCGTCGCTCAGGGGCGCGCGATAGTTTTATCGGCGTCCGAGCAACGAGGCGTCACGCGGCAAGTCGCGCTTGCGTTGCTGGCCGGCGGTCTGCTGATCCTGTCGACGGCATGGCACTACTTTGCCCCAGCGGATGAAGCCCTGGCGCAGGTCCTGGCGGGCCTCGCTTCTCTGGTTGTGGCCGGGCCGGTGTTCGCCGGCGCATGGCACAGCCTGAAGTCACCGAGTCTGCATGGTGTGACTGACCGGCTGATCGCACTCGCCATGCTGGCGGCATGGGCGGTGGGCGACATGGCGACGGCCGCGTTGTTGCCGATCGTCATGACGTTCGGGCATGCACTCGAAGAGCGCAGCGTGCTCGGCTCGCAAGAGGCGATCCGGGCGCTCGGCAGGCTGACCTCGGGCAAGGTGCGGCGCGTGAAGGCCGATGGCTCGATCGAAGAAGTGCAGTATGACGCGGTGCGGGCGGGCGACCACATCGAAGTCGTCGCCGGTGCGCGGATTCCGGCTGACGGTGTCGTGCAGCATGGCGACTCCAGTGTCGACAATGGGCCGATTACCGGCGAGTCGGTGCCGCTCGATGTCGAGCCGGGCTCCACCGTATTCGGCGGGGCGATGAATCTCGACGGTCCGCTGCGTATCGAAGTCACGCTCGCGGGCAAGCAGTCGACGCTCGGCAGGATCATCGAGTTGATGCAGCGCGCCGAGCAGGCGAAGCCGCCGATCACACAGATGCTCGAACGCTACATGGGCGGTTATTTGTGCCTTGTCCTGCTGATCGCGGCGATCGTGTGGTTCGTCTCGGCGAATGCATCGGCGATGCTGGCCGTGATCGTCGCGGCGTGTCCGTGCGCGTTGGTACTTGCCGCGCCGTCGACGGCCATTGCCGGCATTGCGGTCGGCGCGCGCCACGGCATCCTGTTCAGAAGCGCCGCGTTTCTCGACAAGTTTGCGCAGATCGATTCGCTGGTAATCGACAAGACCGGCACGTTGACCTACGGCGAATTGCGGGTCGAAGACGTGATGCTGGAACCCGGCGCCGATGCGGCACAGGTGCTCGAACTGGCGGCGCGGCTGGGCGGCAGCAGCGCGCATCCGGTGAGCCGCGCGCTGCTGCATTACGCGACTGAAACCGGACCGGCCGGATTCGAACGCGAGCCGTTCGAACACGCACGCGAACTACGCGGGTTGGGTGTGCTCGCAGAGACGCCGGACGGCGTCGCGGTGCTGGGGCGCTTCGGCTTGCTCGCGCAATACGTGCAGGGTTTGACGGAACCGCGCCGCGAGATCGAAGGACCTTGCGTGGGTCTTGCGTTGAACGGCCGACTGCTCGCGTGGTTCGGCTTTGCCGATGCACTGCGTGCGGAAGCCAGGGAGGCGCTGGCGGAGTTGCGCGAGCTTGGGCTAACGCGCCAGACGTTGTTGACCGGAGACCGCGAACCGGTGGCGCGCAAACTGGCGGCGCAGACGGGCATCGCCGTGGTCGTCGCGCAGGCGCTGCCGCATGACAAACTCGATTACGTCGTGCGGGAAATGGCGGCCGGCTATCATCCGCTCGTGGTGGGCGACGGCCTGAACGATGTACTCGCGATCAAGGCCGGCCCGACCAGCATGGCGATGGGCGAGCGAGGTATCGACATTGCGGTGGCGTCGGCCGACGTCGTGCTGCTCGGCGACGACTTGCGCCGTATCCCGACGTGTGTGCGCCTCGGGCGGCGTTGCCTGCGCACGGCGGCGGTCAATGCCGCGATCGGCTTGGCGTGGACGGTCGCGGTGATCGCACTGGCCGCGGCCGGTGTGCTCAGCGCCGTGTGGGTTGCGCTTTTGCATAACCTGGGCACGTTCATCGTGATCGCGAATGCGGGCCGGTTGCTGCGAATGGACGATAACCATCGATCTGAAATCCCCTGAATGAAGAGGAACGAGATTCCGTATGCAGCAGGCGAAAAATAGCATGACACTGATCGACGAATTTTTGCCGCGTTATGATTTCCGCGAGCGGCACAGCGCGCTTATACACGCGCCGGCAGGCATTATTCTGGATTGCGCCAGCCGCCAGCGGGCGCAGGATGATCCGCTGATACGACTGGCAATTCGCCTGCGCGAGTGGCCGTCGCGACTCTTGAAACAGTCGCAGAGACCGCCACTGGACCTCGACGATTTCACTTTTCTGGGGCGCGACGCAGACCGCGGACTGGCGTTCGGACTGATTGGCGCCTTCTGGCAGGCGGACTACGGTTTGCTCGAGATTGACTCGCCCGAGGCGTTCAAGGCAACCGCCAGAACAGATGTCTGCCAACTGGTCATGGACTTCAGCGTAAACGCCAGCGCGTCCGGCGCATCCATGCTGAGTACGGAGACGCGGGTGTTCTGTCCAAGCCCGGAAGTACGCCGCCGATTTGCGCCGTACTGGTTCGTCATCCGCCCCGTCAGTGGACTCATCCGGCAGCGTACGCTCGCCAGGATTCGGCGAGAGGCGGAAAGCCTTGCCGTTGGCAAATGAGGCCTGTCAGCTTCAGGTTTCTACACTGACCCGGCTGTCCGAATGATCAACGCCCGCCCGGCTGGCTGGCAGACGCCGCGCCTCGTCCCGTTACAACGCGACGAGCACCACCCCTTTGAGCTTTCCCGCGCAAGCCTCTTGCAACGCCTTTGGCGCATTGTCGAGGCCGCTGAAGGTCGTGGAGGGGAGGCAAATCGTGCCCTCGTGCCGCCATTCGTCGAGGCGTTGCATCCATTCGGCGAACGCGCCCGCGTCGTCTTCGCATGCGCTATAGCCGCGCAGGGTGATGCCCTTGATCGGAAGTTGAAACGAATCGATCTCGGCCGGCGCGATAGCGCTGGAGCCTTCAGCATTCAGCTCCGCGACGAGGGCGCCCAGGATCACGAAGCGCGCATTTTCCCGCGCCAGTGCGACCGCCGCCGTCAACTGCTCGCCGCCCACCATGTCGACGAACACGTCGATACCGTCCGGCGCGGCTTCGGCCAGGTGCGCGGCGAAGGGCCGGCCGTCGCGAACAATCACCGCGTCATAGCCGAGCTCACGCTTCATCCACTCAGCCTTGGCTGGCGAGCCCGTGCTGCCGATGACCCGCCCGGCGCCGAGCCTGCGCGCAATCTGTCCCGCCATCGATCCGATCGCACCCGCGCCGCTGGACACGAAGACGGTGTCGCCGGGATTGATGTGCGTGCCGCGGGTCAATGCGGCATACGCGGTCCAGCCGTGACCGAGGTACGCGGCCGGATCGAGGCGCTCGCGCGGCACCACCGTGCATTGACGCGCATCGGTCACCGCATAGTCGCGCCAGCCCAGCGAATGCATCACGGTCTCGCCGACCCGCAACCCGGATTCGGGCGTTGCGGCGATCACCTCACCAATCGCCCCATCCGCGAGAGCGTCGCCCGGTTTGAGAGCGGGAAATGGAATACCTTTGATTTCCTTCGCATCGCGGCTGGCCATCAAGCGCGTCGACACGGAGACGCGAAACCACGTGTTGCGCAGCAGTACCTGGTGGGGCGCCAACGGCGGCAAGGGTGTTTCGGCAAGCATGAAATCGGTCGACCGCAGTTTGCCTTCCGGGTGAGCCGCGAGTTTGATTTGTTGAGAAACACGGGGCAATGGCGCCATGTCGGACTCCTTTTACAGGGGAAAAGCAGTGGCACGGCGCGCCACACGTTGCACACGTTGATTTCGCAGGTATATTTGAATTTTTGCGTGGATCCATGGCCATGGCTACTCGCTTTTCCGCACCCGCTCAAGCGGCACGCAGAGCCCCTCGGCAGCAGCGTTCGCGAGCCACCGTCGATGCGCTCATCCAGGCGGGCGCTCACGTTCTAGCCGCGCGCGGCTGGACGAAATTCACCACAAATGAAGTGGCGCGCGTCGCCGGTGCGAGCATCGGATCGTTGTATCAATACTTTCCCGACAAGCTCGCGCTGGCCGAGGCGATTCGCACGCGCCACCTCGACGAGGTACTCGCCGTGTTGCCCAATCCCGGTGAACGCGGCGACGCGATCGGGCTCGAGCTCGAGCTCGAGCTCGAGAAGCGGGTCGGCCAGGTGATCGACGGCATCATTGCGATCCATCTGGATAGTCAGCGGTTGCATCGCGTGCTGCTGGACGAAGTCCCGCTCGCGGCGCGGGCGAGCGGTGATGCGTTCGAGGTGGAATATCTGCGCCGCTACCAGGCGTTGATTCAGCCAGGCACGCAACAACCGGGCACCCCGGGCGATGCAATCGCAGCCCAGGTTCTCGCTTCGGCTGTCGAAGGTGTGGTCCATGCGGCCGCGTCGCGTGGCGAACTCGGCACGCCTGAGATGCGCCGGGAGCTCAATGGCTTTGTTTGTGCCTACCTGCGTGAGCGCTTGCGTCAATCTTCAACTGATCCGCGTGACCTACCTTGAATCTGTTCTGATACTGCTTTGGATTGGCCGGGAAAACAGGCATCACGCGTCAATCTTTTGTTGAGCCGGATTGTCTTGCAGCGGTGTTCCATGTGCCACGTGGCCATCTGCAATACGTGAACACCGTCAGCGCAAAGAGTCGGGCTACGCCGTCAAGGCGGCCCGTGACTTTGCGCATCGATTTGATATCGGCGCGCTAGATCGTTGACATGCGTTTCGGATATCCTTAGGGCCGCAATGAATGGTGCGGAGCCGCTACAGGACGCTTACGACCACATACAAAAAACTACGGGGCAACCATGCTACGCCACGAGACATCGAGTTTCCGACGCGCTTTCGCCGGCATCATGCTGGCCGCGATTTCCAGCCTGATAACCGGTTGTAGTGACGGGATATCCGAGGTCGACGCCGCATTCGTTACGGCCGGGATGCCATCCCAATTCCAATCCCTGCGGATGTACGGCGCCGCCCCGGAGAATACCGTTGTGGGCAGCAGTAGCGCTCGTGGGGCGGGCCGGCTTCACCAGGCGTGCCAGGCGATGATCCGCGCCGGGGGGCGCGATGTGCGCGAGACGGTGATTCTCGAAGATGAGCAGGGCGCAAACTTCGATCTGGAAGTGACCCGCAGCTCCGACGGATTGAACGTCGCGTCGGATGGACTCACACCGCTGAGCTCCGACCCCGTCGGTTTCCGCACGCGCTTCACGCGTTGCGTGAATGCGATCCGGGACAAATATGCAGCCGAACCGGAAAAGGCGCCTTTCAGTTAGGCGTCGATCGTCGGGTGTTTTGGACTGACGAGCGTCAACAAGCGTCAACGAGCGCAGAAGGCGCGCGAGCCCTTACTCGTCGCGAATGCGTAGCGGTAGCGCGGTTTTGTATTCGACCCGGCGAAGCGCCACGGATGTGTGAATGTCGCGCACGCCGTCAACCTTCGTGAGTCGGGTCATGACGAAGCGCTCGATGCCGGCAATGTCGGCCGCGACCACCCTGAGCATGTAGTCGAAAGCACCGGTCATCAGGTAGCACTCCATCACTTCATCGAGGTTGGCAATGGCGCGCTCGAACGCCGCGAGCCGTGCCTCGCTCTTCTTCTCGATTGCCACGGACACGTAGGCATTGACGGGAAATCCCGCCTTCTCCTGATCCAGCAGCGTCACGTACTGGTTGATGACGCCGGACTCCTCAAGCATCCGGATGCGCCGGTAAAACGGCGACAGCGAAAGACCCAGCGACTCCGCGAGGTCGGCGGCTTTCGTATGGGCGTCCAACTGCAATGCACGCAGGATGGCCACGTCGGTACGGTCAAACTTCATTGGCTAACTTTCCCCGAAAACATTTGAAAACTGGCGTTACGTGCCAAATTCAGGCAATTCGGCGACTCAGTTTGGCACGAATCACCTCTATCGGCTACCTAAAATGGCTCACATGCCATCCCTACAGGCAGCGGAGACAAACAATGAATATGCGAGCAGTGGAGCTGGGGCGTCCGATCGACATGGAGTACGGTCTTGAGGACCGCTACGTCAGAGAGAACGGCACGGTTTTCCTGACGGGCACCCAGGCGCTGGTGCGAATTCTGGTTGAACAGGCGCGCAGCGATCGCGCTGCCGGCATCCAGACAGGCGGGCTGGTGTCAGGCTACCGCGGCTCGCCGCTTGGCGGCTTCGACCAGGAACTGTGGCGCCAGAAGAAACTGCTCGCGGAGCATGCGATCCGCTTCGAACCCGGTTTGAATGAGGACCTGGGCGCCACCATGTTGTGGGGCGCGCAACAGGTCGACGCATTTCCAGGCAAGCGTGTCGAAGGCGTTTTCTCGATGTGGTACGGAAAAGGTCCGGGCGTCGACCGAACCGGGGATGTGTTCCGCAACGCGAACATCGTGGGCACGTCGAGGCAAGGCGGCGTGCTCGCCGTGGCGGGTGACGACCACGCGGCGCAGTCGTCGATGTTCCCGCATCAGACGGACCACGTCTTCGAAGGCGCGATGATGCCGATTCTCTTTCCGGCGTCGGTTGAGGAATATATCGAGTTTGGTCTGGCGGGTTACGCGATGTCGCGTTTCTCGGGGCTGTGGGTCGCTTTCAAGGCGATCACCGAAACGGTTGAGAGCGGCCGCTCGATGACCGTGCAGGCGCATGACGCCGACGGGGCGCCTCGCTTCAGGTTGCCGACCGACATCCCTGTACCGCAAGGGCGCGGTTTCAATTACGACCCGAATCTTCGCTGGCCGGCCGAACGCAGCGAACTCGAACGACGCTTGCTCGATGAGCGTCTGCCCGCCGCCCTCGCTTTCATGCGTGCCAATCCGGTCGATCGCACGCTCGTGCGGCCGCGCGGCGCACGGGTCGGTATCGTCACGGTGGGCAAAGCGCACGGCGACGTCCTGGCGGCATTCGCGGCCCTTGGGCTGTCGCCGCAGGAGCTCGAGCGCCTCGGCATCGGCGTCTACAAGATCGGGATGATCTGGCCGCTGGAGACCGAGGGCGTGCGCGCCTTTGCGCGTGGCATGCAGGCGCTGGTCGTAGTCGAAGAGAAGCGCTCCTTTGTCGAGCGCCAGATCAAGGAAGCGTTGTTCAATCTGCGGCCGGACGAACGTCCCGCGGTGTTCGGCAAGGACCTGGGGGAAGCCGGGCCGCTGCTGCCCGCCGCAATGGAATTCGCGCCGGACCAGGTCGCGGCCGCGCTCAAGCGGTTCTTTGCCCATACCCAGGTCGAACTCACGGCACCCGTTGCGCTCATTGCGCCGGTTCAACGCAACGGCTCACGCGTCATTACGCTCGCGCAAGCCAGCAAGGACGAGCAGCCGCTAACCCGCAAGCCGTTTTTCTGCGCCGGCTGTCCGCACAATACGTCGACCCGATTGCCGGACGGCTCTTACGCCGCGGCCGGCATTGGTTGCCACATCATGGCGCTGGGCGAAGCGGGCGACACGGCGACGTTCTGCCAGATGGGCGGAGAAGGCGTGCAATGGATCGGCATGTCCACCTTCATGGATATCCCGCACATGTTCGTCAACCTGGGGGACGGCACGTATCAGCACTCGGGGAGTCTTGCGATTCGCCAGTCGGTGGCGGCGAAATCCAACGTCACCTACAAGATTCTCTTTAACGACGCCGTTGCGATGACCGGTGGCCAGCCGACCGAAGGCAGTCTTACCGTGCAGCGCGTGGTGTCCCAGGTGGTCGCCGAGGGGGTGGCCAAAGTGGTGGTCGTTTCCGATGAACCCGAGAAGTACGCCGGTCCACTGAGCTTGCCCGCCAACGTCGACATTCAGCATCGCGACGATCTCGACGCACTCCAGCGTACGCTGCGGGTGGCCAAAGGTGTCTCGGTCATCGTGTACGACCAGACCTGCGCGGCCGAGAAGCGCCGCCGCCGCAAACGCGGCAAGCTGATCGATCCGCCCCGGCGCGTGGTGATCAACCCGGCGGTTTGCGAAGGTTGCGGCGATTGCTCGGTGCAATCGAATTGCATCGCGATCGAACCGCTCGAAACGGAGCTGGGCCGCAAGCGTGCCGTCAATCAGTCGAGCTGCAACAAGGACACGTCATGCCTTAAAGGGTTCTGCCCCAGCTTCGTTACGGTTGAAGGGCTGCAACCTAAACAGCCGGATCAGAAACGCATCGGCGCCATTGAAGCTGAATGGCGCGCGAAACTGCCTGCGCCGGTGGCTGTGCCTGCGGATCTGGACGCCCACGCCAGCATTGTCGTTACCGGCATCGGCGGCACGGGCGTGGTCACGATCGGCGCGATTCTCGCGATGGCCGCGCATCTGGAAGGTAAAGGCGCATCGACGCTGGATTTCACGGGGCTTGCGCAGAAAAATGGCGCTGTGATCAGTCACGTGCAGATTGCGAGCAGCCGCGCGCAAATCGTGACGTCGCGTATCGGCGCGCACGCCGCGAATGTTCTGCTGGGCTGCGACGCGGTCGTTGCAGCGTCAGCGGGCGCGCTCTCGCGCGTTGCGCCCGGTGTGACGCGGGCAGTCGTGAACGAACGGATCACGCCGACGTCGGACTTTGTGCGCGATGGCGATCTGCCTGTCAGCAAAGCCATTCATCAGCGCGCTATTGAAGGCGCGATCGGTACGGATTCCTCCGCGTTCTGGGATGGCTCGGGCGCCGCTGAAATTCTGTTCGGTGACGCGATTGCGTCGAACATGATGATGGTTGGGTATGCCTATCAACAGGGGCTGATTCCGCTGTCGGAAGCGGCCATTACGCGGGCTATCGAACTGAACGGCACGGCCGTGAAGATGAACGGGCGCGCGTTCTTCTGGGGACGATTGCTCGCTCATGACCCGAGTGTGATCGAACGGGTTTCCGGCACGTTTGTCGGTACGGCAGCGTCCGGTGAGTTTGAACTGGAACGCTTCGTTGCCGACCGCGTGCGGGATCTGGAGCGTTATCAGAACGCCGCTTATGGCCGCCGCTACATGGCGCTTGTCGAGCGCGTGCAGCAAGCTGAACGGCGTATCGCCGGTGCGGCTGGGGAACTCACGGAAGCGGCGGCGCGTAACTATTTCAAGGTGCTCGCGTACAAGGACGAGTATGAAGTCGCGCGGCTGCACACCGACGGTAGTTTTCATTCCTACCTGTCCGGCGCCTTCGACGGAGGCGGCAAAAAGATGTTCTACATGGCGCCGCCTCTTCTGACGCGTCGCGACCCTCGCACCGGCCGCCGGACCAAGATCGCCCTGCGCGCTGCGTGGCTTGATCCGCTGTTGCGTGTGATGAAGCACGGCAAGGTGCTGCGCGGAACCGCCTTCGATCCGTTTGGCCGCCAGAAGGACCGGGTTATCGAGCGTGCGTTGATCGGCGAATTCGAGGAGGACGTCGATCTCGCGCTTCAGAAACTCACTGCGGAGACGATCGAACCGGCGCTGGCCTTGTTGCGCGTGCCGTCGTCGATTCGCGGCTTTGGTGTGATCAAGGAGCGCAACTATGAAAACGCTCGTCCGGTGCGTCAACGGTTTCGGGAGAGCTTGCAGGGGAGCAGCCGGTAACCGCTCCCGCGCGGGCTGAATCGATCAGGCGGTGGAGCGAATGGGTTCTAGAACCGCTCCACCCTGAACGGCCGCGTGTCCACGAGCGTTTCCTCGTGGGTCATCATCTCGGCGATCAGCCGGCCCGTGACCGGGCCTAGCGTGAGCCCATGGTGCGCATGGCCAAACGCGAACCACAGGTCTTGGTGATTTCTCGCGGGTCCGATGATCGGCATCATGTCGGGCGTGCAAGGGCGCCGTCCCATCCAGGGTTCGTCGTCAAGACGCGCGCCCAATGGAAACAGCGTGCGCGCGATGGGCTCGACCGCTGCAAGTTGCGTGGGCGTTTTGGGCGCGTCGCAGTGCGCGATCTCAGCACCTGTGGTCAAGCGGATGCCTTTTGCCATGGGAGCCAGCAGGTAGCCTTTCTCGACGTCCAGAACCGGATGATTCAGACGGGCTGCCGCCTGCGGGGCATAGTGCATGTGGTACCCGCGTTTGACCGCAAGCGGCAAGCGATAGCCGAGCCGCGAACTCACACGATCCGACCACGGCCCCAATGCGACGACCGCCGACGAAGCGGTGATCGTGCCGTCTTGCGTGTCGACCGTCCAACCCTCGCGAAGCGAATCCGCATCGCCGATAAAAAACCGTCCGCCCAGCGCTTCGAAATACTTCGCGTAGGCGGTGACGAGCCCGTTGGGATCGCTCACGGAATCGGATGCGGTATAGCGCAAGCCGCCTGGCAAAGTCTTGTCGAGATCGGGCTCCTTCTGCTGCAGGAGGCCCGCATCCAGCGATTCGAACTCGACGCCATATTCCCGATGCCACTGTTCAGCGAGCCGGGTTTCCGCGTCCCGCACTTTCTCGGTGCGAAAGACTTTTATCCAGCCAGTGGGGCGCAATAGCCCACTCGCACCGGCGTCGGCAGCCAGCGCGCGGTGCTCGTCCACACAATGTTCGATCAGCGTGGAGTACGACTTCGCGATAGCGGCGTGTTTTGCCGGATGGGAATTGCGCCAGTATTGCCACAGGAACGGCGCTGTCCTGAGCATGGCGTCGGCATGATAGTGAACGTCCGGCGACTGGTTGCGCGCGTACCGGAGCAAGGTGCCGAGGTCGCGTGGAAACGCATAGGGATACACCCCTTCGCGCTGGATCAGCCCGGCGTTGCCGAACGACGTTTCGTTGCCGGGTTGCTTGCGATCGACCAGTGCGACCTGACGACCACGTTTCTGAAGATGCACGGCAACACACACGCCGACAATGCCCGCGCCGAGCACGACGGCATCGAATTTCATGGTGGTCATGAACTCACCTGGTGATTTGGAGCGTTGTAATTTGACGGTGCCACTGGAACCTGGACCCTGGACCCGGACTCGATAAAGGAGAGGATAAGCGACGGTAGTTATCATATACGAGAAAAATATAAATTCTCATATTCGATAAAATTTTTCTGGAAGTGAGGGAGGGGGGGCGGCGCGGCGATGTAAGAGCCGATGGTGCGAGCCGATTGCCGGCTCGCGGGAAGCGCCGCCCAAGCTTGACTACAAGCTGGTGGGCGGGTATTTGCCGCAGGCGCGCAAGGCGCGCGGGCTTACTTATGACACATGTTTCAGGAAGTCCCTCAAGCGCTGTGTCGGCGGGTTGTCGATCAGTGCCGCCGGCTCGCCATCCTCGGCAATCCCCCCGTTGTCCATAAACAGCAGACGTGTCCCCACCCGCTTCGCGAAGCCGATCTCGTGCGTGACGACGATCATCGTCATGCCTTCCGTCGCGAGGTCCTGCATGACCTTGAGCACTTCGTGACGAAGCTCGGGATCGAGCGCGGACGTCGGCTCGTCGAAGAGCATCAGCTTCGGCCTGATGGCGAGCGCACGCGCGATCGCGACACGCTGCTGTTGCCCGCCGGACAACTCCGACGGATAGTGATTGGCACGCGATTCGAGCCCGACCTTATCGAGCAGCGCCATCGCCTGGTCACGCGCTTCGACGCGGGTTGCACCGCGCACCTGGATCGGCCCGAACATCACGTTCTCAAGCGCGGTCATCTGCGGAAACAGGTTGAACTGCTGAAACACCATGCCGGCTTCGAGGCGAATCGTGCGGATGTCCGACGTATTGCCCTTGACGCTCAAACCGTCGACAAGCAGTTCGCCGCCGCTGATTTTCTCCAATGCATTGATGCAGCGAAGCAGGGTCGATTTGCCCGAGCCCGAAGGCCCGACGATCACCACCACCTCTCCGTTCTCGATACGAAGATCGATGTCCTTGAGCACGGGCACGTGGCCGAAGCTCTTCGAGACGCTCTGGAATTCGACCATGCTCATAGTATGCGCATCCTTCTTTCAACGAGACGCAACGACAGCGTCATCACGCCCGTGAGGACCAGATAAATCACGGCGACGGCAGACCAGATTTCGACCGCGCGAAAATTTCCCGCGATGATTTCCTGGCCCTGGCGTGTCAGTTCGCCTACGCCGATGACGATGAACAGCGACGTATCCTTCAGACTCACGATGCACTGATTGCCCAATGGCGGAATCAGCCGGCGAAACGCCAGCGGTCCGACGATTTTCAGCAGCACGCGCGGCATCGACAATCCCATGGCGAGGCCGGCTTCCATCAAGCCCTTGGGAATGGATAGCAACGCGCCGCGCACGACCTCGGCCAGGTAGGCGCCCGAATTCACCGTGATCGCGATGATGGCGGCGGTGAGTCCGTCGATCCTGATGTGCGCGAGCAGCGGCAGCGCGAAGTAAAGAAACATCACCTGAACCACAATCGGCGTGCCGCGAATGAGTTCAATGTAGACCTGCGCAATGACGTTAAGCGCGAGGGGGCCGTACGCGCGGAACATGCCGGCGATGACGCCGACCACGAACCCGCCGACCAGCCCCACGAACGCAATGAACACCGTCAATTTCACGCCGTTCATCAAGTCTGGAAGCGCAGTCCAGATAACTGACCAATCAAATTCCACACACCGCTCCTGGTTGAGTCGTCTTTCGCGCAGCGGGTTTCACTGCGCGTCCTGCCAGTGACGATTACGACTTGGGCGGCTCCGAACCGAACCACTTCTTGTACAGCGTCGCGTAGCGGCCGTCGGCTTTCATTTTGATCAACTCCTGGTTGACCTTGGCAACGAGCGGGCTGCCCTTCGGAAAGCCGATGCCGTACTTGTCGCCGCTGACCGGTGTGCCGGCGACCTGCACCTTGCCTTTGCCGGCGGTGCTGACGAAATAGAGCACGTTCGGCGTGTCGTGCATGGCGGCGTCCACCCGGCCGGCCTCCAGCGCGAGATAAGCCTGGTCGATGTTCGGGAACTGACGGATTTCCTTGGGCTTCAGATGCGCCTTGATCCAGTCGATGGTGGCCGTGCCGGTTTTGGCCGCGATGACCTTACCGTTCAGGTCGTCGATGGATTTGATGCTGGTGTTCCCGGTCTGCACCATCGCGGCGAGCCCGCTGTCGTAGTACGGGTCGGAGAAGTCGATCGCCTTCTTGCGTTCTTCCTTGATCGTCATGCCCGAGAGCGCGACGTCGATGTTCTGCGTTTGCAGGGCCGGAATCAGGCCGCTGAAGTCCATTGGCTGAATCTTGTAGGTCCAGCCCTGGTCCTTGGCGATTTCTGCCCACAGGTCCAGATCGAAACCGACGTACTTGTCGCCCTGCTTGAATTCGAAGGGCATGAACGAGGTGTCAGTGCCGACGATGAGTTCTTTGTTGTCGGCGTGGGCGAGGGTTGTGCCGAACAGGGCGACAACAACCATAGACATGAGGAAGGATCGACGTCCCATAAATTCTCCGCGGTGGTGGGCAATGCCCCTGACAGCGTCAAGGGCGGCTGATTAACACCGGGCGGCGTCGCAACATGCGATGCACAACCCGCCTGTATGGCAACATGTGTTGTCAAGGCGGATACTACGACAACAAAAAGTTTGGCAACAGCTATTTCTGTTGATGGAAACCCTGGATTAACAACGTTTGTTGTTTCTGTTTGATGTTGGTTGGGTGCGATGTGGATCCGGGCGTGGCGCCTGGCGGCGCGCGGCCTGCCGCCTGCCGCCTACCGCCTGCTACGCCGGTTTGTGCTCGCTTATTCGTCCACGGATTCAGCGGGAAGCCTGGCGTCTCGCGCGGGCCGGCGTACGGCTCGCACTTTTCCGCTGCTTCCGCCGCCGCAGAAGAACTGATCGCCGCCATCGGCTTCGAGCCCCGACACGTAGACGCCGGGCGGCATCTCGAGGCTTTCCAGCACTTCTCCGGTGCGGGCATCGACGTGCCTCAACTCGCTCGCATCGTCTTCCCAGGTGCCGTGCCAGAGTTCTCCGTTGCTCCAGGTGACCCCGGTGACGAAGCGGTTGGACTCGATGGTGCGCAGAATCGCCCCGGTTTCGGGATCCACCTGATGAATCTTCCGGTCGCGATAGCGCCCCACCCAGAGTGTCCCTTCGGCCCACGCCATGCCTGAGTTGCCACCACCGCCGGGCGCCGGGATCGTAGCCAGTACGCGGCCGGTATCCGGATCGATCTTCTGGATGCGATCGTCGGCGAGCTGAAACAGGTGCCGGCCGTCGAAGGCCGTTCCTGCCCGCGCGACCATGTCGATCGAGCGCACCGTTGCGCCACTCGCCGGATCGAAGGCGTTCAGCTTGTCGCCGGTGGCGATCCAGACGTGCTGACCGTCATAGGTCACACCGTGCACGTCGTTGACGCCCGGGAAGGGGCCGTATTCACGCAGGATTTTGGCGGCTGATCGGTTCATGGCTCCATCCTATTCACTTGTTATGGGTGAGGGGAGTAACAAAGTCGTCGTGAATCCGGGCATGGGCGGCGTCATCCAGCGGCGCGCCCGCCCGCGGCCGAACGACTGCACCTTGTTGGCTGCCGCCAGCGTGTCGAGCGCCCGCTGCATGGTGCGCTGGCTGGTGTCCAGCGCAATCGCGAGCGCCGAGCTCGACCACGACTCACCGTCGGCGAGGAAAGCGAGCACCATGGCATGCGGCTCTTCGACCGGCCGTGCGAGCACGACAACCTCGCGTGCGCCGTGCGGCACGAGCGCAAAGCCGCGCTTTGTCGCGCTGACGCCGGCCAGCGGCCCCAGCAACGCGCGAAGCCGCCCGACTTCGACGCGCAAGCGCGCGCGATGCGATTCATCGGCGTGCCGGGTCCGGAATGCGCGCGTAATCAGTGCGTCCCGGGGCACGTCTTCGGGCCACGCTTCGGCCAAGGCGCGTGCGAGCGTGAACAACACCGGGCGCCTGGCGAGCGGAACCACGATGTTTGCTTCACGTACGACATAACGGCAAGCGTCCACCACGAGTGCCTTCGACGCCAATAACGCCTCGACCTCCTCAAGCAGAAGGGGCCGTTCCTCGCCATGCGCGACCCGCCGCGCCGCGGGCGTGTTCAGCAGCAGGCGTGCGCTTTCGACCTCCGCCGCGAGGGCTGGGATGCCTGCCTGACGTGCGGCGCGTTCCGCTTGCGCGAGCGCGGCGCGCGCCGGTTTTGTCTGGAGGCGGCGCATCGCGATCCCCGCGACAACCAGCGCGTGGGCGGCGCTGAGCGCGGGGGGGAAGGGCGCGGGATCGAGATTGGCGAGCAGGCGCTCGGCCTCGTCGAGGCGGCCGATCAGAAGCAGGCGCCGGACTTCGAGATACCGCGCATGCGCGGCATTCAGCCGGTCACCGTGAGCTTCGAGCATGGCCCGCGCGGCGTCGAGCGCCTTCGCGGGCCAGCCCAGATCGCGCGAGGCGAGTGCGATTTCGGCCTCGGCGACCACACATCTGGCGCGGGCCACGGGCTCTTTCTGGCCGAAGGCGCGCGCGGCACTCCGCACCAGCGCCTTCGCTCGAACGAAGTCGCCGAGCTGCGCCATCGCGATGCCTCGCAGCGCGAGCGCGGGAGCATCGTCGCGCAAGGCAACCCGGTTCAACGCACCGAGCGGATCACCTGCCGCCAGCGCGCGCGCCGCCGCCGTCACTAGCGAGTCCATGGGTTCATGGTCGATTTGAATCCCGCCACACTTGTCACTCCCACCGTTCGGGTGCCCGTGACTAATCTAGCACGACCACCAACCCGTACGTCGTCTCGACAATTGAGCGAACGGCGCAGGACGCCCAAGGAGGCAAGCATGACCACGACACATACAACCGGCACACGCGAAGCGTGGTTAGCCGCGCGGCTCGAACTGCTTGAAGCGGAGAAGGCGCTCACGCGGCAGAGCGATGCGGTGGCGCTGCAGCGGCAGGAACTGCCCTGGGTGCGGATCGACAAGAAGTACCGCTTCGAAACCGAGGCGGGAAGTGTCTCGCTTGCCGACCTCTTCAAAGGACGCTCGCAGCTTCTCGTGTACCACTTCATGTTCGGACCCGACTACAAGGCGGGGTGCCCGTCGTGCTCGTCGATTGCCGACGGGTTCAACGGCATCGCGGTTCATCTGGCGAATCACGACGTCACATTGTCGGCGGTGTCGCGGGCGCCGTTCGAGAAGCTGCAGACGTACCAGCGCCGGATGGGGTGGACATTTCCTTGGGCGTCTTCGTACGGAAGCGATTTCAACTTCGACTTCAACATCGCGTTTACCGAGGCGCAACAGCGCGAAGGGAGCATCGAGTACAACTACGAGCGCGGTGGCCACGCGATGGACGCGGCGCAGATTCCGGAGCCCGTCGTTCAGTTCGCGGCGACATGCGGCACCGACGCGGCGACGTATACGCGTGACAGGCCGGGTTTGAGCGCGTTCGTCCTCGAGGACGGCGTGGTCTATCACACGTATTCCACCTACGCGCGCGGCGTGGATGGGATCTGGGGCATGTATCAATGGCTCGACCGGGCCCCGAAGGGTCGCAATGAGGCGGGCGTCTGGTGGAAGCGCCACGACGAGTACGAAACGCGCTGAGCCCGGTGATGGAACACGTTAGCGCCACGGGCGGGCGGCAGATGCCGGGCCGCTCGACCAACATGCCGCACGTGCCCGGGGTGCACGAGGTGCCCGAGGTGCCCGTTCCGCAGCGGGCGCTCTTCGGCATTTCGTCGCTGCTCTTCGCCGTCAGCGTAGCGGCGACGATCGCCGGCGCCGAATCCATGTCGGCGATGGGCGGGATGCCGATGCCCGGCGGCTGGACGATGTCGGCAGCGTGGATGCGGATGTGCGGACAGACGTGGCCGGGCCTCGCGGCGTCGTTCCTCGGCATGTGGATCGTGATGATGGTCGCGATGATGCTGCCCTCGCTCGTCCCCATGCTGTGGCGCTATCGCCGGGCGGTCGGCGCAACAGGCGAGACGCGTCTCGCCTCGCTGACGGTGCTGGTGGGGAGCGGGTACTTCTTCGTGTGGACCGCGCTCGGCGTGGCCGTGTTTCCGCTGGGCGTTGCGCTCGCGGCGCTCGAGAGGGAACTGCCGGCGCTGGCGCGCGCCGTTCCGGTTGCGGTCGGTGTGATCGTGCTGATCGCCGGGGCGCTGCAGTTCACCGCGTGGAAGGCACGCCGTCTTGCTTGCTGCCGCGCGGCGCCGGGCCGCTGCCTGATGTTGCAGGGGTTGCAGGGGTTGCAGCGGGTGCCCGGGGTGCCCGCGGGCGCCGCCACGGCGTGGCGGCACGGCTTGCGCCTCGGCCTCCACTGCATCTACTGCTGCGCCGGCCTGACCATGATCCTGCTGGTTGCAGGCGTCATGGATTGGCGGGTGATGGCCGGCGTGACGGCGGCCATCACGATCGAACGCCTTGCTCCGAATGGCGAGCGCGCGGCGCGCGTCATTGGGGCCGGCATTGTCGGCGCGGGGATGTTGCTGATCGTGCGAGCCGTGGGTTTGGGATGAGGCGCCCATTCCACGGCGACGGCGATGACGATCAGTCCGTCACACCGCTGTAATTGCGTTGTCCGCGCAGACGCATGGCAATGCGGCCAAACGCGCGCCATTGCTGCATGATCAAGCCGTTGCCGTAGGAGCGCCCGGCGCCGTGCGGCGCGGGCAACTGGTCACGAATGCCGGTCGGCTCGACGGTAGCGTCCCACGACGCGGTCCTGAACATCATGTCCCACCACGGAAACAGCACGCCGAAGTTGCAGCCGTAGCGCGTGCCTTCATGGCCGTAGCCGATGGCGTGGTGACGCCGATGAAAAATCGGACTGACGATCGTGCGCTCGAGCAGCCATCCATACGGCAAGCGCGCGTTCACGTGCTGCACGCTTTGCATGAAGTTGCCGACGGCGACCAGCACGACGAACTGCGTCGGCTGCACGCCGATGAACAGCGAAATGGCGGCAAAGAACGCGGCCTGAATGATGTCGTCGAGAAAGTGATTGCGGTCGTCGGCCCACAATGACATCTGCTGCTGGCTATGGTGCACGGCGTGCAGTTCCCACCACACGCCGAAGCGGTGCTGCCAGCGGTGATACCAGTAGCCGAAGAAATCGAGCACGATCAGATAGATCAGGAACGACACGACCGGCTGATCCGTGACGCCCGGCCACAATCCGTCGACGTCGATGTTCGGCACGTTGTAGATCGCCATCAGACTTTGCCAGTGATCGAACAGCGGCTGCAGCATGAAGAAGAACGCGATATTGATGATGCCGAGCTTGGCAATCCATGTGTAGATCACATCGGCTCGCAGCGCTTTCCGGTCGGACCACGCTTCGATGGGGCGCAGCGCCTCCAGTGGCCGCAAGGCGATATACGTGATCACTATTTCCAGCACGCCGATGATCACCCAATAGAGTGCGTCGTAGGTGTCCTCGTCGTATCCCATCAGGCCGAAGCGATAGAACAGCGGCTGCACCACGTCGACGTACAGGAGGGTCTGCAACGCCGAGATGCCGTTGTCGAGTTGTGCGACGATTTCGTGGATCATCGAAAACCTTTTGAAATTGCGGGTACGGTCACAAGCACAAAAACCGGGTCAGTCCGGATTGGGTGCATACACGGGCGCACGGTTGTCGAAGTACAAGCCGTGCGGTGAGCGTCCGACCGCGATTGTGTCGACAAGTTTTTGCGTCGTCAGATCGATGATGCCGACATGCCGCGAAAAACGGAACGTGACCCACAGATAGCGGCGATCCGCGGAAAGTTCCATGTCGTCAGGGCCGGGCAGGAGTCCGGTGATGTCGGCGGTTTTTGTCAGCGTGTTGTAATCGAGAATGCTGATCGTGCTTTCCACGCGGTTCGTGAGCGCCACGTGATGACCGTCGTCGAGGTTGCGGAAGTTGTGCGCGCCTCGCCCCGTCTGGATTTTCTTCACCACTTGCTGCTTGTGCCAATCCACCACGGCGACGTCGTCTTCGCCCGTCATGCCGATCAACAGATAGCGGTCGCCCGGCGTCATCCAGAGGCCGGCGGGCGTGTTGCCGACATGCAGTTTCCACAGCACCGACTGCGTCGCCAGATCGATCGCGGCGACTTCGCCCGTGTCCTGCAGCGTGACGAACACGATCTTGCTATCGGACGAGAACGTCATGTGACTCGGCGTCTTGGAGAGCGGGACGCGTTTGGCGAGCGTCACGTTCTGGCCGTCGTAGTGGTACACGTCGACGCGATCCAGCCGCAGGCCGGCGGTGACGAACCATTTGTGATCGGGCGAGAAACCGAGCTGATAGGGATCTTCGATATCTTCGACCTTGCGTTGTACGCGGCCCGTGTGCGGATCGAGGAACATCAGGTCATTCGAAATCGAATCGGCGACGATCAGCGAGTGACCGTCGGGCGTAATCATCAGATGATGCGGTTCCTTACCGGTCGGCTCCGTGCCGATGACCTTGTGCGTGGCCGGATCGATCAGCGTCAGTTGGGCTTCGCCGGAGTCGAGCACGATCACGTTGTCGGCTGCCTGAGCCGGCATCGCGATGGTGAGCGCGCAATACGTCAGCGCAGCAAGCGCGCCGGTTTTTTTAATCGAAACGAGTGAAATTGGCATCTGAACAATAGACAGGCAGGGAAGACAATTTGGGGAAGCATCAAGGCGGCGTGCGCCAGGAGATTCAGCGCAGACAGCCCGCGCTCAAACCGTTAATGCTGTATTGACGCATTAACGCGCCAGTCCGCTCTGTCGATGACACGTGAGGCCGTGTTATTTGTCTGAAGGGTTTGGTGAGGGCACGAGGCCACGCCAGAAGAGGTAAAGAGGGGAAAAGCGAAAGGGCGCGGCTGATAGCAGCGCGCGCCCTTGATTCGATACTAGCCGCCTGGTTCCTGTATCGGCGGACACCGTTAGTCGAAATCGAACATGTCGAACAGCGAGCGCTTTTTCTTGTGACCGCGATAGTCCGTGCGGTGACTGTCATGCGAGCGGTTGTTGTCGTACGCGCGGTTGCGGTCGTACGCATGGTCGCTGTTGTGGGCACGGTCGTTGTTGTGCGCATGGTCGCCGTGGTGCGCGCGGTCGCGATCCGCCTGGTCGTTCCGGCTCGGGCGCGCGGCAGCGCTCATCGGCGCGCCGTCGCTTCCGGCATCCTGCGCGATCAGCTTGTCGAGTTCGCCGCGATCGAGCCAGACGCCCCGGCAGACCGGGCAGTAGTCGATTTCGATCGAGCGTCGCTCGGTCATCAGCAAGTCAGCGGTTTTGCAAACGGGACATTTCATCGGGTTGCTCCTTAGGGATAAAAAAATCGATGGACGTTTATTGCCCAGCGCTAAACACCTGCTTCGATTTCGCGCGGCGCACCAGCATGTTCAGTGCCTCGACAAACGCGGAGAACGCCATAGCCGCATAGATGTAAGCCTTCGGCACGTGTGAACCAAAACCTTCCGCGATGAGCGTCATGCCGATCACCAGCAGGAAGCCGAGCGCGAGCATGACGATGCTCGGATTCCGGTCGATAAAGCGCGACAGCGGGTTAGCAGCGAACAGCATCACCATGACCGCGGCAATCACGGCAATGAACATGATCGGCATGTGCTCGGTCATCCCGACCGCGGTGATGATGCTGTCGACTGAAAACACGATATCGAGCAGCAGGATTTGTCCAATCGCAGCCATGGCGGTCAACTGCACGGTCGTGCTCGCCTTGTCGCGTACCTGTTCGGCCTGGACGACGTTGTGGTGAATTTCACTCGTCGCTTTCCAGACGAGGAACAGGCCGCCGCCGAGCAGGATCAGGTCGCGCCATGAAAACGCGTGGCCGAACAGCGTCACGGCAGGCGCAGTCAGTTGCGCGATCCACGCGACAGTGCCGAGCAGGCCGAGCCGCAACACGAGTGCGAGCATGATGCCGAGGCGCTGCGTGCGCGCGCGCTGTGCTTCCGGCAACTTGTTGCTGAGGATCGAGATGAAGATCAGGTTGTCGATGCCGAGCACGATTTCCATCACGACCAGCGTGAGAAGCGCAGCCCATACGGCGGGGTCGGCAGCGAGAATGAGTAAGGAATCCATGGGTTCGTAAGTAATGGGTAACGGATAACGGTCAACTTCGGTATGCCGCTATCATCGCGATCTTCATGGTTCGGATAAATCAGTGATAATCTGAGCGATATATCGTTTTTTTCGAAGTGTTTCCGCCCCATGCTCAACTATCGCCATCTGTACTATTTCTGGATCGTCGTGAAAGAGGGCGGCTTCGCGCGTGCGGCCGAGCGTCTGGACATGGCGGTTCAAACCATCAGCGCGCAGGTACGCGAGCTGGAAAAATCGATCGGACGCCAGTTGCTGAAACCGGCCGGGCGCGGCGTCACCATGACCGAAGCCGGCGAGACGGCATTCAATCGCGCGGAGCAGATTTTCCAGATTGGCGAGGCGCTGCTCGACGAGATGCGCGAGGCGGGCGGGGAGCGCACTGCGCGGCTCGCCGTGGGTCTTTCCGACGGTATCTCCAAGCTCGCGGCGCATGCGCTGCTGGCACCGGTGCTCGCTACGCCTTCGCTCAGGCTGTTATGTCACGAAGGCGAGCATGCGCAACTGTTGTCCGAACTCGCGCTCCATCGGCTCGATCTGGTGCTTGCCTGCCAGCCCGCGCCGCACAACGCGGACCTGCGCGTCGTGAGCCAGCGCCTCGTCGGTTCGCCGGTCGACTGGTACGGTCCCGCTGGGATCGTCGGCAAGTCCGCCCGCGCAGGCTTTCCGCAGTGCCTGGCCGGTTTGCCCGTCCTTTTGCCGACCGGGCACGGCGCGTTGCGCGCGCGGCTCGACCGGTGGTTCGACACCACCGGGATCCGCCCGCGAATCGTCGGCGAGTTCGAAGACAGCGCGCTGATGGCGGTGTTCGCCGCGCGGGGTCTCGGCGTGTTTCCGCTCGCGGAACTGGGCGCGGAAGACGTGGCGTTGCTGCGCGGACTGCGCTGGCTCGGCCGGGCGGAAGGCGTAGTCGAAGAAATCCACGCGATCCGCTCGCGGCGCGGGCAACATCATGCGCTCGCTTCTCAGGTGATCGCCGCCGTACGTGCGTGAGCGCGCGGCGCGTCGAGCAGCGCGCCGTGCGGACTTGCGACCGGGGTTGGCTGAGGTCCCCACGCCCTGAACACGGCAGCGAGCAAGGCGATTTCGCCGTCCGCCAGATAGTTGTCCGCGATGGTGACGGCGAGGCACAGCCGCATCACCTTGCGACGCAACGCGGGGTCGTCGATTTCGCCGAACAAGGTGGTGAGCAGGGCCGCATCGAGTTGGCCGACCGCCGGCGTGTGCGCGACCGATTGGTCCTCGCACATCGTCTGCACGATCTGCGCGAATTGCGCTGGCGCGAGACCCAGTTCGCCGGCGATATCCAGACTTTCGAGTGCGCGCTCTTCCGCGCTGCTGACGTGGCCGTCGGAGATGAGCGCCAGCGCGACGATACGTGCGGCGGCTTGAGGACTGTTACGCGGATAGGTACGCATGTTGAGGCTCCTGGCGCGGACAAGGTCCGCAGTGGTGGTGAACCTCAGTCTGCGTCAGGTGGCGGAACGGATAAATCTGCTAATCCGGGAGCGATAGTTCGGAAAAACCGAAGCGTGTGCGGTGAACCGTGCGAAGCGGCGCCGCTTAACGCGATGCGCCGTACCCTATCGGCTAAGATACGGCTCGCCGCATTTTTCCGAATAGAAGGAGTGTTTTCAGTGATTCAGCCGAGCAACGTGTTCAAGGACAACCTCGCCCAACTGCCTGCCATCGATGGTATCGAACGTATCGATCTGCTCGACGGCAAGGGCGCCGTGGTGGCCAGCATCGAAAACAAGCCGGGCAAGCAGGGCTCGCTCGCGGTGTACAACTATCTGCAGCAAGCCTTCGGCACGCTGGACGCCAGGGCGGCAGAACACGGCCTTGCCGTGTTCGCCGAGCATACGGCCGACGCGCGCAACCGCCCGGGCGCGCACCCGAACGTCGACCATTTGCTGGCGATCGCAGCCGGTGGCGAAGCGTTGCGCATCAACGTCGTCGCCGCCGGCTGAGCGGACAGTCTCAGACTGTCCCTGGCCTCGTTCAAACCGTCACGACAATCTTCCCCAACTGTTCATTCGACTCCATAAAGCGATGTGCGTCGACGATCTGGTCGAACGGGAAGGTCCTGGCGATCACGGGCTTCAAGGCACCCGAGGTTAGCCCGTCAAGAATGAAAGCCTTGGCGGCCGCCAGCCGCGCCGGGTCGCCGATAATCTCGTGCACAAGGTAGCCGCGCAGCGTCAGTGCCTTGCTCAACACGGTGAATAGCGGGAAGGGTGTCGGTTGAGAACTCAGGGCGCCGTATTCGATCAGGATGCCGCCAGCAGACATGGCGTCCGTGAGCGGCTCGAAGATGGGGCCGCCGATGGGGTCCAGCACAACCCTCACCCCCTGCGGTCCCGCGATTTCCTTCAACCGGCCCGCCAGATCCTCCTCCGCTGAGGCGACGACATGGGCCGCGCCCAACTCGAGCAACGCCTGCCTCTTGGCCGAGGTTCGCGTGACCGCGATAGGGGTTGCGCCGACGCTATTGGCAATCTGGATCGCGGCAAGGCCGACACTGCTCGATGCCGCCGTCACGACAGCGAAGTCCCCCTTGCCCAGTTTGCCGATGTCGATCAACGCACCGTAAGCGGTGAGATATTGCATCCAGACTGCCGCAGCCGCTTCCCAACTGAGCGACGGCGGATGCTTGACGACGAATTCGGCAGGAAAGGTGGCCACCTCGCCGTAGGCGGGCCAGCGAAGCATGGTCGGCGGCGGCACGACGCTGACGGCGTCGCCCGGCGCGAATTCTTGCACGCCTGCCCCGATCCGATCGACGATACCCGCAGCCTCGTAGCCAAGACCCGAAGGCAGCGTTGGCGTTTCGATGTAGACGCCCGCGCGCAGCATGGCCTCGGCGCGGTTAAGGCCCAACGCCTTCACACGAATTTGAACCTCCCCTTGAGCGGGCGGTGGAACGGCGATGTCCTCGATGCGCAGAACCTCGGGACCGCCATGCTGATGAAAGCGAATAACACGTGTCATGGTTTCAACTCGGAAGTAATTGGAACGATTTAACTATGACAGCGCTGCAACGGCGGATAAATGGCGGTATAACTAGAACAGTCGAAACCACTGGTTACTAATATGGATCGCCTCACGAGCATGGCCGTGTTCGTCAAAGCTGTCGATCTGGGCTCGTTCGCAGCCGCGGCGGACGCACTCGACTTGTCCGGACCGATGGTCGGCAAGCACGTCCGCTTTCTCGAGGAGCGCCTGGGCGTGCGGCTGATTACGCGAACCACACGCCGCCAGAGCCTGACGGAATTCGGGCGTGCCTACTACGAACGCTGCCGGGGCATACTCGCCGACGCGGATGCGGCGGATGCCCTCGCCGCGGATCAACTTGCCGAACCGCGTGGCAAGCTGCGCGTCTCGATGCCGGTGCACTCCGGGCGGCGCTGTGTTGCGCCGATCCTGCTGGCGTTTGCGCAACGCTATCCGAGGCTGGAACTGGATCTGTCCTTCAACGACCGTTTAGTCGATCTCGCAGAGGACGACTACGATCTCTCCATCCGCACGGGCAGTCTGGAGGATAAAGCAGGGGTCATCGCGCGCCGGATTGCGCGGCAGCACATGGTTGTCTGTGCAGCACCCGCCTATCTGGCAGCGCACGGGCACCCTCGGCGGATAGAAGAACTCAGCAGGCACGAGGCGATCATCTACAGGCGCTCGGGGCGTATTCGCCCGTGGCTGTTTCCTCGTGCCGGCACGTCGCCGGTCGAGGTCACCCCGCCCAACCGGTTGCGGCTCGACGATCTCGACGCGATCGCCGACGCGGCCGCGCTCGGGATGGGGCTTGCGTGGCTCCCATCCTGGCTCGTTCGCGAGCGCATTCAGATGGGTGGCCTCGTGCAACTGCTGCCGGATGAGCCGGAATATCTCTACGACGTCCACGCGCTCTGGCTGCAGACACCTCACTTGCCGCTGAAGGTTCGCCTTGCTGTGGATGCGCTGGTGGAGGCGTTGCCGGGGCTCATGCAGTACAACGCGACGCGGTAAGCTGTGCCGCGCGGTTAGCCCGGCGTATCGTGTTTCGCGTTTCGTCTCACGCTTACGGCTGAATATCGGGGTCGTTGGTGGCGAGAATGAAGTCGACGAATGCCCGCAACGGTGCCGGCATGTGGGTCCGGCTCGGGTAATACAGAAAGGGGCCTGAGAAGGATTGACACCACTCGTCGAGCACCCGCACGAGCGCGCCGCGCTCGATGGCCGGCCGCAGAAACTCGTCGAACGAATAGACGATTCCCAGTCCGTCGATGGCCGCGCCGCGTTGCAGTTCGATCACGGAGGCGATCATCGGTCCGTTTGGCTCGATACGCACGATCTCGTCGCCCCGTCTGAATTCCCATGTCGCGAGCACGCCGCTGTCGAAGCGGTGTCCGATGCATGCGTGGTTCAGCAGTTCGCCGGGATGCTCGGGTACGCCGCGGGCCACAAGGTAGGCCGGCGAAGCCGCCGCGACGAAATGCTGAATGCGCGGGCCGATCGGCACGGCGATCATGTCGCGCTCGAGGCGTTCGTCGTAGCGGATGCCGGCATCGAAACCGGCTGCGAGGATATCGATGAACGTGTCGTTAGTCCCGACGTCCACCGTGATACCCGGGTGAGCGGCAAGGAAGCGCGAGAGCAACGCGGGCAGGATTTCTCTTGCCGCGATCGACGGAACGTTCAACTTCAGCGTTCCGGTAGGACTTTCGCGAAAGAGATTCACCGCGTCCAGCGCGATGGCGATTTCCCCGAATGCTGGCGCGAGCCGGTCGAAAAGACGCTGCCCGGCTTCCGTTGGCGTGACGCTGCGCGTGGTGCGATTGAGCAACCTGACGCCGAGTTGCTGTTCGAGCCTGCGAACCGCTTCGCTAAGCGATGAGGCCGACACAGCGCTTGTTAATGCGGCATGGCGAAATCCGCGGGCCCGCGTGACGGCGACGAATGCTTTCAAATCGGAAAGATCGGGTTCCTGCATTGTTCGCCTTTCCGCACGGGTCATCCAGATTGAGGTGGATTATCGCACGCTGAAATTAGGCCGATACTGCAGGTCGAGCGCCTTTCTTGCGGCGCGACTACCAAGGAACATGATGAAGCAACTTCAACTGGGTAAGACGGGTCCGCAAAGCTCGGCTATCGGTCTTGGCTGCATGGGTATGTCGGGCATGTACGGCCCGTCCGACCGCGCGGAAAGCATTGCCACGATCCACGCCGCGCTCGAAGCCGGCGTCACGCTGCTCGATACGGGCGACTTCTACGGCTCCGGTCACAACGAAATCCTGATCGGCGAGGCGCTGAAAAGCGCACCGCCGTCGCGTCGCGATGCGGCGATCGTCAGCGTGAAATTCGGGGCAATGCGCGACCCCGCAGGTGGCTGGTCGCTCTACGATGCACGTCCCGCCGCGGTCAAAAACTTTCTCGCCTATTCGCTGCAACGGCTGGGCGTCGATCATATCGACATCTACCGTTCTGCGCGGCTCGATCCCAACGTGCCTGTCGAAGATACGGTGGGGGCAATTGCCGACATGATCAAAGCCGGTTATGTGCGGCACGTCGGTTTGTCCGAAGTGGGCGCGACCACGATTCGCCGCGCGGCAGCGGTGCATCCCGTGAGCGATCTGCAGATCGAGTACTCGCTGATTTCGCGTGGTATTGAAGCCGAAATCTTGCCGACGTGCCGCGAACTCGGGATTGGCGTGACGGCCTACGGCGTGTTGTCCCGCGGTTTGATCAGTGGCCACTGGAGCAAGGCGTCTGCGGGGAAAGGCGATTTTCGCGCCACGAGTCCGCGTTTTCAGGGCGACAACGTCGATCACAATCTCGCGCTGGTCGATGCGCTTCGCAAGGTGGCGGATGCAAAAGGCGTCTCGGTCGCGCAGATCGCGATTGCGTGGGTGGCAGCCCAGGGCAGCGATATCGTGCCGCTGGTTGGCGCGCGCCGGCGCGATCGTCTTGCCGAAGCATTGGGGGCGGTTGATGTGAAACTTACCGCGGACGATCTGGCTGCGATCGCGCAGGCAGTACCGCCTGGGGCTGCCGCAGGCGAACGTTACGCGGCGGCGCAGATGGCCCATCTCGACAGTGAACAGGGAAGTCACGGCCACACGGCCTGACGCGGTGGAGGGGCGGGGCGTGCGAAGCGGTGAGGCACGCCTCCCATCCGGTCGATTTATCGGGGCGGTCTTCATGTGAAGCGCGTGATAATATCGAGCGCCGTCTCGATGCATCTAATGATGTCGCATCGCAGGCGAGCGTAGAAACCATCCTTGCATCGCAGCCTTCTCGTTCCAGCAAAAAATGTACGCAGCTGCCTGGCCTCCACTGACGACCCGTTGAACCAGGTCGAACTCGCCGCCACACCGTTGGCGGGAGTACGGCTATTCGCGCCAGTTTCGACGAACTCGAAACTGGCTGGGTTGCTTCACCTATACGCATAACTTTGTGCGCCAGGGGAGCTGACTGTTCTTCGTCATGGATGACAACATGCGTATTCTCAATACGGTGGCGGCGCTCGCCATTCCGTTTATCCCCCGTGCATTGATTCAGAAAATCTCGCGGCGCTACATCGCGGGCGATTCACTCGCCGACGCCATCGCGCGAGTCCAGACGCTGAACGCCTGCGGATTCAGCACCACCCTCGACGTGCTGGGTGAAACCGTCTTATCGATGAGCGAAGCCGAGGCGATGGCCGGCGAGTACACCAAAGTACTTGAGGCGATCCGGGCACACGGTTTGAACACGGAAATATCGATCAAGCCGTCCGCGCTCGGACTACTCGTCGACGAGGCAGAATGCGAGCGTCTGGTTCGACAGATTCTGAAAGTAGCGGCTGCCGATGGAAACTTTGCCTGCATTGATATGGAAGACGTTAGCTGCACGCAAAAAGAAATCGACCTCTTCATGCGAGTGGAACGCGAGCATGGCAATGTCGGTCTGGCCTTGCAAGCCTATCTGAAACGGACTTACGCGGACACCGACCGTCTGCTCCGCAAGACCAGTACGGTGCGTATTTGCAAAGGGATCTATGTGGAGGATCGCTCGCACCTTGTTGAGCGTGCAAGCAAAGACAGAGCGGCGATCAACGTGCATTTCATGGAACACGTATCACGCTGTTTCAAAGCAGGCGCGTTCGTCGGCATCGCGACACACGACACGGCGCTCATCGACGAAATACTCGCACTTGTGCGTCGCGAAGGTGTGGATCGTGCGAAGTTCGAATTTCAGATGCTGCTAGGTGTGTGCGAGCCATTGCGTGACACGCTGCTCGGCATGGGATTCAACGTCCGTGTGTATGTCCCCTATGGCAAGGACTGGTACGGCTACAGTACGCGGCGAATCAAAGAGAATCCGAGTATTGCGGGTCACGTGATAAAGGCGATGTTGAACCTCGGATAACGATTTGAATTTCTCTGTCGCTGCGGCGAATTAAGTGTCGATTTCGTCGAGAGCCCTGGGAAGTGACACCGTGCGGACGCTTCTCAGGGAATCGGAAATGTCGGACACAATTCGTATGCGTCTGGGCCTGGTTGTTATCGAAGCGTAAGCGACAACACGCTCCCGAACGGTGCATTGCCCGCTGATCTGATGCCACCCCCGAACTCACCGCGCACAGCACGAGGTTTTTCTTGGGGTCGAAGTCAGAAAGATGGTGACCATCCAATCCTATGATCATCATGAGA
The DNA here is from genome assembly GCF_046026025.1 of Paraburkholderia fungorum. GTDB lineage: Bacteria > Pseudomonadota > Gammaproteobacteria > Burkholderiales > Burkholderiaceae > Paraburkholderia > Paraburkholderia fungorum_E. The sequence goes on along the minus strand of NZ_JAQQFL010000028.1, from coordinate 2,051 downwards.
AAGCAGGGATTTTTGCGATGCGGCAAGCTAATAGAAATAATCTTACTATTTGTCCGAAAAATACTATTTCTTGTGGGACCGAGCGGGTATTGCGGGTACGATTTACCCCAGTCGCGACAGGCGGGCGGAAGAATTTTCGAGTATCAGCAAGAAGGCTATTCGTCTGATCAAACGTTTGCGTTTCGCGTGGTGGCAGAGTTTTGAGTAGCAGTGGATATCGTAGTCAGGTTGTCTCCCATCGGTTTCTAACGCAGTAGGACGCGTACGTCGGCTCGCCGTGGCGATCCGTGACGCTCGTCCGCTGGATGGCCGCATCTAATCGAGTCTCACCTCGGACCGTTTAATCAGGCTTTGAGCTGCACCCGGGATACGTAAGAAGATCTTTTTTCATAATTAGGATCGCGAAGTAAACCGAGTTATCTATCAGCTTTTTCTCATTCGAAAGCTCTAAAAAACAATATTTATATTTTATCGACAGTGGAAAATATTCGGCCATGGTAAAACGACGTCAATTTATGGGTGGGCTAGCGGCCCTTGGTGGAAGCTATCTTTTGAGCGCCTGCGGCGGAGGCTCGCAAGACGGTAGCAGCGGTACCGCTGTATCCGCTGCAGCCAAAGCAACGGCACATGCCAGCGCCGCGTCCGCGAGCGGTACGACAATGCCGCCGGCAGGTTCGATCACAGACAGCACAGGCGCCGTATGGACGCTGTCAGGCGGCGTGCTGTATCAAAACGGTTCGGTAGCAGGGAATAACTACAATGTGGCGCTCGCGTTGTGGGTCAACGGGAGCATGTATCACGAGAACGCGAGTGGCCAGTTCTATCAGTGGAATGGCTCAAGCTGGGTGAGCGCTATCGATCCGCGTCTGGGCAGCATTTCCGCGGACGGCACCACGCTGCCTTCCGCGTCGTACATCCTCGATAAGTCGGGCGCGAAATGGACCCTCGTGAACGGCGTTGTCTACAAGAACGGCACCGTCGCAGGCGTGAATTTCAACGTGTCGCTCGTACTCTGGTACGGCGGCAAGATCTATCATTGCAACACGAGCGGCCATTTTTACGCGAACGCAGAGGTGAGCGCCCAATGGCTGGCGTGCACCGATCCGCGTATTGCCGTCGCCCCGAGCGCGGGTAGCTTCTATGGTGTCAACGGGCACTACGACTACACCTACACGCCTGCGCAACTGGTCACGATGCTGAAAGCGATGGGTTGTACCAGCTATCGCGTCGGCTGCACGTCGGACCCGACCCAGATCAATGCGGTTGTCAAACTGGCCCAGGCCTTTCAGTCGGCTGGGATCAAGCTGCTGGTGCTGATTAACCAGGGTCTCTACGACAGCACCGGCAAACTCTTCAGCGGTGAGTCGGCCGCCTACAGCGCCGGCTACTCGGCGGGCTCCGCGGTTGCAGGCGCGCTGATGTCGTATGGCGTGACCATGTACGAGTGCGGCAATGAATTGACGCGCGATGGTGCCATCATTCTGGATTCCACCAACGCAGGGACGAAGGCCCTCGATTTCAACAATGCGAACTGGCCGGTCATGCGAGGCGTGATGCGGGGCATGATCGACGGGGTGAAATCGGTTCAGTCTTCCGCGAAGTGCGGCATCAACTTCTGCGTGAACGATGTTGGTGCGTCCGACGCGTTGTGGGAAGGAACGCAGCCGGACGGGAGTAGCGGTTACTCCAAGGTGCGCTGGGACATCACGACCTGGCACAACTATGAAGTCTACGGCGATATCTTCGACATCGGCACGGATGGTGCGGGTCCGGGCTTCGATCTGCCGACGTATTGCAAAGCCAGATACGGCGTGCCATTCATCATCTCCGAGTGGAACACGGGTCCGGAACAAACTGAGGCGTATCGGGCAAACTACATCACCACGCAACTGGGTCAGTTCTATCCGGCAAGAAAGACTCACAACATTCAGTCTGTGATGTACTACGTGCTCGATAGCGGGAACGAGACCTTCGGCATTATGATGAACGGCTCGCCAATCAACCCGTCGTACAGTGCCTTTACGAGTTTCACTTCGGCTAACGCCGACAAC
>NZ_JAQQFL010000027.1:0-130379 GCF_046026025.1 Paraburkholderia fungorum | reverse complement strand
GATTTTTATTCGGGGGTTGGTTTAATAAAATTTTAAGGATTATTTGTGGCGGGGGGGCCGCGCCGCCGCGCCGATTCACCGCTCGATCGAGGCGGGCGACGCTGAAACCGGCATCACGCTAATGCAGATGGACGCGGGCCTGGACACGGGCGCGATGATCTCCGTCGCGCGTACGCCCATTTCCGGCGCCGACACCACGGCCGTCCTCCACGACCGTCTCGCGCAAGACGGCGCGAAGCTGATCGTCGAAGCGCTGATCGAGCTCGAGCGCAGCGGCAAGCTGGCTGCAACGCCGCAACCGGCGGACGGCGTGACTTATGCGGAAAAAATCGGCAAGCACGAGGCTGCGCTCGACTGGCGTAAGCCGGCCGCAGTTCTGGCGCGTCAGGTGCGTGCGTTCGACCCGTTCCCCGGTGGCGTAGGCACGCTGGAAGACGGCACGTCGATCAAGATCTGGGCGGCGGTTCCGGTCGAGCCGCAAGGCAGCAGCGCGCCCGGCACGATCGTTGGCGTTTCGTCCGAAGGCGTCGTGGTTGCCTGTGGTGAAGGCGCACTGCGTCTCACGCAACTGCAAAAACCCGGCGGCAAGCGCTTACCGGTGCGCGAATTCCTGACCGGCGCGACGCTGGCGGCCGGTCAGCGTTTCCAGCTTCCCGAAGCAAAATAACCGACGTGCGCCTACCTTGAACATCGCCCATTCGGCCGATGTTCAAGAGCGCCGCCGCGAGCCTGCGGCGCGTTAGAATCCTCTATGCGACAGCCTGTGCTTAGAGGATCCCCATGTTTGGCATCACCCATTTCGAGTTTTTCGTCGTCGCGGTCTTTCTACTGAACGTGACGCCCGGTCCCGATACGGCTTACATCGTCGGGCGCAGTGTCGCCCAGGGCCGTGGCGCAGGCCTGATGTCCGCGCTTGGCATCTCCGCCGGTTGCTGCGTTCATTCGCTTGCCTGTGCGTTCGGTTTGACGGCGTTGCTGGCTGCTTCGGCCAGCGCGTTCACGGTCATCAAGTTCGTTGGCGCCATTTATCTGATCTATCTCGGCGTGCGTCTGATTTTCGCCAAGCCGGCGGCTGACCAGGCGGCGGGCGAAGCGCGCGCGGCCGGTGCGCCGAAATCGCTGCGTCAGTTGTTCCTGCAGGGCTTCTGGACCAATGTGCTGAACCCCAAGGTCGTGCTGTTCTTCGTGTCGTTTTTTCCGCAATTCGTCACAACCGGCAGCGACCATAAGGCACTGGCGTTTCTCGCGCTCGGCGTGGTCTTCGTCATGATGAGCATGGTCTGGAACAGCTTTGTCGCGTGGATTGCCGGTAGTGTGACCCGCCGTTTCTCCGGCAAACCGTCGGTGAAGAAGTGGCTGGACCGCGGCGTCGGCAGCGCATTCGTCGGCTTGGGCCTCAAGCTCGCCACCGCATCAAGATGATTGAATTTTCCTCGCGCGCCCATATCTAACATTTCGCTTACAATCAGCCGCCGCGATCATGCGGCGCAGATATGAAACCGCGTTAGGGCAAGGAGTGGCAGACATGTTCAATTGGGTCAAAACCGCGATGTTGATGGCCGCGATCACGGCCCTTTTCATCGTGATCGGCGGGATGATCGGCGGGTCGCGCGGCATGATGATCGCGCTCGTGATCGCCCTTGGGATGAATTTCTTTTCTTACTGGTTCTCGGACAAGATGGTCCTGCGCATGTACAACGCGCAGGAAGTCGACGAAAACAGTGCGCCGCAGTTTTATCGCATGGTGCGCGAGCTCGCCACCCGCGCGAATCTGCCGATGCCGCGCGTCTATCTGATCAACGAAGACGCGCCGAACGCGTTCGCCACCGGCCGCAACCCGGAGCATGCCGCCGTCGCCGCCACCACCGGGATTCTGCGCGTGTTGTCCGAGCGCGAAATGCGCGGTGTGATGGCGCACGAACTGGCGCACGTCAAGCACCGCGACATCCTGATCTCCACGGTTTCGGCAACCATGGCGGGTGCCATTTCCGCGCTGGCGAACTTCGCGATGTTCTTTGGCAGCCGCGACGAAAACGGCCGTCCGACGAACCCGATCGCCGGCATCGCCGTTGCATTGCTCGCGCCGATCGCCGGCGCGCTGATTCAGATGGCGATTTCGCGTGCACGTGAATTCGAAGCGGACCGCGGCGGCGCGCAGATATCCGGCGACCCGCAGGCGCTCGCCTCGGCGCTCGACAAGATCCATCGCTACGCAAGCGGGATTCCGTTTCCCACGGCCGAGCAGCATCCGGCCACCGCGCAGATGATGATCATGAATCCGCTGTCGGGCGGGGGCATCGCGAATCTGTTCTCGACGCACCCGGCCACTGAGGAGCGCATCGCGCGCTTGATGGAAATGGCGCGTACGGGGCGCTTCGAGTAACGGTTCACTGATCGGGGCGACGAAGGGCGAGTCTGCGGGCTCGCCTTTTTTGTTTGAGCGGCATCCCCGCTCCGCGCTTGGCGGCCCCCGTCCCGCACCACGCTACAATGTATGTTGTTTGCGTTGCGCGCACCGCGCGGCCTGCCTTTGCCTTTTTCATGACTCCAAAGCCTTCTTCGCGTTCTGCTACTCCGTCGGCGCGTCCGCGCGAATCCCGTCTGTCGATGCTGCACCTCGCGCCCGAATCGCTCGGCTTTGCACTCGACTGCGCGGGCCAGGCTGTCGGCGCTGTGCGCCACGGTGCAGCTTTGCCCGCCGCGCTGCAATCGGTATTCGTCGGTGCGCCTGAAGGCAACGCCGCCGCTGCACGCGGAGCCGTGCAGGATATCGCGTACCGCACCATGCGGCGTCTGGCGACCGCCGAGTGGCTGATCGCGAAGCTCGTGAAGAAAGCGCCGCCGCCGCACGTCGGCCATGTGCTTGCCTGTGCGCTCGCCTTGCTGGTCGACGACGAAGCAAACGCCGCCTATGCGCCGTTCACGGTGGTCGATCAGGCGGTGAGCGCCATCGCCGCGCGTCGTGAATTCGCGTTCGCAAAGGGCCTCGTCAATGCCGTGCTGCGCAATTTCCTGCGCGAGCGCGAGGCGCTGCTGGGCGCGGCGCAAGCCGACGAAGTCGCGCGCTGGAACTACCCGGCGTGGTGGATCGATGCGGTGAGAGGCGCGTGGCCGGGGGCATGGCAAGCGGTGCTTGCATCCGGCAATACGCAAGGTCCGCTGACGTTGCGCGTGAACGCGCGCCGTTCGACAGTCGATGCCTATCTGCAAGTGCTGCAAGACCATCACATCGCCGCGAGCAGAGCCGGCGAGTACGCCGTCAAGCTCGGCACGGCGATGCCGGTCGACCGCATCCCCGGCTTTAACGACGGCGTCGTGTCCGTGCAGGATGCCGGCGCGCAACTCGCCGCGCAACTGCTCGGCGTGCGTGACGGCATGCGCGTGCTCGACGCGTGCGCGGCGCCTGGCGGCAAAACCGGCCATTTGCTCGAACTCGCCAACCTGCAGCTCGTGGCGCTCGAAAGCGACGCGATACGCGCGCGTCGCATCGGTGAAAATTTGCTGCGGCTCAAGCTCGAAGCGGAAGTGCGTATCGGCGACGCGGGCGCGCCGGCAAAATGGCACGACGACGTCGACCAGCCGTTCGACCGCATTCTGGCGGACGTCCCGTGTTCGGCCTCGGGCATCGTGCGGCGTCATCCGGATATTCGCTGGCTACGCCGCGCGTCGGATATTCCCGCGCTGGTCGCCGAGCAGCGCCGCATTCTCGATGCCCTCTGGCCGCTCGTGAAACCAGGCGGCGAGTTGCTCTACGTTACGTGTTCGATCTTCCCCGAAGAAGGCGAGTTGCAGGCACAGTGGTTTGGAAACAAGTATCAGGATGCGGTACGATTGGACGCGCCGGGGCAACTTTTGCCCTCAGTTGCCCGCGCGCCCGCCGACACATCGGCCGGGTCCTCTGCCGGAGATGCCGCTGAAGATAGCGCCGGCTCGAACTCAGACCACGACGGATTTTTCTACGCGCGCTTTCAGAAACGGTGACCATCAAACGCTTCTTCCCGCTTCGGCTCGCTGCCGTGCTCTGGATCGCGCTGGCCGTATGGCTCGCCGTGCCGGGCGCGGCGTATGCCGATTCGATTGCGGTCCAGCGCGCCTCGCTGCAATCGGACAACACCGGCTGGAACCTCGACGCGCGTTTCGACTTCGACCTGAACAGCAATCTCGAAGACGCCGTCAACAAGGGGATTCCGCTGTATTTCACGACCGACTTCGAGCTGAGCCGGCCACGCTGGTACTGGTTCGACGAGCAGCCAGTCAGCGTGTCGCAGAGCATTCGCCTGTCGTTCCAGCCGCTCACGCGTGAGTACCGGGTGTCGAGCGTGTCGTCGGGCGGATTGCAGCTCGGTTTCACCACGCTCAAGGATGCGCTCGCCGTGATCAAGCACATCACGTCGTGGCACGTGATCGACCGCGCTCAGGTGCGTGCCGGGGAGACGTACAACGCGTCGGTGCGCATGCAACTCGACATCGCGCTGATGCCCAAGCCGTTCCAGATCGACGCGGTGAACAACCGCGACTGGAGCCTTTCCTCGGATTGGAAGCGCTTTACCTTCACGGTGACCGAACGTGCTAAATAGAGTGCGCCGCGCCACCAGTGTCAGCAGCATCGTCGTGCGCGTGCTGGTGTCCACGGTCGCCGTAACGGCCGTGCTGCTGCTCGTGCTGCTTGCAGCCGCGAGCGCGAATACCGAATTTTTCGACCGCTATTACCAGTGGCTGTACGCGGCCAACCTCGTGGTCGCGATGATCTTTTTGCTGGTGGTGGCGACGCTCGTCATCATCATCATTGCGCGGCTTAGAAAAGGTAAGTTCGGCACGCGGCTGTTAGCGAAACTCGCGTTTTTCATGGCGCTGGTCGGCGTGGTGCCGGGCGGCATCATTTACGTCGTCTCGTACCAGTTCGTGTCGCGCAGTATCGAGTCGTGGTTCGACGTGAACGTCGAAACCGCGTTGACCTCGGGTCTGAATCTCGGCCGCGGCATGCTCGACGCGTCGCTGTCCGATCTGCAGACCAAGGGCCGCTTGATGTCCGAGCAGCTGGCGAGTGCGGATGCCGCCGGCACCACGCTTACGCTCCTGCGTTTGCGCGATCAGTTCGGCGTGCAGGACGCGACGATCGTCGAACCCACGCGCAGCATGTCGGGCGCGACACCGGACATGCACGTGGTCGCGCAGGCATCCGGCAATTACGCGACGCTCGTGTCGAACGACTTGCCCACGCCGTTGATGATCGATCAGGCGCGTGGCCGCGGCTATGCGGCGATCGAGGGTGAAGTCGACGGCGATCCGAACGCGCATGGCGGCAAGGGCGCGCTGCGGCTGCGTGTCGTGCAGCGCATTCCCGATTCGAACGCGTCGCTGCTGCAGCCCGCCGAGCGCTTCCTGCAACTTACGCAGCCGGTGTCGCCGTCGCTCGCCCGTAACGCCGACGCGGTGCAGCGGGCCTATCGCGAGTATCAGGAGAAGGCGCTGGGCCGCACCGGCTTGCGCAAGATGTACATCGGCACGCTGACGCTTGCGCTGTTCCTCGCCACTTTCATCGCGATGATGCTGGCGCTCGCGCTCGGCAATCAGCTGGCCCGGCCCTTGTTCCTGCTCGCGCAGGGCACCAAGGAGGTGACCGAGGGCGACTACACGCCGAAGCGTGAAATCAAATCGCGCGACGAACTGGGCTTTCTCACGCAGTCGTTCAACGCGATGACGCGGCAGTTGTCTGAGGCGCGTGCGGCGGTCGAGAACAACCGCATCGCGCTCGAACATTCCAAGGCCTATCTGGAAAGCATTCTCGCGAATCTGACCGCAGGCGTGTTCGTGTTCGACCGGCAGTTCCGTCTCACCACGGCAAACCGCGGCGCCGAGCGGATTTTCCGTCAGCAGTTCCAGGAAGTGCAGGGTTCGGCGCTTGAGCAAATCGGTGTGTTGAGCGAATTCGGCGGAATGGTGCGCAAGGCGTTTGCCGACCGCGAAGCCGCAAGCGGCGACGGTCACGACGACCGTGGCCACTGGCAGCAGCAGTTTTCGGTGCAGGTGCCAGGCGAAACCGAGCCGCTCACCTTGCTTGTGCGCGGCGCGCGTCTTGTGTCCGCTACCGATCGCGACGCGGAAGATATGCAGACGTCCGGCTACGTGGTCGTGTTCGACGATATTTCGGACGTGATCTCCGCGCAGCGTTCGATCGCCTGGGGCGAAGTGGCGCGGCGTCTTGCGCACGAGATCAAGAATCCGCTCACGCCGATCCAGCTTTCCGCCGAGCGTTTGCAGATGAAGCTCGCCGACAAGCTGTCGCCGTCGGATGCCGATGTGTTGAAACGTGGCGCGACCACGATCGTCAACCAGGTCGCGGCGATGAAGCAGATGGTCGACAATTTCCGCGACTATGCGCGCACGCCACCGGCGGTGCTCGCGCATCTGCAACTGAACGAACTGGTCAGCGAAGTGCTCACGCTGTACGGTATTGAAGAAGGCAAGGGCGCGATTCAGGTGGAACTCGCGGATCTGCCGGCGATTCGCGGCGACGCGACACAATTGCGACAGGTGATTCACAACCTGCTGCAGAATGCGCAGGATGCCGTGGCCGACCTCGAGCAACCGCATGTGTTGCTCGAGACGAGGACAGTAGAATACGGAGACCCCGACGCGGAAGGCAAGGTACGCGTCGCGGTGCGTCTGACAGTGTCGGATAACGGACCGGGCTTCTCGGCGCGTATCCTCACACGTGCATTCGAACCTTACGTGACAACCAAGGCCAAAGGTACAGGTCTCGGTCTTGCGATGGTCAAGAAGATCGTCGACGAACACGGTGCGCGCATCGATATCCGCAACCGCATGAAAGCGGGCGATGTGATCGAAGGCGCGCAGATATCGATCCTCTTCCTTCAGTTGGCAGACGATGCCGCAGCACCTGGAGCAGGGCTGCGGCCGGCGCATGGCAATGCGTCGCAGGGAATGACAAAAGCAACAGTGCAGACAAGGGCAGCGTAAATGGCAACCATCCTGGTGGTAGATGATGAAATGGGCATCCGGGAATTGCTCTCGGAGATCCTGAGCGACGAGGGGCATGTCGTGGAAGCAGCGGAAAACGCGCAGGAAGCGCGCGAATTCCGTTTGCGCCAGGCGCCGGACCTGGTGCTGCTCGACATCTGGATGCCGGATACCGACGGTGTCACCTTGCTCAAAGAATGGGCCGCGCAAGGGCAACTGACCATGCCGGTGATCATGATGTCCGGTCATGCAACCATCGATACGGCAGTTGAAGCGACCAAGATCGGCGCACTCAATTTTCTCGAGAAGCCGATTGCGTTGCAGAAGCTGCTGAAGGCGGTCGAGCAAGGCCTTGCGCGCGGCAATGCGGCAAGTGCACCGGGCGGTGCGGTGGCCAAGCAGGTGTTGCCGGTCAGTGCTTCGGCCGTGGCATCGGCGGCCGCGTTGCCGATGCTGTCGTCGGATGGCATGGGCAGCGGCGCGCTGGCTGCGCAAACGGCGTCGATTTCGTTCGACATCCCGTTGCGCGACGCGCGCGATGCGTTCGAGCGCGCTTACTTCGAATATCACCTCGCGCGCGAGAATGGCAGCATGACGCGCGTTGCGGAGAAGACCGGCCTCGAGCGTACGCACCTGTATCGCAAGCTCAAGCAGCTCGGTGTCGATCTCGGTAAGAACAAAGGAGAGTGAGCAGCACCGCGACCCGCCGTGCCCCCCTGCGCATGCGCGCAGACTCGGCCGTGGCGGATTTTTTCGAGAAGGGGCTTGCCGTGCTGCTGACCCTTTGATATCATTTCGTTCTTCGTTGGCCCGGTAGCTCAGTTGGTAGAGCAGCGGATTGAAAATCCGCGTGTCGATGGTTCGATTCCGTCCCAGGCCACCAGGATTCAGCCCCAGGAAATCGCAAGATTCCTGGGGCTTTTCCTTTTACGGACGCCACCCGTGGTGGCATCGCTTGTGCGCCACTGCAATGGGCGTGCTCGGCGGCATTGGGCGTCGCGTGATAAAATCGCGCCAGTTCAAGGACTTGCGTGCGGGCGCGCGATGGGTGCGGCACCGCACCAGGCACGTCTTTTCGTATCCCGAAACTGGGCCTTTTGCGCACTCCGCCGCAACACGGCAAGGCCGCAACAGGTGCCAGATTCTTCGCCCGACGATTAACGGTATAAGCGCCCAGCGACTCTGCATGCGGAAGCCGCGGCCTATACTGCTTTGGGCCGGCAGCAGTGCCGGCACGCGTCGCGCCGCGTTGCTTGCATGGCGCACCTCGCGCAGCGCGACGTGGCACTCATCATTCACGGAGTTTCACGGTGATCCGCAAAGACGCTAAACGTAGCGCTCTGGTGCTGTTTTCCGGCGGCCAGGATTCCGCCACGTGCCTCGCCTGGGCGCTTGAACGTTATGAAACGGTTGAGACGCTAGGCTTCGATTATGGTCAGCGGCACCGAGTCGAACTCGAATGCCGCGAAGGGTTCCGCAACGCTGTCACGCGTGCCTTTCCGGCGTGGGCCGACCGTCTCGGCGAAGATCACATGATCGACCTGTCGGTGCTCGGTTCGATCAGCGATACCGCGATGACGCGCGAGATCGAGATCCACGCCACCGCCAACGGTTTGCCGAATACGTTCGTGCCGGGCCGCAATCTGATGTTCATGACGATTGCAGGCGCGATTGCTTATCGGCGTGGTTTGCAGGTGCTGGTCGGCGGCATGTGCGAGACGGACTTCTCGGGCTACCCCGATTGCCGCGACGACACGATGAAGGCCTTGCAGGTCGCGCTGAACCTCGGTATGGACTCGCGCTTCCTGCTCGAAACGCCGTTGATGTGGCTCGACAAGGCCGACACGTGGCGGCTCGCGCACGAGTTGGGCGGTGAAGAACTGGTCGAACTGGTGCGGGTCGAAACGCACACGTGTTATGTCGGCGAGCGCGCCGAACTGCATGCATGGGGCTTCGGCTGCGGCGAATGCCCGGCGTGCCGCTTGCGCAAGCGCGGTTATGAAGCGTACCTGGCCGGCGAGAAGGTGACTGAGCCGGTCTAACGCTCTCACGCCTGTTTTACGCTCGCGCGCCGTGCGAACGGGCGCGGCGCAGGCAACTATTTGCAGGAACACAAGGCAGGCAGCAGCATGACTTACGCGGTCAAGGAAATCTTCTACACGTTGCAGGGCGAGGGCGCGAATGCCGGGCGTCCGGCCGTGTTTTGCCGGTTCGCCGGCTGCAATCTCTGGTCGGGCCGCGAAGAAGATCGTGCGGATGCTGTGTGCCGCTTCTGCGATACGGATTTCGTCGGAACGGATGGTGAGAACGGCGGCAAGTACCGCACCGCCGAAGAACTGGTGCGGATGATCGCGTCGCAATGGCCGGAAGGCGAGGGCGAGCGCTTCGTGGTCTGCACGGGTGGCGAGCCGATGTTGCAGATCGATCAGCCGTTGGTCGATGCGCTGCATGCAGCCGGCTTCGAAATCGCCATCGAAACCAACGGTTCGCTGCCGGTGCTCGAGACGATCGACTGGATCTGCGTGAGCCCGAAGGCCGACGCGCCGCTCGTCGTCACCAAGGGCAACGAATTGAAGGTCGTGATTCCGCAGGACAACCAGCGGTTGTCCGAGTATGCGAAGCTCGACTTCGAGTATTTCCTCGTCCAGCCGATGGACGGCCCGTCGCGCGATTTCAACACGAAGCTCGCGATCGACTGGTGCAAACGCCATCCGCAATGGCGCCTGTCGATGCAGACCCACAAGTATCTGAACATTCCCTGATTCGCCGTGCTGACGATTACACGAAAACTCGAATTCGATGCGGGCCACCGCATTCCCGATCACCGCAGCCAGTGCCGTAATTTGCACGGCCACCGCTATGTGCTCGAAATCACGCTGCAAGGCGACCTGGTCGACACGGAAGGCGCGCCGGATCGCGGCATGGTGATGGACTTCGCCGACGTGAAGTCGCTCGCGGTCGAGCATCTGGTCGACAAATGGGACCATGCGTTCCTCGTCTACGAAGGCGATACACAGGTGCGCGGTTTTCTCGAAACCATGGCGGGGCACAAAACCGTTGTGCTCGATCGCATCCCCACCGTTGAAAATCTTGCCGCCGTCGCGTTCGACATCCTCGCGAATGTCTACGACGCGCATTACGGCGTGAATCTGCGTTTGCATAAAGTGCGTCTGTTCGAGACGCCGAATTGCTGGGCCGACGTGGTTCGCGATTGAACCCGGGGCCGCGCGAGTCGATTTCGCGGCCCAACCTCCACGTTATTGTCACGGTATGATCGCTCCGATAACCACACGGAGCGAGACATGCCGGTCAACGCATTGCGTCGCAGCAGGCAGTTCGGCCTGTGGCTTTCGCTCGGCAGCGATACCGCGGCCGAGGCGCTCGCGCATGCCGGTTTCGACTGGCTGCTGATCGACATGGAGCATGCGCCGAACGATAGCGGCGACGTGACGTCGCAATTGCGCGCGATCGCCGCCGCGCATCTGCCGAGCGAACCTGTCGTGCGCGTGCCGGCCAGCGAGGCGTGGCTCGTCAAGCGCGTACTGGACGCGGGCGCGCGCACGTTGATGTTCCCGAATATCGAATCCGCAGAAGAGGCGGCGCACGCCGTGCGTCTCACACAGTATCCGAGCGCCGATGCGCTCGACGGTCAGCGCGGCGTCGCTGGCGTGGTGCGTGCGGCTTCCTACGGCATGCGGCGCGACTACGTGCAAACCGCCAACGCGCAGATCGCGACCATCGTACAGATCGAGTCCGCGCGCGGCTTGCAGGAAGTCGAAAAGATCGCGGCGACGCCGGGCGTCGATTGCCTGTTCGTCGGGCCCGCCGATCTCGCCGCGAGCCTCGGCCATCTGGGCGATTCGAAACATGCCGACGTGCAGGCGGCCATGGCGCGTATTGTCAGCGCCGCCGACAAGGCCGGCATTGCCAGCGGAATTTTTGCCATGGACGCCGCGGGCGCAAAGCAGCATCGCGATGCCGGTTTTCGTTTTATTGCCCTGGCCGCCGACGTCATGTGGATGTTGCGCGCGACCCGCCAGGCGTTGCAGGAGGTGAGGACATGAAGGGGATGGTGCAGTGCGTCGCGGTGCGTCTGGCGGTCGCGGTGGCGTTGACGGCGACCGCGACGGCGTATGCGCAGGACAACCGTGTCGCGAAGTCGAACGATCCGCAGACGCAAACCGCGGTCGCCGATTACAACGCCGGCAATCTGAGTGCGGCGCTTACTGAGTTCCGTAAAGCAGCGGAGCGCGGCAGCCGGCTTGCCGAGTTCAACTACGCGATGATGTTGCTCAACGGAGAAGGCACCGCGGCCAATGTCGACGAAGGCAAAAAGTGGCTGCGCAAAGCCGCCGACGCCAACATGTCGCACGCGCAGTACGTGTACGGGAAGATGTACGACGACGGTGAGTTCGTTGGCCGTGATCCGGTCGAGGCGCACCGGTGGTTCCTGAAGGCCGCGCAGCAGGGACACGTACAGGCGGAACTTGCGCTGGCCAACCAGTTCCTTGATGGCCGCGGTACGGGGCGCGACAACCGGCAGGCGTTCGTCTGGTACAAGAAGGCCGCGCAAGGCGGCGACATGACCGCGCAGTACGTGACCGGCTCGTTCTACGAACGCGGTGGTGACGGCGTGGACAAGAATCTGAACGTAGCGCGTGCCTATTACGCGGCAGCGGCGGCACAGGGCGATCCCGCGGCGAAGCTCAAGTATCAGCAACTGAGCGCGCAGTTGCGGGATCAGCAGGAAGTGAAACCGCAGTAAATGGAACAGCAGTAAATGAAAAAGGGGCGCTCCTGATGGAGCGCCCCTTTTGTTAACTCAAACTTCGTTCTGTGGCTGGCCGTGATTCTGCGTTTTGCCGCGTGGCAGCTCCGCAGCCTGAGCGCTGCTCCGCGCTAACTCTGCATCAAGCGCTTTTGCCGCGCGATGCTCATGATCAGGCCGATCGCGACCCCCAGCGTCGTCAGTGCGGTGCCGCCGTAACTCATGAACGGCAACGGCACGCCCACCACCGGCAGAATCCCGCTCACCATGCCGATGTTGACGAACGCATAGGTGAAGAACGCCATCGTCAGCGAGCCGGCCAGCAGCCGTCCAAAAAGCGTCGCGCCATTGGCCGCGATATACAACCCGCGCGCGATCAGCAGCATATAAAGCGTGAGCAGCACGATCCCGCCCGCCAGCCCGAATTCCTCGGAAAACACCGCGAAAATGAAGTCGGTGTGCTTCTCGGGAATGAACTCCAGATGGGCCTGGGTACCCTTCAACCAGCCCTTGCCGAGCGGGCCGCCCGAGCCGATTGCAATCACCGCCTGAATGGTGTGGAAGCCCTTGCCGAGCGGATCGGACGTTGGATCGAGCAGCGTACAGATACGGTGCTTCTGGTAGTCGTGCATCAGCGGCCACTGCACTTCCGGCTGGCAGATCTTGTCCTGGAACATCGCGATTGAACCGACTGCGATCACGCCGGCAATCAGCACCGGCACGATCAGCTTGAAACTGAGCCCCGCGAAGTAGATCACGAAGAACCCGGCGGCAAACACCAGCACGGCGGTGCCAAGGTCAGGCTGCTTGGCGATCAGGGCGACCGGAACAATCAGGATCACGAAGCCGACCAGAAAGTCGTACCAGCGCATCACGCCTTCGCGGCGCTGGTAGTACCACGCGAGCATCAGCGGCGTGGCGATCTTCAGAATCTCCGACGGCTGGATCACCACGCCGACGTTGATCCAGCGTTTGGCGCCCTTGCGTGTGAGCCCGAACAGCGCCACCGCGACCAGTAACGCGATCCCGAACGTATAGAGCGGGACCGCGAAGCGCATCAGCGTGGTGGGCGGCACGTTGGCCAGGGCCCACATCAGCACGAACGTCAACAGGATGTTGCGCAGTTGGTCTTCCACCCGGCCGGGCATGTCCAGCGTCGCGCTGTATAGCGTGACGATACCGACACACAGCAGCAGAAACACGACCAGGGCGAGCGGCCGGTCGAAGCCCACGAACATCCGCTTGATGCGGTCGAGCCAGGCGCGCTTGTCGAATTGCATGCCTTTCTCCTTACTCGTCGATGCCGCCGGAAACCGGCTGGCGTGGCGACGTAGGCTGAATACTGTCGTCCCGCGACGGCGCGGCGGCGGTCGATGCCGGTTCGCTGCCTGGGCGGGGTTTGTGCGGGACGCCGGATTTGCGCGGCGCCGGACTTTTTGCCGCGGCTGGCGCGGAGGCGACAGGTGCGGAAGCTGCCGTCACAGCCGCCGATGCAGCCGCTGGTGCCGATGCGGCCGCCGCAGCGGAAGCAGCAGCCGCCGCCGAAGCGGCGCCCGGCATCGGCAGCGGCGTGAAGCCCGCCGCGACCTTGACCGGCTGCGCCGCGTCCTGCGGCGTCGGTGCGCCACCCACTTCCGGCGCGGACGCATCCTGGGTTGCCGAGGCTGCCGCCGCGACAGCCGCTGCTTCAGCGCCGGGCTTGTTCTTGCCGACCAGGTAGTAATCGAGCACACGGCGAGCGATCGGACCGGCCGCTTCAGCGCCCCAGCCGCCGTTCTCGACAATCAGCGCGACCGCGATTTTCGGTTGATCGACAGGCGCAAAGGCGATGAAGAGCGCGTGGTCGCGCAGATGCTCGGCGATCGCGTGACCCTTGTAGTTCGCGCCTTGCAACGAGTAGACCTGCGCCGTGCCGGTTTTGCCGGCGGCCTGATACGGCGCGCCGATGAACAGCTTCGAGGCCGTCCCGTTGGTCACGACGCCTTCCATGGCGTGCTTGATGAAGTCGATGTCCGATTGCTTCACGGCGATCCGGTCGCTCGGATCGCGCACGACCGGGCGCGTCTCTTTCGTGATCGGATTTTCGATGTCGCGCACGAGGTGCGGCTTCATCACGACGCCGTTGTTCGCGAGGGTGGCCGTGGCGTGGGCAAGCTGCAGAATGGTGAACGAGTTATAGCCCTGGCCGATGCCCAGACTGATCGTTTCGCCTTCGTACCAACGCTGCTGCTCGGGCTTGCGGTACGCCTTGCGCTTCCAATCCGTCGACGGCAGGATGCCGCGCGCTTCGCCCGAAATGTCGATACCGGTGATCTGGCCGAAACCCCAAGGCTTCATGAAATTGGCGATGTTATTGACGCCGAGATCGTGCGCGAGCATATAGAAATACGTGTCGTTCGACACGACGATCGCGCGGTTCATGTCGACCCAGCCCTGGCCCGAGCGCACGTCGTTGCGGAACGTGTGGCCGCCGAACGTGTATGAGCCCGGATCCTGGAAGCCCCAGCCCGGCGTGCGCTTATGCAGCGTCAGCGCGGCGAGCGCCATGAACGGCTTGTAGGTCGAGCCCGGCGGATAGGTGCCGTGCAGCGGGCGGTTCAGGAGCGGGTGGTCGGGCGAATTGTTGAGATCGTCCCAGGTCTGTTGATCGATGCCGTCGACGAACGAATTCGGATCGAAGCTCGGCGCCGACACGAACGCCAGTACGTCGCCGGTTGCCGGTTCGATCGCGACCAGCGCCCCGCGGCGGCCGGCGAAGGCCTGCTCGGCGACCTGCTGCAGACCGATATCGAGCGACAGTTCGAGGTTGTTGCCCGGCGTTGCCTGGGTGCGCGACAGCGTGCGTACAGGCCGGCCACCGGCGGTTACTTCGACTTCTTCAAAACCGGTCTGGCCGTGCAGTTCTGTCTCGTAGCTCTGCTCGACGCCGATCTTGCCGATGTAGTCGGTGCCCTTGTAGTTGTTCGCGTCGAGGCGCGGATCATAGTGGTCCGGATCGCTGTCGTTCTGATCACTGGCGTCGTCGATACGGTCCTGATCGCGCTGCGATATCCGGCCGATGTAACCGATCACGTGTGCCGCAGTGGGCCCAAGCGGGTATTGGCGGAACAGGCGCGCGCGCACTTCCACGCCCGGAAAGCGGAAGCGTTGCGCGGTGAAGCGCGCGACTTCGTCGTCGGTCAGGCGGGTGCGGATCGGCAGGCTCTCGAAGTTCTTCGAGTCTTCCTGCAGCTTCTTGAAGCGGCGCCGGTCGCGTGCGTCGATCGAGACCACGGTGGCCAGATTGTCGATCACGTTTTCGAGCGTGTCGTTCAGCTTCGACGGGGTGATTTCGAGCGTGTAAGCCGAGTAGTTCTTGGCCAGCACCACCCCGTTACGGTCGGTGATGATGCCCCGGTTCGGCACGATCGGCGCGACCGAGATGCGGTTTTCGTCGGCTTGCAGCGAGTACTTGCTGTAGTGCCAGACCTGCAGGACGAGGAAACGGAAGCCGATCAGCCCGAAGCAGACGAACACGAACACGCCCGCCGCCGCGACGCGCAGGCGGAACTTCGAGAGCTGTTGCTGAGTGTCCTTGAATTCGGTCATGCGATTCTGCAAAAGGCCGTGTGACGGCCATCATGAGTGTGCGCCCAAACCGGCCAGGACCGGGAGGCATGAACAGCGAGGCGCGTCGAGCGGGCCGGGTAACCGGGTTCCATCGGAACAGCCGGCGGGCTCGATGCGTGATTAAATCGGCCGCGTATCGTCCGGATCAGCCGGGCGGCGCTGCGGCATCAGCAGCAGCATGCTGGCGACCGGCCACAGCGCGGCTTCGACGAAGCCGTCGATCAGATAACTCCAGCCCGGAAACGCCGCGCCCGTCAGCAGACGGATCACGAACGGAACCAGTTGCGCGACGACCAGCAGCGGCATGACCGCGAAAGTCTGCACGCCGAGCGACATCCACAGCACCCGGCGATGGATCGTAATCGCGCCATACGACAACAACGTATAGGCCAGCGCGTGCTCGCCGAGCAGACTGGCGTTGTGCACGTCCATCAGCAAGCCAAGAAAGAACGCGATGCCCATGCCGACTTTGCGCGGCTGGTGCACGTTCCAGAACAGCAGCACGAGCGCCACGAAGTCCGGCACGCCGGCAAGGCGTCCCCACGGCATCAGGTTCAACAGGAACGCCGCGGCGAGACTGAAGGCGATGAAGTACGGATTGACCGGCTGCAGAATATATTGCGGACGGTTCATGGCTGCGCCCCCGGTGTGGCTTGCGGCTTGGTGCTCTTTTCGGCCTTGTCAGCTTTTTCAGCGGCCGGCTTCTTTTCGGTAGCGGCTTTCTTCTCCGTGCCAGTGGTTTTGGCAGGCGGTTTCTCAGCGGGCTTGGCAGGGGCGGCCGGTTTTTCAGCAGGCTTCGCAGCGGATTTGTCCGCGGTGGCCTTGCTGCCCTTCTTCGCTTTCAGGTCTTTGGCGGTCGTGGCCGCGTCGGGCTCTTCCGCCGGCCGTGGCGGCACGTTGTTCAGATAGTGCAGCACCAGCAACTGACGCGCGCCGCGCACCGGCGCCACCGGCAAGCAGATCACGCGCGCAAATGCCGTATCGGCCTGCTTGTCGACCCGCACGACCTTGGCGACCGGCAGCCCCGGCGGATAAACGCCGTCGAGTCCGCTGGTGACGAGTTCGTCGCCGGTTTGCACGTCGGCGCTGATCGGCACGAAGCGCAGATCGAGCGTATCGCCCTTCGGCGTGCCGTAAATCACGCTGCGCAAGCCGGTACGCACGATCTGCACGGGCACTGCCTGATCCTTGTCGGTAAGCAGCGTCACTTCGGCTTGCAGCGGGAACACACGGGTGACTTGCCCGATCACGCCGTCTTCGTTGACGACCGGCGAACCGTCCTGGACGCCTTGCTGGGCACCGCGGCCGATCACGACCTTCTGCGTGAACGGATCGCGCGTGTCGTACTGGATTTCAGCCGGCAGCGATTGCGTGGTCGAGCGCTGCGAGAGTTGCAGCAGCGCGCGCAGATGAGTGTTTTCGGCGGCCAGTTCGGCGGCCGTATTGGCTTGCTGCGAGAGTTGCAGATCTTTGGCGCGCAGTTTGTCGTTCTCGCTGCGCAGGGTGGCGCTGGTCACCGCCAGGTCGGCGGCGCCCATGAAAATGTCGCGCGGCACGAGGGCGGCGCGTTGCAACGGATAAAGACCCGCGCCGAGCACGCCGCGAACGATTTCGAGCGTTTTGAAGCGTGCATCGGAGATCAGCAAGGCGAGCGCCAGCACGACGAAAAACACCAGCCGTGCGAGGGCGGAAGGGCCTTGCTTGAACAGGGGCGGCGGACTGTATTCCATGGTCGGCGCCGGGGGCGTGAGCGGTTGGGTGAAACGGCGGCGCGCGAGGGACGCGCGTTCAGCGCGCGGAGGCTGGCAGGCCCAGCCAACGGCAAACCGGCCCGCAAGGGGCCGTTTGCCTGATCCGCGCTACTGACATGGAGACGGGCTCGCTTACTCGTACGAGAAGATGCTGCCCAGCTTGTCCATGCGCTCGAGAGCCATGCCCGAGCCGCGCACAACGCAGGTCAGCGGGTCTTCGGCGACGAGCACCGGCAGGCCGGTTTCTTCGGCGAGCAGGCGGTCCAGATCGCGCAGCAATGCGCCACCGCCCGTAAGCATCATGCCGCGCTCGGCGATGTCCGCGCCCAGTTCCGGCGGCGTTTGTTCGAGCGCGATCTTCACCGACGACACGATCTGGTTCAGCGGATCGGTGAGGGCTTCGAGAATTTCGTTGCTGGAGATCGTGAAGCTGCGCGGAATGCCTTCCGACAGATTGCGGCCCTTCACTTCCATTTCCTTGACTTCGGAACCCGGGAACGCGGAGCCGATTTCCTTCTTGATCGCCTCGGCGGTTTGTTCGCCGATCAGCATGCCGTAGTTGCGGCGGATGTAGTTGACGATGGCTTCGTCGAACTTGTCGCCGCCGACGCGGACCGAACCCTTGTACACGATGCCGCCAAGCGAGATCACGCCGACTTCGGTCGTGCCGCCGCCGATGTCGACGACCATCGAGCCGGTTGCTTCCGACACCGGCAGGCCGGCGCCGATTGCGGCGGCCATGGGTTCTTCAATGAGGTAGACCTGCGAAGCGCCCGCACCGTGCGCGGCTTCTTTAATGGCGCGACGCTCGACCTGGGTCGAACCGCACGGCACGCAGATGATGATGCGCGGCGACGGCGAGAACATGCGCGATTCGTGAGCAGTTTTGATGAACTGCTTGATCATCTGTTCGGTAACGGTGAAGTCGGCGATCACGCCGTCTTTCATCGGGCGGATCGCCTCGATGTTGCCGGGGACCTTGCCAAGCATCTGCTTGGCTTCCTTGCCGACGGCCTGAATGGTTTTCTTACCGTTGGGACCGCCTTCCTGGCGGATCGAGACCACCGACGGTTCATCAAGAACGATACCCTTGCCACGCATGTAGATCAGCGTGTTGGCAGTGCCAAGGTCAATCGCCAGGTCGTTGG
Source organism: Paraburkholderia fungorum (assembly GCF_046026025.1). GTDB lineage: Bacteria > Pseudomonadota > Gammaproteobacteria > Burkholderiales > Burkholderiaceae > Paraburkholderia > Paraburkholderia fungorum_E. The sequence continues at coordinate 112,122 of NZ_JAQQFL010000027.1, read as the reverse complement.
AGAAGTAGCTGCGCAAAAAACCGAACATTCAAAATCCTGTCTCGCTTGGGGCCAGCCCTCACAACGAATGCGCAGGGCGGCAGCGGAAAAAATAACAGCTTCAACCGGGCGGAAGCGGCGCCACAGGAACTTGAAGCTGCGAGGGAGTCTACCGGAGGCCGGTGCAAGGCCAAGACAGAAAAATCCGAACGATCTTTGGGAATTGTTCAGAAAGGCCTTGGTAAGTCGGTCCGGGTTTGGGTCGAACGCGTAATGATACCTTATAATTTTGGATGTTTTGAAGGAAACGGACGGCACTTTTTGCCGCCGCTGGCCCCTTTTTCGAGGTCTTCCTCCAGTGTCGTAACCCGCTGTCGCAGCATCGTTTTTCCCGCGCTGCGGCGGTCCACCACATTTTCCGGTGACTGCATGGCTCTGACCCTGACCGATGTTAAACGCATCGCGCACCTCGCGCGGCTCGAACTGGCTGAAGCCGACGCCGAGCACACGCTTGCCCAGCTCAATGATTTCTTCGGCCTCGTCGAGCAAATGCAGGCGGTCGATACCACCGGCATCGCCCCGCTTGCGCACCCGATCGAGCAGATCGAAGACGTCGCGCTGCGTCTGCGTAACGACGCGGTGACCGAAACGGTCGACCGTGAAGCCTTCCAGCGCCCGGCGCCGGCCGTGCAAGACGGTCTGTACCTCGTGCCGAAGGTGATCGAGTAAGTGATCGACCTAGACTCGCGAATCAAGCCCAGGATAAAACGCAATGCATGAAAAAAGCTTGACCGAACTGCGCGCCGCACTGGCAGCCAAGGAATGCTCGGCAGTCGAACTGGCGCAGCTCTATCTGAAGCGGATCGACGCGGCCAACAGCCTGAACGCCTTCATTCAGGTCGACGCCGACCTGACGCTCGCGCAGGCGAAAGCGGCCGACGCGCTGCTCCAGACCGGCCACGCCGGCCCGCTGGTCGGCGTGCCGATCGCCCACAAGGACGTGTTCGTCACCAAAGGCTGGCGTTCCACGGCCGGCTCGAAGATGCTGTCGAACTACGAAAGCCCGTTCGACGCGACGGTGGTCGCGCGTCTGCAGAACGCCGGCATGGTGTGCGTGGGCAAAACCAATATGGACGAGTTCGCGATGGGCTCGTCCAACGAGAATTCGTACTTTGGCCCCGTGAAGAATCCGTGGGATCGTCTGGCTGTGCCGGGCGGCTCATCCGGCGGCTCGGCGGCGGCGGTCGCGGCGCGTCTCGCGCCTGCTGCCACCGGCACGGATACCGGCGGCTCGATTCGTCAGCCGGCGTCGTTTTCGGGTATCACCGGCATCAAGCCGACGTACGGCCGCGTGTCGCGCTACGGCATGATCGCGTTCGCGTCGTCGCTGGATCAGGGCGGCCCGATGGCTCAAACCGCCGCGGATTGCGCCACGCTGCTCAACGCCATGGCCGGTTTCGACGAGCGGGATTCGACCAGTCTCACGCGCGAAGACGAAGACTTCACGCGCTACATCGGCAAGACGTGGAAAGAGGATGGCGCGGACAAACCGCTCGCCGGCCTGCGCATCGGCCTGCCGAAAGAATATTTCGGCGAAGGCCTCGCCGCCGACGTGCGCGCCTCGATCGACGCCGCCTTGAAACAATACGAAGCGCTCGGCGCCACGCTGGTGGAAGTCTCGCTGCCGAAAACCGAGCTGTCGATCCCGGTGTACTACGTGATCGCGCCGGCGGAAGCCTCGTCGAACCTGTCGCGTTTCGACGGCGTGCGCTTCGGCCATCGCGCGGCGGAATACGGCGATCTGCTCGACATGTACAAGAAGTCGCGCGCGGAAGGCTTCGGTCCGGAAGTGAAACGCCGCATTCTGGTGGGCGCCTACGTGCTGTCGCACGGCTACTACGACGCGTACTACCTGCAGGCGCAAAAGATTCGCCGCATCATCGCGCAGGATTTCCAGGAAGCGTTCAAGCAGTGCGACGTGATCATGGGGCCGGTGGCGCCGTCGGTGGCGTGGGACCTGGGCGCAAAGGGCGACGATCCGGTGCAGATGTATCTGGCCGACATCTACACGTTGTCGGTGAGCCTTGCCGGTTTGCCGGGCATGAGCGTGCCGTGCGGCTTCGGCGCGGGCGCGAATGCGCAGCGCCCGGTGGGTCTGCAGATCATCGGCAACTATTTCAATGAAGCCCGGATGCTGCAAGTGGCCGACGCGTTCCAGCGCGCGACCGATTGGCACCGCAAAGCGCCGGCAGGAGTGTGAGCACCATGACCAAGCAATGGGAAGTCGTGATCGGTCTGGAGACCCACGCGCAACTGTCGACTGATTCGAAGATTTTCTCGGGCACCGCCACGCAATTCGGTGCTGCACCGAACACGCAGGCCAGCCCCGTTGATCTGGCCTTGCCGGGTACGCTGCCGGTGATGAACCGTGGCGCCGTGGAGCGTGCGATTCAGCTCGGCCTCGCGATCGGCTCGACGATTGCGCCGCGCAGCATTTTCGCGCGCAAGAATTATTTCTATCCTGATCTGCCGAAAGGCTATCAGATCAGCCAGTACGAAATCCCCGTCGTGCAGGGCGGCCAGGTGACGATTCAGGTCCCGGCTAACGAAAAGGCGGGCAAGGAAGCATACGAGAAGGTTGTCAACCTGACGCGCGCCCACCTCGAAGAAGACGCGGGCAAGTCGCTGCACGAAGACTTCGCGGGCATGACCGGTATCGACCTGAATCGTGCCGGTACACCGCTGCTCGAAATCGTTACCGAGCCGGAAATGCGCAGCGCGGCTGAAGCTGTCGCGTATGCCAAGACGCTGCATACGCTGGTCACATGGCTTGGCATCTGCGACGGCAACATGCAGGAAGGCTCGTTCCGTTGTGACGCGAACGTGTCGGTGCGCCCGGTCGGTCAGGCGGAATTCGGCACGCGTGCCGAGATCAAGAACCTGAACTCGTTCCGCTTTCTTGAAGAAGCGATCCAGTACGAAGTGCGTCGTCAGATCGAGCTGATCGAAGATGGCGGCACGGTGGTGCAGGAAACGCGTCTGTACGATCCGGACAAGCGCGAAACGCGCTCGATGCGCAGCAAGGAAGACGCGCACGATTACCGCTATTTCCCCGATCCCGATCTGATGCCGCTCGTGATCGACGCCGCGTGGGTCGAGCGCGTGAAGGGTGAGATGCCGGAACTGCCGGTTGCGATTCAACAGCGCTTCGTCACGCAATATGGCCTGACGCCCTACGACGCGAACGTGCTGACGTCGAGCAAGGCCATGGCCGCGTACTACGAAGCGGTGGTTCTCAAGGTCGGCCCGGCGAACGCCAAGGTCGCGGCCAACTGGCTGATGGGTGAAGTGTCGTCGCAACTGAATCGCGAAGACCTGGACATTGCTGCGAGCCCGGTTTCGTCGGCGCAACTCGCGCTGCTGCTGCAACGTATTGCCGACGGCACGATCTCGAACAAGATCGCCAAGGAAATTTTCGTCGCGATCTGGGAAGAGAAGGCCACCGACGAAGCCGCTGCCGACCGCATCATTGAAGCGAAGGGGTTGAAGCAGATTTCGGACACCGGCGCGCTGGAAGCGATCATCGACGAAGTGCTTGCCGCGAACCCGAAGTCGGTTGAGGAATTCCGCGCTGGCAAGGAAAAGGCGTTCAACGCACTGATCGGTCAGGCGATGAAAGCCACCAAGGGCAAGGCTAATCCGGCGCAGGTCAACGAATTGCTAAAGAAGAAGCTGTCCTGAGTTGAAGCAATGTGACCGGTGCGAGTGCGCCGGCCATCGCGGGCTGTTGCCGGAACCGAAAGTGGGGCAACGGCCCGTTTCATTTTGCGGGCCCGTTTTTTTATATCGCTGAACGCAGATCACGGAGTGTGAATGGCGAAGCAACCCGACCTCGACGATTTCCGCGTGCCGTATTTCGACGACGGCAAGAAGAGCGGCAAATTCTCGCTCGACGCTTTCGACCCTGCCGCGAAACCTTTTTCGAGCGGTTCGAAAGACGCCGACCGGGCGCGGTTGTCGGAGATCGGTGCGATCCTCGACACGCAGCAGGAATGCCTGCACGCGCAGCAGAAACGCCGGGTATTGCTGGTGTTGCAAGGCATGGACACGAGCGGCAAAGATGGCACGATCCGCGCGGTGTTTCACGAGGTCGATCCGCTTGGTTTGCGTATCGTGGCGTTCAAGGCGCCGACACCGGTCGAGCTGGCGCACGATTTTCTCTGGCGTGTGCATGCGCAGGCGCCGGCTGCCGGCGAATTGACCATCTTCAACCGTAGCCACTACGAAGATTTGCTGGTGCCGACCGTGCTGGGCAATCTGGATGCCGAAGCATTCGAGCAGCGCTGTGGGCACATTCGCCAGTTCGAAAAGCTGTTGGCCGACAGCGGTACGGCCATCGTCAAATGCATGCTGCACATTTCGAAAGACGAGCAGCGTGAGCGTCTGCAAGCGCGCATCGACGATCCGAGCAAGCACTGGAAATTTGACGTCTCCGATCTCGAAGCCCGCAAGCAGTGGGACAAATATCAGGCGGCATACCGCGAGACGCTGGCCGTGACTTCGACCGACTATGCGCCGTGGTATGTGATACCGGCCGATTCGAAGACCCATCGCAATGTGATGGTTGCCGAGTTGTTGCTGCGCACGTTCGAAGCGTTAAAGCTCGAGTATCCGCCTGCCAAGGAATCGCTGAAGGGCATCAAGGTCGAATGACCCTGTGCCTTAGGCCCCGTGCTCCAGAAACGAATTGAACATAAAGGAAACGACATGTTGCGTGTGATTACCGCCAACCTGAACGGCATCCGCTCAGCGGCCAAGAAGGGTTTTTTCGACTGGTTCGGCGAACAGAAAGCCGACGTGCTGTGCGTGCAGGAAATCAAATGCTCGCAAGACGATCTGACGCCGGAGTTCATGTCGCCACACGATTTCACCGGCTATTTTCAGCATGCGGTAAAGAAGGGTTATAGCGGCGCAGGCGTGTACACGCGACATGAGCCGGACGAAGTGGTGATCGGGTTCGGCAGCGAGGAATTCGATCCCGAAGGCCGCTATGTCGAATTGCGCTTCGGCAAACTGTCGGTGATCTCGGTGTACGTGCCGTCGGGCTCGAGCGGTGAAGAACGCCAGCAGGCCAAGTTCCGGTTCATGGACGAGTTCATGCCGCATCTCGCGGAGTTGGCCGCGCAGCGTGAAGTGATCGTGTGCGGCGACGTGAACATCGTCCACAAAGAGATCGACATCAAGAACTGGAAGAGCAACCAGAAGAACTCAGGTTGCTTGCCGGAAGAGCGCGAGTGGCTCACCAAGCTGTTTGACGAGGTCGGCTACGTCGACGTGTTTCGCACGCTCGACCAGCGGCCGGAACAGTACACGTGGTGGAGTAACCGCGGTCAGGCGTATGCGAAGAACGTGGGGTGGCGGATCGATTATCAGATCGCGACGCAGGGCATCGCCGGCAAGGCGAAACGCACCGACGTGTTCCGCGATATCAAGTTCAGCGACCATGCGCCGCTGACGGTCGATTACGACCACAAGCTCAAGAAGTAAGCGTCAATCCGTGACCGGTTTGCGGCGCGGGCGGCCCATGCCGGCATAGTCCGGCAGCGCATCGACGCTCTTGCCGATTGCCTTCGCGTAGAGCGGCAGCATGTCCGGCAAGCGCTTGATGATGTCCTGGCGCCGCGACGGCGTGTAGGGATGCACGTAGATAAAGCCCTGATCGCGGTTGCTGCGCGTCGCGGTGGCCAGCTTGTCCCATAGCGTGACGGCCGCGCGCGGATCGAAACCGGCGCGCGAGGCGATATCGCTGCCGATCACGTCGGCCTCGGTTTCGTCGGTACTCTCGTACTTCATCTCCAGCAGGCGCGAACCGATGCCGAGCGGCGCCGCGCCCAGATCGGCGAGCCCGAAGAGCTGCGGGATCGTGCCGGACGAGTCGAGCTGGCTGGCCTGCAGTTCGCCGAGCCGCTCGCGCGCATGCTCGCGCAGCGCGTGCGCGATCTCGTGACCGATCAGCATGCCGAGTTCGTTGTCGTTCAGACGCGCGCGATCGAGCAGTCCGCTGTACACAACGATCTTGCCGCCTGGCAGGCAGTACATGCGGATATCGGGCGAACGCACCATCGCCAGATCCCACTTCCAGCCCTTCGCCCGCTCGTTCCATTTCAACGAGTAGGGAATCAGCTTGTCGACGATCGACCGTACCCGCGTGACGTGGGCGTCGGTGTCGCCATACAGACTGTTCGCGTGCTCGGCGCCGTACACGATCTCGTTGAATTCCTGGGCGGCTTGCGCCTCGAGCATGGGCGACGGGATCAGGTTGCGAAACACGAGGTAGCCGCCGTAGCGCAACTGTGTATTCGGCGCGCTGTAAGTTGGGGGCGCGGGGACGTTGGACGTTGCGGTGGGCGCCGACGTGGCCGCAGGCGCTTTTGCTGCAGTTGCCGGTGCCGAAGTAGCCGCAGGCGTTCTTGCCGTAACCGGTGCCGGGGGTGACTGCTGCGTAGAGGCGGAGGCCGGCGGCGTGGCGGCTGCGGGCGCGCTGCCGGCGTTTGTGGCGCTGTTCGCGCCGGGTGCCGTCGATGTCGCGCTTTCGGGGCTTGCCGCGCCGACTGCTGACTTTGCGGCCGGCGCCGCTGCGGGTGCCGGTGCCGGCGTCGGCGCTGATGACGGCGCGCTGGCGCCGGCGGCCGGCAGGGCCGCGGCATACACGCTCAGCGGCGCACCCAGCGCGAGGCTCGCGCAACCGAACGCCAAGACCGTACGCAGCGCCGCGCGGCTAGCCCTCGGCGAAGCTATCCCTGAGGTATCCGAATCCGTGCGCACCACGCGCTTGAGCAAGAGCACCGTCACGACCGGGTTCTCCAGGGCGCGATGCGCAGCAGAAGCAGCATGCCGGGCAGCGCCAGCGCGGTACACACAATGAAATAATCGAACCAGCCGATCCGCGCGACCACATAGCCACTTGCCGCCGATGCCAGCGTGCGCGGCACCGAAGCCAGGCTCGTGAAGAGCGCGAACTGCGTAGCGGTGTAGCGCGGGTCGGTGGTGCTGGCGATATAGGCGACGAAGGCAGACATCGTCAGGCCGGTCGCAAAGGTTTCAAGGCCGTAGACGAGCGCGAGCGCCACCGAGCGCGGATCGAGTTGGACGGTCCAGTCGATGCCGAACACCGACAGCAGTTTCGTCGTACCCTGGCTTAGCCCAACCGCGATGTCATAAACGACAGCCAATCCAGGCGAGGCTGGGCCAATATGCGCGAGCCATGCGAAGCCGAGCGTGGACACCATCTGCAGGATGCCGAAGATCCAGAGCCCGCGGCCGATGCCAATCTTCATCAACCAGATTCCGCCGACGATCCCGCCCGCGAGACTCGCGCCGAACGCAGTGGTCTTGGCGATCACACCGATTTGCGTGCGCGAGAAACCGATGTCGAGAAAGAATGACGTCGATAGCGTGGTTGCCATCGTGTCGCCGAGCTTGTACAGAAAGATGAACGCCAGTACAAAGAGCGCGCCGCGCCAACCGTCGCGCTGGATAAATTCGCGGAACGGCAGCAGGATCGCATCGCGCAGGTTTTTCGGCGGCGTGCCGTGTATCTCAGGTTCGCGCACCACCAGCGTCATGATCATGCCAGGCACCATGAAGGCAGCCGTGACGATGAAAACGGTTGTCCACGGCAAATGGTCGGACAGAATCAGCGCCAGCGACCCCGGCACCAGCGCGGCGATCTTGTACGCGTTCACGTGCACCGCATTGCCGAGACCTTGTTGGGTGTCGCTCAGCAGTTCGCGCCGGTAGGCATCGATCGAGATGTCCTGGCTCGCGCCGAAGAACGCGACCAGCGCCGTCAACGCGGCCACCGTCCAGATGGAATCGCGCGGCGACACGAAACCCAAAGTCGCAATCGCACCCGCGACCAGAATCTGCGTGACCAGCATCCAGCCGCGCCGTCTGCCCGGACGCCAGCCCGGCAAGCGCGGCACGTAGCGGTCCATCAGCGGCGCCCAGACGAATTTCCAGGTGTACGGGAACTGGATCAGCGCAAAAAGGCCGATTTCCTTCAGATTGACGCCTTCGGAGCGTAGCCACGCCTGCACCAGATAGACGAGCGTGAACAGCGGCAATCCCGACGTGAAGCCGAGAAAGACGCAGATCAGCATGCGCGTATTCAGGAACGCGCGCCAGCCGGGATGTTCTTCGTGAGCGGTAAGTGCAGGCGCCTCGTGCGGCGGGTTCGACATGTGGATAAGTGGTGTTAGCTTTTCTTGACGCGATAGACCGCAAGACTACCACGCCAGTTCACCCCCCATCGCACCACCTGGCCGTCGTGAAGCACCACGCGGTCGAGAATCTCGATGCCGACTTCCGGCGCCAGCGCCTCGAAATCCTTGATTGTCAGCACCCGCACGTTCGGCGTGTTGTGCCACTGGTAAGGCAGCGATTTAGACACTGGCATACGGCCTCTCAGTACCGACAGCCGGTGTGCCCAGTAACCGAAATTCGGGAACGAGACGATGCATTCCTTGCCCACCCGCACCGTCTCGCGCAGGATCGCGGCTGTTTGATGGATGGTTTGCAGCGTCTGCGACAGAACCGCGAAATCGAAGCTGCGATCTTCGAACAGACGCAGGCCGTCTTCCAGATTCTGCTGGATCACGTTGACGCCGTTCTGCGTCGACGCCAATACGCCGGCGTCGTTGATTTCGATGCCGTAGCCCTGTACGTCCAGTTCTTCGGTCAGGAGCGACAGCAACGAGCCGTCGCCGCAGCCCAGGTCGAGCACGGTGGCGCGCGGTTCGACCCAGCGGGCGATCGCGCGGAAGTCCGGGCGCAGCGCCAGATAATCGAGTGCTCGCTGGTTCATGCGTTCACCTCGTTCGCAATACGTTCGTAATAGGCGCGCATCAGGTTGTGATAGCGCGCGTCGTCGAGCAGGAAGGCGTCGTGGCCGTGCGGCGCGTCGATTTCCGCGTAGGTCACGGTGCGTTTGTGGTCGAGCAGCGCCTTCACCAGTTCACGCGAGCGGGCCGGCGCGAACCGCCAGTCGGTCGAGAAGCTGGCGATCAGGTATTTCGCCGTGGTGTGCGCGACGGCGGCGGTCAGATCGCCGTCGAAGGCTTTGGCCGGGTCGAAATAGTCGAGCGCGCGGGTGATCAGCAGGTACGTGTTCGCGTCGAAGTAGTCGGCGAATTTGTCGCCCTGGTAGCGTAGATACGACTCCACTTCGAATTCGACGTCGAAGTTGAAGTTGTACGCGTCCACGGCGCCTTCCGCGCGGCGCAGCGAACGGCCGAATTTCTCGGCCATATCGTCGTCCGACAGATAGGTGATGTGGCCGATCATCCGCGCGACGCGCAAGCCGCGCTTCGGCTTCACGTTGTGTGCGTAGTAGTTGCCGCCGTGGAAGTCGGGGTCCGACAGGATCGCCGAGCGTGCCACTTCGTTGAACGCGATGTTCTGCGCGGACAGCTTCGGGGTGGACGCAACGACGATGCAATGGCCCACGCGCTCCGGGTACATCATGCTCCACGCGAGCGCCTGCATGCCGCCGAGGCTGCCGCCCATCACCGCCGCGAAGCGCGTGATGCCGAACTCATCGGCGACGCGCGCCTGCGCGTTCACCCAGTCTTCAACCGTGACGACAGGAAAGGTCGCGCCGTATGGATTGCCGGTGGCCGGATCGGTGCTCATCGGTCCGGTCGAGCCGAAGCACGAACCCAGGTTGTTCACGCCGATCACGAAGAACCGGTTGGTGTCGAGCGGCTTGCCCGGGCCGACCATGTTGTCCCACCAGCCGATGTCTTTCGGATTGTCCGCGTACACGCCCGCCACGTGGTGCGACGCGTTGAGCGCGTGGCACACCAGCACGGCGTTGCTGCGTGCGGCGTTGAGCGTGCCGTAGGTCTCGACCATCAGGTCGTAACCGGCCAGCGAGCTGCCGTTCTGCATGAGCAGCGGCTCGGTGAAATGCATTTTTTGGGGAGCGACGATACCGATCGATTCCATTCATTCCGCCGTTTAGCAAATACAGGGCGGCTAGATTGGCGTCGGCGAGGCACGGAGGAGAAGCAATGTGCACGGCTGACGACCTCTTTAGCCGCATTTATAGTGAACCGCGGGAAACGTTCCCGGCAGTTCGCGCGCCCGCAATCGAGTCAGCAAATCGGCGCGTGATAGTACGTGTACAAGGTGTTCAAGGTGCTTTGGACAGCGGTCTCAGGTGTTTCGGCGAGCCGCGGTCAGGCGCAAAGTATAGCGGAAAATTTCATGCGGCAGCGTCGCGGGCGCCGCTGCGAGCTCGCGCACCGCGCGGACTACTGAAGAATCAGGAGTAGTTGGGCGTCCGCATGTTCGGCGGGCGGCCGTGCAAAACCGCTGCGCACATAGCGATGCCAGCGACCGATGATGTAGCTCAGCAGCAAGCTCGCGCGGATCGCGGGATCGTAGCCGGCGGGCAGCGGGGCCGCATGCGGGGTGGCGCTTGCGTTCGCTTCCAGTTGAGCCACGCGCAAACACTGCTTCAACGATGCCTCGACCCGCTCCAGCATCTGATTGACCCGCTCGGTCAGCCGTTCGTGCTCGCCGACCAGCGCCTCGCAGGTCAGCACGCGCGTCATGCCGGGATTCTTCGCGGGGAAGTTGAGCAGCATCAACGCGATCGCGCGGGCCTGCAGCACGCCGTTGCTTTCCTTGTCGGTGATCTGGTTGATCAGGCCGAAGATGGTCTGCTCGATGAACTCGATCAGCCCTTCGAACATTTGCGCCTTGCTGGCGAAATGGCGATATAGCGCGGCCTCCGAGACGCCGAGCCGCGCGGCGAGTGCCGCCGTGGTGATTTTTTCGCTCTTCGGCGCCTCCAGCATCGCGGCAAGCGTCTGCAGGATGTGTACGCGACGTTCGCCCGGCTTCAGGCGCGGCGTCCGCGGGGCGGGCGACGGGGTGGGTTCGTGTTCGGCTACGGCTTCGTCAGGTTTGTCGATCGGCTGCATGGCTGCGTCCCGTCTGCTGTCCCTTCAATCGAACCGAGCGGGTGCCCAGTCGTAGCGATTTTAACGAACGAATGCAACGATCGACATAGTGCGGCCGGCCGGTGCCGGGCAGGCGCGTCGGGATGCCGTCCGCGTGTGGTTTGCGCGGCAGATGGCCGGTGATCCACACGGTGCGGATGCCGAGTTGCCGGTAATTCTTCAGATGCGAGCGCGTGTCTTCCACGAGGATGACGTCTTTGAGCGAAACGCGCGCGTCGCGCATCGCCCGGCGCAGCATCGCATGGTCCGGTTTGGCGCGCCAGTTTTGGCGATCGCGCATATGTTCGATGGCGATGACCTGTTCAAACAGACGTTCGATGCGCAACTCCGCGAGCACCGCGCGCGCATAGGCCTCGGGTGCATTGGTCAGCACGATCTTGCGGCCGGGCAGCGCGGCGACAAGCCGCGCGACACCGCGTTCGTGGCGGATCATCGAACCGAGATCGGGGAACGTGTGGACGACTTTCAGAAAATCGTGCGGGTCGAGCGGATGATGGCGGGCCAGGCCAAGCAGCGTCGCGCCGTAGCGTTGCGTGTAGCCGGTACGCAGACGGTTGGCTTCGTCGACGTCGACCTGCAGCGTGTCGATGATGTACTGCGTCATGCCCTGGTTGATCGCCGGAAAGATCGCGTGCGAGGCATGGTGCAGCGTGTTGTCGAGATCGAACAGCCAGACCGGACTGCCGCCTGCGATGTGCGGACGACGGCGTCGGGAAGTGGGGGTGCGCATGATAAGGACGCCGTTCAGGCGCAGGCAGTCGCTTCACGCGGCGAATGCTGACGGCGGTCCGCGACGCGCAAGGCGATAGAAGAAGAGAACGTGTTGTTGTGCCGGAGGGCGGCGCGTTGTGCACCGCTACTGGGCGCGGTGGCGCAATTGTACGGCCCACGTGGCACGCCTGACTGGCGTACCGTGTGGGCCGGGTTTGAGGCAGGAATCAATGCGAGCGGATCATCGTGCCGAACGGCTGTTCGGTGAGAATCTCCAGCAGCACCGAGTGCTCGATGCGCCCGTCGATGATGTGTACCGAACGCACGCCGCTCTTTGCTGCATCCAGCGCTGACGAGATTTTCGGCAGCATGCCGCCGGAGATCGTGCCGTCTGCGAACAGGCCGTCGATTTCACGCGCCGACAGATCGGTCAGCAGATTGCCTTCCTTATCCATCACGCCCGGGATGTTGGTCATGATCACAAGCTTTTCGGCGTTCAGCACGACCGCCAGTTTGCCCGCGACCAGATCCGCATTAATGTTGTATGACAGGCCGTCTTCGCCAAAGCCGATCGGCGAGATCACCGGAATGAACGCGTCGTCCTGCAGCGCTTTCACGACCGCGGGATTGATCGCCTCGACTTCGCCCACCTGGCCGATATCGACGTACTGGCCCGGATTATCGCGATCCGGCATCTGCATCTTGCGCGCGTGGATCAGGCCGCCGTCTTTGCCGGTCAGGCCGACCGCGTGGCCGCCGAAATGGTTGATCAGCGTGACGATGTCCTGCTGCACTTCGCCGCCGAGCACCCATTCGACGACTTCCATCGTCTCTTCGTCGGTGACGCGCATGCCCTGGATGAAGGTGCCCTGCTTGCCGATTTTCTTCAGCGCCTGGTCGATTTGCGGACCGCCGCCGTGCACGATGACAGGATTGATACCGACCAGCTTCAGCAGAATCACGTCGCGCGCGAAGCCTTGCTTCAGGCGCTCTTCCGTCATGGCGTTGCCGCCGTATTTGATGACCACGGTCTTACCGTGATACTGGCGAATGTAGGGCAGCGCCTCGGCCAGGATTTCAGCCTTCAGGGTGGGCGCGATCTGCGAAAGGTCAGGAAGCTCGGACATGGCGGCAGGCTCTGGCACGGAACAGTTAAAACAGGGCGAATTGTACAGGACTGGCGCGCTGCAACAGGGTTTTCGATACTGTCGCCGGTGACGGGCGGCGCGGACTTTGCGCACTGCGCAATGGACGGCCCGGAACGGCGGCAGACAATCAAGCTTACCGCCGTTCAGATAGCCCGTGAATTGGCCGAACGGCCGACTGACGGCGGCACGCGGGTCGTGGCATTATTTGCAGATCCAGGCTGAAGCGAGATCATCCGGCCCTTATGAAATTGTCAGCTTCCCGCACTGAAAGCAGCGCGCTGTGTCCGCGCTGCGGTCATGCGTTCGATTGCGCCATGCACGCGGTACCGTTTAATTGCTGGTGCCGCGAGATGCCGGCGTTGCCGGCAGACCGGGTCGATCCGTCCGGCCGTTGCCTGTGTCCCGAGTGCCTCGCAGCGGAGCTTGCACGAGCCGTTCACCCGGCACCCGGAGCCGGTTCGCCCTGAGCGCGGCGCATTGCGGCTGGGGTAGTCGCGATGCCGGCCCATGCTGCGCGGTGCCGGGCCGCGAGCGCGCCCAGATCGCGTGCAACGGCCCCCAAGGCCGGATCCCATTGGCCGAACCGCGGTTGCCGATACAGCGTTGCGCCTGGATACCATGGGCTGTCGGGCCGGTCGAGTAGCCAGACCCAATGCGGATTGACGTCAAGCAGCACCCATGTGCGCTGGCCGAGCGCACCGCTCAGATGCGCCACGGACGTGCAAACGGTGATGACGAGGTCGAGCGCGTGGACAAACGCCGCGGTGTCGTCGAAGCTGGCGAATTCTGCGGTGTAGTCCGACATCGGCAGACCCGCGGCTCGGGCGGCGACGACGTCCGCCTCGGCACCCGGTTGCAGCGAATAGAACGCCACGTTCTGCATGTCGCCGAAATGTTCCGCATAGCGTTCCCAACCCACCCGCCGGAATGGATTGCGCTGATGGCCGGCGCTGCCTGTCCACGTCAGTCCGACCTTGAGCCTCGTTTCTCCGCTAAGCCTCTTTTGCCACGACTTGCCGGCTGCGATGTCCGCATGCAAGTACGGAGTCTCAGCGGGGATAGTCTCTTCGCGCGTGCCGAATATCAAAGGCAGGCTCAGTAAAGGAATTTCGTAGTCAAACGGCGGCAAGGAGTCGACGCCGCCGCCAGCCGAATAAGCGTCCACCTGATCACAGAGGCTGCGAGCGAGTAGTGCACCCATCTGCGGAAATGAATTCCAGACGAGTCGACCGCCCTCGCGATGAACGCGTGAGGCCAGCAGAGGGATATAGCGGCTGAATTGCAAGACGTCGCCCATGCCCTGCTCGCCCCACACCAACAGCGTTTTGCCAGCGAGCGATTCACCCTGCCAGGTTGGCGCTGGCATTGCGGGGCGGTTGCCGCCCAATTCAAGCGAGCCGTCCCAGCGCGCTTCGTGGGTTTGCCAGCCGTTCGCGTAATCGCCGCGCATGAGTTGCAGCATGCTGAGATTGGAGCGCATGGTCGCGTTGCCGGGCGCCAATGCACAGGCCGTTTTTGCGGCTTGCTCCGCTTCGTCCCAGCGTTGCGCTTCACGCAGCGCCAGCGCATAGTTGTTGCACGCCAGCGAACTATGCGGCGCGCATTGCACGGCTCTTGCGCCGGCTTCGAGCGCGCGTGGCAGATTCAAATTGACCCGGCTTGCCTGAATGAGATTGGTCCATGCGTCGCCATTGCCGGGATCGTCATGAACTGTACTTTCCAGCAGGGCGAGTTGCTCGTTGAGGTCGCCGCCCGTGAGCGCGAGGGCACCGGCGAGATTGTTGCGCAACTGCGGCAAGGTCGGATCGATCGCGAGTGCGCGACGATAGGGGGCGATTGCCTCGCCATGCCGGCTTACCATTTGCAGCGCATAGCCGACACGGAAGTGTGCAAGCGCGCGATGGGGATCGAGTTGGGCAATAATGGCGGCGAGTTCGATTGCATCGTTGTGACGGTGTTGCTCAAGCAGCGTAGCGATGAGTGATGCGATCGAGGCATCGTCGAGCGAATGAAGTTGTGCGGCGCTATCGAGACACCTGGCCTCTGCGTGCCCAGTATCGTTTTGTCGGGCTGCGGCAGCATGTCGCAGAAAAGTCAGGAAAGCTGACGAGGTGGGGGTTTCGCTGTCAGAGGTAGGTAGCATGGAAGGGTTGAGGCGGCGCAAGAACAGATGATGACCGATCGGCTTGTGCAGCGCTATCGCAAAAATTCCATGTTAGCGGCGTGAGTTCGCGAGGTCAGTCGGACGAGTCCGAACAGGTAAATTAAAGTCATGCATCGTATAACCAACACCGGCCGCGTCAATCTCGGTCATCTGTTCTGGCTGCGCAGCCTTGCCATCATCGGCCAACTGGTGACGATCGCGGTTGTGCAGATATTCTTCGGTGTGCACCTGCCGCTGCCCGCCATGTTGCTTGTGATCGCGCTCGAGGTGATCTTCAACGGACTCACGTGGTGGCGTGTCTCGCAGCAGCGGCCCGAGTCCAATCTCGAACTGTTTGGCCAGATCTGGGTCGATCTCGGCGCGTTGTCCGCGCTGCTGTTCCTCTCCGGTGGCACCACCAACCCATTCGTTTCGTTGTACCTGCCATCGCTCGCGATTGCCGCAGCCGTGCTGCCATGGCAACTGATGGCATGGCTCGCCGCGTTCGCCGTGGCCTGTTACGCGGTGCTCGGCTTCGATTCCGTACCGCTCAATCTCGACAACCCGGCCAACCTGTTCGACTACTATCGCGCCGGCATGTGGGTGAACTTCATGGTCAGCGTGGGCCTGATTGCGTGGTTCGTCGCGCGCATGTCACGCGCTCTGCGACTACGTGACGCAGCACTCGGAGACGCGCAGCAGCGCTTGCTTCACGATGAACGCGCTGTCGCGCTCGGCGTGCAGGCGGCCACCGTCGCTCACGAAATCGGCACGCCGTTGTCTACAATTGCGATGTTGTCCGAAGAACTGCGCGATGCCGCGAGAACCGACAAGGGGCTCGCGCCGTACGCCGCCGATCTGGAGTTGCTCGAACGGCAAATGACGCTGTGTACGTCGGCGCTTGCGCGGCTGCGCAGCCGTGCATCGACAACGACCAACCGGCAGGCGGTGAGCGAGTGGCTCGAGTCGTTTGGCGAGCAATGGCGTTTGCGTCATCCGCATGTGAAGTTCGAGCGGATCGGTGTGCCGCCTGCGGGTGTCAGTCTTGACGACACGGTTGCCGTCAGTCAGATTCTCACGATCCTGCTCGACAACGCCGCGCGTGCGAGCCGCGATCACGTCACGCTAACGTGCACGCTCACGGATCGCGGCGACCAGATCGTACTCGAGGTATGCGACGCGGGTCCCGGCATCCCCGCCGCCTTGCGCGGATCGCTCGGCACGATGCCGGTCGACAGTACACAGGGTGGACATGGCGTGGGCCTGTATCTGGCGTTTTCAGCGGCGGCACGTCTGAAGGGATCGATCGAGCTGGCCGATGTCAGCGAGATCAAGCCGCGTGGCACGCGTGCAGTATTGAGATTGCCGCTTGCAGCGCGCAAGTTATCAGGGGTGGGCCGTCGAGGCGCTACGCCATCCAACACGGAGAAACAGGCATGAGCGATATGAATTTTCTGGTGATCGACGACGATGAAGTGTTCTCCGGCATCCTCGCCCGTGGTTTGACGCGGCGCGGTTATACGGTGGCCGAAGCGCACAACGCGGATGAAGCGATCAAGTTGGCGAACCAGCAGAAGTTCAGCCAGATCACGGTAGACCTGCATCTCGGCAGCGATTCGGGCCTTACGCTCGTCGCGCCCTTGCGCGATTTGCAACCGGACGCGCGCATGCTGGTGCTGACTGGTTATGCGAGCATCGCCACAGCGGTGCAGGCCGTGAAAGACGGCGCGGATAACTACCTTGCGAAGCCCGCCAACGTCGAGACGATCTTGTCGGCGCTGCAAAGCGAGGCGAGCGCGTTGCAAGCTGACGAGGCGATTGAGCATCCCATGCCGTTGTCGGTTGCGCGTCTGGAATGGGAGCACATTCAACGCGTGCTCGCGGAACACGGCGGCAATATTTCGGCCACGGCACGCGCGTTGAACATGCACCGTCGAACGCTGCAACGCAAGCTGGCGAAGCGGCCGGTCAAGCAGTAAGCGCTGGGACCTGCCCGCGCCGGTGGGTTGTCGGGTCGTCGGATCGTCAAGCATCAAGCAAAACGGGCCGTCTTTCACAAGACGGCCCGTTTTTTTACGCCTCATACCCGATCGACTCACGCGCGAGGCACGCGGCGCGCGGCGTTAGCGCGGCGGCGTTGGCATCACAGCACGTAGCGCGACAGATCCTCGTCTTCCGCCACTTCGTTCAGCGCGCGATCGACATACGCCGCGTCGATCTGCACCGTCTTGCCCGAATGATTGCCGGCTGCGAACGACACGTCTTCGAGCAGTTTTTCGATCACCGTGTACAGGCGGCGCGCGCCGATATTCTCGGTCTTCTCGTTGACCGAGTACGCGATTTCGGCCATACGGCGAATGCCGTCGTCGGCGAATTCGAGGTGCACGTCTTCCGTAGCCAGTAGTGCCTGGTATTGCTTGACGAGGCTCGCGTCGGTCGACACCAGAATTGATTCGAAATCGCCCACCGACAGCGAATCCAGTTCGACCCGAATCGGGAAGCGGCCTTGCAGTTCCGGAATCAGATCGCTCGGCTTGGCCAGATGAAACGCACCGCTCGCGATGAACAGAATGTGGTCGGTCTTCACCATGCCGTACTTGGTGTTGATCGTGGTGCCTTCGACGAGCGGCAGCAGATCGCGCTGCACGCCCTGGCGCGATACTTCGCCACCGCCTGCTTCACTGCGCGACGCAATCTTGTCGATTTCGTCGAGAAACACGATGCCGTTCTGCTCGACGTTCTGCACTGCCTTGGCTTTCACCTCTTCGTCGTTGAGCATCTTGCCGGCTTCTTCGTCGGTAAGAACCTTGAGCGCTTCCTTCACCTTCAGCTTGCGGCGCGCTTTCTTGCCGCCGCCGATGTTCGCGAACATCGAACGGATCTGCTCGGTCATGTCTTCCATGCCCGGCGGCCCCATGATGTCCATGCCCACTTGCGGCTGTTCGACGTCGAGTTCGATTTCCTTGTCGTCGAGCAGGCCTTCGCGCAGACGCTTGCGGAAGGTCTGGCGCGTGGTGCTGCCTTCGTCGGCGGTATCCGTCGCGCTCGAGCTCGCGCCGAATCCCACCGGCCGAGCGCTCGGCAGAAGGATGTCGAGGATGCGGTCTTCGGCTTGATCTTCCGCCTTGGTCCGCACTTTGCGCATTTCTGTTTCGCGCGTCTGCTTGACCGAGATTTCGATCAGATCGCGCACGATGCTGTCGACGTCGCGGCCCACGTAGCCGACTTCGGTGAACTTGGTGGCTTCGATCTTGATGAACGGTGCGTCGGCCAGTTTCGCGAGACGCCGTGCGATTTCTGTTTTGCCGACGCCGGTCGGTCCGATCATCAAAATGTTCTTAGGCGTGATTTCCTGGCGCAGCGGGTCTGCAACCTGCTGACGGCGCCAGCGATTGCGCAGCGCCACGGCAACCGCTTTCTTCGCGCGGCCTTGGCCGATGATGTGCTTGTCGAGTTCCGAGACGATCTCGGCAGGGGTCATGGTGCTCATCGTGGGTCCTTACTCGATCGTCTCGATGACGCGGTTATGGTTCGTATAGATGCACATGTCGCCAGCGATTTCCAGCGACTTCTCCACGATTTCGCGCGGCGACAGTTCAGTGTTGTCGACCAGCGCCTTCGCGGCGGCTTGCGCGTAAGCGCCGCCCGAACCGATCGCGCAGATACCGCCTTCCGGATCGAGCACGTCGCCGTTACCGGTGATGACGAGGGTGGTGGTGGCATCCGCGGCGATCAGCATTGCTTCGAGGCGGCGCAGCATGCGGTCGGTGCGCCAGTCTTTGGCGAGCTCGACGGCGGCGCGGGTCAGATTGCCCTGGTGTTTTTCCAGCTTCGCTTCGAAGCGGTCGAGCAGTGAGAAGGCGTCGGCCGTGCCGCCGGCGAAGCCGACCATCACCTTGCCGTTATAGATGCGCCGGACTTTCTTCGCGCCGCCTTTCATGACGATGTTGCCCAGCGTGACCTGACCGTCGCCGCCAAGGGCGACCTTGTCGCCGCGGCGCACGGAGACGATCGTCGTGCCGTGAAATTGCTCCATATGCGTTCCTCTGTGCAAAACGGGTAGGACGCGGTGGCGTGGACCACCGCATGAATCCTGGACGCGGACGGCGCGCAACGATGAACCGGTCGGCGTGCGCTCGTGCAACGCATGTTCGACTTATTTTAGGGCGTGCGCGGTCATATCAAGAGCCGGCAAATGGCATAAGACAAAAACACAGGGCTTGAAACGGGGGAGCGAGAGCTGCGCCGAGGTGGGCGGGCTTAGAGATACGGGCCGCGCGATGGCGGTAGGCGGAACTGGGCGCGCCCTTGAACAGCCGCGTAGCGGGCGTTCAGAGTGGTCTGCTCAGCAAAGCCCGAAAAGCGTCGCACAAAAGAAAAAAGGCGCACAGGTCACCGTGCGCCTCTCGACGAAGCAGCTTAAAAGGGCGCGGAGCCGAAGCCGCGCCGCAGGCGTTCAGTCGCCGAACAGCTTCTGGCGCAGTTCGCGGCGTTCCTGCGCTTCGAGCGACAGGGTGGCCGTGGGCCGCGCGAGCAGACGCGGAATGCCGATCGGCTCGCCGGTTTCTTCGCACCAGCCGTAGTCGCCCGAGTCGATGCGCGCAATTGATTGCTGCACCTTCTTCAGCAGCTTGCGCTCGCGGTCGCGCGTGCGCAGTTCCAGCGCATGCTCTTCCTCGATCGTTGCACGGTCGGCCGGGTCCGGCACGATTACTGTTTCGCGCAGGTTCTCGGTTGTCTGGCCGGCATTGCGGAGAATGTCCGCCTGCAGCTGTTCGAGCTTGTTCTTGAAGAAAGCGAGCTGATCCGCATTCATGTAATCCTTGTCGCTCATCTTCAGGATTTCGGCTTCAGTCAAGAGTCGTTTCGTCGTCATCTGGCTTGCTTCTTCAATGTGAGGCAAAACTCTTACATAGTGCCCGCACTTTCGTATTGCCCACAAAGACGCCACGGGGACGCTGAGCGCTGGGCGGGCACGGACGATGGGCTGTCGGTGACGCCGAAGCGCCTTGCGCCCACGCGCCGGGCGCGCTACGCCAATGCGGGGCCGAACTCCTCTGGAAACCGTTTCTCAATTGCTCCTGAGGCATTGCTTGCCGGCAGCGTGCCTTATCAGCTGTGCCAGCCGGCATTGTCGGCGTGATTTCCGGACAAGGTTTTCCGGCGCCGTTTCAGGCCCGGCGCGGACTACGCGCAGACCGGGCAATTCGTTGTCATTCTCCAGTGGGCACGTATTGTAACTGAATCACAATCCAGCGCCGTAACTGGTGAAAATCCCCCGGCGGCGCACCGATATCCCGAAAATATAACGCGCGCACGGTCAAAAAGCGATGGTCGTGCACGGTTTAATACAGCAGGGTTTTCACGTGCTTTTCACATAACCGACATTTCAGCCGGCTTTCGGCCGCTTCTTGCACGTATTCCGCAGATGATTGTCCTGTTGCCGGCAAGTTGCGCCGTTCGCTGTCAGCGCGCGCAGTATGCGCTGCGTGCCGTGCCACCGGGGCACGGCACGGCGGGCATGACATTTATGCCAGGCAGGCGTCCAGACCGTCGGTGATCAGGTCTTGCGGCAGTTCGATGCCGATGAACACCATCTTGTTGGTCTTCTTCTCGATGGGCTGCCATTTCGCGGCCAGATCGCTACCCATCATCTGGTGCACGCCCTGGAACACCACCTTACGGTCGACCCCCTTCATATAGAGCACGCCCTTATAGCGCAGCAGACGCTCGCCGTAGATCTGCAGAATGCCGCCGAGGAAGTCCTCGAGTTTGTTCGGATCGAACGGGCGATCGCTGCGGTAGACGAACGATTTGATCTTGTCGTCATGGTGCGCGTGATGGTGATGCGCATGGTCGTGGCCTTCGTGGTCGCACTTGCCGTGGTCGTGATCGCAGTTTTCGTGATCGTGACCGTCGTGATCGGCATGGGTGTGGCCGTGCTCGTCATGCGCGTGAGCGTGGTTGTGCGCGTGTTCGTCTTCGGCGAGGAAGTCCGGGTCGATCTCGAGCTTCGAATTCAGATTGAAACCGCGCAGGTCGAAGATTTCCTTGATGTCCGCTTCGCCGAAATTGACCATCTTGATTGCCGCGCGCGGATTCATGTGCAACAGGCGATGGCGCAAATCGTCCACGTGCTTTTCATCGACCAGATCGGCCTTGGTGATGAACAGGCGATCGGCGAAGCCGACCTGGCGCTGCACCACTTCATGCTCGTCCAGTTGATGGTTCGCGTGCTTCGCGTCGACCAGCGTGATGATCGCGTCGAGCAGGAATTCGTTGGCGATCTGGTCGTCCATGAAGAACGTCTGCGCGACCGGGCCCGGATTGGCGAGACCGGTGGTTTCGATCACGACACGGTCGAAATCCAGTTCGCCGGACTGTTTCTTCGCCGCCAGGT
The DNA here is from genome assembly GCF_046026025.1 of Paraburkholderia fungorum. Classification (GTDB taxonomy): domain Bacteria; phylum Pseudomonadota; class Gammaproteobacteria; order Burkholderiales; family Burkholderiaceae; genus Paraburkholderia; species Paraburkholderia fungorum_E. The sequence goes on along the minus strand of NZ_JAQQFL010000027.1, from coordinate 90,711 downwards.
CGCCCAGCACGCGCGACAGGTCGCCGCGGATCGTGCAGCAGATGCAGCCATTGCTCATCTGGATGATCTGTTCGCTCGTGTCCTGCACGAGGATTTCGTTGTCGATGTTCTCTTCGCCGAACTCGTTTTCGATCACGGCGATCTTCATGCCGTGTTTTTCGTTCAGGATGCGCTTGAGCAGGGTGGTTTTGCCGCTGCCGAGAAAGCCGGTCAGGATGGTGACTGGGATCATGTTGGTCGCCTGTGTGTACGTGAGTCTGTGCGTAATCGAATTAAGCGCAAATTAACCGCGCAAATTAACCGCGCAAATTAACCGCGCAAATTAACCGCGCGGAATCTGCCACGCGGGATTTGCAGCGAATGCATCTGCGAATCCGGTTTGCCGGGCGCGGCAGCCTGATGGCGCGCGACCCGATCTAGCCGGATATTGAAACATATCTGTCAAGCCGGCGCTGGCGGCAGGGGCGAATCCCTTTCGCGGCACGCGGGAAATAAGCCTGAAGTTATGGGCGATCAGGCAATTTGCAACAGCAGGCCCTTCAGGTATTCGCCTTCAGGGAAAGCGGCGAGCAACGGGTGGTCGACCCCGGCGCCGAGGCGCTTGAGAATCCGCGCATCGACACGTGCATCGGCCGCCGCGCCCGACACGATCTTCTGGAACAGCTCCGGGTCGATCGCGCCGGAGCAGGAGTAGGTGAACAGCAGGCCGCCCGGGCGAAGCAGCTTCAGGCCGGTCAGGTTGATGTCCTTATAGGCGCGCGCGGCGCGGTCCACGTGTTCACGCGAGGGCGCGAATTTGGGCGGGTCGAGCACGACCAGGTCGAAGCGTTCGCCTTCGTCGTAAAGGCGGCGCAGGGTTTTGAACGCGTCGGCGTCGAGCCAGGTGGCGCGCCCGGCATCGAAACCGTTGGCGGCCACGTTCTGTTGCGCGATCGCCAGCGCATCGCCGGACGAATCGATCGACACCACGCGCTTTGCTCCCCCTTTCAGCGCCGCCAGCGAAAAACCGCCGGTGTAGCAGAAGCAGTTCAACACGTCGCGATCTTGCGCCAGTTCCTGAACCAGCAGGCGGTTGTCGCGCTGGTCGACGTAGAAGCCGGTTTTGTGGCCGTTGCGCACGTCGACGTGATAGCGCACGCCGTTTTCGCTCGCGATCAGCGCTTCCGAGGGCGCCTCGCCTGCCAGTACGCCGGTGAGCTGCTCGAGCCCTTCCTTCTGACGAATCGACACGTCCGAGCGCTCGTAGACGTTCGGGCAGCCGGTCGCGTCGGTCAAGGCGGCGACGATCGCTTCCTTCCATGCTTCGACACCCGTCGCCATGAACTGGCACACCAGCTGGCTGCGCTGGCCTTCGTCCTCGGCGACGTAATGGTCGACGATCAGGCCAGGCAGGCCGTCCGCTTCGCCGAAAATCAGCCGCACGGCGCCGGTGTTGTGCACCATCGTCTGACGATGCGCGAGCGCGCGCTGCACGCGGCGTTTGAAGAAAGCATGGTCGATCGGCTCGGCTTCGTCGAAGCTCCACACACGCGCGCGAATCTGCGAATGCGGGCTGTAGGCCGCGCGCGCGAGGAACCGGCCGTCGTGCGCGCGCACCAGCACGGTCGCGCCCGGAGCGGGATTACCGTCGACGCGATCGATCACGTTGGCATAGACCCACGGATGGCGGCGCTGCAGCGATTTTTCTTTGGACGGTTTGAGCGTAACGGTATTCATCAGGATTCAGCAGGACCAGTAGGCCGCGTGGGCAAATAGGCACGCGGCAGGTGAGGCAAAGGGCGAGACCGCAAGCCGCAAACTAGCAAAGAGCGGAATCAGTCGCGTTTTTTGGCGCGTGGATGCGCCTGATCGTAGACGTGCGCGAGATGCTGGAAATCGAGCGCGGTGTAGACCTGCGTGGCAGTGATGCTGGCGTGCCCGAGCAGTTCCTGCACGGCCCGCAGATCGCCGCTCGACTGCAGTACGTGCGTGGCGAACGAGTGCCGCAGCACGTGCGGATGCACGTTGGCCGGAATGCCGGCGACCAGCGCCGCGCGCTTCACGCGCTCACGTACGACATTCGGCGACAGCCGGTTGCCGCGCGCCGAGAGAAACAGCGGGTGCGGATCATGTTTAATCATCTGGTCGCGCACCGCGAGCCACGCGTTCAGGGCCTCGAGCGCTTTCCTGCCGACCGGCACGATGCGGCGCCGGTTGCCCTTGCCGAGCACTTCGACTTCCGCGGAGTCGAGCTTGAGCCAGCCCGCCGAGCGGTAACCGCCGGCATCGGCAAATCGGGCGTCGAGGCCGACCAGTTCGGACAGACGCAGGCCCGACGAGTAGAACAGTTCGAGCATCGCGTGGTCGCGCAAGCCTTCGGGCGTCGCGGCGGGCGGACTTTCCATCAGGCGCGTGGCGTCGTCGACGGAGAGCGCTTTGGGGAGCGCCTTGGCCTGCTTCGGCGCCCGCACGGTGGCGACCGGGTTGGCCGGCAGATCGACGCGGCCCGCGAACCAGCGGTAAAACGCACGCCAGCACGAGAGCCGATGACTGATCGAGCGCGCCGTCAGGCCGCCGGCATGCGCCCGCGAAACCGCGCCGCGAATATCGACCGCGGTGAGGCTTTCGAGCGGCCGGCCTTTGGCCAGCAGCTTGAGCTCCTCAAGTTCGTGGGTGTAGCCGCGCAGCGTATGCGCCGACAGCCGCCGCTCATGTTCGAGATTCGACAGATAGGCGGCGATCGGGTCGGCGTCGGTCACGATGGCCTTTTGCGGGTTTGGCGGCTCAGCGCGGCAGCAGGCGGCTCAGCGCCGCGCTTGCCAACGCGCCGATCTGCGTCAGGAAATCGGTGGCCATGCCGTCGTGGAAGCGGCGTGCGTCGGCCGAACCCATCACCAGCAGGCCGAAGGTGGGGGCTTCTTCCTTGCCTTCGGGGTCGCGCAGCGCCAGCAATGCAATCGACTCGGTAACGTGCGCGGACTCGCCCGACCCCGTACCGCCCGCGGACGCGTCGTCGCTCACCGCCGAGACCGCCGGCGTCAGCCATTGCGCGGCTTCGAAGCCAGTGTTCGCGCCACAGTACGGCGTAGTGAGGCTATTGGCGAAGATTCGCACTTCTTCGCCGACATGGCGCGCGAATTCGGCCTGTGCATACGGCTCGGAAACGTCCCATACGCGTAGCGCGGCTTGTGGCACGTCGAAAATTTCCCGCAAGCCTGTGGCGATCGTGCGCGGCAGCGCGTACGGATCACGCTCGGCCATCACACGGATGGTCCAGCGATTGAATTTCGAGGCAATGCTGTCGTTCTCGTGACCGTAGCGCAGCAGCTCGGCCAGACGCCGTTCTAGATGTTTGTTCTTGTCGCGCAGCATTTCCATCTGCCGTTCCTGCAGCGACACCGCGGCTTTGCCGTGCGGGTTCGCAAGCCGGATCGTCGCGAGCATTTCCGCGTGGTCGGCGAAGAATTCGGGGGTGGCGAGCAGATATTCGGCGACTTCGCGATCGTTCATGGTTTCGGCTAAAGGACTACGGGGCGACACCTTCGGGCGGCGCATCGGTCATGAGTTCGGTCGCCGGTGAAAGAGCCGCCTGGTCCGGCTCTTCATCGGCCTGTTCAGCGGCCCGTTCGAGGCCACGTGTCGGGTACTGCCTCGGCCGATGCTCGGCCGTTGAATCGATTGGTGCGTCGGGTAAAGCGCTGGCGCGACTCAGTCAGCCAGTTCGATCTCGCCTTCGAAAACGGTTGCCGCGGGGCCGGCCATGAGCAGCGGGGTGCCGTCTTGAGCGTTATCCCACGTGATGGTCAGCTTGCCGCCGTGCGTGTGCACCAGCACCGGCGCATCCAGCAGCCCGCGGCGAATGCCGGCAGCGACTGCCGCGCACGCGCCCGTGCCGCATGCCAGGGTTTCGCCGGCGCCGCGTTCGTAGACCCGCAGCTTGATCTCGCTACGGCCGACGATTTGCATGAAGCCCGCGTTCACTCGCTGCGGGAAACGTGCGTGCCGCTCGATCACCGGGCCTTCGACGAGCACCGGGAAATCTTCGACGTCGTCGACCACTTGCACTGCGTGTGGATTGCCCATGGACACCACCGAAATCCAGCGCGTCACGCCGTTGACCTCGAGCGGCCAGAGCGTGTCCGCGCCTTCGCGGCGGCCTTCGATACCCTTGGTGGCGAACGGTACGCGCTCTGGTTCGAACACGGGGGTGCCCATATCGACCAGCACTTCGCCGTTTTCCTGCATGGTCAGCAGGAGGGTGCCGTTCTGCACTTGCACGCGCACGCTGCGCTTGTCGGTCAGGCCGTTGTCGCGCACAAACTTGACGAAGCAGCGCGCGCCGTTGCCGCAGTGCTCGACCTCGCCGCCGTCGCAATTGAAGATGCGATATCTGAAATCGACGCCTTCCATGGTGGGCTTTTCGACCAGCAGCAACTGGTCGGCGCCGACGCCAAAATGCCGGTCCGCGAGCGCGCGCACCTGCGCCGGCGTCAGGTTGACCGGTTGGGTGTAGCCGTCGAGCATGACGAAGTCGTTACCCGCGCCGTGCATTTTGGTGAATTTCAGTTTCATCACGCTATTGTAAGTGACGCGCCTGCAGATGCGCCGAACGGCGCTTTATTTGCGATTTTTTGCCGCTTGATTTCCGCGTTCAGGCGCTTTTTTCGAAAAACGCTCAGTAGACGCTCGGCTCGCCCGGCGGACGGGTCTTGAAGCGCTTGTGCACCCAGTAGTACTGCTCGGGGATCAGCGGAATCTGCTCTTCGAGGAAGACGTTCATACGGCGCGCGTCGGCTTCGTCGTTGCCGGTCGGGTAGTTTTCCCACGGCTTGAATACCTTCAGACGGTAGCCCTGGTAGTTCGGCAGCACCTCGCCGATAAACGGCACCACTTGCGCATGGCCGACCCCGGCGAGCCGCCCGACGGCCGTCAGCGTGCACGCCTGTACGCCGAAGAACGGTACGAACGTCGAGTTGCGCATGCCGTAGTCCATGTCGGCGCCAAGCATCACGGGCTTGCGGTCGCGCAACCAGCGCAGCACGATGCGCGCGCTGTCGGCGCGGCTTGCCATGTCCGCGCCGAAGCGGCCGCGCGCGGTCTTGGCCACGTCGTCGAGCACTTTGTTGGACATCGGCTGATAGAGCGCGCCGCACTGCCGGCGCAGCGCGTGATTGATGAACACGGAGCCTGCCTCGATGCCGACGAAGTGCGCGCCAAGCAGCAGGGTGGGCGGCATGTCGGGATCCAGCAGGTCGACTTCGCTATCCACCTGTACGAGCTTCTCCAGCTTCTGCGCAGACCAGAACCACTGGACGCTGCGTTCCACATAACTGCGAATCGCGTGGCGGAAGTGTTTCTGCGCGATATCTTCGCGGTGCTCCGCGCTCCACTCCGGGAAACACAGGCTCAGATTGATGTGGACGATGCGCTTACGGTTGCTGGGGACCTGATAGAGCAGCCAGCCCAATCCGTCGCCCAGTCGTGCAACGAAACCGTACGGCAGCAATGCCAAAAATTTAAGCAGTCCAATGGCGAGGTGAGCACCAAGACGACTCAGCATGCCGCCCCTCCGTGTAGGGCGTCGAGCGACGCTTTGCTCAAGGAACCTGGAAACGGGTTGAAATGCAGCACCGGTGAACACTCTGTGACAATCAAAGGAAGTCGCTATAATAAGGGCTTCGCCGAGTTAATAGACAACTTGCGGGGCGAAGCTGGCGGGTGCGATCCATGGGATATGCGCCTGCCGGTAAGGTAATCCGCTAAAGCGTCGCCGCTTCAAGGCTCCCGAAGCTGGCTACGTGAAACTCAACCGTAACCACACAACAGGAGTCTGCAACGTGGCAAACGATTATCTCTTCACTTCCGAATCCGTTTCCGAAGGCCATCCCGACAAAGTCGCGGATCAGATCTCGGACGCTATCCTCGACGCTATCCTGACACAGGACAAGTATTCGCGTGTCGCAGCTGAAACGCTGTGCAACACGGGTCTCGTCGTGCTGGCCGGTGAAATCACCACCACCGCGAACGTCGATTACATCCAGGTCGCGCGCGATACGATCAAGCGCATCGGCTACGACAACACCGATTACGGTATCGATTACCGCGGCTGCGCGGTGCTGGTGGCGTACGACAAGCAATCGCCGGACATCGCCCAGGGCGTGGACCGTGCGCACGACAACAACCTCGATCAGGGCGCCGGCGACCAGGGTTTGATGTTCGGTTACGCGTGCGAAGAAACGCCGGAATTGATGCCGCTGCCGATCCACCTGTCGCACCGTCTGGTGGAGCGTCAGGCGAATCTGCGCCGCGACGGCCGTCTGCCCTGGCTGCGTCCGGATGCGAAATCGCAGGTCACCGTGCGTTATGTCGACGGCAAGCCGCATTCGATCGACACCGTCGTGCTGTCCACGCAGCATTCGCCGGACATCGATCTGGCCGTGCTGCGCGAAGCCGTGATCGAAGAAGTCATCAAGCCGACGCTGCCGGCCGATCTGATCAAGGGCGACATCAAGTTCCTGGTGAACCCGACCGGCCGGTTCGTGATCGGCGGTCCGCAAGGCGATTGCGGCCTGACGGGCCGTAAGATCATCGTCGATACGTACGGCGGTGCTGCGCCGCACGGCGGCGGCGCGTTCTCGGGCAAGGATCCGTCGAAGGTCGACCGTTCGGCGGCGTATGCCGGCCGTTATGTGGCCAAGAACATCGTGGCTGCCGGTTTGGCGTCGCGCTGCCTGATTCAGGTGTCGTACGCCATCGGCGTTGCTCAGCCGACGTCGGTGATGGTCAACACGTTCGGCACGGGCCGCGTGTCGGATGCGACGATCACGAAGCTGGTGCAGGAGCATTTCGATCTGCGTCCGAAGGGCATCATCCAGATGCTCGACCTGCTGCGTCCGATCTACGAGAAGAGCGCAGCCTACGGTCACTTCGGCCGCGAAGAGCCGGAATTCACGTGGGAAGCCACGGACAAGGCTCTGGTGCTCGCCGAAGCCGCCGGCACGGAACCGGTCGCCGCGCTCGCCTGATAGGCAGGCGCGCAGTCCGCTTCAGCAAAAAACCCCGCCGGCGCGAGCCGTGCGGGGTTTTTTTATTGTCTTCGAAGGCGCCTTGCTTAATGGCCCACCTAGCGGTCCGTTGAACGGCCCATTCAGCGGCTCGCAAAAGCGAACGCGAACGCAAACCAGCCGGTGCTGCCGTTCGTCGACATACGGCGCGGCCGGCGGCTCGTGTTTTGCGGCGCTGCGACTGGCGCGCGGCGCGTAGCCGTGAGGCGCAGCGGTGTCGGTTTGCGCAACAGCGTGCGCAGCGAAAAACGGCGCGAACCGCCTTGCAGGCGCAACGCTGAGAAGAACGTATGGAACCACGTGCGGATGCCGTCGACTGCTTTGGCTTCGCGCCATTGTTCGCCCAATGCGCGAGTGCGGGTGGCATGGTGACGCAGCGCGCGCACGACGTGGCGGCGCGCCGGACGCGCCGCTTTCAAGGCGGCGCGGGTAAGACGGGTGCTCAGAAGAGTATGCATGGCTTCACAAGTAGGCAACGTGTCGCGCGAAGGAGCGTACGCCAGAATGAGCACCAAATGTGCCAACGGCGGTGTCGCGATGGACGGCGCGAAAGCCTGGAATTCGAGGGAAAAGGGCACGCATGACGGCGGAGCCGGTCACAGCGGCGCTTGCGCGCCGCAAAAGTGCGGGAGTAGCGATCAACATACGTGCAGGCTACACGGGATTCATGACGTCAGAAAGTCGGTTTTTACCCTGTGAATCCGGGTTTTTACCGGGTAAGAACACTGTGCATGTTGACGGGGTCGCGCCCTTTGCGGTCGCTTTTTGTGCGTGCTTGCCCTGACAGCGTGCCATGCCAACCGCCATGTCGCGTGAGCGTAGTGCTTAAGGCGTGCACGGGACCTTGGCTTTACAAAGGCGAAACTGCGCACAGTCCGATCGCGCCCGTTTTACAATCGAGCATCAGTCAGTCGAAAGTAACGGAACACCATGTCACTTCACTCGAAGAAAGAACAGATTCAAACGTTGCGGGAACAAGGATTTGTCGTAGTGCCTGGATTGGTGTCGCCCGAGCGTTGCGGCGAACTGAAGCAGATCGCGGAGCGGCAGTTGCAGGAAGCGGCGGCGCCGATCGAGTTCGAGGCGGATCTTCGCTATCCGGGCGCGCCGGAATCGAAGCATGCGCCGGGCGGCCACACGGTTCGCCGGCTGCTCGATGCGTACGGGCGCCATCCGCAATTTGCGCAATGGGCGACCGCGCCGGAAATTCGCGGCTGGATGGAGTTGTACTTCGGCGAGGAGCCGCGCTTATCGCGGGCGCATCACAATTGCATGATGACCAAGCACCCGGCTTATGGCAGCTTGACCGGCTGGCATCGTGACGTGAGGTACTGGTCGTTCGAGCGTGACGATCTGGTCTCGGTATGGCTCGCGGTCGGGTCGGAGACGGTCGATAACGGCGCATTGTGGCTGGTGCCGAAGTCGCACAATGTCGCGTTCACGTCAGACCGGTTCGACGAAGCCAAGTTTTTCCGTTCCGATCTGGAAGAGAATCAGGCGTTGATTCGTACCGCGGTTTCGCCGGAGCTCAAGGCCGGTGACGTGGTGTTCTTCCATTGCAACACGCTGCATTCGGCTGGCAAGAATGTCAGCGATCAGGTGAAATTTTCTTTGGTGTTTACCTATCACGGGGCGAGCAATGTGCCCCTGCCGGGATCCCGCTCGGCAGCCAAGCCTGAGATTGCCTTTTAGTTTTTTTGCCTTGCGCGGCACAGATGTTTAGTCGTCTTGCGCCGCGCAGGCAGGCATCGTTCTACCGCTTGCGACCCGACACAGCCACACCGGTCAGCCCGGCGATGGTGGCGATAACGCCACCTACAATCAACATGATCGCCTTGTTGGTCGGAGACCCGGTGAACACGCGAGATACCTCGCTGCTGACCGAGTTGAACGCCTGCCCGCCGAAATACAACAACACGATACCGCCGACAATCAGCGCGATTGAAATCGCCTTCGCCATACACCCGTCCCTTCGATAAGCTTTGATCGGCCAAAGTGTAGGGGAGCCGCAAGCAGTCGTCCATCCCGCATAGTGGGCGTGTGCAAGCTGCGCGGCGATTGGCTACCATAGCGCTCTGGTCTCATCCCTATTCGAACATAAAACCCTGCACGCCTCCCGCAGTACGTGATGATCCCCTCACGCCCGTGATCGCCGGGCGACTTCAACATCAAGGACACTAGCAATGGCTTACGAAGCAGCTTCAGAACGCTATTCGGACATGCAATACCGCGTCTGCGGCAAGTCGGGTCTCAAACTGCCGGCGCTGTCGCTGGGCCTCTGGCACAACTTCGGCGATACCACGCCGATCTCCACGCAGCGCGATATCCTGCGCACGGCCTTCGACCTGGGCATCACGCACTTCGATCTCGCCAACAATTACGGCCCGCCGTACGGCAGCGCCGAAACCAATTTCGGCCGGCTTTTCAAAGACGACTTCAAGCCGTATCGCGACGAACTCCTGATTTCGTCGAAGGCGGGTTGGGACATGTGGCCGGGTCCGTACGGCCAGGGCGGCGGTTCGCGTAAATATGTACTCGCGAGTCTCGATCAGAGCCTGCAGCGCATGGGCCTCGACTACGTCGATATCTTCTATTCGCACCGTTTCGATGCCGATACGCCGCTCGAAGAAACCGCCGGTGCATTGGCGAGCGCCGTGCAGCAGGGCAAGGCGTTGTACATCGGTATTTCGTCATACTCGGCCACCAAGACGCTCGAAATGGCCAGGCTGCTCGCCGAGTACAAGGTGCCGCTGCTGATCCATCAACCCGCGTACAACATGCTCAACCGCTGGATCGAGCGCGAACTGTTGGACACACTCGAGAAAGTCGGCTCGGGCGCCATCGCCTTCACGCCGCTCGCGCAGGGTTTGCTCACCGGCAAGTACCTGAACGGCGTGCCCGAAGACGCGCGCGTCAACAAGCCGGGCGGCGGTTCGTTGAAGCAGGAGCATCTGAGCGCGCAAAACATCGAACACGTGCGCAAGCTCAACGACATCGCGCAGCGTCGCGGCCAAAGCCTCGCGCAAATGGCCCTCGCCTGGGCGTTGCGCGATCCGCGCGTGACATCGGTGCTGATCGGTGCAAGCCGTGCGGAACAGGTACGCGAGAACGTGGGCGCGCTGAAGAATCTCGCGTTCTCGAAGGAAGAACTGGCGGAGATCGACCGCTACGCGACGGAAGGTGGCGTTAACCTGTGGGAAAAGCCGTCGACGGATCAGGCGATCTGATCGCACCGCCTTTGATGTCGTAGAAACAGAAAAGCCGCCCGTGAGGCGGCTTTTTATCGATCCGTTCAAGCGCGTGCGTTTCCAGCACAGCGGCCGAAGCGACTGCGTTCAGTCGAACGAACCGTCGGCGAAGCGTAGAGGCCGTCTTCGCCGGACCGCGCTAAACCAGCGCAGGCAAGCCCTCGACCAGCACGACCGCGAATACCACGCCGAGCAGCGCGCCTAGTACCCGCAGCGCGTTATGACGCAACTCTGTCTTGCAGGGCAGCGCACCGACAAACAACGCGCCGGCCAGCGCCATCGGAATGACCAGGATGAAATCGCCAATCGTGAAGTAGGTCGTCATACCCGTCTCCTTATTTAGTACTGGCGCCGGCAGTGGCTCTATTTCTGGAGTCATGCACTGCCAACACTCGATTCGAGTATAGGCGACGGTTAGATCAACATAACAACGCTTTGCGGCGCTGCAGCGCCGTCTTCGCAGGCTGCTGAACCCGGTACGGTAAGGGGCGGCGCGATTGACGCAGTGCGGCAAAAACACCGTAAAAAATGAAGTGTTTGCTTACACGGCCCTTACTTTTTAGATCGGTTCGATGCGCTGCGGATGGTTCTCGCGCGGCTGGGATCTGCTCCACGCAAGCCCCTTATGCATGGCCTCCATGTTGCGCCCAAGTCTGCTTTTCCGAAACGGATCAGTAGCATTCCCTCATACGGCGGCGCGTTCGCGTTGATGCAAACACGTGGCGGCGACGATACCGATGACGAGCAATGCGCCCACCAGTCCAGCGATACCGTTCCAACCATAACCGGCCCATACCTGGCCACCATAAGAGCCGACCACACTCGAACCGATGTAATACGCGAGCAGATACAGCGCCGCCGCTTGCCCCTTCGCTTCTTTTGCGAGGCGTCCGACCCAGCCGCTCGCCACTGCGTGTCCGGCGAAGAATCCGAAGGTCACGCAGGCGATCCCGATTGCAATTGCCGTGATCGGATGAAGCATCGTGAGGGCGAGTCCGAGCGCCATCAGCAACAGGCTGCCGCTCAGCACGCGCGCCCGGCCGAAGATGTCGGCCATGCGGCCCGACCACGGCGAGGCAACCACGCCCGTCAGATAGACGACGAAAATCGCGCCGATCTGCGTTTGACTCAGCAGGTAGGGCGGCGCGAGCAGCCGGTAGCCGAGGTAGTTGTACAGCGTCACGAAACTGCCCATCAGCACGAAGCCGAGCAGAAACAGCAGCGGCAAACCAGGCCGCGTGAATTGCTTCAGCAGCGCAGTGCGATGATGGGCAAAGCCGAGCCCGCGACGCGGCACGAAATGGCGCGATGGCGGCAGCAGCGCGCGAAACGCGAGCATGGAGAGAATACCGAGCACGCCGATCGTGCCGATTGCCACGCGCCACGAAAACAGATCCGCGACCACGCCCGTAATCACGCGCCCCGCCATCCCGCCGATCGCCGTGCCGCCCACGTACAGCCCCATCGCAAGACCGAGCCCATCGGGGTGTACTTCTTCCGCGAGGTAGGCCATGGCAACCGCAGGAACGCCACCGAGCGCGAGACCTTCGAGCGTGCGCAACACGAGCAATTGATGCCAATGCGGCGCGACTGACACACCGATCGTCAATAGCGCGGACAGCGTGAGCGACGCGGTCATCAGCTTGTGACGGCTCCAGCCTTCCGAAACAAAGCCGGCCACGAATATAGCGAGCGCGAGCGCTGCTGTCGTTAGCGAGAGCGACAGACTGCTCTGTGCCGGCGTCACGCTGAATGCTGTCGAAAACGCAGGCAGCAAAGGCTGTACGCAATACAGCAATGAGAAGGTGGCGTAACCGGCGAACAGCAGTGCGATGCTGGCGCGCCAATAGGCACGCGTGCCGCGTTCGAGATAAGGCGTGGTGGAGGCGTCAGGCACGGCAGTGGAGGTGGAAGCAGCGGACGAAGCAGACGAAGCGGGAACAGCCGAAGTAGCAGTCCGGTGGCATTCCGGCGATGCGGTCACGAAAAAATCTCCTCGGGGGACGCAACATACACAAAGAAGTTAAGGATACGCTGAAAAAAGCTGTGCGGGTGTGCACGAGGCAAGGGCCGTGGACGTGAATATTCACTTTTTGCGTTGATGGCGTCACTGACGGCATGATTTTGAAATATCGCCCCGGCAGGGTTTATGATGGCCTCGTTACGACGCGTCATGTGCAGATCATCGCCCTGCGCGCCGTAATGGAACCAGGGCGAAATGACGGGTAAAGAGCCTCGAATTCGCGCTTTCCATGGCCCCGCAAAACGGGAACAATGACTCAAACCTCTCACGCGTGTTACGCGCAGCAGATTGGGTGCGTACGCAACGTTATCGGCGAAGCGGCGCTTTTATCATCACCTTGACCGGCGCGGAAACCATAAAGCCGGCTATGGGAGAAACGGGGAAACATCATGCAAATCGGTTCCATTGTCCGATCGGTGCATATCGCCGTGCCGCAAGGCGCACGCGGGATTGTCATGCGAATTCTCGGCGACATGGCGATGGTGGCCTGGTATGCCGGCGAACCTGGCACGTCAGAGCATCTGAACACTGAACCCTTTTTCCTCGAAGATTTGATCGACACGGGCGAGCAGGTTCGCCCGGCAAGCGCGCAGGTGCATTGATACGGGATTGAGTCCGATGTTTGAGTCCGTTTCATCGCGTTGTCATGACGTTGCATCGTCGTTGCAGCAGGCAGTCAGGCGCAAGGTGAGCCGACGCTCTCGTTTTTGACGGCGGCGCGGCGCACAATGCGCACATGAACGACGACAATCTCGACTCACAGGACGGCGCCGATAGCGCCGTCCCTTTCGCCCGGCTCAAGCCGGAAATCGTGCTCGACGCGCTCGACAGCGTGCTCAGCAGCGTCGGTGTGTACACCGACGGTCGCATGTTGCCGCTCAACAGCTACGAAAACCGCGTGTACCAGGTGGGCGTGGAAGACGGTCCGCCGGTGGTCGCCAAGTTCTACCGTCCCGAGCGTTGGACCGACGCTGCGATTCTCGAAGAACATGCCTTTGTCGCCGATCTCGCCGCGCGTGAGATTCCGGCGGTGCCCGCACGTGTTTTCGACGGCCGCACGCTGCATGCCTTCGATGGTTTTCGTTTCTCGATCTTCGAACGCCGTGGTGGCCGCGCACCCGATCTCGACCGGCGCGACACGCTCGAATGGCTCGGGCGTTTCATCGGCCGCATTCATGCGGTCGGGCAGACGCAGAACTACACCGAACGTCCCACGCTCGATATCAATACGTTCGGCTACGAGCCGCGCGACTTCCTGCTGTCACACCGATTCGTGCCTGACGACGTGCGAGCGGCGTGGGAAACCGTGGTGAATCTCGCGCTTGAAGGCGTTGAACGCGCGTTCGAGCGCGCCGGCGATATTCGCATGTTGCGAATGCACGGCGATTGTCATCCGAGCAATGTCTTGTGGACCGATGCGGGCCCGCATTTTGTCGACTTCGACGATAGCCGCATGGGTCCGGCGGTGCAGGATTTGTGGCTGTTGCTGCCGGGCGAGCGTGCCGAGGCTTCGCGTGCGCTGGCCGATCTGCTGGCCGGTTACGAAGACTTCTGCGACTTCGAGCCACGCGAACTGTATCTCGTCGAAGCGTTGCGCACGTTGCGGCTGATCCACTACCAGGCGTGGCTCGCGCGCCGCTGGGACGACCCGGCCTTCCCCGCGGCATTTCCGTGGTTCAACACGCAGCGCTATTGGGAAGACCGCATTCTCGAACTGCGCGAGCAGCTTGGCGCAATGCAGGAAGGGCCGCTCTGGCCGGTCTGAGCGTTTGCGCCACGGCTCATTGACGGTATCTCAAGGCGCCTGCGACGCCACGCTCGACGACTCCACCAGCGTCGATTTGACGATCACTTCGGCGCGCACGTCGCGCCCAATCGCTTCGATCGCGGGACGCATCTTCGCGAAGTCGTCGGGTGTGCAGACATCGCTGTCGAAATGGGTGGTGCCGTCGCGCGCCATCGTCACCACGTTGCCGAGCGGATCGAACGTGTACTGCGATTGGAAATCGACGAAGCGGTCCTGGGTCCGTGTCGCCTCCGGCATGTCGAGCACGCGGAAATTCGCGGGCAATTCAATGCGCGCGCGTTCATGCAACGCCAGGTTATGGCAGACGAATGGCTGCGTGCGCTGCCGTTCGCCGAGCCAATAGCGGGTATCCGCATCCAGGCCGCCGGCGAGACTCGTCAGCGCCGGAATCGATGCCGCCGCGCCCGGCACCACGAGATTTTCGAGCGTGCCTTCCATCGTGATCGTCAATGGGCCGTCAGCCACACCGAGGTCATTGGTGGTCAGCGTGGCAGTGCCGCGCAGGTTGGCGCTACGCAGCTCCGCCTGGATCGACTCCTCGCGTTGCGCGGGCGTCTGCGTGCGCAACATCGCGCGGGCCTGTTCGGCGGTGGCGCCCGATGCTTCCAGCCGGTACGTGAAGCTTGCTGAGCCATCGGGCTCGACCTTGATCGACAGGTCGGTGCTGCGCGTCGTCAATTCGGTGGCCGGTGTTTGCGCGACGACCCCTTGGTTGACGAGGACGGTAGGCCGGTTCATATCGGACCACGGCAGAAAGCCGAATTCGACATTCGACGCCGTCGAATCAGCGTATTGCTGCAAATCGGGCAGCCACGTGATGGCGTGATTGATGACGCCGTAGCCCGGCACGCTGGGCAACGTGTAGATCGAGCCGCTACTGATCAAGGCCGGGTCGTTGCGAACACCGACCGCGTCGAGCAGCGCGCCGTATAACGCCACGTGATCCTTGCAGTCGCCATAGCGGTTCGCGAGGATCGCGCTTGCGCTGTGCGGCACGACCGAACCGCGCCCGACATAGATCGCCACGTAGCGGATGTTGCGGCGTACCCAGTCGTACAGCGTCTTGGCTTTGTCGCGTGGCGTGTGGTCACGCGCGGTCAGGTTTTGCGCGAGACGCGTGACGGCCACATCGCTCGTGGTCGGGTCGGCGGAGGATGCCTTGTAGCTGGCGGCGAACGTGGCGTAGTCCGGAAAGGTCGAGACCATCAGCCGGTCGCCATACGATACGTACGCGATCGAGCCGCGTTCGATCCGGCTGAAATGCGCCTTGTCGTAACGATATTCGTAGCGTGTGCGGCCGTCGCGCGTGACCGGTTGCAGTGCGGTGAAGCCACGCGCATCGGCATAAAGCGGCTTGTCGACGGGCAGGTCGTAGATCAGGTGGAAGTTACGCGTGGGCACGAGATCGGGCGGCGTGAAGTCACTGAATTCACCTGGCACGATCGACTGCTTTTGTGTCTTGCGATAGGTGAGGTGCACGCGCGCGCCGGGTTCGACGGCGGGAAACACGATCACCTTTTCCTGGATGTCCTGAAACATCGGCGCATTGAATGAGCGGGCTTCCTGCACGTCGCGAATCTGGTCCGGCTGCACGTCGTGACGCACGCCGTCGGCGGTGGTCGTGTACGCCTCGAGGATCTGCACGTCCGCCATATTGCGGTTGAACCAGACGTACTGCTGCGCCACCCGTGCGACGCCTGCCTCGTTGTTCACGCGCAGCGTCATCGAATCGAGCTTCGAGAAGGAGCCGTCGGCGTTGACGGTGAAGGTCTGCGTTTCGCCCTCGTTCGTATAGGGATCGTCCAGTTTGGCAGAGACGCTCGCGCTCGCGGCGTGGGTGCACGCAAGCCAGCCGAGAGACGCGAGATAGACCCAGGAGGCGAAGCGCATGGCAGGCAGGTGTCCGGAGAACGGCAAAGTTGACGGGATCGCCAGCTAGAGTCGATTTACGACGCCTGAATGTCAAGCGGATACCGCGCATTGCGATTGAGCAAATGGCTCAATTATGTAATGATATCCATTCTCAATTGAAAGGCGTCGCCAGCTTTCTGTCACATTTCTCCTCCTCTGTGACTGCCAGCCAGCCTCTCAGCCGGACGGCCTGGACCGCAAGCCGGGTTTGTCCGGCCCCTCCTTTCAAACTTTCCTTTACCGCTGGTGTGAGCGAGCGCCTTCGTCGCGCGTCGCCCGTTGGCGAGGGTTTAACTTGCTGCGCCTGGAGCCTGGATGTGAACGCGCCTGATTCGATCGATATGAAACCTGCTGTTGGTGGCGGCACGCAGTACACGGCTCATACGCCGGAGCGCGGTCATCATCTGATGGACGACGCGGAGCAGGCCGCGCGGCGCCAGCGTTCGCGGCGGGCGAATTTCATCAAGTGGTTGCGCAAGGTGCACGGCTGGGTTGGGCTGTGGGGTGCGGTGCTGGGATTGATGTTCGGCGCGACCGGGTTTTTGCTGAACCATCGGGGCGGACCGTTGAAGGTGTCGTCGGGTGAGCCGCAGGTCGAAGAGATGCAGATTCCCGTGCCGCAGAAAAAGCTGGGTTCGCCGATGGAGATGGCGAAGTGGCTCAAGGACGAGTTGAAGATCGACGGCAAGCCGGGGCGAGTGAAACGTGAGCCGGCGCATCCGGTGGCATGGGGTGAACGCAGCACGGTGCAGCCGGAGTTCTGGCAGGTCGGGATTTTTGGGCCTACTCAGAATGTGCAGGCTGAATATTGGGTTGGGAATGGGTTTGTTGCGGTGAAACGGACGCAGAACTCGTTTCTTACGACGATGAATAATCTGCATCGTGGTGTGGGGTTGAGTGTTGGGTGGGTTTTGCTGATCGATACGATTGCGGGTGGGATGATTTTGTTGTCGTTGACGGGTGTTTTGCTTTGGACTGAGTTGAATAAGCGGCGTGTGGTGGGGGTGGTTTTGATTGGTGGGTCGGTGGTTGCTGCTGTGGTTTGTGGGGTGATATAGGGTTGGGTTTTTTTTGCCTGCGCGGCGCTTTGGTTGTTTGTTTATGGTCTTGGCCTTTCCTTGATTTCTTATTGGTCTATTAGCGTTCCCCCTGTGCGGGGGGGGCACCTACTTTTCTTTGCCTGCCGCAAAGAAAAGTAGGCAAAAGAAAGCGGCTCACACCGCTAATCCTTAAGTGGGTCCCCTGGCTTGGAGGGGGCAGTGGTGCATCTGGAATCGGTGCTCTCGCACACTTCGCGTCAGTGACACAGCAGTCATACTTCCGGCGGCGCTGCGCGCGCCGAAACCCATTTCCAAAAATAATCAGTTATGCAAAGCGTAGCCTTGGTTTCCCATGCAAACCCGTCCGCGACGCACGCAGTGCGGAGTGGGAGCGGATGAGCCCTTTGTCACGTACGTAAAAGGTGCGAGGACACGGATTCCAGATGCACCACTACCGTGGCTGCGCGAGGGACCCGCTTAAGAGTTAGCGGTGTGAGCCGCTTTCTTTTGCCTACTTTTCTTTGCGGCAAGCAAAGAAAAGTAGGTGCCCCCCCCCGCACAGGGGGAACGCTAATAGACCAATAAGAAATCAAGGAAAGGCCAACACCAAAAGCAAACAACCAAAGCGCCGCGCAGGCAAAAAAAAACCTAGACACTACAAGCAGCCCCCCCAGAAGCCGCTATCTCCCGCGCGGCCTTAGCCCCCTCAACCTGCAACAAAGTCGGCAACGACACCCCATTCTTGGCCGCCGTCACCTCGGCAAGAATAGAAACAGCAATTTCAGGCGGCGTCCGGCTACCGATATAAATCCCCACCGGCCCATGCAACCGGGCCAACTCGGCCTCATTCAGATCGAACTCTTTCAACCGCTCGCGCCGCGCCTGATTATTCCTTCTCGACCCCAAAGCACCCACGTAAAAAGCTGGCGTCTTCAGCGCCTCCATCAAAGCAAGATCATCCAGCTTGGGATCATGCGTCAGCGCAATCACCGCGCACCGCTCATCAAGCTTCATCTCGATCACGGTATCGTCAGGCATCGTCCGCACGATCTTCGTGCCGGGAATGTTCCACTCCTCGGTGTACTCTTCGCGCGGATCGCATACGGTGACCTGATAGTCGAGCCCGACCGCGATATTGCACAGATAGCGCGACAACTGCCCCGCGCCGATCACCAGCATCCGGTAACGCGGGCCGTGAATCGTCAGCAGACGCTCGCCGTCGAAATGCACACCGTCCGTCGCCTGCGCCACATCGAGCCGCACCGCGCCCGTCACCATGTCGACTTCGCGCGCCACCAGACGGCCGTCCTCCACTGCATTGCACAGATCGGCAATCCCGCTTTGCGGCGTCAAGGGCTCCAACACCAGTTGGATCGTGCCACCACACGGCAGGCCGAAACGATGCGCTTCTTCCGCCGTGATGCCGTACTTCACCGCCTCCGGACGGGTCTGCTCGATACCCATTTTCCGCACGCGGTCGATCAGGTCGTCTTCGATACAGCCACCCGACACCGACCCCACCACGAGTCCGTCGTCACGCACCGAGAGCATCGCGCCCTCGGGGCGCGGCGACGAGCCCCACGTCTTCACCACCGTCACCAGGAGCGCACGGTGTCCCTCCGCCAGCCAACGGGCGCTGGACTTCAGAACTTCGAGATCCACGCTTTCCATGATTTCTTCCCTTTCGTTCCGTCGCCGCCGGACTCAGTGTCCGCGGCCTCATCCGATTCTGTATTCTGCGCTGCCGCTTCAGTCGCTGCAGCGTCCCGCTCTTGCGGGGTTGCTGCGTCGGCTATGTCGCCGCCGAGCTGGGCGCCGAAGCGCTTGAAAAATTCGCCCGCGATTTTACGCGCTGCGCCGTCGACCAGCCGGGAACCGATCTGCGCGAGCTTGCCGCCGACCTGCGCAGTCGCCACGTACGTGAGCTTCGTGGCGGCGTCGCCTTCGGGTTCGAGCGTGACGCGCGCATTGCCCTTGCCGAAGCCCGCCGCGCCACCCTGGCCCTCGAAAGCGATGGTGTAAGCGTTCGGTGCCTCGATGTCGGTCAGCAGCATACGCCCTTTGAAGCGTGCCTTCACGGGACCGACCGATGCGCTCATCACCACGGCGTACGCATTGTCGCCATCCGGATCGATGCTCTCGCAACCGGGAATACACGCGCGCAGGATTTCAGTATCGTTCAGCGCATCCCACGCGTGCTGCTGAGAAACCGGCAGCGTATGGGTTTCACTCAATTCCATGGCGATGCTCCTGCAATTGTCGTGGCGGACAGGGCGAAACGAGGTAGACGCGGCGTGCGCGTGAGTTGCGCGAGATCGCGGCCGAACGCGGCCAGACTGTCCAGGTTATGGACTGGGCGATGGGCGTCGACGTACGGCAGGATCGCCTGCACGCCACGCGCTTTCGGTGAAAAACCGCTGAAACGCAGCAGCGGATTGAGCCACACGATACGGTGTGCAAATCGGCGCAGCCTGGCCATTTCGGTGTCGAGCACGTCGATCGCTTCGTGATCGAGGCCGTCGGTGACGAGCAACACAGTGGCTCTGCCGGTCAGCACGCGGCGTGCCCAGCGTCGGTTGAATTCGGCAAGCGCGGCGCCGATCCGTGTGCCGCCCGACCAGTCGACCACCTGGTCAGTGAGCGTCGCGATCGCCACGTCGGGATCGCGCTCGCGCAGCGCGCGCGTGGCGTTGGTCAGGCGCGTGCCGAACAGGAACACCTGCAGGCGCTCGCGCGATTGCAGCAGCGCGTGGCAGAAGTACAGCACCGCACGCGAATAGCTGCTCATCGAGCCGGAGATATCGAGCAGCAGGACCAATGGCGGTTTGCGCTCCACTACCGCGCGATACTTCCACACCGTCCAGTCGCCGCCCGCGCGTACGGCGTGCCTGGCGCTTGCGCGCAAGTCCGCGTGCGTGCCGTGCGAAGCGGCCTTCAGGCGGCGCGTCGGTTCAGTGGCGAGCGGCAGACGCTGGCCGCGGATCAGATGGCGCAAGGTGCGCCATTCGTCAGCGGAAAGCGTGTCGAAATCGCGATGACGCAGCCGCTCCTCGGCACTGAAGGTGACGTGCGCATGCAGTTCGTGCTGTTCGGTTTCCTGCGGTGCTTTGCGGTGCGGCGAGGGCGGTGTGCGCACGGCCAGTGCATCGGCGAGACGATTGTTGCGTTTGGGAGGCGGCAGGCCATCGCGGACTTTGGGCAGCAATAGCGCGCGCAACTTGCCTTCCCAATCCGGGTCGCGCCAGAACAGATCGAACGCGGCGTTGAAGAGGTCGCGTTCGTCCGGCGCGCGGACCAATAGCGTGGCGAGCGCGGCGCGTACATCGTCGCGCCGGTCGAGTTCGATCCAGTGCAGCGCGGCGAGTGCATCGACCGCTTGTGCGGGTGACATCGGCAAGCCCGCGCCACGCAGCACGCGCACAAAGTGCACGACGTTGCGGGCCAAAGTGGGCGTATCGATCGGCGCGGCCGATGTATCGGATGAAGCATTCACCGGGCGGGCGCCCGCCTCGGCTGCGGGCGCTTCGTTGCAAGCCGACGCATCGTCGTCTCCGTCCGTTGCCTGCGTCATCGTCGTTACTCCCGCACCGCGAGACATTGCGCGATCTGCGCCGCATCGACGCGCGCCAGGTCGTCCTGATACTTGAGCAGGACACCCAGGGTGTTCTGCACCGATTGCGGGTCGAGTTCCGTCACCGACAGCGCTTCCAAAGCGCGGCACCAGTCGATTGTTTCGGCGATGCCTGGCGCTTTGAACAGATCCATGCCGCGCAGCCGATGCACGAAATCGACGGCACGCCGTTGCAATTCCGCCGACGTTTGCGGCGCGCGCGCGGCGACGATTTCGAGTTCGCGATCGCGCTCGGGATAGCCGATCCACTGATACAGGCAACGGCGCTTCAATGCATCGTGTACTTCGCGCGTCCGGTTCGACGTCATCACGACGAGCGGCCGCTGCGCCGCGCGCACCGTGCCGTATTCGGGAATCGATATCTGGAAGTCCGACAGCAGTTCCAGCAGGAAGGCTTCGAACGGTTCGTCGGCGCGGTCGATCTCGTCGATCAGCAGCACGCGCCGCGCGCCAGGATGATTCTCGTCGGGCATCAGCGCCTGCAGCAGTGGACGCTTCAGCAGGAATTCGCTGCGGTATAGCGTGTCGTTGCCGGGCCGCTCGCCGGCGGCCTCGGCGAGGCGCAGCGCCATGATCTGGCGCGGATAGTCCCATTCGTACAGTGCGCTGGCGGTGTCGAGCCCCTCGTAACATTGCAGCCGCAGCATCGAGGTGCCGAGCATCCCCGCCGCGGCTTTGGCGAGTTCGGTCTTGCCGACGCCCGGCTCGCCTTCGACAAACAACGGCCGCTCCATGCGCAGCGCGAGATACAACGCGGTCGCGAGTTCGCGGCTGGCGAAGTAGCTTTGGGATTCAAGTTGCGCGAGCGTATCGTCGATTGAAGCAGGCTGCATGGTGTTCCTGAATCTGCACAGTGAAACGGGTGAAACGTGCGGCGGTGCGGCCGCGACGCAACAGGGAAGTGCTCCATGAGCGTGGCCGCAGGCGCGGCGGTGAGCGACAGCGCGGGCCGGAGCGCGGCTAACGCGCCATGCCGAGGCATGTCACGTCAGCCGCCAACCGCAAGGATCGCTAACCGTTCGCCTTCGTCACCGCGCGCGCGGCCAATACCGGAATCAGATGCGCGCGATATTCGGCGCTCGCATGCATGTCGGTGTTCAGGCCGGCGTCGGAGACGCTCACGGCTCGCGCAGCCTCCGGTGCGAAATTCGCCGATAGCGCGCTTTCCAGCTCCGGTATGCGAAATACCGAAGACCCCGCACCGGTCACCGCGACGCGCACGCCGCTCGCGAACTTCGCGACGAATACGCCGACCAGCGCAAAGTGTGACGCCGGATTCTCGAATTTCACGTAAGCCGCGCGTTCGGGCACCGGAAACTCGACGGCCACGATCAGTTCGTCGGGCGCCAACGCGGTCTCATACATGCCGACGAAGAAATCGCCCGACGAAATCCGTCGCCGATCGGTGACGATGGTCGCGTCCAAGGCCATCGCCGCAGCCGGATAGCAGGCGGCCGGATCGTTGTTCGCGAGCGAACCGCCGATGGTGCCGAGCGCGCGCACCTGGCGATCGCCGATGTGTCCGGCGAGGTCCGCGAGCGCCGGCAACACGCGCTGAAGCTCGGCGTGATCGGCGACGTCCGCGTGACAGACGGTGGCGCCGATTGTCACCTTGCCGGCATCGACCGTGATCGATTTGAGCGCCGGAATTCGCGTCACGTCGATCAGTTGCGAGGGCTGCGCGAGACGCAGGCGCATGGTCGGCAACAGGCTTTGTCCGCCAGCGAGAAATTTCGCGTCGCTGTCAGCGTTCATGGCTGCGACGGCCGCTTTCGGATCCGTCGCGCGTTGATACTCGAATGAATACATGTCGAATGCTCCGCTCAGGATCTCAGTGGGGTTTGGCTGCGTGAATCGCGGACCACACGCGATGTGGCGTCGCCGGCATTTGCAGATCGGTCACGCCGAGCGGCGCAAGCGCGTCGAGAATCGCGTTGATCACCGCCGGTGGCGAGCCGATCGCGCCCGCCTCGCCGCAGCCTTTCACGCCGAGCGGATTGTGTGTGCACGGCGTGCCCTTCGCGGTTTCGACGGTGAAGTTCGGCAGATCGGACGCATGCGGCATTGCGTAGTCCATGTAGGAGCCGGACAGCAACTGGCCGCTTTCCTTGTCGTACACGCAGCGCTCCAGCATGGCCTGGCCGATGCCCTGAGCGAGCCCGCCGTGCACCTGGCCTTCGACAATCATCGGATTGATCACGTTGCCGAAATCGTCGACCGCGGTGAACTGCTGGATGCGGCTCACGCCCGTTTCCGGATCGACCTCGATCTCGCAGATGTAGGAGCCGGCCGGATAGGTGAAGTTGGTCGGATCGTAGAACGCGCTTTCTTCGAGACCCGGTTCCAGCACGTCGAGCGGATAGTTGTGCGGCACGTACGCGGCGAGCGAAATGTCGGCGAATGCTTTGGTGCGATCGGTGCCCGCGACGCGAAACACGCCGTCCTTGAACTCGATGTCTTCCACCGCGGCTTCCAGCAGATGCGCGGCGATTTTCTTCGCCTTGGTTTCGATCTTGTCGAGCGCCTTCATGATCGCCGAGCCGCCAACCGCGATCGAGCGCGAGCCGTACGTGCCCATGCCGAACGGAATGCGACCGGTGTCGCCGTGAACGATCTCCACGCTTTCCAGCGCAATGCCGAGCCGGTCCGCGACCACCTGCGCGAAGGTGGTCTCATGCCCCTGGCCGTGACTGTGCGAGCCGGTGAACACGGTGACGGAACCCGTGGGATGCACGCGAATCTGGCCGACTTCGAAGAGCCCGGCCCGTGCGCCCAAAGCACCCGCGATGTTCGACGGCGCTAACCCGCAGGCTTCGATGTAGCACGAGTAGCCGAGGCCGCGCAGCTTGCCGTTCTTTTCGGATTCCTGCTTGCGCGCGGCGAAGCCTTTCACGTCCGCGAGTTCGAGCGCACGGTTCAGCGTGGCGTCGTAGTCACCGGTATCGTAGGTCAGCCCAACCGGCGTCGCGTACGGAAACGCGCGGATGAAGTTGCGGCGGCGGATTTCAGCGGGATCGAGTTTCATCTCCCGTGCTGCGGTTTCGACCAGACGCTCGACCACGTACGTCGCTTCCGGACGGCCTGCGCCGCGGTACGCGTCGACCGGCACGGTGTTGGTGAAGACCGCTTTCACCTCGGCGTAGATGGCGGGGGTCGCGTACTGGCCGGCGAGCAGCGTCGCGTACAGGATGGTCGGCACGCTCGAGGCGAAGGTCGACAGATACGCGCCCATGTTGGCGGTGGTATGAACGCGCATCGCGAGGAATTTGCCGTCGGCGTCCATCGCCAGTTCGGCTTTGGTGACGTGATCGCGGCCGTGCGCGTCGGACACGAATGCTTCCGAGCGCTCCGCTGTCCATTTGACCGGGCGGCGAATCTTCTTCGACGCCCACGTCAGCGCGACATCTTCGGCGTACAGGAAAATCTTCGATCCGAAGCCGCCGCCGACATCTGGCGCAATAACACGCAGTTTCGATTCGGGCAGCGACAGCACGAAGGCGGCCATCAGCAGGCGTTCCACGTGCGGATTCTGATTCGCGACGTAGACCGTGTAGCTGTCGTCCTGCACCGAGTAACTGGCGTTAACCGCGCGCGGTTCGATCGCGTTCGGGATCAGGCGGTTGTTGACGATGTCGAGCGTGGTGACGTGCTTGGCTTTGGCGAAGGCGGCGTCGGTCGCGGCTTTGTCGCCGTGGCCCCAGTTGTAGCAGACGTTGTCCGGCACTTCGTCGTGCACCGCGGCCTGGCCCGGATCGGCCGCGTGCGCCGTGTCGACCACGGCCGGCAACACGTCGTAGTCGACCTCGATCAGTTCGGCGGCGTCTTTCGCGGCCTTGATCGAATCGGCGATGACGAGCGCAACCTGATCGCCGACGTGGCGTGCTTTCGTGTGCGCAATGATCGGGTGCGGCGGCTCGTTCATCGGTTTGCCGTCTGTGCTGTGGATCAGCCAGCCGCAAGGCAGTCCGCCGACGTTGTCCGCGGCCATATCCGCGCCCGTGAAGATCGCGACGACGCCGGGCGACTGTTTGGCGGCGCTGATGTCGATGCTGTTGATTTTCGCGTGCGCGTGCGGCGAGCGCAGGAACACTGCATAAGTTTGCTGCGGCAGGACGATGTCGTCGGTGTACTGACCGTTGCCGGTGAGGAACCGATAGTCTTCCTTACGTTCGACGGAGGTGCCGATGAAGTGGGTGTCGGGTGCGTTCATCGTCGTCTCCTCAGGCGGTGGCGGGCGCAGTGGCCGCGGCGGTGGCGCTGGCCGTGCCGGCGGACTTCATGCCGTCGGCGCCTTCGAGCACTGCTTTGACGATGTTGTGATACCCCGTACAGCGGCAGAGATTGCCGTCGAGCTGGGCACGCACGTCGTCGCCGGTGAGATTGGGCTGACGTTCGACGAGTGCGATTGCGCTCATCACCATGCCGGGCGTACAGAAACCGCACTGCAGGCCATGGCAGTGTTTGAAGGCGGCTTGCATTGGATGCAGGGCGCCGTCTTTGGCGAGCCCTTCGATGGTGGTAATGTCCGCGCCTTCGGCCTGGAGCGCGAGGATGTTGCAGGATTTGATCGCACGGCCGTTCAGGTGGACCGTGCATGCGCCGCACTGGGCGGTGTCGCAGCCGATGTGCGTTCCTGTGAGGCGAAGTTGATCGCGCAGGAACTGGACAAGCAGGGTATTAGGGTCGATTGAGGCGCTGATGGGCGCGCCGTTCACCGTCAGACTGATGCTGATCGCCATGAAGTTGTCTCCTTATGGGGTGAAACCGGACCTTTGTTTTTCCTGCCTTCAGCTGCCTGTTCGTGGGGTCCGATGAGGGGACTGCGGGTTTGCTGTTTTGCGGTTCTTTTTTATGGGTCTGCCGAAAAGTAAAGCACAAATTGCTTGGGGGCGCTATTGGGTTGTGTGCCTGCTCGGCGGGTTTTGGGGTTGGGTTTGTTGGGTTGGTTGCACCTGTGGATTTGGCCTTTCCTTGTTTTGTTAGTGGTCTATTAGCGTTGCCCCTGTGCGGGGCGGCACTTACTTTCTTTGCCGCCGCAAAGAAAGATAAGCAAAGAAAGCGGCTCACACCGCCAGCTCATAAGCGGGTCCCCCGCACAGCCACGGTAGTGGTGCATCTGGAATCGGTGCCCCCGCACACTCCGCGCTGGTGACAAGGCGCTCATCCGCTCCCACTCCGCACTGCGTGCGTCGCGGACGGGTTTGCGAGGGAAATCAGGC
This sequence comes from Paraburkholderia fungorum, assembly GCF_046026025.1. Lineage (GTDB taxonomy): Bacteria > Pseudomonadota > Gammaproteobacteria > Burkholderiales > Burkholderiaceae > Paraburkholderia > Paraburkholderia fungorum_E. The sequence continues at coordinate 64,789 of NZ_JAQQFL010000027.1, read as the reverse complement.
ACTGCGCTTTGTAAAACTGATGGTTTTTGGAAATGGGTTTCGGCGCGCGCAGCGCCGCCGGAAGTATGACGGCTGTGTCACTGACGCGAAGTGTGCGAGAGCACCGATTCCAGATGCACCACTGCCCCCTCCAAGCCAGGGGACCCACTTAAGAATTAGCGGTGTGAGCCGCTTTCTTTTGCCTACTTTTCTTTGCGGCAGGCAAAGAAAAGTAGGTGCCCCCCGCACAGGGGGAACGCTAATAGACCACTAACAAAGCAAGGAAAGGCCCAAAAACCCAGAACAACGAAAAGGCCAAAACCATAAAACCACAACCAAACGCCGAGCAGGCAAAAAAACCTCAAACCCTCATTTGGCCAACTTGGAATGCCGCCGCGAATACCCAAAGTAAATCACCATCCCAATGAGCAACCACACCACAAACGCCACCCATGTCACAGCCTGAAGATTAACCATCAAAAACAGACACGACGCGACAGCCAACACCGGCACAACCGGCACACCAGGACACCGGAATGCCCGCGGCAACTCAGGATGCGTCTTCCGCAAAACCAGAACCGCAATCGACACCATCGAAAACGCGGCCAACGTGCCGATATTGATCAGTTCAGCCAGCACATTCAACGGCACCAGCGCGCCAATCAGCCCGAAGAAAATCCCCACCAGCCACGTCGTAAAGAACGGCGTAGCAAACTTCGGATGCACCTTCGAAAGTTTCGCCGGCAACAACCCATCCCGCGACATCGCGAAAATCACGCGCGTCTGGCCATATGCCATCACCAGAATCACCGTCAGCATGCCCAGCACCGCGCCAAGGTCGATAAAACCCGCAACCCACTTCTCACCCACTACCTGCAACGCATAAGACACCGGATGCGAAATGTTTGCGAACTGCGCCGACGGCACGATGCCGGTAACCACAGCCGCCACGGCGACGTACAGCACCGCGCACACGCCCAGCGACGCAATGATCCCGATCGGCAAATCGCGTTTCGGATTCTTCACCTCTTCCGCAGCGGAAGACACCGAATCGAAACCGATGAACGCAAAGAACATCACCGCCGCCGCGCCGAACACGCCATTCCAGCCGTTCGGCATGAACGGATGCCAGTTCGCCGGCGTCACGTGGAACACGCCCACGCCGATCACCAGCAACACCACGGTCACCTTGATCGCCACCATGATGTTGTTGATCCGCGCGGATTCACGTATGCCAATCGACAACAGTGCCGTGATCACCATCATCACGAGGAAAGCCGGCAGGTTGAACCATGTCTCGTGGCCCGGCAACGCGCCCGGCGCCGCGCTCAGCGCGACCGGCAGGTTCACGCCGAAGCCCGACAGCAGCGATTGCAGATAGCCCGACCAGCCGACCGACACCGCGGACGTCGCCAGCCCGTACTCGAGCATCAAGTCCCAGCCGATGATCCACGCGGCCAGTTCGCCAAGCGTCGCGTACGAATACGTGTAAATGGATCCCGCGACCGGAATCGTCGACGCGAATTCGGCATAGGCGAGCGCCGCAAAGCCGCAGGCCACCGCCGCGATCAGGAACGACACCATCAGCGCCGGGCCGGCCTGAACGGCGCCCGTGCCGGTCAGCACGAAAATACCGGTGCCGATAATGGCGCCGACGCCAAGGAAAGTCAGATCGAGCGCGCCAAGCGCTTTCTTCAGGCCGGCGTTCTGAGCGCTCGCGGCGATCATGTGCTCGACGTTCTTCTTGCGGAACAGGGACATTGGCGGTGGGTCTCCAGTAGTGCACGCATCTTGCGCGCCGAATGTCGGGAAACCCGCGATTTTAACGGATGCACGCTTGTGCACCATTTTGGGACGGCGTTTTTCGTCGCCGTACGGCGAGCGGGAAATGCTTGGGGAGGGCGGGGCCGGGCGATCGCATGCTGGCGCAGCGATCGTCGAAGAAAAACGTCAGCCGGCCATTGCCGGATTCAGATCGACGAGGCGGTTGCTCATCACGTAGAAGGTCAGCTCAGCGTTATTGCGCAGCTTCATTTTCTCGAGCAGCCGCGTGCGGTACACGCTCACCGTCTTCACCGAGAGCGATAACGTCGTGGCGATATCCGTCAGCCGCTTGCCGGAAGCCAGCATGCACAGCGTCTGGTATTCGCGGTCCGACAGCTTTTCGTGCGGCAACTGTTCGCCGTCGAACGAGACATAGTCGGCCAGCGCTTCGGCCATGGCCGGGCTGACGTATTTGCGGCCCGCCGCGACTTGCTGGATCGCGCTGATCATCTGCGCGGCGTCGACGGTCTTCGACAGGTAGCCGGCGGCGCCGGCCTTCAGCGCGCGCACGGCGTACTGGTCCTCGCGGTACATCGAGAACATCAGCACGGCGACGCGCGGCGCCTTGCGTTTCAGACGCTTGAGTACTTCGACGCCGTTCATGTCGGGCAGCGAAATGTCGAGCAGCACCACGTCGTAGCTGTGTTGGGCGACGGCGTCGAGCGCCTCGGCGCCGCTTTGCGCCTCGGTGACTTCGCGCGCGATGCCGCGATCGAGCAGCAACTGGCGAACGCCCTGGCGAACCACCGCGTGGTCGTCGGCGAGCAGAATGCGCAGGCTCATGATGGCGTGCTCACGATTGCAGCGCGCGACGCCCGGCGCCCGGTGCGCTCGCCAGCATCGCATCCCACGCAAAGCGTGCGCGCACGAGCGTGCCGCGCGCTCCCTCACCGCTGTCGCCGCGCCGTGAAGCTACCCGCCGGGTGCTCACGCGCAGGGTGCCGTCGAAGGCGGCGCAGCGCGCCTGCATGCCGCTCAGGCCGAAGTGGCCGCGACGGCTGCGCGCGTTGCGCGTCACGCCGATGCCGTCGTCGCTGACGATCAGCGTCAGATGACGGCGGCCGGTTTCGATCCGCACGTCGGCGGATTCGGCGCGCGCGTGCTTGGCGATGTTGTTCAGTGCTTCCTGGGCGACCCGGAAGACGGCCAGTGTGGCGTCCGCGGGCAGGCGCGTAAGCCGGACGTCGGCGGCGCAGACGAAACTCGTGCGCAGGTTCGTGCGCGCGGCGAAGTCGCGGGTCCATTGCGCCAGCGCCCCGACGATGCCCGCTTCGAGCGACGGGGCATGCAGTTCGGCGACGGCCTGGCGGCTGGCGGCGCATACGGCGTCGAGCGAACGATTCGCGACGGCGAGCGCGGCGGCGCACTGCGGCGGTGCATTGGCAGGCAGCCAGGTTTCCACGCCGGCAAGGGCGAAACGCGTCGCGGTCAGCTCAGCACCCACGCCGTCGTGCAGTTCGCGCGCCACATGGCGGCAGGCCGCTTCCTGCGCCTGAACGAGTTCCGCCGACAGCTCTCGCACGCGGGCACGCAGCAGCGCGAGTTCGCGCTCAGCAGCGGATTGCGGCGCGGCGTGAGCAGGTGAGGGCGCAATGTGGGAGCCAAACGGGACGACAAGGGGGACGACAATCGACGTATCCATGACTTTCCCTCTCAGGAAACAGTGTGGACGGCGAAGCGGGTGCGCATCGGCGCGAAGACAAAAGAACGCATGCGAGTCTCTGGCCTCCAGTGATGTCTTTGAAGCGTTGTGCGCGACGGACAAATTGCTACGCTGCGGCGTAACGAAATTTACATTCAGTAACATGCAGGTCGTGCCATGGGCGGCATGTAAACCCACCGATCGTGCGCCGCGATGATATCTTAAAAAAAGAAAAAATGCAGGCACACCAAGGGTTAGCGCGTACATTTCACGCAATGGTTGATGTTTTGCAACGTTAGGTCTGTAGGAATAATACCGACGTCAAATGTTAATGCGATGGCACTGATTTGTAACCGCGCAACAAAAAAGGAGCCCGAAGGCTCCTTTCTGGTGATTCGCGGCGCTAACCGTCCGATCTAAGTGTTCGCTTAGCCTACGAACGCCTTTTCGACCACGTAGTGGCCCGGTGCGTTGTTGCTGCCTTCCTCGAAGCCGAGGTCGTCGAGCAGCTTGCGCGTGTCGCGCAGCATGTGCGGGCTGCCGCACAGCATCACGCGGTCGTCTTCGAGCGAGAAGCCCGGCACGCCAAGGTCGGCGAACAGCTTTTCGGTTTCGATCAGTTCGGTGATGCGGCCGCGGTTCTGGAACGCTTCACGGGTCACCGTCGGGTAGTACAGCAGCTTTTCCTGCACCAGCTCGCCCAGATGCTCGTGCGCGGGCAGGTGATCCGTGATGTATTCCTTGTACGCCAGTTCGTCGACGAAACGGCAGGTGTGGGTCAGGACCACGCGCTCGTAACGGTCGTAAATCTCCGGATCCTTGATGATCGACATGAACGGCGCGAGGCCCGTGCCGGTGGACAGCAGCCACAGCGTCTTGCCCGGCAGCAGGTTGTCTGCCATCAGCGTGCCGACCGGCTTCTTGCCGATCAGGACCTCGTCACCGACCTTCAAATGCTGCAGGCGCGACGTGAGCGGGCCGTCCTGCACCTTGATGCTCAGGAATTCGAGGTGCTCTTCGTAGTTCGCACTGGCAAGGCTGTAGGCGCGGATCAGCGGCTTGCCGTCCACTTCGAGGCCCACCATCGTAAACTGGCCGTTTTCGAAACGGAACGACGGATCGCGCGTGCAGGTGAAGCTGAAAAGCGTATCGGTCCAGTGATGGACGCTCAGGACGGTTTGTGAATTCAGGTTGCTCATGGCTTCTTGGATAGTGCGAAAAAGGCGGCCAGTCGTTTGAGCCGGCCGGCACGGCAAGGGCGATGCTGCGCTAACCCGAGGTCGGGAATCACGCGCAATCTGCTATTTTACCGCGCCCGCTGCCAGAGGGCTGCGGCGCGGCGGTTTAGCGCGGTGAAGCGGGTTACCGGACCTGGAAGCGTTGGCGCCAGCGGCTGTCGCGATGGGCGCCGCGAAGTACGTTGGCGCGTTGCGGCGGCACTCCAGCAAGGGTACGGCGATGGGCGAAAACCGCCGCAGGGCGGCTGCCACCGGCTGTCCGGCATGCGCCGGATAGGCGCGTCACGCGGGCAACATTTTCAGGATGATACCGAAACCCGCCGTGCGCTGCAGCATTGACCCTGCTGATAAAACTGGCAAAGCATCCCATGGGGTTCGCCGCCGCTCAGGCCGGGGCCGTCACTCGCTTCTTGCCGCGCTGCTTCAATACCCTTGCCTGCAGCACGATCACCAGCAGCAGGAACACCCCGCGAATCACCGATTGCCAGTACGCCGAGAGGCTGATGAAGCCGAGCCCATTCTCGAAGTTCAGCAGGTTGAACACCAGTCCGAGCAGTAACACGCCGGCGATTGTCATCGCGATCGAGCCTTCGCCGCCGGTGAGCAACGTGCCGCCGAGCACCACCGCCGAGATCGCGAACAGCTCCCAGCCGACGCCTTCATTCGGCTGTCCCGCACCGAACTGTGCGGCAAGGATCACGCCCGCCATGCCGGCGAGCAGGCCGCTTACCGCGTAAGCCATCACCAGCGTGCGGTCGACGTTCAGGCCCATCAGCCGCGCCGCTTCGTCGCTGCCGCCGATGGCCAGCGAATGCCGCCCGAAGCGCGTGCTGCGCAGCGCGAGCCAGCCGGCCACGGCGGCGACCACCGCCACGATCCCCGGGATCGGCAGGCCGAACAGATCGCCTTGACCGAAGTTGCCGAAGTTCGAATCGGCGGCAATCGACACGGCGTCGTTCTTGCCAAGCAGCAGCGCGACGCCGTGCGCGCCGAGACTGGTGGCGAGCGTCACGATGAAGGGCAGGATTTTCAGCCGCGTGATGATCAGGCCGTTGAGCACGCCGACGGCCGTGCCCGCCGCGCAACCCGCCACGACGGCGACCCAGCCGCCGTACCCGCTGGTCAACGCGGCGACTACGCTCGCCAAAGCCGCCACCGTGCCGACCGACAGGTCGATCCCGCCCGTAATGATCACGAAGGCCATGCCGATCGAGATGAGCGCGAACATCGAGTTGTAGCGCCAGAACGAGGTGATGTTGTAGGCCGAGCCGAAATGGTCATAGCGCACGAGGCCGAGCACGATGAGCGCGACGAGGGCAAGCAGGATGGGAAGGTTCTTTTTCATCGCATCGAATCCGAAGTGTCCTGGAGGCGTTACCGCGAGCGCCGCTGCACATAAACGGCCGCGACGATGATGCCGGCCTTCACCACCAGCGCCGCCGCGTCGGGAATGCCGTGCGCGAGCAGCGTATAGCGCAGCAACTGGATAATCAGCGCCCCGATCAGCGTGCCGCCGATATACGCCTTGCCGCCGGTCAGCGCCGTGCCGCCGACCGCCACCGCGGCGATCGCATCGAGTTCGACGCCGAGCCCCACCACGTTCGCATCCGACGACGAATTCACCGAGATCGAGATCAGTCCCGCCAGCCCCGCGAGCGCGGCGCACAGCGTGTAGGCGATCAGCTTCACGGTGGCCGTCGGCACGCCGCACAGATAGGCCGCCTTTTCGTTGCCGCCGGTGATCAGCAGATACTGGCCGAACAGCGTTTTGCGCACGATCCACGCGAACAGCACGACCAGCGCGAGCATCAGCAGCACCTGAAACGGCACGCCGGCGACCTTGCCTAAGGCGATCCACTGGAACGCGGGCGTGTTGAACGCCTGCAGGCTGCCGTCGGTGACGACCTGGGCGATGCCCCGCCCGGCGATGAACAGCACCAGCGTCGCGACAATTGGCTGGACGGATAGCCGCGTCACCAGCCAGCCGTTGAAGACACCGCACGCGGCCGCCGCCAGCACCGGCAGCACGAACGCGAGCGCAATGCCGCCCGGTCCCGCAATGTTCAGGAACAGCATCGGCGCGAGCGCGCCCGAGATCGCCATCGACGCGCCCACCGACAGGTCGATGCCGCCCGTCGCCACGACCAGTGTCATGCCGATGCCGACGATCACGATCGTCACCACCTGCGTCATGTTGACGTTGAAGGTTTGCAGCGACCAGAAGTGCGGGGTGAAGATCAGGTTGAAGAGCACCATCGCGAGCAGCACGATCACTTCGCGCTGCATGGCGAGATGCCGCCATTTTTTCACCGTCGACGCCGCAGTGGCGCGGGGCGCGGCGGCGGCCGGCATGGGCTGTGCGGCTTGGTTAGCCTGGGGGCGCAACGACTCGGTGTGCAACTTAAGCGCCATGACGGTCGCCCTCCAACGCGTCTTCGATATGGGCGGACTGGGCGGCTTCGGCCAGTGGCGACGGGCCTTCACTGCCGTAGGCGATGGCGTCCATGATGGCGGTCTCGCTCATCTCGGCGCCATTCAGTTCGGCGACGGTGCGGCCGTCGCGGATCACCACCGCGCGGTCGGCCACGGCGGTCAGTTCCTCAAGTTCAGAAGCGGACAGCAGTACCGCGAGCCCCGCATCGCGCAGTTCGCGCACGATCTTCGCCACGTCGGCTTTCGCGCCGACGTCGATGCCGCGGGTCGGTTCGTCGAGCAGCAGGAGTGAAGGCTGCGCGGCGAGCCAGCGGGCGAGCAGAACCTTCTGCTGATTGCCGCCGGACAACTCGCGAATCGGTTGATCGGCCGAACGCAGCTTGATGCCGAGCGATGCAATGAAACGCTCGACGATCGCCTGCTGTTTCTTCACGTCCACCACGCCGTTCTTCGCCAGCGTACGCAAGCAGACGAGCGTGAGGTTGTCGCGCACCGAGAGTTCGGGGACGATGCCTTCGGCCTTGCGGTCTTCGGTGAGGTAAGCGAGGCCGCGCGCGATCGCGTCCTGCGGCGACTTCAACGTCACTGTTTCGCCGCCGATCGACAGCGCGCCTCGTTCGAGCGGATCCGCGCCGAACATCAGGCGCATGGTTTCGGTCCGGCCCGAGCCCAGCAGGCCCGCGAGCCCGACGGCTTCGCCCGCATGCACTTGCAGCGACACGTCGCTCACTTTCGGATGCGCGCTCAGTTGCGTCACGGCGATGGCCTCTTTGCCGCGTCGCGCGAGGTTCGCTTCGCGCGCGGCGGCGTCTTCCTGTACGACGGCGGCAAGCGTGCGGCCGAGCATCGTCGTGACGAGTTGCAATTTGTCCATCTCCGCCATCGTGCTTTGCGCGACCGTCTGGCCGTCGCGCATCACGGTGACGCGGTCGCACAAGGCATACAGTTCGTCGAGCCGGTGCGACACGAAGATCACCGCGCGGCCGTCGTCGCGCAGTTTGCGCACGACGGTGAAGAGCAGTTCCACTTCGCGTTCGTCGAGCGAGGAGGTGGACTCGTCCATGATGACCATCTTCGCGTCCGACGACACCGCGCGCGCCAGCGCCACCATCTGCTGGATCGCGGTCGAATAGCGGCCGACCGGCTTCTTCACATCGATCTGCAAGCCGAACGATTCGAGCAGCGCGGCGGCGCGCGTTTGCACCGCGCGCCAGTCGATCAGACCGAAACGGCGCGGCTCGCGGCCGAGGAAAATGTTTTCCGCCACCGAGCGGAACGGCACCAGGTTGATCTCCTGATAGATCGTGCTGATGCCGGCTTCACGCGCCTGCTTTGGGGTGCGGAAATCGACGTCGCGGCCTTCGAAGCGCACGCTGCCCGAGCCGCGCCGGTACGCGCCGGTCAGGATCTTGATCATGGTCGATTTACCGGCGCCGTTCTGGCCGATCAGCGCGTGCACTTCGCCGGCGGCCACGCTCAGATTGGCGCTGCGCAACGCGGGCACGCCGCCGAAGCTGATGCCGATGTCCTGCATCTCCAGTAACGGCGTGCGGGTAAGGGAAGCGTGTGGCGTCTCTTTGGCGGATTCCGTCACGGGTGTCCTCCTGATGCGTATGCTGCTTCACCTGCTGCTTCATGGGCCGGCTGAGGTGCAGCCCGAGGTCCAGCCCGATGTGCTGCCTGATAGGCCGCATGAGTTGCATGTGCGAGCCGCTGTGGCCATCCGTTCGGGCGCTATGCCGACGGTGTCGCCGAACCATATTACGCCGCACAAAAGCGAAGCGACGGCTCATGAAAAACGAAGCGACGGCTCGTGCTGCCACGAGCGCGTCGCTCCGAACCCTTCCCGCCACCCGCCCCCCGAGGAGACGGATCCGGGGCGAGGACGTCTTGCAGGCAATGCCGCGAAGAGACTTCCTTCGCGCTCCGGCATGCGTGAACACGCCGTTACGGCATTGCCCTCAAGCTATAAAACCGCGCGTACGAAGGCGGCTGCCGATCAATAGCCGTACTGCATGTTCTGCTGCACGTTGCTCTTGTCGTAGAAGCGGTCCGACACCTTGACCCACGTCGGGATCTTTTCGCCCTTCGCATAGCGCTGGGCGACGTCGCAGGCGAGCGGGCCGAAGAACGGGCTCGACTGCACGCTCGCGCCGAGTTCGCCTGCGGCGATCGCGTCCATGCCGCCCTTGGTGCCGTCGATCGTGACGATCTGGATGTCCTTGCCCGGCTGCTTGCCGGCGGCCTTGATCGCGGCGATCGCGCCGAGCGCCATTTCGTCGTTATGGGCGTAGACGGCGGTCACTTCCGGGTGCGCCTGCAACAGCGTTTCCATCACCTGACGGCCCTTGTCGCGCGCGAAATCGCCGCTTTGCGAGGCAATGATCGTCATGCCCGGGTTCTTCGCGATGATTTCGTCGAAGCCCTTCTTGCGGTCGTTCGCAGCGGACGCACCCGTGGTGCCTTCGAGTTCGATGATCTTCGCCTTGCCGCCCGTTGCCTTGACGAGCCAGTCAGCGGCGCGATGGCCCTGATCGATGAAGTCCGAGCCGATGAAAGTGATGTAGTCGCGGCCCGCCTTGGCCACCGACTGATCGACGTCGCGGTCGACCAGGATTACCGGAATGCCGGCCTTTTTAGCTTGCAACACGACGGGCGCAAGCGGCTTTTCTTCGCGCGGCGGGAACACCAGCAGATCGACGTGTTGCGCGATCATGTTCTGAATATCCGATACCTGCTTCGAGTTCGAACTGTTGGCGTCGGTCATGACCAGTTGCCAGCCGCACTTCGCGGCGATGTCCTTGAAGCTCTTGGTTTCCGCGAGACGCCACGGATTGTTGCTTTCGGTCTGCGCGAAACCGACCTTAAGCGGGGTCTTGTTGGGCAACTTCGGCAGCGCGTCGTCGGCGTGCGCCGTGGCGACGCCGAACCCGATTGCCAGAGCCAGCAGTGAACCTGCCAGCGGACGAATCTGCTGCCTGCGCGCGTGTTTGCGCGACTGCGTGTTGAGCGACGCCATTGTCTTCCTCCAGTACCGGTGAGATGTATTTGCTTTTTAGTGTTTCTCCTGGCGGCCGGGTTGCTTCACCCTGACCGCACGTGCCGATTATTTCATCGAGAATTATTATCGGTCAATCACTAATAATATTAATTGCTGGCTTTTCTGCCTCGGTAATTACCCTGACTGACCCGCGTTCGACGAGCGGTCCGTCGAGTTTCACGAGCCGATGCCGCACCGGTGCGCCGGCTGCGCGGTTGTACTCTTCCTGCAGCAAGGTCTCGACAGCCCAGCGTCCCAGTTCGTAGTTCGGCAGCACCACCGTCGACAGCGGCGGATGCGTGTGACGGGCGATTTCCTGATCGTCGTAGCCGAGCACGGAAATGTCTTCGGGCACGCGCAGGCCGAGTTGCTTGAGCGCCTCGATCGCGCCCAGCGCGGTCAGGTCGTTGGCGCAGAAAATGGCGGTTGGCGGGTGCGTCTCGCGCATCAGGGAGAGCGTCATTTCGAAGCCGACCCCCGAGCTCCAGTCGCCGTCGCGCACCAGCTCCGGCGCGAATGGCAGATCGGCGGTGGCGAGCGCGGTGCGATAGCCCTTCAGACGGTCTTTCGAGGCATCCTGCCAGGGCTCGCCGTTGATATAGCCGATCCGCCGATGCCCCGACTGCAGCAGATAGTCGGTCGCCAGATGGCCGCCCGCGACCTCGGCGGGCACCACCGAAGAAAGCCCGCTTTCGCTCGTGTAGCAGTTCAGCAGCACCGTGGGCACCTGCGAGAGCGCCGGCGGCACGGTGACCTTGCGGGTGTAGACGGTTGCGTAGATCACGCCGAATACGTGCGGGTTCGACAGCGTTGCGTCGAGCACCTGCTTTTCGATGTCGGCATTGCCGTGCGTCGAGTAGACGGCGAGCATTTTCCCGCTCGCATAGGCTGCATCGCGTGCGCCGTCGACATTGACGACCGGGTGTGGACTGGTGGAAATCTCGTCGGCCAGATAGACGATCAGGTTGCGTTCATCGTTCGATGCCGACACCGGTTCGCGCAGCGATAGCCGGTAGCCCAGGTCGTGCGCGGCCTTCAGCACTTTGTTGCGGGTGGTCTCGGAGAATTTCGCGCCGGTCGCGTTGTTCAGGACCAGCGAGACCGTGGATTGCGACACGCCGGTGAGCTTGGCGATGTCGGTCATGGTCGGACGGCGTTGAGTCGATTTTTTCATTGTGCGGGCCGCCTTGGAGCGGCGCGAAAGCAGGGGGGTGTCGATGGCATTCGTGGTGCTGACGGTACCACTAATAATATGCGGGCAGCAACGCACGCTAACCCGCCATTTGGGAGCTGTCGTTGGCGCATGAGTGAACTGGATTCGACAAATTTATTACTAATAATATTGACCGGTACGCTTTGGCGTGCGATTCTCGGTCGCGCGGACCCTGGCGGTTCGCCGGCCGCGCGCTGTGCGCGGCGCGCCATTGGAGACATCGATGGGCGTTCATATCGCCATCTGCTTGAGGCCCGGCCCTTTCTGATCATGCGCGACGTTTCCTTGAATCCGGTCCGGCCCTTCGGCAATGAACTCGGCGAGCTCATGTGGCTCGCCGATCCGGCGATCGCGCCGACGCTTGTCACGCTGACGGCAGGCACCATGCGAGTCGTAGTCGCGCCTGAAATTGGCGGTGCCCTGGCGGCTTATTACGAGTCGACGCCCGAAGGCCCGCTGCACTGGTTGCGGCCCGCCACGCAAGCCGCGTTCGACGAACGCGATCCGCTGCGCATGGCTAGCTTTCCCCTGTTCCCCTACTGCAACCGGATTCGCGACGCGCGCTTTCAGTTCGACGGCAGCACAGTCGATCTGGGCGGCAATGACTTGCGTTTTGCGCACGCGCTGCACGGCAATGCGTGGCGGCGTCCCTGGCAGGTGGGGACGCGCACGGACCGCTCGGTGGAGTTGCTCTTCGAACACGAACCGGATTCACAGCGCCCCGGTGACTGGCCGTTCAGGTATCGCGCGCGGCAGCGTATCGAGTTGATCGGCGGCGCGCTGCGCATCGCAATGTCCGCGCAGAATCTGGGTGACCGGCCGATGCCGTTCGGCATGGGCCATCACCCGTACTATCCGCGCACCGCGCAGACTCGCGTCTATGCCGATGTGCAAGGCATGTGGCATGCCGACGCGGACGTGCTGCCCACCCATCTCGGCCCGCATCCCGCGGTCGAGGCGCTGCGCCAGGGCATGTCGCCGGATGCGTTCGCGCTCGACAACAACTTCGCCAACTGGTCGCGCGAGGCGACGATTGCGTGGCCGGACGAACGCCGCCAATTGACGATGACCGCCGACGCGCCCTTTGATCATATGGTGGTATTCGCGCCCGCCGACGATGCGCAACTGTGCGTGGAGCCGGTGACCAACACTACCGATTGCTTCAACGCGCCCGGCATGCGGGAGCAGGTGGGCGGCTGCGTGCTGCAGCCAGGCGAGGAGATCGCCGCGGCGCTGAACTGGACGCCGCGAAGAGGCTAATGCGCGTTGGTCAGCGCTGACCTGCCGGCTTCGCGTTCGTGGCGGGCAAAAAGAAAACGGTGGTCATGCCGCCTTTTAACGTCGTTCACTCCACCCGCAACCGCGCCATATACGGCAAGTGATCCGACAGCCATGCGGTTTCCTGCGTCGGTTGAATCCATTCGATCGGTTTCATGCCGCGCACGAACATCTTGTCGAGCGCGAGCGCCGGCGAGAAGGCCGGGAACGTGCGGCCCGATTCGCCGAGCAGCGTGGCCACTTCCTGCAGGCCGTGTTCCGCGAAGAGCGGCACGGAGTCGTTGCGCCAGTCGTTGAAATCGCCGGCCAGCACGAGCGGACCTTCCGGCGCTTCCTTCGCGATCCAGTGCGCGATCCAGTTCATCTGCCGCAAGCGCGCCGAGCGCGTGAGCGCCAGATGCGCGCACAGCAGCGTGACCGAATGACCGCCGAAGGTTGCCCGCGCGACCAGCAGCCCGCGTCGTTCGAAGCGATGCGCGGAGATATCCCAGCGCCCGCCGAGATCGAGCGGATGCGGCGACAGAATCGCATTGCCATGGCGCCACGACGGCTTGAACACGTTCGGCCCAAGCGCGATTTCGAGCTCGGCCGCGCGTGCGATCTCCGTGGCCTGGCAATGCCAGACATCGCTCTCCGGGTCGGCAAGCGGCGAGCCGAAACTGCTCGCCAGAATCGGCGAAGGCATGCGCCGCGCCATCGCTTCCTGCAAAAAATACGCGTCCGCATGGGTCGATTGAACCCAGCGCTGCATGGCCTGCCACGCCTGAAAGCCGAGCGGCGTGCGGCCTTTATGCAGATTCCAGCTCACCGCCATGAAATCCTTGGGCGCTACGCTCTCGCGGATCAATTCTTCTGGGTTTCGCATGCCGCGTTGTCCACGTGTCCTGTTGGGGCTTCAGTTATTCGCTTGAGTTCGTTCGAGTTTGCTCGCGTTTGCTTCGACCTGCGCTGATTTGCGGCGGCCCTGCCCTAGCTCGGGTTGTTCGCGAGACTCGCACGCACGCGATAGACCAGGTTCGGGTTCTTGTCGACGATCGTCCAACTGGTCCACTGGCCGGCGGGCACGTTCAGGCCAGGATGGCTCGCGCTCACCTGACGCGGTTGCGGCGGCAGCTTGCAGCCGGTATCGGTTTGCTGCGCCGTGTCTTCCTCGAACGTTTCCTGAGCGTCGATCGACAGCGTGACCGCGCTCGCATCCGCCCGCAGCGGCGAAACCGTCAGTGTGCGCGCCAGGTCGATGCTGCCGCCCGGCTGGTCCTTACAGCCGACGTTATGCTGCACCACCTTGTGGTGCGTGTCCGTGCGCGCCTGGCCGACGGTGGTGGCGCCGTCGAAGGAATCGATCTGCTGGCCGTCGCGCATGACCTGCAACTGCCATTGCACGACCTGCTGGGTCGCCCCTTGTGCGTTCGCAAGCAGCGAAGTGCTGAACAGCGCGGCGCCAAGCACGGCGGCGATACTGGTTTTCCACATAAAAAAATTCTCCGGGCACTGCGTCCGGCAGCGTAGTCAGAGGGCCATCTTACGCCTGATAGGCAGAACGTTTTTCTGACATCTCAAACAGGGCCGGGTTCAGCAATACAGTATTTCAGGTGGGGCGGGAGGTCGCCGAAAACAAGCCGTTGTTAGCAGCAGAGCCGCACGACTGCTGGCTTGCACACGAATGTGTCCTCGTTACACTGGACTTGAACGGCGCCGGTCAGGCGCCGTAGCAGCAAGGCCAGCCAGACGGGGTGAGCGATGACAACAGCCATGGTCAAACAGGAAATCGCCGTAGCATCTTTCAGCCGGGTGTACGACCTCGATCAGGTCGAGCACGCACTGAACGATCTCGGTGAGGGCGCAAACGAGGCACTGCGCGCCACGTACGAAAAGATGCTGAAAACCGGCAATCTGCGCTTCTGCGTCAAGCCGAACCGGATGCCGTCGATCGACGATCTGATCGATGCACTGCCCAATTTTTCAGCGCCGCTCGACGACATCCGCAAGCAGGTCGCCTTGTGTCTGGAGACCGAAGACCGGCTCGAACTGATGCCGATGCTGCTGCTGGGTGACCCGGGCATCGGCAAGACGCACTTTGCCAAGCAGTTGGCGCGCCTGCTCGGCACCGCCTATCAATACGTCGCGATGAGTTCGCTGACCGCGGGGTGGATTCTGTCGGGTGCGTCGTCGCAGTGGAAGAACGCCAAACCGGGCAAGGTGTTCGATGCGCTCGTGAATGGCAGTTACGCGAACCCCGTGATCGCGGTCGACGAAATCGACAAGGCCACCGGCGATTCGCAATATGATCCGCTCGGCGCGCTGTACGCGCTGCTCGAGCACGACACGGCGCAGACCTTCATCGACGAATTCGCCGAGATTCCGATCAATGCCGGTCACGTGATCTGGATCGCGACGGCGAACGACGAGCGCTCGATCCCGGAGCCGATTCTGAACCGGATGAACGTGTATGAGATTCCACCGCCGGACCACGACGGCGCGCGCCGCATCGCTCAATCGATCTACGACGAGATCCGCTCGGCGCATAACTGGGGTCTGCGCTTTCCCGAAACACTCGGCGACGCTGCGCTCGATGCGCTGAAGCTGGCGTCGCCGCGTGAAATGCGGCGCGCGATTCTGAATGGCTTCGGTGCGGCGCGCATCGGCGGACGCGATTGGATCGAAGCTGGCGATATCCGGCTGGATTACGGAAATCGACGAAAACCGATTGGTTTTTGAGGGTTTTTGCACTGTTTTTGCGAGAAAACCGTCTTCAGACGGTTTTCTCGTGGTCACAAATCGGGTATCTGTGCCGGTAATGAGATGAATGCTTCGGCAATTGTTGCGAATTGCGAGGCGCGATCGCCTGTCACCGTCTGCCGCCCGTGCCGCCGCACGGCATCCGGTCCGCATGAAGAATCGAGCGCGGCGGTCGTCGGCGGCGTACACTTATCGTGTCCGAAGCATGCGTTTTAGACCTGCTCGAGACCGAATGCCCGCAGTTCCGACTGCGGGCATTTGTGTCTGTGCAGCGTCGTACAATTTTTCAATGCGGTTGCGTAAGGCCAGGTGCGTTCGACAGCGAGCGGTGTGCGGTTCTCGATAGCCGTACCCTGTCTTCATGGTTATCGGGTGAACGAGGCAGTGCGCGGCGAAGTTGGCCGCGTCAAGGGACATGGATCAAATCGAATGTGTAGTGATCGGCGCAGGCGTGATTGGTCTAGCCGTGGCGCGCGCCCTTGCGGCCCGCGGGCGCGAAGTGATTGTGCTGGAAGCGGCCGAAGCGATCGGCGTGGGCACCAGCTCGCGCAATAGCGAAGTGATTCACGCGGGGATCTACTATCCACGCGGTTCGCTGAAAGCGGCGCTCTGCGTGCGCGGCCGCGAGATGCTCTACGACTACTGCGCCGAGCACAACGTGCCACATTCGCGCTGCGGCAAACTGCTGGTGGCCACCTCGCGCAACCAGATTCCTCAGCTCGAAAGCATCATGGCGAAGGGGCGTGAGAACGGCGTGCTCGATCTGATGCGGATCAACGGCGACCAGGCGCAAGCGCTCGAACCCGCGCTCGAATGTGTGGAGGCTGTGTTCTCGCCGCAGACAGGTATCGTCGATAGTCATCAGTTGATGCTGGCGATCCAGGGCGACGCTGAGCGCGACGGCGCGGTGTGTGCGTTCCATGCGCCGGTCGAGGCGATCGAGGCGAGCAACGGCCGCTTCATCATCAAGGTGGGCGGCAGCGCGCCGACCACGATCAGCGCCGCCTGCGTGATCAACAGCGCCGGTTTGCAAGCGAATGCGCTGGCGCGCAAGATTCGCGGCCTCGATGCGCGCCATGTGCCGCCGCTCTACCTTGCGCGCGGCAACTACTTCAGCATCTCGGGGCGGGCGCCGTTCAGCAGGCTGATCTATCCGATGCCGAACGAAGCCGGTCTCGGCGTGCATCTGACAATCGATCTTGGCGGCCAGGCGCGTTTCGGTCCCGACGTCGAATGGGTCGATGCGATCAATTACGACGTCGATCCGCATCGCGCGGATTCCTTTTACGCCGCGATTCGCGCGTACTGGCCCGCGCTTCCAGACCAGGCCCTGCAGCCCGCGTATGCGGGGATTCGTCCGAAGCTTTCCGGCCCAGGCGAGCCCGCTGCCGATTTCGTGATTCAAGGTCCAGCCGCGCACGGCGTGCGCGGGCTCGTCAATCTGTTCGGGATCGAGTCGCCGGGATTGACGGCCTCGCTGGCGATCGCGCAGCGCGTCTGTGAGTTGAGCGGGCGCGCCTAATCGTCGCACCACGGGTTTTCACCCAGATTCTCACGCCCGCACGATTAACCGGCGCGCCGCACTCGATTGTCGAGCGCGGCGTCGTACCAATTCGCTTATCTCTATCATTTGAGTCATCACGCGCAAGGGCTTCGTTGCTATCCTTGGGGACCGCTGTCACTAGAACGGCGATCAGTTCAATATAAATGGAGTGAGTCCCCCATGAAATCTTCCCGTCGTACGTTTTTGATCACCAGCATTGGTGTGGCATCGACTTTCGCGCTGTCGCGCCAGGCTTTCGCCGACGCACCGAAGGTTGCCGAGACCGATCCGACCGCTCAGGCGCTCGGCTACAAAGCCGACGCGAGCAAAGTCGACAAGGCCAAGTTCGCGAAATACGCAGCGGGCCAGGACTGCGGCAACTGCAGCTTCTATCAAGGCAAGCCGACCGACGCCTATGCGGGCTGCCCGATGTTCGCGGGCAAGCAGGTCGCGAGCACGGGTTGGTGCAGCGCCTATAACAAGAAGGCCTGATTTCGTTCCGCCCGCGCACACGCTCAGTGGCGCGGTAAATGCGCTGCAACATCACAGCGCCGGACTGCGGTCCGATCATTGAGGCGTCTGCCGCCCTGCGCGACAGACGCCTTTTTGTTGTCCGGCTATCTGCCGGCCTTGACGGTCAGGCAAATGAAGCGGGTCACCTGCGCCGATACGCCGGGTGTTTCTTCGTTTAGCTGCGCGCCTGCATCAACGGCGGCCGCTTGTCGAACCATGGCCGCGCCGCTTCGAGTTGCGCGGCCAGCCGCAACAGGGTTGTTTCACCGCCCACACGCGTGGCGAACTGCACGCCGATAGGCAGCCCGCGCGCGTTCCAGTAGAGCGGTACCGACATCGCCGGTTGTCCGCTCAGATTGAACAACTCCGTGCATCCCGCCCAGGCGAACGCCTTGTTTGACGCTTCGGTCAGCAGCTTTTTCATCAGGGCTTCAAGCGGCATCGCCGTGACGGCGCGCATCTGCATGCGCTCCGCGGAGGTGGGGTGCATTTCACCGATCTTGATCGGGGCGCCCGCGAGCGTCGCGCACAGGAGCACGTCGTAGCGGTTCAGCAAATCGGTGAGGTGTTCAGTGATGCGACGCTGTTCTTCCAGCGCGCTGGGCAGGCCGCGCTCGCCGAGTTTGCGGCCGACATGCGCCATGGCCCATGTCGAGATTTCGAACTCGTTGCGCAGTGGTTTGCGGCCCGTGACGCGATCGGCGTTGAGCACCATTTCTTCCGCCGTCACCGACCAGAGCATCAGGAACGCATGGCGGACCGCCGCGAAATCGATTCCCAGCGAAACCGGCTCGATGTTATGGCCCAGCGAACTGGCGAGTTGCGCGGCGTCTTCCAGCGCGCTGCGCGAGTCGACGGAGAGGGAGGGCGCCAGCATCGAATCGGTGACGTAGGCAATGTTCAGCGGCTTGCATGGTTCGCGGCTTGCGCCAAGGAAGGTGCCCGGTGCGCCGAGCGGTCTATCCGCGTTGCCCGCCAGCAGATCGAGCAGCAATGCGCTGTCGCGCACACTGCGCGATACCGCGTGATCGACACCGAGCTCACCGGCCGCGGCGGCGGCCGTTGCGCGCGGCACACGTCCGCGGGAAGGCTTGAGGCCGAAGAGTCCGCAGCATGACGCGGGAATGCGGATCGAGCCGCCGCCGTCCGATGCGTGCGCAAGCGGCACAATGCCTGCGGCAACTGCCGCGGCCGCACCGCCGCTCGAACCGCCCGGCGTGTGGTCGAGGCTCCACGGATTGCGGCACGCGCCGAACAATTCGGGCTCCGTATAAGGCATCTGGCCGAGTTCGGAGGTGCTGGTCTTCGCGAAGATATTGAGGCCGGCCGCCTTGGCGAGCGCGACGACCGGTGCGTCCTCGGTGGGAATGAAGTGGCGATAGTGACGGCTACCCATCGCCATGCGCAAGCCGGCGACTGCCGCGCCCAGATCCTTGATCAGAAAGGGCACGCCCGCGAGCGCTGCCTGCGCGCTGTCACCGTCCGCATGGCTCGTGCGATTTGCTCTGCTGGCATCGTCACGCGAGGCACGCTGACGCGCGGCGTCGTAGTCCTTCAGAACAATCGCGTTGATCGCGGGATTGACGGACTCGGTACGGGAGATCGCGATGTCCAGCAATTCGCGCGCGCTTGCTTCGCGGTTTCGAACCAGTTCGGCGAGGCCGATGGCGTCATGGGCGAGATAGTCTGATTGCACGACGCCGGGGCCCTCTCGATCGAGTGTTGAGTGTTGAGTTTGCCGGTTGCAGCCGCGGGCCACAACCTCGGGCTACAACCTGTAGTTACCACCGCGAGTTACAGCCGCGAGTTACAGCCGCGAGTTACAGCCGCGAGTTACAGCCGCGAGTTACAGCCGCGAGTTACAGCCGGGAGTTACAGCCGCGAGTTACAGCCGGGAGTTACAGCCGGGAGTTACAGCCGCTCACCGAGGAAGGTCAGCGTACGGCCATGCGCGAGCGCCGAGGCGGGCTGGTTATACGACCCGCGATCCGAGCAGTTGAAGCCGTGATCGGCGTTCGGATAAATGTTGAATTCCGCATCGGTGCGGCCGGCAAAGCGTTCCTGAATCTGGCCGACAGCCGACAACGGGATATGCGCGTCGAGTTCGCCGTAGTGGAATTGCATCGGCACCTTGATCTTCGCAGCCTGATCGAGCTTGTTCTGGATGCCGCCGCCGTAGTAAGCAACCGCGCCGTCGAGCGAACCTTGCGCGGCCGCGAGGTACGCGAGTTGACCGCCGAAGCAGAAGCCGATTGCCGCGATCTTGCCGGTCACTTCCGGCATGGCGCGCAACGCCGCAGCGGCTGCGCCGATGTCGGACACGGCCTGATCGACGTTGGTCTTCTGCATCAACTCGATGCCCTTCTCGCGATCCGCACCGTCATACGTCAATTCGACGCGCGGCTGCACGCGCCAGAACACGTCCGGTGCGAGCGCGATGTAGCCGTCTTGCGCGTACTGATCCGCGACCGAGCGGATATGGCTGTTCACGCCGAAGATTTCCTGAATGATGATGACGGCCGGTCCCTTGCCGCCTTTGGGCAGCGCCAGATAGCCGCCGAAGCTGTCGTTGCCGGCGGGAATGTCGATCCAGCGGGAAGTCGTGCTCATGTTGCTCTCCATTTGCCCGTGCGTTCATGCGCGGGGGTGGTCTGAATGAATGCCTGAAGCGGGCGGTCAGTTTGCCATCAAAAGAAAGCCCTTGCAGCGAGGCCGCGTGCCGCCCGGCGACGCCCGCCGCGCACCCCACGCGCGGCGCCAATCTCGTAAGGCGATTGAAACATTCTCGATAATTCATTTTCCCGCGTGCGCGAGGCTCGGTAGAGTCGAGCGTATCGACCCACGCGTGTCGCGCGGTCTTGGGAAACAAGGAATCGATCATGAGTGAAGGCAGTTTTGTGACGCCATTTGCCGAACGTTTCGGCATGCGGGTGCCGGTTGTGCAGGCGCCGATGGTCGGTGGCGCGACCACGCCGGCAATGGTCGCAGCAGCGTCGAACGCGGGCGCATTCGGTTTTCTGGCCGGCGCGGCGCTGGCGCCGGAGAAGCTCGCGAGTGAAGTCGCGGCAATCCGCGCGCTGACTGATCGTCCGTTCGGCGTCAATCTGTTTGCACTGCCGCCTGTTACGCCTGATGAGGTGACGGTGCGCCGCGCGCTCGAAGCGATCGATCCGATCCGCGCGGAACTCGGTCTGCCCCCGGGCAGCCCACTCGAACGCTACGCGCCGGACTTCCGCGCGCAACTGGACATGCTGATCGAATTGCGTGTGCCGGTGGTCAGCTTCACGTTTGGGCTGCTCTCCAAAGTGGATGTCGCCCGTTTGCACGCCGCGAGTCTGTATGTAATAGGGACCGCGACTCATGTCGCAGAAGGACTGGCGTGGCGCGACGCGGGGGCTGACGCGATCGTCGCGCAAGGGGCGGAAGCCGGCGGCCATCGCGGCACGTTCATCGGCGCTTTCGAAGACGCGCTGGTCGGCACCATGGCGCTGGTGCCGCAACTCGTCGATGCGACCGGGCTGCCGGTGCTTGCGGCGGGCGGCATCATGGACGGCCGCGGTATCGCCGCAGCGCTGGCACTGGGCGCACAGGCGGCGATGATGGGGAGCGCGTTCATCACGTGCGCCGAGAGTTCGATCTCCCCGGCATGGAAAGCGCGTTTTCAGTCAATGTCCGACACGTCGACCTCCGTGACGCGCGCGATCACCGGCCGCCATGCGCGCGGCATACGCAATCCGTTGATGCTGCGCTTGAGCGAGTCGATGAACAAGGTCGCGCCTTATCCGGTGCAAAACGCCCTGACGCAGGAACTACGACAAACCGCGAGCCGCGCGGAAAACAGCGACTATCTGTCTCTTTGGTCAGGCCAGGGCGCGCCGCTTGGCCAGAAACGTCGGGAAGGGCTCGGCGCGGCGGAACTGGTCCGGCAACTCGACGAGGAATGGCATGCCGTAGCCGCACGGATCGCCGCGCTCAAGCGTTGATTCAGCCAGGCCCTGGCGCGCCTCGCTGCAAGCTGCGGCGCGCCTCGTTTATAAGCACAAAGCCTATTCGAAACATTAACGGTTTCACGCGCTAAAAGCTTTAGAGCACGTTGTTAGACAAACAGCTCACCTGGCGGAAACCCGCATGGGCTGGTGCTTTCCAGCCTGTTCTTCAAGTCCGGATCGCCGCCTGTTGGATAAACGCTATTAGTGTTCATCCCACTTCCTCAAAAAAGTCCCACAATTTAATTTGTTGGCCTACACTTGCGCGCAAGTACGGTTTGCCGCCTGCCACAAACAGTCCGGTGAACGTGCTGGCCAAGTGCATGAACGATGCAACCGGCGTGGTCGTCCACGGGACTGAGCGACACGTGTAGGGACGCGGGGGGCACAGGGCGATTACGTTGTTTTTGGGACCGAAACTGGAGACTTACATGAACACTAAGATTCAAAAGCTGTTGCCGATCAGCGCTGCTGCCATGTTGTTTGCGTCGTTGGCAACGGGCGCGGTGGCGGACGAGGTCGTCAAGATCGGCCACGTTGCACCGTTGACCGGCGGTATCGCTCACCTGGGTAAAGACAACGAAAACGGCGCGCGCCTGGCAGTTGAGGAAATCAACGCCAAGGGCCTGACGATCGGCGGCCAGAAGATCAC
Source organism: Paraburkholderia fungorum (assembly GCF_046026025.1). Taxonomy (GTDB): domain Bacteria; phylum Pseudomonadota; class Gammaproteobacteria; order Burkholderiales; family Burkholderiaceae; genus Paraburkholderia; species Paraburkholderia fungorum_E. The sequence continues at coordinate 42,709 of NZ_JAQQFL010000027.1, read as the reverse complement.
GCTGCAACTCGACGCACAAGACGACGCAGCTGACCCGCGTACGGCTACGCAAGTCGCGCAGAAGCTGGTTGACGATAAGGTCGTCGCAGTGGTCGGTCACTTGAACTCGGGCACCTCGATTCCGGCTTCGAAGATCTATAGCGATGCAGGCATCGTGCAGATCTCGCCGTCGGCAACGAACCCGGCTTACACGCAACAAGGTTTCAAGACGACGTACCGCGTCGTGGCGACCGATGCGCAACAAGGTCCGGCACTGGCTAACTACGCAGCCAAGGGTCTGAAAGTGAAGAGCGTCGCGATCGTCGACGACTCGACCGCTTACGGCCAGGGTCTCGCCAACGAATTCGAAAAGACCGCCAAGTCGCTGGGCCTGAACGTGATGTCGCATGACGCGACGAACGACAAGGCTGTCGACTTCCGCGCGATTCTGACGAAGATCAAGGGCGAAAACCCGGACGCGATCATGTACGGCGGTATGGACGCAACCGGCGGCCCGTTCGCCAAGCAAGCCAAGCAGCTCGGCCTGCGTGCGAAGGTTCTGGCTGGCGACGGCGTGTGTACCGACAAGCTGTCGGACCTGGCTGGCGACGCAACCGACAACATCGTCTGCTCGGAAGCCGGTATGGCGCTCGAGAAGATGGCTGGCGGCGCAGCGTTCCTTGCCAAGTACCAAAAGCGTTTCGGTCAGCCGATCCAGATCTACGCTCCGTTCACGTATGACGCTGTGTACATCATCGTCGACGCTATGAAGCGTGCGAACTCGACCGATCCGGCGAAGATCCTGGCAGCGATGCCGGCGACCGACTACAAGGGTGTGATCGGCGAAACCACGTTCGACTCGAAGGGCGACCTTCAACACGGCGTGATCTCGCTGTACAACTACAAGGCAGGCAAGAAGACGCTGCTCGACGTAGTCAAGATGTAAGAGCCGCATGACCGAAGACAGCTTGGTTTGTCTTCGATCAGGTAGTTAAAAGGCACGCGCGCCGCATGGTTCGCGTGCCTTTTCTTTTGGGCATCTGCGTGTGAAGCTGGCGGCTTTGAGAACCTTGTTTGGGAGAATGCCGTGACCACTGTGAACCGTTCGATCGATAACGGCTGGCGGCGCTGGATTACCGAGAATCTGCTGCTCGACGCACCGCCGCCCGCCGTGCACGGTGCGCTGGTCGGACATGGTTTCGATCCGGCAGAAGCCGCTCGTGAAATCGAAACAGCGCTCGCGAGTCCTTACTTTGAGGGTGCCGCGCGGTTGCGCAATCGTTTGCGTAAGCGTGAATGGATATTGTCGGTGTACGGCACACTCAATCGAATGCGCGCTGGGAGCGGCGTGATCGAAAAGCGTGAGCGTTTGTCGCGTGACGAGTTCTTTGAGCAGTACTACTTTCAGAATCGGCCCGTCATCATCACCGGGGCTTTCGATTTTTGGCCGGCGCGCACGCAATGGAGCTTCGAGTATTTTCGCGAGCGTTGCGGGGATGCCGAAGTCGAAGTGCAGTTTGGCCGCGAGTCGGACGCGAATTATGAAATCAATCAGCCTAAACTCAAGCGCATGATGCGCTTCGCCGACTATGTCGATCTCGTCGAACGTAGCGGCCCGACCAACGATTTCTACATGACCGCGAATAACACCTCGCACAATCGCGCGGCACTCGCGGCGTTATGGTCCGATGTGCCGACTATCGGCGAATATCTCGATGCCGGGTCGCCCGATACCGGTTTTTTCTGGATGGGACCGGCTGGAACGAAGACACCGTTTCACCATGATCTAACCAATAACTTCATGGCGCAGGTGATGGGCCGCAAGCAGATCAAGCTGGTTCCGTTGTCCGATACGCCGCATATGGTGAATATGCTGCATTGCTATTCGCTGGTGGATGGCAGTGCGATCGACTACGAACGCTTCCCTTCGGTGCGCAATGCGCAAGTGATGGAGTGCACGCTCGAACCCGGCGAATTGCTATTCCTTCCGATCGGCTGGTGGCATTACGTAGAAGGACTCGATGCCACGGTGACCATGACGTTCACCAACTTTCTGCAGCGTAATGATTTCTCGCGTAATTACGCGACGTATCACGAGCTGTGACAAAAAAACGGCGAGCCGGTTGACCCGGCTCGCCGCCCCCCTTCGACGCTTGTTTTAGCGCGCCGTTATTTACCGTCGTTATTCGTCACTTCTTCGGCGTCAGTGCGCCCAGACCGCCGAGCAAGCCACCGCCTGTCGTGCCGCCCGCCGAGCCCGCCGTCCCGGTCAATGCACCGGTGAGGGTGTTCAGCAGGCCGGTGATCGGTGCAAGCGGATTGTTGGCGCCGCCGCTTCCACCGTTTCCACCGCTTCCACCTGTCCCGCCGGTGCTGCCCGAACCCGTAGCCGACCCGAGCGCGCCTGTCAGCGAGGACACCGCCGAGGTCACCGGTGCGAGCGGATTGCCGCTGCCGCCGGCCGCGCCGCTCAATGCGCCGGTGAGCGAGTTCACCACCCCGGTCAGCGGTGCAAGCGGACTGCTGCCCGAGCCGCCGGAGAGGCCGCCGAGGCTGCCGGTCACCGTGCTGAGGACGTTGGTTAGCGGCGCGAGCGGACTGCTTGAGCTGCCGCCGACGCCACCGAGCGTGCCGGTCACCGTGCTGAGGATGTTGGTCAAGGGCGCAAGCGGACTGCTCGAGCCACTGCCGCCGGTCAGGCCGCCGCTCAAGGTGCCGGGCAGCGCGGTGAGAATGCTGGTCAACGGCGCCAGCGGATTACCCGTCGTACCGCTGCTGCCGCCCGGATTCAGAATGCCCGTGAGGCCGCCGAGCGGGTTGCCGCCGCTCGAACCGCCTGCGGTCAGCAGGCCGCCGGCAGACGTGACGGTGTCGCCGAGCTTGCTCACGACATTGCCGAGGCCCTGGCCGATCGGGTTGTTGGTCGCGTTGCTGACCTGGCTGCCGGCGCTGTCGAGGCCATGACCGATGGTCGACAGCAGTCCGTTCAGCGGTGAACCGAGACCGGTCGTATCGCCGACAGTTTGAGTCGTTTGCGCGAGCACGGTGGTGATCGGCGTGATCGCGGTGCTGACGGTTTGCGTCACTTGCTGGATCGGGCCGGTCGTTAGCTGGGAGGTCAGTTGCGTGCCAAGGCCGCTGACTGTAATGCCAACTGTCGAAACCACGCTGCCGAGCGGCGTGGTCAGCGGACTGAGCGGCGCGGTGGGGCCGGTGCCAAGGCTCGTCACGAGCTGGCCGGCGCTGTTGACGGCCTGGCCTGCGTTATAAACCAGGCCGCCGCTGCTTGCCAGCGTCGTGCCGAGCGGATCCTTGGAGTTGCCGAGCTGGCCGAGGCCGTTCGCCGCACCCGTGCCAACCGCTGTGACGCCGGCACCGAGATTCGAGACGACGTTGCCGAGCGCGGTCGTGGTGGCAGGGTTCCCGCCTGGGATCGGCGTGAGGCCAATCTGAGTGCCGATCGCGGAGACGGTTTGGCCGGTCGCGCTGACTACATTGCCCGTGTTCTGGACGACGACGCCGATCGGATTGGCGCTGCTTGGCGTGGGCGTCGGCGTCGGTGTCGGTGTTGGCGTCGGAGTCGGAGTCGGAGTCGGAGTCGGAGTCGGAGTCGGCGTCGGTGTTGGTGTTGGCGTTGGCGTAGGAGTCGGCGTGGGTGTCGGAGTAGGCGTCGGTGTGGGCGTCGGCGTCGGTGTTCCGCCTGCACCGCCTGCACCGCCTGCGCCGGCGCCCGCGCCACCACCCGCTCCGCTCAAGCTACCCGGCCTGATCGTTGTGCTTCCGCATCCGGTCAGTAAGATCATCGACGTCACGCACATGGCGATCGCCGACAGTTTGAAATTGCGATTCATGGTCTGCTCCCCCGTAATTTGAAAAACTGCTGGGGAGCTAACTGCAAGGCTTATGCCATTTATACCTGCATGATCGCAGTCGGGATTAAATCAATACAAATCAAGGGGTTGCCGGAGTTTTCGTGCGCGGATGATTGCGTTGATACCGCCGATGTGGCGAGGAACACGTCAGCGTGCTGGCCGCGTGTAACGTAACGTAAGCTCGCGGGTTTCATATGGCGCGACGTCCGCCGGTGCAGCAGCAGAAAGCGTCTGCGTCAAATCTTCAAACGCCGCAGCACCTTCGGACCCGCGACCGCGATCAGCGCCGAACACACGGCCACCACGGACAACCCGATCGGCAAACTGGTGACCTGCGTCACCGCGCCGATAATCACCGGTCCCAGCAACAAGCCGAAGTACGCCAGCCCGGCAACATGCGCGAGTCCTTCGGCCGCATGAATACCTTTGACGCTCGCCGCAGCCGCGAACAGCACGGGCATCATGTTCGCGAGCCCGAGACCCATCAGCGTGAAGCCAATCAGTGCGGCGACCGGATTCGGCAGCAGCAGTGCGCCGACCATTCCCGCGCAGGCAAGCGAGGCGCTCGCCATCACCAGTTGCGGTGCGCCGAAGCGGGCACGCACGGCGTCGCCGGCGAAACGCGCCGCGGCCATGCCGCCCGAAAACGCCGCGTAAGCTGCGCTCGCGAGCGCCGGCGTGGACAGCACGACGTCGCGCATGTAAACGGTGGCCCAGTCGTACATTGCCCCTTCGGCGATCAGCGCGACCAGCGCCATTGCACCGAGCGCCCACAAGGCCGGCGATCGCCAGCGGTTGGCGCGGGGCGTGGCGGCGTCGGGATGATCGGCGTGCGGCACGTGTGGCAGGACGGAAGGGCAAGCCGCGATCAGCACCAGCGTGCTGACCGCCGCCGCCAGCGCCAGATGCACGGCGGGCGCCATGCCGCGCGCCAGCAAGGCGCCGCCCACCGCTGCACCGAACATCCCGCCGAGGCTGAACATGCCGTGCAACGACGACATGATCGGCTTGCCGAGCGCCTTCTCGACCGAGCTGGCTTCCGCGTTCATCGCGACGTCGAGGGTAGCCATGCCGGCGCCGAAGACGGCCAGTACGATCAGCAGCATCCAGTAGGCCGGCACGATCAGGATCAACGCCGCACACGCGGTCATCACCAAACCGCCGGTCAGACAGGCGCGGCGCGTGCCGACCCGCGCGATCCATGGGGCATTCGCCGCCATGGCGCCGATCGAGCCACCGGCGACGGCCAGCAGCGCGAACGAGAGCATCGCCGCATTCAGATGGAAGCGGTCGCGCACCGTCGGTACATGCACCCCCCACGACGCGTACATCATGCCGGCGATGAAGAACACCGCCATGGTGGCGATCCGGGCGCGTTGCCGCGCAGTATCGGAGAGCGCGCGATGGGCGGCGGGGAGGCTGGCGAATTCGGAGGAGTGGTCGGACACGGAAATCTCGTGGAGGGGACGCGTGAGAAAGCGCCCTGTAAGCGAATTTCCGATTCTAACGAAGCACGCTGTCTTATGCTTGAAGCGGATTGAGCCAACACTTATCTATCGAGGGCCGCGCACTTGAACATTCCTGCTCACGCTCCGCTGCATCTGCTGCATAAGGCGGCGATCGGCACGCTCGCTACCCACGCGCGCCAGCCGGAAGGTTTTCCTTATCCTTCAGTGCTGCCGTTCGCGCCGGACCCTCAACACCGCCCGACCATCCTCGTGAGCCGGCTCGCCGAGCATACGCACAACCTGCACGCCGACCCGCGCGCCGGCTTTCTTGCGGTCGACGCGCCCGACGACGACGTGCTGAGCGGCCAGCGCGTCACCTTGCTGGGCACGTTCGAACCGGTCGACTCAACCCCCGACGTCGTGCAGCGCTATCTGCGTTATCACGCGGACGCGGAGCGGTACCTGGTACTCGGCGATTTTACGTTTTGGGTGATGAGGCTCGAACGGTTGCGCTACATCGGCGGTTTTGGCGCGATGGGCTGGCTGGGCGGTACCGAACTCGATCCGCTACCGCCACTCGGTTTCGACGAAGAGAATGCGCTGCTCGAGTACTTCGCCGCTCATTCCTCAAGCGTCAGAGGACTTCAACTGCTCGGCGTCGATCGGTATGGCGCCGATCTGAAACGGGACGGTGTGCGCACCCGTTTCGCCTTCGACGACGCGAAATGCAATACCGAAACCTTGCATGCGGCGCTAGAAGATTGCATCCAGCGCCACGCTAATTAAGCTTTGATTGCTGTTTCGGGAAAACACCCATGCCGCAATAACAGCGTGGTGCGCATGTTGCAATATGTTCCGATGTTTCATGTAAAAGCTTTCATGCCATGAAATGTTGGTGCGAATTTTTTATCTTAATTTTCATTTTTTGATAGTTGATTCAATCATTACTGATGAGCGGCCGCGTTTTTCAGCAAAATGCGAAAATTAGCTATTTGAAAGGGTCCGCGTAACATCGCGGCCCGTTGAAATTTTTTGAAACGGATTGGGATTAATTTTTCGACGGTGCTTCTGCAGTCTTTCTATTTTGTGTTAATCTCGCCATCAAATTCCGAGGCATGAACACCTTCAAAGGGCAAGCTGGCTTAAGACTGGCAGTCATTTATCCAAATCACAAGGGAACCTATGTCGTCATACAAGGAACTACTCGCTCAGCGCGAGAAGCTCGAAAAGCAGATCGAAGAAGCAAAGTCGCGTGAATACGCAGAAGTGCTGAATGAGATCAAGCAGAAAATGGCCGATTACGGCATTACGCTGGCTGAACTCGGCGGTGGCCGCGGCGCCAAGGCGGCTAAAGCCGGTCGTCCGCGTGCCGGCGTCGCGCCGAAATATCGTGACCCGGATAGCGGCAGCACGTGGTCGGGCCGCGGCAAGCCGCCGCGCTGGATCGCAGGTCTGGATCGCGAGAAGTTCCTGATCCAGAAGTAATACCAATACGGTCAGGCAGTTGCGCTAATAGCGTCCACTGTGGCCAGAAGAAAACCGCGCACCGTCAAGGGCGCGGTTTTTTTTCGCCCTGAAGATTGTTGTGGTTCTTTGTCGCACGCACTCCATGAAACTGGAACGCGAATGCTTTTCGTTTAGATAAGCAACTGATTTAAAAGGATTTTTTGTGGTCTCTCCAGCGCATATCGGGATGCGCCGGGTAGAATGCAGGCATTGAACTTTTCACTTCGATTCAAACATGTCTTCCACCGCCGCCGTTCAGTCCGCCGAGAAACATCGCGTCGCGCGTAAAAGTACTTTTGTCAGTATTGCGCTCAATACGGTGCTGATGGCGCTGCAAATCGTCATTGGGGTGTTTGCCCATTCCCAGGCGCTGGTGGCTGACGGTATCCATTCGCTAGCCGATTTGATTTCCGATTTTGTCGTGCTAATCGCCAATCGGCACAGCGGCGCCAAGCCCGACGCGGATCACAATTACGGACACAGCCGTTATGAAACGGTTGCGTCGTTGTTTTTGGGCGCGCTGCTGATTGTGGTCGGGGTTGGTATGTTGTGGCGCGCCGGGACGCGTCTTGCCGATTTGCAAAGCATTCCCGCCGTGCATATGAGTGCGCTCGCGGTCGCGGTGCTAGTGCTGATTTCCAAAGAGAGCCTGTTTCGCTACATGCTGCGCGAAGCGCAGCGCGTGCGTTCAGCCATGTTGATTGCGAACGCATGGCACGCCCGCTCGGACGCCGCTTCGTCCCTGGTGGTCGCAATCGGCATTATCGGGAGCCTTGCGGGCGTGCGCCTGCTCGATCCGATCGCCGCGGCGATTGTCGGCTTCATGGTGGCGCGCATGGGCTGGACGTTCGGCTGGGACGCGCTGCAAGATCTTTCCGACCGGGCGCTCGACGAAGCCGCCTCTGCCGACGTGCGCGCGCTATTGCTCGCGACCCCCGGCGTGCGCGACGTCCACGAAATGCGCACCCGCAAGACGGGGGACTTCGCGCTGGTCGATGCGCACATTCTGGTCGACCCGCTGATCTCGGTCTCGGAAGGGCATTACATCGCCGAGTCGGCGCGTTTGCGCGTGCTGGCCGACAATCGTGTGCTCGACGCGTTGATCCATGTCGACCCGGAGAACGATGCGGTCGCTCGACCGCTCGCGAATCTGCCGACCCGGGAACGGGTCGTCGCCGAAGTTAACGCGGCATTGGCCGCGGGCGGCGTGAAGGCCGCTTCGGTTAATTTGCATTACTTGAGTACAGGGCTCGATATCGAAGTGATTTTGCCGGCACCGGATTCGCGCACTGCTCAGAGCGGTGCGCCTTCTCTTGCCGGTGTCGACCTGGACGCGCTCAGACGCAGTCTGGGGGCCCGCAATCTGGCGTTACGGCAAGGGTTGGAGACGTTCGCGGACGAAAGCGGCGCTTCAACGGAAGCCGGGCATGACGAGGTTGCTGCTCGCGTCAAAGCGATGGAACCGCATAGCACGAACTGATGCACGCCACGCGAGCCGGGCGGCTCGAAGCCGCCGCTTCACCGTCTCACAGTGGCAACTGCGTATCGAACTTGATTTCGCGCAGCACGACGCTCGTGCGCACCTGAGCGACGGCGGGAATCTTGAAGATGCGTTCGTGCAAAAAGCTGTCGTACGCCTTGATGTCCGGCGCGACGATTTTGAGGATGTAGTCGGATTCGCCGGTCGTGCTGTAGCACTCGGTGACTTCCGGACAGGTGGCGATTTCCCGCTCGAACTGCTCGACCCCGCCCTCCGTATGGCGCGTGAGGTGGATATGCGCGAGCGCGCAGACGTGCAGGCCGAGTTTTTCGCGATCCAGCAAGGCCGTGTAGCGCTGGATCACCCCGGATTGCTCCATATCCTTGATGCGGCGCCAGCATGGGGTGCTCGAGAGCCCAACCTGGTCGGAAATCTCTTGCACGGACCGGCGTGCGTCGAGCTGCAGCAGGCGCAGGATTTTTTGAGAGAACGTATCGAGTGTCAACTGCGCCTCCGTTGGCGTCGCCTTATCAACGCATGGTAGAGGGCTCGAAAACGAAACGCAATGTAAAACGGGTTCGAGGAGGGAGATTACCTAATTTGCCGGTTCCTCAGCGGCGTTTTGTCCTGTGCCGTCCCCATCTTGACCGGCCGCCAGCATGGCCGCCTGGACCGTTCGCAGATCCTTGAGCATGTTGCAGAAGAGCGCGCCCTGCTCGATCGCATCGTCGAGCGCGACATGCGTATGCGGGTGTTCGTCGAACCAGTGTTTCGGGAAACGTGGCTTGATGTTCTTGCGGTACGGCAGGCCGGTCAGCGCGAAGGCCAGCGTTTTGATGTCGAGCGCCGACCACGAAAACGGGCAGCGGCCGACAAACCGCATCATGTACCAGAACATATAGGTGAAGTCGAAACCGGCCGGCATCGCCACGAACACGGGTTTGCCCGGCAACGCCTCGACCCACTCGACGTAGGCCGTGAGCGCGGCCTGCGGATCCTGCAAATCCCTGCGACAGGCCTCCCACGCTTCCGGCTGCGTTTTCCACCAGGCTTCCTGCACCGGATGCGGCGTGGCGCCGTCGAGCAGCTCCAGATTCGCCGAGAAAGTGGCGATCAGCTGCTTGTCTTCCGTGTAAGCGGCGGAGGCGAAACTGAGCATCGAATGCGGACCGGGAATGGGGCCGTCAGCTTCGACGTCTGTGCTTACATAGATTTCGCTGCTCATGCTTCGACTCCGTCGGCCACGTACGGATTGGTGCGGCGCTCGGCGCCAAACGTGGAGGTGGGACCGTGGCCCGGCACGAAGGTGATGTCGTCGCCGAGCGGCCAGAGTTTTTCGCGGATCGAGCGCACCAGGTCGGCGTGATTGCCGCGCGGAAAATCCGTGCGGCCGATCGAGCCGGCGAACAGCACGTCGCCGACCAGCGCGAGCCGATGCGCGCGGCTGAAGAACACCACATGGCCCGGCGTGTGGCCGGGGCAGTGATAGACCTCGAGGGTTTCTTCGCCGAATTGCACGGTCTCGCCGTTTTGCAGCCAGCGGTCCGGTTCGAATGCCTCGGCAGCGGGAAAACCGAAGCGCGTGCTTTGATCCGGCAGCTTGTCGAGCCAGAAGCTTTCGTCGGGATGCGGACCTTCGATCGGCACGCCGTAATGCGTAGCGAGCGTCTTCGCGCCAGCACAATGATCGATGTGGCCATGCGTCAGGAATACTTTTTCGACCGTCACGTTCTGGCGTGCGATTTCACCCTGGATGACGTCAAGGTCGCCACCCGGATCGACGACGGCCGCCCGTCCTGTTGCCTCGCAAACGAGCAGGGAGCTGTTCTGCTGGAACGGGGTGACGGGGATCAAGGTGACTTTCATGGTGACGGCGCCGCAGCGGAAAAACGTTGATTGTACCGGCGTCTCGTCGAAGGTTGCCGAGGGCGCTGAAGCCCCGCTGCAGCGGGCTTTCGGCTGCCCATTTTTGCAGCAGAGGTGAAAATTCTTCAAGGTTTTCAGTCGCTTGCCATCCCAAAAATTTGTTTTGGGTATAATGCGCTCCATGCACAAGGAATTGTGCATGCCACACGGCGATGCGTCCCCATCAAAAATGGGCACGCGGATTGCCACTCAAGTATGGGCTACCGGCGTTTTGTCGGTGGCCATCAAGTATCGAAGCTTTCGATGCACACGTCTTACCCAGCCAGGCGCCGCGCGCCTGCAACGGACTTAAATGCCGTGACGCTGGGTGGGGCCTACGCCGCTGTTCCTGTGCGCTGAGTTGCGCGCGCAAGAACGTGTTTGCCACGTTCGATGGCGGCATGTGGGGTCTGGTCAGGCTGCCGGGGACAGGTTGCGCCAGACGTGAAAATTAACCGTGCGGTAGCGGCTGTTTGAGCCGCATCCGGGCTTTGACGTACTGCGCTTTTCCGCGCGGCGCGTTGTCGTCCATTGCCGCCGGAGTCGCAGGCAACACGCTCAACTTTTTGCGTGATGCGGCTCGACAATTTGATTGCACGTCTTATGAAAACTCGGTTATCCCGTGGTCTGGGGACTATTTTTGCCTTTTTTGTGCTGGCCGGCTGTGCTACGCCTCCGGGCGCAAGCATTACGTCTGACAACAGCGCACCGCTGAGCACGAAGAAAGCCCAGGCTGGCTCCTTCGGCCCGCAAGCTTTTGGTAGCGCGCCGGCTTCCGATGCCGCCGCGAAAGGCACATCACTTGCCGATGCCAAGCCGCTCACAGACAATGGTTCGGGCATTTCGGACTTTGAGCAGACTGGCCGCGCTTCGTGGTACGGCCGTGGCTTCCATGGCCGCCGCACCGCCAATGGCGAGCGCTACGACATGCACGCAATGACCGCGGCGCATCGTACGTTGCCGCTCGGCTCGTATGTTCGCGTGACCAATCCGGCCACTTCGCGTTCGGTTGTCGTCCGGATTAACGACCGTGGCCCGTATGCGCGCGGCCGGGTGATCGACCTGTCCATGGCTGCCGCAAGCGCGCTCGACATGCGCCATGCCGGTACGGCGCGGGTCAAGATCGAAGGGCTGACGCGCCAGGAAGCGCGTGCGGAGCTGAATGAAACGCTGGCGTCGAACTCGGGTTCGAACGCGGACAAGTAATTTGGTGGCTGGGGGCGCGAAGCAAGCGCCTTCGTGACACCCGCAGTCTGGCAGTAGCAGCAAGCTGCGTTTGCCGAAAAATGAAGGGCCGCATCCTGAACCGCACCCCAAAAGTTGGACACGGATCCAAGCTTTGGGGTGTTTTTCATGGCGCGGTCTTTTTCTTTGGCTGATCGATCGGCCGTAGCTGGCCGCCGCCGTTGATTGCTGCCGGTCTTTCTGCTCCCGCTGCAAATCTTCTCCGCAGGCGCCCATTCCTTTCGGTCTGCCTTTATTCCTCGTCTTTCTTCAGCGCCAAGGCGCGCGTGTAGAGCGCATTGCGCGACGCTCCGGTGAGGGTCGCCGCGACCTTTGCCGCGCTGCTCACCGTCAATTCTTCCAGCAGGATGCCCAGCAGCGCATCGTGATCGTGCTCGCCTGCGGCTTCCGGCTGCGCGCCTTCTACCACGAGCACGAACTCACCGCGTTGCCGGTTCGGATCGGCGGCAAGCCACGTTGGCCCTTCGGCCAGGGTGCCGCAGTGCAGCGCTTCATGTAACTTCGTCAATTCGCGTGCGATCAGCAGCTTGCGCTCGCCACCGAATGCGTCGGCCAACGCCTGCACCGTTTCGACGATCCGGTGCGGCGCTTCGTAGAACACCATCGCGTGGGGATGGCTCGTGAGCGGTTGCAGTGCCGCGGCGCGCGCTTTCGCCTTCGGCGGCAGGAAGCCGAGGAACGAGAACGTCGCGACCCAGTCGCCGGCCGCGCTCAATGCGGTGGCGAGCGCGCTTGCGCCGGGCAGCGGAATGACCGGGAAACCGGCTTCGCGCACTGCGTCGACGAGTTTCGCACCGGGGTCCGAGATGCCGGGGGTGCCCGCGTCGGACACATAGGCCACGCGCTCGCCTGCTTGCAGATGTTCGATCAGGCGCTGCGCCGCGGCCCGCTCGTTGTGCTGATGAACCGCGACGAGCGGTTTCGAGATGCCGTAGCGCGCGAGCAATTGGCCTGTGTTGCGGGTGTCCTCGGCGGCGATGCGATCCACCAGTCCGAGCACATGCAACGCACGCAGCGTCACGTCGGCGATGTTGCCGATCGGCGTGGCCACCACATAAAGCGCGGCGGCAGGGTACTGCTGCCCTTGCGCGAGTTCGGAGAGAGGAGTCATGAGGCAGAAGACGCAGACAGACAGAACGAGGCCGCCATTGTGCCACGCAGCGGTGCGTGAACCGGGCGGTGGGCAGGTGAGTGCGCGGGCCGACGGCCACAACTTTTCGAGACCAACCGGGTCCAAACTCGTCGGCGAGGCTTTCGAGATGCGTGCGATGGAGTTTTTGCAGCGACAGCGGTTGCGCTTCGTCGCGCGCAATGTGCTGTGCCGGGGCGGTGAGATCGATCTGGTGATGCGTGAGCGTGACGGCGCGCTGGTGTTCGTCGAAGTTCGCGCGCGTGCGCAGCAGCATTATGGCGGCGCGGCGGCGAGTATCGGCTGGCAAAAGAAGCAGCGGATCGTGCGTGCCGCGCGGCATTACCTGGCAACCCGTAGCAGACGTTCGCATGATGAGCCGGCGTGCCGTTTCGACGTGATTGCATTCGAAGCAGGCCGCCTCGTGTGGCTACGCGATGCGTTTCGCGCCGACGAAGTCTGATGCAGTGCGCGGCGAACACCCGTGAGTGCGATAAACTTGCGCTCGTGTACGGGCCTCGCCGGTACGACTCGCAATACGACTTCACAACACGGCCGCGCATTGCGGTTCATTCGCGGTAGAAAACAGAGACTCGATGTCAGTCGAACGCATTCAACAACACTTCCGCGACAGCGCGGCAGTCAAACTCGAAGCCCTCGAAACCTTGTCGATGCCGATCGCCGCAGCGATCGACACGATGTTCGCCGCGCTCGCCAACGGCAGCCGCATTCTTGCGTGCGGCAACGGCGGCTCGGCGGCCGACGCGCAACATTTCGCCGCCGAACTGATCGGCCGCTTCGAGCGTGAGCGCCCGGGTTTGCCGGCGATCGCGCTGAGCACCGATACGTCCGTGCTCACCGCCATTGCCAACGACTACTCGTTCGAGCAGATTTTTTCGAAGCAGGTGTGGGCGCTTGGCCAGCCCGGCGATGTGCTGCTGGCGATCACCACGTCCGGCAATTCCGCCAATGTGCTGGCCGCGATCGAGGCCGCGCACGAGCGCGAAATGATCGTGGTCGCGCTGACCGGCAACGGCGGCGGCCGCGCGCAGGAAGTCCTGAGCGATACCGATATCCAGATTTGTGTGCCGTCCGATCGCACCGCGCGTATTCAGGAAGTGCATTTGCTGACCATCCATTGTCTGTGCGACGGCATCGATGCCATGTTGCTGGGCGAAGACTGAGATTGATTCCGAAGGAGAGCTAGTTGATGAGCGTATTCCGCGTCAAGAAGACACTGGTGAGAACCGTGCTGGTGGTTGGGTTCGCGGCGGGGCTGTCCGCGACGTTGCAGGGTTGCTTTCTGGCCGTCGCCGGTGCGGCGGGCGGCGGCGCGCTGGTGGCGACCGACCGGCGCACGCTCGGCGCGCAGACCGAGGATCGCGAGTTACAGGTGAAGGCGCTGTCGCAGATCAGCCAGAACCTGCCCGACAACGCGCACGTCAACGTGGCGGTGTTCAACCGCCGCGTGCTGCTGACGGGCGAAGTCGCGGGGGACGTGTCGAAGCAACGAGCGGAGACCATCGTGCGTGGCTTGAATAACGTCAATACGATCGTCAACGAACTGGCGATCATGCCGGCCAGCTCATTCTCATCGCGCACGAACGACACTTATCTTGAGACGCGCGTGAAGACCGCGTTGATCGCCGAGAAGAACATTTCGGCGAACAACTTCAAGGTCGTGGCTGAACGCGGCTCGGTGTATCTGATGGGCCTCGTCACCATGGACGAAGGCAATCGGGGCGCCGACGTCGCGAGCCGCGTGCCGGGCGTGGTGCAGGTCGTGAAGGTGTTCCAGTACATCCAGCCGCAGGAAGCGGCGGCCGCCGCTGCAGCGGCTAGCACGCCAGCAGCCGCTTCGCAGCCTGACGCGAATGCGCCGACCGTCGGTGCGATCCCCGATTCATCGGTGAGCTCGCGTCCGCTCGATCAGCAGGCGCCGGCGCCGGTCAGCAATTCGAACTCGGTGCATCCGGGTAATCCGAAGGCAACGACGCCATGACGCGGGGCGTTATTTTCAGTGCCGTACTGTTGGCGGTTAGCGTGTTCACTGGCGCGTTTGCCGCTTCAGCATGTGCGGCGGATGCACCGCGCGGTCAGATCGTTGCGAACTCGAATGCCTGCATGGGATGTCACGCGGTGGACCGCAAACTGGTCGGCCCGTCGTTCCAGCAGATCGCTGCAAAATACAAGGGCGATGCGCAGGCGCCGGCAAAATTGGCGCGCAAGGTGAAGGACGGCGGTTCCGGCGTTTGGGGCATGATTCCGATGCCCGCGCATCAAACGATGAGCGATGCGGACATCCGCACGGTAGTGGATTGGGTGTTGGCTGGCGGGCCATCGAAGTGATGTTTTGCCGGTCGTTTTGCCGCCGGGTTTTACCGCCGCAGGGGCTTGGCAAAACGGAAAATGCTTGTGCTAGAATTATTTGCACATTGGGGGGGTAGCTCAGCTGGGAGAGCGTCGCGTTCGCAATGCGAAGGTCGGGAGTTCGATCCTCCTCTCCTCCACCAAGAATTTCCCTTTAAAACCGGCCACTTGGGCCGGTTTTTTATTGCCTCCTGCCTACATCAATCGCGGTCGTTTTGGGTCACTTTTGATCAATTGGTGTCCCAAACTTGTCCCGCGCGAATCCCTTATCAAACCGGCCGATGCGGCCTTTGTAATTCAGTTCTGCTTCCGCTCGCGGCAGCATCAGTCTGTTGACTGATCTACGCAGACCATACACAATCCAGAGCACTCGACCTTTGACTTGATCACACCGATCAGGGCCCGTGTGGATAAGCACCCTCCGCGCGCGGTTAACGACATGTCAACCGACCGATTACGAACGGCGTCGGCGCAGCGCAAGACAGAGCGCTGCAGGACATGGCGAAGGGGCCACTGAGGGCCATTCGGCCCGCCTCTTGGTACAACGCTGCGGCGTCTGGGCCATTGGCTGGTGCGCACGTTCGGTAGCTCACATGCACATATTGCTTGTGGGTCGCCGGAGTTCGCCCATGCCAACAAATTTTCCTATCGAGTTGCTGACGCTAGGGCAGCTATGCCCTCTCCTCCACAGAAAGCCTGCGACCGTCTACGCAGACATTGCCGCCAAGCGCTTCGATCGCCTGCCGCCGATCGTGCGATTACCCGGTCAACGGAAGTTGTTTTGGCGCAAGCAGGACGTTCTCGATTGGATTGACCAGCACGTCCAACCAGCGGTCGTTGCTACCGTGGTCGTGCCCAATTTCCGCAACGCTACGCGAAAGGCGGATCCGATAACCGAGTCTCCGCAATCGCGGCGAATCGGGCGACCAACGAAACGGCAACAGCTTGAACGTCTAGCAGCGGCGCGGGAGGGCAGATGAACTCCCTCGACGAGCAGACCTTGCCGCTAGTCGCTGAGGGTATGGAGGATGGATGGTCCGGCACAAGTTCGCCTGCGTCTTGCGCATCAGCGACCGTTTGTAGCTCAAAAGTATTTGCCGGAGGGGGGAGACCCCTCACCGCTGTAGAACTGGCCCTCCGGCTTCAGACTGAATCGTTGTCGCGCGCCAAAGGGCTACGGGAAAAAGAGGAGCCGCAAAAGCTCTTGTTGCCTGGAATTGACGATTTTATGCGCGCAATGTCCAACCACGTCGCCCGCTCGTCTCTGTTCGCGCCGATCGCTAAGGGATCGCGGAAGTTCCATACGGACATTCCGCTCGTGACCCGTCGCGATGCGGTGATGAGTTACACCGGGGAGCAGCTCGACGAAGCTGACGCTGACCTGGTCCTACAGCTCATCTATGAGGGGCACCGCTTTCCGCTCGGTTTGCCCGTAACGCTCAATCGAGCCGCGCTGCTGCGGGCACTTGGTCGCGAGACTGGCAAGTCACAGTACGAGTGGCTGCACCGCCGCATGAAGGCACTAACCGTAGCGACGCTTTTCATCGAAGTAAGGAAGCCGGACGGCCTCACCAAGTATCGTGTCGGCGATACAGATGCGTTCCACATCGTACAGAGCTTCCGTTACCGCCAGGCGGCCGAGAGCTATGCGTTTACGCTTGATCCGCGTTGGGCCATGCTGTTTAGCAACCGAGAGTTCGCTTTGATCGACTGGGATAAGCGGCTGCGGATGGGGCGTGGCCAAGACATGGCGAAGGCAATGCAGCGATTGCTCGCTACGTCGTCGAACCAAATACAGTCGTATGCGCTCGACTGGCTGAAAGAAAAAATGCAGTACACGAGCCCTATGCGGAAGTTCAGGCAAGCTCTAGCGGCCGCTATGCGTGAACTCGAACGATTGGAGATCATTGCAGCCTGGCGACCGGCGACCAGCATCAAACGGAAGGAGCAGATCACAATCTGGTTGTCAGTGCATCGGCATAGTGTTCCGCCGACGTCGGCATAGCGTTCCGCTTCGTCGGCATGGCGTTCCGTTTTAACGGCATAGCATTCCGGCATTGCTTCGCAAAGCATTGATATAAATTAGAAAAAGCGGTGCAGGCGTGGCCTTTACCTTCTTTTACCTTCTCTTTACTAGCGCTGCATGTGAATAACTGGGGGCATCAAAGGGCATGTCGCTCGCAGGAGCGATCTCAACCTGCCGCAAACCCTCCGGTCTACAAGCGTTGGTAGTCCGCGCCATCGGCTCGCCGGGCTACGGGGTCGCCCACCCTGCGGGCGGGCGAGTCCTACCGGACCGGCCCCTACCGGCTCGGCGGCTCCGCCGCTTCCCTACATGGCGCGGTACTGACTTGTCGGTTTGCTGGCGTCGGACAAGTTTTGCAGAGAGGAGGGCCGCAACCGGTGTCGCCCGCAACACGGCTTGGCGAGAGACTGGCCGTAGGCTGTCTTACTTCGTGGGGCAAGGCCCGTAGGGCTGCGTCAGCCCGTAGGGGAAGGGCCGCGAGGAGCCGGTGGGCGGGTGCAGCACGCCGGCTCCCATGCCGGCGCTGTCCACACCCTTGTGGTGTGGGCAGTGCTCTCGTCCACGGGCGGGCGCGGGATCGACGAATGTCTCCGCATATCGGCGGTTTGTCGGCGTGAACTGTTGGGTCGGGAGTCCGGTGCGCTGATTGCGGCGCGCTCCAAGTCAAGGCGCGACCAAATAACCTCAGCCGAAGGTCGAAGAGGAGAGACGACATTCTGTCGTCGAATGTTTCACGGAAGATTAAGAGCCTCTGTTAGGCCATTGCGCTGCAACGCTCTCAGCCGTTTCGAAGGGACGTGTTCCACGGTTGGAGAGGGTTTAATGGCGGGTCCGCATTTCGACCCTGACATAATAACGCTTATGTCAGATTTGGCCGGCTGATCGTCATAGAAATGACGTTGTACGTAATAATGAGTTGGACTACTGGGGCGAATCGCGAGGGTTGCCATGTACCAAGCGGTCAGGCGCACGCCCTCCAGATATTCCCATTGCAGCAGGTTTTGCAGCATCCTGGCGAGCCGTTCCGACAGTTCGTGCCGCAACGCGCGCGCGAGGCTTTCCAGTTCTTCGGCCAGGTCTTCCCGATCCACTTCAGCGAATCTGCTGGCGCGCAGCTTCGCAGCCGGATCTTCTGCCCACAGTGCAAAGTCGGTGTTGTAGTCCGCCATTACTTTCCGCTGTCGCGTACCAAGGCCCAACGCTCGGGCGTAACCTTAAAGGTCAGGCCAAGCTGTTCGGCTGTGGCAAGAGGCAGGCGCACGACTACGGCAGCACCTCCCTGTTCCAGCGTGCGTAGTTCCACACTGACACCAGTCAGTTCCAGATAGACAACGTCTTTCTCGAACACCTCTTCATAGAAGTGCCAAGAGGGTTCATCAGATTCACTCGAGTGGTGGGCGAGGGTCGCTTTTGTACTCATGAATTTGCTGCCTCGTGGTGGAAGTCGAGTGCCTGCATGGCCATATCAAGCTTGCCACGCTCTGGTCGCGAAAATGCGACTCTTGCGAGCCACCATGCCGCGCCGACACTGGTTGCGAAGCGGATTAGTTTGTGCTCGATCATGACTGGCTCTCCCCTTCGGGTTGAAGGGATAAGCACAGCAAGCTCGTCGCCTAGTATCCCGACTCGTTCGGTGATTCGTGATCGCCGCCGCCGTATTCGGCCGCACGTCACTCATGCCGCCCAAACTTGGCTGCGCGCGATAGCTACCGCTGGCGATAATCAACCGTTCGGTCGCGCCGACACTTTCGCATCCCCGCACGATGACACCGCTGGCGAGTGGCAGGGTGTACAGGATCGCGATTTGATCGGAGACGGTCATAAGCGCCTCACACTGCGGGCAGTGAAGATGCAGCCAGTGTAGCGCGCCCCTCCGGGCTGGGGAAAGGGCGGTTGCACGTTGCCCCGACAAGGTCTGAATACAGCCCGATGATGAAGTTTGTGGCTGTCGCCGGAGAACACTCCTCGTTGAGCGCGCGGAACGGCCCTTGGAGGCCAGAATTCCCCCTAACCCTGCCAAGCGATTGGGGTTATTTGGTCGCGCTCGGCTCGTCGAACGGCAAATTCACGCTTCCGACGGGGTATGCTTATAGTGCGGAATTGGAGATCGATATGCCGCGTTCAAAGTGTGGCGCATACATTACCAGCCTTGAAATTTTCAAACGTGCGGCCGACATGGCCGAGGAGGCCGTTCGGCACTTGGACAGCCGTGGGCTCAGGCCGGTCTGTGACCGCTCGGATGATTGAGGCCACCATGCCGGATGGTTCAACGGGAGCGGAGAAACTGGCTCCGGGCAGACGAGCCGGTGCGATTGTGGGCAATCCTTTTATCGTTCTGTATTAATCGGCTTTTTGCGAGACGGGAAAAAAGGTAGTCGCAGGACTTTGAGTAATCTAATGGCTACTCGGGGTGTCCGGTGAACTAGGGTCTCCGCAAGCAGATCATGCGTAGCAACGAGACCGATTTACAGTTGGAGACAACAGCATGGACGGCGTGATTCTTGGTAGAGCTATTGCGGCAGAGCGAAGCGCGGGAGAGTGGCAGGATTACGCGCACAAGTTAGAAGAAAGTGTGAACCAGCTTAAAAGCGTCATTGGTGAGTGGCAGGCTCATGACAAGACGCGTGACCGGCAAAACGAGATACTGCGTCAGCGCATCGCACAGCTTGAACGGGACCTGACCGAGAGCCGTAGGCGAGCCACCACGCTGGAAGCGACGCTACGAGAAGAACGCAATGCGGTGGCGGAGGCGAATCCTGTGCTCGCGCAGCGACTGGCCGATGCACGGGCGCGTGCAGCACAGGCGAGCCGGGAGCATGTGAAGCGCATGCAGCAGCAGCTAGGACTATGAGCATTCCCCAACGAACGGAACCGCCGACCCGGCGACCTCGCAGGCGGTGCGGGCATTTCTGGTACGTCTGGAAGGTCGATTCATGATTGTGCACGCGATACTGTACGGAAGCCGGGCCAGAGGCGATCACCGGCCGGACAGTGACGCAGATCTTGTGCTAGTCCTAGCGGGCCACGGCGGCGACGCGATGGCTGCAACAATGCCGATGGCCGATGAAGCGTTCGATGTGCTGCTCGATACCGGCATCCGTATCAGTCCGCTCGTATTGCGGGAAGGCGAGTGGCAGCGTCCCGAAACTTACTCGAACCCGGCTCTGCTGGCAAACATTGCCCGCGATGGCGTGCCATTTGATAACCTGCTGTCCGGCCGCAAATGACCGGCCGGTGCAGATTTCAACGGCGGTTTATCCCGTAACGGGTTCACGTAAATTTTAGGTCGCCCTTTCACTAAAAAACGATTGCTACACGAGGCATGTTCAACTGTCTTGGAGGCAATCCCATGCGTTACCTCGTCGTCATTTCCCTCGTGCTGTCCCTCATCATCATCCCGCCACGTCTCCCGATTCAGGCACGTCCGGCGTGGTCTATCAGTGTCGTGCGGTCATCCCGTGCCCGCCCATGCACAACCTTGCTGACCACACCGTAAAGGTGTGGACAGCCCCGGCCGTGCGGCCGGGGTTCCAAGGTCGCACACCGGCTCCCCGCGACGTTCTCCCACGGGTCTGACGCGCCCGCTCGCGCGGGCTTGCCTTGCATTGAGAGCTTGCCTTGCATTGAGATATAGACACCCCGAAAACCGCAGGCGCAAGGTCGCAGCCCGAGGCCGAATTCACAACCACCAATTTAACTGTTGACGTTGCAGTAAATACGCTGGCCGACAGTGGGCGTTGTGCCGCACGGGCATTCTTTTGGAGAAATTCGTATGCAACTCGATCAAGCGTTTATCGTTCAATTGCTGTCCGAGAGCCGCAACGGCAATTTGCCGGAGACGCGGTTGTGTCGGTGCTATAGCGAGCGCTTTGCGCGTTCGACGTTCGACGCAACACTAAGCGAACTGATCGACGCCGGCATGGTTGAGCGCATTGAACCGCTGCACGTCCGGTTGAAGTGATGGCGTGAGCCGTCCGGAGCGCGTCTTACTGACGCGCTTCGCGACCGTCAGTGTGATACGGCCCTCGGAATAGCCAGAACCATTTACGCCGGCGCACTCGTGTGCCCGGCGCTTTTTCACTCGATGGCGTCCGGTGCGCAGCGCTTCACGCGGCGACGCCACGTTGGCGCATCGGGCACTGAGCAGGATGCGGGCAGCGTACTTCGTAGCTGCACCGTTCGCCGACCCTCTCATGACTGACACGCGACTCACCGATGCCGCTGATTGCTTCATAGAAGCGGATACGCGTCACGAGCGCGTCGGTTGCCGTGCAGGTGAGCGCCGATTGCGTCGTTTTCATTTTTAGCCTCGCGGGCATAGTTACGAGGCCCTCAGCCTATTGTCACGACTTGCAGCGCTGTCGCGTGCCGGCATGGAAAAAGGGGCTTTCGCCCCTTCAACTTACGGCAGAAACAGCACGCACATGCGACGCGGCGTCCACCACAGCAACCGGCCATGCTCGTTGTCGATGAACTCTGCATTGTCGTGTTCGATGTACAGCAGTTGGGCTTCTTTCATGGATTTGTCTCCAATTGGATATGCAGCGGCTTGCTTGCCGCCACACATCTATTTATCGATCCGCGCAAAAAAACCGCCGCTTTTCGTCAGCCAGTGATGATGCCGATTCGCACGCGTTCATCCTGCAGGCGACATGAAAAGTCGAACCGACCAGAAAGTAGGCCTGTAGTGTCGTTACGCTTTCAGCAGCGTGGCAACCTGATCAGCACTCAGGCCGTGCCCGATGAGCGTCGAGCGCATTGGCGCAAAAAGCTCAAACATCCGTCTGTAGCGGTTGTACGTCGGGTGGTGCGAGTTCAGGTCGCGCCTCTTGAACCGGGCGAACCGATCCATCTTGTTCACCAGGAACCGGGCGATGCTCATCTGGCTCGATTCATTGTTGCCGTCGAAGCCGGAAAACTGCACGTGCTTGCCAAGGGGGCCGACCTGTTCGGCAATACCGGTCTTTTGGGCGCTGCTGAATTTCTCGTAGGCTTCCTCGATGAATGACCACATGTCGAGTACATCGACAACATGATTGACGTCGCGCGGGTTGTCCACGTGATCGTGGAAGACGCCCTGCATATCCCATTTCGGTGCCCAATAGTGGCCGCCGTAGATGACCTCTGCCAGAAAATCGGGATCAGATTCAGGGTCCTTGACCTTCAGTGCCTTGTAGACGTCACGCATCATGAGCATCAGCATTTTCTCGCCGTCGCTGAAGCGCACCGATCCCTTCGAGCCTGCCGACAGCCCAATGTCGATGAGTTTGCGAATTGCCGCGGCGCGCGACAGGCCATCATCGCCTTGGTCTCGTGCCCATTCATCGATGCGGGCAACCTGTTCTTCATCGAGACGAAGTTCGAAACGTTCAGATTTGGGAGGCATGGCGATCCTTTTTTTCCGTACATAGTTACGTACTATACGTACAAATGTACGGTGTTACAAGTTTGTCCGCTCGCAGCCGAGGAATCGTGCCGTGCGAAAAGGCTGAGTCAGTCATTCACGGTACTGCTGTAAGCACCAGCGAAGCCGGTCGATGCCAACGAGTTGACCTCGCGGCTATTAGGAAAAAGCAGCGTTTTGGAGGTTTGCCGGGACGGCATGATGTGGGTGTTGACCAACGCATTAGGACCGCGTAATGCCCAAAAAACTGCAGTACCTGCTGCCCATCCTGCCTGCTTGCGGCGGGCTGATCGCGCAGCTCGATGCTCACCCATTCGGCGGCATCGTTTTTGCCGTCATAGTGTTAGCGATTTGTTTGCTGGCACCAGGGGAGAAGCGGTGAGGCGCATTTCGTGATCAATCGCGACGCACGCGGCACGCCGGGCAGTCGAATTTTTTCGGTCGCGAGCGCTGCAACGATTTCTCGATCGGCATCGAACTGGAGGGTGGCGACATAACGGCCCTTGAAGCGGCGCAATACCGCACGCCTGCGCGCTGATGAGTGCGCTCAGGGTCCGCTGTCAAAGCGAGCTGATTGCGGGCCATCCAGACATCGCACCGGGGCGCAAGACCGATCCAGCGCAGCGATTCAGGCGGCATGCCCGCAATGCACCGCCGCGATCGCCGGGCGGTATTTCCCCTATCTCAAGTTTTTCAAGACGCCGTAATGATTCTTTGAGGGATTTCGTGTGATGCGCGGAGAGCCCGGCGCAGCCTTGTTCCCCGGGGTGTCGGCTTCGCGTTGCGCTATGCAAAAGTCAAGCCTTAGAAGGCAAATAAAACGATTTGACCTGTCTTGAAACTCCACTAGACTAAGCGTCGAGCGTTTCGGAATGCACTATATCTTGTGTTGATGAGATGCTCGATGCGAGCTGTGGGAGAGCGCTTGCGACCCAACAGCGGCGGCAACCGCCGTTGGGCGCTACACGCCAAGCCTTTCCTTGATCCAGCCTCCGGAAGGGAGGTGTATTGAAAGACTTTACGATCACGCTAGCCTGGCAGCTAGCGATCACGGTAGTCGAGTCCACTCCATTTAAAGAGTTGTTGCATCACTGGATGGACCCGCTACTTTTCTTCCTGCTTCACTGACGTGAGGACCCGGCGAAAGCCGGGTTTTTTTCGCCCGAGCAAGGCGACTCACAGGCCCGAAAACTTCAGCTAGTGTTGACCAACTGTTGACGTTCCGTGCAAGACGAAGCCTATTCTGTCAGGCGCGCCCATGCAATAGCGTCCAAAAGCCTCCCAAGGGACTTTGGCAGGCCTAAAGCCTTGTCTGTTAAGGGTTTCCGGCGTTTTTCCGTTGAGTACAAAAAAATAGTCTTTTTTGGTCCGATGATGCCCTTGACAGCCCATGAATGCCTCTTGAACGGACCGTTTACGGAAATCAACCGGCTGACGCCTCCCTCAACCGCCTTGGTCGCGTGTTTATGCCGATTCATTATTGATCGTGGAAGCATCATTTATAGGTCACGCCATGAAAACGCTAGACGTGTCTTAGGCTACGGCCGCCGCTCACGCGGGCGGCGTCCTGTCGGCCATCCTGAAGGCTGAGGGCGGCTTCTTTCATGTCGAACTGGAGACGCGCACGGCTGGCACCGCCGTGCTGGTCACGTCGAACAACCGCCGCCCGCGCGCGTTCCGCAATCCGGTCAAGGCGCTCGAGGTGATCCGCGAGCTGGGCCTGCAGACGGGCCGGTTCTCGCTCGAAGCCTGGCGGCTGGATGAGATCGAGTTCGACCGGTAGAGCCGGCCCGATCGCGCGGAGGCGATGAAAGCCACACATGCGAGCGCCGCCGCTTACGACAAGTGGGTGCGTCAACTGGTACAGGAGGCTATCGACGATCGTGCACGACGACGTAATGAATAACGCCAGTGCGCGCATCGAGGCGATGCGGAAGGGCCAGCATGCGAAGGCTTGCATGGAATGTACAGGCAAAAAACGACCTGTTTGACATACTCGACTACATCGGCCGCGACAATCCCGATGCGGCCGACGAAGCCGAGGCGCAGCAGATCCGCAGCGCGAGCGACAAACTACAGCAGGCGCTTGCTGGCGCTTGCTGGCGCAGGCGTCGCACCGCGCTAACGCGCTACAGCTTCGGTCGTACGGGCGGGCTGTTTGTCTTGATGAAATCTCGTAGGTCGTCACCCTTCATATCCGGCCCAAGCTCCGATTGCACACTGAGCGCGGCATCTACTGCTGCTGCTCGCGAAATGTCGTTGCCGGTGTCGGTGTCGATCACCCCTTGCTCAACTAGGCGGGAAATCGCCGGGTCCGTATCGATGGCTTGCGCAGATCCGGGCGAATCGGCGAGAAACGCCGCATCGACACCCTGGCGCTCGATAAGAGCGCGCACCTCATCCCGGGTGTATGCGCCGCTGTCGATCGCCAGTGTGGATACCGTGCCCCGATGGAGTGCGAGGCCCGACAACGCCGAATCAAGCCGTTGCAGTTCGCCAATGTGACCGCGTATCTGGCCGTCTGGGTCCATCCGCTGGGCAACGGTATTCCCTCCGCTATCGAGATCCGCTCGCAGCAGTGCGAGCGCGGCGGCCGGGTCTATGCGGTGCTCAGTTGCAAAGGGTGTCAACATGCGCTCGATATCCTGCCGGAGCGTTGTGCTCACGTTACGCGTGTTTGCCGTATCAGTGAGGTTCTGTTGCAGCAGGACGCGGAACACCTGACGTTGGCCAAGATCCGGCATAGACAGAAGCGCCGTACGCAGCGAATTGGATAGCGATGCTCCATCGGCCGCGTTCACAATTGCATCGACAGTTTTGCGTACGCGTGCCAAGGCCGAATGGGGTAATCCTTCGACGCAGATTTCATCCTTAGTTTCGGTAATGGCTGGCGGGGCAAGTTGCTGCACTTCTTCTTTTGATACATCGCCGTCCTTTGGTTTGGGTTTGCGAAAGCCTAACGCGTGAAAGATGCTTTCGAGGAAGCGCCTGATTGCTTCGAGCACACCAGACAGCATGGATTCCGCGCTCGGCGCGACGGCCGGCGCAGCCTTCAGGCGGGCCGCGATCGCCGTCTTGTCAATCCGCAGCGTCCCGTTCGCTGCGCTGGTCGTGGGGCGTTGCGCGGCGGCCAGGAATGCCGGTGATACAGTGGCGGTCATGTTCATGTCTGACTCCCTTGCATTACTGGAACAGTCTCGACAGACTGTTGGTGATTGATGAAAGCACGCCGCTTGAAGAGGGCATGACTTGGTTAGCCGCGCCCGACAGCATCCCAATTGAACCGCCGGTTGCCTTGGTCACGTTCTGTTCGATGTTGTTGATTTGCTGCTGTACTTCGGCCGGTGCGGCCGCCATTGCCTGTGCCGAGGTTTGCCGCGCCTTGTTGGCGAGCGATTGACACGAAGCCTGCTTGATCTTGTTAAACGCGGTCGTCATCACCGAGCCATTACCAAGGTACTGCGTCGGATAATCGGGGAAACTTTCGAGGCAGGCAGTTTGCAATTGGTTGAGCAACTGAAGCTGCTGAAAATTCGTGTTGATATTATTCAAACGACGTTGCTGCTCCTGTGCCTGAGCGTTCGTCATTTGCGTTTGCATCGTGCAGGCAGCCTGCACGGGTTGAGCGAACGCAGCAACAATCATCGGCAACGCCAGTTTACGGCCGAAATACTGTCTGATTTGCTTCACGTTTAGCCCCTTGCTTGTCACATTTGAAGATTATGGCCGGTAACGGCGCACTCGCAACGGTTATGTGTCGGAATACTTATTAGTTGCATGGCAGTAAACTTTTTCGTTGGTGACCGACAACAACGG
Organism: Paraburkholderia fungorum; assembly: GCF_046026025.1. Taxonomy (GTDB): domain Bacteria; phylum Pseudomonadota; class Gammaproteobacteria; order Burkholderiales; family Burkholderiaceae; genus Paraburkholderia; species Paraburkholderia fungorum_E. The sequence continues at coordinate 16,529 of NZ_JAQQFL010000027.1, read as the reverse complement.
TGAGGTTATCTGGTCGCGCTTGCGTGGAGCAGCCGTGAAATCACACTTTCGCGGTCCCTGAGTACTGGCGTATGCTTGGGTCAACAAGGAGAACAAGTCATGCCAGCCGACAAACTAGGCCGCTACATCACGAGCCAGGCGGTTTTTGACCGCGCCAAGGCCGCTGTCGCCGAGGCGGTTCGCGAGCTTGAGGCAAAGGGAATCAAGCCCGCCTACATCGTTCGTGAATCGACCAGCGAAGCCACGCAGGAGGTTTTGGCCGAGGCTCGCGCGCGTAACAGTAGCGCCGCGTTTTTGAATAACCTCACGAAGCTGTCGCGAATGTCCGGTGGCAAGCGCCTAGTTGACGACGCCACGGCTGCAATCGCGAGCGTGTTGCTTCTTGCCAAGACGGCGATGCCGAGCGAGGAAACGAAGTTTCTGAGCGCGATTCGGGAACAGCTTGCCCAGGTACGGGAACGACCGATCTTGGTTGAATGGGCGCGTGTGCTGATCGATTCTGAATTGAGCAGCGATGATGTGTTCCGGGATCGATCCGTCATTGATGATGCGCTCTTTGCCCGGCGCATCGAGGCGGTCAGACAAGCGCTGTTGACCGCCTAACGCAGCAGCAGGACAGCTACGCTGATAGCGCCCATTGCAAAGCCTGTCAGCGCCCAAAGCCAACGGCTGTCCTGTATCTCCTTCACCCGTCGTTCGACTGTTTGCGCTGCTTCTCGCTCGGCCCGTTTGCGCTCATCCCCGCCGGTTAGCCAGGCGCACCATTCCTTGTAGCGTTGCGCGATGGCCTCGGCGCACTGTTCGGCGGTTTGCTCGGTCGGGGCCAGTTCGTTAGCCGTACGCCACGCCCAGGCGAAGGCTCGCGGCGCATTTTCTGCCTCGTCGCGGAAGTCGTACAGGGTCGCGCGTTGCCAGAGCGGAATGTTGCTGACCGTGCCTGCGCGCAGAAACATGACCAGCACCAGAGCAAAGAACGCCGCATTGTGTCCCGAGCCAGGCATGAGCCGGTGCGCTGCTTCATGGAGATACAGCGAGGTAATCAAATCGGCGCGGGGTTCCCATTCGGCGCGCTCGACGCAGCGCTCGTCAAGCACAACCTCGCCCTGCTCTGTAAAAGTCGCCTCGTCGCAAAAACCCATCCACTTGAAACTGCGCGGGCCTTGCGGCTGACGCTTGAGAAGAACCGGAATACCGGTCATCCGCACCCGTGCGAACAGATCTGCCGAAATTGCTTCGCTGAGCGCAGGCGGCGGTGTCACTTCAAGCTGTCGCAGTGCTCGGATATTGCTGGCTCCCAACGTGCCTCCTATCACCGGATTGACAAGGCGATTAACCAAGGGTTGCAGCGGTCAGAGAAAAGCTGCCATAAGCGCAATTGTAGGGATACGAGGTAACGGAGTAATTCGCTCCAATCGGAACCAGAAAACTGATTGTGCCTTGCTTGTAACCCCCGCTGCTGTTGTCGCCGACAGTTGCCACACCTGCCCCATTGACGTAGGCAGTCAAGTTCCACGCGTTACTGTTATTGCAGACGTTGACTCCCCCATACGCAGTAACGTACAGGGGCTTGCCATAGGTATTGGTCAGATTAGCGGACTGATTAAAGTTCCAACCCATGTATGCGTAGGTCACATCGCCTGCGCCCGCTTTTTGCCACACACCGGATTGGCAAAACAGCGGGCCGTTACCCGAATTGGCGATCAAACCGTTGGGAGAGCAGCCTCCACCCTGGGCTGCCCACCCGTTCGGCTGGATGTATTCGTTCGACGTAAGCCGTCCTGTCGTGATCAGTTGGCCGCTCCCTCCGCTCCCGCCGACAACCGTCACCCCTGAGCCGTTCCACGGCTTCAAATACAGGTTTCCGCCCCCCGTCTCGATGTACTGAGTTCCAGGGTTATAGATCTGCGTTCCGTCGCCCATGATCGTGTTGCCGTTAATCGAGGCCTGCCCGGCTACGTTAGCGTTTCCGTTGATCTGTGCGGCGGCTGCCGTGACGGTTCCTACAGAATTCACGTTACCTACGATCGCGATGTCCGCAGCAGCGCCACTGGGATGCTGCAAGAACAACGATCCAGTTTGATAGATCGCTGAGTTCGAGCCGTCTCCGTAATAGGTCGAATTTCCAATTTGCACATTCCCACCGGCCGCCGCCACGACTTTCTGCGCATTCACCGTGGCCGCATTCGAAATATCGTGAAGCGTGCCATCCGTGCCCTTGAAATTCAGAGCACCCTCCATCGGCAGTGAGCCGTCGCGCCGCACATAGGCGGCCCACCCACTCGACCCGTATCCGACGCGCATTGCCAGAATGCCGGCGACATTGCCCATCGGATTTGCCAGGGACCATCCAGCACTTATGCCCGTGATCGTGTCGGGAGTCAGCAGGTCCGAATAGCCTCCGTCGCCGCCGATCGCCGCAGCTCCATCATCCAACGTCAAAGGCTTGTCGGTCGAGGGGTCTGTAATGGCGCCAGCGATGTACACCAGCCCGTTGACATCGCAACTCGGGGCAACGCACCCTGCCGGTGTCTTGGCAAGTGAAATCACGTACGGCGTTCCATAGGCGCTTGTTGTGGCGTATTCGGCTGGGATCACGTTGAGGTTTTGCAATTCCGTCATCGTGGGCGCGTACGCATTCGCGACGCCAGGAACCGCAGTTCCGTTGACCAGATTCGAGTAGAACTTGGCGAGGTACACGCCGTTAATGCTGTTCCCGATATCGGCAAGTACGTTCCCCTGTGCAGCAGTCTGCTGCGAAAGCATTTCCTGACGCTGTGCCCATATCTGCGTAGTGGCAAACGCGATCGCAATCGACGCACCGATTCCTAGCGAGAGCAAGTCATAGATGCCTTGTTGCCGAGCGCGCGAGCCGATGAATAATTTATTGAGGTTCAATGCGTGCATTTGCTGGCTCACCGGGCATTAGTCGCGCGTACGCGCTGAAGTTGAGCTTCGATCGCGGGACGATCTGCCGAGCGTTCGTGCGCAGCAAGTGATTGCCCCGACAGGACATTCGATTGCCTCACCGCTTTGACCAGTTCATGAATCTGATCAACCAAAAATGCTTGCGTGAGAAGCTGTTCACGCTGGAGTTTCGTCGGGTCGGCCACTGCACTGAACTCGATTTGCCAGTAAGGATTTTGCCAACGGCGGCCTGCCTCGAAGTCTTCGAGTTCCGCGAGGCTCATGGTGCCGGTGCTCTTGGCAACGCTTGATGCGTTCGCATTGAAATACTGAGCCGCAGCGTCTGACTGCTTGATGTCTTGGATCAGTTGGGCGCTACCGGGGAATGGCATGCGCGACGCAATCAGGTCGTTCATGGGCTTGATTGCAGACGACATGTTCGCCTGATACGCCTTTTGCATCGCGATATATAGCTTGCCCGTTTCCGTGCTGGCCTCAGCCCTGGTGATGCTCTCGGGCGGTTGCGGATCGATTGACATACGGGCATAGGCGCGCGCCGCGTCCTGCTGCTGCGGTGTGAACGTCAGATCTATGCTTTTCCCCGGCATGCCTGCACCGATGAGAACAGAATCCACGTCCGCATCGGCGTCCGGCATAGTGGAAGTTTTGCAGCCAGCGTAGCCCATTTGCAGTTCGAGCGGACTGCAATAGTTGTCGGCGTGGATGCTTGCTGAAGCTCGACGCGATGCCTCAACCGAAGGGGCGGGTGAGTTGAGCGCCTTATCGAGCGGTGCATAGCTAACATGCGAGCCACCGGGCCGATAGCTCGACGCTGTTGTGGCAGCGCTATGGACGGCCTGCAATGCATAGTTGCTGCTCGACGTAGCACAGGGATCGATGGGCAACTCGGTTTCCCGAGCAACCTGATCCATTTCCTGTTGCCGCTGCACTTCGAGCGCCATTTCGCGCTGCGTGTTGGACGCCTGAACGACGCTGTCGGACATCTTCGATCCCACGCTGGCTATGTCAGTATCGATCTCGTTCAAAATTGTGGATAACGATGTGCCGAGGGAGGCGATTGCCGTTTGAACTGTCAGTTGTGCCTCTGTGATCGCGCTGACAACACATCCGTCACATACGGCGAAGGCACTACTGCTGACCGAGAGCAGTGCGGCTCCCGCGAGCGTGGCGCTCAGTTTGATCTTGGTGATTTTCACAGTGGCGTCCTCAGTGGCAGGTAGATTCGAGACGCATCGCGGTCGGAGCGGACACGAACAGTTCCAACAGCCGCACTTTCATAGCAATGACTTTTCCTTCTGCAAGCCACTGCCTCATGGTCATTTGGCGCATCACCGACACACCATTCGCGCACTCGCACGCGGTCACTGCGCGGTCCAGTGCCGCATCGTTGTTGATCTGAACCTGCTGTAAATGTGCGAGCGCTTCGGCGTGACGCGCATCGGCCGCCGCTTGTGCGGCTGCAAGCATGTCGGACGTGCTTTGTTGATCGGCGAGCGTTGACGCCGAGACAACAGCGAGCACGTAGGCGCAAATGATTTTTCGAATCACCATGTCAACTGCCCACGGCGTACACCACGGAACGGCGCATGTCATATAGGCCGTACAGATACGCCCGCGTCTCGCCGGGTGCAGTGCGCTCAATGAGGGTTTCCAAGCGTTGGAGCGACATGTGCCACACGTCTTCGGTCTCGAAGACAATCGATAAATCGGTGTCGAACGGCAGTGAAGAAAGGGGGTGACTTGCTTGTAGAATGCGGGTAGTCATGCGTTGGCCTCTCGTACAGGTCTATGTGTGATTAGGTGCGGCGGCCGGTTCCAGCCGATCGTCGTACCGACATTCTTTTAAGGTCATCTAATTAAAGATATTCAATTATCACCGACACAGACAATTCGGCAAGTACCGGTTTGTCCTATAGTTCAAACTCGCGGAAATATTTTTTCTCGTAGACTGGGAAAATTGCCTAACAGGCAAAAAAGCAGTGCCAGGCTGCGCCGTAAGTCGGTGAGCGAGCCGATTTCTTTGCTGGTTCGAAAGGCGTTGCTTACGTAAATCGCAGAAAGGAACGAGCTCGTGCGTTCTTCTGGTAGCTGTGGATGTGTGCTGGGGTGGTGCTGAAGGAACGTTGGCGTGTCTCTAGGCTGGTAAGGCGGCCACGCGATGTTCGGTATGGGTAACTTCAGTTCAGCGATATCGATGAAGCGATCGTCTGTCTCGGCTGATTGAATCGATTAGCCGTGCCGCGACCTCGATGATGGTGAGGACGCGCGATTGACTGTTTCATTCGGCTTGCGGACATTTGCCTGTCTTTGCTTGAATTCAGTCCACGCGCTGCGGCGCTGAGCGTAGTGTCGGCGCGCTGTCCGGATGGATCGATGCCCCAGCAGTGCTGCCACTTCGTCGGGCGAAGCGATTGCCTTAGCATTCGCCGAAAACTGATGCCGAGCAGAATAGAGGGCATAGGTACGTTTGGTATCGCCCGGCCATAGTGCCTTACACAGCCGACGTAGAGCTTGGCTGCACCCCTTCTGAATTGCCGAGAATTGAATTCCCCGCGCTTGAAGTTCGCGCAGCGATTCCAGGTGCGCTCGAACAATCGGTAGGTCGCCCGAATGTACAGGGATGACACGATGCTCACCGGTCGCACGTCCGTTCGTGGCCTTTGCGTTTCTGACGACTAGTGCTGCTTGGTCCTCGGACAGATTTGCGTGTTGCCATTCGCAAGGTCGCAGCCCCGTCACAATGGCACTCATCAACCAGAGGGCTGTTCTCCGCGAATAGTCGCCGTCACGTGATGGGTTCGCGAGGTTAGCGACCAACACGTCGTAGTCACGCTTGGGGATGCCTTTTCGTTTGCGTGACGACGTGCGTCCGATTTCCCGTTCTGGCTTGCAGTCGACATATGGGAGGAGTCGGATTTCGTCGGCCGTTTTCTGAAACAGCGGGTAGCCAGTGCGTTCGAATTCCATCTCGTAACGGCACACCAGACACGCTTGATACTGCCGAAAGGTCGCCCACTTCCATTCGCTCGCGTGCCGTCTCATGTAGGCCACTACATCGGAAGGAGCCGGGTAAGCGTCTTCGGATAACTGCATTTCATCGGCAATTCGACAGAGGAGACCATGCGCGCGGGCGAGGTACCCATCGATGGTTTCTTTTGTACGAGTCTGATCTCTGGCTGCTTGCCTTGGGTTCATCATGGTCGTGCTCAATTCCATTTAGGGATGCAAACCACAAGTGCTCTGCCTATTGGGGTTGCAAGATCTTATGTCCACAAGACTATCAGCTTCCGTGATCTTGTTGGTATTCAATCGAGACGGCGTCCAATGCATTGTCGGATTCGTTACTCGGTTAGGTATCACGTAGCGGCTATGTTTTCACATAGCCGCGTTACAGCTTCATTTGCAATGAGCTGTAACAGCCACTCGCGTTCAAAAAGGTATCAGATACCACGACGGGTTGAATCCGTGACTCAGCGGGATGCGACCTATTTGGAAACTCACGCGAGGGGAGCCAGGGTTGTGATGGCAAGCGAGCAAAGGGGACGTCATAAATTCGAATGCAAAAATGCGTTGTTCGCCGTTATCTGGTGTTGGCGGGCCAGCCGATGTGGGCGAATGCGTCACAGATGCGTCGTTGTTGCGTTGTTGGTGGAATACATCAGCGCCAATGAGGTGGCCACGGATTGAATGCGTCAAAGATGCGTTATGGATGACGCATCTTTGCGACGAGGTGAGATTGAATGCGTCATAGATACGTTGTGGATGACGCATCTATGAGTTCTGCGCAGAGTTGTGGCATATTCGAGGTGACAAATTAATCAGATAAACGTTCGGGGGCAGTATGGGCGGCTCAGGTTCTGGTGGTTGGTCTCCTTCCGTGCCGAGGGATCCGTGTGACACCCTAGCATTTCGGGCGGCATTGAACTCACCGCAGGCGGCGGTTCTAACTGCCGTGACGGTTGGACATGTTCTCGACGTAGCACTCTCTCCACCCCCGCAGCAGGTTGTTTCCGTCCTGCATATGGGAGCGGTCGCAGGTGTTTTGACCGGTCCCCGTGTGCCTTCGCTGATTCGCTGCCTTCAGAATGGCTATTTGTTCGAGGCCGAAGTTGAGGCTCTAAATGGCGGCAATTGCACTGTCGGTGTGAGGCTCAAGTGAGTTCGGCCATCGCTATCGTTGGCGGCAGCTATGGCGAAGATTGCTCCTTTCCTCGCCGACAGATGTTCCGCGGAAGTGGCGGGCGTGCGGCTGCTGTTCTGTCCAGCCTTGGCACAAAGGTCTGCCTTCACACCGTGCTTGGGAAGGGCCTAGCTAACGAGTTTTCCGCGGTCGCTAAGCTCTTCGGCTATGAATTGGCTGCAACATCGTCGTCGCTCGATATTTGGTTTAGATATCGGTTTCCGCTGGGGCGACCAGACATCTATCCGGCTGGAGGTATTGCTGCAGTTTCCCAGCCGCCGGTCGAGGCCGAATCTGCATTGGTGTTTGGCATGATCGAGGGGCGTCCCGTTGTCCATGCGCGACGAGTTGTCTACGATCCCCAGGACGGAAAGGACGCTAAGCATTACAGCTCAAATGGGTCGACTGCTGACGAGTTGGCGCTTGTCGTCTCTCTGTCAGAAGGTCGAGCGTTGACTGGCTGTCAAGATCCTGAGGCCGTTGCCGCTGCCTTACTTGGCCAACGAGGCGTTAGCGTCGCGATAGTCAAGTGCGGCCCGCAGGGCGCGCTTGTAAGGACGTCGAAGGACAGCGCTTGGGTCTATTCTTTTCCGACGACTAATGTCTACAAGATCGGCTCAGGTGACGTATTCTCTGCTACCTTCGCTCATGGCTGGTTGGTCAACGGTATGCCAGCAATAGATGCAGCTTGGCTTGCGTCGCGGATAACGGCCCACTATGTCGAGTCCAGTGATGATCGCATTGACTCGGCAGTCGAAGGAGATTTTCAAGTTCAAGCCCGCGCTGCGCACCTCAAAGCTGGGCAGGGTCGACGTCGCCTCATCCCGGACGACAGGCGGGTATATCTGGCCGGCCCATTTTTCAATGCCGGGCAACAGTGGGCCATTGATGAGGCGCGAGGCGCCTTGCGCGATATGGGCTTTAAGGTGTTTTCACCGATTCACGATGTCGGTGAGGGGCTTGCAGGTGATGTTGCTACTGATGACCTCAAGGCATTGGAAGAATCTAGTGTTGTCTTGGCACTTCTGGATGGTCTCGATCCCGGGACCTTGTTTGAGGTCGGATACGCTCGTGGGAAATCTATACCTGTAATCGCGGTAGCCGAGGCCGTTCCGGAGTCTGCACTAACGATGGTCTTCGGATCAGACTGCTATGTAACGAATGATCTTACTACGGGCATTTACGCGACTTGTTGGAGGTTGATGGGTGATGCCTAGCCTCTTGCTGCTGTCGGGCGGCATTGACTCTATTGCCCTCGCGTCGTGGCTTCGGCCTGAAGTCTGTTTGACGGTGGACTACGGCCAACGCGCCGCAGCGGCCGAAGTGCAAGCATCCGCGCAGGTCTGCCGTGATCTCGAGCTCAGGCATCAGGTTTTGCATGCCGAGATTCCCGGTCTTGGTAGTGGTTGCATGGCAGGCGACGCGGCGTCTCCGTATTCCGCCAATGGGGAGTTCTGGCCCTTTCGAAATCAATACCTCATCACGATTGCCGGCATGCTAGCGATGAAGGCGGGTTGTGACGCAGTTCTTATTGGCACCGTCGTAACGGATCGCCGCCACGCGGACGGATCGCCTGCTTTCCTTAGTGCACTGAGCGAGGTTCTGCAAATCCAGGAGGGGGGAATTCGCCTGATGGCACCCGCGGCGAAGATGACCAGCGAGGAGCTGGTCAGAATTTCAGGAGTTACGACGTCGGTGCTTGGATGGGCGCACTCGTGCCACACTGGAGCGTTGGCCTGTGGGAGTTGTCCCGGATGCGTCAAACACTCGACGGTGATGGAGGCCGTGGGCTTGCAGCGTTAGGCTATGACTGGGAGTCTTAGTCTCAACTGACGTGGCACAGATGCTGAGTCTGAGTCGGCGAGCTGCTGGCCTAGCTTGCGCTTAACAGCGTCCAACGCGAAACGTCCGAGGGTCCTCATTTGCTCCCAGATGATGCAGTCGAGTACGGCAGGGCGCACATGCATCGACCGGCAGAAGTCGATGTATTGTTTTTCCATCTCGAAATAGTGGCTTTCAACCTTCTGCTCGGGACGGAAGAGGTCACAGAGTAGGCCTGCGCGGACGATGTGAATATCGAGGATAGCAACGTCGTCGGCGTCAAGAAAGTTCCGCGCAATGAAGCCTGCTGTCTTGGGGCCTATGCCGCGAATGCCCATTAGGCTATCTCGTAACGCTCGCCCACCCGTGGTGGCGACGCGATCCTCCTGAATGTGCTGCATTGCGTCTGCAAGATACTTGCCTTTTTGATTGGGGTAGCGATAGGAAGCTGTACGGTCACCCAGCTGCATGGGCACCTTCAACACTTCGGTCCAATCGTCAGCATTGGTATTCAACGAACTGATCAGCGCTGCGTTGCGGCAGGCTTCGAACGCCGCCGTGGCAAGCTCGGCGGTGATGCCGTAGCCGCTAAGAAGGCAGAAAGTCACTTCTTCTGCGAGCGTGCCCTGTGCGTGATAAAGAGAGTGCGATCGATCGTCTGCGCAATTCATCCAAACTTGAGACAACCAATACGCCGGTGTGAACGGTAGCCAGTGCTCTCCCCATGCGATACCGGGCGCCACGAAGCGCTCTGCATCTGGAAGCTCTCGTTTGACTTCTTGCTCGCCGATCCAGTAGGTGACGATCTGAGTCATTTGTCACACTCTCCCGCAATCAGGTCGCCAAGCCACTCATGAAGCGATGCCTTCTCGGCAATCGACAATTTCAGTACGCGTTGCCGAAGTCGGTCTTTCCGGCGCCGAATGATTTCACGCTGTCTGAAGCCGTCCCCTAGGTAACGGTCGTCGTGGAGGATCTCGGGTTTGGGATAATTGAACCACACGCACTCCTCACGCATGCCGACCCGTGTTCTAACCTGGAAACGATATTGGCCCCAGTCCGCCAGCCGTTCCTGATACAGCGCGCAGTCGTATCCGGAGATCAGCACCATGCAAGGCAATTTTGTCAGGATGTTAAGCAGCCGTTCATGATCTTCTGCGGAGTAGTCGTGCCGATAGACTCTCGCTCTACGTCGCGTTTCTGGGTGGTAGGGAGGGTCTACATAAATTAGGGTGTCGGCGTCTAGCGACGTGGATTGAAGCCACTCGATCGCGTCTCCGTGGACGAGGGTACATAGTCCAGTTAAGGCTTCTTCGGTAGCCTCAATCACTGCAGCATCACGTTCAATGCCAATCTGCGTCGCGGCGACCTTCTTATTCCGCATCACCGCACCACCGCCTAAATGTGTCTCAACATACCTTGCATGAGGAGGCATCAGGTTGATTATTTGGGCGTAACAAGTGCCTTTGCCTCCGTCGTATCGCATGGCAAGAGTATCGCCGCATTTGGCGAGGGCGTCAATGTCTTCGGAGCGCCCGCCCGGTGGTCGTGATCTGTAACTGATCGGGCACAGACAATGTCCGTGAAAAATGGACGAACTGCGCGGGACAATAGCTGTCAGCGTCATGGCGTCGCATATTTTGAGCGTTCATGTACACGCGGAGCGGCATTTCGCGAACAGCCCTTTCGATTTGTGTTGGTTAGCGTGGTGCCGCGTTGGCGCGGTGTCCAGCAGTCCGGCCTCCGTGCTTTGGTCTGTGGTCGGCACAGAGTGCGTTGGAACGCGTGCCGCTGTGGTTCAGCGCGGAAGTCAACTCGCCAGAACGACCATAAACCATCGTGGAGCTCGCGTCGGGGGTAAAGTGACACTTCAGAAAACGGAGAATTTTGCGTTCTGACACAATCTCGGACAATAGTGGTCGTTCGACATATGTCAGCAATTGCCTGCTCAACTGCAGATAATGGACGTTCGCCTGAGGGGCCTGCAGCCCACGTCGCGTAAACGTACTGTCACTGGGGTAGCTTGTCTCAGTCGGTTACAATTTGAGGACAGTCGAAACCACCGTGCGGGAAAAATGAACACCAGCGAAGGCGTCCAAGGTGATTTTTTCGAGCTTCCGATCTTCGATACGTTGGCTTCGCTGTTGAGCGACGACGGCAAGCCTGGTGTTGTGGTGATCGGCTGTGGGCGCCATAAGCTCCAATCGGCAGCGCGTGTTAGTCACCTTTACACATCGAGCAGATTTCAACGTTCGAGAGCGATAGCAGAGAACCTTGGAGCCCGATATTTCGTGCTGTCGGCGAAACACGGATTAGTCGCTCCAGACAAAATAATTGAGCCGTACGATTTTCAGATAAAAAATCTGAGCGTGTCGGAAAAATGCGCCTGGGCCAGGTCTGCGCTGGATTCACTTGCGACTCTTGCGCAGGATACTGTCGTAACTTTTCTGGCAGAAAGTGACTATGTCGACCCCCTTTTGTTTTGCAACTCGGACAGAAATCCACCGCTAAACCTTCTAACTCCACTTAAGACACTTGCTCCAGAACACATGCCACTTTGGCTGGAGCAAGCGGAGCAGATGAGCATTCGTGTCAGGGACCTGAAAAAGTTGTACGCCATCATTGATGATGCGCGAACAATGGGGCTGACTTTTAAATTTTCTAACTTCTCTCAAGCAAGAATTCCTAAGCGTGGCGTATATGTTTTCCTGGATCCGAGGGAACAAAATTTCACAAAAAGTGGCCCGCGAATAGTCCGGATTGGTACCCATGCGGTGAGTTTAGAGTCAAAATCAACATTGAGGACTCGACTGAGAAGTCATTTTGGTCAGGTGGATGGCGCGGGAAACCATCGCGGTTCTATCTTTCGACTCCACGTAGGCCGCGCACTCCTCGACTCTGACGAATTGCAGCGTCAATATAAAACGTGGGGTGAAGGGCAGCATGCATCCGCTGAAGTTCGCGAGAACGAGCTTGACCACGAAAGGAAGGTAAGCAGATATCTGAATGATTTGGAAGTGTTCGTTATTCCTATTGACGATGAACCTTCGAAAGATAGTTTGAGGGCACATTTCGAGACACAGCTAATTGCTCTTTGCACGGAAAATTTTGAAGTTATTGAAAAGCCAAGCACGAACTGGCTTGGCCGACATTCGCCTATGGCCCCCATTGTTCGTTCTGGGTTGTGGAATCTACGCGATGTTGCCAAGCGATACAAGCCCGATGATCTTGGCTCTATATCCCATCTAATATCTATCCAAGGGAAGCAGACGTAATGAACGAGTTGAATGCAGCATTGGTCCGGCAGCCTGCGTTGCCTCGCTTTATGTGCCATCTCTATCAGCGTCTGCAGCAGCAACGACTTAATCTCGTAACGGGGGCGGGAATTTCAATCAATGCAGGTGTTCCTAACTGGTACGGGTTGCTTGAAAGGCTTGCTGCGCACTCAGCGACTTTGGCGGGAGATTTTAGAGCACATAGAACAGCCGGGCTTACACCAGAATATCTCGGGCAAATCATTTACAACCGGCATCGGAATTCTGGTGATGAGGACCTCAGCGCGTCTGGAGAGGCTACAGTCAACCATGATTGGGCGAAATCGATCCACGAAGCAATCTATAAAGACGTCGCGCCGAAAATAACGGATTTACTAGATTCACACCCTTATCTTTCTCAACTGAAAGATCTTGTGAGAAAGGTCCCGTTCGTCGTAAATTTCAATTTCGATGATATTCTGGCGCAGTCGGTTGGATTTAAGTCTCAACTTGATAAGTCAACTCGATCATACTCTGTTGAATGGCGTCCCGCGCTCTTGGATCGACCGAATCACACCACTATATACCATGTTAACGGACTGTTGCCTCAAGCATCCCTCAAGAAACGAAGTCCGACGCTGATTTTCACGGAGGATTCGTTTGCTGATGCTATTGCTAGGGCGCCGGGAGTGAGTGCGGAGTATATTTTCATGCGATTTGTCCAAAATACGATGTTAATCATCGGACATTCGCTCGCTGATGCGTCACTCAAAAACTATTTGCGTCTCAATCGAGACAAGAGTCCTGCCAATCATCACTATATGATTCATTGGCTGCATGATGAAGATGCTTTGAATGGTGAGCAGCGTTCGGATATTTTTAATGCCAATCTTGACTTGTACAATGTATTTACGCTTTTTTTGACGTCTGCTGAAATGCGAGAATTTTTCTCGCTATTAAATCTTGAGCCGCGCGAATTTGGCGATAAGCTTGATGAAATGGGAGAGGATCGATGTTCATGTCGGCACTACTACATCGTCGGGCCAGTTGCTGCAGGAAAATCTTCGTTATTGGAGCACTTGCGCTGCTTCGAAACTTACGAAGAGTGGACGCAGCCTCCACCTTCAGAAATGTATCGCTCCTTCAAGCAATTAAGCCAAGAGGAAAGCGAAAAAGTAGATAGTTTCATTTACGGTGAGCTGAAAGAGAAAAATAGAAGAATGCACGCGGCAGGAGTTGGCTTTCATTTTATGGATCGCGGTCCATTGGACTTGTATGCTTTCTCTGAAAATGAAAGTGAAAATAAGGGAAAAACTGCTGCTATGAAACGGATCATAACTCGTCACCGACCATTGCAAAATGGTGGAATTATTTTCCTTCAGGCAAAAGCGGAGACGCTGGTCGAGCGAAACTACACGCGAGGCCGTTCGCCGGAACAGGCTGGAAGTAAAGATTACTTTGAGGCGCAAATAGCCGCGTTGAAGGATATCTATGAACCTAGTTTCGTATACAACACCGAAGGCCAGACGCCGGGGCAAATAGCAAAGAAAGTCGTAAGGCGGGTTTTGCTAAAAGGTTACGAGCCTATTGACTTAACTGAGGTGATGGATATATATGCGTAAAATCGAATTTGCACGTAAGCCGCGCGCCTACCTTGCCGCTCCATTGTTTAACGATATGGAGCGTGATTTTAATGCGCGCATCGAATCCTCTATGGCGCCCTTAATCGATGTATTTTTGCCTCAACGCGATGGAGGACTTCTTACGAAGCTCGTTGCAAGCGGCATGCCGCTTGAAGAAGCGAGGCAGAACGTTTTCAAGAAGGACATTGATGCTATTGCTAGCTCGGACGTCCTAATTGCCGTGCTTGACGGGCGCACGGTAGATGAGGGCGTGTCGTTTGAGCTTGGGTACGCTTATGCACTCGGAAAGTTGTGCATTGGATTGAAAACCGACGATCGAGTATTGCTAGCGACGGGCGACAATCCAATGGTTATTTGTAGCTGCCACCTCATCGTGTCGTCAATAGACGAAATCGTGGATGTCATCCGATCGCCACGCGAGATCGCCACTTCGGGGAATCGCCTCGCATTTTGAGCGTCAGTGGAGCGGCAAACACCAGGCGGGATTCCACGGCTAGCCGTTGGCTAAGGTCTAGGTCTGTCTGAGAAATACAGCGCAGTTTTTGGCATGGCGGCTTTGAGCACATCGACGTTCCGCACATTAGTTTTTGGAAGACCGAGCTTTGTCAGATTGGTTAACCCCTTGAGCGGAGCAGCGTCGTGGACGTCGGTCCCCTGGAGATCGAGCACGGTCAGGCCGGTCAATCCCATCAGTGCATCGACGTTCTTGACGTGGGTGTTCTGAAGAACAAGTTGGCGTAGGCTGGTTAGTCCCTTCAGCGAGTCAATGTTCTCGACGTCGTCATCTTTGAGAGAGAGCGTTGAAAGGCTGTTCAACCCCTTCAGCGCATCGAGGTTTTTGACGTTGGTGTCGGTGAGAATCAGGGTTCGCAGGCCGGTCGTCCCTTTGAGCGCATCGATGTTCTCGACAGGCGTGTTGGAAAGATCGAGCGATTCCAGATGGGGCAAGCCCTTCAGCGCGTCGATGCTTTGGACGGGAGTGGCGTTGATAAGGAGGACTTTCAGGTGAGTCAATCCCTTCAGCGCATCAAGGTTCTGGACCGGAGTGTCCGCGAGAACGAGCTGTTCCAGGCCGGTCAGCCCCCGCAGTGCATCAAGGTTTTTGACTTTGGTTTTGTCGAAAATGAGCGTCTTCAGGCCGGTCAGCCCCTTCAGCGCATCGATATTCGCCACTGGGGTCTCACTGAACGCGAGCGTGTTCAGGCCGTTCAGGTCTTTCAGCGCATCTATGTTTGCGACTTGAGTGTCATTGAGCGTGAGCACTTGCAGGCCGGTCAACTTCTTCAGCGCATCGATGTTCGCGACTGGGGTGTCATTGAACATGAGCATTTGCAGGCTGGTCAGGTCTTTCAGCGCATCGATGTTCGCGACTTTGGTGTTGTTGAACATGAGCGTTTTCAGGCTGGTCAGGTCTTTCAGCGCATCGACGTTCGCGACTGGGGTGCTGTTGAGGTAGAGAATTTGCAGACCGGGCAAATCCTTCAGCGCGTCGATGGTCTGGATCTTGGTGCTTCCAAGGTTTAGACCAACCTTCTTGAGTCTCTTAAGGTGTGGAATTGAGACAGAAAGCTCGGAGGTCTTCAATTTATCCGTTGCAACCCACACCAAACAACCGGGTATGAGCAATGAACTGCCATATTTGTATTGGTAGCAGGGCTCGGACGTAAATCCCAGATCGGCCAGTGCTTGTCGATCTCGATTTTCCTGCCAACTGCTCACGAGCGCTGGCAGGGTGAGCAGGCCCACAAGCCAAAGGCCGATGCCACCTCCGATCATCCATGGTCTGGCACGGTGCCAGACCGATGCGCGCCAGCCCGCCAGAATATGGTGGTAGAGACCGGCGATGAAATCGTGGGCGATTTCCCATTTTCCCTGGTCACGATCGAGTTCGCGCACGACGCCCTCGTTCGCGAGCTGCACCAGGCAACCGCGGACCTGACAGGGATCGAGTCCGAGCGCACGGGCGACGTCCGCATACACGACGGGTATCTTCGTTCCATTGCCGGTAATCATGCAGCGCAAAATCGGTGGCGCGAAGTCCCGGATCTCCTTTCTCTGAATCAGCCCGCGCAGATAGCTGCGCAGCAGCGTGCCTTGCCGGTAGTCTTTAGGAAGCGTTTTGAAGCGACGCAGCACTAGGCCAAAGAGATTGACGGTGATCGGGCGAATCAGCCCCGGCGTCTGTTCGACGTCGCGCGCTTCCTCCAGAATTTCACCTTCCAGCGCGTCGCTGATCTGCAGTTCCGACGCGCGAAGGAATGCTACCGCATCGGACTCGTAAAACGGCGGGACGTCTCTTCTGTCTTTCTCGGATTCGGGCAACTCAAGCGTATCGAGAAGAGGTTGGTAGTCGCTGCGCAGGATCATCAGGACCTGCAGATTTGGTACGGGCGATTCTGCGAGCGAGCGCAGCAATGCGGTAAAGGTGTGCCGTTGCTCGCCGTCGGCCAGAATCAGGAACTCCTCGAACTGGTCTAGCACCAGTAGCAGTTTCCTAGGGGCAATTTTTCTCGTCGCCCGTTCCATCAGCTCGCGCAGGCTCTGCTTGCCTTCGGTTGGCGGCCGTTCCCAGATGGCACCCGGCTTCAGCAGCGCCTGGGTAATGGCGGAAACGGGATTGCCGACGACCCGGGCGCTCACGATATGCGTCGCGACTCCTTCCCGCGCGAGTTTCGGCAACACCCAGCCCGAAATGATCGAGCTTTT
>NZ_JAQQFL010000026.1:0-132772 GCF_046026025.1 Paraburkholderia fungorum | reverse complement strand
AGCCGAGACCGGTGCCGTGGCCATCGGGCTTGGTGGTGAAGAACGGTTCAAATACGCGCTCGAGAATTTCGGGCTTCATGCCAATGCCCGTGTCGGTCACCGAGAACACCACGTATTCTCCAGGCGAGAGCTCCGGCTTGCCACGGCAAAACTGGGCATCCAGCACGCGGTTCGTCGCGCGTACGGTGAGCGTGCCGTCGGCCTGCATCGCGTCGCGCGCGTTGATGGCAAGATTGAGCAGGGCGTTTTCGAGCTGGTTGCGATCGACTTGCACACGCCACAGATCGTCGCTCAACACGGTTTCGATCTTGACGGTCTCGCCGAGCGCGCGGTGCAGCATCTCGCTCATGCCGGCGAGCAGGCGGCGCGGGTTCAGCACGATCGGCGAGAGCGGCTGGCGCCTCGCGAAGGCCAGCAGATGCGCGGCGAGTTTCGCGCCGCGTTTGACGGCATCGGTCGCGGCGGACAAACGCCGCGACGTAGCCGGATTGCCGTCGGTATCGGCGGCGAGCATCTGCAGATTGCCGTTGATCACTTGCAGCACGTTGTTGAAGTCGTGCGCGACGCCGCCTGTCAGACTGCCGATCGCTTCCATCTTCTGGGCCTGGCGCAACTGCTCTTCGGCGAGTGCCCGTGCGGAGACCTCATCGGCGACACGTTGTTCGAGTGTTTCGGTCAACTGACGTAGCGATTGCTCGGCGATCTTGCGTTCGTGGATGTCGATCAGCACGCCGGGAAAGCGCGTCGGCTTCCCGTGTTCGTCGAACTCGCACTGGCCGTTCGCCTGCACCCACATATAGTCGCCATCGGGGCGGCGAATCCGGTACTCGGCGCGAAACGGCTCGCCGGTGCGCATCGCTTCGATGGTCAGGCGATCGTTGAGCGGCTGGTCGTCGGGATGGATCACTTGCGTCGCGGCATGGCGCTCGACCCCCTTCGCGGCTTCTTCCAGTGGAAACGAAAAGGTGCGCGCGAAGCGTTCGTCACCGGTGACGGTGCCGGTGCGCAGATCGAGCACCCAGGTGCCGAGCACGGCGCCGGTATTGAGCGCGAGTTGCAACCGTTCGTTGGTCTCGTGCAGTTCCGCCTCGGCGCGTTGCCGCCAGCGTTCGGTCAATATGCGTGTGGTGGTTTCGACGACCATCGCGAGTACGCCCGCAGGTGCGCCGCTGTCGTCGGCGACCGGACTGTAGTACAGGTCCATCCAGACGTCTTCGGGTTTCCCGTCGCGCAGCAGAACCAGTTCCTTGTCGCGATACGACAAGGTGCCGCCGGCCAGACAGGTCTTCATTACGTGACGGTTGAAGTCGGCGACCTCCGGCCAGCCGCGCTCGACCGGACAACCGAGCAGATAGGGATGCCGTCCGCCTGCGAAGATCGCGTAGGCGTCGTTATAGATCATGTAGCCCGGTTTGCCCCATAGAAGCACGAGGGGTACGGGCGAGGCGAGCAGCATTTGAACGACGGCAGTGAGACTGCGTGGCCAGTCTTCCACTGGGCCGAGGCTGGTCGCGCGCCAGTCGAATTCGCTGATGCGCCGCGCCATTTCCCCGTTCCAGCCGGGGCAGCCGTGGTCTTGCGCCGGAAAGGGCATGGCTGCGCTCCACAGAGTTCACGTCAATGAGTGTGTTCCCACTCTGCCGACGCGCATGGCGCGCGTGAATGCCCCTCAGGAGGTGGGATGAATTCGTCTGCCGTACACCGAGGGCGCGAAGCGGCCACGCGGCAGGAATAATTGTAGGCGACAACGCCCGGCTGGTGAGGGGATCGAGTGCGCTTTATGGGGCTGGCCGAACAATGCTGGCGACAGGCAGGCCACCGCGTGGCAACCTTTACCTGGGCTACCCGGATAGTGCGGTGCAAAGCGGAAAGAACGGCTCGCGAAGCGATACGATGCGCGGGAAAAACATCACACGAAACGCGCTGCCTGAGGTGCCTGAACTGGACATACGTCGGGCGTCAGGTCGCTATTGCGCTCGCGCCGGAATAGCGCGAACGGCAGCATCCGCTGCCGCCTTTGCTCCGCTTATGAACTGATGACGGCGCGAGCGGATCGGCAATGTTCCGCCGCCGCCCAACGCAAAAGACTGCTAATTCGACAACGACAAATAAGGCGACGTGAGCGGCGTAGGCGGGAACGGCTGCAATCCCGTCTGTTTGCTAAAGCTATAGCGCACATAAACAGCGGCAAGCCACTCACGATACTCATAAGCATTGCCGAGCGACGCGGTCGCCCCAAACGCCAACTGTGGCGCGAGTTGATATTCGCCCACCGCGCTAAGCGAATAAGAAAGGCCGGTCTTGCTCTGCCCAGGATAAACCGCGCCGCTATCCACACTCGTGCCGATGAGTTTGGCTACCGCAGCGGCGGTGCTCTGGCGGTTGGAACCGTCATTGAGCGGGAAGTAGTTCGACGCGTCCTGACGATAATGCTGCACGCCGATCGACCCCTTCACGTCATAGGTGAACTGACCGTTGCGCCCAGTCCATTCCACCGGCAGATTCAGGATCACGTACTGTTGCGGACTGAAGTAACCGCCCTGACCATAGGTGAAGTACGACAGGTTGTTGGCATAACGCATCAGTGTCGTGTTCACGCCGACGGTTAGCGTCTGATCGGCATCCTTGAAGACGCGTGTATAGACACCGCCGCCACCCTTGACGGCGTTATTGCTCGCAACGTTGTAGCCCTGGTAGAACTGATACGCGGCATTCACGTACAGGCCGCTGGTGCCGTCGTCCCATGCCAGGCTGCCGAGGCCGCCGTTGGAGGTGACGCCGCCCCACTCGAGGCCGGAGCCCGAATCGCGCGCGCCCGCATACGACAGCAAGCTGTCCGTCACCGCGCGGCGTGCAATGGCGAGCGAATACGACACCTTGTCGGTAATGCCGCCGTTGTATTGCAGGCCGCCCACGATGGTTTTCTCGGGGAAACCGAGCGGCGTGACACCGATATCGCCGCTAAAGCTGCGCGCTTCGTAGCCGAGCGACAAGCCCACGCCGCTCGCGGTCTGACTGCCATACGTGTTGTTGCCGGCGACCGCCGCGGTGGCGGAGTTGAAACTGGACAGCCCCGCGCCGAATCGCGCGAGCGTCGAGAGATTGCCCGAGGCGGTGCCGGCGTCGAGCGTAACCGGCGTCGCGGTCACGACGATATGACCGTTGCCGGCCTTGATGCGCCCTTGAATCGGCGCTTCGATATCGGTCAGCGTCGACAGGCCGTCCTCGCCCGAACGGTTGCGGAACACGATCCCGCCCGACACCGTGCTCGCCTGCTCACGATTGACCTGAGCCAGTTCGTCCGCCACGCCGAGTGTCTGCGTGTTGGCGACGTTCGGTTGCGGGTAGCCGCCGCCGTTGCCATTCGCGCCGGGTTGCTGCGGGTAATACGGCTGCGCATAACCGGTCGGCGGCTGCGGAATGTACGGTTGCTGCTGCTGCGCGTAATAACCCGATCCCTGGTTCGGATACGGCTGATAAGGCTGCTGACCGTAAGCCTGCTGCGGCGGAACCGGCTGATAAGGTTGCTGCGCGTAAGCCTGTTGCTGCTGGGGATAAGCTTGCTGGCCGTAATAGGGCTGTTGCTGCTGCGGGTAGCCCTGGCTCTGCCCATACGGCGCCTGCGCGTAGGCTTGCGTGTTGCGGTTGCTCTTCGCCACGCTTGGCTTTTTGCTGGTCGAGCGTTTCGTGCCGGTGGGCGAGCTGGCGTAACGCGGCTGTTGCATCGAACCGCCGTTGGCTTGCGCTTCGCGCGCCGCGGGCGACATCGGCCACGGTGTGGCCGCGTAGCCGTCCGGCATCTGCTGCGGGTATTGCGCCTGCTGCGGATACCCACCTTGCTGCGGGTAGCCGCCTTGCTGCGGATACCCCGCTTGTTGCGGGTAGCCGCCTTGCTGCGGATACCCCGGGTTGTACTGCTGCTGCGGGGCCTGCTGCATCTGCGCCTGGCCCTGGCCCGGATACGGCTGCAACGGCGCGCCTGACTGGCTCGATCCGTTGGCCTCCTGACCGTAGCCACCCGTGTTGACGCCCGGACGCGGCGCGTTATAGGGCAACGCGGAGGGCGCGGCATTCGGTGCGGCATTGGGCAAATACGGCTGCGGCGCGGGTGCCGTATAAGGCGCGACGTAAGGCGCGGGCTGCGTGGGCGGCGGATAGTTCGGCACGGTCTGTGACGGCAAGGAGGACTGCGAGTACGGAAGCGAGGCACGCGCGGCATTGGAGCCGCCGCCGGCAAACGCCGCGTTGTCGGCGTCGGTCGGCGAGATCGTGGCGGTTTTACCTTCGAAGGGATTGGTGCCCGGCAGCGGCGTGGCGCCAATGCGGCGCATCGCGACTTCCCAGCCACGCGGCACGTTGCTCGGTGCATTGGCGCGCTGGGCGTTGGCCATCAGCGGCGTATTGGCCGCGACCAGCGAGCGCTGCAGATAAGTCGAGGCAAGCGACAGCTTGCCCTCGGCGCGATACATGCGGCCCACCGTCGCCAGCACGCCCGGGTCGCCTGGGGCTGCCGCGAGCGCTTGCTTCGCGAGCGATTCGGCATAGCTGAACTGCTTGGCGCCGGCCGCCGCGGAGATGCTCGCCTGCAGCAGGTTCAGATCGTCGGGCTTGCGCTGCAGCGCGACGCGGTAACTGGCAAGCGCGTTGCGGTCGTCGCCGGCGCTCGAATAGAGGCGGCCGAGGGCGGCTTGCAGATCGGGATTGTCGGGCATCGCCGCCAGCCACGGCGCGATCACGTCGTAGGCGCTGGCAAGATCGCCGCGCTGACGCACCGCGTCGCATTGCTTGATGACGATACCCAGATTCAGATTGCCGAAGTCCGTGCGCTGCTGGGGCGTCAATTGCATCGACGCAAGCCGCCGCATCACCATGCCGAGTTCGGCTTCCTGCTGCGTGGCGGACAGAATGCCCGCGTATTGCAGCAGTAAATCGGTGTTGCCGGGCGCCGCGTTCATCGCGCTGCGCACGAGACCCAACGCGCGATTCGGGTCGCCGGCCTGCTGATACGCGGCCGCGATCACGCCGATCAGTTCGGGGTTGTTGGCGGCGACCGGTTCGGCGGCGCGCAAGGTGGCCAGCGCTTGCTGCGACTGGCCGTTACGCGCCATCCGCGTTGCGAGGTCGGCTTGCTGATGCACCCACAAACGGTGCTGCAGGGTCGTCATCGCGTCGGTGCGTTGCGCGACTGGAATCCGTTCGAGTTGCGCGAGACCGGCCGTCCAGTCCTGCGTTTCCGCCGACAGCAACGCGCTCGCGTAGAGCGCGTCGGTCATGTCGGGATGCGCGGCGAGCAGTCCGTCCATCATGCTGCGCGCGTTCGCCACCGCGCCCTGGCGCACGTAAATGCGCGCGAGGTCGAGGCGCAGCCAGGGATCGTCGGGATCGTTCAGCAGTGCGTCTTCAAACAGGCTGCGCGCGCTGCCGAGATCGCCGCGCGCTTCGGCCGCGCGTGCCTGGGCGGCCTGCGCTTCACCGCGCAGACGGTTGATGCCGCCGGCCTTCGATTGCTGTTCGCTGTTCAGCTGATTGGCGAATTGCAGCGCTTCGTCGCCGCGGCCTTGCGCGGCGAGCGCGCCGACGAGGCCGCGAATCGCATCGGGATTGTCGGCCTGGCGGCGCAATGCCATCCGGTAGGCCTGCTCGGCGCCGGCCGGGTCGCCATTCGAGAGCAGCATCTCGCCGAGCAGCACCTGCGCGGTGACGTCGGACGGGTTCAGCGCGATCGCGCGTTCGAACAGCGACTTCGCCTTCACGAACTCGCCATTGCTGCGCGCGCCGATCGCGTCGCTGGTATAGGTCCAGTAGGTTGCGCTATCGAGCGCGGTTTTCCAGCGCGCCGGATTGCCGCCGCGCGACGCGCGCTCCAGATAGTTGCGGGCCTCGGCAAAGTGTTCCTGCTTCAGTGCGGCGATACCCATGCCGCCGAGCGCGTCGGTGTCGTTCGGACTATTTGCCAGTACTGACGAAAACTTCGCTCGCGCCGTGCCGAGGTCGCCACGATCGAGCGCGGCGAAACCGTCGGCGATGGTGCGGCCACGGGCGTCGACGGCGGCATTTTCCTGAGCACGATCACGGGCCGCCTTGTCCTGCAGAACCATCGACTCGAAGCGCGCTTTCACGGCCGCATCGTCGGGCGAGCCTTGCAGATAGGCTTCGTACGTTGCGACGTCGGAAGGCCGTGCGTCCAGCCACAACAAGGCCTGCCGCCAGCTCTTTTTTGCCGGCGCGCCAACGGTGCTGTCGCCGGCGAGCTTCTGCAACCGCGCAATACCGTCGCGGCGCGTCGAGTCGCGATAGGTCAGATGCTGGGCATAGGCGAGGGCGTAGCGCGGGTCGTCGGGATTGTCGCGCGCGAGCTGTTCGAGGCCGCGGCGTGCCTGATCCCAGCCCTGCGGCGTGGCCGACAGCGCCTGGTAATACTCGAGCTGCAGTTCCGGCGTGGCCGGCTTGCCGTTCAACGCGCGCTGGTATTCCTCCACCGCACTCGCGCTTTGGCCGCTTTGCGCGAGCCGCCGCGCATCATTGACGGTCTGATCGCGCAGGCTCGATTCGCCGAGACGCCGGCCGAGTTCGTCCAGATTCGGATAGCTCGGCGCGACCGCTTTCAGACGCGCCAGATATTGCTGCGCACCCGCGCCGTCCTTGCGGTCGGCGAGCACCATACCCATGCCGTAGAGCGCATCGGGTTGCTTCGGGTCGATGCGCAGCACTTTCTGCCACGCCTGTTCGGCGAGGTCGCCGCGGTGATGCGATTGCCAGTACTTGCCCTGATCGATCAGCACGCTCAGCGGATCTTTCGACGCCTGCGCCAACGCGTCAGGCGAAGCCGCCGCCGCGCAGCAGACGACAGTCAGGCTCAGCGCGAACCGCAATGACAACGCGAGGGCGCTCAGTCGCATGCATTTCTCCAACTTGGCACGAGACGGCCGGCTTCGTCGAAACGATAGCGGCCGTCGATAAATCCGGTGCCGAACAAGCCGAGCACACGATCGTAATAGACAGGTTCGCGGCCCGGCACGGTGGTGTCGAGCACGGCGAGGTGGGTGCGTGCGAGACCGAGGCCGCGCTCGTCGCCGAGCGCCTTGAAGTACGGCGCCAGCGCGCCCCAGTAGCTCAACGGTCCTTCGCCGCTCGCCGTGCCGGTGGTCGACGAAACCTTCTCGGGCGGGATGCCGGTTTGCGCCACGCGGGCGCGCATGCCGCCGAGCGCCGCGAGCCAGGGCTTGCCGAGCGGATCGGCGGGCGACGTGAGACCGGCCCACAGGTAGACCCGGATCGCATCGTAGCTGCCCGTGTCGCCTTCTTTCGGATCGACCACGAACTGGCCGTTCTGCCACGCGGCCCAGTCGGGCGCGAAGCCTTGAGGCGCGGTAGTCTTGATCAGCTTGTAGGCGCTATCGGCGAGCTTGCCCCACGGGCCGTTCGGCATGTCCTTGGCCAACGCGCGCAGCACGGGTAAGGGCAGATAGCTCGGATTCAGGCGCGTCACGCCGCCAATTTTGAAGCCCTGCGGTCCGGGCAGCAGCATCGGGCCGACGCCCGGCAGCGTGGTCATTTCCTGGCGCGCGATCTGGGCGGCGAGCGCCTGACCGAGTTGCGTATAACTTGCTTCATGCCAGAGGCGGCCGGCCTGCAGCAGATCGTAGGCGATCCACAGGTCGGAGTCGGAGGCGGAATTCTGATCGAGCACGCCGAACGAGCCGTCCGGTTTCTTGCCCCAGAGCCACGACGGCAGCCGCACGTTCTGTGCGTCGAACTGATTACCCGCGAGATTCGCGCGGGTCCAGTCGAGCAGGCGATCGAAGGTCGCGCGGTCGTTCGCGACCAGCGCGAAGAACATGCCGTACGACTGGCCCTCCGAGGTGGTTTTCAGTTGCGGCGACGAATAATCGATCACGCGGCCATCGGCCTGCACGAAGCGTTCGACGAAGATGCGGTAGGCCGGCCAGTCGGTGTTGCACTGAGCAGGCTGACCAGGCGAGGTGGTCTGGGCCACCTTGGTAATGGCGGCAACACTCGCGGCCGCGGCAAGCGCGAGACCGAAGCCCACCGTTAGCGTCATAGAGGTTTTATTGATTCGAACCCGCATATCAGTCCTGTCGGTCCTCTCAGTCTTTCAGCCGGCGCGCGGCGATCGAACGCAGCGTCCGGTAGAACAGGCCCGCGATGATCAGCGCGGCGAGCACGCCGCTTAGCACCAGCAACAGCGGATGCGACGACAGCGCCCAACGCAGATACTCTTGCGGCGACAAGCGGCCGACATAGTACGCTTCGCCGTTCGACGTGATGGTGACGGTGCGGCCGTGGATCACGGCCATCGCGCCTTGAATCTCCGGCAGCACGTCGGCGTCGAGCAGGGCGGCGGACAGATCGGCGTCCGACTGGCCGGCTGCGCTCACCAGCGCGACGGCGCTGCGGTTCTTCTGCAGCGGCGATTCGAAACCGGTCAGGAGGGCATCGCCGTTCGAACTCACGAGCGTGAGGTCGGCGCGCGCCGGCGAGCGTTCGACACCACGCTCGCCATGCCACCAGTCCTCGAGCTTGAAGACCACGTCTGACAGCGAGAAGGTGCGCGAATCGCCGTCGCTGGAGAACGGCATCGATTTGGCCCAGCGCTGCAGCAGCGGTTGCTTGCCCGGCGCGCCGAAAATCAGCAGGTCCTTGCTGGCGTACTTGTCGACGTCGTCTGCCGTGCCGACGGTGACGCCGTTCACCGGGTAGCCCGTCGAGGCTCCCATGCGGCCCATGGTCAGCAGGTACAGGCTGTAGTCGCTCGAATCGGCCTCGTCCGGCAGGATCACCGCGGTCTCGGAAAGATCGGCCATGCGCGTGAACGGGAAGCCGCTGTTGGCGAACGCCGCCAGATCGGGCAGCGCCATGTAATGCGGGAACGACGACAGATCGATGGTCGAGTTCGGATCGATTGAGCCGACCACGTTTTCCAGCAGGCGGCCGTGACATTCACCGGTGTTGGGAATGTCGTAGTAGAAATGCAGACGCACTTGCGCACGCGGCGTCAGCAGCAGCGGCGCGACGTAGACCGTGCGGCGCGCTTCGGCGGTCCTGTCCGGCAACACGCGCGCGAAATAATGGCTCAGCTCGAAGATGGAGGCCGACTCGGCCGGAATCGGCAGGGACTGCACGAAGCCATCATTGACGCTGATGTTCAGCGATGACCGGTCGCGCAGCGGACGCACCGTGTAGCGGTAGCGCAGATCGATCGGCGCGCCCTTGGTGTGCCACATGAACAGATCGGGCGGTACGCGCAGATTCACGCGCACGGCGTCGGCGTCGTAGCCGGACACGGTCAGGTCGCGCGGGTCGGCGAGTTCGCCGAAACGCACGGGGCGATTGGTGGGCAACCAGTTCGGCGCGTCGTACGGCGCACGCGGCGCGAGTTCGTTCAGGCGCGTGATCGTCGCGCTCGGGCCGGTCAGCGTGTTCTGGCCGATGCCGAGTGCTCTGGCCGCGGTTTTCAGTTCGGCTTCGGTACGGCCGAGCACGAGCAGCAGCTTGCCGCGCGCCGGCGCTTCGCGGTCCACCACGGCGATGGTCGGGCCGGAAATCGCCGGAATCGTTACACCCGCCGGACGCTGGTCGTCGGTGGCGAAGACCACCGCGTTGCCCGACAGCGGCGCGTTATCCAGTTGCGCCGGAAATACCGCGCCGCGATAGCCGGCGAGCGCGCCAAACCATGAGGCGACGATGCCGCCCGCTTCGAGCGTGCCGGCGCCGGGTTTTTGCGGGAACACGAACGGCAGTTCGAGGCGGCGCACGTCGCGGCGGTCGAAGAACGGCTGCGGCAACGCCGCGAGATCCGGCTTGCTGGCGAGCGACGCATAGGTCAGATCGAGCGAGCTGGCATTGCTGACGGTGGCCCATAGCGACGAGTTCGCCGGGTCCTCGCAACTCGTCGTGTAGTGACCGATCAACTGCACGTTCAGGTGGTTGAATTCGGTGATGAAGCGCGGATCGATCGAGACGTCACGCGCCACCAGCATGCCGGCCTGTTCGCGCGGCACCGGCAGCGTCGCGGCGACTTCGCCGTTCACCAGCACTTTCAACTGGGAAATATTCGCGAGCAGCGCGGGTGAGTAGCTGTAGACCAGATGCAGGACCGCGCCGGTCACCACTTCGTCGCCGCGTACCGAGAAGGCGACGCCGTTCTGGCCGTCCGTGCCGCGCAATTGCAGCGGATCGCGCGCGCCGAGGTCGGCGAACGTGAGCGTTTGACGGCGGCCGCCCGGCACCAGCGTGCCCGGTTCGGCCGTGGTGGGCGTTCTGATACCCAAGGCTTTCACCGACGACGCAGCGAGCGCCGGCGTGGGCGTGGCCAACTGTGCTTGAGCGATCGCGTTCGGATCGTAGGCGACGGCCGGGCTCGGCGCGGGCACGCTGCCGACGCCGGTGGCGACGCGCGCAGCTGGTGCCTGGCCTTGGGCCGCTGCCGTCAGGCCCGCTTGCGACGCGCTCGCGCTGCCGCTCATGGTCCCCGCAGCCGCCGCGACCATCTCAGCCGCCGAAGCCAGCGGCGCCGCCAATGCGGTTTGCAACGCGAGCCAGCAGGCCAGCCCGCGCGTCAATCGTTGCGTGCGGGAGCGTCCAGACAGACGCGCCTGCGCTCCCATCCCACCGCGCTCGTGATGCGAGCGTTCGACGTTTGACTTCGCCATCCTGTTGCCCATAGATCAGTCTTTGGTTTTTAGCTTTTTGACGTCCACCGGACGGCTTTTCATCGAGCTTCGAAGGTCGGCATAAAGATGCTCGAAAAGACCCCAGATGCCGCGTGCGCCGACGCTCAGCACATGCGACAGACCGCGTAGCGGCGTGTCCTGCTGACGTCCTTCAGCCCAGCCGGTCCATGCGTCGGCACGCGCGAAGGTGGTCTTGACGAACTCGTATTCCTGCTCGCGCGTCAGCGCCGAGAAGCGCAGGCCCACGCGGCCCGGCTCCGTAAATCCGACGGTGGCGGGGAAGGCGTATTCCTCGTCGCCGCGAAACAGCGACACGGTCACCTGTTCGTGCACCGGCACTTCGATTTTCGCGGGCAGCGCCACGCCGACGCCGCCTTCCGAGTAGTCGATGGTTTCGCAGGCGAGCGTACGGCCGGTCGAGAACTTCAGCATCACGGGCATTTGCATCGCCACGCGGTGCACGGCGCGAATCTGCCGGCGCTCGCTCGCCGCGGCCACGCTCGCGCCGAGAATCAGCATGTTGTAGGTGGTCCAGCCCAGATTCAGGATGGTCGTGTTCACCACGCTGCGGATGTGCCAGTTCAGATAGATATGCACGATGCCGACCACGAAGCCGATCAGGTTCAGCAACAGCAGGAACAGATACGGCCGCGAGATCGCCCAGTCGAAGTAGTTCTTCTCGATCTGGCCGCCCTTGGCCGTCACGTTGAATTTGCCGAGCTTCGGGTTGATCAGCGCGAGCAGCGTTGGCGCGGTGATATACGACGCCAGTACCGATTCGTACACTTCGGCCCAGAACGAATGGCGGAACGAGCGCTGCATCCGCGAGTTGGTGATGCTCGCGTGCATCATGTGCGGCAGGGCGTAGATCGCGATCGTGCTGGCGGCGGCCTCGATCACATGCGCGCCGAAGAACAGGTACGACAGCGGCGCGGTCAGGAACACCAGACGCGGGATGCCGTAGAAGAAGTGCATCATCGCGTTCAGGTAACAGAGCCGCTGGCCGATTTTCAGCCCCTTGCCGGTCAGCGGATTGTCGATCCGGAAAATCTGCGTCATGCCGCGCGCCCAGCGAATCCGCTGACCGATGTGGCCAGACAGACTTTCGGTGGCAAGCCCCGCCGCCTGCGGGATCGCCAGATACGCGGTGGTGTAGCCGAGACGGTGCAGCTTCAACGCGGTGTGCGCGTCTTCGGTGACCGTTTCGACCGCGATGCCGCCGATCTCTTCGACCATGCTCCGGCGCAGCAATGCGCATGAGCCGCAGAAGAAGGTGGCGTTCCACAGATCGTTGCCGTCCTGCACGAGGCCGTAAAACAGTTCGCCTTCGTTCGGCACCTTGCGGAAGGTGCCGAGATTGCGTTCGAACGGATCGGCGGAGAAGAAGTGGTGCGGCGTTTGCAGCATCGACAGCAGCTTGTCGCGCAGGAACCAGCCGAGGCCGATCTGCAGGAACGAGCGGGTCGGAATGTGATCGCAGTCGAAGATCGCGAGGTATTCGCCCTGGGTGATCTTCAGGGCTTCATTGATGTTGCCGGCCTTCGCGTGGCGGTTGTGGGTGCGGATGGTCCAGTTGACGCCGACCTCCTCGCAGAACGCCTTGAACTCGGGACGGCGGCCGTCGTCGAGCACATGAATCGCGATTTTCTCGGCCGGGTAGTCGAGCGCGAGCGCGGCGTAGATGGTCGGCTTCACCACCGAGAGCGGCTCGTTGTAGGTCGGGATGAACACGTCGACGCTCGGCCACTGGTCGCGCGAAGCGGGCAGCGGCATCGGCGTGCGCTTGAGCGGCCATGCGGTCTGAAAGTAGCCGAGCATCAGCACGATGGTCGAATAGACTTCGGCCGAGACCAGCAACAGGCCCCAGGCGGCGTCGAGCGGATGTTCCCAGTAAGTTGTCGACGTGAGCCGCCAGTACATATAGCGGCCCGAGGTGACCACCGAGAGCATGATCATCACCATCGTCGCGTAACGGCCGGGCATGCGGCGGAACCACAGCGCGGTGATGAAGCAGCAGGTCGCGAAGGTCAATTGCTCGTAGAACGCGAGCGGCACCGTGAACACGAAGTAGAGCATCACCAGCGCGAACAGCGTGACCAGACCCGTCACGATCCGGCTGTTCCAGAACCGTGCGTCGGCGAAGCGTTCGAGCCGCGACGGCTCGGCCCCCTCGAGGCCGTGCGAAGAAGGCGTACTCATGCGACGTTCCCCGGCGAGACAGCGATCGCGTCGACCGCCGTCATCAGCCAGTTGCCGCACGAGCGAAAATCCGCGGCCGCCTGGCTGTGTGGATCGTAGTGAATCAACGTGGTGTCGCACGCGAGCGCTTCACTCACGCCTTCGTCCAGATGGATCACGCCCGGGAAGAGCTTGTCGCCGAGCATCTGGCGCAGGACCTTGAGGACGTCTTTGGTCAACTGGCGCGACTGGTCGATCTGGTTGACCACGTAGCCCTCCCCGCCGAACTCCGGACGGGGCGTCGCGTAGGCTTCGATCAGCCGTTCCATTAGCGGAATGGCCGCGTACGAAGCCGCGTCGGCGAGCACTACGTTCAGCGCGAAGGTGGCCGCGCACAACGCATTGCGTACGTACGCGGACGAACCTGGCGGCGTATCGATGACGACGATATCGGACGCGTCGAGCCGCAGCGTTTGCAGCGACTGCGCGAGCCAGTTCGGGTCCTGGTCGATATAGGCTTCGAAGCGGCGGCGGTCGTCTTCGATCAGTGCGCCATAGGGCAGCACGGTGACGCCGTCCACGCCGTCGAACATCACCGTTTGCCACGGATCGCCCGTCAAGGTGGCGCGCGACAAACCGTCGATGCTGTCGAGCGGTACACCGAAATGCAGACGCAGTGCGTTCTGCGGATCGAGGTCGAGTGCAATCACGCGCCGGCCGCCGGCGGCCAGCACGGAGGCGAGATTGGCGGCGAGGGTGGTTTTGCCCACCCCGCCTTTGGCGGACACGACCGCAATGACTTTCATGAGCGACGAGGGCCGTTGACCAGCCACGAATTGGAGGGGGCGGGCGTGACGGCGCGCGGGGCGTCCGCCGGCGCGGCGGCCGTTTGAGCGGGGGTGCCGCGCAGACGGTCGAAGACCGAGTGCAGCGGAGCGGATTCGCTCGGATGGGCGGCGGGTTGCGGCGGCGCGGGTGCGGGTTGCGCGGCGAACAGTTTGCCGAGGATCGAGGCGGGCGGTTTGGGTGCCGTGGGCGCGATCGGGTGGGCAGGCGCCGGCATTGGGGCGTGCGCCTGGGCGGGCGTTGGTGTCCAATCCGCGGCAGGAACCCGGGTTTGCGCCCATGTCGGTGCGGGGGCTGGGGCCGGCGCGGGCGCGGCGGCTCGCGGTGTGACGGCGGGGATCCCGGCGCGTGGCGCCATCGCGTTGGGTGGCATGCCTGTCATCGGTTGCGTGACATGCATCGCCGTCGTGCGGAACGGGGCTAGCGGCGCAATACTTGCGGGCGGCATCGCTGCTGTGGGAGCCGGAGCACTGGCAACCGGCGGTACGCGTGGCAGGGCGGCGGTGGACGTGGCCTGCGTGACCAGTGGCGTCGTCGCGTCGATCTGGGCCGTGGCCGGTGTTGCTTGTGCGGAAGGTTCGGCGGCGGTTTGTGCCGCGGTGTCGTCGTTCGTTTCGGGTGCGCCGAAACGCGAAGCGCCACGCGGCGCCGCGGACTTGGCGGCAGCGATGACGACCGGCGGAATGTCACGCCGATGCGAGCGCGTAAACAGCGGCGCCTTTGCCCGCGTGACCGAGGCGGCGTCTTTGGGCACACCGTCCTGGCGATCGGCAGCCGCCACCGCTTCCTCGGCCGCCTTCTGGGCCGCTTCTTGCGCCGCCGTCGGGCCAGCCGCCTCGCGGCGTTGCACGATCGCGGGAATCGTGGGCTGCGTCAGGTCCAGCGTGACCAGCAGCGGCCAACGCGTGCGCGCCGAACGCGCTTCGTTCTCACGGCCGATTTCCTGGTACGCACTGGCGTCGCCCCCAAAATGATCGAATAGTTTCTCGATGTCGCTCGACGAACTCATAGTGCCACCGTGTTTTTCATGATCTGCCTTACCCCGATCCACACCCTTGCTCGCGACGCCGGCATGCCGGCGTCGCCACTTCACGCGCACCGGTCTCGCGCGTTCCTCACTGCCTGATGCCTGAAGACTCTACCGGCCGCGAGCCGGTCATGTCCGGCTCATGCCTGATGGTTCAATCTCGCGCTTCGTTCAGCGGGTTTCCTCAGACAGGATGCCGACCCAGTCGAAACTCGATCGCGGTGTCCGTGCCGTACGCGCTCGTTTGTGCGACCGACAGACCCTGCGCGCCCAATGCGCTCAACCAGGTCTGATAGACGCCTTCGAGAAAGGCCGGAGTCCACGCGAGCGCCGTGTTGCCGAATGCCTGCAGCGGGGCGCAGTAGTGCACGATGCGCAATGATTCGGCTTCGTCGGACAACTCGACGTAGCCCCAATCCATGTCTTGCCAGCGCAGATTCAACGCCTGAGCGAGTTCCGCCGTCGACCCGCAAGCGGGTAATTGATGCGCCGCGGCAAACCGGCAGCCGACGCGGTACATCAGTTGGCGCAGTTCATCGCGGCCGATTTGCGCTTCGAACTCTGTTGCCAATGCGCTCAGCATGCCGCGCCATTGTGGCGAGATCTGACGTTCAAGCAGGTAATCGAGAATTGGGACCATATTTTCCGGGAAATGGCCGTTGCTTCAGCCGTGTATAAAAACGGGCGCCGACGGTTGAACGCAAGTGAACGTGTTACGGAAAGCCGCGCGTTGCACGCGTTCGAGGTTACTTTTACCGGACTGTCCATGCTGCCCGCCACACTTCGCAGGAGTCTACTTAAGACATTAACTTTTAGCCACTTTACATTCGTCAGAGTTATACAAGCAAACGATTGCCTCGAATATTTGACATTCAAGTAATACTTACGTCATTTTTTCAGCCCCAATTTCCTTTCGTGCTTTCCTGCCTCGCACTTGCCTTCATGGGGCGTTCCTGCAGATTCATGCGGCGCAACGGCGTCGTTGTGACCTCAACTTTCATCAGGGCCGGTAAGCTTACGAACTTGCGCGGCCTTGCCGTGCAAACAACGGGGAAGTAGCACAGGCAGCACGAACGTGGCGCGCCATGACGATGCCGCCCGACTCAAGACAATAATGCTCAATCCACTCACTATTCTGGTTGTCACGGTTTTGTCGAGCACCATGGCGATGGCCGTGCTCGGCTCACTGTGGCGCGCGGCGATACCCGGTGTCGGCTACTGGATCTCGGCCAGTGCGGTCGCGATCGTGGCGCTTCTTGCCCTGGTGTTGCAAGGACATGCGTCGCGCTGGCTGACTGTCGTGGCGGCCAACGAACTGCTGGCTATCTCGCTCTTGCTGGTGGTTGAAGGCGGTTACCGTTTTCTGGGGCGCCGCACGCGGCCGTGGGTAGCCTATGCCGGTGCGTTTGCCGTGTTGATCGGCTTGACTTACTGGACCTTTGCCGCGCCCGATTTCAACGCGCGCGTGACCCTGGTGTCGGCGTATCACGCGGCCCTCTACGCCATGCTCGCTTTCATGATGGTGCGCCACCGACCCTCGAACCGGCCACGCTACTGCTACTATTTTCTCGCGATCACGTCGGTGCTCTTATGCGCGGGGCATCTCTCGCGCGGTGTCATGTACAGCTTCGGCGTATTGCTGCAGTCCAGCTTGCTGCAGGTGACGCCCGGCAATGTCGTCTTTCTCGCACTGGGTATCCTCGCGCCGCCGTGTCTTTCGATCGGGGTCGTGATGCTGGCGCACGATCGCCTTGCTGAACGGCTCGAGCGGCTCGCCAATATCGACGATCTGACCGGCGCGTTATCACGCCGTGCCTTTCTCGCGATCGGTGACTCACTGCTGGAGGCGTCGCAGCGCACCGGTTCGCCGCTGGCGATGGCCATCATCGATATCGATTCGTTTAAAGCGGTCAACGACCGCTACGGCCACGCCGCCGGCGACCAGGTGTTGCGCCATTTCGCGGCGTTTGTCAGCGCCAACCTGCGCAGCGGCGACGTGTTCGGGCGGCTGGGCGGCGAGGAGTTCGGCGTGCTGTGCCCGGCAACCGCCTGCGCCGACGCGGTGCGATCGATGGATCGTCTGCGGGGGCGGCTCGCGTCGGCCGCGCCGGGGGAGTTGCCGCGCGGACTGACATATACCTTCAGCGTCGGGGTGGATCAGTATCGGCGCGACGAATCGCTTGCCCAGTTGATGGCGCGTGCCGACGGCGCGTTGTATGCCGCCAAGGCCTCGGGACGCGATCGCGTGATGGCCGCGTAGCCCTTACGGGGCGGGGCGCAATTCTATTTGCGCACAGGGCATAAATATTTATCAGATGATTGCCGTTATACATTGGCCGAGTGACCGGAGCCAGCCTGATAACTATCAATATGCTTTCTACCTCAACGAAGCCACTGCCTGATTCCGGTTTGCGCGATCGTTTTCATCGACGGTCGCTGGAGCACCAGCGTCCGCTTTCGACCGTGACGATGGCGTTTACCGTCGTCGCGTTCCTGTGTCTCGTGGGGGCGCGCAACATGGTGGCCGGTCCGGCGACGCCGCTTCCCTACCGGCTCGCCTGCGCGCTGGTGCTTGCGCTGCTGGTGATGGCGATTCCACGCGCCGGTTCGACGTGGATGTTCGGCGCAATCGGTGTGGCGTACTCGCTGGTGCTGGTGGCCGGTCTTGCGCTGAACGTCGCCGGGGTCGAGCAGCCGTTGTTGTGGATCCTGCCGGCCATGGTGGTGATCCCGATCTGCGCGGCGCCGCTATGGCTCACGCCGCTGCATTTTTTCATTGGCAGTGCGCTTTTCTATGGGGCGGCATTTGCGTTGCTGTTTGGCGGGCCGCGCCCGCATGACGCCGACGTCGTCGTGTGGATGTGGATCGTGGGGATCGGCATGCCGACATCCATTGTGTTTCACTTCGGGTTCTATCGATTCCGGCGCAACCACTTTCTACTTGAGAGTCAACTCGCGCAGCTCGCCGCGACCGATCCGCTGACTGGCCTGCAAAACCGCCGCGCGTTTGTGAAGCAGGCCGAACGCCGCCTCGAAACCCTGACGCCGGATGCGCGGGTCAGCGCGATTTTTCTCGACATCGACAATTTCAAATCGCTGAACGACCGCTTCGGCCACGCCCTCGGCGACCATGCGCTGTACCAGGTTGCCCAGGTGCTGATGGAGGAGACCAGTGCGGAGGACAGCGTGAGCCGGATTGGCGGCGAGGAGTTCGCGGTGCTGCTGCGCGACGGCCTGGCCGGCGCACTGACGCTGGCCGAGCGGCTGCGCGGCGCGATTACCGCGATCGAGCGGCCGGACGGCAATCTGAGCGCGAGCTTCGGCGTGGCCGAACACCGGAGCGGCGAAAGCATCATGGTGCTGCTCGACCGCGCGGATGAAGCCTTGCTGCGTGCCAAGCATTCGGGCAGAAACCGCGTGTGCGCCGAACGCGCGCTGCCGCTCGAGGCGCTGGACGTGATGCTGGCCGATGCGGCGCGCGAGGAGGGCGACGTGGCCGTGCTACGGCATCGCTGGGACGAGTATTACCTGACTTCGCACTTTCAGCCGCTTTACAGCTTGTCGCATCAGAAGCAGGTGGGGTTCGAGGCTTTGCTGCGTGGCGAGCAGGACGACGGCACGCTGGTGCCGCCCGTTGTTCTGTTCGCGCCGAAGCCGTCCAGCGACGAAGGCGCGCTCGACCGCGTGAGCCATGCCGTGCATCTGGCCAATGCGCGCACGTCGCTGCCTGGCGACGCATGGCTGTTTCTCAACATTTTGCCGGCCACGTTCATTGCCGAAGGTTATGCCGATCAGCTCGCCACGATCGTGCGAGCCGTGGGGTTCGAGCCGGGGCGTGTGATTCTCGAGATTCTCGAGTCCCACGGCGGCAGCGTCGACGACATGTCGTGCGCGGCGGCTTTGTACCGCGAGCATGGTTTCCTGATCGCCGTCGACGATTTCGGCGCGGGTCAATCGAACCTCGACCGGCTGCTGCGGATCCGGCCGGATATTGTAAAGCTTGACGGCGAGTTGATTCGTGCGACCAGTCACGGCACCGAGCAGCCGATTTTGCCGAAGCTCGTTTCGCTGCTGCATCAGGCGGGGATGCTGGTTGTGGTCGAGGGCGTGGAGACGACGGAGGAATTGATCCTGGCTGTCGAGTCGAATGTGGATTTCGCGCAGGGGTATCTGCTTGGCCGGCCGGCGGCGGAGATTGCGCCGCCGGAGTCGGTACATCGGCGGATCGACGACGCTTTCAATGTGATTGCCCAGGGGCGGGCGCATCAGTATGCGTTGTTCGAATCGGAGGTCGAGCCGTATCGGGTTGGGTTGAGGCTGGCAGCCGATGCATTGCGGGCGGGTGTTGTGATGCGGGACGCGTTTGCCTCGCTGGCGACGTTTGAGCGTTGTATCAGCTGCTTTATTCTCGATGATTCCGGGCGGCAGATCGGGTCTGAGTTGCGGGGACCGGCGTGGAGTAGCGAAGGGGCTTCGCTGCATCCGGTGGCAAATCCGCAGGATGCCAGGTGGGATCATCGGCCGTATTTTCGTAATGCGGTTTTGTTGCCGGGAGTGGCGGTGGCTAGTAATCCTTATCTTTCTTTGGCCAGCGGCCGGCCTTGTGTTGCGGTGACGCTTGCTGTGCAGTTTGCTGCTGGGCGGTCTGTTGTTGGGGTGGAGCTGGATTGGTCGATGGTGGGGTTGCCTTGGCCGGCGGGGGATTAAGGGTTGGTTGGTTTTTTGCCTGGGCGGCGCCTGGTTGTATGCCTGTGGCGTTGGCCTTCTCTTGATTTCTGGTTTTGGCCTTTCCTTGGCTCGCTTCTTTGGCCTTTCCTTGATTTCTTAGCGGTCTATTAGCGTTCCCCCTGTGCGGGGGGGCACCCACTTTTCTTTGCCTGCCGCAAAGAAAAGTAGGCAAAAGAAAGCGGCTCACACCGCTAATTCTTAAGCGGGTCCCCTAGCTTGGAGGGGGTAGTGGTGCATCTGGAATCTGTGCTCTCGCACATTCGGCGTCAGTGACAAGGCACTCATTCTTCCGGCGGCGCTGCGCGCGCCGAACGGTCCTTCGTAAAAACACCCATCACGCCGAAGCCCCTGGTTTCCCTGGCAGACCCATCCGCGACGCACGTAGTGCGGAGTGGGAGCGGATGAGCGCCTTGTCACTAACGCGGAGTGTGTGGGAACACGGATTCCAGATGCACCACTACCGTGGCTGCGCGGGGGACCCGCTTAAGAGTTAGCGGTGTGAGCCGCTTTCTTTTGCCTACTTTTCTTTGCGGCAGGCAAAGAAAAGTAGGTGCCCCCCCGCACAGGGGGAACGCTAATAGGCCGATAACAAAGCAAGGAAAGGCCAACACCATAGGAACACAAAGCAAGGAAAGGCCAACACCATAGGAACACAGACAAAACAGACCGATAAGAAATCAAGGAAAGGCCAACACAGCGGGCGCACAAACAAAACAGACCGATAAGAAATCAAGGAAAGGCCAACACCGCAGGCGCACAAACAAAAAGCGCCGCGCAGGCCACCCCCCACCGTGAGGTGCCCCCAAACCTAATACCCGCCCTTCACGGGCGCCGCCATCACGGCAATCTTCTTATACGAGGCGGCCAGATCAGCCGCCGCCCGACTCAACAACCCAGTATCCGTCCCCACGGCAACGAAAGTCGCCCCCGCCGCCAGATACTCGGCGGCAATCCCCGCATCGGGCGCCAGCACGCCCGCCGCCTTACCCGCGTCCCGCACCGTCCTGATACCGCTGCAAATCGCCTCCCGCACTCTCGCGTCCCCAGGCTTGCCCAGCAACCCCATCGATGCACTCAAATCCGCAGGACCAAAAAACACACCGTCAACCCCCTCCACCGCCGCAATCGCCGAAAGGTTCTCCAGCCCCTGCACGGTTTCCACCTGCACCAGCACACACAACTCATCAGCCGCGGTGTTCAGATAATCCGGTATCCGGTTCCACCGCGATGCCCGCGCCAACGCGCTCCCCACGCCACGAATGCCCTGCGGCGGATAACGCGTCGCCGCGACAGCATCCGCAGCCTGTTCCGCCGTGTCGATCATCGGCAGCAACAACGTCTGTGCGCCGATGTCGAGCAATTGCTTGATCAACGCGCTATCGCTTCGAACCGGACGCACCACCGGATGCGATGCATACGCAGCCACGGCCTGCAATTGCGCCAGCGTGCTCCGTACGTCGTTCGGTGCATGCTCGTTGTCGATCAATAACCAGTCGAACCCGGCAGTGGCCAGCAACTCGGTGACGTATGCGTCGGCCAGCGCCGCCCATAAACCGAATTGCGGTTTGCCCTCAGCCAGCGCACGCTTGAATGTGTTTTGCGGTAGTGACATGTCGCCCACTCAAATGAAATTCAAACCGATACCGCCCAGCGGACCATAGTCGACGTGGAACGTGTCGCCCGCACGCGCGGGAATCGGGCTCGTGAATGAGCCGCTCAGAATCACGTCGTTCGCGTTCAGAACTTCATCGTAAGGCGCGATCTTGTTCGCGAGCCATGCAACGCCAGTGGCAGGGTGGTTCAGCACCGCCGCGGCGAGCCCGCTTTCTTCCACCGCGCCGTTCTTATAAAGCAAGGCGCCAACCCAACGAAGGTCAATCTCCATCGGGCGCACCGGACGTCCGCCCAACACGATGCCTGCATTCGCCGCGAAGTCGGAGATGGTGTCGTAGACCTTGCGCGGCGCTTTCGTCTCGCGGTCGAATTGCTCGATGCGCGCATCGATAATCTCGACAGCCGGCGTCACGTAGGCGGTGGCGTCGAGGACATCGAATAGCGTGACACCCGGGCCCTTCAGGGGCTTGCTCAGCACGAAGGCCAGTTCGACTTCCACGCGCGGCGCAATGAAGCGGTCAGCGCGGATGTCCTGGCCGCCTTCAATGAACATGCTGTCGAGCAGCGGCGCGTAGTCGGGTTCGTCGATCTGCGACGAACGCTGCATCGCGCGCGAGGTGAGGCCGATCTTGCGGCCCTTGATCACGTGCCCTTCAGCGAGTTTGAGCTTCACCCACTCGCGCTGAATCGCGTATCCGTCCTGGACGGTCATCCCGGGATACTTGGCCGAGAAGTGGCGCAACTGGGTACGGGTTTTCTCGGCGTTGTCGAGTTGCAACGCAAGATCGCGAATAGTCTGTTCGTCTAGCATGATGGATTCTCTGGTTGCGCCTGCCTGGCCCGGGGATCAGGTCGGGGCGTTCGCCTTAAGCCGCGCGTGCAAATTGTTGTGTTTCCACGTGCCGGATTCGCTGAATTCACTGATTTCCAATGACAGCGCCAGGCCGTGCTTTTCAAACTCGGCGGCGAAGTGCTGCTTGATCACGTCAAACAGTGCGTCGCCGGTCGCCTGTTTGGCGGCGTCCGAACGGCCTGCGCCGATCTTCAGGCTCGCGTGCAGGAAGGCGGCGTCGGCCCGGCCATCGGCAATGCGGTACTGCTCGCAGCGCAAGGCGCGCACGCGGATGCCGCCAAGCGGATAAATGCGTTGTTCGTTCTCGCGTTGTGCGTCGAGGCATTGAGCGAGCGATGCACACAGTCGCCCGATGCTGTTTTCATCAGCAAGATTGGCGCTGTATTCGAGTGTCAAATGCGGCACGGCAGGCTCCTTTCTCAGGACTTAAGCGGGGAGGGGCGTCACGGGGAAGATCGCATTGATCTGACCGGTGCCCGAGCTGCCGAAATACGGCGTGACGACTTCCACCTTGCCCTCATAACGATCCCAGCCGAGCGCGCCAAGCAGCATCGCGGTGTCGTGCATGCCGCCTTCGCCCCAGCATTTCTCGTTGTAGAGCGGCAGCATCTCGCAGAAGGTCTTCCAGTCGCCGGCTTCCCACAACTCGACCACCCTGCGGTCCATCTGTTCGAGAAACGGACTCCACACCTTGTGCATGAACTGCTCGGCGGTGCCATTGTTGGCGAAGTGATGGCTCAACGAGCCGCTCGCCAGAATTGCCACGGTGCCGTCGTAACGTTCCTCGATGGCCTTGCGCACGGCAAGGCCGAAGCGCGCGCTGGTTTCCAGTTCGTGCCACATGCACCAGCCGGATACCGACACGGTCTTGAAGTGCTGGTCGCCGTTCATATAGCGCATCGGCACCAGCGTGCCGTACTCGAGTTCGAGCGTGGTCTCGCTGTGCGCGCGGCTTTTGACGCCCATTTCATTGGCGACTTCCGCAATCAGATTGCCGAGCCCGACATTGCCGGGATACGCGTACGGCATGTTCTTGATGAAGTGCGGCAGTTCGTTACTCGTATAGACGCCCTCGAATTTCGGCGCGCAATTGATGTGGTATTCGCTGTTCACGAGCCAGTGCACGTCGAATACGACGATCGTATCCACGCCCAATTCGCGGCAGCGCCGGCCGATTTCATGATGGCCGTCGATCGCGGGCTGACGGCAGCCTTTGTGCGGACCGTCAAGCTCGGACAGATACAACGACGGGACGTGAGTGATTTTTGCTGCCAACGCGAGTTTGCCCATCGCGATCTCCTCTTCTGTGTGGCGCGAGACCCGCTGGCCTCGCGCGCCATTGCGGCGCGTGTCAGGCGCCCCAGTGCGGAATATGATGCGAGCCGAGCGATACACACACGTTCTTCGGTTCGAGGAACACCTCGTAACTCCATGTGCCGCCTTCACGGCCCACACCCGATGCCTTGGTGCCGCCGAACGGCTGGCGCAGATCGCGCACGTTCTGACTGTTGACGAAACACATGCCGGCCTGGACTGCCGCGGCGACGCGCAAGGCGCGACCGGTGCTCTCGGTCCAGATGTAGCTCGACAGGCCGTAGGAGATATCGTTGGCGAGTTTGATCGCATCGGCTTCGTCGTCGAACGGAATCAGGCAGGCAACCGGGCCGAAGATCTCTTCCTGGGCGATCCGCATGCGATTGTCGACGTCGACGAATACTGTCGGCTGCACGAAGTTGCCTTTGCGCATGGCTTCCGGCAAGTCGGGCGCATCGAGTCCGCCGCATGCCAGCGTGGCGCCTTCCTTCGGACCCAACTCGATGTAGCCGCGCACCTTGGCCAGATGCCCCTGGCTGATCATCGGGCCGACGATCGTGCTATCGGCCAGCGGATCGCCCACGGTCAGGCGTTTTGCACGTTCGATGAAACGCTCGGCAAAGCGCGCGTAAATCGAGCGTTGCACCAGAATGCGCGAACCGGCCGTGCAGCGCTCGCCGTTGTTCGAGAAGATCATGAACACGGCGGCGTCGAGCGCGCGTTCGAAATCAGCGTCGTCGAAAATCACGAACGGCGATTTGCCGCCCAGTTCCATCGAAAACTTCTTCAGACCGGCGGTTTGCACGATACGGTTGCCGGTTGCCGTGGAACCGGTGAACGACACCGCATGCACATCCGGGTGCGCCACCAGCGGTTCGCCGGTGTCCTTGCCGAAGCCGTGCACGACGTTCAGCACGCCGGCGGGAATACCGGCTTCGAGCGCGAGATTGCCGAGCATCGAGGCGGTCAGCGGCGACAGTTCGCTCATCTTCAACACCGCGGTATTGCCGAACGCGAGACAGGGTGCCACTTTCCACGTCGCCGTCATGAACGGTACGTTCCACGGCGAGATCAGCGCGCAGACGCCGACCGGGTGGAACAGCGTGTAGTTCAGGTGCGTATCGGTGGGATACGTATGGCCGTCGACGCGCGTGCACATCTCCGCGAAATAGCTGAAGTTGTCGGCGGCGCGCGGCACGAGTTGCTTGCGCGTCTGCGAGATCGTCTGGCCGGTGTCCCGGGTCTCGGTTTCGGAGATCTCCGGCACGTTCTTCGCGATCAGCTCGCCGAGCTTGCGAATGGCTTTTGCGCGCTCCGCCGCGGGCTTGCCGGCCCATGCGGGAAACGCTTCTTTAGCCGCGCGTACCGCGGCATCCACTTCTTCCGCACCGCCGCGCGCCACTTCGGCAAGCACCTCTTGCGTCGCCGGATTGACGGTTTCGAAGTAGTCTTTCGCGGCGCTCGATTTACCGTTGATCAGATGTTCGATTCGCATTGCCTTGTCCTTTCTCTTTCACTGTGCCGATCAGGCGCGGCCGAAGTCCGCGTCCGATGCAATCGTATTGACGAGACGGCCAAGGCCGTCGATTTCACAGACCACTTCGTCGCCCGCATTGACGTTGACGATGCCTTCCGGCGTGCCGGTCAGAATCACGTCACCGGGTGCGAGCGTCATGAAGCTGCTCAGGTATTCGATCAACGCCGGGATATCGGTGACGAGATCGCGCGTGTTGCCGTGTTGCTGCCGCGTGCCGTTCACGAAGGTACGCAATTCGAGTTGCGTGACGTCTTTGACGTCGGCGGCATCGACGAACCAGGGGCCGAGCACCGTGCCGCCGTCGCGATTCTTCACGCGCAGGTTGGGACGGTAGTAGTTTTCCAGGTAGTCGCGGATCGCGTAGTCGTTGGCGATCATGTAGCCGGCCACGTGCTGCATGGCGTTTTCACGCTTGACGTTCTGCGCGGTCTGGCCGATCACGACCGCCAGCTCGCACTCGTAGTGCATGAAGGTGACGTCGGCGGGGCGGCGCGTGAAGCCGCGATGACCGATCGCCGTGCCGGGTCCCTTGAGAAAGACCAAGGGCTCTTCCTGCTTGTTGAACTGCAATTCCTTTGCATGTTCGGCGTAGTTCAGGCCGAGCGCGAAGATCGTGCCGACCTCGATCGGTGCGAGCCACACCACTTCATCCTCACTACGCACACGGCCGTCGGCGAGGCGTACGCCCTGGGCGTCCGGGTAGGCTTCGTGAATCGCGCCTGCATAGGCAACGCGGCCGCGCATCATGGTTGTTCTCCAGCGTGTTCTTTCGCACCGACAAACGACACTTCGAGCGGCGGCAATCCGCCAATCGACAGCGTGGCCGTG
Source organism: Paraburkholderia fungorum (assembly GCF_046026025.1). Lineage (GTDB taxonomy): Bacteria > Pseudomonadota > Gammaproteobacteria > Burkholderiales > Burkholderiaceae > Paraburkholderia > Paraburkholderia fungorum_E. The sequence goes on along the minus strand of NZ_JAQQFL010000026.1, from coordinate 107,153 downwards.
TCGCCGATATGGGCCACGGGCGATCCATGGGGGACGCCGAGCGTGATGACGTCGCCGGCGTTGAGTGTCATGAAATCGGTTACATCCGCAATCAACTGCGCCACGTTGCGTACCGACGACGCGGTGCTGGCGGTAAAGACTTCGCGTCCGCCAAGCGAAACCTTGATGGTCAGATCGTCAGGCGCGGCAACGTGGCGAGCGGCCACCACCGCCGGTCCGATCACGCAGAAGCCATCCCGGGCCCGGAACCGTACCGAGGGACGGTACACGCTCGCGTGCGGCACGCTCAGATCGGCGACCAGCGTGTAGCCGGCGATGTAGTCGAACGCCTCGCTCGCGCCGACGCGCGTTGCGGTGCGGCCGATCACGATACCCAGCGAAGCGCCGACTTCCACGCCCAATGCATCGTCAGGCACGACAACACGCGCGCGATGACCGGCGAGCGTATTGCGCGGCTTCAGATAGAGAATGGGCGCTTTCGGCGGGGCTTTGTACGGAGCGGCATGCACCGCGTCGCCCAGGGCTTCCAGGGCGGCGCGGTCGTTCAGCAAGGTTCCATACACGGCGCCGGAAACGGGGGCGCGACAGGCCACGCCGCGCGCAAGCAGCGCGGCAGCGGTTTGCGCATCCACGTCGCGCGGCAGCGCGTCGCCTTCGGGATGCAGCAGGTGATCGGCAAGTGCAAACATAACTCGGTTGTCTCTCGGAGAAAACACTAACATGTTAGTAGTATTGCGCTTGATATCATCCACGGTCAATAGCCTGTCGGCTGATTGCGGGTTTTCCCTTAAGTTTCGACGGCTGCTTTTAACTATCTTCCGCCATGTCCGCTTCTGCTTCTATCCGAGTTTTGCATCGCAACCTGCCGATGTTGTTGCTGCGCGCCAGAGAAAAAATGATGGAGCGTTTCCGCCCCCTGATTACCGCGCACGGGCTGACCGAACAGCAGTGGCGCGTGATTCGCGCACTCAATGAGCACGGCCCGATGGAGCCGCGCCACATCTCCGACATCTGCACGATTTCGAGCCCGAGCATGGCCGGCGTGCTCGCGCGCATGGAGAGCATGGAGCTGGTGACGAAGGAGCGTTTCGCGGAAGACCAGCGCCGCGTGCTGGTTTCGCTCACCGATACGAGCGTGGACCTGGTGCGCGTGATCTCGAAGGATCTCGAAGCGCACTATCGCGAGCTGGAGCGCAAAGTAGGGCCGGAAATCGTCGAGCGCGTCTATCGCGCGGTCGACGATCTGCTGGCCGGCCTCGAAGAAGAGGACGAGTGAAGCCGTTGCTCAGGCGCCCTGATCGGGCGCCGGGCCATTGGCGGCAGCGTTCTTCCTGAGCCCGAGCAGCCACGGAATCTGGCTTTTGTCGTGCATGCCAAGCTTCTTGTAGGCGCAGCGCAGATAGTGGCGCACGGTGGTGGGCGAAATCGCCATGCGCTGCGCGACTTCCTTGTGTGAGAGACCGTCGCCGTACAGCTTGATCGCACTCAGTTCGCGTGGACTCAAACGGTCGAGTGGCGAGCGTTGGCGCGCTTCCAGTTGAAACAGGCCGACTACCGGCGAACAGCTCACTGTCACCGTTTCGCCGACATACGGCTGGCCCGTGCCCGCATGCAGATGCGCGATCAGCGGCGCCGGCAGATGCTGATTCTGGTAGCCCGGCCACTCGCCGCGCAGAATGGTCTCGAACGCTTTATCCGCCTGATGCACCGCACCAAAACCATCGCAGATCGCGCGTGCCGGCGTCGAGACGCCCTCGCCGCGCTCGCGTGTCAATTGAAACGAACGGTTGATCGTGAGCGCCGCGCTCAGATGCGGAATCACGTCCTCCAGCGTTTGCGCATCCGCCGCGGAGAACGGTTTGTCGAGCGCGCGGCGATACACCGAGAGGAACGTCGCGAGCCCGAAGCGATGATCGAGCGCCGACACCACCATCAGTTGCGCGAGCCCGTACTTGATCGCCCAGTTGCGAAAACGCTGATCGATGCCGGGCGCCACGATCGACACCGCCAGCGCGCGGCCGTAACGGTTCATCGAACCGAGCGCGAGCGGATCGCAGTCGCGCACGCGCTGCCAGTCGGTAAAGAACTCGCCCGGCAGGCCATAGACGAAGCTGTTATGCATCACCGGACCATTGGCCGTGTGCGTGGTCACGCCGGTCCAGCCGGCGTCGAAGGGTAAATGCTGCGAGAGCAGGCGAAAGAAGCCGTGCTCGAATTCGCCGATGCCGGTGCGGTTGGCGAGTGCATAGAGGTCGAGCAGGAACAGGCTCAGGCCGCGCGTCGCGGTGCCATTGCCGGAGAGCGTGCCTTCGAAGTCGGCGCTGCGCTGTTCGAGCGGTGCGCCCGCGTAGTCGTCGAGCGCAATGGCAGGCGGCATTTCACCCCACTGATCGATAACCCGCCTGGTGTCTGCGGTGACTGTCACGCTGTGTCCTTCGGCTGTCGATATGGCGCTCGGGCCGCTCGCGCGGTGTGCCGACCGATTATACGTGGCGCTTTTTTTGAAAAACGCAGTGATCGAAATGGCGCTACACCCCCTCATTTGAACGGCCCCGGACCGTGGATGCCGCGCCGCGTCAACTCGTGAGGCGGATCAATCCGGCCGCCCATGTCAATCGCACCGGCGCTCCGCGCAATCGCGTGCGGGTTTTCCATACCGTTCATCTGGACGTCTAGTCAGCGCAATTGCCGCTACGGACACTGCCGTTGCACTCGATCAGGGATGCAGCCCGCCGCGGCGGACACATTACAAAAACATCAGACGGTTTGGAGCTTCGCGATGAAACGAAACGAATCACGGCAGCGCGGCGGCCGACGAAAGACGTTGGCGATACTGAGCGCGGCGGCTGGCTTGTGCGCCTCGACCGCGCACGCGCAATCGAGTGTCACGCTGTACGGTTTGATCGATGCCGGCATTCAGTACCGCACGAACGCGGACGGCCAGCACAGCGCGGTCAACTTGCAGAACTACGGGGTGTTGCCCTCGCAAATCGGTCTGACGGGTACGGAAGATCTGGGCGGCGGTCTGCAGGCGATCTTCCGCCTCGAGCAGGGTCTCAACGTGAACGACGGTACGGCCACGGTGCCGGGTTATGCCTTTTTTCGCGGTGCTTACGTCGGATTGACCGGCAAATTCGGCACCGTCACGCTCGGGCGGCAGTTCAGCGTGCTGTTCGATCGCACGGTTTTCTACGACCCGCTGCTGTATGCGGCGTATAGCGGGCAGGGCGTGCTGGTGCCGCTGTCGGCCAACTTCATCGACAACTCGGTGAAATTCAAGAGTGCCGATTACGGCGGCTTCAGCGCCGAAGCCCTGGCGGCAACCGGTGGGGTGGCAGGCAATTCGCGTTCGGGCCGGGTGCTGGAAATCGGTGCGCAATACGGCGGCAATGGCTACGGCATCAGCGCGGCGCTGCATCGCGCGCAAGGCACGGCGTCAGCGGACGGCGATACCTCGGGACTGCAGCAGACCATCGGCACATTGGCCGCGCATTGGGACATCGCCACGCTTTCGTTGTACGGCGGCGCCGAACGGCAAACCGGATCGCTCGCGCCCTCGAAAACCGTGGCGTGGGGTGGGGCGCGCTACCAGCTCGACAATTTCGTCGGCCTTGCGGGCGGCGTCTATCAGACCTGGTCGAGCACGCCGAGCGTCGGTCATCCGACGCTGTTCATCGCGAGCAGCACCTATGCATTGTCAAAGCGCACGGTGGCGTATGTGAATCTCGGCTACTCGCGCAACAGCAGTCAAAGCTCGCAGCCGGTCTATGAATACGACGCAACGCCGCTCAACGGTGCCTCGCAGTTCGGCGCGATGCTCGGCATGTATCACACGTTCTGATTGCCCGCCGCCGGCGTGGCGCTGCAGGGCCGGCAACACTGGCCTGGATTCGCCTCTCCCAGGCCGCGTATCGATGTATCGATGTATCGGCCTTCGTTGCAACCGCAACCGTTACCTCATGAGCCCCATGAAAACTTCTTCGACATCCTCATTTTCCACGGCCGCCGGGTCCGCGACGCTCACGGCCGCGCCGCGCGAATTCGCGAGCTCCACGCTGCTGTCGCTGGTGGTATTCGCCGCCATCACACCGTTGTTGCTACTGGTTGCGCCGGCGGTGGCGGCGCAACTCGGCGGACAGCTCGGCTTGAGCGCCTCGCAGATCGGCACGTATTTCTTCGTCGAACTCGGTGCGTTCAGTTGCGCGACCTTGCCGTCGCTCTTGTGGCTCGGTCGCGCCGACGCACGCCGTGTCGCGGCGATCGCCACGGCGGTGTTTTGCATCGGCAATCTCGCCACCGCGGTGCTGATGCCGGGTTTCGTCGCGTTGCTGGTACTGCGTGCGCTGACCGCGCTTGGCGGCGGCACGCTGATGGTGCTGTGCATGACGAGCGCGGCGACGAGCGGCAATCGCGACCGCGTGTATGGCTTGTGGGTGGTCGGCCAGTTGGTGGCCGGTGCGCTCGGTCTTGTCGTGCTGCCGCATCTGTTCGACGCGTTCGGTCTGCGCGCGCTGTATGTCACGCTGGCCGTGCTTGCGCTGATCGCGTCGCCGCTCACGCGCGGCTTCGATCCGGCGTTGGGCGGCGCCAGCAGGAAGCCGGCGCAACAGGCTGTGCCCGGCACCGACGGCACCCGCAGCGGAAGCAGCAGGTGGTTTCTGGCGACGCTGGTGATTGGCGGTGTGCTCACGTTCTATGTGGCGATCGGCGGTGTCTGGACGTTCGCGAGCAAGGCGGCATCGTTCGCGGGACTCGACGCCGGTCATACCGGCGAATTGCTGGCAATCGCGAGCGTGATGGGAATCGTCGGCGCGGCGTGCGCGTCGTTCATCGGCAACCGGATCGCGCGCGCCGCGATGCTGCTGACGGGTTACGCGATTCTCGTCGCGGCCTTGCTCGGTCTGTCGGCGCATCCGGGTTCGACGGGCTACGCCGCCGCGATCTTCGCCTTCAAATTCGCGTGGACCTTCGTGTTGCCGTTCATCCTCGCCGCAGCCGCAAAAACCGATACGTCCGGTCGTTTGATCGCCACGCTGAACTTCGTGATCGGCGCGGGGCTCGCGGTCGGTCCGCTGATCGCCGGCTTTCTCCTCGACGCCGGCGCGGGACTCAATACCTTGTTTCAGGGCGCGGCGGTGATCTGCGCGTTGTCTTTCGTGTGTCTGCTCCGTGTCGAGCGGAGTGGGCGTGAAGTGCCGGGTGCGCATCAATGATCGTGCTGCCCAACCCGGTCGATCTGAATCCGCAGGTGAACTACAGGTAAGAGACATCATGAGTAAAACCGCATTTTTCACGGATGAACGCACTTTCTGGCATACGGGGGGCACGCATGCGCTGTTCTTTCCGGTCGGCGGCTGGGTACAGCCGCCATCGAGCAGCGGTTACGCGGAGTCGCCCGATTCGAAACGCAGGCTGCTGGCCTTGATTCAGACCTCGGGACTGGCGGCGTCGCTCGACATGCAGGGCGCGGCGCTCGCCACTGAAGAGGATTTGCTGCGCATCCATCCGCGGGAATATCTGAGCCGTTTCAAGGCGCTCAGCGACACGACTGGCGGCGATCTGGGCGAGCTCGCACCTTTCGGCAAGGGGAGCTACGAGATCGCCGCGCTTTCCGCGGGGCTTGCTATTGGCGCAATCGATGCCGTGCTCGACAAACGGGCACGCAACGCCTTCTCGTTGTCGCGCCCGCCTGGCCATCACTGTCTGCGCGATAAGCCGATGGGCTTCTGCCTGTTTGCCAATATCCCGGTTGCGATCGAAGCGGCCCGCGCGAAGCACGGCGTCGAGCGGGTCGTGGTGATCGACTGGGATGTCCACCATGGCAATGGCACGCAGTCGATCTACTACGACGACCCGAACACGCTGACGATTTCGCTGCATCAGGATCGCTGTTTTCCGCCGGGCTACAGCGGCGCGGACGAGCGCGGCACGGGCGCGGGCGTGGGGGCCAACCTGAATATTCCGCTGCTGCCGGGTGGCGGGCACGACGCCTATCTGTATGCGTTCGAACGCATCGTGCTGTCTGCGCTCGAGGCGTTCAGGCCGGATCTGATCGTCGTGGCGAGCGGGCTCGATGCGAGCGCGGTCGATCCGCTCGCCCGCATGCTGCTGCACAGCGAGAGCTATCGCACCATGACGCAACTGGTGCGCGATGCCGCCGAACGCTATTGCGGCGGGCGTCTGGCGATCGTGCACGAGGGCGGGTATTCGGAGGCATACGTGCCGTTTTGCGGTCACGCGATTGTCGAAACGCTGGCGGACGTGCGAACGCAGGTGAGCGATCCGATGCTGGATCTCGCGATCGCGCAGCAGCCCAATGATCGCTTCAAGGCCTTTCAGCGCGCATTGATCGATGAACTGGCGGACGAATTCGGGCTGTGACACCTGCAACCGCGCCGACGCTTCTGGAACCTCGGAGGCGCCTTGGCGCTGCGGGCTTTCCGAGTGTTCCAGGGCCCCTTAAGCGGCCGGCGTTGTCATCCTTATGGTTGATGCCGCCACGCCCGGAGCCTCCGTACAGTAGTCAAAGGCGCCGCGACCTGATGCGCGATGCGAATCAGGCCGCGGCAAATCATTGAACTACTGGAGCCATACAGACATGACATCTCAACCCGTTTTCATTCAGGTTGGCGCACTCGCCGAAGGTTTCGCACCCGATAGCCATATCCTGGCGCCGGTCGACGATCTGACGGGCCGTACGCTGCAGTGCGAATTCCCGGATGGGTCCGCCGAGACGTTGACGTTCGTCTCCGCAGGCGTGGTGCGTACGGTCAACGGTCAATTCGAATGCCGGATCACGTCGGTACGCGACGGCATTTACTTTGTCGACTACATCGGCGGTGGCGATGGTTCGCGGCCGGCAGCGACGAGCTACGTGCTCGATGTAAAACAGGGCTTGTGCACCTCGGTGACCGGCACCTTGCCGAACGAAAGCGAAGCCCGTACCGATGCGTTCACGCGTGTCGAGCGAGGCATGGAATTGACCGGCGTACAGGCGCAGTTCCGTCACGGCAGGATCGTGCCGCAAGGTGCTCGGGCAGGTGCGGACGCAGGCATGCAAGCGGCGTTGCATCAGCCGACTCGCGAACTGATCGGTATGCGCAACCTGTACACGTATAGCGCCACGGAACAGTACGAACACGTCTATCTGAACGATAACTTCTATGCGTGGCAATGCCTCTCGGGTGTGGAAGCCGGTCTCGCCGATGTCGACCGGTGCCACTACATCGCCATCGCCAAAGATCTGTACCTGTTCGTATGGCGCGAAAAAATCATTCCGACGCTCGGTGTGGTGATGATCGACCTCGAGCGCAAGAAGACCGATGGCAAGATTTTCGGCTATCGGGGCAACCAGTTCGACTCGCTGTCGAATTTCCCGGTCGGCGCACTGGCGCAAGTGCTCAATGTGACCCGGTATCCGCGATGAGCGGCGCCGCGCAGCAGACGGCGAGCGTGCGCGATTTCGCCGGCAAGGCGGTGCTGGTGACCGGGGGCGCGCAAGGCATCGGGCGCGGCATCGCCGAGGCGTTTGCCGCGCGTGGCGCCGCGGTGGCGATCGCGGATCTGCGCATCGACGCGGCCTCCGAAGCGGCGCAGCGTCTCGCGCAACAGGGCGGCACGGCGCGCGCATACGAAGCGGACATGGCGGAGTATGCGCGGATCGCGCGCCTCGTCGCCGAGGTGGATGCGGATTTCGGCAGGCTCGACGTGGTGGTGCACAACGCCGCGTATTTCCCGCTCACCGCCTTCGATGCGATTACGCCCGCGATTTTGCAGCGCACGTTCGCCGTGAATCTCGCCGCGCTCTTCTGGCTCGCGCAGGCGGCAACGCCCGCGTTCATCCGGCAAGGCGGCGGGCGGATGCTGGCGACCTCGTCGGTGACGGGGCCGCGCGTGGCGTATCCGGGGCTCGCGCACTACGCAGCGTCGAAGGCGGGCGTGAACGGCTTCATTCGCGCCGCGGCGTTGGAGTTGGCGAAGCACCGCGTCACGGTCAACGGCGTCGAGCCCGGCATGATCCGCACGCCCGCGATGGACAACCTCGGCGACGACGCGCACAACCGCCGTATCGAACAGGCAATCCCGCTTGGGCGGCTGGGCGAACCGGCGGATATCGCGGCGGCCATGCTGTTTCTGGCTTCCGATGCGGCCGCGTATATCACCGGCCAGACCATCGTGGTCGACGGCGGCGCGACCTTGCCTGAGTCGACCGCCGTGATGGGCTGAGGCCCCGCTTACAGGTGGTCGAACGCCAGGGTTGGCACGTCGACGATCGAGGCGCCGCCGTCGGCAACGAGGGTGGCGCCCGTCACGATCGACGCAGCCGGCGACACCAGAAACTCGCATACGCCGGCGATTTCTTCCGCGGATGCGGGGCGGCGCAACGGTACATCGGCGCAAACGCGTTGATAGGCCGCGTCGAGTGTTTCGTCATAGCGCTGCATCAGCGGCTGCATTTCCGCATCGGCCATCGGCGTGCGAACCCAGCCTGGGCAGACCGCGTTGACGCGTACGCCGTGCGGACCGTAGTCGCGTGCGAGCGAACGCGTCAGGCCAATGAGTGCGTGTTTCGACGTGGTGTAGCCGCATACGGCAGGCCCCGCGGCGAGCGAGGCGATCGAGGCGACCAGCACGATTGCGCCACGCTGTTCGATCAGATCGGGCAGGCAGGCGCGGGCGGCGACGAAGGCGGTGTCGAGATTCGCGCGCATGGCGGCGGACCAGGCTGCGTCGTCGGTCTCGGTCGCGGTGCCCATGCCGAAACCGCCGGCGCAGGCGATCAGCGCATCGACAGCGCTGCCGTCGGCCTTGATCGTGGCGATGAAGCGCTGCCAGTCGGCGGCGTTGGCCGCGTCGCCATCCAGCACCAGGCCGCCGGTTTCGCGGGCCACCCGTTCGAGCGGTTCGCGGCGCCGCCCGATCAGCGCCACGCGAGCGCCGCGCGCAGCAAAGAGCCGTGCGCAGGCTTCACCGATGCCGGTGCCTGCGCCTGTGATGACTACGGTGCGTTGTCTGGACATGGTGTTCCTTACGAATGTGAATGAACGTGATCTGGCGAGATGAAAGGAGTGAAACGTGAACCCCGAGTCTAGGGATGCGGGCCACCGCGCGGAATCAGGCAAAAGGATGACAACGCGGCCCTCATTTGAGCGCGCGGGTCGCGTCGATTTGCCAATTCGTGCTCACGCCTGGGAATCGCACGTTCGTACGATGGTCTTGAGCTGGTGAACCGGGAGAGCGCCATGTTGAACACGATCCGCGATGAAGCCGCGTCTCAAAGCGCCTTCATGCCCGCATTGGGCGCTGCCGTGAGCGCGCTCGCGCAGCTGGTGCGGCCATCGGCAACGGTTTTCTACTGGGTCGGCGCGGATAACGAGCCGTCGGGTTTCGAGCTGTTCGGCATGACCGAGACGATGCATCGCACGTATTTGCAGCGTTACTGCACGCTCGATCCGATGCATCCGTCGCGGTTTTCGACGCAGACCGGCAGCGTGCTCACGCTCGCCGGTGCGTTGCCTGAGACGGTGCGCGGTGGCTCGGTGTACTGGCGGCGCTTCCTGAATCCGCATCAGGTGGTCGATGTGATGGAGGTTCTGTTGCGTGATAACACGCCAATTACGCAAGGCGGGCAAAGCACCCGGCCGGCGGCGGCATTTTCACTCTTGCGCATGGCGCCCGCGGAAGCCTTTTCCGTGAACGACGAGCAGCACGCGAGGGCGGTGCAACCGCTGCTGGAAGCCGCGCTGATGCCGGCGCTACGCGACCAGCGGGCGATGCGCACCCACGCGCGCCATGGTACCGAGGTCGAAAACGATGTCCGTCCCAGCCTGACGCATCGCGAGCAACAGATCGCGCGTCTCGTGCGCAACGGCTTCTCGAACAAGGAGATCGCACGCGAGCTCGCGCTCGCTCAGCCCACCGTCAAGACTCACCTGTTGCGCATGTTCCGCAAGCTCGGCGTGTCGAGCCGCACGGAAATGATCGGCGCGCTTTTTCTATAAAGGACCGACGCCATGATCGACACCTGGCCAATGGATGGCACGCGCGTCGAAGCCGTCGAGGCCGATGGCTCGATGCTGCTCTACGCCGTCGCGGCAGTCGCCGTGGAGCGCGCCGACAGCAGGCATGGCGCACGCTGGTTCCAGCGCCGGCAGGCTGCACAGGCCGCGGTGATTTCGCGCGAAGAAGACGTGTCCGACATTCTGCTGCGTTTGCCCGATAGCTGGAACATCGTCGACGGCGGGCGGTGCGTCGGTCTGCACGACGATGCCGACATCCTGTCCGGCGATCCGCGCTTTAACCACGGTTTTGACGAGGCGAATTGCGCCATTGTCGGCCACAGCGATGGCGTGCGGTTTGCCCTGTTCATGCAGATCAATGCGGCCGAAGCGGTGTTGCTGCCCGAACGGCTGTTCGTGCAGCGCGACGCATTCGAGCATTACCTGTATGCGTAAGCGCGAGAAATCGACCGTGAGCATGCAACCTCGCGCACCTCTGCACTTGCGAGCGTTAGATGTTTTCCCTTAAGCAACGGCTCGCCTGCCGATTTGCGCTAACGGTCGAAAAACCGGCGTGACACCATGCGTCAGAACGATGGCCCGCGGCCAAGACACCAACGACACACCAACGTGAGACCCAGGATATGAGTAACGATGCAACGGTTATCGTCAGCGATGCGGTTCGCGCGTTCGTGCAACGCGATTTCGGCCTGTTTATCGGCGGCGCGCCGCAACCCGCGCACTCGGAGCGTCGTCTGGATGTGTTCAATCCAGCGAGTGGCGAGCGCCTCGCGACAGTAGCGGATGCGGACGCGACCGACGTCGATCGCGCGGTGAGCAATGCGCGCGCCGCATTCGATGCGCGTGTATGGAGCGGCTTGCGGCCCGCCGATCGCGAGCGCATTCTGCTGCGCTTCGCCGACCTGCTCGAAGCCAATGCGGAGGACCTCGCGCAACTCGAAACCCTGAATCAGGGTAAGTCGATCAACATCGCCCGTGCGGTGGAAGTGGGCGCGACGATCGAATATGTGCGCTACATGGCGGGCTGGGCGACCAAGATTACCGGCGAAACGCTGGACGTATCGATTCCGTTTCCGCCCGGTACGCGCTATACGGCGTTCACGCGCAAGGAACCGATCGGCGTGGTGGCCGGTATGGTGCCATGGAATTTCCCGCTGATGATCGCCGTGTGGAAGCTGGTGCCGGCGCTCGCGGCGGGCTGCACGATTGTGATCAAGCCGTCGCCGGAAACACCGTTGACCGCGCTGCGATTGGCCGAACTGGCGCTGGAAGCCGGTGTTCCCGCAGGCGTGTTCAACGTCGTCACCGGAGGCCGCGAATGCGGCGCCGCGCTCGCGGCGCATCCGGGTATCAGCAAGATTTCGTTCACCGGCTCCACGCCGACGGGCAAGCTGGTCGGTGCAGCCGCCGTGCAGAACATGACGCGCTTTTCGCTTGAACTCGGCGGCAAGAATCCGGCGGTCATGCTCGCCGATATCGATGTCGAGCAGGCGATTCAGGGCGCGCTGGCCGGTGGCTTCTTCAACCAGGGGCAGGTGTGCGCCGCCGCCTCGCGTATCTACGTGCATCGCAGCAAGTACCGGCAAGTGGCCGACGGTCTTGCGGATATTGCCGACGCCATGACGCTGGGACCCGGCCTCGATCCGGCGGCGCAGATCAATCCGCTCGTCTCCGCGCTGCACCGCGACCGCGTGAATCAGCACATCGCGCGTGCCCAGGCAGCCGGTCTGACGTTTCTTGCCGGCGGCAAGCCGGTCGATCTGCCGGGCTACTACGTTCGCCCCACCGTGATCGCCGACGTGCCGCACGACGCCGCAATCGTGCGCGACGAAGTGTTCGGCCCCGTGCTCGCTATCGTCCCGTTCGACGATCCGCTCGAGGCGCTGCGCCTCGCCAACGACTCACCATACGGTCTCGCCGCGAGCCTGTGGAGCAATGATCTGAAGACAGTGATGAACCTCGTGCCGCAAATCGAGGCGGGCACCGTGTGGGTCAATTGCCACGTGCCGCTCGACCCCGGCATGCCGTTCGGCGGCTTCAAACAATCGGGCATCGGCCGCGAATTCGGCAAGGTCGCGATCGAAGGCTTTACGGAAACCAAGTCCGTGTGCATCGCGCATTGAGCATTGCGCGTTGAACTGAGCGCATTGAACTGCGCGCATTGAACTGGACGCAGACAAACGAACGTATCAACAGACTGGACTTAATGGAGTAAGCATGATGGGAACGAACGATTCCGCCTTCTGGCACCCGATGCAGCACCCGGCCGACATGCAGCAACGCGAGCCGATCCGTATCGTGCGCGGCGACGGCTGCTATGTGTTCGACGATCGCGGCCACAAGCTGGTCGACGGCGTGGCCGGTCTCTGGAACGTCAACGTCGGCCACAACCGGCGTGAAGTGAAGGACGCGATTGTGCGTCAGCTGGACGAGCTCGAATACTTCCAGCTCTTCGACGGTATTTCGCATCCGCGCGCCGAGGAATTGTCGAAGGTGCTGATCGAGATGCTCGAGCCGGAAGGCATGCGCCGCGTGATCTACAGTTCAGGCGGCTCGGATGCGGTCGAATCCGCATTGAAACTCGCGCGCCAGTACTGGAAGCTGAAAGGCGAGGCGGACCGCACCAAGTTCATTTCGCTCAAGCAGGGCTATCACGGTACGCATTTCGGCGGCGCATCGGTGAACGGCAATACAGCGTTCCGCCGTAATTACGAGCCGAATCTGCCGGGCTGTTTTCATGTCGAAACGCCGTGGCTCTATCGCAATCCGTTCACGCAGGACCCGGCCGAGCTCGGCCGCATTTGTGCCGAGATGCTGGAGCGCGAGATCGTGTTCCAGAGCCCAGACACGGTGGCCGCGTTCATCGCTGAACCGGTGCAGGGCGCGGGCGGCGTGATCGTGCCGCCGGAAAACTACTGGCCGCTGATTCGTGAAGTGTGCGACAAGTACGGCATTCTGCTGATCGCCGACGAAATCGTCACGGGCTTTGGCCGGACCGGCAACATGTTCGGCAGTCGCGGCTGGGGCGTGAAGCCGGACATCATGTGCTTTGCGAAGGGAATTTCCTCCGGCTACATTCCGCTGGGCGCGACCGCGTTCAACGAGCGTATCGAGCAGGCCTTCATGAGCAACGCGAATTTCACGGGCGCGTTGATGCACGGGTACACCTATGCGGGGCATCCGGTTGCGTGCGCAGCGGCGCTCGCCAACCTGAAGATCGTCAAGGACGAGAACCTGCCGGCCAACGCCGCCCAGCAGGGCGCCCATCTGCTCGAAGCGCTGCGGCCGTTCACCGAGCGCTACGCGGCGGTGGGCGATGTGCGCGGCAAGGGCCTGATGGTCGCGCTCGATCTGGTGAAGTCGAAACAGACCCGCGAGCCGATCGATCCGACCTCGGGCTATGCCAACGCGGTGGCCGAAGTGGCGCGCGCGCACGGCGCCCTGGTGCGCCCGGTCGGCACGAAAATCATTCTGTCGCCGCCGCTGGTGGTCGAACCGGCGCAACTCGACGCGCTGGTCGGCGCATTGGCTGCGGGTTTCGACGAAGTGAAATTTGCATAATTGACTTGGTCAAGTGTTGAGGCGCGCTGCAGAATGCACAGATGCATTCCGGGTTGGGGCAGCGCGCGGTGAAATCGAATCCGTGGAAGTGCCGCGGTTTTTCTAAATCGAACCGCATCCGTCAGCCTGGTATAGCATGGCTTCTTCGTTCGCAGAGCGAGGCGCCGCGCGCCGCGGTCTTCGTCTGCTCCAGGTTGGCGCCCGCTACGACAGGCCGGGCCGTCGTCGCATGAATGTAGCCTGTTCAGAGTAGGCGGGAGGGGACATGGACTTCCGGGTCAGCACGCTTGCCGACGTGCACGATCATTCGCTGGCCGTGAGCGGCTGGGAGCAGGTCTATCGTCAGATGACGCCGGGCCGCTTCCAGAGCACGCTCGTGCAGGCGAGTTCGGACGACTTTCATTTCTTTCGCGAAACCACCAATCGCCGTGTGGCGCAGCATGGCGTCTCGCCGGCCGGTCTGGCTTCGATCGCGGTGCCGCTATACGCACCGCTCGTCGGCACGTTTCAGGGGCGGCGCGTGGAGGGTTACGCGCTGCTGCTGCTCGGCGCGGGCGAGGAGTTTCGTTTCTACACGCCGGAGTCGATGCACTATGCCGGCATCAGTGTCTGCGCCGACATGATGGACGAACTGCTGGGCGTGATGGTGGGCGAGCACGCCAGCCGTCAGGTGAAAGGCGGTGTGCTGGCGCTTTCCGATGAACAGGGCGTCATGCTGCGCGAGCGGCTCGCACCGTTTCTCGACGCTGCCGAGCGTAATGCCGCCGCGTTTGCACATCCCGCCGCCACCAAGGTATTCCGCGACGAAATGATCAGCGTCCTGCTCGGCCTGATCGAAAGCGCGTCGCAGATGCCGTCGCGAGACCTCACGCACACCACGTATAGCGACATCGTGCGGCGCTGCGAACGCATTCTGCAAGACAACGCCGAGCAACCGATCACCGTGCTCGATCTGTGTCGCGCGCTGCGCTGCAGTCGTAGAACCTTGCAAACCAGTTTTCAACGCGTTGCCAACGTGACGCCTGTTGAATACCTGCGTTCGATCCGGCTCAACGCTGTGCATCGGCTGCTACGCATGACGAGCGCGGAAGAACTTCTGATCGGCGATGCCGCTTGCCGCTGGGGATTCACGCATCTCGGCTATTTTGCCCGCGAGTATCGTGACCTGTTCGGCGAATTGCCGTCGCAGACCCCGCGCTTGAATTAAGGCCCAACGAGCGCCCAACGCGCGTTGCTGCGGTCGCGCGGGCGAGGACTCGCCGGAGCGCCTCTCGGTTCGATTTTCTGCCTGAATTTAACCCATGAACGGTTCCCGCTTGCGGGCGTGCCTGCACGCGTCCCGCCCGATCTTTCACGTCCGTCGCTGGACGCATGCGCGACGCCTAGGCGTAAACCCAAGTTCGTGCTGCGTTGCCGATTTGTGCTCCCGCTCTGCATTTTTGGCTTTCTACAGTGCGTCAACACTTGCGCTGCGCCCGATTTCGTCGTGACGCGGACGAAGGAAAATCCAGGAGCCGAAACTATGAGCATCGTCGCTGAACCGTCACCGTCTACCGAGTTGCGCAAGGGGGCGTTGGGACTGGGCTTCATCATCTTCTTCGTGATCTCGGCGGCCGGACCGCTGGTCGCGATCGCAGGCGGCTTTCCCATCGGCATCATGCTCGGCAACGGTGCGGGCACGCCGGCCTTGCTGATCGCCACTGTGGCGATCCTGCTGATGTTTTCCGCGGGCTATACCGCCATGTCGCGGCACGTGACCAACGCGGGTGGCTTCTACGCGTTCACGGCTCGGGGTCTCGGCGGCACGGCGGGTGGCGCGGCGGCATTGATCGCGCTGCTCGGCTACAACACGATGCAGATCGGCCTGTACGGCATGTTCGGCGCGGTGGCCTCGGACTTCCTGCACGCCCACTTCAACCTCAATACGCCGTGGTGGATCTGCTCGCTCGCTGCAATGGCGAGCATCGGCGTGTTCGGCTACCGGCAAATCGATCTGTCGGCGAAGGTGCTTTCGCTGCTGGTGTTCGGCGAATACATCGTCGTGTTGATCCTCGATCTGGCCATTCTGAAGAGCGGCGGCGATAGCGGCATTAACGCGGCCTCGTTCACGCCGCACACCATCATGAGCGGCACTCCCGCGATCGGTTTTCTGTTCTGCTTCGCCAGCTTCATTGGTTTCGAAGCGACGACGATCTATAGCGAAGAGGCGAAAGACCCGCAACGCACGGTGCCGTTGGCGACATACATCTCGGTGCTGCTGATCGGCGTGTTCTATGCGTTCTCCGCGTGGTGCATGGTGATTGGCGCGGGCAGCGACAAGATCGTCAAGACGCTCACCGCGTTGAGCGATCCGACTACCTTCCTCTACACCCTCTCCGATCACTACGCCAACAAGACGCTGACCGCGGCGATGAGCGTGCTGTTTATCACGAGCGTGTACGCGGGCCTGCTGGCTTTTCACAATTCGGCGTCGCGCTACTTCTTCGCAACCGGCCGCGAGGGTTTGCTGCCGCAAGCACTCGGTCGCACGCATCGTGTGCATTGCAGTCCGCATATCGGCTCGCTGGTGCAAACGGCGGTGGCGGCGATCGTGGTGCTGGTGTTCATCGTCGCGCATGCCGATCCGGTTCTGACACTGTTCTCCTGGCTCACGAACGTGGCGACTCTTTGCATTATCGCGTTGATGGCGCTTTCTTCAGCCGCCGTGTTCGTGTTCTTCAAACGTATCGGCTATGACGACGTGAGCGGGATGCGCGTGGCGGTGTTGCCGGTGCTGTCCGGTCTCGCACTGGCGGTTGTGCTGGTGCTCGCAATCGTGAATTTTCCGCTGCTGACCGGTGCGGGCGCAGGTGTTTCGTACGCGTTGACCGCATTGCTGCCGGTTTTCGCGGTGCTTGGCGTATTCGCGGCGAAGCAACTCAGGCAACGCGACCGTGGCGCGTTCGAGCGGCTAGGGCGCTCAAGGTTGTAAAGCGCTTCGTTAAGGCCTGGCGGCGACAAGACTTGATTCGAGGTCAGGAAAACATCGTGGAAATGGAGATCAAATGAGTTTTCGTACCATCTTTGCCGCAACGTTCGTAGGCGGTGTATGTTCCGTCATGATGCCGCTCGCGCAGGCGGCGCAGGCGGCAGACACGGCGGTATCGGCGTCCTCATCTGCTGCACCGGCGGCCAAACCCGGCGCGCGTCCCAATGTGCTGCTGATCGTCGCCGACGACGTCGGTCGCTCGGACCTCGGCGCATTCGGCAGCGAGATCGCCACGCCGAATCTCGATGCACTGGTCGCGCACGGCCGTTTGCTCGACACGATGTATGTCGCACCGACCTGTTCGCCGACCCGCTCGATGCTGCTCTCCGGCATGGACAATCACCTCGCCGGCGTGGGCAATATGGCGGAGATGATCACACCGCACCTGACACCCGAAGAGGTCAATCACCCAGGCTACGAAGGCGGCTTGAATCAGCGCGTGGCGGCATTGCCGGAAATCATGAAAGACGCCGGCTACTGGACCGTGATGGCCGGCAAATGGCATCTGGGCGGCAGCGACGGCATGCGTCCTGACCAGCGTGGTTTCGATCGCTCCTATACGTTGATTAACGGTGGCGCATCGCATTTCAGGCAGAAGGTGATGGCGATCACATCGGATGCGCCGGAGCCGACTTATCGCGAGAACGGCAAGAAGGTCGAACTGCCCGCCGACTTCTATTCATCGCGAACGTACACCGACAAGCTGATTGCCTACTTGCAGGATTCGCAGCGCGGCGGCAAGCCGTTCTTTGCGTATGCGGCCTATACAGCGGCGCATTTGCCGCTGCAAGCCCCAGACGACGAATTGCAGAAAGTGCGCGGCCATTACGACGTCGGCTATGACGTCATCGCCCAGCGCCGGATCGACAAGATGAAGCGCCTCGGCCTCGTCCCGAACGATGCGAAGCCCGCACCGCTGCCCGAAGGCACCAAACCGTGGAGTGCCCTGAGCGCCGACGAGAAGGCGCGCTCGGCCCGTACGATGGAGGCTTACGCAGCGCTGGTCGCCGATCTCGACCGTAACGTCGGCCGCCTGATCGACTACCTGAAAGCGAGCGGCCAGTACGACAACACGCTGATCGTGTTCCTGTCGGACAACGGCCCGGAAGGCAACAAATGGGACGAGGACGCCGGCAACGCCAAGTGGATCGCGCAAACCTTCGACAACTCGCTCGATAACATCGGCCGCGCCAACTCGTTCGTATTCGAGGGACCGGCGTGGGGGCAGGTGAGCGCACAGCCGTTCCGACTCTTCAAGGCCTACACTAATGAAGGCGGAATCCGGTCGCCGGCCTTCGTTTCGTTTCCTGGGCATATTCAGGCAGGCAAGAGCGAACAGGTGCTCACTGTGAAGGATCTGACGCCGACCATTCTCGACTTCGCCGGCATCACGCAACCCGGTATCGAATTCCACGGCCATACCGTGCTGCCAATGCAGGGTATGTCGATGAAACCGTATCTGACCGGTGAGCGCAAACGCGTGCATGTGGAGGACTACGTGTACGGCATGGAACTGATGGGGCGTAACGCACTGCGCAAAGGCAACTGGAAGCTTGTCTATTCCTACGACAACGGCAAGGGCCACTGGCAACTGTACGACCTCGCGCACGATCGCGCCGAGCTGCACGATCTTGCCGCGAAGCGCCCCGAGGTACTCGAGCAGATGCTGACCGAATGGGCGCAATACGTGCAGCAGAACAATGTCGTGGAGACGTGGCGCGATACGTCTTACCCGCGCATGGATTACTGAGGAGTGCCGGCATGAGCATGCACATCCGGAAATCGATCGTGCGATATGTGCGATATGGGGCAGCGGTTGCGTGTGCCGTGCTGACTCAGGCGGCGCTGGCGGCGACGGTGGCGGCCGGTGCCGCACCGCAAGCCGTGCCGCCGCTCGGCAGCCTGCAGGCGTGCAAGGCGTTCAACGGCTTGCCGCCGGCATCGTCGGAGAACGATCAGGTACGTGTGCCGGCCGGCAGCTTCGTGATGGGTTCGGACGGCGGCTATCCGGAAGAAGCGCCGGCTCGGCGGGTGAAAGTGGGCAGCTTCATGATCGATCGCTACGACGTGACGAACGCGGAGTTTGCCCGTTTCGTTGCGGCAACCGGTTACAAGACGCTCGCCGAACGCGGACTCGATCCCAAACGCTATCCGTCGTTACCGGCGGAGATGACGCGGCCCGGCTCGACGGTGTTTTTGCCGCCGAAGGATCTGCTGGTCGGCGCGATGCAGTGGTGGCATTTCATGCCGGGCGCCGACTGGCGTCATCCCACCGGGCCCGGCAGTTCGATCGACGGACTCGGCAATCATCCGGTCGTGCATATCGCCTATGAGGATGCGCTGGCATACGCGAAATGGCGTGGCCGCGATCTGCCGACCGAAGCCGAGTACGAGTACGCGGCGCATGGCGGTACGTCGACCACCTATCCGTGGGGCGACACCTTCGCGATCCGCTCGAAGATGATGGCCAACACCTGGCAGGGCGCCTTTCCGTTTCAGAACACCGCGAAAGACGGCTTCGTGTCGACGTCGCCAGTCGGCTGCTTTCCGGCCAACGGCTATGGCTTATATGACATGGTCGGCAATGTCTGGCAGTGGGTGAAGGATCCGTGGCAGCAGAACCACGCGCAACGGGCGAGCGAGCCGCCGCCGAACCCGAACGTCGATCTCGAAGACGCGCTGGTGGCGAAGGCGCGCAGCACCGAGCTCGGCACCATCAAAGGCGGCTCGTTTCTCTGTTCGCCGATCTATTGCAAACGCTACCGGCCGAGCGCGCGTCATGCGCAGGACGTGACGATGGGCACCAATCACATCGGATTTCGCACGCTGCTGAGATTGCCTGGGTCATAGACGCGCCGGCTTTGACGCCGTGCGCAAAACCATAATCATCCGGATTGGGAGAGTACTTTTGAAATCACGAGAAAAGGCCGTGAGGATGACGCTCGTCGCCGCATCCTGCGCCGGGTTGTTCGGCGTGCCGCTCGCCGCTCATGCGCAAAGCCGCGTGACCCTGAGCGGCATTATCGATGCGGGCATCCTGTACGCAAACAATAGCGGCGGCCATTCCGACTGGTCGACGACAAGCGGGCAATTGACGGCATCGCGCTGGATCATGACCGGCAATGAAGACCTGGGTGGCGGATCGCACGCGATTTTCCGCTTGATGAGCCCGTTCAATATCCAGAACGGACACGGCACCGGTCGCGCGTTCAACGTCGCCTATGTAGGCCTCGCCGACGATCGCTTCGGCACGGTGACGGTGGGCCGGCAGTGGGACACGACAATCGACACGGTCTCGGGTTTCGCGACCAACGAAACATGGGCCGGTTATATCGGCGCCCATGTCGGCGATGCGGACAACACCAATGCGAGCTTCAAGGTTAGTAATGCCGTCAAATACGCGAGTCCGCAATTCGCCGGGCTGAGCTTCGGGGCGACCTATGGCTTCAGCAATCGGGCGGCGGCCTCGGACGGATCGTCGGGCTTTGCGAATAATCGCATGATGAGCGCCGGCGCGGCTTATACACGTGGATCGTTTGCGGCAGGCCTTGGTTTTCTGCAGGCAGATCGACCCGACGCGCAGCCTGCCGGCGCCCTGGGTGCGCCGGGTGCCGGCGTGTACGACGACTATGAGAATACGTTTTCGAACAGTATCGCCAGCACGGCAGGGGTAAAGCGGCAGCGTATCTGGCTCGCCGGGGCTTCGTATCAGTTCTTCGGCGCGCTCACATTGGGCGGTATGTACTCGAAAACGCAGTACCGTTATCTGGACGCAACCGCGTTGACGCTCGATAACTATGAGGCGAACCTGACGTGGCAGATCACGCCGTCCTGGCAAACCGGCGTGGCCTACATTCGCACCAATGGGCGCTACTCAGGCAGTGGCACAGGCGATGCGCAGCCAGGCTGGGATCAGATCAACCTCGGCACGGAGTACGCGATATCCAGGCGCACGACGCTCTATCTGATCGGCGTTGCGCAGCAGGGGCGTCATGCGGTGGCGCAGATTTATGGCGTGTCGCCGTCGAGTACGCGTCGGCAACTGGTGGTGACGTCAGGCATCCAGCATCTGTTCTAAACGGATGGGCACGGCACGGCGGCACGGCGGCGCTGTGGCGCGCCGTGCCGGTGTTTTCGTTATCCTCACCAGCCCTGAAAACGGCGCCACTCGGCGCTGTCGCCATCCGCCGAAACAGCGTGATACTCGGGGAATTGCGCGCCGGTCGCACATGCGTGATTGGGCAGGATGCGCAGTTTCATGCCGATCGGAAAGCGCTCTGCGATGTCGTCAACCTGCACGCCTGCTTCCGATGACGACAGAATCCCGTGCTCCTGATTGGCGCCGCTCACCACATAGCCGCCAAGCGGAGTGCCGTTCAGCAGGCAGGGTTGGCCGTAGCCGAAATCGTGCGGCTGCTTCGAGGTGCCGCGATCGCGACTCATCGCCATCCAGCCTGCGTCGAGAATGGCCCAGCCTTTATCCGCCTGATGCCCGATCACGGTGGTGAGCACGCTGAGCGCGATATCTTCAAGCGCGCACACGCCGACGTTGTGCATGACCAGATCGAAGAACACGTAGACGCCTGCGCGCACTTCGGTCACGCCATCCAGTTGTTCGGCGGCGAGGGCGGTGGGCGTCGAACCGACACTGACGGCCGGGCACGCAATGCCCGCGTCACGCAGGCGTTGTGCCGCGCGCACGCAGCCGGCGCGTTCCTGTTCCGCCAGCGCGGCGAGTGCAGCCGGCGTATGAAGCTCGTAGCTGGAACCGGCGTGAGTCATCACGCCGCCCACGGTGACGCCATTCTCATGCAGGATCCTGCCGACTTCGAGCAGCGTGTCCTGTTTCGGTGTAATGCCGGAGCGGTGGCCGTCCGTGTCGACCTCGATCCACACTTCGAAGCTTTCGCCGTGCTGGTCCGAAAATGCGGCGATGGCCGCGGCAGCGGTCGGGTTGTCGACCACGAGTTTCAGATCGCAACCCTGGCGGCGCAGCGCCAGGGCGCGCGGCAGCTTGGACGGGGCGATGCTGACCGCGTAAAGGATATCGCTGACGCCGGCCGCAAAGAAAGCCTCGGCTTCTTTCAGGGTCGAGACCGTAATGCCACGTGCCCCGGCGGCGATCTGTGCACGGACCACGTCGATGCATTTAGTGGTCTTGACGTGCGGGCGAAATGCAACGCCCAGTGCGTTCATGTGAGCCTGCATCCGCGCAATGTTCTTCTGCATCCGCGGGATGTCGATCAGCGCGGCAGGGGTGTCGATATGGTCGAATTTCATGCTTTCACCGGGAAATAGGGTGGCTTGGGACTGCCCCGAACTGGCTGAGCCACGGCACCAGCGCATCGAGCGTCGGCGACTCCACCTCGGGCGGTTGCGCGCCCGCCACCAGCGGCAGGCCCACGCGGTTATGCCAGTAGGTTCGCAAACCGAGCGCGGCCGTGCCGAACATGTCGTAGCTGGAGCCGGCCACGAACGCGGCTTCATGGGCACCGACGCCGAGTTTGCCGAGCGCGAGCTGGTAAGGCAACGGGTCCGGCTTGTACATGCCGGCTTCTTCCGCTGTGACGATAGCGTCCCAGTGGATGGGGAAAAGCCCGGTAGCCTGGGTGCCGAGATGAATGGAGCAGTTGGTGACGATCGCCAGTTTGCAATGCGGGCGCAGCGCCTGCAACGTGTCGAGCGCGCCGCTCCAGGGCGCGAGCTTCTGCCAGTTGGCTTCGAGCGCGATCGCCGCGGATTCCGGCAGCCCAACTTCAGTGGCCGCTTCTCGCACCAATTGTTCATACGCAATGTAGTGGCCGCAACCGTAGGTCCGGCGCAAATAGGCCGCACGCCAGGCACGGCCCGCCGATTCCGAGCCCGCGGCGTGATTCCATGATGTCCACGAGTCGAGCAGGGCGGTCAGGAGGTCGAAGAGGACTGCCTTGGGATAAGCGTTGGGGGACGATAGTGAGGTCATGATTTAACCGGCAAGGGACGGTGAGCCGATTATAAAGTTTCGTTGTTCGCGTAGCGTTCAGTCCGGCTAACTCTCAAATTCAGTCTGAATGAATCTGCCGTGTCTGACGTGATTTTCCGCGTTTCAACGTCTATCTTCTCCACGGCGGCAATGGCCTGAATCTGCTCTGTAAATACTGCATGAAATGGCGCGTGCGGGCCGGCAATCCGGCTCGCTGATGCGTGAGTGCGATCACGTTGGCGTCCGGCGCTTTCCAGCCTGGCAGCAGGCGCACGAGTCTTCCCTTCGCGATGTCGTCGGCCACGTCCCATTCGGAGCGCAGGATCACGCCGCGGCCTTCGCACGCCCATTGGCGGATCACGTCGCCGTCGTTGCAGCTCAGATGCGGAGAAACGCGCACGCTGCGACGCGTGCGGCCCTTGCTGAACTGCCACAGCGAGACATCCTCGTTGTTCTCGCGCAGCACGATGCACGGCAGTCTGCCCAGTTCTTCCGGTGACTCCGGGAGACTCATGCGCTTGAGTAGCGCCGGCGCTGCGCATACGAAGCGCGCGTTCGGTGCAATCGCGTAGCCGATCCGATTCGATACCGGCAACTCGCCGATATGCACGACGATGTCGAAGCGGTCGATCGTCTCGGTCAACGGCTGATCGGACAGCGTGAGCGCTACGTCGATATCCGGGTTCTGCTGCTGGAACTCGGCGATAACGGGTGCCAGGTGGCGCCGACCGAATCCCAGCGGCGCGTTGATCTTCAGCGTGCCGGTCAGACCGCCCCGGTGGGTCTGAAAGTCTTCGAACAGCGAGTCGAACTGTTGGACCAGTTCGGCGCCGCGTTCGCACAGCAGCGTGCCTTCTTCCGTGAACTGCAGACGGCGCGCCGTACGGTTCACCAACTGTGCGCCCAGCTTCTTTTCCAGTTGCTGCAGGCGCTGGGTTACCGCCGAGGGCGACAGCCCCAGTTTTCGCGCTGCGGCGATCAGGCTGCCACTTTCGCGGATGGTCAGCAGAAAGCGGATATCGGCCGAGTCGTTCATGGTGGGAATTTTAGTGGCCCCGGTCGCATTCTCAACGTGACCAATGCTTATGTACCGCTCGAGGGGCGCGCATAACTCGATACATAGTCGTATTCCTGCGTGTTCACATGGGTCAGCCGGTACTCGACCGGTTGCTCATTGTAGGAATACGCGATCCGCTCGACTTCGAGTACGGGCGCGCCAGAGGCAAGTTCGAGCAGGCCGCTCTCGAGTTCGCTCGCCTGTCCAACACGCACCCGCTCGTCCGTGCTGACCACGTTGATGCCGAACGTATCCTGATAGAAGTTGTAGAGCGTGTTGGGACGATTGCGCAGTGCGGCTTCCGTGAGGTCAGGAAAGCGCGCCTGCGGCACCACGATGTTCTCGACGATCACGACCACGCCGTGCAGCGCAAGCTGGTTCGTGAACTGAAAGACCGGTGCTCCCTCGCTGATTCGCAGCCGCGCCGCGACTTTCTGGGTCGCCTTCGCTTTACGGAAGTTGACGAGACTCACCGTGGGATAGGTCTTGTCCCCATCGTTGCGCACGATGCGAAAGAAGCGGAAGAAATGTCGATCGCGCTGATGCATCGCGACGAACGTGCCGAGGCCCTGGTGCCGGATGAGGATGTTCTCGGCGCACAGTTCGTCGATGGCCTTGCGCAGCGTACCGATCGAGACGCCAAAGCGTTCTGCGAGACGTTTTTCCGCCGGAATCGCCTCGCCGCCCTTCCATTCGTGCGCCGCGAGCGCCGCCAGCAGCGCGCTCTTCACTTCCTTGTACCGTGTGCCGCCGACGGCGGCTGGCGTTTCCGTCATGGTGCTCATGGTTCTCCCTGAATTCTTGTGAAACGCGTTGACGCGATTTTACGGCATAACATGACTCATGTAACACATATAGATAATCTAGTTGACATGGATGAATTTGACGCCTAGGATGACTTCAACACAACGCAGCGGCGACATGCGATGCGCCGCGCGGCACGCACTGGCCGCTTATTGAACTCAACTATTCAACCAGCCAACCAGTTAACCAGGAGACGCAGATGAGTTACGCAGCAGCAGAACAGAAAGGCGCCGCGAGCACGGCGGCTGAAACGGGTGAACGCAAGACGATCCACATCGTGTTGCACGAGGCGAGAGACACGGTGGGCGTGGCCGTTGTGGAGGGGATCCAGGCAGGAACGCAACTGAACGCATGGATCATGGATGAGGACGAGATCGTGACCGTGGCCGCGAAGCAGGACATTCCAATCGGCCACAAGGTGGCGCTCAAGGACATGGCCGTCGGCGACACCGTGTTCAAGTACGGCGTCGATATCGGCAAGGTGGTCGCACCGATTACCGCAGGCGAGCACGCCCACGTGCACAACATCAAGACGAAGCGCTGGTAAGACGCGTGCCCCCTGAGCAGCAAAAAAACATTTCGCTTCCCCATATCGAGAGAGACACCATGAGCGTCATTGAACTGGATACGACTTTCCGCGGCTATCGCCGCAGCAACGGCCGTGTGGGCGTACGCAATCACGTGATCATCCTGCCGGTCGACGACCTGTCGAACGCGGCGGCGCAGGCAGTCGAGAACAACATCAAGGGCACGATGGCGCTGCCGCATCCGTATGGCCGTTTGCAGTTCGGCGCGGACCTCGACCTGCACTTTCGCACGCTGATCGGCGCGGGCAGCAACCCGAACGTCGCGGCGGTCGTCGTGATCGGCATCGAGGAAGGCTGGACCAAGCGCGTGGTCGATGGCATCGCGGCGTCGGGCAAGCCGGTCATGGGCTTCGGCATTGAACTGCACGGCGACCACGACACGATCATGCGGGCTTCGAAAGCAGCGAAAGAGATGGTGCAATATGCGACCTCGCTCGAGCGCGAGGAATGTCCGCTTAGCGACCTATGGGTATCGACGAAATGCGGCGAGTCGGATACCACCTCCGGTTGCGGCGCGAACCCCACCGTCGGTAACGCGTTCGACAAGTTATACGGCTTCGGCACCACGCTCGTGTTCGGCGAGACCTCGGAGTTGACCGGCGGCGAGCAGATTGTCGCCGCGCGCTGCGCGAACGACGGTGTGCGCGAGCGCTTCCAGTTCATGTTCGATCGCTACCAGGACATGATCAACCGCTGGAAAACCGACGACCTGTCCGAGTCGCAGCCGACCAAGGGCAACATCGCGGGCGGCCTCACGACTATCGAGGAAAAGGCGCTCGGCAACATCCAGAAGATCGGCAAGAAATGCATGGTGGACGGCGTGCTCGACAAGGCCGAAATACCGACGCATCCGGGTCTCTGGTTCATGGATTCGTCGTCCGCCGCGGCCGAGATGGTCACGCTGTGCGCGGCCTCGGGTTTCGCGGTCCATTTTTTCCCGACGGGCCAGGGCAATGTGATCGGCAACGCGATCGTGCCGGTCATCAAGATCTGCGCGAACCCACGCACCGTGCGCACGATGAGTGAGCATATCGACGTGGACGTGTCCGGCATCCTGCAGCGCGAACAGAATCTCGACCAGTCCGGCGACCGCCTGCTCGAATGCATGCTCGCCACGGCGAACGGCCGCTGGACCTCGGCGGAAACGCTCGGCCATCGTGAATTCGTGCTGACGCGGCTGTTCGAAAGCGCCTGATACGTCTGATACGCCGCAAGCACCAACGCAATACCGCACCAACGCAACACCGCGTCACCGATAGCAGCAGGGAAAACGAAGTCCCCGTCCGGTGCGCGCCGGCACGACACCGCTCGACGAAGCGGCGCGTGCCGTACGGCGCGCCCGTCTATCTTCTGGCAGCAGCGAGTGGAGGAGACACCATCTTGCGCGTGCTCAAGCATCTCTATGTGCAGGTCCTGATCGGACTTGCGGCCGGCATTCTGGTCGGTCATTTCGCGCCGTCGCTCGGCGTTCAGTTCAAGCCGCTCGGCGACACATTCATCCGCCTGATCAAGATGCTGATCACGCTCCTGATCTTCTGCACGGTGTCGGTTGGCATTGCGCGCATGGAGAACCTGAAACAGGTCGGGCGCGTGGGCTTCAAGACCATCCTCTATTTCGAAGTCGTCACGACGATCGCGCTCGTCATCGGCCTTGTGATCGCGAACCTCGTGCATCCGGGCGCGGGTCTGAACATCGATCCAGCGACGCTCGATGCGAGCGGCGTGACGCGCTTTGTCAGCGAGGCGCATACGCAGGCGCAGACGAGCTTCCTCGATCAGATCGTGCCGAATTCGGTGGTCGGCGCGTTCGCGCGCGGTGATCTGTTGCAGGTGCTGCTCTTTTCGGTGTTGTTCGGAATTGCGTTGTCGATCATGTCGGGGCGCAGCCGGATTCTTCAGCGAGGCATCGAACAGTTCGGTGACGTGCTGATGCGGATCGTCGAGATGATCATGCGGCTCGCGCCGCTCGGTGCTTTCGGCGCGATCGCATTCACGGTCGGCAAGTACGGCATCGCGAGTCTCCAGCAACTCGGCCTGCTGATCCTGTGCTTCTACATCACGAGCATCCTGTTCGTCGTGATCGTGCTGGGCACGGCATGCCGCTGGGCGGGCGTGGGTCTCTGGCCGCTCCTCAAATACCTGCGCGAAGAACTGCTGATTGTACTCGGCACGTCGACCACCGAATCCGTGCTGCCACGGCTGATGGAGAAACTGGAGCGGCTCGGTTGCCCGAAGTCGGTGGTCGGTCTTGTGCTGCCCACCGGCTATTCGTTCAACCTCGATGGCGCTGCGATCTACCTCACGATGACCTCGCTCTTCATCGCGCAGGCGACCAACACGCACCTCACGCTGATGCAGCAGATCGGACTGCTTGCGATCCTGATGCTGACGTCGAAGGGCGGGGCGGGCGTCGCGGGCGCGGCGCTCGTTGCACTGACGGCGACACTCTCGACGCACAACATCATTCCGGTGGCGGGCATCACGCTGATCATCGGCATCGACCGCGTGCTGAACGAAGTGCGCGCGATTGTGAACATGATAGGCAATGCCGTGGCGACGCTAGTGGTCGCGCGCTGGGAAGGCGTGTTCGATGTTGAGACGGCGCGTGCCGTGCTTGCGTCGCCGCGCACCGAAGCGCTACAGGAAAGGACGGATGAGGTGGACGGCGCGCTGATGCCGCTGTCTTCGCGTCAGGCGATGCGCGAGGGCCACAAATGAGCGATCCGGACCTGCGGTACGTGCCCTCTGATGAACTGGGCAAACTGGCTCGCGCGGCCTTGCTTGGAGCGGGCGCGACGCCAGCGACCGCCGACGCTACGGCGCGCGCGCTCGTCTACGCGGACGCGCGCGGGCTCGCGTCGCACGGCGTGGCGCGCCTGCCGATGTACCTTGCGCAACTGCGCAACGGCCGGGTCGATCCGGCGGCGGTGCCGGGCATCGTACGCGACAAGGGCGCCGCTTTTCTGGTCGATGCCGCCGACGGCCTGGCGTTCGCGGCCTGCGAGCTGGCAGTTGCGACCGGCATCGAACGTGCGCGACAGTTCGGTACGGCAGCGGCGAGCATCGTGCGCAGTCATCATTTTGGCGCGGGGGCGTATCACCTCGAAGCAATCGGCGCAGCCGGGCTCGTCGGCCTTGCGTTCAGCAATGCGCCTGCGTCGATGCCCGCCTGGGGCGGCAAGAAGCCGCTCTTCGGCACGAACCCGATCGCCGCCGTCTTTCCCCGTTCGAAGGGCCGGCCGCTCACCATCGACCTGTCGCTATCGCAGGTGGCGCGCGGCAAGATCATGGTCGCGGCGCGAGACGGCAAACCGATCCCGCAGGGTTGGGCGACGACCGCGGACGGCCAGCCGACCACGAATGCGCAGGCCGCGCTCGACGGCATGATGCTGCCGTTCGGCGGCGCCAAGGGGGCGATGCTCGCGCTGATGGTTGAACTGCTGGCCGCCGCGTTATCGGGCGCGCAATTCGGCGCGGAAGCGGGATCGTTTCTTACCGCCGAGGGCGCACGTTCGCGCGTCGGGCATCTCTTCTGGATCATCGACCCGGCGGGATTGGCGGGCACCGCGATCTACGAGGCGCGGATCGAGACGTTGATCGACCTGATGCTCGCGGACGAAGGTGTCCGTCTGCCGGGTTATCGCCGGGATGAGATGGCCGGGGCTGCCACGCGCGATGGCATCGGCATACCGGCAACGCTGCTTGCGCAACTGGAGGTGCTTGCCGCAGCCGCAGGGTAAACTGATGCTTCCGTAACGAAGCCGACAGCCCGACTCGCATGCCGAACGATCCAGCTTCCCAGCCAGCCGACGACCCGCAACACAGTGCCCTGAAACAAGGGGTATTTCTGCACACGGGCTGGCGCAGCGCGGGAACGTGGATCTGGTCGCGCCTGCGCGCGCTCGATTCCGTGACCGGATTCTACGAACCGCTGAGCAACGTGCTCGCCGATCTGAGCCTCGCCGACGTTTCCGCCTCCCGTCCTACCCTGACCTCCGGACACCCCCCGCTCGCCGCGCCGTACTTCGAGGAGTACCGGCCGTTTCTGCAGGAGAGCGCGCGCGGCGTAGCCGGATACAGCAAGCGCTTCGGCACGGATCGTTTCTCAGTGGTACCCGACGCGGAATTCCCCGCGTTGCAGGCCTATTTGACCCATCTGTGCGAGCGCACTGCCGGCGAGAGCCGCGTACCTGTCTTCAAGTTTTGCCGCTCGTCGGGCCGGCTGCCGTGGCTCAGGCGCGCCTTCCCGCAAGCCATGCATGCCGCCGTGCTGCGAAATCCCGCCTCGCAGTTTGCCTCGGGATGGCTGCTTAATCAGCAATGGAGCAATCCGTTCTTCGTGGCCGCGCCGTTCCGGGTGCTGGGTCTGAATCAGTCGGAGCCACTGGTCCGGCAGGCCATCGAGATCTGCGGCGTGAGCCTGCCGCCCGTTGCGCAGGCTTCGGATGACGCTTACGCCATGGCTTGCGAGCACTATGCGCGCACGGCGGAGGGCAACAACGCCTATCGGGCGTTCGTCGCGCTATGGATTCTCTGCGCGTTGCGGATGGCGGATGGCGTCGATCTGATGATCGACGTCGACCGCCTCGGGCAGTCGCGTGACTATGCGGATGAACTGCGCGCCGGGTTTCTGGCCCAGAGCGGCTTGTCGCCCGATTTCAGCAGCGCGCGCGATCTGGTCGAGGAAACGCGTCGCAGCGCGGCGCGCATGGCCGGGATCGATGGGCGCTCGATGCGGGCGGTTCATTCCGCGGCGCTGAAATTCCTCAAGGCGCAGGGCGGTGTGGATGCCGGTTTTGCGGAACTCGTTCGGCAGAAGATGGTGCTGGCCAACGAACTGACCGAGCAGTGGCACTGACCGTACTATGAACGCGGCGATACGCATCGCCGCGTACCGGTGCACAACGTGATGGCGCCGTACCGCACGGGGCGGCGTTTTCCCGGATAGCCGCCGTTTCGTATGCCTCGCGGACCTCGCCGGCCAATACAGTTGCCATGCAAAAAACAATACAGTGAGGCGCGGTTTTATTGTGCTGTATCGGGAATATGACCGGCACCGTCGATACAGTTGGCAGGTCTTGATGGAGCCTGCCGACGAGCCAGGGACCGCCTGGCGCAGTCCCCTCCATTCCCCCGCTCGCGTGCAGTGCGACGTCGCCTGATCTTTTTGCTTTTGGCCCAGTGGCCCGCGCTCGCGGCCTATCCCGAACTCGAGGTAACGAAATGAATGCAGTGAACGAACAAGCGAAGTTGTCGGTGCAGCAATTGGGCCACTACATCGGCGGCGCGCCGGCTGCGTCGAGCAGCGGCCGCTTCAAGGACGTATTCAATCCGGCGACCGGCCAGGTGACCGGTTCGGTCGCGCTGGCGTCGGTCGAGGAAGTGGACGCGGCGGTCAAGGCCGCGAAGGCCGCTTTTCCCGCCTGGAGCGAAACCGCGCCGATCAAGCGCGCCCGCATTCTGTTCAAGTTCAAGGAACTGCTGAACCGGCATCACGACGAACTCGCCATGCTGATCACGCGCGAACACGGCAAGGTGTTCACGGACGCACAAGGCGAAGTGGTGCGCGGTATCGAAGTGGTCGAGTTCGCCTGCGGCATTCCGAACTTGCTGAAGACCGATTTCACCGACCAGATCGGCGGCGGCATCGACAACTGGAATCTGCGTCAGGCGCTGGGCGTGGTGGCGGGGATCACGCCGTTCAATTTCCCGGTGATGGTGCCGATGTGGATGTTCCCGGTGGCGCTGGCTTGCGGCAACACGTTCGTGCTGAAGCCGTCGGAACGTGACCCGTCGGCGGCGTTGCGCATTGCCGAACTGCTGAAGGAAGCCGGTCTGCCGGACGGCGTGTTCAACGTCGTGAACGGCGACAAGGTGGCGGTGGACGCGCTGATCGAACACCCGGACGTTGCGGCGCTGTCGTTTGTCGGGTCCACGCCGATTGCCGAATACATCTATACGGAAGCGTCGAAGCGCGGCAAGCGTGTGCAGGCGCTCGGCGGTGCGAAGAATCATCTGGTGGTGATGCCGGACGCCGATCTGGACCAGGCGGTCGACGCCCTGATCGGTGCCGCCTACGGTTCGGCGGGCGAGCGCTGCATGGCGATCTCGGTCGCGGTGGCGGTCGGCAATGTCGCCGATGAACTGATCGAGCGCCTGGTGCCGCGCGTGAAGTCGCTGGTGATCAAGAACGGCGAGCATCTCGACGCCGAAATGGGTCCCTTGGTTACTGCCGAACATAAGGCCAAGGTGGCCGGTTATATCGATTCGGGCGTGGCAGAGGGCGCGAAGCTGATCGTCGACGGGCGTGCTCATCCGGTTACGAAGGAAGACGGTTTCTTCATCGGCGGCACGCTGTTCGACCAGGTCGGCACCGGGATGAAGATCTACAAGGAAGAAATCTTCGGGCCGGTGCTGGCGGTGGTTCGTGTGCCCGATTTCGCGAGCGCGGTTGAACTGATCAACGCGCATGAGTTCGGCAACGGCGTGTCGCTCTTCACCTCGGACGGCGGCGTGGCGCGCGCGTTCGGCCGGCAGATTCAGGTGGGCATGGTCGGCATCAATGTACCGATTCCGGTGCCGATGGCATGGCACTCGTTCGGCGGCTGGAAGCGTTCGCTGTTCGGCGATCACCATGCGTATGGCGAGGAAGGCGTGCGGTTCTACACGCGCTATAAGAGCATCATGCAGCGCTGGCCGGATAGCATTGCGAAGGGCGCGGAGTTCACGATGCCGGTCGCGAAGTAGGCAATATTTGTATTGGCCTGGACTTGATCTGACAGATAGTCGGGTGCGCCTGCATGCCAGGTGGTGTGGCAAGGGTGCAGCCTCAGGGCTGCACCCTTGCCGATTGTTCGATCGTGATCAAGGCAGCGATAGGCCATTCTGTATCCGATCCAGTGATCGCATCGCATGGCATCGTGCGCTTCCTCATGGGGCATAACTGAACTCCCACTGCTGGTAACTTTGCGCCGCGGCAAATGCTATCGGATTCGTTGTGAATCCGGCCACCTTGACCGGTTTGCGCCGCGATGTACTGCGTACCCCCATCACGCCGCCGCCGGGCGCGGGAATGGGCACGAAAGCCTGCCCTGTTATCGGATCTGGATAGAGCCTGCGCAGATAGCGGCGTATCACGGGATAGCGCGGGTCGCGCAGTAGATCGTCAAGTTTCTCTGGATACGGTCGTGCACCGACCGGCGTACTCTGCCAGTATTGCCGGATTGCGTCCTGATACTGATTGCCGGTGTACAGCAACTCAGCTTCCCGAGCGCGCTGGTTTGACTTCGCCACATTCTCAAGCAGCCTGCCAAGACCGAGCGTGATGAACAGCACCATCAGCAGTGCCCAGAAGTACGCTACGCCTCGTTGGCGTCCAAAGCGGGAGAATCTGTTCACCACGAGTCGTATTCCGTGCCGTCCAGCGCTTTGCCTCGCGCGCCACTCCTGACGTCGACGACAGTTTTATCGTCTTCATCGGCGCCCGGCACCGGCACCCAGCTATCGGAGCGATTGGTTACAGGGTCCGTCGGTAGTGCTCGCAGATAGCCGTGCTCGGTTAGCGCGGAGAGGTTTCCCGGGTACTTGCCCGTATCGCTGTAATACTCGTCCATCGCCCGGCGCAAGACCGATAGATTGGCTTTCAACGCAGCTTCCTTTGCGCGGTCGGTTTGATGAACATAGCGCGGCGCGACAATCGAGAGCAGCGTCGCCACGATCGCGAGCACCACCAGCAATTCAATCAGCGTGAAGCCACGATTCTGCTTTTGCAGGGCCCTCTTCATTTCACCATTGCCGATAAGGGATGCCGTTGGTTCCCTTCCGGTCACTCAGCGAAAATACGTCGTACACATCGCCATCGTCTCGTGGATCGTCGGCTTCGCTGGAGTAGCTGCGCTTACCCCAGCTGTCTTGAGCGGGCGCCGACGGCGCAGGATTCATCGGATCGCGCGGCACACGGCGCAGAAAGTAAATCTTCTTACCTTTCGAATCGCGCTGATTCACGACGCCGGTCACCAGTTCGTTCAGGGATTTTGGGTAACCGGTCGAATCGTGTGAACGTGCAATCCGGCCTTCGTCACCGGCTTGTTTGTAGGCATCAATCGCAGTCCGGATCTCTCGCAACGCCTCTTTTAGCTCGTGCTCCTTCTCACGCTGCTGATGCAATTTGACGAACGGTGTCGCAACCGACGCAATGATCGCCACCAGCGCGACCGTGACGATCATTTCGATCAGGGTAAATCCGGAATCCAGGGGCTTCTGCTTCATCTTACGGGGAAACGACGATCTGTTTGGGGAGGCCCACCGTGGTGGCGATCTGTGCGTGGTTTTCTTTCTCCACCTTCAGGTTCTGCAATGACAGATTGACTGGCCCATTCGATGGGTGATTCGCCTGAAACGTGATCATTGCGAGCGAACCATCGGCGACCGCTTTACCAATCGAAATATGAAGACTATTACCGCTCTGCTTCGCATCGAGCGCAACGCCGGCGCGTGGCTCAACCTTGAGCAGTTGGATATCGGGCTGGTCCAGCACGAGATCGAGTTCCGCTGTTTCAAAACCTGAGCCATTGGCCAGCAGGTTGACAGTAAAGCCAGTTTTCGGCGCAGCCTGCGAAGGCACGGCAATATCGAAACGGACCGCGTCTGCCCGATCCTGTGGGTTTTGCGACGTACCGAGAGCCCGAGCGCCGGAGGATGACGCGATCGCAGCGGAGCGCGGCCCTGAAGCTGCCGATGACGCGGTGACTGCGGTATCCCCCGTTGAAGCAGCCGGAGGAGGCGGGCTATCTGAATCGCTGTACTGTGCCGCGGGCGTCAGACGTAGCGGTCGAGTCGACACCTGCTCGGCGGTTCCGCTCGGGAATGCTTGCGCGTAGGCGTTCGGCATCGCCAGCGAACGCGCCACATGCGGTGTAATTAGCAAAACAATTTCGGAGCGGGTATTGCTATCGCTATCGTTAGAAAATAGCCGCCCGAGCACCGGGATTTTTCCCAAGCCAGGAATATGGGTACCGGATTCCTGGCTGTCGGTTTTGATCAATCCTGCCAGCGCCTGGGTTTCACCTTCGTGCAGGCGCAACACCGTATTCGCGTTGCGTGTACCGATCTGGTATGCAAGCAGGCCGGTGGCGGATGAGCGGACTTCCTTGACAATATTGCTTA
Organism: Paraburkholderia fungorum; assembly: GCF_046026025.1. GTDB lineage: Bacteria > Pseudomonadota > Gammaproteobacteria > Burkholderiales > Burkholderiaceae > Paraburkholderia > Paraburkholderia fungorum_E. The sequence goes on along the minus strand of NZ_JAQQFL010000026.1, from coordinate 72,970 downwards.
CCTCCAGCGCGACTCGCATCGTCACATCATTGTCGACATGAATTTCAGGTTCCACCTCTAGTTTCAAGCCGACATCGAGATAACTGACCGACTCGGTGATCGCGTTGGAAGTCTGATTCACCGTAGAGGTGATCACGGGTACCTTGTCGCCGATCAGCACACTGGCCTTCTCCCGATTGAGCACGCGAATGCGCGGATTGGCCAGCATGTGCGTACTGCCGCTGGTCTGTCGCAGGTTCAGGACAGCGAGAGGGTCGGGAAAGGTCAACGGGAAGCTGTTCTTGTTCAGGCCTTTCAGTTCATCGATGGTCAGGCTGGCAGGCACACCCGCTGGCCCAACAAGGCTCGCGCTGACACTAGTGGGAAACTGGATGCCGAGGTTAAGCAGGTCGTTGGAATTGACCTCCAGGACTTCCACATCGAGGATCACCTCGGGGCTGGCAATATCGTATAGATCGAGCAGACGAACAATGGTGTCCTGGACCGATTCGGTGTCACGCACCACTAACATTTTGAGCCGGTCATCTACATATATCGACTTCGGCGCTACCACCGCGCGTAGCATTTCCTGGACTTTCTTTGGATCGGCGCTGTTCAGGTAATAGGACCGCACGACCAGGTCGTCATAGCGCTTCCTTTTCTCGTCGGTGGCTGGATAGATAAGAACTGTGCTGTCGTTCAGGACCTTCTTGTCGAGTTGCGAGGTCTGCAGAATCAGGTTCAGCGCGTCGATGACGGTGGTATTCCTTGCGTAGATAGTGGCGCGTAGCTCGGGACTCACGTCCTTGTCCAGCACGAAGCCGATGCCGGACGTCTGCGTCAGGATCGAAAGGATAGAGCGGATGTCGACATCCTTCAGTTCCAGCGTAACCGGCGTCTGCAACGATTGGTTTAGTGCCGGCAGCATCATGGTGGCACGTGTGTATTGCGCGTCGATCTGCTGCAACATCTGGCGGGCCTGCGCATGGCCGGGATTTTCCGACATGATGGCATTCAGTAATTGCCTTGCTGTGGCCGCATCGCTTTTGCCGAGCGCTGATCTGGCCTCTTCCAGTTCAGTCTTTTCGCGTTGCTCACGAGCGATCAACGCGACGCCACGCAGTGCTTCCGTATTCTGCGGGTCGTAATGCAACACGTCCTGATATGCTGCGAGCGCTTCGTCGGCATATCCGTTATAGCGAGCCACCGCTGCCTTTTGCATCAGCGATTGCACTTGATGATCGCGCTGGGCAATGAACTTCATTCGGTACTGTTGCGGATTTTCCAGTGATGCCTGCTGCATCCGCCCCAAGCCTTCGCCGACCTTGCCTTCCTTTAGTAGCTTGTTGCCATCGCGCCAGTCGTTGTAGCCGGCACAGCCGCTGACGCCGGATACCAGTGCACCAATGCATAACGCTAGTGCAAGCCATTGCACGTATGAGAGTGCGTGCGCGCACAAATGCTGATACCAGAACCGCTCATTGCTCATCCGTCTGCCTGTTAGTCGGTCTTTTGCTGTTGTATGGGTTGGCTTGCGAGAAACCGTTGGCCGATCTGAACCGTTGCCACGCTACCTGGATGCGGATCAGCGCTGCCTCCCATCGCAACCTGCCGTGTTTCCCCTGTTTGCAAGTGATGCAGCGTGACGGCCGTTGTCGAAATTGCCTGAATGCGCCAACGGCCGTTGAGCACGTCGCCCGTGCCCAGGACGACCGGATCGCCGCTCGATGCGAAAAACACTTGCACCTTGCCGTCCTTGATCATGCGGCCCAGATAAACCACGTCCGGTTGGACCAGCGCGGCTGGGAGGGGCGGCAAGGGAGGCGTCGAGTGCGCGTCTGGATTGAATCCGGGTGGCGGCAGAGGGGGCAGTTCCGATGTCTGCTGAACGATCGCTTTGTGCGCCACTGGCTCGGGCAGCAGTGGCCGGCTCCAGGGCCGGTCCTCTTGATGCGCGATCTTCGGCGTGGCGGTCCGCCGTCCCGTTGCGGTAGATGTGCGCGCGACGACAGGCAGCGGTAGCTCGACGGGTTCAGGACGGAGTAGCAGGACGACGCAGCCTACTATTGTCGCCACTAGTATAGATTGCACGGGAGTTGAAACGGTCAGCCTCATGCGGCGGCCTTCTGGCGCGACTGATAGTACAGGTTCACATCAAGCTTCTGCTCGACCTTGCTGACGCTATCTGTGCTCTTTATGAACGCGAGGCGCGCGACCGAGAGATTCGGGATGGCGTTCAGCATCGTCTGCAAGAACTTGCGTTGCTGCGCTTCGTCTCCCCTTACATCCATGCGCAGAGTCAGCTTCCGGATTGGCAGCGCAGGCATCTGCTCGTAACGGTAATCAATGCGCACGATGACGACGCTGCTTTTGTCCGCCAGAGAATTCAACTCGCGAAGCTGCTCCGCATACTTTTCAAACTCGGGCAGGGACGCCATGAACTCCTGCGTCACATCTCGCGGTGTTGATTGCTGCGCGCCTGAGCGCGGCTTTGTCGGTTCCGGAACCATGTGCTGGGATAGCCGCAATGTCATCTGCCGCGTCTCTACCTGCAGTGGCCAATCTATCGTGCCAATCAGCGTTGCCCATAAGGCCAACAGGCCCATTGCCGTGGTGTGTTGCCACTCCACCCGGTTCAAGACGCATGCGAGATACCAGAGGATAATTGGCTGGAGTTTTTTCTCGTTCACGATCGCCCCCATTCTGCTACCAGCGAAAACGAAATGCTGCGAGGGAGGGCGGTGGGCAGCTTCGGGAGCGCGGAGACATTGGGGCGTGGTACACCGGCTTCGTCGTTTCTCGTCTGGCTGATCAGTTGCACTGAGGACCAGGCGTGGTCCCCCTGCAGCGCCGCGATCAGGTCGAACACGTCTTGGACCTGGTTCGCCACGCCACTGATATGCATGCGGCGGATCGTTCCGGCGTCCGGTTCCAGCGTAAGCAGATCAAGGCCGGGTTTGGTCACGCGTTGCAGGCTGTCCAGCACGTCGTTCCACGGATAGCGCATCTCTGCAAACACCTGGGTGAGTGCGGCAGGTGGCGGAGATGAATCATGATGTTCGCGGGCCGCTGCATGGCGAAACGCTTCCTGAGCTTGCCCGGCTACGTGTTCGCGCCGTTGCAGCAGGTCATGCCGCCACCACAGTGCATGGATACAACCCATCAGGGCGACGACGCAGACGATTGAACACGGCTGAGTCCGCCTACGCCGTTGGGCAAAATTCCAACACAGACGGGCCATTCAGAACACCCCGCAAAGTGCGTAGGCAAAGCGCGCGTCATCTTCCGGCGCCAAGCCTTGCAGCGCCAAGTCGTCGCTTGCCGCGGTTGTCAGGCTCGGTGCAGGGAAAGCGAGCGTCACGCCGCCCGGAATGGCCGCTGTCCGCTCTTCGGAGAACGGCCGGACGGATAGCGAAGTGATGTGCCCATGGTCGTACGTCACGCGCAACAGACGCTGTTCTTCAACGAGCGCCAGCACACCGGAATCGCTTTTCATGCGGACAAAAAAGCGGTCCCAGACCGCGCTCAAGGCTGGCGTAATGCGACGGGTGACGCACTGGTGTTGGGAGGCGAATGCGGTGATTTCTCGTATGACTTCACACGGGATCAGCGCCGCCAGAAGCGGCCGGTTGAACGCGAGCGGTGCAAAGCGGATCTGGTATTCGGAAAACGGAATCTCGCTGGCCGCGGACTGCTGCGCGAACAGCGCGGCCGCCAGCGTATGGCAGAACGATTGGCTCGAGAGGCGTTTGTCCCATGGCAACAGCAAATAACGCACATGGTCGATCCCGATGACCCATTCGATCGGACTCCGGCGCGGATGCACGCGCAACCACGTGGTCAACGCAGTGAGGGCCGCTGAAACGCTATGCGTACCATCGCAGGGCGATGGAGTGGAGGGCAAAATGGCTTTACTCCGCACCACAGGCCGGAAGCGGCCGGTCACGACGCAAACTGCCAGCCCGTTCCGGCCGAGATAAATGCGCAGCCGTTCGGCACGGCCGATTCTGATGAGCAGATTGCGGACCCGCTTGGCCAACTGCATCAGCCGGTTAGCCAGTAAACGTGACACGGTTGATTTCCTCCAGGGTGGTCTGACCGAGGCGCACCACGTTAACGGCTTGTTCTCGCATTGAACGCATGCCGCGTTGGCGTGCCATTTCCTTTAGCTGGCTTGCTGGCATTTGTTGCAAAATGGCCTCGCGCAGATCGTCGTCCAGCGTCAGTACTTCGGCCAGTGCGCGCCGGCCGCGATAGCCACTGCTGCGGCAATGCGCGCAGCCCGTTCCTTGCATCAGACGGCCGTCCGCCAGTTGCTCACGCGTGACATGCGAGTCTTGCAAGAGCGCGTCGTCCGGAATAAACGCTACGGCGCATTGAGTGCAAACGAGTCGGACGAGCCGCTGCGCCACTACGCCGTTCAGCGCCGTCACGAAGCTATAGGGATCAATCTGCATATGCCGGAAGCGGCTCAGCACATCGAACACGTTGTTTGCATGGACTGTCGTGTAGACGAGATGACCTGTCAGGGCAGCCTGAATCGCGATTTCCGCGGTTTCGCGATCACGGATCTCGCCGACCAGTATCCGGTCAGGGTCATGCCGCAAAATCGAGCGTAGTCCGCGAGCAAACGTCAGCCCCTTTTTTTCGTTTACTGGAATCTGCAGGATGTCTTCGAGTTGATACTCGACGGGATCCTCGATGGTGATGATCTTGTCATCGCCACGCTTGATCTCAGAAAGCGTGGCATACAGCGTAGTCGTTTTGCCCGAGCCTGTTGGCCCCGTCACAAGGAGCATGCCGTACGGTTGATTCGCCAGTCTGCGCATCACCTGGCGCGTCGTCGCGTCGATGCCCAGCATGTCCAGATTCAATTGCGCCATGTCGGCTGTCAGCGACTGCCGGTCCAGGATACGCAACACCGCATCCTCACCGAACAGGCCGGGCATGATCGAGACGCGAAAATCAACCTCGCGCGCCTGGATGGAGACCGAGAATCGCCCGTCTTGTGGAATCCGTTTTTCGCCGATATCGAGTTCCGCCATCACCTTCAAACGCGAAATAACCTGCTCGGCCAGACTTGGGTCCGGCAATGCACGTGCGGTGGAAATCACGCCGTCGATCCGATACTTGATTGTCAGTCCGCGCAGGGAGTTCTCGAAATGGATGTCGGAGACGCGGTTCCGATGAGCGTCGTAAAGCGTCGAATTCACGAGGCGCACGACCTGGCTTTCGTCGCTGGCGATCGACGCGAGCGAAATCTCTTCAGCGTCCAGCGCGCCGGTGTCCGTCCTGTCGAGATGGATCAGTTGAGTCAATGCCTCCTGATCGCTGCCAAAACGTGCAAGCAAGACCTTTAGCTCGAGCGGATGGGCGCACGCCACCTCGAAGTAACCCGCCAGCCGGTAACTCGCGACCGAAATCAGCGTGTCGTTCCAGGGATCGTCACAGACAAAGATCCGGCCGGGCTCGCTGCTGCCGCCGTCCCCGGCGCTACCGGCAGCATTGTTCAGAACGACGCAGTTTTGCTTGAGGCATTCCGCGTAACTGAACACTGAAAAATCAGGGGACATTGCTTCCATTTGCGTTAGCCGCTGAACCGGCATACCGCTTTCGCTCGAGGCAAACTGTAACGCCTCGTCTGGCGACAATCCGGCAAGTCCTTCCAGCACGCTAAGGACGGCTTCACCGCCGCTGAGCGCGAGTTCGCTCGCTCGCCGGATCAGCAAGGCGCGTTGGGCGGGTTCGGTGAGCGCTCCGGCCGCTGGGTTGTTCATTGCAGACTCCCGGCCAGGTCGAAAATAGGCAGGTACAGCAACACCACGATCAGCCCGATTCCCAATCCCATTACCAGCATCAGTACAGGCTCAACCAGGCGCGCAAACCGGTCAACCCATTGCATGATTTCACGCTCGTGAAACAGTGCCGCCTGCTCCAGCATTCCAGCAATCTGGCCGTTGCGCTCGCCGGCACGCAGCAGGCGCAGCGCAACTGAGGTCATCAGGTTTTCATGCTGCAAGCTCTGGCTCATCTCCTTGCCCTGCGCTATGCTCAACATCGACCGTGTCAGACCTGACTGAAGCGTAAGCGGCAAAAGTTCTCGTGTCATTTCGAGTGATGGCAGCAGCGCAACGCCACCTTGCAGCAGCATGCCAAGCGAGCGATAGAAGCGGGTCAACTGCATCAACTTCAATATGCCGCCTATCCATTCGATTCGACCGAGCATGGCGAGGCATTTCTGCTGCACCGCCGGACGCATCGGCAGCGCGACTGCGGCGGCGAGCGTGGCGCTCAGGCAGGCCACCGATGCCGCTGTGTGATCACTGACGAACAGCCCAAAGCTGATTAACCATTGCGACAGCAACGGCAACTCGCTATGCGTCATCCCCTCATACACATGCCCGAAGCGCGGTACGAGAAACCAGACCAGAAAGAAAGCGACGACCGTTCCTGTGATTAACAGCATGGCCGGATACAGTGAGGCTGCGGTCATTTTTTGCCGTACGAGGGTCACCTGGGCGTCATGTTGCAGATATCGCTCTAGCGCCTGCGTCATCCCGCCTGTCTGCTCGCTCGCTGCAACCATGGCGATAAACAACCCCGAAAAGCAGTCCGGATGCACCGCTAACGCGGCTGAAAACGACTTGCCCTCCTGCATCAGGCGAATCAGGTCGTGCAAGACATAGTGACCTTTCTCTTCCACGGACGTGCCGGCGCCGTTCTGCCGCCGGCGCTCGTCCAGGGTGTCCAGCGCCTCGGTCAGGGCGAGCCCGGCGCGCAGCAGTGCCAGCAGTTCGTACACGAACAGGGATAGATCGAAGCGGTTGCGCCGGAACAAGCCGGCGACAGAAATGCGCTCGCGGGGCGAACCTGCCGTGCCGGCGACGGCTGCACAGACTTCGACCATCTGTACCCCGGCTTGCCTCGCGCACCGAACGCCTTCCTGCTGCGCATCCTTTCGGTTCGCGGCAAGCAGGTCAAACTGCTGGAGTTCCCCACGCGCATTCAGCCCGAGCAAGACAAATTTCGTCACGATCCTGGATCACTTACCTGTTACAGCCGCTCGTGGCCTAGTTGTGGATTTCCGGGTTTGCGTTGCTGCCCGTACCTTGTTTCTCCAGCCCATCCGACACGATGTCGTAATCCGGATTGCGCGTGCCGGGAAAGACATAGCGGTATGTCATGCCCCACGGATCCAGCGGCACGGCTTTGGTCAGATAGGGGCCATTCCAGCCGGAAGTGCCGTCGGCGGGTGGCGACGTAAGCAGGGCCAATCCTTCCTGCGCTGTGGGATAGCGGCCGATATCCAGCCGCACCTGTTCAACCGCTTTGCTCAAAACGTTGATCTGTGCCTTTGCCGTGGTCACTTTGGATTTGTCCACATTGGCAAACAGTCGCGGACCGACAATGCCAGCGAGCAGGCCGATGATTACCAGAACAACCAGCAGCTCGAGCAGCGTGAAGCCGCGCTGGTCACGCGCCTTTACATATTTCATAGTTTTGCTAAGTGTTGTTTGGCATCAGTTGCCGATTGGGCTTGAATCGCCGGACCCCGGCAGACGGACCAGGAGCATTGCACGTCGTCGGACTCGATAGCAATACTTTGTCACCTAATTTGACACTTTCATGTGATCCATTTGATTTGCTTTGGATTTCTAATTTATGGAGAAAATTGATGTTGATCGCGTGTTAAGTGATATGTAATATTGGTTACAAGTTGGTAATGCATGGGATGTTGTTAAGAGAATATGGGTCAGTCGTGTTGCCCGGGTAGTAAAGGATCTGCGCAGCAATGGCAGGACGGTCCACCGGATGGGTTCAGTCCTAGGTCCTGAGAAGCACAAGCCGAAACAAGGAGATGGCGAAGTGAGCAGCAAAGAAGCGTCGGGAAGCATGCGGGGAAAACCACGCGGCGCAGTTCGCAAGTGGATTGAGTACAGGGGAATACGGCATGCAGTGGGTCTTGCGGCCAGCATTGTTTTGCTAGCGTCTTCCGCGGCAGCGTTTTGCGCCAGTGACACTAACTACACGTATGACGCACTGGGGCGGCTGACAAAGGTCGCCTACAACGACGATGGCGAAATCACCACCGTTATCTACAACTATGACACGGCCGGTAACCGCACCTCCGTTGTCATCAACTGACGCTTCATAAGCGTCGTCCTGACCGTCTGCGCCGGATGGTCAACGGGATACACCGGTAGCGCCCTTTGCAACCTCTCGTGCACACCTTCAGCACTGAGAGCGGTTGCGATCGCGTCTGATTGTCCCGCTCGACCGTGAGAAGCAGCACGAATCCTTTGCGCACAAGGGAGGAGGCACTCTGCGCGCAAATTGGGTAGTAGCAAAACAGCAAGCTGAAACACTAATCTTCAAGGAAATGTTCGATGCCCGAGGCCGCATCCGTAGATGTCCGCGCGACCAGTCATAGCGCCCGCCACAAACGCAAATCGATTCGCCCTGTTGTCGCCATGGCACTTATGGGCATACTGGGCCTTTATCTGGGCAAGGCAGAAGCTGGCAACGTTCAGTTTTCCAGTACCACGCCGGCTGTCGTCGACAAAGACATCGCCGCGAACGCGCAGCAAGCCCAGCAACAACCACTCATTCGTCGTGGCCGTGAGCCATCCACGCCCAATAAGCCGAGGTTGTTAAAGGCTTCCCCAACCCAGACTGGCGAAGAATTCGCTCCGCAACCAAACAGCTTGCGAGCAGCGATGCCGCCAGTCAGCGAAGCAGATGCGACCGCACACGACGCGCAGGTCGCCCGTGACCTGCCGGCAGGCATCAACGCCAATGGCACGATCGAAACACTGCCGAAGCTCGATCGCCAGCGCACGCATGCCGCTGGCGACGACGTTCACCTGCAGAACTTCGATCAGCCGAAGAAAGGACTGCTTCGCGGTGCCGGCGTTACGGGTGCGAACGGTATCGTCAGCAACGATGCGCCGCCTGGCCCGGCATCGATCGACGAACTCGCTCGTGCGCTGCGCTACAACCCGGACCTGATTTATCAGTACGTTCGCAACAACATTGAAATCGATCCGGTGCGCGGCATCCACAAGGGCGCGCTTGGTGCAGTGCTCGACAATCAGGGCAGCGCATTCGACCAGGCGCAGTTGATGGTGTCGCTGCTGCGCACGTCGGGTTATGACGCGCGGTTTGTACACGGTGTGATCAAGCTCAGTGCGCAGCAGTTCTCCGACTGGTATGGCGTGCCAACCAGCAACGCATGCGCGGTGCTTAACCTGATGGGTCAGACGCAGATTCCGGTCTACAGTATCAGCGCGACTACGGCGGGCAATTGCCCGGGTTTGAACGCCGCGATGACCGATATCTCGGTCGAGCATGTGTGGGTGAAAGCCAATATCGGTGGCGCGTGGTACACGTTCGACCCGAGTTATAAACCGCACACAATCAAATCCGGTGTGGACCTGAATGTGGCTGCCGGCTATAACGCAGCGTCGTTTCTGAAGAACGCGACCTCAGGTGCGACCGTCACCCGCGATCTGGTGCGCGGCCTGAATCGTGCCGGCATCCGCTCGGATCTGCAGACCGCCGCGACCAACCTCGCGAACTGGATTCGAAAGAATAAGCCGACGGCTACCCTCAGCGACATCATCGGTGGGAAAGCGATCGCGCCTTTTTACGGCGGCGCTGTCCGGCAAACTCAGAATCCGTTGCTGGATACGCGGTGGAACGTCGAGGAGTGGACTGATATTCCAACCGGGTTCAAGCCCACCGTGCGCGTGGTGTATCAAGGCATCGACCAGACCTTCACGTCCGACGCGATTTACGGCAAACGCCTGACGATCACGTACAACGCATCGAACCAGCCTGTGCTCAAGCTTGACGGCCAGGCAATCGGCGCGCCGGGGAGCGCTGTCGCGCCAGGCGCCGACAGCGTCGTCACCTTTGTCGTATGGCATAACGCGTATGCCAATGCCGACTCCGACCATGCATTCGACCAGCACATCCAGGGTGGCGGCACTTACCTTGTAGCTAACGGCTGGGGGCCGACCGGTCGAGGGCTGTCGCAAAGTTATCTTAAGTATCTGGAGAACACTCGTGCGGCCGGTAACGCTGATACCAGTGAACCTGTGCTGGGTGCAAGCCTCGGGGTGATGGGTGCGCAATGGGTGTCGCAGACAACAGCCAGCGCCTCGATCACTGACCGCCTTGCGAATGCATACACGGTCCACCAGCACCAGGTCGGCATTGCTGGTTTTTACAATGGCCCCTACGTCGATTTGCCGAGCAGTATGAGTTCGCCCGTCCAGATGGCAGGCGACACGAATCTGGAAAGGGCTGTGTTCGACAGCAACGGGATGCATCAGTCGATTCTTGAGTCAACTGCGGTCAATCAGACTTCGGGGGTGTCGGCGGTCTCGACGGTGAAGTTGCTCGACATGGCTTTAAGTCAAGGACAAACGATCTACAACACGGGCGGGGGGCGCTATGCGAATGTGATCCAGCCAGCGCTGGTCAACTGCCAGGTTCATCTTGGGAATTTCCAGGGCTATCTGAACAAAGGCCTGCGGTTGCTGATTCCGGGCAACTGCCAACTAGCCGAAAACGGTTGGAAAGGCGTTGGCTACTTCGTCCTCGGCACCGGTGGTGTGTACATGCTTGGCTCGATCATCACGGGTGGGTATTCGGGTGGCTACTTCACGATGCCTTCGTCAGCACCTGCCTACAACAATGCCACGATCAACAATTCGCAGTCGCCACAGGGTGTGACGTTCTACTCAGGACCGGCGCTCAGCGCAGGCGATCCGATCGACATGGTGCACGGCAACTTCCTGTATGAACATCGGGATGTCAAAACGGGCTACGGTGATTCACCCGACAGCCTGAACTTCCAGCGTCTCTACAGCAGCGGGCTGAAGAATCAGAATGGCGTGCTGGGCAAAGGGTGGACGCACAACTACGACATCCGTCTTCGCAAGGCGTCCGACGGCTTCCTCGGAATGGGTGACCGGCTCGCGCTCGACGCTGTTGGTGCGATCGTTGAACATAAGGCGTCACTCGACCTGCTGAACGATCCGCTCGCTCTAACTGAAAAGTATCTGAGCGCGGTGGTGGCGCAGCGCTGGTTTGGCGACCAGTTGGTCGATAACACGCAGATCGCAACGTTCGGTCTGAACAGCGACGTGTTCGTGCGGTTGCCGGATGGCAAGTACAGTTCGCCGCCGGGCAAGGCTGTGCATCTAAACGTGTTCCCCGCCGTAGCGGACTACCATATTCTCGGTGGCGCGCGGTACACCTTCGAATCAGGCAAGGCAAGCTACTACCTTGGTCCGGATGGGAAGACGGTAAGCTTCACCTGGAGTGGCGATTTGCTGACTCGCGTCGACAATACCGTCGGCCGTAGTCTGACGCTGACCTATGCGAATAATCGTTTGCAGAGCGTCGGTAGTTCGCAGCAGACCGTGCGCTATGCGTACGACGGCAACGACAACCTGGCCAGCATGACTGATCCGGACGGCATCACCACTCGCTTCGAGTATGAGCAACCCGGGCGGATGACAAAGTTCTATCAGCCGGCCTTTCCGAACACGCCGGTGGTCAGCAATACCTATGACACGCTGGGCCGCGTGAAGACGCAGATAAGCGCTGCGGGTAACCTGTTCAACTACTACTTCGCCGGCTATCGCAGCGAGGAAGTGGGTCCGGGGGGATCGAGCCGCACGAGCTATATCGACGGCGAGGGCAACCTGCTGCAAGTCAGTGATCCGATGGGAAACTGGACGATCAAGGACTATGACGGCCAGAACCGCCTGGTTCGCGAAACTCACCCCGAGGGCAGCCGCACCGAATATACCTACGACGACGTGCCCTGCACGTACACCAGCCTTCCGCTCGACTGTACGCATAACGTAGCGACCGTGTCCCGGCTTCCACGGGCTGGCACTAGTGATCCCGTGTTGACACAGCGTTTCACATATAGTCCGAGATACGGCAACGTCCTGACTGCCACGGACGCCAAAGGCCAGATCACCACGACGACGTATAACGAATGGTTGCCGACCAGCATAACGCGGCCTGCGGTGAACGGCGTGGCGCCGAGCACCAGCATCACCTACGAGTCCGCACAAACCGCGGGCGGCAGCCGGTTCTCCCGCCCTGTGCGCGTCACCGAAAAAATCGACGCAACGCGCACCACCGCGACGACGATCAGCTACGCGGCCGACTACACGCCGGCGACCACGACCCAGGACGCCGACGGCCAGGCAATCAGGACGGTCACCACTTTCGACAGTGAGGGCCGACTGATCACGAGCAAGCGCGATGGCGTCGCGACCGTCACGTATACCTACGACAAGCGCGGCAACGTGACCCGCACCAACGCGAACCTGCTGGCGAGCGATGAGGTGATCGGCTACGACGCGGACAGCCGAGAGGTCAGCCGCGGCGTGGCAATCACCGGCGGCGCGATGGTGACGTGCAGACGCTACAACGCGATGGGCGATGTGGTGCGTGTCTGGGGTCCCGCGAAAACGGCGAATGTAAACACATGCCCGGTCGAAGCCGCGTCGACGCCAATCATCGATACGGCATATGACGACCACCATCGTCCGTCGCGAGTGACGCGTTACATGGCGGCGGCCGACGGCGGCAACCGCGTCACCGAGACGGTGTACAACGCGGACGACAGCGTAAAGAGCATCCGCAAGGCGGTTGGCACGGGTCTGGAGCAGAGCTATGTGAGCTACGCCTACAACCCGAACGGGACGGTGGCGCTGACGACTGACGCGAAAGGCAACACAACGGTCAATCTGTACGACGGCCACGACCGGCTGTACCGCACGCACTATCCGCTGGACGGTCAGCCCGGTATGGGCGACTCGAACAACTACGAGCAGTACACGTGGGATGCAAACGGCAACCTGATCTCGCTGAAGAAACGCGACGGCCAGACGATCAACCAGAGCTACGACGAGCTGAACCGGCTGGCGACGCGTACGTTCCCGGGCGGTGTGGGCAACGTGCAGTACAGCTACGACCTGCGTGGACTGAAGACCGCATCGCAGTACAGCGATGGAAGCCACACGATCACGAACAGCTACGACGGTCTGGGCCAGTTGACGCAGACCAGCGCGGCGGGCCGGACACTGCGCTACGCTCACGATGCGGCGGGCAATGTGACCGATACCGCTTGGCCGGACGGCTTCCACGTGACCACGCAGTACGACAGTTACGGCCGGCCGACGCAGATGCTCGAGAACGGCACGCAGAGCCTGGCGAAGTACAGCTACGACACGCTTAACCGGCGCACGCAGATGGATCTTGGCAACGGCACGCGCACGGAACTGGTGTATGACAACCAGGGCTGGTTGTCGAATCTGAACCATCGGTTTACCAGTAGCGCGGAAGACTGGCTGGCGAGCTTTACGCGCAACCAGTTGGGGGAGATCAGGCGGAGCGTGACGATTCACGCGTACGCGCATTCGCCGACGATGTTCGGGGGCGACTTCAGGACCAACGCGCTGAACCAGTACACGACGTCGTGGGGCAATTCGCCGTTGACGTACGACCGCAACGGCAACGTGACGGCCCAGTCGATATGGACGTACAGCTACGATCTGGACAACCGGCTGACGACGGCGCGCCGCAACGGCGTTAGCGCGACGCTGGGCTATGACCCGGAGGGGCGGCTGGTGCGGTTGGCCTACAGCAATGTGGCGACAAACCTGCTGTACGACGGTCAGAGTCTGGCGGCGGAATACGATGTTGCGGGGGCGATGAAGTATCGCTATGTGTTTGGCCCGGGAGTGGATGCGCCGCTGGTGCAGTACGAGGGTGCGGGTACGAACGCGAAGATGTATCTGTACGCGGACCAGCAGGGCAGCATTGTTTCGTCGGCGAATAGCGCGGGCGCGACGCTTGACAGTGTGAAGTACGGACCGTTCGGGGAGACTACGGGGTCGACGCCTCGCTCGAACTTCCTGTACACGGGGCAGTATTACGTGGCGGGGCTGCAGCTGTATTATTACAAGGCGCGGATGTACGCGCCGCACCTGGGGCGGTTTCTGCAGACCGATCCGGTGGGGACGGCTGATGATCTGAACCTGTATGCGTATGTGGGCAACAATCCGGTTAACTACACGGATCCGACCGGACAATGGCTTGTCAATGCTGCTATGGGAGCGCTCAATGTAGGAATCGGGTTCAGCGTGAGCTGGGCAACTGGAGAAAGAGATCCGGGGACACTTGCCTGGAACGCGCTCATTGATTTTGGTGTTGGAGCTGTTGCGGGTCCGGTCGGAGGCAGGGCAGCCAGTGTAGGTACACAACTTGCCATGAAGACGGGACAGAATGCTGTGTCGACTGCTGCGAAATTGCAGACCGGCTCTTTATTTGCATTAGGTGCGAGTGGTGAAATCACCAAGGGAATGCTAAATCCCGGATCCGCATCAACCGCTCAGACCGTAACCGGTAGCGTCCTTGCTGGCATCGCAAGTGCGGCTCCGGGGATTGGCAAAGTGGTTTCAGCGGCCGGCAAAATCAGCGGGGGCGGCGCTAAGGTAGTGGCCGGTGTTGAAAATACGTACTCTGGGGCGGCCACCGGCCTAGCCAGTTCGATGTTTACATCCAACATAGGCGGCACAAAAACTTCCTCCGGTACTTCCTCCGGCTCTGGATTTAAATAAACCGCTAGACTGAGGCCGGGTAGATATTCTATCCGGCGTTTTATTTAAAAATCACGGTAATTCACCGTTCTGTCGGGTGCTTAATCGATGAAAGTCCTCATAAAAAAGGTCCTCAAAGGCAGTTTGGAGTCGGGAGACTGGGATGCTTTGATTAAATATAGTGTTGGCGTGTATTACGCAGGATCATTCGGGCTATTGCTGTTGGTCATCCGAAATATCGCGTTGCAAAATATATTGATTCCATTGGTAGTTTTTTCTCCGTTCTGGTTCTCGTTGTTCCTTGTGAAATCGTTTAGGCAGTCCCTTGTGAGGGATACAAAATGGAAAACACGGGGATGCGTGTTGGTAGCCGTTATTGGGGGCGTTTTCGTTTCAGGCGGTGGCATGGGCTACATCGACTTCGCTAATGCATTGACATCGGGAAAAGATGTTCATCTAGCTGCGGGTACGATAGAAAAGCTCGAGCCACGGAGACGAAGTGCGCCACGGGTATATATCTTCGATGGTCAATCCACGATACCGAATATTCCTATTACCGACGAAGAGTATGCAACCCTCCGTCCAGGTGATTACTACGTAAGCAATCTAAGGCTCGGCGGCCTAGGTTACTACTATCGTTGGCGCATCGATTCGTGGAATCGCGGTTGGGAAGCCCGAGGCATGGTGACCAAACAGGACGCAAGTTCCAGTGCAAAGAAGTAATCTTTGCTAGAGATTTAAAGTAGGGCTGCAGCTGTATTATTACAAGGCGCAGTTTTACGCGCCGCATTTTGGGCGGTTCCTGCAGACCGATCCGGTGGGGACGGCTGATGATCTGAATCTGTATGCGTACGTCGGCAACAACCCGATCAACTTTACGGATCCGAGCGAGCTTGCAGCCGCCTCTGCAAAGACGTTTAATTACAGTCCACTTGGAGGTGCCGCCGCGTTTGGGTTTAGCAGTGCTGGTGTCAAGAGCGGATCGGGCGTTCAGGTTGCAATGGGGCCGCTATTGCCGCTCCTCGGTCTTGGGCTGATCGCGAATGAAATTGCGAACAGCGATGTGCCAATGATCGGAGGGGGTGTTGCCAAAGCCGGAGTTGCTGTTACTGACGATGCTATTCGGGCGGTTTTGAAGGGCTCTGAAATGAAAACCGTACAAAGTGCGATATCAAGGCCAGCGGTTGAAAGCTACGTTCGCCGCCTCGAGGCTGGTGAAATCGCTCCTGCAATTAGGGTTGACGGGAAGGTGATTGTTGATGGCAATCATCGATATGTTGCGGGAAGACTTGTAGGTACAGAGCCTGCACAAATCCCTGGAGCTCTGTCGCCGAGTCAGGCAGCAAAAACTCAACCGGTGCAGAATCTGAAAATTGATCCTAGTGACTGGGGAAATAGATGATATCCATTGTGTGTCAGACCGGTTTCGATGTGGAAGTTGATGTGCCGACGCTTCGCGGTGCGAAGCTCAATGGTATGAATCTTCACCGAGCGATCTTGGAGGGCATGGATCTTTCTGGTGCAGTCTTTACGGATGCAGATCTTCGCGGAGCCCTTCTCACGGGTTCAACCCTGAAGCAAAGCAAGTTCGAGCGTGCAAGCTTGATGAATGCCGCACTGACCATGGCGAATCTAGAGGAAGCTGTTTTGGTTGACGCAAAGCTGATTGCGGCAGATCTTTCTGGAGCCAATTTGCGCGGTGCAGATCTCTGTGGTGCTGACGTGGGGTTTGCCAACTTTAAAGGAGCGGATCTTAGAGGTGCCAACATGACCTGTTCGCGACTCGCAGATGCGGATTTTGAAGGTGCACTTGTTGACGGTCAAACGATCTTTCCCGATGGGTTTGCTCCACCGAAATGATGCAATCCTTCTTCAAGAGGATGTTGCGAGCGGAGGTGTCCCATCATTAAGTAAATAGATCTGATATGACGTGATAGCGGGCAACGCCGGTGCCGAGCAGTTTGCACCGGCTTTTTTACGATCACGACCAGCTGGCGCGTACTGTCTGGACAAAACCTGACCAAGTGCTGGAATCTTGCTGCATAAAGAAGGGCGCGCGCGGCTCTTCGTCCTTCAAGCTGCGATGATGAGCTTGTGTCCGACGGTGATGCGCACTCGCTGGCTTCCGGATTACACCTACGATTGGCTACGAAATGTTGTCTGCGCAGCACTGAATTTGTAGTACATCTGCAGCTGTATTATTACAAGGCGCGGTTTTACGCGCCGCATCTGGGGCGGTTTCTGCAGACGGATCAGGTGGGAACCGCTGACGATCTGAAGCTGTACGCGTATGTCGGCAACAATCCGACCAACTTTACGGATCCGACGGGATTGACGTGCTTTGTGTCCCAGTTCGCCCAGGCGAGGATAGCAAACCGCCCCATATGCCGTCTGCCGCGCTTCGCTCACCACCCCCTAAACCCCAGCCGACGAATCCTCTTCCGCTTCACTCAGCACCGCCTGCTGCACGGCCGCGATGGGACTGACATACGCAGGCGCCTGGCGTGGATCGTCGATGCTGTAGCGCAGGCGCCCCTTCTCGACATACACGCGCAATTCGCGATACTTCACCAGATACATCAAGCCGACCACTGCCGCCGCAAAGCCCGATGCCGCGCCTACGCCGAGCGCCCAACGCGGACCGAAGCGATCCGCCACCCAACCCACCACCGGCGCACCGAGCGGCGTGCAGCCTAGCGAGATGGCCAGCAGGATCGCGATCACCCGGCCGCGCATGGCCGGCTCGGTGGAGATTTGCACGAGGCTGTTCGTCGAGGTGTTGAACGTCTGCGTTGCCGCGCCGACCACGACGAGCGCGAGGCCGAACAGGACATAGTTCGGCATCAGCGCGGCCACCGTGCAGCTCACGCCGAAAATCGCCGCTGCGCCGAGAAGGATGGCCATGCGAGGTTTTGCCCGGCGTGCGGCGAGCAGCGCGCCGGTCACCGAGCCAATCGCCATGGTCGAGCTCAACACGCCGTATTGACTCGCGCCCGCATGAAACGCCGTGACCGACATGGTCGAGATGAAGATCGGGAAGTTCAGCCCGAAGGTGCCGATCAGAAACAGCATCAGCAGCGCAGCCTTCAGATCGGGACGCGTCCACACATACTTGAAGCCTTCCACGAAACTGCCGGGCGTGCGTGTTGCGCGAGGCTTCAGCTTCAGTTCATTAAGGCGCAACGAACGCAGTGAGCCGAGCACGGCGACGAACGAGAGGGCATTGATCAGAAACACCCAGCCGGTGCCCACCGAAGCGATCAACAGCCCCGCGACGGCGGGCCCGATCATGCGTGCCGCGTTGAACGAGGTGGAGTTCAGCGCGACCGCGTTCGACAGATCGGCTTCTCCCACCAGATCGGAGACGAAGGTCTGACGCGCCGGTGAATCGAATGCGGTGACGCAGCCGAGCAACCCGGCGAACACATAGACCTGCCATAGCTGCACGAGGCCGGTCACAGTGAGAATCCCGAGGCCTAACGCCAGGGTGCCCATCGCTGCCTGAGTGAAGAACAGCAGTTTGCGGCGGTCGAAATGATCGGCCGCATAGCCGGTCAGGGGCAGCAGGAGCATTTGCGGGCCGAACTGCAGCGACATCACAATGCCCACGGAAGTTGCATTGTGATGCGTGAGCTCGGTGAGCACGAGCCAGTCCTGCGCCGTGCGCTGCATCCATGTCCCGATGTTGGACACGATCGCACCGCTGGCCCAGATCCGGTAGTTGAACGTGCGCAGCGAACGGAATGTCCCGCTCATGGGGCTATTCCCAGGTGGACGATCCGCACGGCGCAGCGGTTCAAACAAGTGGTCATGCGCGCGACTTGTCGAGGAGGTCGAGGACGTCTTGCGTCGTGCCGGTTTCGCCGAGGCGCGGGAAGATTCGCGTGATGCTGTTGGTATGCGCGTCGAGGTTCATGTCCGTCATTGCATCGACCGCGAACGTCACGTTGAAGCCGAGTTCGTGTGCGAAACGCGCGGTGGACTCGACGCCGATACTGGTGGCGACGCCGACCAGCACCACTTGCGTGACGCCTTGCTGGCGCAGATACGCTTCGAGGTCCGTGTTCGTGAACGCGCCCCAGGTGCGCTTGGTCACCAGATGATCCGAAGGCTGCTGCTTCAGATCGGCAACGAGATCCGCGAAGCCGGCGGGAAAATCGCCCGTGGGGCGTGACTGGTCCGCGCGACCCGGTGCGCCGCCCGCCACGTTGACGAGCACCACGGGCAGACCGTGACGGCGAAATGCGTCGATCAAGCTGGCGGAGCGTTCGACGATCTCGCCGGTGGGGTGGGCGGTGGGCAGCGCGACGATGCCTTGCTGCAAATCGATGACGACCAGTGCGGTCTTGGTGTCGAGCGTAGTGAGAGCCATGATGTTTTCCTGTGCGTTACGAGTCGATGAGGCGTTTGAGCAAGCCGACGCCAATCGCGAGTTGTTTCTGTTCGGCGGCGGAGAAGCGGGTCTGCATCGTACGGAAAAGCCAGTCTTCGCGTGCCGCGCGACTTGCCTTGATCTTCTTGCGGAAGGCCGGTGTGAGGGAGAGAACGGTTTGCCGCCCGTCGTTCGGGTCGGGTGCGCCGCTCACGAGCCCGGCGGCTTTCAGAACTGAAAGCGTCTCGCCCATGGATTGCGGACGCATCCCCTGGATGCGCGCGAGCGTGGTGACGGTTGCGGGACCTTCGCGTTCCAGCAGGAGGAGAACCTGCACCTGTGACGGCGTGAAATCGCCCACATGCGCTTCTTCGCGCAACCGGCGTCGCAATTTGCCGATGAGTACGCGCAAACTTTCCGCCGTGGCGTGCAAATCGTCCGGATCGGAGGGGGAGCGGGTGGGCTGAGTGTCGTTGCTGGACATACCGGCAGATGTGAAGGTTACCTTCGTAGGTTACCTTTGTATCTGCCGGGAGTCAAGTTGACGGAATGGGGGGCGGAATGCGGGACGCGCCCTGCATTCCGTGTCTGGTCTGAGTGACCGGGTTGGTGCGTGAGGCGTGGCGGCGCGCCGTCTAGAACTTATGGCGAAGCGCCACGCGCGCCACGACCTGATTCTGCGTCGACGAGGGTGTTTGCACGCCGGGGATGAATGCGTCGTCGAGAATCGAGTTGGTCGAACTGCCGGCGACCTTCTGGTACTCGCCCTGAACATAGACGTCCGTGCGTTTGGAGAGGTTGTAATCCGCCATCAGGCCGACTGAGTGGATCTTGGGCTTCACGCTGCCGGTCGACGCGTCGTACGTCTCCATGGTGTAGACATATTGAGCGCCGACAAAGAGTGCGGGGGTGATCTGGTATTTGCCGTTCACTTCGAAGTTCTGGTATTTCAGGGTATTCAGCTGGACGCCGTTTGCGGCGAGCGGGATGCCGATATAGCCGTTGCCGGTGGGGTCTTTGTAGTTCGAGTTGGTGTACGCGAAGCCGACGGTAGCGGGGCCGAACGTGTAGTTGATACCGCCGCCGAACACTCGCATGCGTGCGGCGATGAAGCTTGCGTCGTTCGCGGTGATGGCGCCATTCGAGCCGGCGCCGGGATTATTCGCTTGCAGATAGGCCGCCGCGATCAGCAGGCCGCCGTTCGCATATTGACCGCCGAAGCTGTACTGACGGTTGTTGGCGAAATTCGTATCGTTACTGAAGCTATACGTGCCGCCGAACTGGAACCCTGAGATATCCGGGCTGGCGTACTTGATGGTGTTATCGACGCGAAACGAGTTATCGGTGTTGTCGTTATCGTAGGGGTGGGCGAACAGGTAGCCTGCCCAATTGCCATTGGCGGTGGTTTGCGCGAGGTAGTCGACCACTGAGTCGTATTGACGGCCGAGGGTGACAGAGCCGAAGCGATCGCTGCTCAGGCCCACATAGGCTTGCCTGCCGAACATGCGCCCGCCCTGATTGAGCCGTCCGGAATTCAGATCGAAGCCGTTTTCGAGTTGAAAGATCGCTTTGAGGCCTCCGCCCAGATCTTCCGAGCCTTTCATACCCCAGCGGCTGCCTTGTGCATAGCCGCTGGCGAGTTCCACGACGCTGCCGTGCCCGACGTTGTTGGTGTAGTCGATACCTTCATCGATGACGCCGTAGAGCGTGACGCTGCTTTGAGCGAATGCCGCGGAGGAGGCGGCGCTGGCCAGGGCGATAGCGAGGACTTTCTTTTTCATAAGATCTCCAGAATGTATTGGCAGGTGGCCGACGCATGATTTTCCGGCCAATACTTTTTGCAAAGCGAGGAATTCTGATGGCATCAATCGGAAACGCCGATGGAGCAAACACAGGAGAGGAGAAACCGGAATCGCAAAACGTTTGCTATCCGAATGATTCAACGGGATGGAGAGAGAAAGTACGAGAAAGCGAGACGCAACGAGCGAGGCGAAGTGAAGTGAAGTGGAGAGCAGTGAAACGAGACAGGAGAAGAAAAAAACAGATGGCTCCAGAAAACACACGTCGGCGCGCGCAGCGCCGCCGGAAGAATGACTGCCTTGTCACCAGGGCTGAATGTGCGAGAACACAGATTCCAGATGGACCACTACCGTGACTGCGCGGGGGACCCGCTTAAGAGTTAGCGGTTTGAGCCGCTTTCTTTTGCCTACTTTTCTTTGCGGCAGGCAAAGAAAAGTAGGTGCCCCCCGCACAGGGGGAACGCTAATAGACCACTAACAAACCAAGGAAAGGCCAACACCGAGAGCGAGGCGATCAGACAGCAAGAGCGGCCGCTGCGCGGCAAACGGCAAATGGCAAATGGCAAATGGCAAACAGCAACCCTAAGCAGCCGCAGCAACCGCAACATTGCGCCTCTCTTCGACCATCTCCTCAATCAGCAAAGCCAACACATCCACAGCAGGATCCCGATTAACAGAAGCCCGATGCAACTCAAGATCGGCAGCCGGCAAGACAGGCAACCCATCCTGAACGCCAAGGACCCGCCAGTTATCGGGCAGAGTACACCGATCGATAATGGTAACGGCAGCGCCGTGATTAACAGCAACCTTGATCCCGGTAGGACTTTGGCTGGTATAAACCACCTGATACGGCCGTTCGAGCGCGGCAAGCGCTTCAAGCCCGCGTTGCCGATAGCAGCAAGTCTCAGGAAACAAAGCAAGCGGCACCGGCGCCCCAGCCTCAAGCACAAAATCCCGGTGCGCGGCCCATACCACTTCCTCACGCCCGAGATGCCGCCCACTGGTCTGCGACCCATGCCGCACCACCAAAGCCAGATCCAATTCCCCGGCTTGCAACCGCTCCAGCAACTCCAACGACATCCGGCAATGAATATGCGGCCGGGCGCCAGGCCTCAGCGCATAAAACTTCTTGAGCAATTCAGGCAGCCATAGCTCCGCATAGTCCTCGGGCAAGCCAAACCGGATCACCCCATCGCTACTACACCGGTTCAGAGCGGCGATCGCCTCGTTCTGCACCTGAATAATGCGCCGCGCGTGAATCAAAAAATTCTCGCCATCTCGCGACAAGGCCAGCCGCCGGCTGTTACGCAAAAACATATGCGTTTCCAGCCGGTCTTCCAGCGTGCGAATCCTCAGACTGATGGTCGATTGTGTGCGATGCAGCAGTTTGGCGGCCGCGGTAAATCCGCCGCTATCCACCACGGCGACGAATGCCCGCACCAGTTCGGGATCCAGAGAACTCAGTTTTGACCAATCGGGTCCGCTGATGGAAGCCATCGGAATTACTCGCTTTCCAAAGAAATTTGGCGATCAAAACATGGGGGCGTCAGTGAGGTGATTGTTGTCGAAAACAATTCGCGTCACAAATCAGTCCGAACCCCTAATCTGGAGTCTCTCCGTGTCAGTCAGTCTTCCTCTTGCCGATGCCGAATGCAACGATTTGAGCGACATCGTCGATACCGGACAGTACCCGTTGCACGATCCGGACCATCCCCGCATGCGCGAACTGATCGCGAGCTGCCGCGCCCACCTGGCGGGCAACGGCAGCGCCGTGCTGCACGGCTTCCTGCGGCCCGAAGCGCTCGCCCAGGCGCGGGCCGAGGGCGTCGCGCTGGCGGCCAAAACTTACTTTTCAACCCGTAAGGTCAATGCTTACTTCACAGCGGACGATCCGTCGCTGCCGGCCGACGATCCGCGCCGCGTCTTCATGGACCGCACCAGCGGCTTCGTGACCCGCGACGTGATCCCCGCCGACGCGATCGTGCACCGCATCTATGTGGCCCAGGCGATGAAGCGCTTCGTTGCCGCCTGCCTCGGTGAAGCGCGCGTTTGGGAGTATGCGGACCCCTACGCCGGACTGGTTCAGAACGTCATGCCGCCCGGCACTGAACAGCCCTGGCACTATGACACGAACGAATTCATCGTCTCGATGATGACGCAACAGCCGGAGGCGGGCGGCGATTTCGAGTATTGCCCGAATATCCGCTCGCCCCAGGGCGAAAATTATGGCGACGTGGGCCGCGTAGTGCGCGGCGAGACACGCGCGCCGATCAACGTGATCACGTTGCAACCCGGCGATTTGCAACTGTTCAAAGGGCGCTTTTCGCTGCACCGCGTCACGCGGGTGCAAGGCGCAATCGAGCGGCATACGGCGATCTTCGCCTACTCGCAGAAGCCCGGTGTGATCGGCCGGCTCGAACGCACGCGCCAACTGTATGGGCGCGTCTCCGAAATGCATCTGGAAGCCGAGCAGCGGCTCGTGCGTGCCGACAACCTCGTTGATTGAAGCCGTCCTTTTAAAACACTCCCACGTCCCTTTCAAAACATGACGATTATTCGCCCGACCCACCGCCCGGAAGATTGTGAGCCGACCGCTGAAGAAATCGCGCAGATCCAGCGCGACCGTCTTGCCGCCGTGCGCCGCGAACTGAAAAAGCGCGATCTGAGCGCCGCGATTCTGTTCGATCCCACGCATATGCGCTATGCGACCGGCTCGCGCAACATGCAGGTGTATTCGATGCGCAACCCGGCGCGCTATCTATTCGTGCCCGCTGAAGGCAAAGTCGTACTATTCGAATATGCCGGTTGCGATTTTCTCGCCGACGGACTCGATACGGTCGATGAAGTACGGCCCGCCACCGCGATTTCCTACTACTTTTGCGACGACATGCTGGGCCGCGTCACCGAACGCTGGGCCGATGAAATCGACGAATTGGTCAGACAAAGCGGCGGCGGCAAACGCATTGCGATCGAGAGCGCGACGTCGGCGGCCGCCTTTGCATTGCAGGCGCGCGGCTATCAGATCAGCGATGCGCAGGAACCGCTTGAACGCGCACGCTCGATCAAGGTGCCCAACGAGATCAAGATGATCCGCTCATCGCTGCGTGCTGCGGAAGAAGGGGTGCGCAAGCTGGAAGCGGCGCTCGTGCCCGGCATCAGCGAAAACGAACTCTGGTCGCATCTGCACAAGCACATCATCGAAACGGACGGTGATTACGTGGAAACCCGTCTGATCAGTTCAGGGCCGCGCACCAATCCGTGGTTCCAGGAGAGCAGCCCGCGCCAGATCCAGGCAGGCGAGCTCGTTGGCCTCGATACCGACGTAGTGGGGCGCTTCGGCTATTACGCCGACTTCTCGCGCACCTTCCTGTGCGGCGATGGTCCGGCCACGGCGGCACAGAAGAACCTCTACAAGCTCGCCTATGAACAGGTGCATTCGAATATGGAGAACGTGCGTGCCGGTACGACCTTCCAGGAGTTCATCGCGAAGGCCTGGAAGATTCCCGGTCCCTACCAGGCGCGCCGTTATTTCGCGCTCGCGCATGGCGTCGGCATGACCGGCGAGTATCCGTACATCGTCCATCGCGAGGACAACGAGGCCAAGGGCTATGACGGCGTGATCGAGCCTGGCATGACGCTGTGCATTGAAAGCTACATCGGCCATGAGGAAGGCGGTGAAGGCGTCAAGCTGGAGGAACAGGTGTACGTGCGCGATGACGGCCGCGTGGAACTGCTGTCCGACTATCCGTTCGAGAAGCGCCTGCTCGGCTGAGTGCATGGCGCGTGCTCGCCGGCATGTGAGGCGGAGGTTCAACTTCCCGCGCATGCCGACTCAATGCAGTTCAACGCTCACAAGGGTGATCGACAATGCGATTCAGACAACTTCGGGCGGTGCTGTGCGCCGCCGCCATGGCTTTGACCGGCGTTAGCGCGCATGCTGCCGATAGCTGGTGCGCGCAGGGCAAGACGGTGCATTTCGCGGGCATTACGTGGGAAAGCGGTTCCTTCGCAACCGAAGTGCTGCGGCAGATTCTGGAGAAGGGCTACGGCTGCAAGACGGATGTCGTGCCCGGCAGCACGGCCGCCACCGAAACCGCGCTCGCGCACAACGACGTGCAGGTGTGGGCCGAACAATGGACTGGGCGCAGCGAGATCACCGCCAAGGCCGTGGCCTCGGGCAGCGTCAAGCTGGTCGGCGACACCCTGCCGGGCGGCACGAAGGAAGGCTGGTTCGTGCCGGAATACGTGGTGAAAGGCGATCCCGCGCGCGGGATCAAGCCGGTCGCCGCGGGCCTTGTTTCGGTGACCGATCTGCCCAGGTACAAGAGCGTATTCGCGGACGACGAGGAACCGGACAAGGGCCGTTTTCTCAATTGTCCGACGGGTTGGGACTGCGAACGGGTCAACACGCGCTTGCTGAAGGTGCTGAAACTCGATGCGAGCTACACCAATTTTCATCCGGGCACGGGCGCCGCGCTCGACGCCGCGATTGCGTCCGCGTACCAGCGTGGCGCGCCGATCGTGTTCTATTACTGGGGACCGGCCGCGCTGATGGCGAAGTACCGGTTCGTCGAACTGAAAATGCCGGCCTATAACGACGCGTGCTGGAAGACCTTGCGTGACGAAAGCAGCACCTCGCAATGCGCCTCTTCGTACATGGTCTCGCATGTCACCGTGGGCGTATCCGCGCCGTTCTACGACGCCGATCCGCAACTCATGTCGATGCTCGGCAAGGTCAGGTTTCCGATGGACTTCCTGAACAGCACGATCCTCGAAATGAGCGCGAAGAAACTCGACGGCTCAGCCATGGCCACGCAATTCCTGCGCGAGCATCCGGAGATGTGGAAGCAATGGGTGCCTGCCGACGTCGCAGCGAAAGTGCAGGCTGGACTTGCTGGCGCCTGACAGGCGGTAACGTCAGGCAGATTTCGACGGCACGAGGTTTGAGGTGTAGCGGGTTCGTGCCGGACGGCAGGTGTCGTGCAGCCTGCTGTCCACTTGCAGTGGAGGAGAACTCATGAATTCGTTTTTTCTGCATCTTTCGATCGCCGATTGGGTGAACGACGCCGTGCAGTCGTTCGTTACCCGCTACGGCGACAGCTTCCACCAGTTCAGCATCGCGCTCCTGCGCTACCTGCTCGTGCCCCTCGAGGGCGCACTGCGCGCGTTGCCGCCGTGGCTGATTCTGCTGGCGGTCGGCGCGGTGACCTGGAATGCGACCCGGCGCCTGAGCATTGCCGGTTTCTTCATGCTGCTGCTCTATGCGATCGGTTGCTTCGGCCTGTGGGAAAAGCTGATGCAGACCCTCGCGTTGATGCTCGTGGCAACGGTGCTGTCGGTTACGCTCGGCGTGCCGCTCGGTATTCTGACTTCGCGTAGCGCATGGCTTCGGCGCCTGCTGTTGCCGACGCTCGACGTCATGCAAACGCTGCCCAGCTTCGTCTATCTGATTCCGGTGTTGATGCTGTTCGGTCTCGGCAAGGTGCCGGCGATCCTCGCCACGATTATCTATGCGCTGCCGCCGCTGATCCGGCTGACCGATCTCGGCATCCGTCATGTGGATAGCGAGGTGGTCGAGGCGGCGCGCGCCTTCGGCACGACGCGCTGGCAGTTGCTGGTGAACGTGCAGATGCCGCTGGCGCGGCCCAGCATCATGGCGGGCATCAACCAGACGACGATGATGGCGCTCTCGATGGTCGTGATCGCCTCGATGATCGGTTCACGCGGGCTGGGCGAAGACGTGCTGGCCGGCATTCAGACGCTCGATGTGGGCAAGGGAACGCAGGCCGGTATTGCCATCGTGATTCTCGCGATCGTGATCGACCGCATCAGCCAGGGCTATGGCCAGGACCGCCGCGCGCGACGTCTGTTCGCGCAGCGTAGAAAGGCGAGAGCGGCTTCACGCATTCCCTACCGTGCGAGCAGCACGAGTACGGATGAAACTTCGGCGGCCGGCGGCGGGCTCGAAACCCGCGCGGCCAAGTGACAGGAGAGCGGTATGGCAGCGATTGAAGTCAACCACGTGTACAAGCTCTTCGGGCCGCCGGCAAGTCATGCGCGCGTGCTCGACCTGTTGCGAAGCGGCAGAGGCAAAGCCGACGTACTGACCCAGACCGGTTGCAATGTCGGTCTGAACGACGTCAGCCTGAGTATCGGCGCGGGCGAGATCTTCGTGATCATGGGACTGTCCGGTTCGGGAAAGTCGACCCTGGTACGGCATTTCAACCGGCTGATCGAGCCGACCTCGGGCGAGATCGTGATCGACGGTTCGGACGTCATCAAGCTCGGTGCGCAAGGTTTGCGTAATCTGCGCCGCTACAAGGTCAGCATGGTGTTCCAGAATTTTGGACTGTTGCCGCATCAGACCGTGCTCGACAATACGGCGTATGCGCTGCGAGTGCGCGGCGAAAGCCGCCCGGAAGCCTATGAGAAAGCCCGTGTCTGGCTGGGCAAGGTGGGCCTGAACGGCTACGACGAACACTATCCGGACGAGTTATCCGGCGGTATGCGCCAGCGGGTTGGGCTCGCCCGCGCGCTAGCCGCGGATACGGACGTGCTGCTGATGGACGAAGCGTTCTCCGCACTCGATCCGCTGATTCGCACGGAAATGCAGGACCAGTTGCTGCAACTGCAGGCTACGCTGAAGAAGACCATCGTGTTCATCACGCACGATCTCGACGAAGCACTGCGGATCGGCAACCGCATTGCGATCTTGCGTGACGGCAAGCTCGTGCAGGAGGGAACGCCGAATGAGATTTTGACGCGCCCCGCGGACGATTATGTGAGGCGTTTTGTTGAGCGCCGCTCGGATCGCGGCACGGCGGAGGCGGCCTAGGGCGCTTGTCCAGCGTGCTTGTCTGGTGCGCTTATTTGGCGTTCTTATTTAGCGCCATCAGCCAGGCTCGCACGTCTCGCGCGTAATGTCGAAATGCTGCTTGAGTCCTTCCCAGCCGAGCGCTGTGACCGTCACTGACCGGGCAGTGGGCGACTTGCGCAGCCAGCCCCACGCAAGGAAGGCGTCCATCAACCGGGCGCCCAACGGTCCCGCGACGTGATACTGCCGCTCGGTCCAGTCAAGGCATTGGCGCGCCTGGTCGGCCTGGTCGAATGCCGGACCGCTCGTATCGACGCCGAGTTGCTGCAGCCACACGCAACCGGACGCGGTGAGTGCGTATTGGCGTTCGCCCGCCTCGACGATGAAATCCCGCGTGAGCATGCTTTGCGTCACCGCGATGCTGACCTGGCCCGCGAGGTGGTCGTAACAGCAGCGCGCGAAACGCAGCGCCTGCGCAGGTCGATTCGGCGTGTTGCGCCAGGCCGGGGTGACCGGCCCGACCGACGCGAGGCTTTCAAGTATGTGCGAAACGTGTGCGCCGGCGAGCCGGTAATAGCGATGCCGGCCCTTGCTTTCCACGCTCAGCAAGCCGCCGTCGAGGAGCTTGGCGAGGTGCGAACTGGCGGTTTGTGCGGTGACGCCGGCCGCTCGCGCAAGCGCGCCGGCCGACATGGCGCTGCCGTCGGCCAGTGTGATCAGCATCACCGAGCGAACCGGCTCGGCGATCAGATGCGCAACGCTCGAAATATTGTGCTGGCCCATTGATTTGCAGCGTCCTTCATGAATGCGCGGCGTTTGATGCCTGATGTCTGTCGGCGGATGAAACACCGTTCGTTTGTCCAGCGTTGGCTCGTTGCCCGATTGGTCGGCTGTCCGGTCCAATACTTCGACACAGCCCGAAGCATTCTCTGTGCGAGGCGCCCTATAGTCAACGGCGAACCGATCACCAGGGGCGGGAACTTTTGAACAATGAACGTGAATATCAGAAACGGGTATTGATCGCGACGAGCCTTAGCTACGTCATCGTCATACTCGATACATCGATCGTCAACGTCGCGCTGGAGCCGATTGCCGCCAGTTTGCGCTCGGATATCAGCGGCCTGCAATGGGTGGTCAACGCCTATACGCTGACCTTTGCCGGTTTGCTGCTGAGCGGTGGCGCACTGGGTGACCGGGTGGGAGCCAAGACCGTCTATCTCGCCGGATTGCTGATATTCGCCTGCGCGTCGGCGTTATGCGGATTGGCGCCGGATCTGCAGGTTCTGGTGGCCGCCCGGATCGCGCAGGGCGTCGGCGCGGCCTTGCTGGTCCCGTGTTCCCTGACGTTGATCAATCGGGCTTTTCCGGTCGCGCGGCAGCGCGCCAGCGCGATCGGCGTATGGGCCGGATGCGGCGGCATCGCGATGGCGGCCGGACCGCTCGCCGGTGGTCTGCTGATTCATCTGTTCGGCTGGCGAAGCATTTTTCTGGTGAATGTGCCGATCGCACTGCTCGGCGCGTGGCTGACCACGCGCGTCGACTCAGTCCGTCCGGACGCTGCGCCCAGGTCGATGGATATCGCCGGTCAGATGCTCGCTATCGTGGCGCTCGGCGCGTCGGTCGCCGTGTTGATCGAAGGCGCGAAGCTCGGCTGGCACGCGGGCGCAATACGTGCGGGCCCCGTGGTTGCACACGTCGCGTGGATTGGGTTCGTGCTGGTCGAGACCCGACGCAAACAGCCGATGCTGCCTTTACACTTCTTTCGCAGTCCGGTGTTTTCTGCCTCGGCGTTTGCTTCGTCGATTTCGGGTCTGGTGTTCTACGGCTTGTTTTTCCTGCTGAGTCTGTATTTCCAGTCCGCTCGTGGATGGTCGCCGTTGCAGACGGGTCTGGCATTTTTGCCGTTAACCGTCATGGTGACGATCGGCAGCTTCGCCTCCGGCACATTAAACCGGGCGTATGGCGCGCAACGGCTCGTTTGCGGCGGCTTCCTGCTGTATGCACTAGGATTCGCCGGACTCGTCGCGCCCGCGGACAACGCGCCGTATTGGCGTATCGCGCTCTGCTTTCCGGCTGTCGGTTTCGGGGCCGGGGTGATTACACCGGCAGCGACCGCTGCCTTGATGGCGGCGGTGGACAAGGCGCGTGCCGGTGTCGCGGCGGGTGTGCTCAACGCGAGCCGGCAGACGGGTTCCGCATTTGGCGTCGCGATCTTTGGCGCGCTGATGAGCGCGATCCAGCCGCTCGACACCGGGATTCGCGTGGCCGTCTATCTGGCGATCGGCTTGTCGCTGCTGGCCGCGCTGGTCTGGGGTGTCGCATTGGCCGTGGCGACGCGTTATGCGGGTAGCGATGCCTGCTGAGCCGGCCTGACCAACAGGCGCGGCCATCAACGAACTCCACGCTTCATGAATGGGGAGTCTGGTGCGCCAGTCACGGCTGGCACCATCGAAAGGACGCCGCTGGCACTACGCGGGCGTTCGGAATACTGCGACCATGCTGGCCCTTTCCTGAAGCTGTCGTCGTGCGCGAAACGTAGCAATCGATTTGACCTTCGATTCTCCGTCTATTGCGAACGAACGACTCATGAATGTTGCCGATACCCCCTCCATACTGGGATGTCTCGCGCTGGTGACCCTGGTGGCGGGCATGGCAAAAGGTCTGACCGGGTTCGGCGGCGCGCTTGTCATGGCGCCGTTGTTCGGGTTACTGATTCCCGCGCCCGAAGCCGGTGTGCTGATCGTCCTGATCCATTTCGCGACCTCGCTGCAAGGCGTGCGCAGTTGGGCCAGCGCGGTGCGCTGGCGCACGGTGATCCCCCTCGCGCTGGTCGCCATGGCTTGCACGGCAGTCACGACCCTGTGGATGGCGAGCGAGAACGCGGTGGCGCTGCGCCGGCTCGTCGCCCTTGCCGTTCTGGCCTCCACCGTGATGCACATGAGGGG
Organism: Paraburkholderia fungorum; assembly: GCF_046026025.1. GTDB lineage: Bacteria > Pseudomonadota > Gammaproteobacteria > Burkholderiales > Burkholderiaceae > Paraburkholderia > Paraburkholderia fungorum_E. Next base: position 42,428 of record NZ_JAQQFL010000026.1, on the reverse strand, counting down.
CTGGCGCTGGCTTCACGATAGCGGCTGGCGGCCGACCTTCACAGCGGGCGCAATGAGCGGCGCGCTGACCGCGCTGGGCGGCATTGGCGGTCCGCCGGCCGTCTACTATCTCAACGGCATCGGCCACGGTGCCGGGCTGCGCGCCAATCTTCTCGCTTATTTCGCGGTGCTCTATGTGGGTGTGGTGGCCCTTTTTGTGGCCGAGCATCAGGTTCACACGCCTCAGCTCGGTTCGCTGCTGCTGCTCGTGCCGGTGTTCGTGCTCGGGGTCTGCGCAGGGGAGCGTCTGGGCCGGCGCGTGCCGGTGCGCCGGGTCGAGCATCTCGTGAGCGCTTTGCTGCTGTGTTCCGGACTGGTCGCCCTGGTCACTTAACGGCATGCAATGGCATGTAACGGCGCGTAAAAAAACCCCTGAAAACGACCTTGCCACAGGGGTATGAGCGGGTGCAATGTCCGCTCACGGTCCGCTTTCGTGTGGACCAGGCGATTTATTGCCGCTGGTACTAGCCAGTTGCATTTTCGGCCACCGATACTGAAATCATTGTAATCGTCTGCCAGGACCGTCGTGCCGCATCCGCTCGCCGCAGACCCGCGCCACCCGGTCCGCCCCGCCAATGACCGGGGGATTCGGCAGAGGTGATTTCATGGATTACAAAAAAGCAGACGGAGACTTCATGCTCAAGTTCTTGATTGGGATCGGCATCCCCTATATCGGCGTGATCGGCCTGCTGCCCTGGGTCGCGTCAGTCGATCGATTCGTGCTGGGCGTACCGTTCATTTATGCGTGGATCTTCGCGTGGTTCGTCCTGACGTCGCTCTGCCTGCAGGTTTGCTGGCGGCTGTTCGATCGTCGCGCGGACGATGCAGATCCGCAAACTCACTGAAGCAGCAGGAGAGCCCGGATGTCCACCGTTGTCTTTCTCGGTTTGATCCTCTTCTCGCTGTATCTGGCGATACGGTCCAAAAAAGGGCATGGCGCGCAAAGCGTTCATGACTTCTTTGTCGCGTCCCGTCAGTTTGGCGCGTATCTGGTCTTTTTCCTCGCCGCGGGCGAAATCTACAGCATTGGCACGATGGTCGGCTTTCCCGGCGGCATCTACGCCAAAGGGCCCACGTATGGGGTCTGGTTTCTGGGCTACATCCTGCTGGCCTATCCCGTCGGCTATTTCATCGGACCGAAGATCTGGGAGGCCGGCAAACGCTATAACGCCATTACGCTGCCCGACCTGTTCAAAGGCCATTTCGGCAGCCGCGCGCTGGAGCTGATCGTCGCCGGATCGGCGATTCTGTTCCTGTTGCCGTGGGGGGAATTGCAATTCACCGGGCTCGTTGCTGCGTTCAAGGGGCTTGGATGGAACTTCCAGCCGTTCTATCTGATTCTGATCTCCGCGGCACTGGCCTTTACCTACATCGCCATTTCCGGCGTGCGGGCCTCGGCGTACATCGCGATTCTGAAAGACGTGCTGATGGTCGTGGCGATTGTGATAACCGGGATTGCGGTCGCGTGGCAATCCGGCGTCACGGAAGTCTTTCACACCGCGAGCTTGCACGTCAGCAACAGTATGAACGCCAGCCAGCTGACGTTTTCGATGAGCACCATGCTGTTCCAGTCGTTAGGGTTCTACGTGATGCCGTTCGCCGTGCAGGTTTTCTTCACGGCCACCAGCCCGAACACGATCCGGCGCACGCAGGTGGCGATGCCGTTGTACATGCTGATGTATCCGTTTCTGGTGATTGCTTCGTACTATGCGATCAGTCAGAACCTGCACCTCGGCTCGCCGAATGAGGCATTCTTTGCGGCGGCGATCCGGTTGCTGCCGGGCTGGCTGTTGGGTCTGGTTGCAGCGGGTGCCTCGCTATCCGGTCTGCTAGTGCTGACAGGGATCTGTCTTGCCATCGGCCCGATCGTGACGCGCAATCTGTTGCCGAAGATGCCCGAGAACAAGCAGAAAGCCACCGCGAAAACAGTGATCGTGATCTACCTGCTGGTCTCGATCGTGATGACGCTGATGACGCCGAATCTGATGCTCACGCTGATCAATACCGCGTACTACGGCGTGACCCAGTTTTTCCCGGGCGTGATGGTGATTCTGTTTTCGCTGCGCGTCAAACCGGCGGCCATTGCAACCGGTATTCTGACTGGCCAGATACTCGCGATCATCCTGTACATGCTTCATGCCGATCTCGGTGGATTCAACCTGGGCCTGCTGTGTCTCGTGATCAATATCGCGGTGACCGCCGTATTGAACCATGGCTGGAAGCGCAAACCGGTTCATGCGCTGTCCTGATCGTTCGGTTTGCATCCTGAATCAGAGAAAATCTATTTATGAATTCGAGTGAACGAGGTCCCATCACTGTTTTCGTCGCCAGAAAGATTCTGACGATGAATCCGGCCCAGCCGCATGCCACGCATGTTGCCGTGCGCGACGGCAGAATTCTTTCCGTCGGCAATCTGGAGGAAGTCAGCCGCTGGGGCGAGGTCGAGATCGTCGACACGTTCCAGGACAAGGTGCTGATGCCGGGTCTTGTCGAAGGGCATTGTCATCTGATGGAAGGCGCCATGTGGGACGCCGTATATCTCGGCTACTACGACCGGCGCGGTCCCGACGGCACATTGTGGCGAGGGCTCAGAACGCTGGACGAGGTGATCGCGCGGCTCGCGGATGCGCAACGCACGATGACGGACGCGGCGGCGCCATTGCTCGCGTGGGGCTTCGATCCGATTTTCTTCGGCGCGAGCCGCCTGTCGGTCAAGGAACTCGATACCGTTTCGCTCAGCCGGCCCATCGTCGTGCTGCACGCGAGTGTGCACCTGATGAACGTCAATTCCGCCATGCTGGCGCTTGCCGGTATCGATGAGAACACCGACATCGACGGCATCGACAAGGGTGAAGACGGCCAGCCGAGCGGCGAACTGCAGGAATTCGCCGCCATGTTCCCCGTGTACGAGGTGATCGGCAGCCAGCTTTCCATCGCGGCGAGCGAGAAGACAGCGGCCATCTGGAATTTCGGCAAGGTCGCGCAACTCGCCGGCGTGACCACGGCGACGGACCTGGTCAACGATCTGTCGGCGCTGGGCAATCGCAACCTGCGCGAAGTCACGGCCGATCCGCAGTATCCGGTCCGGATCGTGCCCGCGTTTGCGCCACAGCGAAGCCCCGATGGCGGCGTCGAGAAAGTGCTGTCGGCGATCCGGGACAGCACGGAAAAATTGACGTTCGGCCCGGTCAAGTTCATCGTCGATGGATCGATTCAGGGCTTCACCGCGCGGCTGAAGTGGCCGGGTTATGTCGGCGGCCAGCCGAACGGATTGTGGCTGATTCCGCCCAGCCAGTTGGAGGCGGTGTTCACGCCGTTTCACCGCGCTGGGCTGCAACTCCATATTCACACCAACGGCGACGAGGCCACCGAGGTCGTATTGAACGCCGTCGAGAAGATGCTCGACGCCTGTCCGCGCAGCGATCACCGCCACACGTTGCAGCACTGTCAGATGGCCGACGCGAGCCAGTTGGCGCGTGCGGCGAAACTCGGCATGTGCATCAACTTTTTCTCCAACCACATCTACTACTGGGGCGACGCCCACTACGCGCAAACCATGGGCCCCGACCGGGCGAACCGCATGAATGCGGCGGGGTCGGCCCGGCGTCTGGGCATTCCGTTTGCTTTTCATTCGGATGCGCCGATCACCCAGTTGAGCCCGCTGTTCACCGCATGGTGCGCGGTGCAGCGCAAGACTGCCAGCGGCCGTGTGCTCGGCGAGAGCGAGCGCATTCCCGTGGCGGACGCCTTGCGCGCGATCACGCTGGGTGCGGCCTATACGCTCAAGATGGACCATCTGATCGGCAGCATCGAGGTTGGCAAATTCGCGGACTTCGCCGTGCTGGCGGAGGACCCGGGCGAGGTCGCCGCCGAGCGGCTGAAAGATGTCGAAGTGTGGGGCACGGTGCTGGGCGGCCGTGTGTTCCAGTCGCCGGAAAAATGAACGGCACTGCGAAGGACACCGCCGCGTCGAGCGTCCGGCCGCTAATTGCGCCAATTGCGCCGATTGCGCTGGTGGTGCTCGGCGGTTATCTGGGAGCGGGAAAAACCACCTTGCTCAACCATGTGCTGTCGATGGCGGGGCAGCGCAAGGTGGCCGTGCTGGTCAACGATTTCGGCGATATCAATATCGATGCTGCGCTGATCCGCGAGCGCACGGACGATGTCATCAATCTGGAGAACGGCTGCATCTGCTGCTCTATTGGCGGCCGTCTCGTCGATGCGCTCGTGAAAATCGGCGCGCGGCCCGAACGTCCCGAGCTGTTGATCATCGAAGCCAGCGGCGTTTCCGATCCCGTGAAGATCGCGCAGATCGGCCTGCTCGACCGGGCATTCAGGCTGGTTGGGATCATCGTTGCGGTGGATGCCGAGCGCATCGGCGCAACCTTGCTCGACCCGTACGTCGGCGACATTGTGCGCCGGCAGATCGCGGGCGCAACGGCCCTCGTGCTCACCAAGACCGACCTCGTGACGGAGCAGGAGAAGACCACGGTAACGGAAGCGATGTTGGCGCTCGCAACCACGTCCATCCTGCTCGAGTCGGTCAATGGACAGATCCCGCCGGCGTTGATCTTCGACGCGAGTGTGGCGCCTCGCCGTCGCGCGGGTGAGATCGGTGTGACGAAGGCGGGCGCTTCGAATCTGCATCCGGATATCTGCAGTTTTTCCTTCAGGTCGGACTTTGCGCTGGACAGCAAGAAACTCAGGGCTGCGCTTCGCAGCCTGTCCTCAACGCTGCTGCGAGCGAAGGGTATTGTCTGGCTGGATCAGGAGACCTCGGCGCAAGAACTTCATGTGGCAGGCGGCCGCATTCTCATCACGCCATTTGCGGGTCATGCAGCGGCCGAATCGACGCTCGTTCTGATTGGCCGCTTCACCGACGAAGACGAGCGCGCGATCAAGCGTTGCCTCGAAAGCACGCGTGCGCTGAACTAGCGTCCAGTTCTCGTCAGCGTGCCGCGCGCATCGCACTCATCGCGCGAACCGTAGCCCATACACCAAACACACCAACGGCCTGAATCCGACAACGCGGTTCGCGGCCAGTCAACCCGCGTCTTCCCCACCACGCACTGCACCAGGCGAAACCAGCGCACTGGCCCTACCGTCGCGCCGACACCAAACTTACACTTTTCCTTAACAGATCGCCGCTCAGGCGACCTCACGTGCTTCACCTAATTCACCAAGCAGGAGACATGAATGGCCACAACAGAAACGTCCGCGGCGAAGGTCAGCGCGGACACACTCGCCGCATTTTCCGCTGCGTTCAATCGTCACGATGCGAACGCGCTGATGGATTTCATGACCGAAGACTGCGTGTTCGACGCCGCCGGCGGAAGCGAAGTGTATGGTGCGCGTTTCGTCGGCCGCGACGCCGTGCGCGCGGCGTTCGAAACGGTCTTCAAGACTTTCCCGGATGCGCATTGGGGCGACGGACGTCATTACGTTATCGGCGAGCGTGGCGTGTCCGAGTGGCTGTTCACGGGCACGCACGCGGAAGGCTGGCGCATCGAAGCGGAAGGCTGCGATCTGTTCGAGTTCCGCGATGGCCTGATTGCGGTCAAGCGCGCGTTCCGCAAGGAACGTCCGAAGCAGAACGTTTGACGCCGACGAGGAGCTTCATCATGGAGCAAAGTGTCATCACACGAGTCGGCGAAGGTCTGTCCGCAGGGCGGGACGGTGCGGCACAGTATGACCCGCGCTACGACCCGCTGGTCTCGCCGGGGCCGGGGCACGGCAAGCAATACGCCCCCACGTACTGGGCCGCGACCGCCGGCACGCCGCCGCCCGACGATGGTCCGATCACGAAAGATATCGACGTGGACGTGGCGATCATCGGCGCAGGGTATACGGGGCTCGCGACGGCACTCTGTCTCGCGCGTGAGCATGGCATCAAGGCGGTGGTGCTCGAGGCCAACAAAACCAGTTGGGGTTGCAGCAGCCGCAACGGTGGCCAAGGGCAGAATGCGTCAGGGCGTCTGTCGCGTTCGCAATGGATCGAGCGTTGGGGTAAAGACGTCGCGCTGAAAATGCACGACGAGATCCAGGAAGGCTTCGACAACTTCAAGTCGCTGGTGGCGGAAATCGATTGCGATCCGCAACCAGGCGGGCACTTTCTGATTGCGCACCGGCCGCGCATGATGGCCAAACTCGCCGCCGAAGCCAAAGTCTGGAAAGACGTGTTTGGCTACCCGTCCGAACTGATCGACCAGGCCACGTTCCGCCGCGAATATGTCAACGATTCCGAGGCGGCCGGCGCGCTGCACGAACCCGAAGGCATCGGCATCCACGCGCTGAAGCTCGCGTACGGCTATCAGAGGCTGGCGCGCGAAGCGGGCGCACGGGTTCATCCGTCGAGCCCGGTGACCGGCTGGGAAACCGTGAACGGCATTCATCATCTGCGCACGCCGGGCGGCATCGTGCGGGCCCGCTCCGTGGGTATCGCGACCGGCGCGTACACGGCGCCGAATCTGCATCCTTCGCTGACGAGCCGCGTCATGCCGATCCTGTCGAATTCGATGGTGACGCGTCCGCTCACGCAGCAGGAAATCGCCGCCTGCAATTTTCGAACGACGCAGGTGCTTACCGATACACGCACCTTGCGGTTCTACTATCGCTTCCTGCCGGACAACCGGCTGCAGATCGGCAGCCGCAGCGCGATCACCGGCGCGGATGCACCGAATGTGCGTCACTACGAGTTGCTCATTGAAGGAATGGGTCGCAAGTTTCCGGCGTTGCGTGGTATCCAGATCGACTATTCATGGTGGGGCTGGGTGGATGTGAGCCACGACATGATGCCGCGCGTGTGTCAGCCCGACCCGAGGCAGTCGGTGTTTTACGCACTAGGCTACGGCGGCAACGGTGTGTCATATTCGCAGCAGGCGGGGCGTCGCCTCGCCGAACGGATCGCGGGTAAAGGGGCGAAGCAGACGCTGCCGATCTTCACTTCGCCATTGCCCGGCCATCCGTTCGCGCCGTTCCGTCGCATCGGCCAACGGATGCTCTATCAGTTGTACTTCCGGCGCGACGAGAAACCTTGAACGCGCTCTGCGTGCCGCGCGATCCGCGGCACGTCATTCGCCCGTCGCCGCGCCATACGTGCGCGGCGCGGGGCTGCGCAGCCAGGCTGGTCCGTGCGTTAAGTCAGAACAATAAACACGATGCAGCGAGGCGCCCACGCGCCCTCGCGCGATCCGAATTGACGGCGCTCAGGTTCCGGGAATGCACGCAAGCGCGCACCTATACGCATATCGGCGCGCAGGCAGTCCCGCACAACTAGCGCCGGCATCAACAGGATGTGGAGGTGACATGCAAATATCGAATCGAAGTGAACTGAAGACCGGCCTCAAAGAGCGCCATATGACCATGATCGCGCTAGGCGGCGTGATCGGTGCGGGCCTGTTTGTCGGCAGCGGCGTCGTGGTCCAGCAGGCAGGCCCCGCAGCGGTGCTGTCGTTTCTGATTACCGGCGGACTGATCGTGCTCGTCATGCGCATGCTCGGAGAAATGGCCTGTGCCATGCCGGCGGTGGGCTCGTTCTACGAATATGCGCGCCTCGCCTTCGCCGGCAAGCGCGGGCCGGGCAAACTGGCCGGCTTTCTGACCGGCTGGATGTACTGGTACTTCTGGGTCATCGTCGTGGCCGTCGAAGCGGTGGCCGGCGCGAAACTGGTGCAGTTCTGGCTGCCCGATATGCCGGCGTGGGCGATCAGTCTGGTGTTGCTGGTCGTGTTGACGGCGACCAATCTGATTTCGGTGGGCAGCTACGGGGAATTCGAGTTCTGGTTCGCCTCCATCAAGGTGGCGGCGATCGTCGTATTTCTGTTCCTCGGCGCGCTCTATGTGCTGGGTCTGTGGCCCGCGTCGATGCACACCACGGCGGTGATGCCGACACTGCTTTCGCACGGCGGCCTGATGCCGAAGGGTATCGGGCCGGTGTTGAGCGGCGCCGTTGCGGCGACGGGTTTTTACTTCGGTGCGGAGATCGTCACGATCGCCGCCGCCGAAGCGCATGAGCCGGTCAAGGCGGTCGCCAAAGCGACCAATTCGGTGATTACGCGTGTGCTGATTTTCTATGTCGGTTCGATCATGCTCGTGGTGGCGCTGGTGCCCTGGAATTCGCCGGGCATGGCCACGCCGTATGTGAGCGCGCTCGACGCGATGGGCATCCCGGCCGCCGCTAACGTCATGAATGCGATCGTGCTGACGGCGGTATTGTCCGCGCTCAATTCCGGTCTGTACGCGGCGTCGCGGATGATGTTTGCGCTGACCCGCCACGGCGACGCGCCGGCTGCGCTCGCCAAAGTCAATCGCCGCGGCGTTCCGGTTCGCGCGATCCTGGTCGGCACGTTGTTCGGCTATGTGTCGGTCGTCATGTCTTACGTATCGCCGGACACGGTGTTCGCATTTCTTGTCAATTCATACGGCACGGTGGCCATCTTCGTCTACGTGCTGATCGCCGTTTCGCAACTGAAGCTGCGTGCGCGACTCGAGCGCGAGGCGCCGGAGATGCTGCGCGTGCGGATGTGGTGCTATCCGTATCTGACCTGTTTCGCGATCGTCGGCATGATCGGCATTCTGGTGGCCATGGCGTTCATACCGGACCAGCGCACGCCGTTGTGGCTCGGTGTGGTGAGTCTCGGCGTGCTGCTCGTGGCGTATGTATGGCGGGCCCGGAAAAGGGGCGCCGTGTCGACCGAACCGGAATTCGTGGAGTATCGGCCCCGTACTCATTGAGGCCTGTCTGACGCGCGTTGTTTGATGATGTGCGATGGGGCGGCGACCCGTTCGAGATCGCCGCTGCAACCTGCCAGGGCGCAGGTCGGCTTGGTCAGCGGCGCAGCCTCGCTATTTCGACACCGCCACGGCCGCCGCTGTGGCCGGTTGAAGCAGCGGTCCGATGCGCAGCGCGATCTCCTTGAGCTTCGGCACCGCTTTCAACAGGTCCTCCAGACTGGCACGCGCCGTGGGGGCATGGACGGCCAACGCCGCGAGCACATGGCCGTCCTCGGCGTGGCGCACCGGCACCGCGACCGCCACCATGCCGCGCACGAACTCCTCGTTGTCGACCCCGATGCCGCGCATGGCGAGGCGGTCAAGCTCGGCTTCCAGCAGATCGATATCGGTCAGCGTGCGGTACGTCATCGATTTGAGCGGCAGCCGCCGGATCACGAGCGCGCGCTCGGCGGGCGCCATCTGCGAAAGAAACAGCTTGCCGCTGGCGGTGCAATGCAGCGGGACGCGCGTGCCCGGTTGCAGATGCAGACGCAAGGGTTCGCTGGTCTCCACGCGCTCGACGTACAGCACGGTATCGCCGTCGAGCACGGTGAGATTGCAGGTCTCGCCGAGCGACTCCACGAGGGTGCGCAGCAACGAACGGCACGCCCGGGTGAACGTACTGTTCGCGAGTGTGGTCAGGGCGAGCTGGGCGGCGCGCGGCCCGAGCGCAATGGCGCGATCGGCCCCACGCGAATCCGGCATGTGCGTGACGTAACCGCGTGCTTCGAGCGACTCGATCAGACGCATCAAGGTCGCCTTCGGAATCTGCAGACGTGAGGACAACTGGGAGAGTGACGACGGTTGTCCGGCCGACGCAAGTTGTTCCAGCACGCTGAGCGCGCGCAGCACGCGGGTGTCGTCGGCGGGCTCTTGAGCGGGTGAGGGGAGATGCGGGGTGTCTCTCATTGTCCTTCCCGGGGCGGATGAAGGTGAATGCAGTCCGAACGGATCAGTGACAACCCGGATGAACGCGTGCGGACAGTTTGAATAGTGAAACGAAAAAGTTGGTTTTCGTACCGGATTAACCAATCCTAACCGGATTTTCTTGAAGTCGAAACTCCCATCCAATAAATTGGGACGAAATGATCCGTTTTTAAAAGTAAAGAGATTGGCACGGAGACGTCATCAATGGTACGGAGTTTCGACTACGTGGTGGTCGGCGCGGGATCGGCGGGCTGTGTACTGGCCAACCGTCTTTCCGAGAATGGCCGCTACTCGGTATGCCTGCTCGAGGCCGGTCCGCCCGACCGCTTTTTGTGGATCCATATCCCGATCGGTTATGGCAAAACCATGTTTCATCCGGTCTACAACTGGGGCTTTTACACCGACCCGGATCCGAACATGAACGACCGCAAGCTCTACTGGCCGCGCGGACGCACGTTGGGCGGCTGCAGCTCCATCAATGGGCTGATCTACATTCGTGGCCAGAAAGAGGACTACGACCAGTGGGCCGCGCTCGGTAATCGTGGCTGGAGCTGGCAGGAGTGCCTGCCTTACTTCCGGCGGCTCGAACACAACGAGCTCGGCGAATCGCCGACACGTGGCGTGGACGGTCCGCTGTGGGCTTCCACGATCAAGCAGCGCCATGAACTCGTGGATGCGTTCATCGCCGCGTCGAATCGCCTGGGTGTCCCAACCGTCGACGATTTCAATCAGGGCGATCAGGAAGGGGTCGGTTACTACCAGTTGACCACGCGGCGTGGCTGGCGGTGTTCGACCGCCGTCGCCTACCTGAAGCCCGCCCGCAAGCGTCCGAATCTGCAGATCGAGACCGACGCGCTGGCCTCGAAGATTCTCTTCGACGGTACGCGTGCGACGGGTATCCGGTATGTGCAGCACGGCACGGTTCACGAAGTGCGCGCGCGCCGCGAGGTGGTGCTGACAGCAGGCGCATTGCAGTCGCCGCAATTGCTGCAGGTGTCGGGCGTTGGACCGGCGAAATTGCTCAATGAGCTGGGTATTCCGGTGATCGCCAATCGGGCCGGCGTTGGCGAGAATCTGCAGGATCATCTGCAAATACGTCTGACCTATGAAGTCACGCGGCCGATCACGACGAACGACTTACTGCACTCCTGGACGGGCCGCGCGAAGATGGGGCTGCAATGGGCGTTGTTTCGCGAAGGGCCGCTGTCCGTCGGCATCAATCAGGGCGGCATGTTTTGCCGCGCATTGCCGGATGAGGCGAAAACGCCGGACATTCAGTTCCACTTCTCCACGCTCTCGGCCGACACCGCCGGTGGCGATGTCCACGCGTTTCCTGGCTGCACCTATTCGATTTGCCAGTTGCGGCCGGAGTCGCGCGGAAACGTGCGAATCCGCACGAACGACATGCGCGACGCGCCGTCGATCCAGCCCAATTATCTGGCGACCGATCTCGATCGCCGCACCACGGTCGCGGGCGTGCGTTTTGCACGCCGCGTCGCCGCCACGGAACCGATGGCATCGCTGATGAAGCGCGAAGTACGGCCTGGCCGCGAAGCGCAAAGCGACGATGAATTGCTGCAATTTTGCCGCGAATATGGCCAGACGATTTTTCATCCATCGGGCACCGCGAAGATGGGTATCGCGAGCGATCCGGGCGCGGTGGTCGACGAACGATTGCGTGTGTACGGGACACAGGGATTGCGGGTGGTCGACTGTTCGATCATGCCGACGCTGGTTTCGGGCAATACCAACGTGCCGATCGTGATGGTTGCCGAAAAGGCGTCCAGCATGATCCTCGAGGATGCGCGCGCGGGTGACCTGCCTGCGGCGCAAGTGCAGTCGCCGAGTATGGAAGCGCAGTATTGACGCAAAAAAGCGGACGCAAGGGCAGACGACAAAGCAGACCCAAAAGCAGACCCAAAAGCACCGAACCGAAGTAGCTGCAGGAAGTAAAACGATCGCGACCTGACTCGCTGCATCCGAAGCCGATAACAGCAGCGTGCAGGCGGCGAAATTCGTGCCCCGAGGAGGAGACAGACCGGGGCTCAAAAGTGCTGCGTTGCCGGGACGGCGCGCGGCCGTTCATTGGAGGAGACGCTATGGCAATCGATAAGCGGGTTATCCGCCGCGTTGCATTCGCGAGCGTGATTGGAGCGACGGTCGAATGGTATGACTTTTTTCTGTACGGCGTCGTGGCGGGCATCGTGTTCAACAAGCTTTACTTTCCCGCTCACGATCCGCTCGTCTCCACGATGCTGGCCTACGCCACGTTCGCCGTCGGCTTCGTCACGCGGCCGCTCGGTGGCGTGATCTTCGGTCACTTCGGCGACAAGGTCGGGCGCAAGTCCGCATTGATCTGCACGCTCATCATCATGGGGATTTCGACGGCGGGCGTCGCCTTCGTGCCGACCTTCGCTCAGATCGGCATCTGGGCGCCCATTCTGCTGCTCGCGTTGCGCGTGTTGCAGGGCATCGGGCTCGGCGGGGAATGGGGCGGCGCGGTGCTGATGGCCTATGAATATGCGCCGCCGAACCGGCGCGGTCTGTACGCAAGCCTGCCGCAGATCGGCTTGTCGATTGGCTTGTGCCTCGCGTCGGGCATCGTCGCGGGTATTTCCCGGCTGCTGCCGGAAGCGGCGTTCCTTGCATGGGGCTGGCGGGTTGCGTTCGGGGCTTCGCTGCTGCTCGTGGTGCTCGGTCTCTACATCCGCCTGAAGGTAATGGAGACGCCCGAGTTTCTCGCGCTCAAGCGCAATCGCCGCGATGTGAAAATCCCATTTGTCGACATGCTCACGCGCTATCGCAGTTCGGTGTTGCTCGGCATGGGCGCGCGCTGGATCGACGGGGTGTTCTTCAACATCTTTGCGGTGTTCATGATCGGCTACCTCACGCAACGTCTTTCGATGAGCCGCACGGAAGCGCTCACCGGCGTCATGATCGCGGCGATGGTGATGTGCTTCTTCATTCCCTTCTTCGGCAGGATGTCGGACCTGATGGGACGCGCGCGCGTGTATCGCTGGGGTTCGCTGATTTGCGGCGTCTCGGTGCTGCCGGCGTTCTGGCTGATGGAGACGCAGGCCGGCAATACGCTGGCCGTCTGGCTTGGCGTAGTAATTCCGTTCGGCATTTTCTACGCGATGGTCTACGGTCCGGAAGCCGCGCTCTTTGCCGAGCTGTTCGATCCGGAGGTGCGTTATACCGGCATCTCGTTCGTGTACCAGTTCTCGGGCATCTTCGCGAGCGGACTCACGCCGATCATTGCGACGGCGCTGCTGCGTCTCGATGGCGGCAAGCCCTGGTATGTGTGCGGCTATGTGATTCTCTCGGCACTGCTCTCGGCGTGGGCGGCGCGAGCGATGGAGCGGCGCGCGAAACCCTTTGATGAAATGGCAACCGTGCGTTAACGGCGAGGCCGGCCGGGTGAATGTGGACGCAAGCGCCACCTGAGGCACGGCATTCTGTTTATAATAAAACGGAACAAAACGTGCCGAAAAATAAACAAGCCCGGCCACGCCGAACCAACATCCCGTAGTCGGGAGGAGCATGAAGTGACTGATATCGTGACTGGCAAACCCGACAGAATGGTCGCGGTAAGAACCGTTTTCGGCATCGATTCCAGCCTGATGGTGCCCGCCTTCAGCGAGCGCGACGACCACGTGCCGGAGATCGACGAGGTCTACCGCTTCAATCCGGAAGTGACGCTGGCGATTCTGGCCGGCTTCAGCCGCGATCGCCGGGTGATGGTGCAGGGTTTGCACGGCACGGGGAAGTCGACCCACATCGAACAGGTTGCGGCCCGCCTCAACTGGCCATGCGTGCGCGTCAATCTCGACGGCCATATCAGCCGTCTCGATCTGGTCGGCAAAGATGCGATCGTGGTACGTGACGATCTGCAGGTCACCGAGTTTCAGGAGGGGATCGTGCCATGGGCGTTGCAGCGCCCGGTCGCGCTGATCTTCGACGAATACGACGCGGGGCGTCCGGATGTGATGTTCGTGATTCAGCGCATTCTCGAGCGCGACGGCAAGTTCACGCTGCTCGACCAGAATCGCGTGATTCATCCGCATCCGTATTTCCGCATGTTCGCCACGACCAACACGGTGGGGCTGGGCAACCTGAACGGCCTGTATCACGGCACGCAGGTGCTCAATCATGCGCAGATGGACCGCTGGAACGTGGTGGCCACGCTCAACTATCTGCCGCGCGCCGAAGAGGCGGGCATCGTGCTCGCGCGCGTCCCGGAACTCGCCGACGCTGCGGGGCGCGCACTGATCGAATCGATGGTGAGCGTAGCTGAACTCACCCGCAAAGGTTTCGCGAGCGGCGACCTGTCGACGCTGATGTCGCCGCGCACGGTAATCAACTGGGCGGAGAACTGCCAGATTTTCCGCGACCCCGCGATGGCGTTTCGCCTGACCTTCCTGAACAAGTGCGACGAAGCCGAGCGTTCGATCGTGGCCGAGTATTTCCAGCGCTGCTTTGGCACTGAACTCGAGGCCGACGCCAACCTTGCAGAACCCGCAGCGGGTAGCCGCCGATGACGCCGGGCAGGCAGGCGGGCCAAGGTCAGCAGCAGAGCCAGCAGGAGACCTCGCAGGAGACCCCGCAGCAGACCCAGCGGCAAGCGACCCTCCGCGCGGAACAGCGCGAGGCGCTCTGCGCGGCGGCCGTGCGCGCCCTCACCGGAGACGCCGCGTTGCACTATCGCGAAGGCCGGTTGTGCCGCGATCTGCGGCCGTTACCTCTGCACGCGCCGCATCTGCGCACCGACCCGCAGGAGGACGATTTCGCGTCCTTGCGCGGCGCCGCCGATGGCGCGGCTCTGCGGCTCATGCATTCCGACGCGGCGCTGCACGGCAGGCTTTGCCCGACTGATCCCGTCGAGCGGCTGGTATTCGAACTGCTCGAGCAGTTACGCTGCGAAACCCGGACGCCGCCCGGCATGCCGGGCCTCGTGCAGAACCTGCGCGATCGTTTCGAGGCCTGGTCGAAGGCTTTCTATCGCTCCGGGCTCGCCGAGGACCATCTCGGCATTCTGCTGTACACAGTCGCGCAGATTGCGTGGTCGCGCCTGACGGGCTGGCCTGTGCTCGAACAGACCGAGGGCCTGATCGAAGCCACGCGCGCGGCGATCGTGCCGGTGCTGGGCGTGTCGCTGGCGGGCTTGCGCCGGCATCGGGCCGAACAGGAAGCGTTCGCTGTCCATGCGCTTGAACTGGCGAGGCTGGTGGCCGACATGATCCGCGCGGCCCGTGCCGACGCGCTGGACGATGCACAGGATGTTCCGCAGGAGAGCGACGGCAAAACGCCGCGCACGGCGTTCTCGCTCTGGTTCGACGTCGAGGACGACGAGTACAGGGACATGGCTGTTGCGCTGACCGGCCAAAGCCGCGTGCTGGAGGCGTCGGAGCAGGGCTATCGCGCCTATACGACGCGCTACGACCGTGAGCTGTTCGCGGGGACGCTGGTACGCAAGGCCTTGCTCAGCGAGTTTCGCGAGCGGCTCGACGAACGCGTCGCTGCCCAGGGCATCAACGTGGCGCGGCTTGCCCACGCGCTGAAGGTGGCGCTGGCGATACCGCAACGCGATGGATGGTCGTTCGGCGAAGAGCATGGCCGTATCGACGGGCGGCGTCTCGCACAACTGGTGAGTTCTCCCGCTGAACGGCGCCTGTTCCGGCTGGAGCGGAATACGCTCCTGGCCGACTGCGTGGTCGGCTTTCTGATCGACTGCTCGGGTTCGATGAAAGCGCATATCGAGCCGGTGGCGACCATGGTGGATATCCTCACGCGCGCGCTCGACCAGGCGGGCGTGACCACCGAGGTGCTGGGTTTCACCACCGGCGCCTGGAACGGCGGCCGGGCCCGGCTCGATTGGCTGGCGCAGGGGCGAGCGCATCATCCGGGCCGGCTCAACGAACTGTCTCATCTGGTGTTCAAGGACGCCGCCCGGAACTGGCGACGCGCCCGCGCCGATATTGCCGCGCTTTTCAGGGCGGAGCTGTTTCGCGAGGGCGTGGATGGCGAAGCGGTCGACTGGGCCTGCGCGCGTCTTCTCGCCCGTCCTGAGGCGCGGCGGATTCTGATCGTGATTTCGGATGGCAGTCCGATGGACAGCGCGACGGGCCAGGCCAACGACGCGTTCTATCTCGACAATCATCTCAAGGCCGTCGTGGCGCGCCATGAAGCGCTGAACGACGTGGAGGTGCTGGGTCTGGGCGTCGGGCTCGATCTCAGCCCGTACTACCGCCGTTGTCTGGCGGTGGATCTCTCCGTGCCACCCGATATGAAGCTGTTTGCGCAGATTGTGGGGTGGATGAGTGCGCGGGGGCAGGCCGGCCGGCGCTAGCCGCTCTCGCGGCCCGCTGAGCGCGAATGGGTCATGACGCGAGCGGTGTGGAGTGCGTATCTAGCGGCATTGCCGCGCTTTGCGCCTGCACGGCGGTCACCGCGATCACAAAGTAGATATCGTCCGCGCTGCACCCACGCGAAAGATCGTTGGCAGGCTTTTTCAACCCTTGCAACAACGGCCCAATGGCTTTCGCATCGCCAATCCGCTCGGCCAGCTTGTAGCCGATATTGCCGGCTTCGAGGCTAGGGAAAATCAGCACGTTGGCGTGGCCTTGCACCTGCGAGTGCTCGATCTTGCGCATGGCGATCTCGGAGACGAGCGCTGCATCCAGTTGCACGTCGCCGTCGATCGCCAGATGCGGGCGCGCGGCTCTCACCTGACGCGTCGCTTCCACGACCTTGTCGACTGCCGCGTGCCGGGCGCTGCCGCTGGTCGAGAAGGACAGCATGGCCACGCGCGGTTCCTCCATCAGCAAGCTTTGCGCGCTGTCGGCCGCGGCCATCGCAATCTGCGCCAGTTCGCCGGCGTCCGGGTCCACCACCAGCCCGCAGTCTGAGAAGATCAGCCCGCCTTTGAGCGTGTGGAAGGGCTCGCACAGCATCATCAGAAAGAAGCTCGACACCAGCTTGAACGAAGGATGAATGCCGATGATCTGGATCGCGGTGCGGACCACGTCGGCGGTCGTGTGGACGGCGCCGGCCACCGAACCGTCGGCATGACCGAGCCGCACCATCAGGTTGGCGAAACAGAGGGGTTTGAGGATTTCCTGTTTCGCTTCGTCCAGCGTCATGCCTTTTTTGCTGCGTAGTGCGAAGAGTGCGTCGGCAAACGAGGGCGCGAGCGGCGAGGTCGCCGGATCCACCCACTCCATGCCGCTCAATTCGATGTTGTGCTCGGCAGCCGCCGCGCGGATGCGCTCGCTCGGGCCGACCAGCACGATGTGCGCGATGCCCTCACGCGTCGCGCGTTGCGCGGCTTCCAGCATGCGAGGATCTTCCGCCTCGCAGAGCACGATGCGTCTTCGCGAAGTGCGGGCGCGTTCGATGATGCGATTGATGGCTTTCATGGCACAGGGCGGCGCTCAAGGTTGAAAAAAGACCGGAAACGGCAGGGGAAAACCCGTTTCCGGCCTGCCGGTCGAGAGGCAAAGTGCGCCTCGCAACCGGACCTTCAGACAACGGAGGGATCAGACATAGTCCTTGTACTTGTCGAGCAGACGCACCGGCTTGGCCAGCGCATCGCGGCGGAACGGATCGCCGAGCTCGCGGGTGCACATGATCTCGATGATGGTGGTCTTGCCGTGGTTCATCTGCGCATCGATTGCACGCTTGAGTGCCGGGCCGACGTCCTCGAGCCGGTCCACCGTGACACCCTCGGCGCCCATCGCGCGCGCGATGGCCGCGAAGCTCTGGTTGTCGAGTTCACCGGCCACGAAACGGCGGTTGTAGAAGTCGACCTGGTTTTTCTTCTCGGCGCCCCATTGCCGGTTGTGGAAGACCACGGCGGTAACCGGAATGTTGTGACGCACGCAGGTCATGGTTTCCATCAGACTCATGCCCCACGCGCCGTCGCCGGCATAGGAGACGGCCGGGCGATGAGGCGCCGCGACCTTGGCGCCGATGATGGTGGGGAACGCGTAGCCGCAATTGCCCCAGCTCATGGCGGCGAAGAAGCTGCGCGGCTTGTTGAAACGCAGGTAGCTGTTGGCCACCGAGTTGATGTTGCCGATGTCGGTGGAGACCATCACGTCTTCCGGCATGGCTTTTTCGAGCTCGCGCAGCACCTGGCGCGGGTGCAGATAGTTGCCGCCGCCTGGTGTGCGCTCGCCTTTTTGCTCCTCGATCATGTCGAGGCTGTAGGGGTCGCGTTCATGCGTCCAGCCGTCCAGCTCCTTCTCCCATGCGGCCTTCTCGGCGGCGATTTCACCGGCGCGTTCTTCTCGCGAGGCGTCACAGGCGAGCGTGCGGCCTGCAAGGCGCTGCGTGAGTGCCACCGCAGCGGCCTTGGCGTCGCCGCAGATGCCCACAGAAATCTTCTTCACGAGGCCAAGCATTTTGTGGTCGGCATCGATCTGGATGATCCTGGCGTTCTGCGGCCAGTAGTCCATGCCGTGCTGGGGCAGCATGCCGAACGGTCCGAGGCGCGAACCCAGCGCGATCACCACGTCGGCGCGCTGGATCAGCTTCATGGCCGCCTTGGAGCCCTGATAGCCGAGCGGGCCGCACCACAACGGATGGCTGGCGGGGAACGAGTCGTTGTGCAGGTAGCTGTTGACGACCGGTGCGCCCAGGCGCTCGGCCAGCGCCTTGCACTCTTCGATCGCGTCGCCCATGACCACGCCGCCCCCGGAGATGATGACCGGGAACCTGGCCTGGGCGAGCAGTTCGGCCGCTTCGTCCAGGCGTTGATCGCCGCCGGGGCCGCGGTCGAGGCGTTGCGGTTGCGGAATCTCCGCCTTGATCTGGCCGTAGAAGTAGTCGCGTGGAATGTTGAGCTGGGTCGGGCCCATCTCGGCCAGCGCGCGGTCGAAGCAGCGGCCAGTGAACTCGGCCATGCGCGCGGGATGGGTGACATGGCCCTGATACTTGGTGAACTCCTGGAACATGGGGAGTTGCTTCGCTTCCTGGAAGCCGCCGAGACCAATGCCCATGGTGCCCGCCTCGGGCGTGATCATGACCACGGGGCTGTGCGCCCAATAGGCCGCGGCGATGGCCGTCACGCAATTGCTGATGCCCGGGCCGTTCTGGCCGATCACCACGCCATGGCGGCCCGACACGCGGGCATAGCCGTCGGCCATGTGGCCGGCGCCCTGTTCGTGCACCACGGGGATGAGGCGGATGCCGGCGGGCGCGAAGATGTCCATGGCGTCCATGAAGGCCGAACCCATGATGCCGAACATGTCGGTCACGCCATTCGCGGCCAGGGTTTCGACGAAAGCTTCCGACGGGGTCATGGCCTGCGGGCCGCTGATGGGGGTGTGATCGCTCATGGGCTGTCTCCGATGTTTAGTGAAACCGGAACAATTTGTTCCGAAAAGTAGTTATCTAAAATGTAGAGCATGCACCGGCGATGGTCAATAGCTCATGAAAAATAAACGGTACGTTTTGTATCAAAAAAATAGTGTCTGGGTGAGATGTGCGAGAGGCGCGCCGCCCAATAGCGGTCGCGCTGACAATCACACCCTGCCTTTCCACGGCACCAGCACGCGCTCGAGGTGGCGCATCAACAGGTCGAAGCACAAGGCAAAGAAGCCAATCACGATAATTCCCATGATCACCACGTCGCTCGCGAGAAACTCCGCGGCGTTGAGCACCATGAAGCCGAGGCCGCTGGTCGACGCCACCATTTCCGCGGCAACCAGCGTCGTCCAGCCGACCCCGATGCCGATTCGCATACCCGTGAAAATTTCCGGCAGCGCGGATTTCAGAATCACGTACAACACCACTTGCGTGCGCGAGGCGCCCATCGAATAAGCCGCGTGAATCTGCTCGATCGACACGGAACGCACGCCGGAGCGCGCGGCAATGGCGAGTGGCGCGAAGATGGCCAGGTAGATGAGAAAGACTTTGGAGAATTCACCAATGCCGAACCAGATGATGATGAGCGGCAAATAGGCGAGCGGCGGCAGCGGCCGGTAGAACTCGATGGGCGGATCGAAAATACCGCGCGCAAAGCGCGAGACGCCCATCATCACGCCGATGGGAATCGCGGTGATGCAGGCGAGTGCGAAAGCGCCAAACACGCGCAGCAAGCTGATGCCGGTATGTTGCGCGAGCGTGGAGTTGGCGAAACCCTCCGTGGCCACGAACACGAATTTGGCATACACCGCTTGCGGCGACGGCAGAAAAAGCGGCTTGATCCAGTGCAGGTTCGTCGCGGCAAACCATAGTCCGACGAATACCGCGACCGTCGCGAGGCTCGTTACGATGCTGCTGCCGTGGCCGGGTACGCCGAAGGTGTCGCCTGGACGCGCCGGCTTCTTGGCGAGAAGCCGGGGACGTTGGCCTGGGGTGCGGGGTGGTTGGACAGGCATGCCGGTTCCCAATGGGACGTCGTGGCCGCGTGCAAATGCCGGGGCCCGTTTTGAGCTAAACATGTGTCACCTCGGCTTCGGCGCTGTGCATTTTCTCGTCGCCGTAAATGATGCTGAGCACGCGTTCGCGCATTTCGATGAAATCGGGGCTCGACTTGATGGCGCGGGCGTCGCGTGTTTCGAGAAAGCGCCGGTTGAAATCGAGCTCATAGGTGTGCGTGATGCGCCCGGGACGAGGCGACATCACAATCAGGTGGCTCGCCAGAAAAAGCGCCTCCTCGACGCTGTGCGTGATGAAGAAGAACATCTTGCTGGTCTTCGTCCAGACGTCGAGCAACAACTCCTGAATGGTCTCGCGGGTCAGCGCATCGAGCGCGGCCATCGGCTCGTCCATCAGCAGCATGGCGGGGTCGCAGGTCAGCGCACGGGCAATGCCCACACGCTGCTGCATCCCGCCGGAGAGCTGATAGATCATGTGCTTGTGAAAGTCCTGCAAGCCGACCAGCGCCAGATTGCGCGCGGCGATTTCGCGCCGCTGCGCTTTGGGCACGCCCTGCAGCTTCAGGCCGAACTCCGCGTTGTCGATCACGTTGAGCCAGGGCAACAGGGCGTGTTTCTGGAACACCACGCCACGATCGGCGCCTGGTCCCGCGATCGGCGAGCCGCCGAGCAGCAACTCGCCGCTGGTCGGCGCGATGAAGCCCGCCATGAGCGAGAGCAAGGTGGTCTTGCCGCAACCCGATGCACCGAGCGCCACGACAAAGTCGCCCGAGTTGATCGTCAGATTGATGTTGTCGAGCGCGTGCACCGTCTGGCCGGATTTGCGGCCCGGAAAGACCACGCTCACATTCTTGACTCTCATGCTTTCCATGTTGCCTCCTGATTCGACGGAACCGGCTTACGTCATTTGAGTTTCATTGCCGCTTCGGCATAAGCCGGCGTCACGAACTTCGAGTAATCGGGCAACACCGCGCTGATCTGTTTCTGATCCTTCAGGAAGTTGGCCGTATCCTTGAGCGCGAAGGTCGCGCGTCCGGCACTGCCGCCACCGAGCCACTGCGAAGAGGCCTGTTCCTGGAGCGTCGGGAAGGCATAGAGCGAGAGCGATTCCGGCACGTCGGCCGGCGAGCCGCCGATCATCTTCGCGATGGCGGCCGCTTGCGGCGAGGTGGCATTCCATTGCGCCGTATTTTTGCGGTACTGATCGTCCGCATCGGCGATGGCTTTCACGAGTCTGGCCATGAAGTCCTTATGCGCTTCGCCCCATTGGCGGTCGACGGCAATCCCATCGAAGGTCGGTTTGCCGAGCTTCGACAGATCGCCGGAGGTAATCAGCACCTTGCCGCTTTTCTTCAATTGGGCGAGCGCCGGATCCCATACGTAGGCGGCGTCGATATCGCCGCGCTCCCAGGCCGCGACCAACTGGTTCGGCTGCATGTTGAGGATCTTCACCTCGGACGGATTGATGCCCCAGTGCTGCAGCGCAAACATGGTGTGGTAGTGCGTGGTCGAGACGAACGGCACGCCGATTGTTTTGCCCTTCAGGTCAGACGGTTTGTTGATGCCGGAGCCGTTGCGCACCACCATCGCTTCGGCCTGGTTGATGTTGTCCAGAATCCAGAAGAGCTGCAGGTCGAGCCCCTGGCTGACCGCCGCGGCCAGTGGGCTCGAGCCGATCACGCCGACCTTCACGTCACCCGAGGCCATGGCGGTCGCGACCTTCGCACCGGATTCGAACTGCCGCCAGTTGATCTTGTAGCCGGTCTCTTTCTCGATGGAGCCGCTCGCGATCGCGACGACCCAAGGGTCGACGATCTGCTGATAGGCTATCGTGACTTCCTTGTCCTGCGCGTGACTGGCTGGCGCCACCACACAGGCGAGCGCGGCGATTGCCGCCACAGTCACACGGCGCGTCAGATCGCCGAACCAGCGGGACAACTTCGGTTGTGTGTCGCTTTTCATCGTAGGTCTCCAGAATGGCCGTGCAGGTACGCGAATACACGTGAATCCAACGCCCGCCGACGGGGGCTTGTCCCAATCGCCGAGATTGGGTTGATGCGAGTATCGTCAGTAAAAAATGTTGCGGGTTAGGGCCAGACGTGGCCGATCGTTGAGTCCAACCGCCGCACCAGAATGGGCCGTGGCGCCGGTCCTGCCCGTAGCCGCCCAAAGCGGCCGGCAGGCGCTTTTTGGCGCGTCCACAATGCCGGTGTCCGCCTTCGCGCGGACGGGCCCCCGCCCACAAAAAACAGGAGATAGCATGGCAAGTCGCACCTCGGTGGCCCTATGGAGCCAGCGGTTCCAGCGCTCATCCGAGTCGAACATGAGCCTCCAGGGCCAGATTCGTCAGATGCTGGTGGCCGCGATTCTGGACGGCCAGTTGCTGCCGGATCACGCGCTGCCGTCCAGCCGCGAACTGGCCGACCAGTTGAGTGTTGCCCGCAATACGGTCGTGCTCGCGTACCAGCAACTGGTTGAGGAGGGCTATCTGATTTCGCGTGAACGCAGCGGGCATTTCGTCAATCCGGCCATTCTCGAAGGACGGCACGAATTTGCGCCCCTGCAGACGGTTCCCGCGCAGGCGGCGAATGAGGCGCTTGCCAGGCCGGATTGGGATCAGCGTCTGAGAAGACGGCCGTCCTCGCAGCGCAA
This sequence comes from Paraburkholderia fungorum, assembly GCF_046026025.1. Lineage (GTDB taxonomy): Bacteria > Pseudomonadota > Gammaproteobacteria > Burkholderiales > Burkholderiaceae > Paraburkholderia > Paraburkholderia fungorum_E. The sequence continues at coordinate 19,653 of NZ_JAQQFL010000026.1, read as the reverse complement.
CATCGTCAAGCCGGGCAACTGGCTGAGTTACGAATATCCCTTTATCTACGGACAATTCGACCAGTCGCTGTTTCCGACCAACGACTGGCGCGAATGCTGCATGAAGGCGCTGTCGGTCATGGAGATCCGCAACTGGGCGCCGGACCTGATCGAGCGCGATGACGATACGCTGATCCAGCAGATCCGCACGCGCGTGTTGCCGCGGCGCGGCGTGTTTGCGATGCCGGACGAAATCGTCGTGACGATCGGCTGCCAGCAGGCGCTCTATCTGATCGCGGATCTGCTGGCGAGCGAGCGGACCACGATCGGCTTTGAAAACCCCGGCTATCCGGATGCCCGCAATATCTTCGAGAACCGCCATGCGCGGCTTCAGCCGCTGCCGGTCGATAGCGGCGGCGTGCGCCCGCTCGAGGACGCCGATCTGCTCGCGCAATGCGACTACGTCTACGTGACGCCAAGCCACCAGTGCCCGACGACGGCCACGATGCCCATCGAGCGGCGCCATGCGCTGCTGGAACAGGCGCAGGCCCATGATTTCGTGTTGATCGAAGACGACTACGAAAGCGAAAACAACTTCTCAGGCGCGCCGCATCCGGCGCTGAAGAGCCTGGATACAGCAGACCGGGTGATCTATATCGGCAGCCTGTCGAAGACGTTCGCGCCGGGGCTGCGGCTGGGTTATATCGTCGGGCCGCGTGAGCTGGTGCGCGAACTGCGTGCGCTGCGGCGCCTGATGGTGCGGCATCCGGCAGCCTATATTCAGCGTGCGTTCGCTACGTTTCTGGCGCTTGGGCACCACGATGCGTTGCTGCGGCGGCTCGCCCACGCCTATCGGGAGCGCGCCCAGGCATTGATGACGGCGCTCGACACGCATCTTCCTGAAGCGCGCTATCTGCCGATGTCGGGTGGTGCGTCGTGCTGGGTCGAGGGGCCGCCATGGCTCGATGCGACCCGCCTTGCCGCGGATGCGCAGGCACACGGCATTCTGATCGAACTGGGGCGGGTCTTTTTCATGACCGGACTGGAGCAGAACCACTGCTTCAGGATGGGTTTTTCGGCCATCAAGCTCGAAAAGATCGATGAGGGCGTGCGCCTGCTTGCGGAGCTGGTGCGCGCGCAGCAGCCCGAGGAGTAGGCGGCGGGTCAGGCGATGCCGTAACCCACGGTGTTGTTGGCGATTCGCCGCGCAATCAGCGGGCTAGAAAGTCCTGGCGAGCTGCTGGGCGGCTTCCTGCAAACGCGGCACGAACTCGAGCGCGCGCGACAGTGGCGCGCGCGAGACCGGCGCATGAACGGCGATTGCCGCGATACAGGTATTGTTCTCGTCCATCACCGGCGCGGCCACGCAGGCGATACCGGCGACGAATTCTTCGTTGTCGATGGCGATGCGCTTGTGCGCGGTGCGGTCAAGTTCCGCTTCGAGCAGTTCGGGATCGGTGATCGTATTCGGCGTGAAGCGCTCGAGTTTCAGTGTGCGCACGAGGGCGCTGCGCTGTTCGCGCGGCAGCATGGCCAGCAGCAGCTTGCCGCTCGCGCTGCAATGCGCGGGCACGTGCGAGCCTGGCTTGAGATCGAGTCGCAACGGCCAGGGTGCCTCGAGCCTGTCGAGATAGAGCACTTCTGTTTCGTGCAGCATCGTGAGGTTGCAGGTCTCGCCGAGATCGGCAACCAGGTTCGACAGAATGGCATGCCGTAACCGGCGGGCGCCCGAGTGCATCATGACACCGAGCCCGAGTTGCGCGAGACGCGGCCCGATCACGTAGGCATTCTTCTGGCCGGGCTCGCGGATCACGAGACCGCCGGCCTCCAGCGAAGCCAGCATGCGATGCAGCGAAGCCTTCGGCAGGTCGACGTCCTGGGCGATGTCGGCAAGCGACACCGGACCTTCGGCGCGAACGAGATGCTCGAGCAGCGCGAACGCGCGCAGGGTGGGGGTATCCGCTTTGGTCATGTCTGCCGTTCCGGAAAATGGATCGGCGTTATTGTACCGCGTGGCCTTGCCGGCCATGGTTTTTGCGGAAGATAGGGCGATCTCGCAGCCCTATGTTGGTGAGCAATATTCCGTTTTCCGGAATGCCTGCGGCTACTGCCGGAACGTCTTGGCGGTTTCCTCTGCCGCGAGCCGCAGATCGGGCAGAAAGGCCAGCAGATCGTCGAGTACGACCCGCCCGACCGGCGCCTGCACGGCAATCGCCGCGCAAGCGCGATTGCGATTCAGCATGACCGGCACCGCGATCGCGATCAGCCCTTGCAGGTGCTCCTGATTGTTGATCGCAAGCTGGCGCCGCCGCGTGATGGTCAGTTCGCGGCGCAATTCGGCGCGATCCGTAATGGTCCGCTCGGAATAGGCGCGCAGCGGCAAGGTTTCGATGACCCGCTCGCGCCGGTCCTTGGGAAGAAAGCTGAGCAACAGCTTGCCGCTTGCCGAACAGTGCAGCGGCACATGCGAGCCCGGTTGAAGATGCATGCGTAGCGGCCATTCCGTTTCCACCCGGTCCACATAGACCACGTCGTTGCCGGCCAGCATCGTCAGATTGCAGGTTTCGCCGATTTTGGCCACCAGTTGCTCCAGCAGCACATGACGGGCCGCGGCCGGACCCGCATGCATCAGCACGTTGACCGCCAGCATCCGCACGCGCGGCGAACACTCATACAACCGGTCGCTGGCGCTGCGCGTGACCAGCCACGCATCCATCAACTGCACCAGGATGCGGTGCACGGTCTGTTTGGGTAATTCGAGGGCGTGGACCAGATCCGTCATGGAAAGCGGGCCGCTTGCCTCAGCCAGGGTTTCGAGTACGCGAAACGCACGCACGGCCGCTGCATTCGATTGATTCGAAGTCGACACGCTGTCTCCTCAACGACTGGGTTATACGTTCGATTGTGCATCGGTCTGTTTAGTTTTCGGGACTGTGGAAAGTCCCGAAATTTGCACTTTTCGATTCTTGCTGGTCCGGCGCGAGCGATAGTTCAAAAAACGGGACTCCGAAGCAGCTACGGCTCACTAGATTGGTAGCCATACCCATCTTTTCCGTCCGGAGTGAACCGTATGAATGTCAGGGCCACAGAAGCCGAAGCTGCGCATGCGAGCGCGCGTGGCGAAGTCGAACGCGTCGTTGCTTCATTGGTAGCGCGAGCGCGCGCCGCACAGCGCGTATTCGAGGTCGCGGGACAGGACGTGCTCGATGCCGCCGCGGACGCCGCCGCGTGGGCGATCATGGAGCCCGGGCGCAACCGGCAGCTTGCCGGGCTGGCGGTGCGCGACACCGGTCTGGGCAACGCGGACGACAAGTTCCGCAAGAACTATCGCAAGACGCTTGGGCTGTTGCGCGATCTGCGCGGTCAGAAGACCACTGGAGTGATTGCGCGCGATGACGCCACGGGAATCGTCGAGATCGCGCGGGCGGTCGGCGTGGTGGCGGCGATCACGCCGTCCACCAATCCGGCGGCCACACCGGTCAACAAGATCGTCAACGCCCTCAAATGCGGCAATGCCGTTATCGTGGCGCCTTCGCCGAAGGGGTATTCGTCGTGCGCACTGCTGATCGATTTCATTCACGCGCAATTCGCCAAAGTCGGCCTCGCGGCGGACCTCGTCCAGATGCTGCCCGCGCCGATCAGCAAGGCGGCCACCGCTGAACTGATGCGGCAGTGCGATCTGGTCGTGGCGACCGGATCGCAGGCGAATGTGCGAATGGCCTACGCAAGCGGGACGCCCGCGTTCGGCGTGGGCGCGGGCAACGTTGCTTCGATCGTTACCGCGTCCGCCGATTTGCACGATGCAGCGCACAAGATTGCGCGCTCGAAAACCTTCGACAACGCCACGAGCTGTTCGTCCGAGAACAGCGTTGTCATTGAAGCCGCGGTGTACGCAACCCTGCTGGCGGAACTGGCCGCCTGCGGCGGTGTGCTGCTCGACGCCGCGCAGAAGGCGCGGCTACAGGCCGCCCTATGGTCGGACGGCAAGCTGTCGGCACACTGCACCGCGCGTTCGGCCACGGAGATCGCGCGGGCGGCGGGCCTCGATGAGATCGCCGCGCGTGAGCCCGCTTTCCTGATGGTGGAGGAAACCGGCTTCGGCGCCGACTACCCCTTCTCGGGCGAGAAGCTTGCTCCTGTGCTGACCGTTTATCGCGCGCAGACCTTCGACGCCGCTGCCGATATCGTGCGCGGCATTTACGCGTACATGGGCGCGGGGCATTCGGTCGGCCTGCATTCCGCCGATCCCGAGCAAGCCGTGCAACTCGCCAAGACGCTGCCGGTGGCGCGCGTGATCGTGAATCAGGCGCATTGCCTCGCGACCGGCGGCAACTTCGATAACGGCTTGCCGTTTTCGCTGTCGATGGGATGCGGCACGTGGGGCCGCAACAATTTCTCGAGCAATCTCAACTTTCATCACTACCTGAACATCACACGCGTGGCTTACCCCATCGAGGAGCGCGTCCCAGAACTGAACGACGTACTCGGGGATTTCTTCGCGAGGTATGGCAAATGACGACCCCTCGCACCCTCCGCGCGCTGATCGACGCACGCGCTGCGCAGTATCCCGACAAGCCGTTCCTGCTGGCGGCCCCCGAATGCGCCGAGGACGGCGACGCTGCCGCACGGGCCGACGTGTTGACCTTCGCCGAACTGCGCGACGATTGCCGCGCGCTTGAGACGGTCTTTCACGACGCAGGCTTGCAGGCCGGCGACGTGGTTTCGGTCTTCATGGGCAACGGCATCCATACGGCGAGGCTGTTGCTCGCGGCGATGTACAACGGGCTGGTCGCCAATCCGCTCAATCTGCTGTGCCAGCCGTCGCAGTTGCGCTACATCGTGGAGCACTCGGACACGCGCATGGTCTTTGTTTCCGGCGATACGCACGAGGCGATGTCGAATGCGCTAGCCGGGTTGCGCGAGCAGGGTATCACTCGCCCCGTTGCGCTGATTCGCACGGAGCCCGATGGCGGTGTGGCGCCCGTGCCGGTTTGCGTCGAAGCGGCGCTGGTGGAAAGAGCAGGTGCGACTTCCGTGCAGAGGGGAGTGACGCAGAGTTCGATCTGTGCATCATCCGCAACCGCCTGGGATTCCAAAGCATCTGCATTGACCGACGAGCCCGGCGCGAGCGATGTGGCGTTGCTGATGTACACGTCCGGCACCACGGGCGCACCAAAGGGCGTCCTGCTGGATCATCGAAACCTGCTGGCCAATGCGCGCAACATCTCGCACGAACACCGGCTCGGCACCGGCGACCGGGTCTTCGCCGCCTTGCCGCTTTATCACATCAATGGTCTCGTCGTGACGCTGCTTGCGCCGCTTTTTCATGGCGGCTCGGTGGTCATGGCGCCACGCTTTTCCGCGCGCACTTACTGGCGCGATGTCGCGCGCCACGGTTGCACCTGGATCAACGTGGTGCCGACGATCGTGGCCTATCTGCTCAACAGCGACGAACCGAGCACCTTCGATCTGTCCGCGCTGAGATTTTGCCGCAGTGCGTCGGCGGCACTTCCCGCCGATCATCACCGCGCGTTCGAGGCGCGCTTCGGTATCGGCATCATCGAAACGATGGGTATGACCGAAACCGCCGCACCGGTGTTCAGTAATCCATGCGATCCCGCGAGAAGAAAAATCGGCAGCATCGGGCTGCCTTCGGGCGGTGAAGCGAAGGTGATCGATCGTGACGGGCGAGACTGCGCGCCCAACGAGTGCGGCGAACTGGTGTTGCGTGGCGAACAGGTCATGCGCGGCTATTACAAGCGCCCGGGGGAAACACGTGCGGCCTTCACTGCGGACGGCTGGCTGCGCACCGGCGATCTCGGCTATCGCGACAGCGACGGTTACTTTTACATCAACGGCCGCGCGAAGGAATTGATCATCAAGGGCGGCGAAAACATCGCTCCGCGCGAGATCGACGAAGCGTTGCTCAAACACCCCGGCGTACTGGATGCGGCCGTGGTAGGCGTGCCGGATAGCGCTTACGGGCAGGAGATCGTTGCGTTCATCGTGCCTCGCGTGGAGGCGGGGCAGGGGCCGGGCGCGCTCGACGTTGCCGATCTGCGTGAGCACTGTTTGCGCGAACTGGGCCGCTACAAGACACCGAAGGAGTTTCGCTTCGTCGCGGAACTGCCCCGTGGGCCCTCGGGCAAGGTGCAGCGCCTGAAACTCGTGCCCACCTGACGGCGCGCGCTTCAAAACGTGCCGAGCGGTACGACGTACGGATCGAATGACCCCAGACGCCACCGGCGTCGCATAAGAGACACCGAAGCGATACATAAGAGACACAGGAGACAGCATGCAAACGCACAAGCGGCGTGTGAAGACGCGTCACATCATCCTGGCGGTCATGTGCCTGATGTATTTCATCTCGTACATCGACCGCGTGAATATTGCCGTCGCCGGTCCTATCATCCGGCACGAAATGGGGCTGACGACGGTTCAGCTCGGCCTCGTGTTTTCCGCTTTCGCCTATCCATATGCGTTCATGCAGGTGATCGGCGGCTGGCTGTCGGACAAGTACGGGCCCAAGCTGGTGCTGACGGTGTTATCGCTGATCTGGGGCGTGGCGACGCTCGCCACCGGATTCGCCGGCAGCGTGGCGATGCTCGTCGCGCTGCGCTTCGCGCTGGGCATCGGCGAGGGCGGCGCGTTTCCGACCGCGACGCGTGCCTTTACGTACTGGATGCCAGTGGCGGAGCGTGGTTTCGCTCAGGGCGTCACGCATAGCTTCGCTCGCCTCGGCGGCGCGGTTACACCGCCGCTTGTGCTCGCGGTCGTGGTGGCGGGCGGCTGGCGTGACGCATTCATCCTGCTCGGCGTTGCCAGTCTCGCGTGGACGGTGCTGTATCTGTGCGTCTTTACGAATTCGCCGGAGCAGAACCGGCGCGTGACGCCCGAAGAAACCGCGGAGATCGGCTATCGCGCCGGAGATTGCGAGCGCGCCAAGCGTGCGGCTACGCCATGGCGCAAACTGATCCGCCGCATGTGGCTCGTCACATTCGTCGACTTCTGTTACGGCTGGCTGCTGTGGGTTTATCTGACCTGGCTGCCGTCTTACCTGAAGGAGGCGCGCGGCTTCGATCTCAAACAACTGGCGTTGTTCACGGCGCTGCCGTTGCTCGCGGGCGTGATTGGCGACACCCTGGGCGGGGTTGTTTCGGACCGGCTCTACAAGCGGACCGGCCGGCTGCGCTTTGCGCGCTGCGCGGTACTCGTGACAGGCATGGGCGGTTCGCTCGCCTTCCTGCTGCCGATGGTATCTTCGACCAATCCGCTCATGGCGGTGCTATTCCTGTCGGCGTCGTTCTTCTTTCTCGAGATCACGAACCCCGTGTTGTGGACCTTGCCGCTCGACATCGGCGGGCGCTACGCGGGCACGGCGGGCGGCATGATGAACACGGGTTTCGGCGTTGCCGGCATGATCTCGCCCGTGGTGTTCGGCTATCTGATCGAGACCACCGGCAGTTATAACGTGCCGTTCACGATTTCCGCCTGTTTGCTTGGGGTGGGGATTGTGGCCGCGCTTTTCATCGATCCGGCGAGGACAGTCGAGGCCGACGAGGAGCGCGAGCGGCGCGAAGGCGCACAACTCGAAGGTATGCCCGCGTTTCTTCAGGCGGGCGCCGCGGTGCGGCTCGAGCGGCACCATCTGCGCCGTCCGCTGCGCTGGCGTAGATAACGCATGCTCAGGCGAGCGGATGGGCTGCCATGTCGTGAGCCGCCCGCCCGTTCGCAAGCGATGCGGGTTAGCCGGCGCGCGTGAGCTTGCGCATGCGCCAGATGAGACTCGAGGTGTCGTAGCGGCTGCCGCCCAGTGCCTGAACGTCGCCATAGAACTGATCGACAAGCGCGGTGACCGGCAGCGACACGCCAACGCGCTTGGCTTCGTCGAGACAGAAGCCGAGGTCCTTGCGCATCCAGTCGACAGCGAAGCCGTAATCGAACCTGCCTTCGATCATTGTCTTACCGCGGTTGTCCATTTGCCAGCTCGCCGCCGCACCCTTGCCGATCACCTCCAGAACGCGGGTCATGTCGAGGCCTGCGTTCTGGCCGAAATGGATGGCTTCGGACAGGCCCTGCACCATGCCGGCGATGCAGATCTGATTGACCATTTTGGCCAACTGGCCGGCGCCGGTCGAGCCAATCAGCGTGACGGCGCCCGCGTAATGATGCAGCGTCGCCCTGCAACGCTCGAACGCCGCTGCCTCGCCGCCGCACATGATTGTCAGCTTGCCGTTCTGCGCCCCTGCCTGGCCGCCGGAGACCGGTGCGTCGATGAAGTGCAAATCCTGCGTGCTCGCAATGTCCGCGAGTTCACGAGCGACGTTGGCCGACGTGGTGGTGTGATCGACGAAGGGCGTACCACGCACCATGCCCGCAAACGCGCCGTGCTCGCCGAGGGTAATGCTGCGCAGGTCGTCGTCGTTGCCCACGCACGCCAGCACCAGTTCGGCGCCGTCCGCGGCGTGGCGCGGCGTGCTTGCGGCGCGTCCGCCATATTCGGCGACCCATTGTTCTGCTTTCTGCGCGGTGCGGTTGTACACCGTCACGTCGAGGCCGGCTTTCGCCAGATGTCCGGCCATGGGATAACCCATGACGCCGAGGCCGAGAAAGGCGAGACGGCGCACGGCACCGCTTGAAGAGGGGACTGCTGGGTGGTTCATTGGGGAGACCTCTGGGCTGAGGGGATATCGGGGAAATCAATTATGTCAGCGATATCTCCGGGGCGCGAGCGGTGCTCCCATGTCCTTGCGCGCCGATTGCGGCGCGCGTCATCACGTCCTTCTGCTCAGCTACTCCGTTGAATTCGGAGTGGCGGGATGCCAGTTGCGAACGTACTCAGGCATCGCGGTTGTTCCAGCTTCCGCGAGCGGCGCGAGTGGCGCCAATTTCATGGGTAACACGCCTGCCCAAACAGGTAGGCCGAGATCTTCTTCGTCGTCTTTCGGGCCGCCTGTGCGGATCTTGGCGGCGGCTTCCGTCAGGGAGATGCGCAGTACCGTGGTGGCCGCAAGCTCTTTCGCGTTTCCCGCACGCGCTTCGCCGGAACGGCCGGGCGCGAAGCTTTCAAGGAAGGTGTCCAGGGTTGCCGCCTTGGCTTCACCGGACACTAACTCGAAGGCGCCATATATCACGGCAGAACGATAGTTCATCGAATGATTGAATGCCGAGCGGGCCAGCACCAGTCCGTCGAGGTGCGTGATCGCCACGCAAACCTGTGCGCCAGTAGCCGCCAGCTTAAGCATGCGACTGCCGTTCGACCCGTGAATGTAGAGATGATCGCCTTCCCGCCAGCAGGCGGTCGGGAGGCAATGCACGCCGTCATCGCCGGTGAACGCGATATGACAGACGTATGCCTCATCCAGGATGGCGTAAAGTGTGGCCTGATCATACTGCCCGCGTTGGGCTACCCGGCGGACCTGAGTGCGAGCAGAGGGCGCGCGCTCTTTATCGAGTGGGTTCATACAGAGTCCGGCAAGAGTGAGAACAGATTCCATCGTAAGGAAATCTCGCGGACGTCTGTAGACCCAGGGGAGGTTCCGGTTTTGGGGCCACGGGGGATGGTCCTGCGGTGTGCTGCTCGGGAGGTTCAAAACCGGTAGGCGAATTTCGCGCCTGATGATGAAGCAACACGATACGAACACACCGTCCTTGCCTTTTCGATTTGTTTAACTATGATGTTAAATATCAACCGTAACGTTTACAAAAGGAGGCAATCATGAACGAACCGTATCATCGTCCTTCGCTGGGTGCGGCGGTGTTCTATAAGGACCCGTTTGCCGCGCTCGACTGGCTCGAAAAAGCGTTCGGTTTCGAGCGCCAGATGGTGGTCACGGAGAGCGACGGCCAGTTGGGTCACTCGGAAATGCGTTTCGGCGACAGCTACCTGATGATCTGCCGCGAATGGTCGGAAGACATGGCGAGCCCGGTTTCGGTTGGTGGCAAGAATACGCAGTCGGTGCACGTGCAACTGCGCGAAGGGATCGACGAACATTGCGCCCGGGCGCGCGCTGCGGGCGCCGTGATTACGCGTGAACTGGCGGATCAGTTCTATGGCGACCGCGTCTACGCGGCGCGCGATCCGGAAGGGCACATCTGGAGCTTCGGACAAACGGTTCGCGAGGTGTCGCGCGAAGAAGCCGAACGCGTGAGCGGCCTGAAAATCGAAGGATGGGTTTAACCGATGGGACTGCCAGCCAGCGTCTCGCTTGACCGCACACTGGCGGCGCTGGCCGATCCCAACCGGCGTCAGGTGGTCGATCTGCTCAGCCAGCAGCCGATGCGTGCCGGCGAACTCGCGCAAGCCACCGGCCTTTCGCCACAGGCGATGAGCCGGCATTTGCGGGTGCTGCGTTCGAGTGAACTGATTGAAGAATCGCACGACGGCATCGACGCGCGCGTGCGTCTCTACGTGCTGCGCTCGGCGCCGATGAGCGAACTGAAGGCATGGCTCGAACAGACCGAAGCCTTATGGGCGGGGCAACTGCTGTCGTTCAAGGCGCACCTGGAGCGGCAGCAATGAGTTCGCGTGTGCAGGTGTCGCTTCGCGTCGCGGCCACGCCGCTGCGCGCATTCGATGTGTTCACGCGTGAGATCGGCAGATGGTGGCGGCCCAACGGCCTGTTTCAATTCACGCCGCAAGGCACGGGTGTGCTGTCATTCGAGCAGGCCGCAGCGCCTCACACGTCCGGGGAATACGGCCGCCTGATCGAAACGCAGCCGGATGGCCGTGTGTTCGAGATTGGCCAAGTCACGGCCTGGGAGCCGGGGGCGCGTCTGGCATTCGGCTGGCGTCAGGCCAGTTTCACCGAGGCGCAGCACACGCATGTGGAGGTGCGTTTCGAAGCGGTGGGCGATGAAACGCGTGTAACGGTCGAGCATCGCGGCTGGGATACGGTGCCGCAGGCGCATGTGGCGCGCCATCATTTTCCCGAGGGCGTGTTTCTATTGCGGCACGGCGAATGGTGGCAGGTTTTGCTGGCATCGCTACGGGCTGAGGTGCAAGCCGGCGCGCCACCTGGTTGAGAGCGTGGCGGGTCGTTCAGCGTCGTGTCAGCGTGTGGCGATGGCGGCGGCGACACCGGCCATGAGGGTGGCGCTGGCGCGGTTGGTGATCCTGACTGCGCGGCGGGTGGTCAGCAGCTTGCGCGCGCGAGTGGCGAGCAGGGCCCAGCCGAAGTCGACGGCCATCAGTACGATCAGCATGGTGAGCGTCAGTTCGAACCACGCGACGGTGCCGATGCGCGACAGATCGATAATGGTCGGCAGCAACGCGAGGTAGAACATCATGATCTTCGGATTGCCGAGCGTGACCAGCATGCCGGCCACAAACATGCGCCACGGCGACTGGCCGCGCGGCAAGTCGCTGCCCTCCACGTCGGCCGGTGCGCGCCACATTTTCCATGCGAGAAACAGCAGATAGGCGACGCCGACAAATTTCAGCGCGATGAATACCATGCCGAAGCTGCGCGCGATCACCGCGAGGCCGGCCACCGCGCAGGTGAGCCACAACGCCTCGCCGAGCCACATCGCGGCGAGAAACGGCAATACGTCGCGAAAGCCATTGGTCAGCACGCGTGCGACCAGCGCAGCGACGCTGGGACCAGGCGTGCCGGCGGCGATGATCAGCGCCAGTGCGAAGACGAGCAAAGCAGACAGCGACATAAGGTTCCTCCGCAACATTCTGCGCGTGCAATCGCTGGTTCAATGAGTGCGCACCACTGGTTTAATGAGCACGCAAGCTTCGATTCAGTGGGCACCCAAGCTTTGGTTCAATGAGCACGCAACCTGCGGTTTAGTGGGCACGCAACCTTCGGTTGACGAAGCGCCACACGGCGCTCACCAGCAGCGATCCTACACCGAGTGAGACGCCGAGCAGCACGATCGAACTCATATGATCGCGCACCAGCGGCACGTTGCCGAACAGATAGCCGGCCGTCACCAGCGAAACGATCCACAGCGCCGCGCCCGCCGTGACGAACGACACGAAACGTGCGAACGTCATGCGCGAAACGCCGGCGACGAACGGCGCGAATGTGCGCACGACGGCAATGAACGGTGACAGCAGAAAAGTGAGGCCGCCACGCGCTTCGTAAAACGCGTGCGCTTTACGCAGCGCATTCTTGTCGAGCCAGCGATAGTCCGAGGTATAGACTTTCTCGCCGATCGCGCGGCCGATCGCATAGCAGACGATGCTGCCGGCCACGGTGGCGGCGAACAGCACGGGGATCACAAGCCAGATGTTCAGCGCGCCGGTGGCGGCGAGACCGCCGCAGATGAAAATCAGCGGATCGCCGGGTAAAAAGAATAATGGAAGGAAGCCGATCTCGACGAATACCACGAGAAATAGCATGGCATAGACGGCGGTGCCGTATTGCAGGATCAAACCGCTCAGGTGCTGGTCGAAGTGCAGGGCAACCTGCAGCACATGCATGAAATCCATCTTGGTTCGAAAGGGAGTGGGGTGTTCCGAAGTTTAGCCTCGTGACGGCGCGGGTACCTGTTTATTTCGAAGCGGTGGTGTCAATATCGGGGTTGTCTTTCGGAAACGCCCCTAAAAAAACCGACGAAACGCCCATGCAACATGCTCTCAATCTCACATTCCGCCTTGCCGCGCCGCACGATGCGCAGGCTATCCGCTCGATCGAATTCGAGGCCGGCCAGCGCTTTGCCGGCGTCGGCATGGCCGGTATCGCCGATGCACCGCCGATGGAACTGGACGTCGTCAACCGCAAGATCGACGCCCGGCAGATCGTCGTTGCCGTGGCTGCGGATGAAACCTGCGTGGGTTTCGTGATGTTCGAGCCGCAGCCCGCGCGTTTCTACGTTCAGGAGCTCGACGTGTTGACTTCGCATGCGGGGCAACGTATTGGCGCGGCGCTGATCGAGCAGGTCGCGCAACTCGCGCGCGCGCAACAGATAACGCAACTCACGCTGTCGACGTATCGCGAGGTGCCATGGAATGCACCGTACTATCGTCGGCTTGGCTTTCGCGATATCGAGGAGGCCGATCTCGATGCCGCGCTGATCGCGCGACGCGACGCGCATATCGCACGCGGCCTCGACGAGTCGAAGCGGGTCTTTATGCGGCGTGATATTGCGTGATCTTGCGTGACGGCGGGCGCGGGCGCCTGAACTAACTGCTAGTGGTCCTGCGGGCGATGCGCGCCGTACGTAACGGCCAACGCACGAAAAACGCGGTGGGTGTAACCAGACGTTGTTCTGGTCACACCCACCGCGTGGTGTTGCAGCGTGCTACGAGTCACCAGCCGCTTTAACGAAGCGGCTCATGTTGCTGTCGGCCTGCGCTGACTTCGAAAGCTTATTCGACGGTTTCCAGCGTCGGATAGTCCACGTAGCCGGTCTCGCCGCGAGCGTAGTACGTCGCCGGATTCGGCTTGTTCAGCGGCGCATTGGTTGCGAACCGGCGCACCAGATCCGGATTCGCGATGAACAGTTGGCCCCACGCCACAGCGTCGGCTTCACCCGCGTCGAGCACCTGCTGCGCCGTTTCCTGGGTGAACTTTTCGTTCGCGATGTACGGGCCGCCGAATGCCTTCTTTAGTTGCGGGCCGAGGCGGTCGTCGCCGAGCGCTTCGCGGGCGGCGATGAACGCGATCTTGCGCTGGCCGAGTTCGCGCGCCACGTAACCGAAGGTGGCCGCCGGGTCCGAATCGCCCATGGCGTGCGCGTCGCGACGCGGTGCGAGGTGCACGCCGACGCGATTCGCGCCCCAGACGCCGATACAGGCGTCGGTGATTTCGAGCAGCAGGCGGGCGCGGTTTTCGATCGGGCCGCCGTAGGCGTCGGTACGTTGGTTGGTGCTGTCCTGCAGAAACTGGTCGAGCAGATAGCCGTTCGCGCCGTGCACTTCCACGCCGTCGAAGCCTGCTGCCTTCGCGTTCTCGGCGCCCTTACGGAACGCTTCGACCACTCCGGCGATTTCGTCGAGTTCGAGCGCGCGCGGCGTCACGTACGGACGCTCCGGACGCACCAGGCTCACATGACCTTGTGCCGCGATCGCGCTCGGCGCCACCGGCAGTTCGCCGTTGAGAAACAGCGGGTCGGAAATACGGCCGACGTGCCACAGTTGCAGGAAGATCTTGCCGCCGGCTTCGTGCACGGCCTTCGTGACGATCTTCCAGCCTTCCACCTGTTCCTGCGACCAGATGCCCGGGGTTTCGGCGTAACCGACACCTTGCGGCGTGACGGAAGTGGCTTCGCTGATGATCAGGCCTGCCGTGGCGCGTTCGGCACGCGGATTTCTTCGGCGCGTTGGCGCGTCAGCGGCGCCATGATGATGCGGTTCGACAACGTGATGTCGCCAATCTGGAGCGGGTCAAAAAGAGTCGGCATAGGAGTTCACCTTAGGTGGCGGGCGCGTGGCCCGAGCCTTAAAAACTGCATGATGAAAGAAGTGCGGCAATGCGGATGACGCGTTCAAAGCCCGGTGTTCATGTACTCGAGAAACGCCTGGATGACGGCCTCGTTGCGTTTGAAAAACACCCATTGACCGACCCGCTTCGACGTGACGAGGCCCGCGCGCTGCAAGGCGGCGAGGTGCGCCGACACGGTGGACTGCGACAGGCCGCAGCGCGCGTCGATCTTGCCGGCGCATACGCCGTAGTCGAGCGGCAGATCCTGGTCGGTGAAATGCGCATAGGGTTCGCGCAACCAGCCGAGAATCTCCCGCCGTACAGGGTTGGCAAGCGCTTTGTGAATCGCGTCGATATCGAGCGTCATGTCGGGGCAGTTTCAGGGTACGAACAGCGGGGTATCAACCCGGGTTATCAACAACAGGCAGACCTGGCGCCGGTTAGCGGCCACGCATCTGCATCGCTACAAGACGAATCATATATCGGAATTCGACGATATGCTTGAAGTCACTACTGGCTATGGGGTCGATAGTTGTCGGCGATCAGAAAGCTGTCGACGGATCCTGGGCGAGTTTGGCGAATTCTCCCCACGCGACGCGTTTTGCCGCCGGGTAGCTGCGCAACCGATCGGTGACGATCTTGCGCGGCACCGGGTTCGAGCGCAGCACACGCTTGAAGAAGCGTTTCGCGGCGGCCATGTCGCGCCGCTTTCGCATCAGAATGTCGAGTTCGTCATCACGCCATCTTGCGTGACTGACCCGACAATCTGGCAGTGCCGGCGTCGGTATTATTCAATGCCATGACACCTCAGAACGTTTCCCAGCCGGCACTGCCCGCGTCCGCCGAGACTGTCGTGTCGTTGGCGATCGTGGGACTGGATGATTGAGGCGCTATTTGGGGTTTGGCTGATGTGGTGCGGTTGGCTGGAGTCCTGGGAGTAGAAGGGCGCGGTTTGCTATGCGGAGCAATTGCCCGTGACGCAGGTTGTGCAGTATCAGCGACCTTGAACACCGAGACCACGTCTTTCATGGTCGTGGCCTGCTCTTCAAGTGACTGCGCCGCGGCGGCTGCCTGCTCAACCAGTGCTGCGTTCTGCTGGGTTACTTCGTCCATCTGACCAACAGCCTGATTCACCTGCTCAATACCACGGCTCTGTTCTTCAGAAGCTGCCGCGATTTCTCCAACGATATCGGACACCTGTTTGATCGCCTGCTTGACCTGCCCCATGGTCGAGCTGACTTCTGCCGCCTGTTTTGAACCGTCCTGGATTCTGGATACGGACGCAGTGATCAGTTCCTTGATTTCCTTGGCTGCGGTCGCGGAACGCTGAGCCAGGCTGCGAACCTCACTCGCCACGACAGCAAAGCCGCGTCCCTGTTCACCAGCGCGTGCCGCCTCGACGGCCGCGTTGAGCGCCAGAATGTTCGTCTGGAATGCAATGCCTTCAATCACCCCAGTGATTTCGGAAATCTTGCTCGAACTACCGCTGATGTCCTCAATCGTTCCAACCATACCCAGAACGGATTCGTTACCTGCGTCCGCCATATCGGTAGCACGGGCGGCAAGCGCGTTCGCCTGACGTGCGTTGTCGGCGTTCTGTTTTACCGTTTCGGTCAGTTGCGTCATGCTGGCCGCGGTTTCCTCAAGGGAGGCGGCCTGTTCCTCGGTGCGGGCCGACAGGTCCGTGTTGCCGGCAGCGATTTCTTTGGCCGCGACCGTGACGGATTCGGAGGATAGTCGAACCGACCCAATAACCTCCGCCACGCGCGTCAACAGTTCATTGAATGCGGCGGCGGTGTGCCCGATTTCGTCCATGCGTTCCACCGGCGCTCTCCGCGTCAGATCGAGCGATGTTTTGACGTGCTGCAGGGAGTCTCGTATGCCTGTGAGGCTGCTGCGAATTGCCCGGTGCAACTGGATCGCCATGCCTCCGGCCAGAATCGTTGCCAGGGAGATAATCGCCGTCAGAATCCACACCGTCCTGGTGTGTGACGCCAGATTCTCGTTGCGCAAATCGACGCCGAGCTGAACGTTGAAGGCGACATGATCGTCAAGCGTTTTCTGCAGGGCTTTGCCTGTTTCGCGCAGTGTCCCGCCTTCATCCAACGCTTCGATCACCCCTTGCGTGTCGTTGGCTTTCACCCGCGCTATGAAGTTGCTCTGAGCCGATATGAAATCCGCCAATTTCGCTCGATCAGCCTCCAGCAATTTACGGTCGGCGTCATTGGTGATGTCGTCTTTTTCATACTTATTCAAAATCTGCCCAATATCGGCGTTTATTTTTCGAATTTCAGATTCAAGTGCCTCACTTCTTGCGCTGGCCGTGAAGATGACGTAGCGATAGCTCAGAATCCGGCCTTGAGAAATCAGAGCTTCATTGTCAGTCAGATCTTTGACTGCCTGAGTGACATTATCCTGGAAGTACTCGAATCGGTTTTGAGCCTGGTTGATTTGCCAAAGGCCAAATATTCCGACTGCTATCATGGACAGAAGTGCTATGGAAAGTGTTGACAGCAGTCGTTTTGAAATCGTCATGAGTCAATCCGCGAATTTAAGAGGGGTACCTTGCCTACTTCGAGAAGATGACATCGCGGCACTCGTGTAAAGGCTGCGTGAGACATGGTTTATTGACCTTGCTCGGATCAGGCGGTATCGAATTTAGGAACTAACAAGATAGTTAACGGCGACAACCGAGGTGTATTGAATAGCGTGTTTTGTAGGGATTTACTGATTCTTTGGTCAGACGATAGTACGAGACGCGCTTCCACAATTGCAACTGATAGAGCGCGACAGCCATTGCTCACTATTTGAACTGTACCGTCTGGCCGTCGGCGCCATGCTGTGCCCGTGCGATATATCCCAGCCCGCTGAAGCTGAGGCAAACTACTACCGGCAACTTCAATCACCTGCCGTTGAACCTGTATTGACTTAAACCAACCAGCCTCCACGATGCCCGGGGCGGTTCAAATGTCCGCCGCGCTCAGATAACGGATGTTCCCTCGACGATAGCGCTGGTCGCGTCGCTATCCGATGTGCTTCAACAGCCCGCTGTCGGGCAGGCGCGAGATTCGGCCGACGTGACTGGTCGACAAAGCCAGATGCGCGCGCGATTACCCGCAACTGGTGTCAAGCGATCGGGCCACCCGAAAGCCAAGATCATCGATTGCAAATGTCGGATGGCTACGACGCCGATTCGTAGCAAGGCAGCCTCTTTCAGCATCAGCCCAACCACCGCCACGAAACACACGATACGAACCATAGACATCCGGGTCGTATTGATCGGCGCACCACTCCCAAACGTTGCCTAGCGTATCGGAAAGCCCCCAGTCATTTGCTTGCTTCTGACCTACCTCATGCGTGTGGCCACCGGAGTTTTCTCTATACCAGGCTATATCGCCAAGTTCACCGTATCTCGGACCATGTGTTCCGGCGCGGCATGCGTATTCCCATTCGGCTTCGGTAGGGAGGCGATAGCCGTTGCCCTCTGAAACAAGAGAAGCTCCCGTTTCATCGCCATGAAATTCATAACAGTCGAGAAGGCCGGCAACCTTCGATAGCATGTTGCAGAACCGGGCGGCATCAATCCAGGATACGTTCACTACTGGACATTGCGCGGCGACATATGAAGATGGCGATTGCCCGGTTACCGCAGCATATTGCGCCTGAGTGACGGGATAGCGGCCGATCGCAAAGCGCGGTAGTTCGACGGACCACGTACGGCCTATTCTATCGTCCCTCAATGCAATGGTTCCTGCGGGAACGCGTACCGTTTGTACATCGAGTGTTTCAGACAGAAGTTCCATTTTCTTCATGACGATGAAAGCTGCTTACAGTGGCAAGTGCCTCCAATTGTAGTGTCTCACGACGTTTGCCTCGCATTGACGCAAACAGCATGACTGGGTAGCGAGGCGCGCCAATACGAAGGAAGCGTTGGGTCAAAAGCGCGTGTGTGCGATAGCCGGCGAAGCTGACGTCCGCGAGCAGTAGTCGTGACGCGATGTGTTTGTTCGAATTGGCCGAGCCTTTACCGATCGAGACGGCTGGGCGAGCGCCCTTGAAAAGAGCCGTTGAGGCCATGCCAAATGAGAGATATCTGAAATGCAGTTCCATGCCTTTCTCGATATTGCGCTGATGCCTACACTGGCTTCCATACCCGCTGCGTGACGCGCAGGCAAGACAGCCAAGCCCCGTGGCGAGTTGATAGTGGCATGGGCCCCGAATAGGGATACGTCCTGACACGTAACTTTTGTACACCTCGGAGACAGCATGAAAAGCATCGACCTCAAGGGCCTGGTTCCCGCTCCCGTTACTCCCTTCACCCGCGACGGCGCCGTGGACCATGCAGCCATCCAGCGACTGGGTTCGTGGCTCGGGAGCATCGAAGGCGTCAAAGGCCTGACCGTTCTGGGTCACGCTGGCGAAGGTACGTTCATGACGCCGGACGAACAGCAGAAGGTCATCGAAAGCTTCGTCAAGTCGGTCGACAACAAGATTCCGGTCATCGCCGGCGTCACGCTGGAGGGCACGCAAGTCGCAGCGCTCGAAGCGAAGCGTGCAGTCGAGGCCGGCGCGTCGGCCGGCCTCGTGTATCCGTCGCACGGCTGGCTGCGCTTTGGATACCAGAATGGCGCGCCGCAGGACCGTTATCGTTCAATCCACGAAGAAAGCGGCCTGCCGCTGATCCTGTTCCAGTACCCCGACGCAACGAAGGCGACGTACAACCTCGAAACACAGCTTGAGATTGCAGCACAGCCGGGCGTGTTCGCGATGAAGAATGGCGTGCGGAACATGCGCCGCTGGGACACGGAAATCCCCGTTATCCGCCGCGAGCGTCCGGAACTGCAAATCCTGACGTGCCACGATGAATATCTGCTGCACACGATGTTTGACGTTGACGGCGCGTTGGTCGGTTACGGTAGCCTCGCACCGGAGCCGCTCGTCGACCTCATCAAGGCAGGCAAGGCGAGGGACTACAGGGCGGCGCGCGCCATCCACGACCGTCTGCTGCCCATCACGCGCGCGGTATATCACCGCGGCTCGCACATGGAAGGTACGGTCGCGCTAAAGCATGGTCTGGTCGCTCGCGGCATCCTCGAGCATGCAACGGTTCGGTCGCCGCTGCTGCCGCTGCCGGAAGGTGCTGACGTCGAAATCTCGCAGGCACTGCGCTTCGCCGGTCTCGTCGACTAACCGACAATTCCGACTCAACACGTACGAGAGTACGTGATTTCGCAGTGGGGGGGGGGGGGGGGGGGCCCCCCCCCCCCCCCCCCGGCCCCAAACAAACACCCCGCCCTTA
>NZ_JAQQFL010000025.1:0-137633 GCF_046026025.1 Paraburkholderia fungorum | reverse complement strand
GCGGCGGCAAAGAAAGTAAGTGCCGCCCCGCACAGGGGCAACACTAATAGACCGATAACAAAGCAAGGAGAGGCCAACGCCGCAGGCACACAGACCAAATAGACCACTAACACAGCAAGGAAAGGCCAACAAAACAAGAGCAAGAAAAGGCCAACACCGTAAGCAAACAGACAACAAGCACCACCAGCAAGCCCACCTTCATTTAGTCAGACGAATAAAACAGCGGGTTTCCCCTCCCCTGTGGAGGGAAGAACGAGAAGCCGTAAACACAAAGAGCAACAAGCCACACGCAGCAAGCGAAAAAAGTGAACGAGCCCCCTGACCGACCACCGCGCGAGAGCGAAAGCAAAAGCCAAAGCAAAAGCGCAACCCCCCCATTGCTATGACTCTGAACAAAAAACTAGCCTCAATGATCGCGGTCCTCTGGACCGGCCTGATCCTGATCGGCGGCTTCGGCGCATGGCAAAACCGTGCGTCGATGATCTCGGACCGCCGCGATCAACTTGCCTCGCTGATCGATCAGGCGAATCACATCGTCAACCGCTACTACACCCTCGCCCAGCAACACACCATCACCGAAGACGAAGCCAAAAAGCAGGCGCTCGAGACACTCGCCGCCATGCGCTACGGCAAAGACGGCTACATCTCCGTCAACAACTCGCAATCGGTCATGCTGATGCACCCGATCAAGCCGGAAATGGTCGGCAAGAACATGGCGCAATTCACCGACCCGGCCGGCAATCATCTGTTCACCGATATCGTCGACGCAGGCAATCACGACGGCGGCGGCTACGTCGACTATCTCTGGGCCAAGCCCGGTAGCGATAAACCCGTGGCGAAAACCAGCTTCTCGCTGCACTTCGCACCGTGGGACTGGTATCTCGTCACCGGTATGTATATGGACGACGTGCAGCGCGCGTTCTACGCAAATCTGCTGCGCTGGCTCGTCATCACCCTGACGCTCGGCGCGATCGCCACCGTCGTCATGCTGCTGGTGTTGCGCAGCATCCGCCGCACGCTCGGCGGCGATCTCGAAGTCGCCGTCGAGGCAGCTCAACTGATGGCGCGCGGCAACCTCGCTAGCCACGTGCCGGTGCAAGCGAACGACACCAACAGTCTGCTGCACGCCCTCCACACCATGCAGGCCGGTCTCGTCGATACGGTTTCGCGCGTACGCCTGGGCACCGAAAACATCAATATCGGCGCGACCGAAATCGCCGCCGGCAATACTGACCTGTCGCAGCGCACCGAGGAGCAGGCCGCGGCGCTTGTCGAAACGGCGTCGAGCATGGATCAGATGACGGTCAACGTGAAGCAGAACGCGGACAGCGCATTGCAAGCGGCGCATCTCGCCGGGCAAGCCGCGGATGTGGCGACCCGCGGCAGCCACGTGGTCGACGACGTGGTCCGCACAATGGGCGAAATCACCAGCAGTTCGCGGCAGATCGGCGACATCATCGGCGTGATCGACGGCATCGCGTTCCAGACCAATATTCTCGCGCTCAATGCCGCCGTCGAAGCAGCCCGCGCGGGCGAACAGGGCCGCGGCTTCGCGGTGGTCGCCGCCGAAGTGCGCAGCCTCGCGCAACGCTCAGCCACGGCCGCGAAGGAAATCAAGGCGTTGATCGAAACCTCCACCCATACCGTGGAAGCCGGCGCATCACTGGTTGCCAACGCCGGTTCGACCATGGGCGAGATCGTGCAGTCGGTACGCCGCGTGAACGAAATCCTCGAGGAGATCAGCAACGCATCGCGCGAACAGAGCGCGGGCATCGAACAGGTCAATCGCGCAGTCGGCGAAATGGATCAGGTCACGCAACAGAATGCCGCGCTCGTCGAACAAGCCGCGGCCGCGGCCCATTCGCTGAAGGATCAGGTGGGCGTGTTGCGCGAGGCGATCTCGAGCTTCGCGTTGCCGGCCTGAGGCCGGGCACGCTCTTCAGGCGATAGAACGCCAGGGCAAGGAGAGCCGGAGAAAAAAGAAGGCGCTCGACAGGCAGGGAGCGCCTCTTTAACACGCCGCGTCGGAGTTGACGCATTAATCGAACGAACCAGCCGCGCGGATTTTCAAGTTCGCGCGGCTTTTTTGTGGCCGCTCTTAGCCACGGCCGCGTCCGCTTTGCGAAGACGAAGATTAAGCCTCCGTTCAGCAAACGCTTACCACGCCCAATCCCGCAACCAGGTTAAGCCGAATTTGGCATCGCCGAATTCGGCTTAAGGCATTTTCATCAGGATCCGCCGCTTCCGATAATGGCCGCTTTCGAACGCGCGCCTCGCGGCATCCAATCCGGAGCCTTTTCCTCGCGAGCGCCGTCCCACCAAGGCCCGCCGTCATGTTGCTTCATTCCCTCTACCTGCTTGCAATCGTCGCCGAAGCCATGTCCGGCGCAATGATGGGCATGCGCCGCGGCATGGACCGCTTCGGCCTGTGCCTCGTCGGCACCGTCACCGCGCTCGGCGGCGGCACGGTGCGCGACGTGCTGCTCGGCCACTATCCGCTTGCATGGATCTCGCATCCTGATTACGTTCTGATTACAATCGGGGCAGCGTCGATTGCCGCGGCCGGCGCCAAATGGCTGCGCAACTGGCAACGGCTGTTCGTCACGGTCGACGCGATCGGCCTGATCGCGTTCACCATCATCGGTTGCGATATCGCCGCGACGCTGAACGTGAGCCCGGCGATCGTCGTGCTGGCCGGGGCGATCACCGGCGTGTGCGGCGGCATGCTGCGCGACCTGCTGTGCAATCAGATGCCGCTCGTGTTGCGTGAGGAACTGTACGCCAGCATCGCGCTCGGCGCGGGCGCCGCGTATGAGGTCCTGCAAGCCTGCGATGTGGCGGCGGGGCCGGCCTCCATCGTGGTGCTGGCAGGCGGCTTCACAGTGCGCATGCTGGCCGTGCGGTTTCGCTGGCAATTCAAGGTATTCACCGCCGCCGATTCGGGCGGCGCAAGCTAATCCGGCTGCACGCCACGCGTGCGGCTTTCACTCGAGGAGCCCGCTCGACAGTCACGCGCAACAGGCCGCCGGCATTGCCGGTTTCAGCCCGCCACGCAGCGCTGCTCGCTCACCGCACTCATGATCCAAAAGAAGAAATCGCAGTCGCATGATCCCTACGCGCCCGTCGCGAAGAACCAGTTGCTGGCCGCGCGCCTGCCGATGTGGCGCTCGAAGCTCGTCATCCTGCTGGTGTTCAGCGCGTTCGCGTCGCTGGCGGCGCGCGCGTTCTGGGTGCAGGTGGTCAATCAGGATTTCTACGTCGATCAGGGGCAAAAACGCTATCAGCGCACCCTCGAACTCGACGCAACGCGCGGGCGCATTGTCGACCGCAATGGCTCGCTGCTCGCCGTCAGCCTCGCGACCTATGAGATCTGGGCCTCCCCCAAGCTGCTCGACGAAGCCACGTTCGCGCCGCTGTCGAAACTGCTCGACCTGCCGATGGCAGAACTGCGCCGGCGTCTGAACGGCGACAAGACCTTCGTGCTGCTCAAGCGCCAGGTGGATGCCGACACCGCCGATCACCTCAACAAACTGGGGCTCGCCGGCATCACGCAGATCGCGGATTCGAAGCGCTTTTACCCGGAAGGCGAATCGGCGGCGCACGTGGTCGGCTTCACGGATATCGAGGACAACGGCCAGGAAGGCGTCGAACTCGCCGCCAACGAACAACTGCTCGGCGTGCCCGGCCAGCGTGAAGTGATCCGCGACCGTCTGGGCCGGGTCGTGTCCGAGACCCGGCCGCTCGTGCCCGCGCAGAACGGCGACACCATCCACCTGACGATCGACCGGCGCATTCAGCAGCTCGCTTACGCACAATTGAAGGACGCCATCGCCAGACATCACGCTGAAGCCGGCAGCGTGGTCGTGCTCGACGCCCGCAACGGCGAGATTCTCGCGCTCGCCAACTATCCGAGCTTCGATCCGAACGACCGCGCGCGTCTGACCGGACGGCAACTGCGCAATCGCGCGGTGGTCGACACCTTCGAGCCAGGCTCGACGATCAAGCCGGTCGTCGTCGCGCTGTCGATCGACGAGGGCAAGGTGCGGCCGCAAAGCATCATCAATACCGCGCCGGGCTGGTACAAGATCGGGCCGGCCGTGATTCACGACACGTCGAATCATGGCGCGATGACGGTTGCCGAAGCGGTGCAGAAGTCGAGCAATATCGCGCTTGCCAAGCTTGCACTGAATCTGCCCGCCGAAACGATCTGGAACAAGTATCAGGAATACGGGCTTGGGTTGAGGCCGGATTTGACCTTTCCGGGTGTCGCGTCGGGCAAGGTGCGCCCGTACAAACGCTGGCGTCCGATCGAACAGGCGACCATGGCGTATGGCTACGGCCTGTCCACCTCGCTGCTGCAGATCGCCCAGGTCTACACCGCGTATGCCGGCGACGGCACCCTGCATCGCGTGAGTCTATTGCGTCCAGACCAGGACATGGATCGACACGCGAATGGAAACGGGAACGCGGGTGCGGCCGACACCTCACAGGCCGCGGACAAAGGCCATGCGGTCACCACGCCCGCCACCGCGCGCGCGATCCGCTCGATGCTCGAAATGGCTACGGGTCCCGGCGGCACTGGGCGTGCGGCGGCGGTGGAAGGCTACCGGATCGGCGGCAAAACCGGCACGGCGCGCAAACAGGTCGGCGCCACTTACGCGAAAAACCGTTACCGTGCGCTGTTTGTCGGCATGGCGCCCATGAGCGACCCACGCTTGATCGTCGCCGTCATGATCGACGATCCGGCCGGCAAGGCGTTCTATGGCGGGACGGTAGCCGGCCCGGTATTCGGCGCGGTGACGGGTGGCGCGCTGCAATTGCTTGGGGTGCCACCGGATGCGTGAGGCGGCCTCGCGGCTCCCGGCCTGTCCGTCAAACTCGCTGCGCGCCGCTACGGCAGCAAGGGCTAGCGTGACGCGTTATCACTGCCCGCTTTCGCCAGCGCCTCGATGCGGTTGCGGCCATTGCGCTTGGCCCGGTACATCGCCCGGTCGGCTTCTTCCATCATCGCGTGGCCGTGCACGGCCGCCTCGGCCGGCGTACCGGTAATCGTGCGCGCGGCCACGCCGATCGACACGGTCAACGCGATGCGTGCGCCGTGGTCGTCCTGCAAATCCAGTTTTTCGACCGCCATCCGCACGCGCTCGGCTACCGTCAGCGCATCGGCCCGATCGCCTTGCAGCAGCGCGGTGAACTCTTCGCCGCCGTAGCGCGCCACGGTGTCGCCCAGGCGCACCTGCTGCCGCACGCAGGCCGCCACCGCCGCCAGCGCGCGGTCGCCGGTCTGATGTCCGTAGGTGTCGTTGATCAGCTTGAAATTGTCGATATCGATGAACAGACACGCGACCGGCACACCGTACCGGACGGCGCGCATGATCTCCTCGCGCAGCCGTTCGTCGAAGTAGCGGCGATTGGCGAGGCCGGTCAGCGAATCGGTCATACCGAGTTGCTTGAGCCGCTCTCGATGCGCGACATTGTCCAGACTCGCCGTCACGATGCTCGCGAAGCGCTCCAGAATATCCGTCGCCATGCCCTCCGCGAAACGCGCCGGATCGTCGCTGCAGAGGCATAGATAGCCGCTGGTGGTATCGCCCGCGGCGAGCGGCAGCAAGATCGCGCTCGCCGGCGTGGCGAGGTCGCCGAAGAACGCGCGGCACGCCGTATCTGGCAGATCGGCCGGCTTACCCAGCCACGGCTGTCCCTCGTCGCACAGCCCCTGGGCCGCGAGACCCGCTTCGCGCGACGTTCTCAGATTGGGTTGGTCGAGCGCATGCAAAGCGCCCGGCTCGAGAATTTCGAGCAGCATTGGCGCGCGGTCGTCGAGCCACACCACCACGCTCGCCAGCGAGAATTCCTGCGGCAGATGGCTGAACAGCGTGTCGAGAAACGACGTGAAATTCTGCGCGCCGATCAACCTCAACTCGACGTTCTGAAAGCGGCGCAGCGTGCGCTCATTGTGCTGCACGGTATCGACGAGCGAGCGAAGGCGGTCTGAAAGCGGCGTTTGAGCGAGATTCGTCACGTTATCGATGCGAGCCCGAAGGCGGAGCGGGGTCGGCGGCCCCAATCGCTGTAATAACGGCCAATTCCGCGAGGTCTTGAGGGTTGGATCACCGCGCTCGCAAAACAGCGGCTTGACGAGCCGCTCAGGCAGAAGGATTCGGCGCGGGGATTTTGAGCGCGCTCTTAAGTTTGGCTTAATTCTTACCTGTAACTATGGCGCACAACATCCCCTGTTGAGCCGCCAGAACATCGGCGGCGCTTTTTTTCTCCGGGGGTGTCGCCGACGCGCCGATAGATGGACAGCATGCCTGCGAAAAAGGAGTCAAACCATGGTGGAAGACACGGTATTCGAGCATTTGCGCGCGATGCCCGGCAACGAATGGGTGCGCCAGATCCACTCGTGCAAGGTCTCGGACCCTTTGCAGCCCCCTTGGGGACGCTCGTACAGACTCGTCGAATGGACCATGAAGCACAACCCCGAATCAAGCCGCCGCGTGGTGCCCGCGGAAAGCACGCCGCTCGAAATCGCCCAGGCGGTCGTGTCGCACATTCCGGGGCGCCGTTTCTGCCAGCATAGCGACGACTAATCGCGCAGCCGGCAACCCGCCCTCAGCTTTTCGCGTGCTTCGCCATTTCTGCCTCAAACAGCGCGAATTCTTCCGCAGCAGCTTTGGCCACACTCGGACGCCGCATCAAGCGCTTGTAGTACCCAGCAACCATCGGCCATTGCGACAGATCGATGCCGCCGTGCGAAGCCCAGTTCAGCACCGTGACCAGATAGGCGTCGCCCACACTGAACGCGTCGAGCAGATACTCGCTTTGCGCCAGATGATCTTGCAGAACGCCTAGCCGCAACGCAGCCTTGTCGCGCGCATAGCGCTTCACGTCTTCAGGCGCGCGCGCATCGAGCAAGGGCACGAACACTACCTTATGCAACTCCGTACTGATAAAACCCAGCCACTGCTGCAACCGGGCGCGCTGCGCCGTACCCGCGACGGGCGCGAGCCGTGCTTCGGGATAACGATCCGCCACATAAGGCAGGATCGCCGTGTTTTCGGTCAACAGCCAGCCTTCGTCCGTGCGTAGCACCGGCACCTGGCCGAGCGGGCTGACCGGATAGAAGTCCGAACCATCCGCCAATTGTTTCGACTTCGTGTCGACCTGAATGTATCCGGCCTGTGCCCCCGCCTCATACAAGGAGATTCGGGTGGCGAGTGAGCAAGCGAGCGGAGAGAAGTACAGATCCATGGGGAATTCCCTGTCGTTGGTGTTTTTGTACTATATTGCATATAAATAACTTCCGCCATATTTTTATGCCGACCAGTACAAAAAAAGAAGTCCGCCCACGCGGCCGCCCGCGTGCCTATGATTCCGACCAGGCGCTCGCCGATGCGAGAGACGTGTTCTGGCGCAGCGGTTTCGCGGGCACTTCGCTCGATCAATTGAGCGCCGCGACTGGCATGAACCGCCCGAGCCTGTACGGCGCATTCGGCGACAAACGCGCGTTGTATCTGAGCACGCTCGAACGGTATATCGAGGCCGGCCGGCTTGCGATGGTTCATGCGCTCGCCGAAGACCTGCCGCTGCAGCAGGCGCTGATGCGCGTTTATGACGGCGCGCTCGCGTGGTATTTGCCCGCCGAGGGCGATCCGCTCGGCTGCTTCATGATCGGCACCGCCACGGTCGAAGCGGCGACTGACGCCGAGGTCCGCACCGCGCTTGCCGAAGGGCTACGTACCTACGACAAAGTCTTCGAGAAACGCTTCAAGCTGGCGCAGGCCGCGGGCGAACTGGCCGCCGATGCGCAACCCGCCCTCCTCGCGAAGCTCGCGTCGGCGATTTTGCACAGCCTCGCGTTGCGCGCCCGCGCGGGGGACTCGCGCGGGTCGTTGCGAGCGACGGCGGTTGCGGGGGTGGCGTTGCTATGCGGCAATGCGGGCGGGTCATCTGGGCCGGCATCGGACAAAACCGCAGCGAAGGGACGTGGACGCTAGGCGGAAGGTGTTTCGGCCGCATCCTTAGTTGTGCCCCGGATCATGGGCGGGCGGAAAAGCAGTGCCTTTGCAATGGTTGACAGTCGCAGAGAACGGTTACGCCTATGATGGGTCGATCCGCCCGACGCGCCATGGTTTCGACATGAACTATCCGTACGACATACTGACTGCCGCCTGTCTTTTCATCATCGTGGTCTCCACCTCCATCATGCTCGCGCTCAGCTGAGAGCCGTAACGCCCTGTCTCCTGGAAAGGGGCTGAGTACGGTTCAACACACGCCACGCGTTTCCGTAAAAAAGACGGGCTATACTGTATGCATATACAGTACTTTTCGTCTGAGCAATGCGTCTTCCTCCCTTCGATCCTCCCACGCTCGCTGAACTGCGCGTCTGGTGGCGCACGCGCGACGAGCAGGCCATCCAGCGGCTCATCCTCGAGATCCAGCGCCAACGGCTCACGCTGCTGGAGTTGCGCAACCTGATCGACAGCGGCGTCCAGCAGGCGCGCGCCGCCGACCGCACGCTGGTCGAGCGCGGCGAACCATTGATGACGCTACGCATACGGATCGCGCAAGAAGTGCTGCGTGTTGGGGATATCGACGATACGCGGCAGATGAGCCGCGCCGAACAGGAAAAGCTCGCCGTGCGCACCCAGGGTCAGATGGAATACGCACGTGAAGGCCGCTTGAGGCGGCAGCGCCGGAACATCTAGCTCGAGCGTGGCGCTCGAGCTAGCCGGCGTATTTCTGCCGCCGCGCGCAAACAAAAACGGCGCGCAGCCAGGTCAATCCAACTGAATCAGCGCGTTTGCGTCGCGACGCGCAGGCCGAGCGAAATGAACAGCACGCCGATAATCTTGTTTTGCCAGCGGCTAAGCCAGGTCAGGCGCTTGACGAGTTTGCCCAGCGGACGAATGGTCAGCACGATCAGCGTTGTATAAAGCGCGCTCATGCCCACGAAGATCAGACCGAGCGTCGCGAATTGCGCGAATGAGGAGCCGTGCTCGGGGTGAACGAACTGCGGCAGGAACGCGAGGAAAAACAGCGCGGTCTTGGGATTCAACACTTCGGCGGGAATCGCCTGCAAAAATGCTTTGGAAGCGGATACCGGCGCGACCGCCGGCAAATGCGCGCTCGCCTGCTTTTCGCGCAAGGCGCGAATGCCCAGATACACCAGGTACGCGGCGCCGACGAATTTCACGGCATTGAAGGCAAGTGCCGAGGTCATCAGCAAGGCCGACAGCCCAACCGCTGCGCCTAACGTATGGATGAAATCGCCCACTGCGATACCGAGACCGGTGAGTATGCCGGCCTTGCGCCCGCCATGCACCGTGCGCGTCAAAACCAGCAGCACGGCCGGGCCGGGAATCAGAAAGAGCCCCAATACAACGGCAACGAATGTTCCTAGCGTAGAAAAATCAAGCATGTCGTCTCCTCGGTGGCGCGCCCGCTTCAGTGGACCGGCGCGCGTTCAGCAGACGATTATAGACATTCGCCGATTACCCCGTCGGCGATCCGTTACCATGGCGGACGCGGGGCCGCATGAAACGCACATGAGAGACACACATGACTCATGAGGCCCGCTACTTTTTCGTCCACTGAAGTCTTAGCCTTGCCCACCTATACCTTGCCCGCGCCGCTCTGCGCGGAACTCGAAATCCGCAAGAGCCGTTTCATCGCGCATGCGATACCGGTTGCCGACCGCGACGCCGCGATGGCCGAGTTGCGGCGTCTGCGCGACGCGCACCCTGGCGCAACGCACGTGTGCTGGGCGCTGCTGGCGGGCGGCCAGTCAGGCATGTCCGACGACGGCGAACCGTCCGGAACCGCCGGGCGGCCCATTCTCGAAGTGCTGCGGCATCACGATCTGGACGGCGTGCTCGCGGCCGTCGTGCGGTATTACGGCGGCGTGAAACTGGGCGCCGGCGGGCTGGTGCGCGCGTATACCGATGCGATCGCCTCGGCGCTCCTCGACGCGCCACGGGTGGAGCGGATTGCCCAGGTTACGCTGGTCGTCGAAGTGAGTTACGCCGATGAAGCGAAAGTGCGCAGATGGATTGAAGCCGAAGACTACGGGCTCGTCGACAGCGCGTACGGGATGCTGGTGAAGATGACGGTCCGGCTACCCGTCAACGCGGTGGAGGATGCCCGGCTGGCACTCGTGGATATGACTCAGGGCAAAGCCGGTTTCTTTTGACCGCTTCGCCCCCTCTCCCCGCGAGGAGGGCAAACGCAGCATCAGAACGCGTATCTTATGCCCGCAAAAACACTCCGCCCCTCTCCGGGATAAAAGATCGCCCCGCTCGCAGTGGCGGCCTTGGCCACCGTGCTGATATCGCTGACGTAGCGCTTATTGGTCAGATTCCTGGCGTCCACGAACACCGACACGCCATTGCGAAAATCCATTCCGGCTTGCACGCCAAGCAACGCGTATCCCGGCACGCGCAGCGTATTGGCATCATCGGCCCAGGCGCCGGCCGGCACCCAGTCCACGGTCGCCGACACATGAAAACCGTCGGGCCGTGCATAACTCAAAGCAGCGCGCAGCACGTTGACGGGTACACCGGCAATCCGATTGGACCCATACTGCGGATCGTCCTTGAAACGGAAATCGCTCAGATTCCATAAGCCCGACAGCGTAATCCGGTCTCCCGAACCTGGCTTGAAAACATCGCGCCACACATCGACCGAAGCGCCGGCTTCAATACCACGCAACACGGTCTTGCTGGCATTGAACGTAGTGGCCGGAATATCCGGATTGGTCGTGTACTGCAGCAACTGATCGCGCACCATCGATTGATACGCTGTGAGATCCCAACTCACTGCGCCACGCGTGCCGCGCGTGCCGATCTCAAGCGTCCATGCATGTTGCGACTGCAAGGGCGTGAAGCGCGTGGTCGATGCGAACGATTGCGTGAGATCGGTGAAATCCGGTGTATCCTGGCTGCGCGTGATGTCGACAAAAGCCTGAATCTCGCGATTCGGCTGCCACAGCAAACCAAGCTTCGGATTGATACCGTTGTAGGTCTGGCTCGCCGATTTATAGCTTGGGTCTGCAGCGAGGCCGCCATGGTCGACATATTCACGCACGTCACGCAGCGCCTTGACGCCGGTCATCAGCGCCACAGTCGGCAGGAAGAACAGACGGTTCTCGACATAGGCCTCGTAGTTGTACGCGTTCTGCGACGAGTCGAGTGTCTGCGTGCCGCGATTGCCGGCAACGTTGACGTACTGCCGCGCTTGCGTGTTGCCGCCGAAAAAGCGTGCACCCGCAATCACGTCGTTGCGCATCCCGCCGAGGTTCAGCGTCGCCGTATAGCGAGGCGCCACGCCATAGGTCCAGCCGTCCTGATCGAGCACCTGAAAGATCGGGTGATACAGGCTCTTGTGGATAGCCCACGTATCGATGTCGAGCTGACCGACCTCGAGTTTCACCGTCGTGCGGTTCGCGATCCGCTCAGTGCGCGTGTTGCGCGCCTGGTCGCCGGACAGCGCGCTGGCGGCCGCCTTGGTCGGATTGTTCAGCGCATCGCTCAGGCTCAGCGTGCCCGGCAATTGCTGATCAACGACGTAAGCGCCGAGATAGAAGCGCGTCTCGACGTTCGGACTGAAGCGATAGCCGACATTGGCGTTGAACTGCTCATATTGCCCGCGTGAATGCTGACGGAAGCCGTCGCTATGATCGACCGTGAACGTGCCGATGAAATCGAGCGGCCCCACTACGCGCGAAAACTGCGCGCTGCTGCGCACCGTGCCGTAGCTGCCGCCTTCGAGCCGCAAGATGTTCGGCGCGGCCGCTGTGCGCGCGGTCGGTGTCAGAAAATCGATCGCGCCGCCAAGGGTCGACGATCCGTAGGCGAGCCCGTTGCCGCCCTTGTAGACCTCGGTTGCCTGCAGCGCGAGCGGATCGATCTGGTAGTAGTCGCCGCTGCCGTCAGCCAGATTGGTCGGTATGCCATCCTGCAGAATTTCCAGGCCGCGCGTATGGTAAGAACGCGCAATGCCCGAGCCGCGGATCGACAGACGCAGCTCCTGCCCATAGCGGTTCTGCACAAATACGCCCGGCACGTCCCTCAGCACGTCACGCAAGGTGAAGGCATACGTGTTCGTATATGACTCGCTATCCACAAAGCCCACCGAGCCCACTGTTTCGTCGAGCTTGCGCTTTTGTTGAGCCGGCGTGCTGGAGGTCAACGAACGCTCAACCTGCCCTTGTACAACGACTGGCGCCAACAGTTTTGGCTCCGAAGCGTCAGATGGTTTGCTGGTCTGCGCGAGCGCGTGCGTGGCGAATAAAACCGCGGCGCTCGACAGCGCACTGCTTCTTTTGATGAATCGATACATAGGATGAGGTCCCGGCGCTGCATCGTGGCAGCGTCTTTTGAATGTGGCATATCGCGCGCATTCGATCAGATCGAGTACGCGTACGAGTGGGCCGCGCGGCAAGCACGCGCCGATAGGCCCACGCTTGCGTATGCAAGCGCGCACAGGCACTGCTAGCGGTGAAAACCGGCGGCGTAAGAGGAAGAGTCTGTGTGCTCAGGCATGCATGCGCGTCGGCGCAACCGCGGCATCCAGGCGGAAGCGCGTCACGCCTGGCACGCAGGCAGACCGGCGGAAATCAGAGAACGGCGGCAGGGGGTGCGCGGGGCTGCGCGTAGAAATGCGGCGTAACGGACGGTGCGCTGACGCTGGTATGAACGACAACGGTATGCGTGAACGCGGCCTGAGTCGCGAAGGCAAGCGGCACCGGCGGCACGACCGGGAAATGCGCGAGCAATCCGCAGTAGCCGCATGCTTCCCAATGAAACGCCAGCGAGTGTGAGTCAAGCGAGTCATGCGTGCCACTGCTCGCTAACGCATCGGTTTGCGCGGAACAATGGTCGACCAGCGCTGCATCGAGACGTTCTTGCGCGCTCAACGCTTGCGACACCGTGGGCGCAAGCGTTGCCATCAGGATTGCGAGCAATCCGAGGATACTGCCGATCTTCTGTAGATGGCGGCGCAGCATGTGGCAAGGTGTTATTGAAATGAAAGCCGTGCGATTATGCCACGCAAGTTCGTCGAAATCGCAAGCTCATGGAGACGCAATGATGGATATAGCGGCCTGCACGGCATGGCGCAAGTTTCGCGATTTACATGCGTGGCGGTTATTGAACCGGATCGGCTCGCTGTTACCATGCTGCTCTGCACCGGGATGACTCAACTTGAAAGGCTACCCCTCTGACCTCGACCGCCGCTTTTTCCAGCACAGCGCCCAAGTCGCCGCAACAGAATCAGTCTCTGCGGCCGTCGCCTGATCCCCTGCGCCGGGCCCTGAGATCTACTGTGCTCAAGGGTTGCAGCGCCGTCGCCCTGCCGTTGATGCTGTCTGCCTGCTCCTGGTCGTGGTTCGGCCTGAATTGCCCATCGCGAGTGGCCGCGCATTCCACCGGCTGGCTCAGCGTCGCCCCCGCCCGCGATTTCGTGTACATGGCGGCGCTGAACGGCCAGGTGTCGCCGAACCGGATCGAAAACACGGCGATGACCGGCATCGTGCTAAAAACCGATATCAACGAGACCGTGCGCAACAGCATCGCGAGCAGTTTGCAGATTGCCGGTTTTCATCTCACCGAGGGCAGGAAGGTTCTGAGCGGCAGCATCGAGAAGTTCACGGTAGACGACACGCGCTCGCCCACATTCTGGACGCTGAAAATGCGCTACATCGTGACCGATGCCACAACCCAGAAAGTTGTGTTCTCAACCACCAAGACTGTCCGGCAGAAATCGCCTAAATTCACCAGCAATACCATCGCCATCGAAGATACGGTCAGGCTGAGCGTCGATGCATTGATCAGCGACCCGGGCTTCGTTAGATCGGTGAATTGAACGCAAAGACGAACGCACGGACCGATCATGTCAATCACCGCCTGGCTGTTCTTCCTGCCCGCCTGCTTCGCGATCAACCTCGCGCCCGGCCCAAACAATCTTCTATCGATCAACGTTGCTGCGCGTCACGGCTTCATGACGGCCTTCGTCGGCGGCACCGGCCGGCTCGTTGCATTCGCGTTGATGCTGGTGTTGGCCGCAACCGGCCTCGCGGTCGTGCTGCACGCATCCGAGTGGTTCTTTCTTGCGATCAAGCTGGCGGGCGCCGCCTACCTGATCTGGCTGGCGATCCAGTTGTGGCGCAGCGACGCGCCCGCTATCGACACGCTGCAGCAGGACGACGCGTCGCTCTGGCGGATCGCGCGGCAGGAGTGCCTGGTGGCCGCCGGTAATCCGAAGGCGATTCTGGTTTTCACCGCGTTCCTGCCGCAGTTCGTCGATATCGCCAAGCCGATGCTGCCGCAATTCGCTGTACTCGGCGCGAGCTTTCTGGTGCTCGAATGCGTGGCGATCGCACTTTACTCGTGGGCGGGCATGCACCTTGGCAAGTGGCTGGTTCACGCGAAGGTCAGGCGCTGGTTCAATCGCTGTTGCGGGACGTTTCTCGGGGTGATCGGGGTGAGTTTTTTGCTGGCACGATAGCCAGTCCATCGGCGTAACCATAAACAATAACGAATACACGGCTGCAGAAACTTTAACTGTCATCAATCGTCCTGCACCCTTATGCTCGATCAATAACCCGCCGCCGCGGCAAGATCATGCGCGGCGCCGGGCAAGCGACTTCTCATCGTCACAGGGGCGGCATCATGAAGATCTGTATCTTCGGAGCAGGAGCGATTGGCGGTTTGATGGGCGTGCAACTGGCGCGTGCCGGCGCGGATGTGAGTTTCGTCGCGCGCGGCGCGCATCTCGCGGCCATGCGCGAACACGGCGCGAGATTGATCATGGACGGCGAAACGTACAGCGCACCGGTACGCTGTACGTCGGACCCGCGCGAACTCGGCGTGCAGGACTTCGTGATCATCACATTGAAGGCGCACTCGCTGCCCGGCGTGGTCGAGGCCATGCAGCCGCTTCTCGGCAAGCACACGGCGATCGTCACCGGCGTCAACGGCATTCCTTATTGGTACTTCTACCAGCACGGCGGAAAATTCGCCGGCACGCGCCTCGCCAGCATCGACCCGGACGGCAGCCAATGGACCCGGCTCGGCCCAGAACGCGCGATCGGCTGTGTGCTGTACCCCGCAGCGGAAATCGTCGAACCGGGCGTCATCAAGCACGTGTACGGCAAGAAATTCCCGATCGGCGAGCCGAGCGGCGAACGCACGCCGCGCATCCAGCAGTTGCACGAAATCATGCAGGCAGCAGGTTTCGACGCGCCGATCCGCGACAATATCCGCGACGAAATCTGGCTCAAGCTGTGGGGCAATCTGTGCTTCAACCCGATCAGCGCGTTGACTCACGCCACGCTCGACGTCCTCACCAGCGACCCCGGTACGCGCGCGGTATCACGTACGATGATGCTGGAAGCCAAGCGCATTGCGGATCAGTTCGGCGTGCATTTTCGCGTCGATGTGGAAAAACGTATCGACGGTGCGGGTGCGGTCGGCGCGCACAAAACCTCCACGCTGGTCGACCTGGAGAACCGCCGTCCGATGGAGATCGATCCGCTATTGACGGTGGTCCAGGAAATGGGCCGTCTCGTTGCCGAGCCCACGCCGACGATCGACGTCGTGCTCGCCCTGATCAAACTGCGCGAACGGATCGCATTGCAGAGCGGTTGAGCGTCCGCTCTCGCCGCGGTTCGCGCCGCGCTGCCAACATTTCGCGGCAGGCCTCAGGCAAGGATCGAACACCCGGTGTTCGATCCTTTATTTGCGCTGCTATTGATCGATCGCCAGCCACACCGCCTTCGGCTCGGTGAAGTTTTCAATCGCCACGTCGCCGTGCTCGCGGCCAAAACCGGAATCGCCGGAACCGCCCCAAGGCAGGCGTACATCGGTATAGCCGTAGGTATTGATCCACACGGTACCCGCCTTCAGATCACGCGCCACGCGATGCACGCGGCCAATATCGGCGCTCCACACGCCGGCCGCGAGGCTATACAACGTGCCATTGGCAATCCGGATCGCGTCGGCTTCGTCGTTGAAACGAATCACGGTTGCCACCGGCCCGAAGATCTCCTCCTGCGAAATGCGCATTTCATGCTCGACATTGGCGAACACCGTCGGCTCGACGAAGAAACCGCGTTCGCCCACACGCGCACCGCCAGTTACGAGCGACGCCCCTTCGGCGCGCCCTGCCTCGACATAGCCAAGCACGGTCTTCATCTGCGCCGCGGAAATGAGCGGCCCCATCGACGTTTCGCGCGCCGCCGGATCGCCAACCTTGATCGCTTTCGCTCGCGCCGCAAGACGCTCGACAACTTCGTCATACACGTCACGGTGGGCCAGAATGCGCGAGCCGGCCGAACATACCTGACCGGTGTTGAAGAAAATGCCGGACGCCGCGGCTCGCACCGCATTGTCGAGATTCGCATCTGGAAAGATCAGGTTCGCCGACTTGCCGCCGAGCTCCAGCGTGACGCGTTTGAAGTTGCCGGCCGCGCCCTGCAGAATGCCGCGTCCCACTGACGGCGAGCCCGTGAAAGTCACTTTGTCGATGCCGGGATGTGCCACCAGCGCGTCGCCGACCACCCGCCCCTTGCCAGTGACAATGTTCAGTACTCCCGGCGGTACGCCGGCTTCGAGTGCCAGTTCGCCGACACGCAACGCGCTCAGCGGCGTAATTTCCGCCGGTTTGACGATCAGCGTGCAACCGCATGCCAAAGCGGGCGCGATTTTCCACATGCCGATCATCAGCGGGAAATTCCACGGCACGATCGCGGCGACCACGCCGACCGGCTCACGCAGCGTGTACGTCAAGGCGTCGGGACGCACCGGCACCACCTGCCCGTTGATCTTGTCGCACCAGCCTGCGTAGTATTCGAGCGTATCGATCGCTGCGGGAATGTCCTGGCGCATCACCGCCGAGATCGGCTTGCCCGCGTCGAGGCTTTCCAACGCGGCGAGCTCTTCCAGATTCGCGCGCATCAGCCCCGCGAGACGCATCAGGATGCGGCCTCGTTCGGCTGCCCGTATCGCGTTCCACACTTTCAATGCGGCACGCGCCGCGTGGACCGCGGTATCGACGTCAGCCGCACTGCCTTGTGCAACCAGTGCAATCGGCTCTTCGGTTGCCGGGTTGATGTCGACGGAATATTCGCCGGTGCCGGGCGGCAAACGCTTGCCGTCGATCAGCAGATCATGGCGCCTGAGGTCGGTTTCAGTTTCCATCATGAAGCTCCTTGTGGGAAATGTCGCGTGGGCTGACTAGCAGCGGATCGGTCAGGGCGGCGAACTGCGCCCACGCCGCCGCGGCGTTGGGTCTGAGGGAGCGGTTGCGGCGATGCACGAGCAGCGTCGTCAGATTCATCTCGGGAACCAGCGGTCTGCTCACCAACGACGCGGCGGGTACGGGCCAATGTCCGCCGACCGGTAAAACACCGACGCCGATACCCAGTTCGACCATGCGCGACACCGCCGCGACGTGTCCGAGTTCCTGAACCGGCCGTCGCTTCAGACCGTGCGTGCTGAAGGCGAGCTCAAGCGCGGTGCGCACACCCGCATCGGCATTCAGCGTAACGAGCGCATGGTCCTGCAAGGCGCACCACGGGACGGCGGCTTGCCGCGCCAACGGATGCGCGGGTGGCATCACCACCTGCAGTTGCGTCGTGAAAACCATTTGCGCATGCAACTGATCGGCGTTCAGCGGCTCCGCTACCGAGACCACACCGAAGTCCACTTCCCCCTGCTCGACGCTCGCGAGCACACTGCCTTGCGGCTGGTCCTTGACGGACACGATCAGTTCGGGAAACGCCGACGCACAACGAGCGAGCCCCTGTGCCACCCAGCTCGACGACAGCACCGGATTGCTCGCCAGCACAACCACGCCGGTGTGTCCTTCGTAAGCGGCACGCTCCTCGCGCAACGTCAACTCAATTTCATCGAGCAGGCGACCGATTCTGCGCTCCAGACTCGCGCCCGCATGAGTCAGTTCTACCTGGCGTGTGGTGCGATCGAACAGTTTCAATTCGACCGCATCTTCAAGTTCGCGCACACAACGGCTCACCGCCGACTGCGTCAGATCGAACTCGCGCGCCGCGCGCGTAAAGCTCCGTTCACGCGCAACGGCGACGAACACTTTGAGTTGCTGCAGCGAGACATTCATGACGTCATTGCCGGGTAGGGGCAGCCCACCTTATTCGCCTGTCTGCTCAGGCCACTGACTAAGCCGTGAGGACTTACTGCCGGCAACCGCGAGCGCGCCCTGAGGTTCGTTATGCGATTCGATCCAGCGCGAACGCATGGGTGAAAGAATGAACTTCGCCGAGATGCCCGCGGCAATCGTGACGATCGCGGAGACGATAAAGACAAGATTCCAGCCCCCTGTTGCCGACAATACCGAAGCAATCGGCACCAGCAGCGACGCCGTACCCTTCGCGGTGTAGAGCGTGCCCGCATTGGCCGCCGCGTATTTGCTGCCGAAGGTGTCGGCACAGATCGCCGGGAAAATCGAGAAAATTTCGCCCCAGAACAGAAAGATCAACGCAGCGAACGTCATGAACGCATACGGGTTGCTGCCGTATTGCATGAGGCCGAGCAGCGCAAGGCCCTCGCCGATGAAGATCACGAACATCGTGTTTTCACGGCCGAGTTTGTCGGAAATGAAACCGCACAGCGGACGGGTAAAGCCGTTGCAGACATTGTCGATGGAAAGCGTGGCGGTGAGCAGCGGCAAGGTCATGCCGAAGATCGTCATCGGGATGCGTGCGATCCCCCAGTCTTTCGCGATCGGACCGATTTGCGCCGTCGCCATCAGGCCGCCCGCCGCGACCGCGACAAACGACACGTAGATCACCCAGAACACCGGCGTTTTGATCATCTGGCCCGGCGTGTAATCGACCTTGGTGACCGCGAACTTTTTCTTCGGCGCGGTGTGCTGGCGCAAGACCGGTTTCTTCAACAGCAGCGCGAGCCCAAGTATGCAAACACCCTGCAGGATGCCGAAGAAGAAGAACGTGTGCTCATACCCCGAGCGCGTGATCATGTTGGCGATCGGAATCACGGTGACGGCCGCGCCGGCGCCAAAACCCGCTGCGGTCAAACCGGCCGCAAGACCGCGGCGATCCGGAAACCACTTCAACGCATTGCCGACACACGTACCGTACACGCCGCCCGCCCCGATCCCGGCAATGACCGCCGACACGTACAGCATCGGCAAGGTCGTCGCGTATGAATTGATGACCCATGCGAGGCCCGCACATACCGCACCGCCCGCGACCACCGGGCGCGGCCCGAACTTGTCGACCAGCCAGCCTTCTACCGGCACGAGCCACGTTTCAGTGAGAATGAAAATAGCGAAGGCGAGTTGAATCGACGCCTCCCCCCAGTGATGCCGCGCATTCATCGGCGTGACGA
This sequence comes from Paraburkholderia fungorum, assembly GCF_046026025.1. Taxonomy (GTDB): domain Bacteria; phylum Pseudomonadota; class Gammaproteobacteria; order Burkholderiales; family Burkholderiaceae; genus Paraburkholderia; species Paraburkholderia fungorum_E. The sequence continues at coordinate 118,251 of NZ_JAQQFL010000025.1, read as the reverse complement.
ACAATGTCCATGCGTATTGCAGATTGGCCACCAGGGCCATGCACATCATGCCGATGACGAGCTGCCACCAACGGCCCGCCCAGAACACGCGGGGCGTGGTCTGCTGAGTGATATCGTCCATGCGCCTTGTCTCCGCCATTTTTATGGAGTGCGGCCGGCCGTTGCGCCCCACTCCATGCGTCTCACTTTCTGGTTATGACCCGAATAGCCTTGCCATTCGGGAATATTTAATATTTGCGTCTTTAATTCGCATTATTCGAAAGCTGGGCTACCTGAATCATCGCTTTTCAGCGCAGATCTTTTATTCCGATCAATTCAACATCGGTGCCGCATCAATTCCTGCTTCTGAGCCCGTCACACCTCAAATCCAAGCGTTAACCCGAGGATTGCCGAGGATTGTCGAGTACTACGTCCGGTACCACATTGAGTAACGCACCGGCAATTCCGCTTCTAATCCAGGTCCATGCTAGGGTCATTGCTGAATAACTAATAATTAAAGTTTGTTATTATGTTGATTCACATTTGCTTATACATTGGCCATGACAATGCGCAATGCGACTCTGCGGCAACTGAAGGTCTTTGAAACGGTGGCGCGCCACCTGAGCTTCTCGCGCGCCGCGGAGGAATTGCATCTGACGCAGCCCGCCGTCTCCACCCAGGTCCGGCAACTCGAGGAACACGCGGGGCTGCCGCTGTTCGAGCAACTCGGCAAAAAAATCTATCTGACGCCGGCCGGCACCGAGATGCTCCACTACAGCCGCGCGATCATTCAGCAGTTCCATGAAGTCGACGAGGCGATGGGCCAGCTCAAGGGCGTTTCCGGCGGCAAGCTGAACGTCGCGGTGATCAGCGCAGGCGACTATTTCTTTCCACGGGTGCTGGCTGAATTCACGCGGCGCTACTCGGGCGTCGTGCTCAATCTCGCGGTACACAATCGCGCGGAGTTGCTGCATCAACTCGCGACTAACCAGACCGATCTCGCGGTGATGGTGCGCCCGCCGCACGAAACCGACGCGACCAATGAGCCGTTCGCGCCGCACCCTTATGTGATCGTGGCGGCGCCCACGCATCCGCTCGCGCGCAAGCGCAACATCAAGATGAGCCAGTTGGCGAGCGAGGCCTTTATCGTGCGCGAGCGCGGCTCGGACACCTGGAATTCCATGGAGGAAGGCTTCGCCGGCCGTCTCGCCAATCTCAAGATCGCGATGGAGATCAAGAGCACCGAGACGATCAAGCAGGCCGTGATCGCCGGCATGGGTATCGCATTCCTGTCCGCGCATACGATCAGTCTCGAATTGCAGCTCGGCCATCTGGTCGTGCTCGACGTCGAGAGCTTTCCGGTCATGCTCAACTGGTACGTCGTGCATCGGAAGAACAAGCGCCTGCCGCCGGTTGCCGTCGCCTTCAAACGCTTCCTGATGGAGGAAGGCGCGAGTCTCATCGAGAAAATCACCCGCGTGAAGGAATTGAGCGTCTATAAGCAGTAGGTTATGCAAATCCATTGAAACTTTGACTATTTCAAACTGATCAGTATCCCTATGCTGCAAGTGAGTTCCCTTACTTGTCAGTTCAGGAGATCGATCATGCATCACGCTCCGCTTGAAACTCATGCCGGCACGCGGTCCGCACGCGCTGCCGTGACCAGCCCCGACGACGCCCATCTGAGCGCGTTCAACGCCGCCTTCAGCGACCTTGGTCTGCGCTTTCGCTGGGACCAGGCCACACTCGAGGTACTGAAGGAGTTCAACAGTGAAGCGGCGCGTATTACGGCCTATATCGAGCGATTTCACTCGCATCTTCACAGGGCGTATGACGCCGAGTTCCTTGCCCAGATGATCTTGAGCAAGAAGCTCAGGTACTACAGCGAGTTCGCGGCAGCAGGCGAAACGAACGAATAGAGACTCCGGCAGGACGGTCCCGCCATTCATCCGGTTTTCCGCCTGACGTCTCCCTGTCTTCATCTTTGACGGTACGTCGCGCGTTGAGTGGCGTGTTGCCGGATGGGACCGCGCTTGTGTGTGCTCATCACGCTCCCAAGGTCATGCCATCCTCGGCGGTGCCGGTATGCCGCCGCGCGCACCATGTCGGGCACTATCTCACGCAACGCCCATGTCTGTTCTTCGCCACCGTGCCATTCGATGCGCGCCAACAGTCCTTGCCGTTCAAGCGTTCCCGCGTGACAACGTGCATCACCGCGCGCACGGCGGCGTCCAGTGAATGCGTGAGCACCGGGATTGCTGGAATAGGCGCGGTTCGCCATCAGATGCGTACCTAGCGCGGCGGCTAGCACGCTCATCGCAAGCAGCGCAGCGAGCCCGACCGGCTCGCCCTGTTCGGTCACAAAACCATAGCCAAGCCAGCCACACAGCAATAGCGCCGAGACATTGACGACGCCGTGGCCCGGACGCGCCGCCGCGCGCAGATCCAGCGTACCGCGCAGTGTGCAGAACGCGATCGCAGACGCGGCAAAAACCAGCGCACCGACGAAAACCGCCGCATAGAGCTCGATACGCTCGACATTCGCCCGCGCCGTCGCGGTTACCGTCGCCCTCGCCGTTCCTGTCGCCGACAGATAGCAGGCGAAGCCGCCCAACACAACGGCGAGTCCGATAGCGCTGCCAAACAACGCCACGAACCCGGGCCGCCGCGTCATAGCGCAACCCCACACGCCACGGCCAACGTATTGCTTAGCGAACCGATTCCTTCGACCGCGATCGTCACAGTGGCGCCGTCCTTGATCGATCCAACGCCGACCGACGTGCCACACGCAATCACATCACCCGGTTCGAGCGTCAAGTCTTGCGAAATCAGACGCACCTGCTCCGCAGGCGAAAACACCATATCGGCAAGCGGATAGTTCTGCCGCTCGACACCGTCGAGCGTCGTCACGAGACGCGCGGTGCGCCAGTCGAAACCGGAGACGATCGCGGGTCCGATACTGCAGAATGTATCGAAGCCCTTTGCGCGGCACCACTGCGGGAAATGGGGATTCTCGTTCAGCAGATCGGCTGCGGTCACATCGTTGACCAACGTATAGCCGAAGATCGAAGCCGCGGCCTCTTCCGCACTCGCATCGCGGCAGCGCCGTCCGATCACAATACCGAGTTCGCCTTCGTAGACGATCTTGCCCGCGTAACTGGGCGGCCGCCGGATAGCATCGCCCGAGCCGATCACCGATCCCGCCGGCTTCAGCAGAAATAGCGGATGCGCCGGCACAGGCTTGTCTAGTTTCGCCGCGAGCGCGTGGTAGTTATTCCACAGCGCAACGATCTTGCCGGGCGCACACGGCGCAAGCGGCGTGAGCGCACGCGTCGACAATACAGCGCCGGTCGGAACCGGTTGATCGAGACTCTCGTACTCGTGCAGATAACCGCCTTCCACCCGGCCGAACACGACGCCACCGTCGCTCGACATGAAACGCATCCACGTATCCATACATCGCTCCTTGATCTGTCAAATTGCGCCGGCGGTCCGCAATGCGCTGATCTGTTCGGGCGAGTAGCCGAGTTCAGTCATCACCTCGTCGGTGTGTTCGCCCAGCAACGGCGAGCGTTTGACTTCGGTCGGACTATCTGACAGTTTGATAGGATTGCCAACCGTCAAGTATTTTCCCCGAGTTGGGTGGTCCACTTCGACAATCGTTCCGGTTTTGCGCAGCGACGGCTCTTCGGCGATCTCCTTCATCGACAGGATCGGCCCGCATGGAATGTCGTATTTGTTCAGAATCTGCATGGCCTCGAACTTGGTCTTGGTCATGGTCCAGCGCTCGATCTCGGCAAAGATGTCTTTCAGATGCGGTAAGCGGGCGGCGGGCGTCGCGTAGTTCGGATCGGTGGCCCATTCTTCCTTGCCGATCACGTTGCAGATTTTCGCCCACACCGGCGCCTGCGTGATGAAGTAGATATACGCATTCGGGTCTGTCTCCCAGCCCTTGCATTTCAGAATCCAGCCTGGCTGGCCACCGCCCGAAGCATTCCCCGCGCGCGGCACCGCCTCGCCGAAGCTCCCGTTCGGATATTGCGGATACTCCTTCATCGTGCCGGTACGTTCGAGCCGCTGCTGGTCGCGCAGCTTTACACGACACAGATTGAGCACACCGTCCTGCATCGCGGCGAGCACCTTTTGCCCACGCCCGGTTTGGGTGCGCTGATACAGCGCCGTGACAATACCAAGCGCCAGATGCAAACCCGTGCCGCTGTCGCCGATCTGCGCGCCGGTCACCACCGGCGGACCATCGTCGAAACCGGTGGTCGAGGCCGCGCCACCCGCGCATTGCGCGACGTTCTCGTAGACCTTGCAGTCCTCATAAGGACCCGGGCCGAAACCCTTCACCGAAGCCACGATCATGCGCGGGTTCAATTCCTGAATGCGCTCCCATGTGAAACCCATGCGGTCGAGCGCGCCCGGCGCGAAATTCTCCACCAGCACGTCGCACTTCTGGATCAGCGCCTCGAGCACCAGCTTGCCTTCCGGGTTCTTGGTGTCGATCGTGACCGAGCGCTTGTTGTGATTGAGCATCGTGAAGTACAGGCTGTCGACGTCGGGAATATCGCGTAGCTGCTCACGCGTGATGTCACCGGCACCGGCGCGCTCCACCTTGATCACGTCCGCACCGAACCACGCGAGCAACTGCGTACAGGTCGGGCCCGATTGCACATGCGTGAAATCGAGAATGCGCACGCCGTCGAGTGCTTTACTCATGTCTTGTCTCCCATCCAGATTGTTGGTGAAGTTCGCGTTTTACTTGTACATGGTTTGATTCTTTGTACCCGGCGCGTATTCGCGCGGGTCGACCCAGATATTCACGATCGCCGAGCGGCCCGTGCGATGAATCGCTTCGCGAGCGCGCTGCAAGGCGCCGGCTATCTGCGCCGGATCGCGCACCTCTTCGCCGTGGCCGCCGAGCATTTCCGCGAACTTGCCGAACGGCACGTCGCTCAACAGATTGCCGACGTTGCCGCGCGCTTCACCGTATTTGGCGAGCTGGCCGTAGCGGATCTGATTCATCGCCGAGTTGTTGCCGATCACCGCGAGATACGGCGCGCCGAAACGGTTGGCGGTTTCCATGTCGAACGCGGTCATGCCGAACGAGCCGTCGCCGTAGTAGCACAGCACTTCTTTGTGCGGATGCGCCAGTTTGGCGGCGAGTGCAAAGCCCGTGCCGACACCGAGCGAGCCGAGCGCACCCGGGTCCATCCATTGACCAGGACGGCGGGGACGCACCGCTTGCGCGGAAATCGTGACGACGTCGCCGCCGTCGCCGATGTACACGGTGTCGTCGGAGAGGAATTCGTTGAGTTCGTAGGCGACGCGATAGGGGTGGATCGGCGTGCTGTCGGACTTGAAAAGCGGCATCAGTTTTTCGGTGGCGGCGGCTTCGGCGTCCTGCAACTGCGCCATCCATGTGCGTCGCGCCTGACGTTTGTCGCCTTTGAGACGGCCGCTCGCCGCCTGCAAAACGGCAGCCAGAATCGCGCCCGGATCGCCGACCAGACCGAGATCGATATCGCGGTTCTTGCCGACCGTGCGGTAATCCATGTCGATCTGCACCAGCGTCAACTCGCGGCTGATGCGTTTGCCGTAACCCATGCGGAAATCGAACGGCGTGCCGACGACGATCAGCACGTCGGCATTCGCAAAAGCCTGCGAGCGCGTGCGGTCGAAGTGATGCGGATCGCCCGGCGGCAGGAGTCCGCGGCTTGCGCCGTTGAAGTAGCCGGGAATGTCGAGGCCGCGCAGCAGCGCAATTGCTTCTTCATGACCGCGCGCGGTCCATACCTGCTGGCCGTACAGAATCGCGGGCCGTTCGGCATCGACGAGGATGTCGGCCAGCTTCTCGATATCGCGCGGATCGCCGATCGACCGGGTCGAGGCTCGATAGTGGCCCGGCTGCGGCACCACTGCGCGCGTCAGTTCCACTTCGCGGTCGAGCACATCGCGTGGAATTTCCAGGTATGCCGGACCGGGCGCGCCGTTGAAGCATTCGCGCGCCGCCATCGAGATCATGTCGGCAACCCGCTCGGTGCTCGGCACGCTGGCGGCGAATTTGGTGATCGGCGCCATGATGTCGACGTGCGGCAGGTCTTGCAGCGAGCCCATCTTGTGCTGCGTCAGCGCGCCTTGTCCGCCGATATGCAGGACCGGGCTTTCAGAACGGAACGCAGTCGCGATGCCCGTCACCGCGTTCATGCAACCGGGGCCCGCCGTCGTCACCACACAGCCGAGCTTGCCGGTCTGCCTTGCGTAGCCGTCCGCCGCGTGCGCGGCGACCTGCTCGTGGCGCACGTCGATGATGCGAATTCCTTCATCGACGCAGCCGTCGTAGATGTCGATGATGTGGCCGCCGCACAGGGTGAAGATCGTGTCGACTCCCTCGTTCTTCAGCGCCTTGGCCACCAGATGCCCGCCTGAGACAACGCCGGCATCGCGAGTCTTCTGCTTGAGCGTATCTTCGGCCGTCGTGCTGCCCGTGACGGAATTCCCGGATGAAACAACTGCGGACATAGTCGTCTCCTGTCCCATGCAAAGCTCTTACCCTGGTCCCATACACCCTATGTCGGCCATCAGCGATACATACCGTATGTGATATATCACGTTCAATCAAGCTCAACTTCAAGACGTGACCATCCGGCGCTTTTGTGCCAAATGCTTGACTGCACTACGTTGCAGCGGAACGGCATTACGCCGCCCCGCTCGATCCGAGGGAAAACACTGAGCGAGTGTTCGCCTCTTCATCGTTTGATATATCACATACCATATTTCACAGATCGTCAAGCAAGGCTTATCCCCTACTGCGCAATTTCCGCTGCCGGGCGACGAGACGGGAGCACTCACGGATGTGAGCCATAGACGCCCGCTGAACGCGGTATCGGGGGGATTCAGATGCCACAGCACAGCGCTATTTGCAGGCCGGCCTCGGCTGCCACAGCCAGATCGGAAAAACAAAAAAGCCCACGGTGAACACATCACCGCAGGCTTTTTTTGATCCGTCGCGCCAATCAGGCACCTAAGCAGGCACCCAACCAGGTACCTAAGCAGTCATCAATCCAGAAAATCGCAATTCGCTTCGACAAACGCCGCGAGATCGAGCGAATGCTGACGCGTAAGCCGCTCGGCAAGTTCGGTGTCGCGCTGCTCCAACGCCTCGATAATGCGCAGGTGGTCGACGATCGAACGCGACGCGCGGTCGCTCTGCGAAATGGTCATGCGGCGAATCGCCCGCACGTGGATGAAGATGTTCTTGATCGTGTCGAGAATGATCTGAGATTTCGACAACTCGACGATCGCCTGATGGAACGCGATGTTGGCGTCGGAATACTCGGCGATGTGCTCCGCCGGCGTGGCGTCGCGGAAATTGTCGAACATGTGGCGCAGGCGGGCGATTTCCTCGTCCGTGGCGTGCAGCGTGGCAAGACGCGCCGCCATACTTTCGAGCGCGGCCCACATCTGGATCATTTCGACGATCTCACGCTTGCTCTTGCGCACGATATAGATGCCGCGCCGCGGCACCATGCGCAGAAAACCTTCCTGTTCGAGCAGCGTCATCGCCTCGCGCACCGGCGTGCGGCTCACGCCCAGCGATTCGCTCAGCACCCGCTCGTCGAGACGGATTTCTTCGCGAGATTGATAGATATCCGCGTCGGCAATGGCCTGGCGGAGCATCGCATACGCCTGATCGCGCAAGCTTGCACTCGCGCCAATCGGCTGCAACGCCAACGTCAAGGGTGTGGCCACTGCTTCAGTTCGAAGTTCTGACGACATTCATCGCCTCTTGTTGAACATGCGCACGATACGGCGCCGCCCCGGTCATGGTGGCCTTCTGTTCGCCCAAACCGACGAACCGGCCATGCTGCGCTGCGAGTTGCGCAACCGGCTGCGGAATCCAGCGGGTCAACAGGACGGTGGCGGCCGAGCCTAAACCCACAACAGCGACGGCCAGCAGCGCGAGAGGAACAAATTCCATTTGCAACTCCGAATGATTGAGTGAACAGATAGCTCAATCATATGCTGCAACGCCGCATCAATCAATATTCTGTATGTAGTATATCAGACACTGTTGCTTCCAAACATCAATCCAAGGTAGCACGGATCGCCCGACGCGCAACCCGCCGGCATTGCCCCGCGATCACGCGCTGCCCTCTTTCGCCCATCCGCCACCCAGCGCCCGGTACAGCGCGATCGCGTTGGTGAGGCGCAACTGCTTCAGACGGATCAGCTCCTGCCCCGACTCGAACAGGCTGCGTTGCGCATCGAGCAATTCCAGATAGGTCGCTACACCGCTCGTGTAGCGCCGCTGCGCGAGCCGCATCCGCTCATTGTCCGCCTCATAGACGCCCTTTTGTGCATCGACTTGCGCATCGATCTGGTCACGGGCGGCAAGCGCGTCAGCCACTTCGCGAAAAGCAGTCTGAATCGTCTTTTCGTAGCCAACGATCGCGATGTCTTTACGCACCGTTGCAAGATCGAGGTTCGCGCGATTACGCCCGCCGCTGAAGATCGGCAATGTCAGTTGCGGCGCGAACGACCATACGCCCGAGCCGCCTGCGAACAGTCGGGAAAAGCCATCGCTGACCGATCCCACTTCGGTGGTGATGCGCAGGCTCGGAAAGAAGGCCGCCCGTGCTGCGCCGATATTCGCGTTCGCGGCTTTCAGGCGCTGTTCGGCCTCGCGAATATCCGGCCTGCGTGTCAGCAGATCCGACGACAAGCCGGCCGCCACCGGCATCATCGTCAGGTCGTCGAGCACCGGCGCGGTGCGCTGCAGGTCGACGGTGAAATCGCCCAGCAGCAGTTGCAGCGAACTCGCCGCCTGGGTGCGCTCGCGCGCCAGCGCAGCCAGCGATGCGCGCGCGGAGTCGACCAGCATCTGTGTTGTGCGCAACTCGATCGCGGTACTCATGCCCGCGCCATAGCGGCGCTTTGTCAGCGCGTAGATGCCTTCACGCGCGGCGAGCGTGCGGCGTGCCAGTTCCTCCTGATCGTAAAGCGCGCGCTCGGCGACATACGCCGACGCGACCTCGGCAATCAGACTGATCTGCACGGCGCGTTGCGCCTCGACGCTGGCGAGGTACTCGGCCAGCGCGGCGTCCGACAGACTCTTCACGCGTCCGAACACGTCCAGTTCGAAGGCGCTCACGCCAAGCGCCGCGCGATACTGGCTCGCCACCACGTTTTCACCGAGTGACGGATCCACGGTCCGGCCGCGGTTGTAGCTGGCAGTGCCATCGACAGAAGGCAGCCGCTCCGCGAACTGGATGCCATACAGCGCGCGCGCTTCCTGAATGCGCAAGGTTGCGGTGCGCAGGTCGCGGTTGTTGGCGAGCGCCATCTCGATCAGACGGTTCAACGCCGGGTCGGTGAAGTAGCTACGCCAGTCATCGAGATCCTGCACAGTGGAGTCGCTGCTCACGTGATTGTCCGTCACCGCCATTGCCACTGCCACGGGAAAAGCCTGCGGCACTGGCGCTGACGGACGTTCATAGCGCGGCGCCATCGAGCAGCCCGCGAGCGCCATCAGCAGCCCTGCCAGCGCCGAGCGCGCCACCTGCCCGGCGTACGCCGGCTCTTGCGCCGGTCTTTGCCTCGGGTCTTGTTGCTTCAAAACGCACTTCATTCCTGTATCTCCATTGCATTCGTCGCGGCCGGACCAGGACGCCGGCGCTTGCCGACGTTGAATAGACGCCCGACCACCACAAAGAACAGCGGCACCATGAAAATCGCCAGCACGGTCGCACTGATAATGCCGCCCAGCACCCCTGTGCCAATCGCGATCTGCGCGCCGGATGCCGCGCCCGTGGCGAACGCGAGCGGCACCACGCCAACGCCGAACGCCAGCGATGTCATCACGATCGGCCGCAAGCGCAGACGCGCGGCTTCGAGGGTTGCGTCGATCAGCGTCATGCCTTCGCCGTACAGATCTTTCGCCACCTCGACGATCAGGATCGCGTTCTTGGCCGACAGGCCGATCGTCGCGATCAGGCCGACCTTGAAGTAGATATCGTTGGGCATGCCGCGCAGCGTCACGCCCAGCACCGCGCCGATCACGCCGAGCGGCACGACCAGAACCACCGCGAGCGGAATCGACCAGCTTTCGTACAGCGCCGCGAGCGCGAGGAACACGATCAGCACCGACAGCGCAAACAGCATCGGCGCCTGCGAGCCCGACAGGCGCTCTTCGAACGATTGCCCCGACCAGTCGAAACCGATCCCCGCCGGCAATTTGCCCGCCAGCGTTTCCATCATCTGCATCGCTTCGCCGCTGCTGTGTCCGGGTGCGGCCGACCCATTCAGCGTGAACGACGGGTAACCGTTGTAGCGCGTCAATTGCGGCGGCCCCGCACGCCACTGCAGCGTGACGAACGCCGAGAGCGGCACCATCTCGCCCGCCGCATTACGCACGCGCAGCTTGCGCACATCGTCGACGTCGACGCGATTGCGTCCGTCCGCCTGCACGATCACGCGCCGCACCTGCGAGCCGTGCATGAAATCGCCGATGTAGTCGGAGCCGAACATGACGGCAAGCGTGGTGTTGATCTCGTCCATCGTCACGCCCATCGCCGCGGCCTTGTTGCGATCGATGTCGAGCACGATCTGCGGTGCGTCCGGTTGACCGGCGAACATCAGATCGGTAATGCCGGTCTGCCGGTGGCCTTCGGCCAGCAATTGTTCACGCGCCGCCACCAGCGCCGCGTAGCCGGCGCCGCCGCGGTCCTGCAAGCGGAAATCGAAACCGCTGGTCGAGCCGAGGTCCGGCAACGCGGGCGAGTTCATCGCGAATACCATGGTGTCCGGCGTGCCCGCAAAACGCTGATTCACGCGTTCGACGATGGCCTGCACATGTGCCTGGGCATCCTTACGGTCTTTCCAGTTCTTCAGCGTCGAGAAGATCATGCCGCTGCTCGGGCCGCTGCCGTAATTACTAAAGCCGCCGACCGCATATACGTATTCGACTGGCTCCTTGTCGAGCAGATAAGCCTCCACGGCCTTGATGCTCTGCATCGTTTCCGCCATCGTCGCGCCTTGCGGGCGCATCACCATGATCATGAAGTTGCCCTGGTCCTCGTCGGGCAGAAACGCGCTCGGCAGACCCGTGAACAGCATGGCCACGGTCGCACCGATGGCCGCGTACGCCGTCATCCAGCGTACTGGCTTGCGCAGAATCTTCACGACCGCACTGTGGTAGCGGCCTGTCATGCGCGCGAACATCCGGTTGAACCAGCCGAAGAAACCGCGCTTTTCATGATGACCGGCGGCGACCGGCTTGAGCAGCGTCGCGCACAAAGCCGGCGTGAGCGACAGCGCGAGAAACGCCGAAAACCCGATCGACACCGCCAGCGACAACGCAAACTGCCGGTAGATGTTGCCCACCGCGCCGCTGAAAAACGCCATCGGCAGGAACACCGAGGTCAGCACCACCGTGATGCCGATAATCGCGCCGCTGATCTGGCCCATCGCCTTCACCGTCGCGTCGTACGGCGATAGCCCTTCTTCAGCCATGATCCGTTCGACGTTCTCGACCACCACGATCGCATCGTCGACCAGAATGCCGATCGCCAGCACCATGCCGAACATGGTCAGCACGTTGATCGAGAAACCCAGCGCCAGCATCACGCCGAACGTGCCGAGCAACGCCACCGGCACGACCAGCGTCGGGATCAGGGTCGCGCGGATGTTCTGCATGAACAGGTACATCACGAGGAACACGAGAACGCCGGCTTCGATCAGCGTGCTGACGACTTTCTGGATCGAGATCTGTACGAACGACGCGGTCTCGTACGGAATCTGATAGCTCACGCCCGGCGGAAAATACTTCTTCAACTGGTCCATCGTCTCGCGCACGCGCTTGACGGTGGCGACCGCGTTCGAACCCGGTGCCATCTTGATCGCCATACCCGTCGCGGTCTTGCCGTTGACGCGTGACGTGAACGCGTAGTCGCTGCCGCCGAATTCGACCCGCGCCACGTCGCGCAGATACAGCGCCGAGCCGTCCGGCCGGGTGCGCAACGCAATGCCGCCGAATGCCTCCGGCGTACTCAGTTGACCGCCCGCGAGCACGGTGGCGCTGATCTGCGCCGAGTCCGGCACTGCCTGGTTGCCGATATCGCCGACCGTCACGCGCGCGTTGTGGCTGCGGATCGCCGCGACCAGATCGGACGCGGAGAGATTCAGCGAGGCCATGCGGATCGGGTCGGGCCAGATCCGCATGGCGTATTCGGCGCCCCAGAACTGCACCTTGCCGACGCCTTCGACACGCCGCAACGCCTGGACGACATTCGCCGACGCGAGTTCGCCGAGTTGCACTTCGTTCATGCGGCCGTCGTCGGAAGTCAGCGTGACGACAAGCTGGATGTTGTCCGCCGCCTTCTCAACGGAGACGCCGTCGCGCCGCACCGGCTCCGGCAAACGCGCCTCGACCGTCTTCAAACGGTTCTGTACTTCGACGGCGGCCAGATCGGGATTCGTGCCCTGCCTGAAGGTCAGCGTGATCGATGCCGAGCCGGCGCTGCTGGTCGCCGAGGTATACATCAGACCCGGTGCGCCGTTCATCTCGCGCTCGATCACCGCGGTCACCGATTCCTCGACGACCTGCGCCGACGCGCCTGGATAGTTCGCCCAGATGTTGACCACGGGCGGCGCGATGTCCGGGTACTGCGCGACCGGCAGCGCACGGATCGCGAAGATGCCCGTGAGCATGATGAGTAACGAAATCACCCACGCGAAGACGGGGCGATCGATAAAAAATCGAGCCATGGTGCTCTCTGATCAGTTGTGTTTCGACCGTCGCGGCGCGTGTTGGCGACGCAGCGTGGCCGGTTGCGCGTTGCGCAATTCAATTGGCGGGAACCAGCCGGTTCATCCACTACGTGCTGGCCGGCGCCTTCGCAGCGCCTGGCTGGTCCGCACTACGTTCGCTGCGTTCGCGCGGCGTGACGACGGTGCCGGGCGCAAGCGTCGCGGCGTTTTCCACAATGACGCGCTCGCCGCCCTTCAGACCACGCGTCACAAGCCAGTTGCGGCCCTTCAACTCGTTGACCTGCACGGGCACCACCGCCACCTTGCTCGCGGCGTCGACGATCTTGACCGTTGCGTCATCCGCCGTGCGGCTGACGGCATCGCGCGGCACCGCGATCGCCGCGGTATCGATCGCACGATCGAGCCTGATCCGCACGTAGGCGCCGGGCAACAATGCGCGCTGTGCATTGGGAAAGAGCGCGCGCATCGCCACCGAATCCGTGCCCGGGTCGACCGCGAGGTCGGTGAACAGCAACTTGCCGGTCTGCTCGTATTCGCTGCCGTCAGGCAGCATCAGATAAACCTTGATGTCCTTCTGCGCGACGCCTTGCACGCGTCCGGTGTCGATCGCGCGACGCAACGCTGCGACGTCCGCGGCCGGTTGCGAGAAGTTCACGTAGATCGGATCGATCTGCTCAACCGTGGTCAGCGGCGTGGCCGAATCCTGACCGACCAGCGCGCCTTCGGTCACGAGCGCGCGGCGGGCACGGCCGTCGATCGGCGCGGTGACTGTCGCGTAACTCAGTTGCAGCCGCGCCCGCTCGAGTTCGGCACGTGCCGATGCCACCTCGGCCTTCGCCTGGCGTTCTTCGATCAGCGCTTCAGTGTGATCGCGCTCGCTTACCGCGCGATCGGTGACGAGATCGTCGTAGCGCCTGCGCTTGTCGGTGGCGCCGAGCGCATTGGCTTCGGCGCGCGCCAGCGCGCCGGCAGCCACGTCCAGCGCGGCTTTCAGCGGCGCCGGGTCGATCCGGAATAGAGGCGCGTTCTTGCGCACCTCCTGCCCTTCCTCATAGAGACGCGCCGTGACAATGCCCGCTACTCGCGCACGCACTTCCGCTTGCCGGTATGCTTCGAGCCGGCCCGGCAACTCGACGCCGAGCGGTACGGCTGACGGATGGACCGTCACCACCGCGACTTCCTGCGGCGCGGCAACCGCAGCATCGGCTTGCGGATTCTGTTTGCCGCATCCCGTGAGCAGCGTGAGCAGGGTTGCTACGGCAAGCGTGATTGGAATGGCGCGTGTGGTTTTCATCTGAATCCTTTGTATCGAAGCGGTCCCCGCCGCCGGACTGCCACCACCTCGGTGTGGCAGTCCGCGAAAGGCGATCGATTATAATCAGTCATGACTGATTGAATACAGCGAAAACCCGTAAGACTGTTGCGTGGTTGAGACAGCAAAATGAAAGGTTGGTGCGAATGGCTCGCAAAACGAAAGAGGAATCGCAGAACACACGTAACGGCATCCTCGATGCCGCCGAGCTGGTGTTTCTGGAAAAAGGCGTCGCGCAAACCGCGATGGCCGATATCGCCGACGCGGCGGGCGTGTCGCGCGGCGCGGTCTACGGACACTACAAGAACAAGATCGAGGTCTGCCTCGCGATGTGCGACCGTGCATTCGCACGCGCCGCCGAGGGTTTCGAATTGGCCGAGAACGGCCCCGCACTGGAGGCGCTGCGCGAGGCGGCGCTGCACTATCTGCGGCAATGCATCGAATCGGGTTCGGTGCAGCGCGTGCTCGAGATCCTCTATATGAAGTGCGAGCAGAGTGAAGAAAACGCCCCATTGCTGCGGCGACGCACCCTTTACGACAAGCAGACGCTGCGCATCACGACCGCCCTGCTGCGTCGCGCGGTCGCCAACGGCGAGTTGCCGGCCACCCTCAACCTGCACCTCGCGAGTGTGTATTTTCAGTCGCTGGTGGAAGGCATTTTCGGCACGATGGTGTGGACCGACCGCCTGCGCGACACACCGTGGGAAGACGTCGACGCGCTGCTGCTGGCCGGCATCGACACGTTGCGCGATTCGGCGCGGCTACGGCGTACGGAACCTCGCGCCGTAAGCTGAAACAGCTTGGTGTAAACGCGTAAAACGCGCGCTATTCGCGCAGACGCGATCGATAATCGCGCAATTGGCATTGAATGCGGATTGTGAGATGGGCATCGCATCATTAACCTTCGGGAATCCTGCAACGGGTCGGCGGCGGCCGGCGCTTATTTCAACGCTTGTTACAACGTTGATTCCGGCACTGGTTCTCCGCCGCGCGATCCCGAACCGCAGTCCGAGAATCCGAAGGAGACACCCTGATGAGTACCACGATCCCCAAAGCGCCGAAAACGGCGATCGCCGGCAACGGCACGGCGCGCAGCCAGGCACGCAAGGCGGCGCTCGGCAGCTTTGTCGGTGCCGTGGTCGACTGGTACGACTTTCTGCTGTACGGCATCGTCGCCGCGCTTGTCTTCAATGCCGAGTTCTTCCCGAAGGTCAGCCCGGCGATGGGCACGCTCGCCGCATTCGCAACCTTCGGCGTCGGCTTTCTGTTCCGGCCGCTCGGCGGCTTCGTGTTCGGCCACTACGGCGACCGGCTTGGGCGCAAGCGCATGCTGGTCCTGACCGTGATGATGATGGGCCTTTCCACCGCCGCGATCGGCCTGCTGCCGGCTTTCTCCAGTATCGGCTGGTGGGCGCCTGTGCTGCTCGTGACCTTGCGCGCGATTCAGGGCTTCGCGGTCGGCGGCGAATGGGGCGGCGCGGCGTTGATGGCGGTCGAAAGCGCGCCGGAGAAGAAAAAGGCGTTCTACAGCAGCGGCGTGCAGGTTGGCTATGGGGTGGGTCTGGTGCTCTCGACCGGCCTCGTCGCGATCATCAGCCGTTCGATGGACAACGCGTCGTTCCTGAACTGGGGCTGGCGCCTGCCCTTTCTGTTCAGCGTGGTGCTGGTGCTGATCGCGCTGTGGATTCGTTCGAGCATGGAGGAGTCGAAGGAGTTCGTCGAGAAGGTCGGCCAGCACGGCGAACGCAGCGTGCGGCTGCCGATCGTCGAGGCCCTGCTGAAGCACCCCAAGGCTTTCCTGCTGATCATCGCGCTGCGTCTTGCCGAGCTGTTCACGATGTATATCGTGACGGCGTTCGCCCTGAACTACTCGACCGCCAATCTGCACATGCCGCGCGAGTTCTTCCTCACGATCGGCCTGCTGGTCGGCGCGGTGAGTTGTGTGACGATTCCCTGCTTTGCGTGGCTGGCGGACCGCTTCGGCCGCCGCCGCGTGTATATCATCGGCGCGCTGGTCGGCATGTTCAGCGCGGTGCCGTTCTTTCTCGCGCTCGAAGCACGCTCGACGGTGTGGATCGTGATCTTCGCGGTCATGCTCGCCAACGTCGCTCACGACATGGTTGTGAGCGTGCAGCAACCGATGTTCACCGAACTGTTCGGCACCGAGTATCGCTATAGCGGAGCGGGCGTCGGTTATCAGGTGGCGAGTGTGGTGGGCGGCGGCTTCACGCCGTTTATCGCGGTGGCGCTGGTCAGCTTTGCCGGTGGCTCCTGGCATCCGGTGGCGGCCTACCTGGCAATCGGCTGCCTGATCTCGGTGCTGGTGGCGGCGAAGATGAAGACCGGGCGCACGGTCGCCTGATTGACCGCGCGGTTCTCACCGCGGTTCTCAACACGCTTCTCAGCACGCTTCTCACCGCAGTTCTCACCACAAACTGTTCACTGATTGTCGCGACGGGCCGGCTTGGCGAAGGTGCCAATGCCGGCCCGCTTCTTTCTTATCCCCGCCTTCTTGCCGATTCCGGCGTCCCAATCCCCCTCCGGTCATCCGTTCCGACGCTTCGTGTCGCGCTGCCGCAATTCGACAGATTACGGTCGTATTTCACCAGGCTAACTCCTTATGTATTTACATCTCATATTGCAAAGGCCATGCTCGCGCCCTATCGTTCGTCCAATCGGGTGATATATCCATTTTGCGTACATCATATGAAATACAAATTCATATATTGATGTCATATCAAACTGTAATTTTTACACTGTGACACTCAAGCATTGTGTATGAAGCGCCGATAACAAAGAATTCCTCACCGGAGACCGACCATGAGTAGTATCACCGAGCCGAATGGCACTTCAGGCTCATCCCCATTCTTTTCCAAACAGGCCACCGTCGCGAAACCGGGGTTTTCGCGCTGGATGGTTCCGCCCGCCGCACTCGCCGTGCACCTTTGTATCGGCCAGGCATACGCCTTCTCCGTGTTCAATGGACCGTTGACCAAAGTCATCGGCATTACGCAATCCGCCCCTGACGACTGGTCGCTGACGTCGCTCGGCTGGATCTTTTCGCTGGCGATCGTGTTCCTGGGTTTGTCGGCGGCGTTTGCCGGCAAGTGGCTCGAGCATGTCGGCCCGCGCCGCACGATGTTTACCGCTGCATGCTGCTTCGGCGGCGGCTTCCTCGTCTCCGCACTCGGCGTGTATCTGCACCAGATCGCGCTGCTTTATCTCGGCTACGGCGTGATCGGCGGGATCGGACTTGGGCTCGGCTATGTGTCGCCGGTGTCGACGCTGATCCGCTGGTTCCCGGACCGTCGCGGCATGGCAACCGGTATGGCGATCATGGGCTTCGGCGGCGGTGCGATGATTGCCGCGCCGTTGTCGGTGGCGTTGATGAACCACTTCCGCAGCGCGACCAGCATCGGCGTGGCCGAAACGTTCGTCGTGCTCGGCGTTGCGTACTTCATTTCGATGTCGATCGGCGCGCTCGCGATTCGCGTGCCGCCGGCAGACTGGAAGCCGGCTGGCTGGACGCCGCCCACGACCAGCCAGAAGAAGATGATTTCGCGTAACCACGTGCACATCGATCAGGCGTTGAAGACGCCGCAGTTCTATCTGATCTGGCTGGTGCTGTTCCTCAACGTGACCGCCGGCATCGGCATACTCGGCCAGGCGTCGGTGATGATTCAGGAAAGCTTCAAGGGCACCGTGACGGCTGCCGCAGCGGCCGGTTTCGTCGGTCTGCTGTCGCTGTTCAACATGGGTGGCCGTTTCGTGTGGGCCTCGGCTTCGGACTGGCTCGGCCGCAAGAACACCTACTTCATCTTCTTCGCGCTCGGCGCCGTCCTGTACTACCTTGTGCCAGGCTTCGCGTCTTCCGGCCAGATTGCCCTGTTCGTGCTGGCGTACTGCGTGATCCTGTCGATGTACGGCGGCGGCTTCGCGACGGTGCCCGCATATCTCGCGGACATGTTCGGCACAGCGTTCGTCGGCGGCATTCACGGCCGGCTGCTGACCGCCTGGGCCGCGGCCGGGGTTGCGGGTCCGGTGCTGGTGAACTACATCCGCGCCTATCAGGTGGCGCACGGCGTCGCCAAGGCGGATGCGTACACGATGACGATCCACATCATGGTCGTGCTGCTGGTGATCGGCTTCGTCTGCAACCTGCTGGTCAAACGTGTCGACGACAAGCACCACATGACCGACGCACAACTCGCCAAAGGCGCCTAAGGAGAGACTCGCATGTCGACCGTTCAAGCCGTTCATCCGACCAACAAGGTCAAGCTCGCCGTCTTCTGGCTGTATGTGACGCTGCCGCTGGCATGGGGCGTGATCAATACGCTCTCGCAAGCGTTGAAGCTGTTCAACTAAATGTTGCGCCGCACCCCGCACGATGCAATGTGCGGGGTGCCTGCAGCAGCCGGGTCCAACGACTCATCTATCCGCGCCGGCAACGCGCGTTCTCATACTCCCCTGCCTTGGCTACCACTGGTACGCCGCACCTGCGCCGACTGTCGTCGTGGCAGAACTGATGCCCGCGCCGAGCTTCACCTTGATGCTCTGCGTCACGCGTGCCGACAAACCCACTGCCACCGCCTGATAGCCCTTGTAGCCGGCCGTCGCGACACCAATGGCAAGGTTCTTGTTCGCATCGACCTCCGGAACCATAGTCAACGCAATAGCCGACGCCGTGCCCGAATACGCATTGCGCGCGATTTCGTTCATGCCGCCCTGGAACTGCTGCATGTTCACGGCGTCTCCGGGCGCCTGTCCCGCCGCGACGTTGGTAATGCGACGCTCGTTGCCGGCCGAACCGACCGAAACCGTGTTCGACTGATCGGCAACCGACCCCTCGCCGATCGCGACCGAGTTTGGCGCACTCGCTTTCGCGCCGCCGCCAATCGCCACGGTACCGTTGCCGATCGCCTGCGCCGCGTTGCCCGCGCTGTTGACGGCGACATATGAACTGCCGCTGGCCTGAGTATTCTTCACAGCCTGATTAATGTCTCCGATCTGCTGGCCGAGATTGCCGATCTGCTGGTTAGTGTTCCAAAGTTGCGCGCCGGTAACCGCATCGCTGCTGGTAGCCGATACTTCGCCATCCTGCAGATTGGTGAGCGTGACTTTCGGCACATTGGCTGCCGTGCCGCCGAGCGTGACCTTGTCGTGCGCGGAGCTGTCGTACTGGAGCGCATTCGCCACCGACCCGCTGATGTTGCTGACCGTGGTTTGCAGTCCGGCAATATCGTTGGTGTTCTGCGTCACGCGGCCGTCAAGATTGCTGATCGCGCTGCCGACATTGTTCACAACGGTACCGTCCACGCTGTACGACGGCGCCGTCACTGAACCGTCCGGATTGACCGTTGAGCCGCCCCCCAGCGCCACCGCCGTGCTGGCCGCGTGCGTATAGAGTTGCGCGCCGTTGATCGCCTCAGCGCTGGCGGCATTCACCGAGCCGGGCGCCACGCCGGTGAGCACCCGGTTGCCCGCCGTGCCGGCCATGTTGATCAGCCCTCCGTCGGTCGTCGCGCCGATGTTGATGGCGCGTGACACGGGATCCTGCGTGACGATGCCGATGCCGCCGGTCTCCATGTTTTGCTGCAACGTGGTGAGCCCGCTGTCGAGCGAGCCGAGCGCGTCGCCGACCGTAGTTTGCGTACCACCTTGCATGTGATACGTGGGACCGCTCACCGAACCATCGGCATTGATCTGCGCGCCGCCGCCGAGCGCCGCCACCATGGGCCTGACCTGACCGACATTGACTGCGGACGTATCCGTGGTGCCAGCAGCGATACCCGTCAGCTCGCGGGCGCCGCCAGTGCCGGCGAAGTCGACGCTGGCGCCGTCGGTATCCTTGGCCACCGTGAGATTGCGCGACGCCTGATCTTGCTGGACAAGGCCGATCTCGCCGTTCGTGATCTGATTCGTGATATTGCTCACGTCCCCTTCGATCGTGGTGGCGCGCGCGTCGAGGTTGGTGATCTGCGTGGTGTTATTCGTGACGCGCTGATCGAGGTTCGCGATAGTGCCGGTGTTGGCGGCAATATCGGCGGTGTTCTGCTCTACGGCCTGGTTGGTCGCGAACAGTTGCGCGCCGTTCACGGCATCCGAGCTGTCGGCGGCGAGCGCTCCGGCAAACACGTTGGTGATCCGCACCGGCGTGCCGGTGTTCCCCAATGTCACCGTGTCATGCGAGGTCGAGTCGTATTGGACCGCATCCGCCGTTGCTGCCTCACCGGTGATGGCCAGAGCGGACAACGCCGCGCCGACGTCGTTATAGGTTCCACCTCCAATTGTGTACGTTGGCTTCGTGACGGTTCCGTCCGAGGCGACACCCGCACCGCCGCCCATCGCAGCCATCGCGCCCTTCAGTTGGGAGATATTCACGACGTCATTGTTCTGGGTGCCGGCTGCGACATTGATGATCTGACGCTGCGAGGTGCCACTACCCACGGAGACCACATTGGGGCGGTCGGCCGTGGAATCGGCTCCCAACGCCACGGAACCAGCGGCGCTGGCGCTCGCGCCGGAGCCGAATGCAATCGCTTTCGCAGCGGCCGTTGCAATAAACGCATTGCTGCCCGCAGCGATGGAATCTTCCGCGTTCGTCTGAACGTTCGTGCCGATGGCCAACGCGTTAGCACCCTGTACTTTCGCGAGATAACCAATCGCAACGCCGTTGCTAGCGTAGGAATTGGTCGTGGCGCCGGCGCCAATAACCGTTGAATTCACCGCCAGCGCCCCCGCCCCTGAGCCCACTGCGGTGGCATTATTCAACGCCGCCCCCGAACTCGCGCCGACCGCCAGCGAACCGTCACCCAGGGCAGTCGCTCCAACACCGACCGCCATGGCGTTCTCTCCGTATAGCGCTGTCGTCGTCAAACCTGGTGTAATCACCGGACTGACGGCGATGTACTGGGCGACCGGTACGTCGTCTGCAGAAACCACGGCGCCCGCCCCCAGTAGTCTGGAACTGTTCCCCGTGGATGCAAGCGGCTGGGAAACCGCCGCCAACAGGTCAGCGCCGGCGCTGGCAGGTGCGTTGATCATCGCATTGAGCGGCTTCTTCGACGCGCTGCTGTTCATCGGAAAGACGGGATCCAATGTTCCAGTCACCGCGACACAATCTGCGTTGCCCGCCCCACACTCAGCCGCACCTACCGGCAGCGAAAACGCCAGCACACCCAACAATCCCGCGCTGGCGGCCACCAGCGCTCCACTGGCCGACGCGCCCTTCGCGCCCCGGCCTTTCGCCACCTCGGACGCGGCAGCATACGTTCGAGTCGCACCATTCCAAACAGTCTTATAGGTCTTATTCAACATTCCTCCCAATCTTTTTGCCGAAATCCAGGTCTGACGTCTTTTTTAAGACATCCTAAATAATTGACTCAAACGCCGAGAAACTTAAGAACGCGGCGCGCTTTCTCTCGATCGACAAGCGCACCGCCGCCAGTTTGCCGCCAACCACCGGGATGGCCGGCATACATAGGTAAGTCAAACGTCCAAAAATTTAAGAATGCATCGCGCTGTCACCAGCAGACAGACGCGACATGCCTAGTTTGCCGTCAGCGCACGCGACGGAAAATACGAAAACTCCTAAAAGAAATTTTTTAGCCTGAATAAGTACAAACGGCATACCCCGCTTAGGACGGAAAGTGCCAAACGTCTTAGTTCGATCGGGATATTTCTAGGCGAGGTTAAGACGCGCTCTTAACGCCTCTTAACTCTGGGGGGGCAGACATTGAGTGCACAGCGTGGCGCCGCGCGCCACACGGGTGTTGAGCGAGGAAGCGAGCGGTCTGAGGCCGCTCGCGGAGGTGAGACTGCTGCGCTCGCAGCGCTCATCAGAAAAGTAACCTCAGAAATCGCCCGCGCAAGCGCACCCGCCGACGACTTCGCGCGTCAGATCTTCTCGAACAGCACGTCTTGCGCACCTTCCCACAGCACCTTGGTGCCGAGTTCGCGCAATTTTTCCTGGCCTTCGACGATGGTCAGGAAGTGATTGCCCGCGAGTTGGCCCATCTTGCTCGCGAAGCAGCACGACCCGTACGCGAGGATGATCTCCGTTTCGCTGTAGCCGCCCGGATAGAACAGGATGTCGCCAACCGACGGATGGCTCGTGTGATTTTCGAAGCCGACCGCCGCGCCGTCGTTTTCGAGTTTGAAGTCGCCAAGCGGAACCCAACAGCCCTCACCGCTCCAGCGCACGTGAATGATCTTCTGACGGTACGGCAGAAGCTTCAGAAAGGCCGCCACCGTTTGCGGCGCGTCCGGATGAGTTTCGGCGGTGAAGACATGGCCGCAGGAGGTGATTCGAAGTCGGGTCATTGCTGGGTATCCCTGTGACGGGTTGAATGGAAAGGCCGGTCAGACGCTGGCTGGGGCGAGGCTACAGGCGCAACATTCTGTCGGCCGGTGCAAGGCTTCGACAGATACACTTGCCGTCCATCTGGTCAGGCCAGTTGGACCAGTGGCGAGGACTGCCACGCGGAAAGCAGATCGGCGCATCCCGGCCGCGAGCCACGAGGCGCCACGGCAACACTCCACAATCCCGCAGAGGCAACCGACACTGCCGGCTCACTGCTTCATCATGGAGTGAGCACGTTGGCGGCAAACCGGCCTGAACACCATTCAGGCCCGGCCGTGCCAGCTCTATTGCCGGCCACGCCACGAAACTTCGTAGTTTGCAAGCGATGCAATGCGCAGCAAACTGCGAAAAGCGCATAACGTCTGTTCTGGCAATTCAACGGACGGCGAAGCTGGCGACGGAATCGGCATCACCGCGAAAGTTTCACGCGTCGCCGCGAGATCCTTGCCCTCGAAACCCCTGCGACCACCTTGACATGCCAGGCCACGCGCGGCCGAAACTTCACCGCGCCGCCCGGCAGAACAGCCTGTCGCAACCGGCGAACGCCCGCGCGCCACCAGGCGTCGGCGTAGCGCTCGGGCATCGCATCTGGCAAGCCGTCCGCACGACCCAGCCGCGCAACCCGACTCTTAGCCGCGCAGTCGGTAGGCAAGCGGCGTCACGCCGTAGCCACGCTTGAACTGCACGGAGAAATGACTGGCGTTCTCGAAACCAACCGCAAGCGCGATTTGCAGCACCGGCTGATCGGTGGCGCGCAGCAGCCTCGCCGCTTCCTCGAGCCGCAAGCGCGTAACGAACTGATGAGGTGTTTCACCGGTCTCGCGGCGAAACACACGAGCAAAATGAAAACTACTTAACCCGGCCTGCGCGGCCAGCTCGCCAATGGCCAGATCGGCGGCAAGATTAGCGCGAATGTAATCGGTTACACGGCGAATGCGGCGCGGCACCAGGCGCTCGGGATGCGGCGGCAAGCCGGCCTTGGCGTCACGGCCGCGCGAATAGTGTTGCAACAGATGAGCGGCGAGCGCGTGGGCCAGCGCGTCGACATACAGCCGCGAGTCGGCAGGGTCGCCCGCGGCGCGATGCAGTGCGCCGAGCATCGCGGCGATCAGTGGATCGTGAAACTGCATCGCGTCGCCAAGCGACAGCTCGCGCGAGCCGCCCAGTTCCATCTGGTCGGCGACGCTGTCGATCAGGCTGCGCTCCAGATGCAAATGGACGGTCGACAGCGGCTCATCGCTGATCGAACGCCAGCGCCACGAAATCGGCACGGGCGGCACGAACCAGACGTCGCCCATGCGCAGGTCGGCGCTCTCCCAGTGCCCATTTACGTTGCGCTCGAGGTGCTCGGCGCCGCTGCCGAGCGTCATCAACGTGACGTCCTGCAGGCCAGGTGCTTCCAGCAACTCCTGCTCGGCCGGCTCGAGATACGAGCGCAGCACCAGGTGCCGCCACGGGCGATCCACGCTCGACACCAGTTTCTGGCCCGCCATATAGCGGTCGTAGGCAAGCGTCGTTGTCAGCCTTGGAATTTTTGCCATCACGTCTCTTCCTGGGAGGTCCCGTATGTATATGTGCAAACCCTGTCACACCCGCGTCACCGGTTAGAGGTCAGCGCAAGATCTCAAAAATGATAGCAAGGAACCGGCTACCGTAATATTTGGAAATAGTTAATTATCCAGGTTGTCGTCTTTCACGCGTCTCGAACGCTGGAGCTACCGTTTCATGGAACACGAATGCGATACGCTGCCGCATTGGCTGACCGGCTCGCCGCAAGGCGAGGCCAGCCACGTGTCGGCGGCTTACAACTCAGCGGTTACCGCACAACCGGCTTACCCGGCCGGCACGCGGCAACCCGAGAATTCAGCCCACGCGGCTGAAGCATCCCGGGCATCCGCCCGCACCGCATCAGGCATCGCGCCCGCAGGTTTCCTCACGCTCTTCACCGAGGAGGAGATCGGCACGCCTTCGCCCGCCGCGCGGCGGGCCGCGCCGATAATCAGTCCGCTGGTGCGATTTGGCAGCGCGCAGGACCGCATGGAGTTTGTGCGGCGGCGCATCAAGCAACTCGGCTTCGACTCGTTCAGCTATTCAGCCACGCGCACCACCGCGCACCACAAGACGATGTTCGTGCTGACGAGCTACGAGTCGCAGCCATGGCTCACGCGCTATTTCCGCGAGCGTTATTTCGAGCTCGATCCGCGCGTCGCCCTGGCGTCGCCGACCGGCATGCCGTTCCTCTGGAACATCGCCGACATGCGCGCCGACCTGCCGCGTGCGCAGATGCGCAGCGAAAGGCTCGGCGGGCTGATCGACATGCTGGAGGCCACCGGGCGCAAAAGCGGGATTCTTACGCAGATGCCGCTGCCCGAGCCGGAGTTGAGCGCGAGCCTGTGCTTCAACTCGGAGATCGGCAACCCGCGCTGGATGACGGAGTCGATCGTGGCCGAAACGCTGATGTTCGCGCACACGATCCACGAATTCATCTGGACGCACGCGAAAAGCGTGATCGGGATCGCGCCCACGCAGCAGCAGCGCGTCACGTTGAGCGAGTTGCAGCACGCGGTGCTGAAGGCGGTCGTGCAGGGGCAGCGCGACAAGGAAATTGCATATTTCCTCGGGCTGTCGCCGCATAACGTCGACTATCACCTGCGGCGCTTGCGGCAGTTGTTCAACGTGCGCAATCGCGTGCAGTTGATCAACGTGGCGCAGGGGTATGTAACGTAAGGGAACAGGAAGGAACGCTGCGGCCGCGCGCTTATCGCGCCGGCCGCAGGATTTGAACTTTAACGCCGCACTCACGCCGCCCGATGGGCGGCGCCCACCCTCAAACGCTGCGCATGGTGCGCAGGCAATCCGCCGCGAGTTGCTGGTAAAGCCGGGTTCCGGACGATTTCGCCACGATCTCGTCATCGCTCAGCGTACGCACCACGCGCCCGGGCACTCCGGCCACCAGCACGCCCGCCGGCACCCGCCAATCCTTCTTGACGAACGCACAGGCGGCCACGATGCTCGCCGTGCCGAGCACAACGCCGTCCATCACGACGGCGTGCATGCCGACCATCGTGTTCGGCTCGAGGGTCGCGCCGTGAATGATCGCGCTATGCCCGACGTGGCTGTCCACGCCAAGCCGGCACGTATTCGCCACGCCGGTGTGCAGCACGCAACTGTCCTGCACGTTGCTGCCACGCTCCACCACCACCGCGCCGAAATCCCCCCGCAGGCTCGCATGCGGTCCGATGTAGCAGCAGGCAGCCACCGTCACATCGCCGATCAGCACCGCGCTCGGATGAACGTACGCTGACGGATCGACGCGCGGCCGCTTGCCGTTGAACTCGTAGAGCGCCATCGTGCCGCCGTTCCGGTTCAGCTCGCCTGCGCGAGCACGTGATAATCGTCCGCGCCCCAGTACGCACGCATGCGCAGAATCTTGCCGGCGGCGTCGAAGTCCATCACGTCGGTCACGTCGATGTGCGCGGGCCGGCCGTCCTGCCCCGTGATATGCACGCGAAAGCTGATCGACGCGCTATTGCCGTGCGAGCCGCGCGGCGGCGCCATCAGTTCGAGCCGGGCCCCCACCG
Source organism: Paraburkholderia fungorum (assembly GCF_046026025.1). Taxonomy (GTDB): domain Bacteria; phylum Pseudomonadota; class Gammaproteobacteria; order Burkholderiales; family Burkholderiaceae; genus Paraburkholderia; species Paraburkholderia fungorum_E. The sequence continues at coordinate 92,243 of NZ_JAQQFL010000025.1, read as the reverse complement.
AGGTCGCGTATGTATAGAACGTCTCGATCTCGCCTTTGCCCTCTTTCAAGGGGGTGCCGACCGGGTCCTCGACGCTCGCGTTGTCGGCGAACAGCGCGATGACGCGCGCGGCGTCGGCCGCATTGAACGCCTCGATATAGTCGACGAGGCGCGCCTTCATGGTTTCGCTGGTGTTCATCGGTTCTCCTAACGTGCGGTGTAGCCACCGTCGATCACCAGCTCCGTGCCGGTCACATAGCGGCCGGCCGGCGACACCAGATACAGGATGCCTGCCGCGATATCCTGCGGGTCGCCGATCTTCGCGAGCGGCACGAGCGTTTTCATGTGCGCGAAAATCTGCTCCGGGTCACCGAGCTTTTCGAACGCTTCTTCCAGCAGCGGCGTGCGGATAAAGCCAGGATGCACGGAATTTGCGCGGATATTCTGCGCGGCGTACAGCATCGCTTCGGTCTTCGCCATCAGCCGCACCGCGCCCTTCGACGCGTGATACGCCGGCACGTCCGGTCCGCCGACCAGCCCATACATCGACGACAGATTCACGATCGAACCGCCGCCCGCCGTCAGCATGTGCGGAATCGCGTACTTGGTGCAGAGGAACACGCCCGTCACGTTGACGTCGATGACTTTCTGCCATTGCTGCAGCGTCATTTCGTGGGTCGGCAGATTCGCGCCTTCTATACCTGCGTTGTTCACGAGCGCGTCGAGCCGCCCAAAGCGCGTGGCGATTTCGCCGAACACGCGCTGCACGTTGTCTTCCTGCGTGACGTCCATCTTCCAGAACGCCGCGCGGCCGCCCGCCTCGTTGATCTCGGCAACCAGCCGCTCGCCCGGCTCCGTCAGCACGTCGAGCACCGCGATCGCCGAACCGGCTGCCGCCAATGTGCGGGCTGTCTGCGCACCGATGCCGCGCGCGCCGCCCGTGATGGCGGTCACTTTGCCGCTCATGTCGAACAGTTGATGGGGAAATGTCATACCGTCTCCGTCATGTTGTAGTTGGGGTTTGCTCAGCGCCTGGACTTGAGCGTGTCGTGCGGGGTACGCCCCTCAAGCCGCTCACCCAGTCGCGCTGCATCCGAAGCATGCCTCAAGCGACGCGCCGCTCCGCGAGAAATTCCAGGCATTCGCGATTGAAATACCGCCGATGCTCGACCATCACCCAGTGCCCGCAACGATTCATCAGAACAAAGCGCGCGTCGGCGCAGTGTTCGAGAAAGCGCATCGCGCCGCTCGCCGGATTGAAGCGGTCATCCGTGCCCCAGAAACCCAGCACCGGACATTTCAGTTCGGCGAGGCGCCCGGTCAGATTGGGCACGCGCATGGTCGACAGCACTTCGGGCGGCTGCTGCTCGCACACGCTCAGCCGCTCTTCGACCAGCGCATCGGTGACGAGGCTGCGATCGAACACCAGCAGTTCGAGCAATTGGCGCATCGTCAGGCGGTTCATCTGACGGTTAGTGAAGAGCGACACCATCTTCTGGATGCCCTCCATCCTGAAGTAGGTTTCGCGTTCCTCGACACCGCCCGGCGCCATCATGATCAGACTGTCGACGTCGTCGGGGTAATCGAGCGCGTATTGCAGCGCGATCGCGCCGCCAAGCGAATTGCCGAGCAGGGTCGCCCGGCCGATGCCGTTCGCGGTGAGTTGCGCGCGCAACGCGTCGACGAAAAAATCGAGTGTGTAGTTCACGTCCGCGGGTTTTGACGACGCGCCATAGCCCGGCAGATCGACCACGATCGCCCGGTGACCGGCCGCCGCGAACTGCGGGTAGTTGTGCTTGAAGTTGCTGAAACCGCTCGCACCTGGGCCGCTGCCGTGGATGAACACCACGGGCGCGCCGCTGCCGGCTTCGAAGTGATGCAGTGTCAGGCCGCCGGGGACCTCCGTGAAAATCCCCTTGGGCGCCTGCAAAGGTCGCGGCGCGCTGCCGGACTGGCTATGCGCGTCGGCGGGCGTATTGGCGTGCCCGGACTCAGTAGGCGTTGCATTCATGCGCGCTTGTCTCCTATGCCGGCCGGAGTTAGTGCAAAGCTCTTACTCCGGCTCCATGCAAGTTGGTTGTTGCCTCGCGCCGCGCACTTTGGCGCGGCAGATCGTATGAGGGTCGCCAGCGAACACATCATCCGGTCGAATCCACGGCAGGGCATCGTCTTTTCAGACTACGAGGCAGCGCTGCATTTCTCCTACCATCGGGCCCACATGGACAGACGGAGACAGCGGCAATGACAGGGTTCGATTTCAGCGGCAAGGTAGTGCTGGTGACGGGCGGCACCAAGGGAATAGGCGCGGCCATCGCGCAAGCGTTTCAGGCGGCGGGCGCAACGGTTTATGTTTGCGGACGCACGCCGCCTGCCAACGCGGCCACGGGTTTGGAAGATGATTCACCTGCCTGCGAGCGCGCGCATTCGCACAACGGTGCGCCCGGGGACGTGCATGCGGGTTTTCCTGAGAACACGTTGCGCTTCATCGCCGCGGACGTGCGCGACATCGACACCATCGACGCACTGCTCGCGCGGATCGAACGCGAAACCGGCCGGCTCGACGTGCTCGTCAACAACGCGGGCGGCGCGCCGTTCGCGCTCGCCGCACAGGCCTCGCCGCGCTTTACCGAAGCCGTCATCCGCCTGAACCTGCTGGCGCCGCTGCACATCGCGCAACGCGCGAACGCGCTGATGCAACAACAACCGGAAGGCGGCGTTTTACTGTTCATCGGCAGTGTGAGCGGTTTGCGGGCGTCGCCGGGAACAGCAGCCTACGGTGCAGCGAAAGCCGGTCTTTTGAATGCGGTGCGCTCGCTCGCGGTGGAATGGGCGCCCAAGGTGCGCGTGTGCGCGGTGAGCCCGAGTCTCGTGGAAACCGAAGCCGCCACCAGCGGTCACACGGGTTCCTCTTCGGCGGATGGCGCAACCGCGCTCGACACCATCACCGCGACGATTCCCGCGGGCCGGCTCGCGAAACCCGGCGACGTCGCGTCCGCGTGCCTGTTTCTCGCCTCGCCGCACGCCGCCTATGCATCGGGCAGCAACCTGATTCTCGAAGGCGGTGGCGAAGTGCCCGCCTTTCTCGCCGCCACCGGCCTGCACAAAGCGTTCACCTCCAACTCATAGCCGCATTCACGGGTACACGCCTCGCATCCCTGGGGCAAGCGACTAGTCCGTTTTGACGATTCTCGCGCCGCACGTGCCCCCTAACCTCTGATCACAACAAATTTCAGACGTGACCACAGAGGAGACAGGATGCAGATCAACGGAACACAAGCACGCGCGCCGGCAATGCGCGCAGTGTGCGCGGCGTGCAGACTCGCCGTGCTGGCAGCGGCGTCGGCAGCGACCATGACGACCTTCGCCACATCCGCTTACGCGGGCGACACCGTCAATCTCGGCGCGGACACTACGCTCGATTACACCTTCACGCTCGGCTATGGCCTCGGGATGCGCACGCGCTCGCCGAGCGGCAACCTGCTCACGCCGGAGAACATCAACGGCGACGACGGCGACCGCAACTTCGCGAAGAACAAGCTGATCGAGAATCAGGTGAGCCTGCTCGGCGAGGTGAACCTCAAGCACGACGACTGGGGGGTCTTCGTGCGAGCCAACGTGTTCTACGATCAGGCCTACCAGCACCCGAACAGCAACAACGCGCCCTACACCGTCAACCATAGCGGCGCCTACAACCAGTTCACCAGCGACGCGAGCTATTTCGCCGGCGGATCTCCGCAGTTGCTCGCGGCCTACGCCTACGACACCATCCATCTGGGCAGCACGAGTCTGAACGTCAAGGTCGGCGATCAGGTCGTCGCATGGGGCGAAAGCGTGTTCTTTCCGAATATCGCGGGCGCCCAGGGACCGGCCAACGCCACCGCGTCGTATGTGGCCGGCGCGGAGGTCAAAGACATCCTCCTGCCGGTGCCGCAAATTTCGACGCAATGGCAACTCGCGCCGAACTTCAGCCTGCTCGGCTACTACCAGTTCGCGTTCGAGCCTAACCAGCTCGTGCCCCCAGGCGCTTACTGGAGTTACTCGGACGTCGTCGGGCCCGGCGCGCAATACATCATCGGCCCCGGCGGCATCAAGATTCCGCGCGGCAATGACATCCGCCCGAACGGCGACGACCAGTGGGGTCTCGGCGCACGCTGGCGCGTCTTCGGCGACACCGAAATCGGCGCGTACTACCTGCACTACAACGACATGAACCCGAGTGTCGTGACCACCTACTTCCCGACGCTGCAGTACCAGCAGAAGTACTTCGACCACATCAAGCTCAGCGGCCTGAGTTTCTCGACCGATCTGAACGGCGTGAACGTCGCGGGTGAAACATCGTACCGGCAAGGCGCGGCGGTGCTCGTGAACACCCCCACGGGTGCGCAGTCGACACGCGGCGACGTATGGCAGTCGAATCTCTCGGCGATCTATTCGATCGGGCCGACCTTCCTTGCCGCCTCGCAAACGCTGGTGGGCGAAATCTCGTATGTGCACGCCGGCAACATCACGCCGATCATGGGGTCGACTACGCTCACCAACACGCGCAATTCCGCCGCCTTCGAGGTGGCATGGACGCTCAGCTACAAGAACGTCTTCAACGGCTGGGACGTCGACGTGCCGATCACCTACGCCGACGACTTCACCGGTAAATCCGCGCTAAACGGCGCACTCGGTTCGCTGACCGGCGTGGGCGATCACCGCGTGACGGTCGGTGTGAACTTCACGCGCCTGAGCAACCTGAAACTCGGGATTGTCTACGCGAAATTCCTCGGTACGCCGGACCCGAACAATCGTCCGCTCGCCGATCGCGACTACGTGCTCGCCACCGCGACTTACTCCTTCTGATGCTGCGAAGCGCCCTGCATGTCGGGTGCTCCGGGCGCTTTGAAGCAGGCATCACCCTTTGAATCAGCCGTCTTTTTACTGCAAGAGGATTTGGTCATGAGTCGAATTTTCAATCCCGCAATGCGTGTCTGCGTGTTCGCAGCGGGCGCCGCGCTCGCCTTCGCACTGGGCGCCCCCTCGTTTGCCAAAACCAGCCCGGAAGATCTCGCCAAACTCGAAGGCCCGCTCACGCCGATGGGCGCCGAGCGCGCGGGCAACGCCGACGGCACGATCCCCGCCTGGAGCGGCAAATGGTTCGGCACGCCGCCGGGCGTCGACTACAAGCCGGGCCAGCGCTTCCCCGATCCGTATGCGAACGAGAAGCCGCTCTTCGTGATCACCGCGCAGAACATGCAGCAGTACGAAGCGCGTCTCACCGACGGCGAGAAAGCGCTGCTCAAGAAGTATCCCGACAGCTTCAAGATTCCGGTTTATCCGAGCCACCGCGATTTCAGCTATGGCGACGCCGTGTACAAGGACATTCGCCTGTACTCGCCCACCACCACGATGACGAAAGACCAGAACGGCCTGAAGGATTTCCCGCCGGTCACGCCGTTCCCGGTGCCGAAAAACGGCGTCGAGGCGATGTGGAATCTGCGCTTCGCCTCCGCAATCGAAGGCGAAACCGCGGCCTACGACCAGGCCGTGGTCTATCCGGACGGCAATATTGCGTGGGGCAAGGTGCAGTATGCGATTTACGGACCGCGCAGCGCGGACCACTTCGATCCGAAGAACCCGTTGAACGCGAAGAGCTTCTTTCGCCAGACCACCATGCTGCCGCTCTCCGATCGCGGCACGATCATCACCGGCTATGAAATGTGGGACCAGGAAGGCTCCGACACTCGCCGCACGTGGTCGTATAACCCGGGCACGCGCCGCGTGCGCCAGGCGCCCGAGTTCGGCTTCGACCAGCCCGAAGGTCCCGGCGGCTTTCGCACCGTCGACGACGACCGCCTCTTCAACGGTTCGGGGGAACGTTACGACTGGAAGATCCTCGGCAAGCGCGAAGTGTATGTGCCGTACGACAACTACAAGCTGATGGACCCGTCGATCAAATACACCGATCTGCTGACCAAGGGGCATGAGAACACCCAGTACATGCGCTTCGAACTGCATCGCGTGTGGGTGTTGCAGGCCACGCTCAAGTCCGGCTATCGCCATCAATACGCGAAACGGGTGCTGTATCTCGACGAGGACACCTGGAACGCTGTCGCCGCCGATAACTACGACGCACGCGGCACGCTGTGGCGCACCAACCTCGCCCCCACGCTCTACGCATTCGACGCCAGATCGTTCTACTCGACCGCCGTGTTCTATCACGACCTGATTTCGGGCGCTTATTACGCGGACCGTCTTTCGAATCAGGAACCGATGCCGGTGCTCACGCGTGGCTCGCAACTGACCGAAGCGTACTTCTCGCCGGATGCGATTCGCGGCGCGGGCAACTGATTTCGTTGCGCCTCTATTGAAACCACGGCCGGGGACGGATTCAGGTCCAGCCCCGGCGCTTTTCCTTTCTATTCGCGCTCGTCATGACTTCGACACTTCACACCACACTCGGCGACGAGCTTTACCACGCTTGGCGCGAGCGCGCGCCGATCGCACCCTTCTCGGCGCGCGCCGGGGGTTTGCCGCTCGCCGACGCTTACCGCGTACAGCAACACTTTGTCGCCCGTCGCATTGAAGCGGGCGAAACCATTGTCGGCAAGAAGATCGGCGTGACGAGCCAGGCCGTGCAGGACATGCTCGACGTGCGCCAGCCTGATTTCGGCGTGCTCCTTTCCGGCATGCATCACGTCGCCGGCGAGGACATTCCGATCGAGAAGCTGATCGCGCCACGCGCGGAAGGCGAAATCGCGTTCTATCTGAAGGACGATCTGCGCGGCCCGGGCATCACGCGAGACGCCGTGCTTGCCGCCACCGAAGCAGTCGGCGCGTGCTTCGAGATCGTCGATTCACGCATCCGCGATTGGGCGATCCGCATCGGCGATACGGTGGCCGACAACGCGTCGTGCGGCGTCTACGTGCTCGGCGACGAACGCGTCGCGCCACACACACTCGATCTCGCTGCCTGCCGTATGACGCTCGATAAGAACGGCACGCGAGCCGCGGAGGGCGTCGGCGCCGCCGCGCTGGGCCATCCGGCCGACGCCGTTGCATGGCTCGCGAACACGTTGGGCGAACTCGGTGTGCCGTTGCTCGCCGGAGAAGTCGTGCTGTCGGGCTCGCTGGCGGCCTTGATTCCCGTCGCTTGCGGCGACCAGTTGCACATGCGGATTGAAGGCATCGGCAGTTGTTCCGTGCGCTTCATCTGACCGTTTGACCGTCTTTTCCTTGAGGATGCACTGATGAGCAAGATCAAATGCGCGTTGATCGGGCCCGGCAATATCGGTACCGATCTGCTGTACAAACTGCGCCGCAGCGCGGTGCTCGAACCCGTGTGGATGGTGGGCGTCGACCCCGGCTCCGACGGCCTCGCGCGGGCCCGCGAAATGGGACTGAAAACCACCGCCGACGGCATTGACGGCCTGCTGCCGCATCTGGCCGCCGACGATATCCGCATCGCCTTCGACGCCACTTCCGCGTACGTGCACCGCGAGCATTCCGACAAGCTGACCGCGCACGGCGTGCGCGTGATCGACCTGACACCTGCCGCGATCGGCCCGTTCTGCGTACCTCCGGTCAACCTTGCTGCACAGATCGACCAGCAGGCCATGAACGTCAATATGGTCACCTGCGGCGGTCAGGCGACGATTCCGATGGTGTATGCGGTTTCACGCGTACAGCGCGTGGTGTATGGCGAGATCGTCGCGACGGTATCGTCGCGTTCGGTCGGTCCCGGCACGCGCAAGAACATCGACGAGTTCACCCGCACCACCTCGCTCGCGATCGAGCAGATCGGCGGGGCCGCGGTGGGCAAGGCGATCATCGTGATCAATCCCGCCGAGCCGCCGCTCATCATGCGCGACACGATCCACTGCCTGACCGAAACCGATCCGGACGTCGATGCGATCACGGCCTCCGTGCACGCCATGATCGACGAAGTACGCCAGTACGTGCCCGGCTATACGTTGAAAAACGGCCCCGTGTTCGACGGCCGGCGCGTGTCCGTGTTCATGGAAGTCGAAGGCCTCGGCGACTATCTGCCGAAGTATGCAGGCAACCTCGACATCATGACCGCGGCCGCGGCGCGTACCGCCGAAGTCTTTGCCCAACAGATGCTCGCCGCATCGCCTGCCACTGCGTAAGGAGTCCCCATGTCATTAGCAGGAACCCGCATCACCGTGCACGATATGACGTTGCGCGACGGCATGCATCCCAAGCGCCACCAGATTTCCCTCGACCAGATGCGTTCGATCGCACGCGGCCTCGACGCCACGGGCGTGCCGCTCATCGAAGTCACACACGGCGACGGCCTGGGTGGCGCATCGGTCAATTATGGCTTTCCGGCACATACCGACGAAGCCTATCTGAGCGCGGTAATCGCCGAACTGAAACGGGCCAGGGTGTCTGCGCTGTTGATACCGGGCATCGGCACGGTTGACCATTTACGCATGGCGCACGGGCTTGGTGTTCACACGATTCGTGTCGCGACGCATTGCACGGAAGCGGACGTGTCCGAGCAGCACATCGGCCTGGCCCGCAAGCTGGAGATGGACACGGTCGGCTTCCTGATGATGGCGCACATGTCCGCGCCCGAGCAGCTCGCGAGTCAGGCGAAGCTGATGGAGTCGTACGGGGCGAACTGCATCTATATCACCGACTCGGCGGGCTACATGTTGCCTGACGATGTGACTGCGCGCATTGCGCTTGTGCGTGCGGCGTTGAAGCCTGAGACGGAGTTGGGGTTTCACGGGCATCACAATCTTGCGATGGGTGTGGCCAATTCGATTGCGGCTATTGCGGCTGGTGCAAATCGCATTGATGCGGCGGCTGCGGGGCTTGGGGCGGGTGCCGGCAATACGCCGATGGAAGTGTTTATCGCTGTGTGCGAGCGGATGGGGATTGAGACGGGTGTCGATGTGTTTGGGATTTCGGATGTCGCCGAGGATCTCGTGGTGCCGATTATGGATGCGCCGATCCGGATTGATCGCGATGCGTTGACGCTTGGGTATGCGGGGGTTTATTCGTCGTTTTTGCTGTTTGCCAAGCGGGCTGAAGCGAAGTATCGGGTTCCGGCACGGGATATTCTTGTTGAAATGGGGAGGAGGCGCCTCGTCGGCGGGCAGGAGGACATGATTGAAGATACAGCGTTGACGCTTGCGCGGGAACGGGGGGGGATGGTGTTGTAGTTTTTTTTGTCGCGCAGCGGTTGTTGGTTTTTTGTTTGCTGTTTTGGTCTTTGCTTGCTCTGGTTTTTTGGCCTCTCCTTGCTTTGTTAGTGGTCTGTTTTTTCTGTGCACCTGCGGCGTTGGCCTTTCCTTGATTTGTTAGTGGTCTGTTTTGTCTGTGAGCCTACGGCGTTGGCCTCTCCTTGTTTTCATATTGGTTTATTAGCGTTGCCCCTGTGCGGGGCGGCACCTACTTCTCTTTGCCTGCCGCAAAGAGAAGTAGGCAAGAGAAAGCGGCTCAAACCGCTAATTCTTAAGCGGGTCCCCCGCACAGTTACGGTAGTGGTGCATCTGGAATCCGTGCCCCCGCACATTCCGCTCCGGTGACAAGGGCGTCATACCTCCCGCCTCACACTGCGTGCTCGCCGGAAGGGTTCATCCGCACACCCACGGTTTTGCTTTGAGCGGCGGGGGCCGTCGGCTTCGCCTCGGCGAAGCGCCTCTGCACTCATGGGCAAACTCAGCGGAAATGATATGCAACCTATCACCCACGCAATGAATGCAATGACGAGTGGCTATGCCGCGACAAACGCAAAAATCCAACCACATGAGGCAAAACGCAGCGAACGGCTTTACGAACTGGGCATCGGCGCGCGCAGCGCCGCCGGAAGTATGACGGCCTTGTCACCGGAGCGGAATGCGCGAGAACACGGATTCCAGATGCACCACTACCGTGGCTGCGCGGGGGACCCGCTTATGAGCTGGCGGTTTGAGCCGCTTTCTTTTGCCTACTTTTCTTTGCGGCAGGCAAAGAAAAGTAGGTGCCCCCCCGCACAGGGGGAACGCTAATAGACCGATAAGAAATCAAGGAAAGGCCAACGCCGCAGGCGCACAGAATAAAGCACCACACAGGCCACAAACCCAACCAAAACCCCGCAAGAAAAACCCCAAAAAAAACGACAAACATCAAACCAAACCCATGAAACCAAAACCGTACATCTCCACGGCGCTAGCCACCCTACTATCAGCGATAGCCATAACATCAGCATCCCAACCCCAAGGCAACGCCAACACCAACACCAACACCAACACCAACACCAACACCGACACATACATCCAGATGGAAAAAATCCAAAACACCCGCGACCTGGCGGGCCTAACCACCTCGGATGGCCGGCAAATCCACCCCGGCCGCCTCTACCGGAGCGGCAACCCGGCCTTCGCCACACCGGCCGACATCACCAGACTCAAGGCAATGCACCTGGACGTCGTCCTCGACTTCCGCGCGGCAAGCGAAAAGAAACCCACCGAACAAGCTTTCGCCACTCAATTCCCGTGGCAAGCCGATCCAGTGCTAGCAGGCAACCTCTCCCCCGAAGCAATCATCCCCATGCTCAAGCGCTCCACGCCGGCGCAAATGCATCAATTCATGATCTCGCTCTACAGGCAATTCCCCACCGACTACCAGCCGCAATTCAGCCGCTTCCTGAAGCTCGCGGAAGAAAACAAGACCATCCTCTATCACTGCACCGCAGGCAAAGATCGCACAGGGTTCGCCACAGTCCTGCTGCTGTCCGCGCTAGGCGTCGATCGCGCCACCGTGATTGCCAACTACCTGGAATCGAACCGCTACAACGCGGCAGGTAACGCACAAGCCACCGCGCAACTGCAGAAAATCGGCGTCACGCCCGACGTGCTGGCCCCGCTGCTCGCCGTCGATCCCGACTACATCGGCGCGGCAATGGAAGTCATCGATCAGCAATACGGCGGCATGCAGCATTACCTCGTCGACGTGCTCCACGTGAATACAGAGAAGATCCGCCAAAACTATCTGCAGGCGGCGCCGTCCGTCGCAACGAATCCCTGATCGCGTAAGAAAAAACCCCACGCTCCGAAGAACGTGGGGTTGCTCAGCAGTCAGAGGGCGGCACATGCCCCGCCCTCGCCGGGATTCATCACCCTTCGAATACATGCCGCAACGGCGGCGGCGCCCCACCGTCGCGCACCTTGATCTCCACCACCTTTCTCGCCGTGCTCGAAGGCCGGACATCCGCTGCATCCAGATAAAACTGCGAGTACCAGTCGCGCATCTGATACAACGGGCCATCGCCCTCGCACAACAACGGATTGTCAATGCGCGTCTTCGTGTCCCAGATCGCGACGTCTTCATAAAAAGCGGCCTGCGCCTGCTTCGAGTAAGCGCGCGCAATCTCCATGTTCTGTTCGTCCGATAACCCCGGCACCTTCTTCACCATGACGCCATAACGCAACTCGAAACTGTTCATGTCGATCGGCACATGGCAGTTCAGCAAGATCGAGTGAATCGGATGACCGCCGCTTTGCCCCGTCATTTCCGTGATGTGGTACGCCGGGCCAAAGTAAGTGGACAACGCGATCAGCTCGTCGTCGCCAAGACGTTCACTGCGGCCAACCAGCAGTTGAGTCGCTTTATGTCCCTCGAAAAGATTCGCGAAGTAGTCGACCGGCGCGCCATGCACGGTGGAGAAATGCGCCATGTCGGAAATGTTGTCAACCAGCTCGCGGCAGTTGGTGCCGATCGTCATCAGGTCCACGACCCAATCGGACCACTCGTCGGAGAAACACGCGTCGATACGCGGAATCGCGACGTCTTCGCCCGGTGGATTGCCTTCGGGATCGTGCCAGATGAACAGCAACTGGTTCTGCTCGCAAGTCTGCCACGTGCCGATTTTTGCCTTCGGGGGAATCCGCTTGCAATAGGGAATCGACTGGCAGTTACCCTCGCCGTCCCACTGCCAGCCGTGAAACGGACACACCAGCGTGTCGCCATCCACGCGGCCAGTGCTCAGATCGCCGCCCATGTGCGGGCAAAAACCGTCGACCACGTTCACGCGGCCCTGCGAATCCATGAACGCGGCAAGACGTTGACCGAAGATGTTCAGCGTGTGCGGCTTGCCGTCCTTGTATTCGCTGGCAAGACCAAGGCAATGCCAGCCGCGTGCATATCGCTGCACCAGCGGCTGTGCTTCAATTCTGTAGGGACGTGCGGACATCTCTTATCTCCTCCAATGGAAAAGACGGCGCTTGTGAATAGCCGCCGTCATCGGTGCTTCTGCGCAGCGCGCAAACTTTCAGGCGCACGCCCGACGATAAGCGCGACACACTCCGCCTTCATCGTCCCGACGGACTAGGGACTTCAGCTACTTCAGCGACATCGCTAGTGGCCGTTATTGCCCATCAATGCCCGCCGATGCCAGTCAATGCCCGTTAGCGCGCCGGATTGCCATGCTCGAGCGCAGCCGGCTCGACTTCGCCGGAATCCGATGCAGTACCGCGCATGGGTGCATCCGCAGCATCCGCCGCTTTCGGCATGTTCGGCTCCTTCGCCACGGCCGCGCCCGTCGCACCGACCCTGCCACCGGCTCGCCGCTCGGCCCGCTCCACCCCGAGCCATGCCGCCAGCGCCGGCAGCAGAAACACCGCGCCGAACAGATTGACGAGGAACATGAAGGCAAGCAGCACGCCCATATCCACCTGGAACTTGAGCGCGGAAAACGCCCACGTCCCCACGCCGATGAACATGGTCACCGCGGTGAACAGCGCCGCGGTGCCGCGCTGACGCATCGCCGCCGCGAACGCATCGGGCAAGGTGGCGCCCCCGCGTACTTCGTGCTGCAAGCGTTCGTACAGGTAGATGCCGTAGTCGACGCCCACGCCAACGCCCAGCGTAATCACCGGCAAGGTGGCAACCTTCAGACCGATGCCGAGCCACGCCATCACCGCGTTGCACAAGATCGACACCACCGTCAGCGGCACGACGATGCACAACACCGCGCGCCACGAGCGGAAAGTCACGAAGCACAGCAATGCAATCGCGCCGAAAATCGACAGCAACATCGCCACCTCGGCGTCGCCGACCGCCTCATTGGTCGCCGCCATCACGCCCACGTTGCCGCCCGCGAGCCGGAAGGCAATGTTCGGCGTGTGATCCTCAGCCGCCAGCCGTTTGATTTCATCGACGATATGCGCGATCGTCTTGCCCTCGTGATCCGTGGTGTAGATCAGCACCTGAATTGCCTGGCAGTTCTCGGTGTTCATGCCGTTGTCCGGATCGAACGCGCTCGCGCCCTGCGTGAGACCGTCGCTCGAACGCGGCAGCGCACCCCAGCGCGGATTGCCTTCGTTGAATGCGGCAATCGAGATCTTCGCAAGCGAAGGCACGCTCACCACCGACTGCACGCCCGCCACGCCGCGCATCCCCATCTCGAAGCGCTCGATCGCGCTCATCACCGGGTAATGCAGACACGCGTCGTCGTAACCGGTCGTCTCGACGATCACCGCGAGCGCGTCCACGCCGATGTTGTACTGGCTCGTGATGCGCGCGTTATCGAGGTTGTAGCGCGAAGTGGCGCGCAACTCGGGTGCACCCACGCCGATGTCGCCGATCTGCAGATTGCGCGACTCCCTCGCGCCGAACGCCAGCAACAGCAGCGCGATCACGAACACGCCGAGCGCCGGCGCAGGCCGCGCGAAGATCGCGAAGCGCGTCCACAGGCGGCTGCCGCCTTGCGCCGCACGGCTTTGCGCACGCGCCAGGGTACCCGCCTCCAACCGCGTGTACGACAGCAGGATCGGCAGAAACACCTTGTTGGTGACGATCATCAGCAGCACGCCGAGGCATGCCGTGACACCCAGCTCTCGCACAATCTCGATCTGGATGCGCATGATCACCATGAAGCCGAGCGCATTCGTCAGCAGCGCAACGGTGCCCGGCACGAACAATTTGCGAAACGCGTCGCGCGCCGCATCGGCCGGGGACATACCCGCGACCAGCGCCTGCTTCCATGCATTGGTCATCTGCACGGCATGCGAGACGCCAATCGAAAAAATCAGGAATGGCACGAGGATCGACATCGGATCGATACCGAGTCCCAGCACCGGCAACGCGCCGAGCAACCACACCACCGGCAGCAACGCGACGAATAACGCGAGCACCGTGGTCTTCGCCGAGCGCGTGTACGCAAACAGCAACGCAGCGGTAATCAGAAACGCGAGCGCGAAAAACCCGATCACACCGCTGATTCCCGCCTCCACGTCCCCCACAAGTTTCGCAAAGCCGATGATGTCGACTTCGACATCCTGGTTCGAATAGCGCGCGCGAATCTGTTCAAGTTGGCGCGCCACCGCGCTGTAATCCAGATGCTTGCCGGTGACGGGATCAGTCTCGCGCAACTCCGCGCGAATCAGCGCGGAATGCAGGTCGTTGCCGACCAGTCGGCCGATCTGTCCGGAACGCGCCACGTTGCGGCGTACTTTGGCCAGGTCGTCGGGATTGCTGCTGGTGAACTGACCGGGCACGACCACGTCGCCGCGAAAGCCCGCCTCGGTGACCTCCGTATAGCGCACGTTCGGCGTGAACAGCGAGAACACGCGCGAGCGATTCACACCGGGAATGAAGAACACGTCATCGGTTGCGTGACGCAGGTCGTCCATGAACGCCGGATTGTAGATGTCGCCGTGGCCCTTCCAGCGCAGACTCACCAGGATCGTGTTCGCGCCCGGAAAGGCGCTCGCATAGCGGTTGAACACCTGCATATACGGATGCTGCATCGGGATCATCTTGTTGAACCCGGGATCGAGCCGCAGCCGCGTCGCGGAACAACCCAATGCGACGGTCAGCGCGAGACACAGCGTCAGCAGGATGCGCCGGCGCCGCATGATGACGTCGGCGCAGCGCTCGACAAAACGCGAAAGGCGGGACGGAGAAGGACGGGACGAAGCGTTCATGATGCGTCTCACGGCAAGGCAACGGGGAGCGCGGCGGGCATGGCGAATCACTGGCCGGCGAGCGTGCTATGGAAATTCGGTGAACGAAGCCGCGAGGTCAGGACGCTGACGCGCCGGGCGACGCGAGCGGTGGCGTAAGTGGCAAGCCAGGCGGTGGCCGAACCACCGGCGCAACCGGCAGCAACGCCACGCCCGCCTCCCCGCCGAGCGCAAGCTCGCCATGCCCGGCGTCGACCACGGCCGCGAGGCTCTGCACGCCCCCCACTTTGCGCACCGAGAAGCTCTGCCCGTTATCGCGCGAGGTGACGATCGCGCCGCCCTGGCCGACCAGCACCAGTTCGCCGTCGGCAAGTTGCACAGCGCCGAAATACGAGGTGCCGACGCGGCTGTCGATATGGGCCCACGTGTCGCCCTGATCGGTGCTGCGCAGCACGTTGCCGCGCATGCCGTACGCGAGCCAGTCGCCGTTTGCCAGCTTCAGCACGCCGAATAGCGAACCCTGATAGGGCACGGGCCGCTTCTCCCAGGTCGCGCCGTTGTCTGTTGAACGCAGCAGCGTGCCGGTTTCGCCGGCAATCATCAAACGGCCGCTCGAGTCGCCCGCAATCGCATTCAGGTGCCGATCGTCGGCGGGCGTTTTCTGTTGGGTCCAGGTGGCGCCCGCGTCGTGCGAGACGAACAACTGGCCGAAGCTGCCGCTGGCGAACACCAGTCCGCCTGCATTGCCCCATACGGACAGCAACGGGTCCGAATGCTTGCGATCGAAACGCACCTCGCTCCAGTGCGCACCGCCATCCACGGTACGCACGATCCAACCGTCATGCCCCACTGCGATGCCGATGCGCGGCGAGATGAAGAACACCTGGGTGAGCGTGGAGGCTTCGTCGGAAGCCATCGCGGCCTGGCGCCAGGAGGCGCCTGCATCGTCGCTCAGGAGAACGACGCCGCGTTCGCCCACCGCGACGAGGCGCGTGCCTGCTCTGGCGAGTCCGTTGATCTGCAGGCGGTCGGCCTGAATGGTGGTCGCCGCGAAAGCCGGCAGCGGGCGAGGCGAAAACGCAAACAGCGCCGCGCCCAGCACAGCCGCGGAGAGCAGCAAGCCTGGTAATGTCGATTTCATTTTTGTCTCCTGTCGGCCCGAGTTGGCGCTTTAGCGCTTATTCGGGCCCCATGCAAAGCTGTCGGCCCGAGTTGGCGCTTTAGCGCTTATTCGGGCCCCATGCAAAACTCCGAACGCGGTCTACGCCGCTGTTTCGAAGAGTGCCGCCGCGCCCATGCCGCCGCCGACGCACATCGTCACGACGACATAGCGCACGCCGCGCCGACGCGCTTCGAGCAGACCGTGCATCGTCATACGGGTGCCGGACATTCCGAACGGGTGGCCGACCGAGATCGCGCCGCCGTTCACGTTCAGGCGATCAGACGGAATATGCAGTTGATCGCGGCAGTAAATCACCTGGCACGCAAACGCCTCGTTCATCTCCCACAGGCCGATGTCGTTCACCGTCAGCCGATGACGCGCCAGCAGTTTCGGCACCGCGAGCGCCGGACCAATGCCCATTTCGTCGGCTGCGCAGCCCGCCACCGCCATGCCGCGGTAAATGCCGAGCGGCTTCAAACCACGCTGCTGCGCCTGCTCTGCGCTCATCACGACCACCGCCGCCGCACCGTCGGACAATTGCGAGGCATTGCCTGCGGTGATGAACTCGCCCTGCGCCACCGCTTCGCCGCCGCTCCAGACCGGCTTGAGCGCCGCCAGACTGGCCGCGCTGGTGTCGGCGCGATTGCATTCGTCACGACTGGCCCGCACGCTTTCGCTGCCGGCCGCGTTGCCTTCCTTGTCGAACAGCGCGCGCTGCGCGTCGAACGGTACGATCTCTTCGTCGAAGCGGCCCGCTGCCTGAGCCGCGGCAGTGCGCTGCTGACTCGTCAGCGCGTACCCGTCCTGCGCCTCGCGCGAAATCCCGTATCGGCGCGAGACGATTTCCGCCGTTTCGATCATCGCCATATACGCTGCCGGCTGATGTGCGAGCACCGCGTCCGAGCGTGCCCTGTACGCGTTCTTGTGCTTGTTCTGCGTCAGCGTGATCGACTCCACGCCGCCCGCCACCACAATCCGCGCGTCGCCGCACAGGATGTTTTGCGCCGCCGTCGCGATCGTCATCAGGCCCGACGAGCACATCCGGTCCATCGCCATACCCGGCACCGACGCCGGCAATCCCGCCGCGGCAGCCGAAAGCCGGCCGATGTTGTAGCCCTGGGTCCCCTGCTGTGCGGCGCAGCCCATCAGCACGTCGTCGATATCGGCGGGCTCGAGTTGCGCGCGCTCGAGCGCGGCACGCACCACGTGGCCTCCGAGCGCGGGCGCTTCGGTGTCGTTGAACGCGCCGCGAAATGCTTTGCCGATCGGTGTGCGCGCAACCGAGACGATGACCGCTTCGTTCATGAAATATTCCTCTACGGGTTCTACAGGTTTCTACAGGTAGTAGCGGCTGATGGTGTCCGCCACGCACCCGGGTTTTGTCTCACCGTCGATTTCCACGCTCACCCGAATCCACGCCTGCACGCCGCCTTCAATCGCTTCTGCGCGCAGCAACTGGCCGACTCCGCGAACGCGCGCGCCGGCTCGCACCGGTGCGGGAAAACGGATCTTGTCGCAGCCGTAATTGACGCCGAGCCGCGCGCCGTCGACACGCACAATCTGCGGCAGGAAAAAATTGACGAGTGAGAGCGTGAGAAAGCCGTGTGCGATGCAGCCACCAAACGGACCATGGCGAGCGCGTTCGGCGTCGACGTGAATCCACTGGTGATCGAGCGTCGCGTCGGCGAACAGATCGATGCGCGGTTGATCGATCACGAGCCACGCGCTTGCACCGAGCGCTTCGCCCACGGCGGCTATCAGCGTTTCGGGGTGAGTGAATACGCGAGCGGGCTGGGTATGGTCATCAATGTCGCCCATGCTGCCAATTTCACGGGTGCTGCTGATGTCGTCGACGTCAGTCATCACAGTGCCCATCACGCGTGCTGACTGCTGACCGACAGCACTTCGCCGGTCATGTACGAGGCGTAGTCGCTTGCCAGAAAAACCATCACGTTCGCCACCTCCCACACTTCGGCGGCGCGTCCGAATGCTTCACGCGACGCCAGTTGATCGAGCAGATCGGCCGAAGCCGATTTCTTCAGAAAATCGTGCAACGCAATACTCGGCGCCACCGCGTTGATACGCACACCGTACGGCGCGGCCTCGAGCGCGGCGCAGCGCGTAAGCGCCATCACACCGGCCTTCGCCGCCGCGTAATGTGCCTGTTCCGCCTGCGCCCGCCAGCCGAGTACCGACGCGTTATTCACGATCACGCCCCGGCCACGCTGCTGCATGTGCGGCAAGATCGCCCGCGTCATACGGAAGGTGCCGGTAAGGCTAATGTCGATCACCCGCGACCATTCGGCATCGTCCATATCGACGATGCGACGCGCGCCGCCGAGCCCCGCGTTGTTGATCAGCACGTCGACGCCTTGCAGGCGGTCTTCCGCCTCCGCCACCAGCGCGCGCACCTCCTCTTCCACCGAGACGTTGCACAGGCGTCCGTAGATCGCCTGCAACCCGGTTTCGGCGCGCAAGGTCTCGACCGCCTGCGCGAGGCGCCGCTCGTGGATGTCGGAGATGAAAAGCGCGCGGCAGCCTTCTTCCGCACAGCGTTTGGCGGCGGCGAAGCCGATGCCCACACCGGCAGCGGCCGTAATCAGCACGGATTTACCGGCCAGCAGTTGGTGGCCCGGCACATAGGCAGGCGCGGTACGCACAGTTTGGGATTCGTTCACAGCGTTCCTCGGGGTTCTCTCGGCATGCCGAGCCCGCGCTCGGCCATGATGTTCAATTGAATTTCGTTGGTGCCCGCGTAGATCGTGTCGGCGCGCGAGAACAGGAACACGCCCTGCAGGCGGGTGCGTTTTGCGTCAGCGCCATCGATCAGATTGGCGTCGGGTCCAAGCACATCCATCGCCAGTTGGCCGAGCTCGCGATGCCAGTTCGACCAGTAGTACTTGTAGATCAACGCTTCACGGCTCAATGCACCACCGTCGTTCTCACCAGCGTCGGCGCCCGCCAGCATGCGCAGCGCGTTGTAACGCATCACGCGTAGGCCGGCCCATGCCCGCGCGATCCGTTGACGAACCAGTGGATCGTGCGCCACCCCCGCCTCACGCGCCGCGTCGATCACCCATTCGAGCTCGCGAATGAACTGCATCTGCTGGCCAAGCGTGGACATGCCGCGCTCGAAGCCGAGCAGCGTCATCGCAATGCGCCAGCCGTCTCCGGGCGCACCGACCAGATCTTCAGCGGCGGCGAGTGCGCCGTCGAAGAACACTTCGTTGAATTCGGCGCCGCCGTTCAATTGTTTGATCGGACGAATCTCGACGCCGGGTTGATCGAGCGGCATCAACAGGAACGACAATCCGCGATTGCCGCGCGACTCCGGATCGGTGCGCGCGATCACGAAGATCCAGTCGGAATCGTGTGCGAGCGAGGTCCAGACTTTCTGGCCGTGCACGCGCCAATTGCCGTTTTCGTCACGGACTGCACGTGTGCGGACATTCGCGAGATCCGATCCCGCACCCGGCTCCGAATAGCCCTGGCACCAGAACTGCGTACCGTTCAGGATGCCCGGCAGAAAACGCCGACGCTGATCGTCGGTGCCGCAGGCGATCAAGGTCGGACCGAGCAAACCCTCGCCGATATGACCCATGCGTCCTGGACCGCCGGCGCGCGCGTACTCCTCGTGAAAAATCACCTGTTCGGCGATGGACATCGCGCGGCCGCCCTGTTCTTTCGACCAGCCCTGGCCGGTCCAGCCGCCGCTCGCCAGTTCACGCTCCCATTCCTTTCGTAGCGCGGGATAAGCCTCTTCGTCGCCGGGGCCGCCGCGGTATTGCAGGCAGGCGAACTCACCGCTCAGATGGGTACGCATCCACTCGGCGACGTCCGCACGCAGGCGTTGCTGTTGCGTTTCGTTGTTCATTAGAGGACTCCCGCGAGGACGGCTTGTGCGTGGTCGCTATGCGCCGGTGGCACGGGCAACGCTGCGCCCGAGACCTCGCTGCGATCGATCACCTGCTCCGCGATAAACGACAGCATCTGCGCAGTCGTGCCGAATTGCGCGCTGCACGCCTGCGCGCGTTTGAAATACAGTTGCGGGTCGTATTCCCACGTGAAACCGACGCCGCCGTGCAACTGGATCGCTTCCTGAGCGCAGAAGCGGAAGGCGTCGTTGGCGGTGGCTTTTGCTGTGGCGATATCGGCCAGCACGTCCGGTGGCAGCAAAGCGCCTGCCCGATCCCGCGCTTCACCGCGAGCTTGATCCCACGCCTGCGCCGCGCCGAGCACGGCCGAACGGGCCGCTTCGATCTCGACCATCATTTGCGCACAACGATGTTTGACTGCCTGAAATGACGCAATCGCGCGGCCGAATTGCACGCGCTCCGCGGTATAGGCCAGCGTGAGGTCGAGGCATTGCTGCGCGCCGCCGAGTTGTTCGGCGGCCAGCGCCAATGCTGCAAACCACGCGGTATCTGAAAGCGCGCGTTGCGCGTCGCTGCCATATGCGAGCAACGCATCACGCGGCACGTCGACAGCATCCAGTTCGACACGCGCCAACGGACGCGTCGCATCCAACGTGACGAGCGGCGTGCGGACGAGACCGGCAAGCTCGGCGCAGTTCAATTCGAACAGCGCGACCGTTTGCGCTTCATTCGCGATCAAGGCGGGCACCAGCAACAGATCGGCGCTTACCCCATCAACAACCTGCGCCAACGTCCCTGACAAACGGTAACCGTGAGCCGTCTCTTCCGCGTAGATCGTCACCGTCCGTGCATCAACATCGCGTGCCGTGTACGCCAAACCCGCGCGTCCACCGACACCGCCCGCTGCGTACGCCAAGGCCGTGCGTCCATCGAAACCAGCCGCCGCATCCAACGCCAGCGTCGCGCTCGCCTCGCCACTCGCAATCCGCGAGAGCCATGCGCGCGCCGTTTCGGATTCGCACCGCGCGAGCGCCGTCGCCGCCAGGCACACCGTGCTGAAGTAAGGCACGCACGCGAGACGCCGCCCCATCTGCTCCATCAGCAGCACGAGGTCCAACGCGCCCAGGCCCGCACCGCCCGCCGCCTCCGGCACGGTCAGCGCGCACCAGCCGAGTTCGCCGGCAAGCGTGCGCCACAGCGCATCGTCGCGTCCCGAGTGGTGTTCGATCGCCTGCCGCACCGCCGCCGATGCACTGCGCCCGGCCAGCACCTCGGCGGCCGAATCGCGAATCATGATCTGTTCTTCGGAGAAAGCGAGATTCATCGCGTCAGCTTCCGTAGACCTGCTGTGCCGGCTCGCGTTCGGCAACCAGCGCCGCGACCGCGCCACCCAGCGCAGTGACTTGCCAGCGCGCGCCGATGTCGATACGCGGCCCCGTGCGCCAGCCTTCGGCCACCGCGATCATGCCGCCCGCCGCTTCGAACACCTGACCGGTTACATCACGCGATTCAACGCTGCCGAGCCAGACGACCAGTGGGGCAACATTGGCCGGATCGAAGTAATCGAAACCATTGGCGGGCT
Source organism: Paraburkholderia fungorum (assembly GCF_046026025.1). Taxonomy (GTDB): domain Bacteria; phylum Pseudomonadota; class Gammaproteobacteria; order Burkholderiales; family Burkholderiaceae; genus Paraburkholderia; species Paraburkholderia fungorum_E. The sequence continues at coordinate 70,745 of NZ_JAQQFL010000025.1, read as the reverse complement.
TTTTCATCATCTCGGCGAACACGCCTTCGGTCATCGAAGTGCGCGCAGCCGGGGCCAATGCGTTCACCCGCACGCCGTAGCGCTGCAATTCCGCGGCCTGCATCAGCGTCAAGGCCGCGATGGCCGCCTTCGCCGCGCCATAGTTCGCCTGGCCGATCGACCCTTGCAGACCCGCCCCCGAACTCGTGTTGACGATGCGCGCATCCACCTCGCGCCCCGCCTTCGACGCGTCGCGCCACTCGCGCGCCAGTAGTTGCGAAAGACAGAAATGCCCACGCAAATGCACCCGCATCACGTCGTCCCAATCGGCTTCGGTCATGCTGGTGAACATTCGGTCGCGGCAAATGCCCGCGTTGTTCACCAGCACATGAATCTCGCCGAAAGCGTCATGCGCGGCGTCGATGATGCGTTGCGCGGTGTCGACCCGCGTGATGTCGTCAGCGTTGGCCAGTGCCCGGCCGCCGGCTCGCGCGATCTCGTCGCAGACGGTTTGCGCGGCTTCCTGACGAATATCGTTGACCACCACCGCCGCACCCTCGGCGGCGAACGCCAGCGCGTATTCGCGGCCCAACCCTCCCCCCGCGCCGGTAACGATCACGGTGCGTTCGTTGCAGATTCCCATGCTTGATCCTCGTAGACAGTGATGCGCCTGATTGCGCTTAAAGGCGCTCGATGATCGTGACGTTGGCAAGGCCACCGCCCTCACACATCGTTTGCAAACCGTAGCGACCTTGCGTGCGTTCGAGTTCGTGCAGCAGGCTCGTCATCAGCCGTGCGCCAGTGGCGCCGAGCGGATGGCCGAGCGCAATCGCGCCGCCGTTCGGATTGGTCTTCTCGTGCGGATAGCGCGTCTCAGCCAGCCACGCGAGCGCCACCGAGGCAAACGCTTCGTTCAACTCCACCACGTCGATGTCGTCCAACGCGAGGCCGGCCTTCTTCAATGCGTGACGTGTCGCGGGAATCGGTGCGGTGAGCATCCACAGCGGATCGTCGCCGAGCACGCCCAGGTGATGGATGCGGGCGCGCGGTATGAGGCCGTAACGCTTGAGCGCTTCTTCGGAGACGATCAGCAGCGCCGCCGCCGCGTCGCAGGTCTGGCTCGAAACAGCCGCCGTCAGCGCGCCGCCGGGCATGAGCGGTTCGAGCGAAGCCATCTTCGCGAGCGTGGTGTCCCGGCGCGGCGTCTCGTCATGCAAGACGCCGGCAAACGGCACAATTTCACGCGCAAAGTGCCCGCCTTCGATCGCCGCCAACGCGCGCCGATGACTTTCCAGCGCATACTGCTCCATCATTTCGCGCGACAGGTTCCAGTGATCCGCGATCCGTTGCGCCGCATGGAACTGCGAGACCGGCGCGTCGCCAAATCGCGCGCGCCAGCCGACGCTGCCCGAGAACGGATCGGTGAAACCTAGCGGCTCGGCCGCCGTCATCGCCGACGAAATCGGAATCTGCGTCATGGTCTGCACACCGCCCGCCACCACCACATCCTGCGTACCACTCATCACGGCTTGCGCGGCAAAATGCACCGCCTGCTGCGACGAGCCGCATTGCCGGTCCACCGTGACGCCCGGCACCGTCAACGGCAAACCCGCAGCGAGCCAGCAAGTACGCGCGATATTGCCCGCAAGCGGACCGATGGTATCGACGCAACCGAACACCACGTCGTCGTATTCATCGGCGGGAATGCCGTTACGGGCGACCAGTTCCTTCAGCACGAAGCCGCCAAGATCTGCGGCATGGACCTGCGCAAGTCCGCCTTTGCGGCGACCGGTCGGCGTGCGCAACGCATCGACGATATAAGCCTGTTTCATCACGATTCCAGTTCGAAAGTGCGAGCCGGTCCGATCGGAGCACAGGACCCGATCAGCGCGTCGGCCACGCGGGCCTTGTGAAACGTCGTGTCACCCCAGCTGCCCGAGAGCGCCCAGATGCGTTTCATGAAAATCTGCAAGTCGAGTTCCCACGTGTAGCCGATCGCGCCGTGCACCTGCATTGCATGGCGCGCGGCGAGCTGCGCGGCGGCCGTCGCGGCGAGCTTCGCGTGGGAGACGTAGAGGGCGCGTTGCGGATCGTTGTCGGCGATCGCGCAGGCGGCCCGATACACCACCGGCCGCGCGAACTCGTAGCGGATCGCGACGTCGGCGAGCAGATGCTTGAGCGCCTGATACGAGCCGATCGGTTTGCCGAACTGCTTGCGCTGCGCGCTGTAGTCGATGGCGACGTCGAGCACGCGTTGCGTCAGGCCAAGCATTTGCGCGGCAACGGCGAACGCGCCCTGGTCGAGCGCACGCGCCAGTAGCGGTTGCGCCTCGGCGGCCGTTGCTACCCGCGTGTGCGGTGTTGCCTGCCAATCGAGTTCAAACAGTCGGCGCGAAGGGTCAACGCTCTCCACCGCATTCAATGTGCAAGCGGCAGGCGTGAGCCAATGCAACTCGCCATCCCGCTCGCACAACACAACCTTGGCGACGTGCGCATCGCTGACATACGGATTCACCGGATGCGCAATCGCCACACGTGCCCCGCCCGTCGCGATATCGCGCAACAGCGTGTCGCGTTGCGCGCTCGCCGGCAAACCTTCCAGCATGCCGACCGCCACGAGCGCGGTATCGAGTAACGGCTCGGGTCCCGCGAAATAGCCATAGGTTTGCGCGAGGAGTGCCCACTCCACGTCACCGAGCCCCAGACCGTCGTGACTTTCCGGCACCGACACCGCCGTCAGCCCTTGCGATGCGAACATGTCCCACATGCGCTCCGAGCGTCCCGTGGGCGTGGTCCACAACTCGCGGATCAACTCCGGCGTCATCTCCGTCATCAGAAAGCGCTTGACGCTGCTGGCCAACGCTTCCTGATCTTCGTTGAATACGAAATCCATAATTCCTCGCTCAATCCTTTAAGCGTCTGAAGGCGCGCCGCAGCGGCATCACGAACGCGGCATGCCCAACATCCGTTCGGCGACGATGTTGCGTTGAATCTCGTTGGTGCCCGCATAGATCGGCCCAGCCTGCGCGAACAGGAACCCATCGAGCCAGTTGCCGAGCGCCGCGTGTTGCTCCTGCGTTTTCGGCACGACCTCACCGTGCGCCCCGAGAATATCTAGCGCGGTTTGATGCATGCGCAGATCGAGCTCAGACCAGAACACCTTGTTGGTGCTCGACTCCGCGCCAATGTGGCCGCCCTTCTGCAAGCGGCTCGCGGTTGCGTAGGTGGAGAGCGCGTAGGCCTGCGCATCCATCCACGCGCCGATCACCCGGTCGCGCAAGGTCGGATCGCGGTCGGCCTGTTCACGGTGCGCGAGATAGAGCGCACGCAACGCTTCTGCCGTGCGTTGAAAACGCGCGGGCGAGCGCAGCATCAGGCCGCGTTCGAATCCCGCCGTCGCCATCGCGACTTGCCAACCCATGCCCTCGCCGGCGAGCCGGTTTTCAACCGGCACCCGCACGTCGTCGAAGAAAATTTCGGCGAAACCGGTGTGGCCGTTCAATTGACGGATCGGCCGCACGGTAATGCCCGGGGTCGATAGCGGCACCATCAGGAAAGTCAGACCGTGGTGCCGCGTGGATTGCGGATCGCTGCGAAACAGGCCGAACAGCCAGTCGGCCCACACTGCGCGGGTCGACCAGATCTTCTGGCCGTTCAGGATGTATTCGCCGCCTTTGCCCTCGTCGGTACGGATCGCACTCGCGCGAATCGCCGCCATGTCGGAGCCGGCATTCGGCTCGGACCAGCCCTGCGCCCATACGTGTTCGCCCGCCGCCATGGCCGGCAGAAAACGGGCCTTTTGTTCGTCGGTGCCAAAGTCCATCAAGGTCGGGCCGAGCAGGAAAATACCGTTCTGATTCACGCGCATCGGTGCATCGGCGCGCCAATATTCTTCTTCGAAGATCAGCCACTCGATCAGATCACAACCGCGTCCGCCCAGTTCGCGCGGCCACGTCACCATGCTCCAGCGACCCGAATGCAGCGTGCGCTCCCATTCCCTGTGCGCGGCAAAACCCGCTTCGGTATCGAAGCTCGGCAGCGGCTCGCGCGGCACATGGGTCGCGAGCCAGCTGCGAATCTCGGCGCGAAACGCGCGTTGCGCCGGCGTGTAATCGAGCTTCATGCGCGCGCTCCGGTCTGGCGGTCCGCATCGTGTGCGCCACTGAACTGCGCGTCGCGTTTTTCGACGAAGGCCGAGCGCGCTTCCGCCGAATCGTTCGTCATATACGCCTGCAAGGTAAAGCCTTGCTCCCAGCGGTATTTGTCTTCCAGGTCGCCGTCTTCGACACCGTTCAGCGCTTCTTTCGCGAGTTGCAACATCGCCGGACTCTTCGCGGCGATCTTGCGGGCGATCTCGAGAGCCGCGTCAAGCAGTTGTTCGCGCGGCACCACGCGCTCAACCGCGCCGAGCCGGTAGGCTTCGGCGGCGTCGACCATGTCGCCCGTGAAATACATGGCGCGCACTTTCTGCACGCCGAACATGCGCTGCAGATGCGCGCCGCCGCCCATCGCGCCGCGGTCGATTTCGGGCACGCCGAAGCGTGCGCATTCGGACGCGACGATCACGTCCGCCGCGCCGCAAATACCGATACCGCCGCCCAGCACGAAGCCATGCACCGCGACGATGACCGGCTTCGGATTGCGGTGCACCGCGCGAAAGGTCGCGTAATTGCCCGCGTTGACCGCGACGATCCGTTCGGGATGCGCCGCCAGTTCCTTGATATCGACGCCCGCGCAAAAACCGCGTCCCGCGCCGCGCAGCACGATCACGTGCACGCTGTCGTCACGGCCGAGCGCATCGATGGCGTCGGCCAGCGCCTGCCAGCCGCGCGCATCGAGCGCATTGACCGGCGGCTGGTCGATCACCAGTTCGCCGATGCCGCCTTCGCGTTCGATCCTGAACGGCAGCGGGCGAACGCTATTGATGGGTTCTGTCATGTCTGCGTCCCTGGTGAATGATGTTGGTTTGCTTTAGCGGGTCGTGCATTGCATTAGGGGATGCGTCGATCACGCGGGAACGGCGACGCCGCGCAGGGCCGCCAGCGCATCGAGCCGTGCCACGGCCTCGTCGACGATGCGTGCAATCAAGGTCTCGCAGGGCTCGATCGCGCCAATCACCGCGGCGACCTGCCCGCTCGGCAACACGCCCTCGTCCGGATTACCGTCGACGATCGCGCGCTGGATCAGAAACGGCGCGTTCGCCGCCATCAGCGTCTGGCTCGCGGTGTAGCTGTGATCGCGGAGTGCCTTGAAACCGAGCGAGGCCATCTGGCTCAGGCTCATGCCGCTCTGACGGCGCCATGCTTCAGCCGTGCGCAACGCGAAGAGCGTGCGGCGCAGCGGGCCGAATGCTTCGAGGCGCAGAAGATAGGGGTTGTCGATCATGCGCTGCGGCAAGCCATCCAGCGCTGCCGACACACGAATTTGCGAAGGATCGTCGACCTCCACATAGCGCGCGAGCGTCGAACGCGGCACTGGCGACTCCTCGGCCATCAGAAAACGCGTGCCCATCGCAATGCCTGCCGCGCCGTAGCCGAGTGCCGCCGCGAGACCACGTCCGTCGAAGAAACCTCCTGCTGCGATCACCGGCACGTTCACGGCATCCAGCACTTTAGGCAGCAGCAGCGTGGTCGGCATCGAGCCGGTATGGCCACCGCCTTCCGCGCCCTGCACCGTGACCGCATCGGCGCCCAGTTCGACCGCTTTGGCCGCGTGCTTCGGTGCGCCCACGGTGGGAATGCACATCACACCAGCGTCTTTGAAGCGGCGGATCGTCTTCGCGTCCGGTCCGCGGCCGTAGCTCACCGCACGCAGCCGGTGCTTGATCGCCAGATCGACCACCTGGGCCGCGTTCGGCTGAAACATATGGAAGTTGATACCGAACGGTTGGTCCGTCAGTTCTTTCACGCGCAGGATTTCCGCTTCCACGCGTTCGGCTTCCAGCGTTGCACCGGCGAGAAAACCAAAGCCGCCCGCATTGCAGGTTGCGGCCACGAGCTTCGCGTCAGCGACCCATCCCATCGCCGTCTGCACGATCGGATAGCGACAGCCGAGCAGATCGCACAAGGGCGTATGCAGCGTCGCGCTCATGCGGCCTCTCCTTCAGCCTTGCCGGTTTCCTGCGCGGCGGCAACGGGCCGTTGCGACTCGGCCATCTTGCGTGCGTCATATCCACCCAGCTTGTCGCCGCTCACCAGTTCGTTATGCGCATGAGCGAAGTGGTGCCAGGCAAATGCCGCATCCATCGCCGCGCGTTTGCCTTGCAATTCTTCGACGTGATTCACGGCCTGCTTGGTCAGTGTCAAGCCAAGACGCGGCATGCGCGCGATCTTCGCGGCGATTTCCGTCGTGGTGTCCTGCAAGCGCTCGCGCGGCACGACGCGATTGACCATGCCCATCTGATAGGCACGCGCTGCATCCATCCGTTCGCCGAGAAACAGAAATTCCTTGGCGATACGCGGATTCAGTTCATATGCATGGGCGAAATACTCGACGCCTGGAATACCCATGCGCACCACCGGATCGGAAAAGAACGCGTCTTCCGAAGCGACGATCAGGTCGCACACCCACGCCAGCATCAGACCGCCCGCCACACACGCGCCCTGCACCATCGCGATGGTCGGCTTGGGTAAATCGCGCCAGCGGCGGCACATGCCGAGATAGACTTCCTGCTCGCGGGCGTAGAGAAACTCACCGCCTTCCTTGCCGACATGGTCGTACCAGAGCGAGCTGCGTTCGAACGACTGGTCGATATCGCGGCCCGGCGTGCCGATATCGTGGCCCGCCGAAAAATGCTTGCCCGCACCGGCGAGAACGATGACCTTCACCGCATCGTCGTTCGACGCGCGCTTGAACGCGGCGTCAAGCGCATACGTCATCTTCGAGTTCTGCGCGTTGTGATACTCGGGGCGATTCATCGTGAGCGTGGCGATGCCCTCGCTCACGCGATAGTCGACGACGTTTTCGTGAGTGGCTTGCATGATGTCCCTCACACGCGACGCGGCGCGGGGTTGTTGCGCACGACGCTCGCACGCAGATTGTGCGGATCGAGTGCGCGCACGATGCGCAGATCGTCGGCGCCGGGCGGCGGCGTCACGTGCATGTCGGGATGCTGTTTCAGTTCGAAACCCGTCGCATCCTGCACTTCGTCGAAGCTCACGCCAGGATGCAGCGAGCGCACCTGAACCGCATGGTTCGCGCCGCCAAAATCCATCACGCACAGGTCGGTGATCACGCTACGCAAATCGGTGAACGCACGCATGCCGGCAATTTCGCGCGCCGGGTTGTAGCCCACGCTGCACACCATGTCGACTTCACCGGCCACGAACGTACGCTTGCCATGACCGGAAACGAAGAACGAATTCGCGTGATTGATGCTATTGCCCGGAAAACCGCGCGCGCCGAGCAATTGCGTTTTGGGGCGCGCATAGTCGTCGCCGAGCCAGGAAATGTTGGTCTGGCCGAAGCGGTCGATCTGCGTGGGCATCACCAGCGCGTGACGCTTGCCATGCCACACACAATCGAACACGCGTTCATAGGTCATCAAACCGGACGCCTGCACGCGATAGCCGGCTTCACGCGGTCCGAGCGGCACCGGGCTTTCGACGAGATAGGCCTCACCGTCGGTCAGCATCAGGCCCGCGTTGTAGGCGAGGCGTGCAAGGCCGGCGGCCAGACGCGGCCCCGTGCCGATACCGGTTGCCAGCACTTCACCGTCATCGCGCCAGACACGCGCCGCCGCGGCGATCATCAGTTCGGCGAGAGAATAATCGAGAGAGTCGCTCATTTGCGCTCCATTACAGAATCGGCAACGGCAACGCCGCTACATGGGACCGGCCGCCTGCACGTTGCAGATAACCCGGTTCGTCGGCGCCTACTACGTCGTTCAGGTAGGCCGCAGTTTGTTGCGGATCTTCCGCGCTCGCGCAATACGCCTTCAGATGCGGCAAATCCCAGCCGTAAGCAGGAGCGCACGAAGTGGGATGTGCGCCGCAAGGTGCATGCACCACGCCGCTCACCAGCGATCGTTCGAATGTGTTGCGGCGCGCGAGATCGAGGTCGTCGCTCGCCAGCGTTTCGACCAGCGTTTCGCTGCTCACGAAGCACTTCTTCGCCGCGCGGGCAAACCATGCGTCGAAGAACGGATCAGGACCGTCAATGCGCGTATTGCCCATCCTGTCCGCGGCGTTCACATGCAGCAACGCGGCGTCGAGTTCGAGCGCCGGCATCGCCAGCAATGTCTCGCCACCATAGGGCGATTGCACGGTGCGCAGATGCGGCGCATGCTTCAGCAGATCGGTGCCGAGACCCACGCGCGTCGGCAAGAACGGCAAACGTGCCGCCGCCGCGCGCAGGCCGAGTTGCAGCAGACCTTCGTCGAGTTCCCATACGTCGAGCGCGCCCTGCTCACGCGCCCGGCGAAAATGCGGTTCAAGCGGAATCACGTCGAGCGAGACGAAGCCGAACACCAGCTTGCGGACCTTGCCTGCCGCGCACAGCAGTCCGACGTCCGGGCCGCCGTACGCGACCACGGTGAGGTCTTTCAGGTTCGAGCGGACAATCTCGCGCACGAGGGCCATCGGTTTGCGGCGCGGACCCCAGCCGCCGATGCCGATCGTCATGCCGTCGGCGAGTTGCGCGACGGCATCGCGCGCGCTGAGTGCTTTGTCGAGTGGTTTCATGCGTTATTCCTGCGGGTTTGCGGCGGGGTTTCTGCGAGTTTTCTCATGACGACCTAGCGGAATCCAACGCTAAAGTCGTGGCCCCACAGGCTTACACGAGTCGCCTCGTAGACGTTGTGCTGCGCCCAGTCGACCGTCAGGCCGCCATAGCCGTACTCCAGATCGAAGCCGCCTGGCGTTTTCATGTAGAACGAGATCATGTGGTCGTTGCAATGACGGCCGAGCGTGGCGGAAAGCTTCACGCCCTGCGCCGCGACGCGGTCGAGCGCGCGGCCCACTTCGTCCATCGAATCCACCTCGGCCATCACATGGATGCAGCCGGACGGCACAGCGAGATCCATGATCGCGAGGCTGTGATGACGTGCGTTCCTGCAATGCAGAAAGTGGATGCGCTTCTCGGGCTCGGCGGGGTCGTCGGTGAAGCGCACACGGAAGATGTCGGAAAGCTCGAAGCCGAGCACGTCACGCAGGAAGGCGTCGGTTGCATCGAATTGCGGGGCGGGCAGCACGGCGTGGCCGAGACCCATTGCGCCGGTCACGAAGCCCGGTACGCCGAGCGGCGAAGCGAAGCGCCGGAAATCGGCGCGCACGCCCCAGAAAAACTCATGCCGGTTGCCGGACGGATCGGTGCACCACACCATGGCCTGCACGCGGCGCAGCGCGGCTTCCTGTGCGCTGGCGCGGATCGGTTCCACGCCGGCCAGCTCCAGGGTGCGGATCGCGTCGTCGAACGCGGCCGCGTCGGCCAGCTCCCAACCCGACGCGAAGTAGCGATCGGCGTCGCCGGGCACGATCAGGTAGCGGAAATCGCGCTCGTCCATCTTCACGTACAGCGCGCCTTCCGTTGCGTCCAGCGCCTGCATGCCCAGTACGTTTTCCGCGTAACCGCGCCATGTGCCGACATCCGCCGACTGCACGACGACGTAGCCTAAAGCCCGTACATCGATCATCTCCGACTCCTCCAGAAGCTGTTGTTGTCAGGCTTATTCTGGCGGTCCCGGAGGTGGCTAACATCGTCTGTTGGGACTAGCTTGCAGCGGTGTTTTCAGTGGTGTTTTCGTGGCTTTCGACGCTGCTTCCGGCGTCGCTTCGGGCGTCACTTTTGATCATTTCGCGCAGGCGGTATTTGAGCACCTTGCCGGCCGCGCTGACAGGCAACTGTTCGACCAGCGTGACATGCCGCGGCACCTTGTAGTTCGCCATATTCTTGCGGGCCCATTCAGTCAGTTCTTCCGGGCTCGCGTGCTCGCCTGAACGCAGCACCACGTACGCATGCCCCACCTCGCCGAGCCGCTCGTCGGGGATGCCGACCAATGCGACTTGCGCCACCGCGGGATGCGCGCTGAACAGCCGCTCGATCTCCGCCGGATAGCAGTTGAAGCCACCGACGATAAACATGTCCTTGATCCGGTCGGTGATCCGCAGATAACCGCGTGCGTCGAGCGAGCCGAGGTCGCCGGTGTGCAGCCAGCCTTCGCTGTCGATCGTGTCGAATGAGGTCTCCTGCTGGCCGAAATAGCCTTGCATCACGTTGTAGCCGCGAATCAGGACCTCTCCTGTCTCGCCCGTGGCAAGCGCGGCGCCGCTGCTGTCGGCGATACGAATCTCCACGCCGGGCATCGCGCGTCCCGACGTGTTGGCGATAGTCCCGGCGTCGTCGCCGCCGCGGCATAGCGCGGCAAACCCGCATGACTCCGTGAGACCATAGCCGGTCAGCACGATTTCGAAGCCCAGTTGCGCGCGCATCCTTTCGATCAGACTCGGTGCGATCGCGGCGGCGCCGGTCACCGCGACCCGTAATGACGACAGATCGCGCGCCGCCAGATCCGGCATGTCGAGCAGCGCGTGATACAGCGTCGGCGGCCCCGGCAATACCGACACGCGGTCCCGCACGATGCGTTCGAGCACGCGCTCCGGGTTGAACACCAGATGCGGCAGCACGGTCGCGCCGCTGGCGAACGCCGCGAGCCAGCCGGCCTTGTAACCAAATGCATGAAAGAACGGATTGACGATCAGATAGCGGTCGCTTTCGCGCAGTGTCGCGATCTGCGCCCAATCGTGAACCGCGCGCAGATTCTGGCCGTGCGTGGTCATCACACCCTTTGGGCGGCCCGTCGTGCCGGACGTGAACATGATGTCCATCAGCGTGTCGGGACGCACGCCTGCCTCGCGGGCGCGGAACGCGTCCATCGAGGTTCCTGCCGCGCGCAGCAGAAACGCGTCCCAGGTCTCGTCGCAGCCGCTGTCCGTTTCCGGGGCCGGGCCGTCGAACACCACGATCCGTTCAAGCGTGGCGGGACGGTGTGCGGCCAGCATGGCCGGATACGAATCGCCGAGAAAGGTACCGCAGCAGAACAGCAGCCGGGCCCCGCTGTCCTCGAGAATCGCCGCGGCTTCCAGGCCCTTCATGCGGGTATTGATCGGCACCAGCGCCGCGCCCGCGCTGTGAATCGCAAGCGCGGCCACGATCCATTCAGCGACGTTCGGCGCCCAGATCGCGACACGCTCGCCCGGCTGGATGCCGCAGCTCATCAACGCGCGTGCCGCTTCGATTCGCGCGGCGTCCAGTTGCGCATAGCTCAGGTTGCCCTGCACGGTTTCGATCGCGGTGCGCGTGCCGTAGCGCGCGGCGCCGCGCGCGATCAGCGCGGGCGTCGTCAGGATGTGGTTGAGCGTCATGATGAGTTCGATGGATGCGGTTCGCGGCAAACGCAGCACGCGAGAGCCGCGTGTGCGAAGCGCGAACCTAGTCGGGAAAAACCACGCGCAGCGTCGGGCTGGCGGGCGTCGCACTGCAGGCCAGCGTCCAGCCGTCGGTCAAATCGGCCGCATCGAGCACGTGGTTGGCATTCAGATTCACGCTGCCCGCCTCGACCCGGCACATGCAGGCGCCGCACAAACCACTGCGGCACGAATTGGGTGCGGGCACGTCGGCGCGCAGCATCGCGTCGAGCAGGGTTTCGCCGGTTTCGCAGACGAAGCTGAAGGTGTTGCCGTCGAGCACGGTTTCGATTGCGGCGTTTGCGATGGACGCGGGCTGGCCCGATTCGGAGGCCGAGGGCACGTCTTGCTGTTCCGGCACTGCGGACGCGATGCGCGCTGCGGCCGCGCCCGATACACCCGATACGCCGGATCCGCTCGATACGCCGGTCACACCCGTGCCAGATATCGCCGGCAAATCCGGCAATGAAGCAAACCGCTCCACATGGACCTTCGCTCGCGGCAAGCCCAGCGCGAGCATTGCCGCCAACGCGTTCTCCATAAACAGCGCCGGTCCGCAGATAAAGCATTCCTGCGTGCTCCATGGCCGCGCCAGCTCTTCCAGATGACGTTGCTGCGGAATGCCCTGCACGCTGTCGAGCCAGTGAATCACCCGCAACCTGCCCGCGTGCCGCTGCCCGAGTTGCCGCAGTTCCTCGCTGAAAATCACCGACTGCGCGTCCCGATTCGCGTAGATCAGGGTCAGCATGCCGCGCCCGTTCACCAGCGCGGATTTGAGAATCGACAGCACGGGCGTGATGCCGCTGCCGCCCGCGAACAGCAACAGGTCGCCGTCGAGCGAACGCGGCGTGAACACGCCGGCAGGCGCCATCACCTCGAGCTCGTCGCCGGGCCGGATGCTGTCGCACATCCAGTTCGACACGCGCCCGTCGCGCACCCGCTTGACGGTGATCTTCGGCGCGCGGTCGATGCCCGGCGCGCTCGACAATGAATAACAGCGCTGCACGATGGCATCCGCGCACGGCACCTTGAGGGTGAGGAACTGCCCCGGGCGATAGCTGAAGGCATCGTGCAGCGCCTGCGGCAGATCGAACACGAAAGAGCGCGCGTCGGCGCTCTCCGCGATCACGTCCGCCACTTTGAGCCGGTGAAAACGCGAATCGGCCATGGCGGGCGAACTCAGGCCACGCCCATGATCAACTGCGCGTTGTCGATCCGATACTCGCTGCCGTTGATGAAGCGCGATTCGTCCGACGCCAGGAACAGCACGAGATTCGCGATGTCTTCCGGCAGGCACATACGCGCATGCGGATCGACCGATTGCGTGAGTGCGTCGCGTGTGTCCTCGGACGTACCGAAGAACGGCGCGGTCATCGGCGTGAGAATGCCGTCCGGGTGGATGGTGTTGCAGCGCACCTTGTAGCCCTGCTGCTTGCAGTGCGCCGCGATCGCACGCGTCATGGCCGTCACCGCGCCCTTGCTGGCCGAGTACGCGCAGAACATACCGAGTCCGCCCAACGCCGCCACCGAAGACATGTTGACGATCGAACCGCCCTTCTCCTTCATCGCCTTCACCGCCGCGCGGCAGCCGAGAAAGTAGCCTTCGGCATTGATCTGCAGTACGCGCTGCCATTGTTCCAGCGTGGTGTCCTCGATGCTGCCGAGCAACAGCACCGCCGCGTTATTGACCAGCACGTCCGGCGTGCCGAAAGCTGTTTGCGCCGCGCCGAACACATCGTTCCAACCGCTCTCCGACGTGATGTCGTGACGCACGAACAGGGCGGCGTCGCCGATCTGCGCGGCCACTTCGCGGCCGGCTTCCTCGTTGACGTCGGTGAGCACCACGCGCGCGCCTTCACGGGCGAACAGCAACGCGTCCTGTTTGCCGACACCGCTCGCCGCACCCGTCACGACGGCGATCTTGCCTTTGAGTCTGTCTCCCATCTTCGTTCTCTCTTTCAGTGTCAGTCAGTTTCAGTCAGGAAATGGGCGGCGTTCGCGAGAACCACACCCGCTGCGGCCCGGCCCGCCTGGCGGCCGGACCAGATACAGTCCGCGAGCGAAAGGCCGCTCACGTAATGATTCGAGGCGAGGCCGCAAGCGGCCCGGCCGGCGGCGAACAAGCCTTCGATCGGCGTGCCCTGCGCCGACAGCACCGCGTTGCTCGCCTCATCGACTCGCAAGCCGCCCAGCGTGATCGACGGACACGGGAAAACGCGGCTGTCCGATGAAATGTCGATCGCGTAGTACGGGCCGTGGGTAAGCGGCTGCAACATGGCGGCGGATTTGCCGAACGCCCGGTCGATACCGTTCAGCGCGCTCAGGTTGTACGCATTGACGGTTGGTTCGAGCACCGCCGGATCAGCGCCGATGCGCGCGGCCAGATCAGCCAGCGAACGGGCGCGCTTGCGGCCTGCCAGCATCAACAGCATCGCGGGCACGCTCTGAAACGCCCACAGCCTGCCGCGCCAGCATTCCTTGAGCGCGTGCTTCACAAGCCGAGCGTCGAGAATCAGCCACGCGTGCCCTTCGCGGGTTTCGCACATCGCGTGGCCGAGCGCGGCGCCATAGACTTCCTCGTTGCAAAAGCGCTCGCCGCGGCGATCCACGACGCAGCCTTGCGCCCATGCATAGGGCGGATTGATGAAACGCCACGCGGACACCCGTTCGAGCCGCTGCGCCACGCCACCAGCCGACAAACCGAGCCGGATGCCCGACCCGTCGCAACCGGTGGTGCCAAGACGCCAGTTCGGCAGATAACGCGGCGCGTAGTGCGCCACCATCGACCGGTTGAAGATGAAGCCGCCGGTGCTCAAGACCACTGCGTCGGCCTTGATCGTGATGAGCCGGCCCTCGCGTTGCTCGACACGATGGAGCGTGGCGCGTAACCGGTCGGCCCACGCGGGCAGGCCGTTATGCAGGCGCTCGGCCCAGCGCGCGAGCCGCCGATGAACGCGCTGCGCACGGCCTGGCGCCACTTGCCAGACTTGCGCACCGATCACGCGCCCGCTGCGGTCGGTGACCAGCCTGCGCACGCTGGCATGGCGCATCGTCTCGACAAATGGCTGCGCCTCCACCGCGCGCCGCAGCGTGTCGTACAGCACGCGCCCCGACATGCCGTCGCCGACCACCCGATGTCCACGCGGCGCCGGCGCATGTTCGCGCACAGCATCGCCCACGGCTTCATTGCCTGAGTAGTACAGGTAGTAACGATTCTGCGGATACGACGTCTTGCGCGGCGGCACCGACGCGGCAAAGCGCACGCCGAGACGCTCGAGCCAGCGCAGCATGTCGACGCTGCCCGCGCAAAAGCGCTTGAGCGTTGCCGCGGACACCGCCTCGCCCACTTCCTGTTGCAAGTACGCGAACATCGCCTCAGGCGTGTCGTTGTAGCCTGCTTCAGTTTGATAGCGCGTGCCGCCACCCGCGTACACCACGCCGCCGCTTTTGGCGCTCGCGCCGCCACCCTCGAACCGCTCGACGATCCGCACTTTCGCACTGGCCGCCGCCGCTTCCAGCGCGGCGCATGCGCCTGCCGCGCCAAAGCCCGCCACCAGCACGTCGCACACATCGTCCCAGCGCACACAGGCCGGATCGTCGACAACGAGCGGCGCTTCGACCGGTGTGGCCGATTCCTGCTGGGCGGACGAAGGGTTTTGCATCGCGCGCGTCCGTTCAGGCCGCGGCGCAGCGCGCGGGCGCGGCAGCGGTGGTATAGATACCATCCACATACACCAGCGGATCGACCTCGCCACTGATCAGCACCTGATCGACACGGCCGATAAAGATCGCATGCGTGCCGTAGTCGAAGCGGCCGTCCTGCGTGCAGATCAGACTCGCCTGCGCGTCGTGCAGATACGGCACGCCATGATCGGAACGCTGCCAGTTGCCGGTCGTGAAGCGTTCTTCGCCTTTGAGGCGTCCGCTGCAATCGATCGCAATGTGCTGATGCTGCGCCGAGAGCACGTTCACGCAAAACGCCGCGCCCTTGTCGAGCGGCGGAAATATCGACGACGTGCGGTTAATGCAGATCAGGAGCGATGGCGGTTCGGTCGAGAGCGAATCGACCGCCGTGGCCGACATCGAATAGCGCCGTTCGCCGTCGCTGCAACTGATCACGGCGACCGAGCGCGCGAGGCGGCGCATCGCCAGCAGCATGTCGGCGCGCAATGGATGAGAAGTGAGTTCGGTCATGACGTGACTCCGCGAAGTTCGTTGCCGGCAGCGCGTGCTGGATGTGAAGTACTGCTGTCATCGTTGCGATCATCGCCGGCATCGGCAAGATGATTCGCGGCGATGTAGCCAAAGGTCATGGCGGGTCCAAGCGTCGAACCCGCGCCGGGGTAGCTCGCCCCCATCATCGACGCACTGGTGTTGCCGATTGCAAAGAGTCCGGCAATCGGTGTGCCGTCGGTGTGTAGCACGCGAGCGCGGGCATCGGTAAGGAGACCGCCTTTGGTGCCGATGTCGCCCGCGTCGATACGCACCGCGTAGAACGGTCCTGTCCCGATTGGCGCGAGACACGGATTCGGTTTGACGCCGGGGTCGCCGTAGTAGGTGTCGAAGGCGTTGCCGCCTTTGGCGAATTCTTCGTCGATACCGGTTGCGGCGTAGCGATTCATCTTTGCCACGGTGTCGCGCAAGCCCTGCGCATCGACGCCGATTTGCGCGGCCAGCGCATCGAGCGAATCGGCCTTGTAGAGCAGCGAACGAAACGCCGTCGGAATGCGGCTGTCCGGCATCATCGCGCCGGGCATGATCGGCCCGCACGGGTATTTGTGGCGGAACTGCGCATCGAACACCATCCAGGCCGGCACGCACGCACCGGTTTGCGCATGGTCGCGATACATCGCCGGCACGAACTCCGAATACGGCGCGGCTTCATTCACGAAACGCTTGCCGAGTCCGTTGACCACCACACAACCTGGCAAATTGCGTTCGACAAACAGCGCGCGCTGCTTTTCCTCATGATCCACGTGCACGGTCGGCGCGCCCCACACGTGCTCCATCAAGGCAATCTGAGCGCCCAGTTTCAACCCGACGGCAATCGCATCGCCGGTATTGTTCGGCGGGGTCGCGCTCCACTGCGCTTGCGTGGGCTGCGGCAGATAGCGCTCGCGCATCGCCTGATTGCGCTCGAAGCCACCGGCCGCGAGAATCACGCCGCGTCTCGCGAGCACGCGCGCGGTCTGCTCGCCGCGCCCCACCACGACGCCCGTGACGCGTCCGTCTGCTTCGAGCAGCTCGGCCATCGGCGCGTTGAGCCACAGCGGAATGTCGCGATCGAGCAAGGCACGGCGCAGGCCGCCCGCCAATGCATTGCCGAGCGTCAGGCGCCGGTCGCGCCGCGAACGGCTGCGCGCGCGCAGATCGAACCAGTAGCGGCCGAACTGTTTCAGCGCGAGCCCGATGTATCCCGGCGCTTTCGACAGCAGGATGTGCGCCTCCTTCGACGTCACCGCCACTCGCCCGCCGATCAGCGTGCCGGGTGAAGGCAGCCGCAAGCGCGCGAATTCGTCACCGAGCGACGCGCCATCCACCGGCAGCGGATCGAGCGCGCGGTAACCCGGCATCGATCCAGGCAGATCCTGAAAGTAGTCCGCGTACTTCGGCAACGCTTCATAACGCACCGGCGTATTCGCTTCGACATAGCGCAGCATCTCCGGCGCGGTGTCGAGATAGGCGTCGAGCCGGTCGCTCGCGCTCAGACCTTGCGTGCACGCGTCGAGATAGGTTCGGGCGGCCTCGCGCGTATCGGTCACGCCCATCTCAGCGATATGGTGGTTGCACGGAATCCAGATGCCACCGCCCGAGACCGCCGAGGTCCCGCCGTACACGTCGCTCTTTTCGAGCACGACGACGGACAGCCCACGGTCGGCCGCGCGGCAGGCGGCCAGCATGCCACCCGCGCCGGAGCCGACCACCACCACGTCGAACACGTAGTTCTGCGTTTGCTGTTGGCTCATGGCGGCATCCATCAGACGAAGAAATCAGTGTTCGGACGCCCCAGCATCACGGCGCCGAGATTCTGGCCGAAACGATCCAGGTTGTTCGCGTAGTGCGCGCGCGCCGCATGCAGATCGAGAAAGCGCCGCACTAGCGGATTGCGGTTGTAAATGCCGTTGCCCCCCGCGTAGCGCAGCAGCGCGTTGGCGGCCTGCGCGCAGCGTTCCGCCACTTGCGCGGATTGATAGCGGAAGTGCACGCGGCGCTCGATCGATACCGCCGTGCCGCCATTGACCGCCGCGAGCAGCTCGGCGAAGTTGCGCATCAGCAGCACTTTCATTTCGTCGATGGCGACCGCCGCGTTGGCGCACGCGGTTTGCGCGCCGGTGTCGTCAGTGGTTTTCGCGCCGCTGTTGGCGCTCACGCGGGTGGCCGCGTAGGACGTGAAGTCGTCCAGCGCGCCTTGCAATGCGCCAATGCACGCGGTGCACACCGCCCGCACGAAGATCTGCGCAAACGGCAGATGGAACAGCGGGGCATCGTTCACCGCGAGACCCGGGCTCGTGCCCATCATGCCGTCGATTGCCTTGTGCGTGCGATAGTCCGGCACGAACACATCGTTCACCACGATGTCGTGGCTGCCGGTCGCGCGCAAACCCAGCACGTCCCAATCCTGTTCGATCGTGTAATCGCTTTTCGGCAACAGGAAGGTACGGTATTCCGGCGGCTCGCCCTCTTTCGCCGGCGGCACGAGCGCGCCGAGAAAGATCCATTCGCACAGCTCGCTGCCGCTCGAAAACTTCCAGTGCCCGGACAGCCGGAAGCCGCCCTCAACCGGCGTCACACGGCCCACCGGCATATAGGTCGACGCGATCAGCGTGCCCGGGTCCTTGCCCCACACGTCCTGCTGCGCACGTTCGTCGAACAGCGCCAGTTGCCAGTTATGCACGCCGATCACGCCGTACACCCACGCGGTCGACATGCAACCGCGCGCCACCGCCATCTGAATCTCGAAGAAGGTTTGCGGATCGAGTTCGTAGCCGCCATAACGCTTCGGCTGAAGCACCTTGAAAAAACCAGCGGCCTGAAAATCGGCCAGCGTTTCGGCCGGAATCCGGCCATTCGCCTCGGCCTGCGCGGCACGCCCGGCGAGTACCGGCGCGAGCGCTTCGGCGCGGGCGATCAGTTCGGCTGCAAGGGCGTTCGAATCATTGTCGCGATGCACGGCTGTCTCCATGATGGCGCGCGAGAGGGGTGCGGCGCCTGTTTTGTTGGATTCATCTTCAAGCTGCGGCTGCGGCGTCGCATCGTCTGAAGAGACTAGCGACGCCCGCCTCGCCCGTTGTTACGAGGCAAGCTTATGCAGCAACCTTATGCAGCAACGTTACGCAGCAACCGGCGCCTTCTGCTTCTCGCTCTTCAGGCGATTGAAGTAAGGAATCACGTGCTCGCCGATGTTGCGGATCGTTTCGAGTTGCGCTTCCTGAGACACCGTGCCCATCTGGCACAGGAACAGCACTTCATCCACACCGGCTTCCATCAGGCGGCCCACATAGCCAATGCAATCGTCGACGGTGCCGTACGCGTGATTCGGGTTCATCATCGAAAGCGCCGGATCGCTGAAGTCGACCACCACTTCTTCCGACGCGAAGCGCGAACGGATCACCATTTCGCCGGTATTGCCCTTCACGAGGTCGTCGCCCCAGCTATCCGGGTTCGGACGTTCGCCGCCGGTGTACCAGTAAGCCAGCGACTCCATGAAATAACGCTGACCGCGAATGCCGATCTTGCGGGCCTGCTGGCCGTCGTTCAGCACCACGGTCGGGCACAGTGCGGCCAGATGCTGCGTCGGACGGAAACCGACCTGGTCCTCGGCTTTGCGGGTCGCCCACGCTTCGCGATACAGCGCGTTTTTCTTCGCGACTTCATCGGGACCGCCAAAACCGAGCACCAGTGCACCAAGACCACGCTGGCCGGCGCGCAGCAAGCCGTCGTTGTTGGTGCAGGCCATGTACATCGGCGGATGCGGGTCCTGAAACGGTTTCGGGTGAATCGGACGCTTAGGAATCTTGATGTATTTGCCGTCGTGCTCGATCTCGTCCTGCACGAACATCTTCGGCACCAGGTACATCGATTCGTCGATCATCGGTTGCAGCTCGGCGAGGTCGTAGCCGAACGCCCCCGCTTCCTGCTGGCTGCCGCCTTTGCCGACGCCGAAATGCACGCGGCCGCCCGACAGAATGTCGAGCATGGCCACGCGTTCGGCCACCTTGATCGGATGATTCATCGCGGGCGGCAGGCAGATCACGCCGTGGCCGAGGCCGATGCGGGTCGTGCGTCCGGCCAGATACGCGAGAAAGGTTTCCGGGGCGCTCATATGCGCGTAGTTCGTCAGCGACGTGTGTTCGACGCACCAGACGGTATCGAAACCCATCTGTTCGGCGAGCAACGCCTGCTCGACGGTCTCCTTGAATACCCGGTGATCGCCTTCCCGCGAAGCGTCCGTGGTCTGGGCTTCGTAAATCAGAGAAAACTTCATTGCGTGCGTCTCCATGAATTTTGGACTGTGCTGAAACGGGCGGTCCGCTCCCGACCCACCGATTCCTACGATGATCGTGACGGTCCACGGAATGAAGTTTCAGTTCGCGCGTGCGCCCCGGCATCGTCTATTTGGATTAACGGTGCGTGCTTTGACGTGGAAGCTTTGATCGAAGGCCTGTCCACCGCGTGTTCCGCCGTGTTTTTCATAGCCCGGCTAGTCCGATTGGACCTCGTACGGCGTGCATCCGTGACGCTACGATCGAGCCGCTATACAACGCTGCTCAACTGATGGGAGTGCAATGCAATGAAGGCTTCGATGATGCTGTACCCGGTCGATACGATCGACGCGGCGCTGCCGCTCTTTGTCGACGGGCTCGGTTTGACGGTGAAGTTCCGTGACGGCGAACGCTATTGCGCGCTCGACGGCGGTGCGCTGAGCATCGCGCTGGTGGCGGGCGAAGAGCGGATCGTCGAACGTGCGGCACTGGTGTTTCGCGTCGACGAAAACGACGACCTGTACGCGGCGATGGCGCGGGTGGTCGCGGCGGGCGCATCAGTACGCGTGCCGGTACAGCAAGGGCCGCACGAATGGCGTGCGGTGCTGGAGGACAGGAACGGCGCGTTGCTGGTGTTGTCGCAAAAGCGCGCGGTTTAAGCGCCTGGAAAGTATTGCGGCGCCTGATACAGGCGCCGCACAGACAGGTCCACGCGCACACCTGCGGCGCCGGGTGAGCACGCGTTCGTTCAGTGGCGTTCAGCCAAGCGGCACCACACTGCCCAGCAGAATGCGCACGAGCGTGGCCTGACGCGTAACGCCCGTCTTCGAGAAGATGGCCCGCAGATGAGCCCGCGCGGTGTTCTTGCTGATGCCCAATTCGTCGGCGGCCTCTTCCAGCGTCAACCCGTTGGTCAACAGCAAGGCGAGCGAGGTCTCCGCCGGCGTGAGGTCGAACAGCTTGCGCACGATCTCCTGCGAGCCTTGCGATTTGCGATCGGGATCACGCAAAAACAGCACGGTGGCAGGGCGGCGCTTGTTGTCCTCGGACCAATCCGAAAGCGGAATCGTGCGCACCAGCACGCCGAGTTTCGGCTTGTCGCAACCCCGCGTGATCGGCATGGCTTCGACAATCGGCGCGGCCGTGCCGAAGTGCCCCATCAGCGCATGGCGCACCAGCCTTTGCAAGTTGCGGTTCTCCTGCGCATCGGTCGCCTCCACATTGCCGTGCACGATACGCAAGCCGTTGCCCTGCGCGAGAATCTCATCGGCCACGCTGTTGGTGCGCATGATCGCACCGCTCTCGTCGAGCGTCACCGTCCCCACCAGCATCCGGTCGATCGCGCTCGCATACAGCGTGCGCTCCGACTCCACGATATCGAGCCGCGAATGCAGTTCGACCGCGCGCCGCAAATGCGGCAGCAGTAGCGCGCAAAACGCTTTGTCGCGTGCGGAAAAATGCTTCGAGGCATGGCTACGGCATACGCGAAACCGGCATTCGACACCGGATTCCGTGCGCAGATCGGCGCCCATGATGTAGCGAATGTCGGCCGGTTTCAGGAACTGCTTGTAGAGTTCGCTGGTGAGCCAACCCGTGTCGCCGAATACTTCGTCGACCGTGACCACGCGATCCGCAGGCAAACCGACAAACGGGTCGAGCGAATAGTAGTAGTTGTTGTACGACGCTTCGCCCGGCACGCCCGAGCCCATTTCGGAAGCGTGCACCATCAGACCGCGCCGGTCGCTCGAAGGCGAACGCAAAATCAGGGTGGCATAGCTTGCACCGAGCGAAGTGCGGATCAACTCGAGCGCGCTCGCCCACGGTGTGCTTTCCAGCGCCCCCTGATAAATCCGTGCGGTCAGTTCGCTGAATTGCGCGACGCTCACCTCGGCCAGTTCACTCATGGCCTGGCCCTCTTCAGGGGCCCATTTTGTCTCCATCAACACTCTCCGTCCTCCATGCGATGTTGCATCGCGACGCCAAGCTTAAGGGTCGATCTGTTCGCTGGCATCAGGAGAAGTACTTAGCTCGGGAAAGTTTCGCTGAGCGTGCGAACGAACTCTCGTCCAATCGGACGATGCCCCCTTGAAGCCGCCGCGCTTCAATGCGTTCAGTGTTGCGGCGTGCGCGCCGAACACCCTGATTTGCAGGTCGATTCGGGTCTGGCGCGGCCGCATCGCCTATACCCGGTATAGCCGCTTTCATCATATTCTCAGGAGACCCGATGGCGCTCGATCCCCAGGCGCAGGCCGTGCTCGCCGCTTTCGCCGGCATGCCCCCACTCGATTTCGCGCAACTCACCGTGCCCGTATACCGTGCGATGCTCGCTGCAGGCGGTGGTTTTGCGCCGGGCGACTGCGTCGCGGCGGAAGAAGATCTGACGATTCCAGGCGCCAGCGGCCCGCTTGCCGCGCGCCTCTACCGGCCGGTGGTGGAAAGTGGCGATGTGCATGGCAACGCCTTGCTGCCCCTTACTGTCTTCTTTCACGGCGGCGGCTTTGTTTCTTGCGGGCTCGATACTCACGCAAACATTTGCCGTTGCCTCGCGCAACGCGCGCGAACGGTCGTGCTATCGGTCGATTACCGGCTTGCGCCGGAGGCACGCTTTCCGGCCGCCGCGCTCGATGCGTGCGACGCCGTGCGCTGGGCCGCGTCCAGTTCGGCCGATTTGCGCGTACGGCCCGGCGCGCTTGCCGTCGCGGGCGACAGTGCCGGCGGCAATCTGGCAGCGGTCGTCGCGCAGCAGTTGCGTCACGGCGCCGTGAATATCGCGCATCAGGTGCTGTTCTACCCGGTGGTGGATTGCGCCACCGAACATCCTTCATATGAATCGATGGGCGAGGGGTACTTCCTGACGGCGGTCATGATGCGCTGGTTCAAGGAACAGTATTTCGCGCCGGGCGCCGATCGTGCCGATCCGCTCGCCAGTCCGCTCGCCGCTGCCGATCTCACGGGTGTAGCCAGCGCCACCATCATCAGCGCCGAATACGATCCATTGCGCGACGAGGCCGAACGCTATGCGGCGCGGCTCGCACAAGCCGGCGTGCTCACGACACATCTGCGCTGGCCGGGACAGATGCACGGTTTCGCCAGTCTGCTCGGTGCGCTCGATGCGGCCGACCATGTCCTCACGATCGCGGCGCGCGCCTTGCGCCATGCGCTGCACGCCCAGAACACCTGACTCCGTTCCCCAGAAAAGACATGACTGCATTGATCCGCCTCGCGGCCGAAGACGGTATCGCGACGCTCACGTTCGACCGCCCTGAAGCATTGAACGCGCTCAACGAAGCGATGGCCAACGAACTCAACGCCAAGCTCGCCCGCCTCGCTCACCATGATGAGGTCCGCGCGATCGTCCTGACGGGCGCCGGCAACGCCTTCATGGCGGGCGGCGACTTGCAGACCATGCGCGCCGCACTCGACGCAAAGCCCGTGGTCCGCGATCGCTCGATAGGCAAACTCGTGCGGCTCGCGCAAACCGTGGTCGAGACCGTCACGGGTTCGCGCAAGCCGGTGATCGCCAGCATCAACGGCGCCGTGGCGGGCTTCGGCTTGAGCCTCGTCGCGGCCTGCGATCTGGCTATTGCCGCAAAGAGCGCGACGTTTACGTCGGCTTATGGCCGCATCGGCACCTCCCCCGACGGCGGCGCGACCTACACATTACCGCGCACGCTCGGCACCAAACAGGCCGCGCAATGGATGTATCTCGATGAGCGGCATACGGCCGACGAGGCCCTGCGAGCCGGTATCGTCAACTGGGTCGTCCCGGACGACGAACTCGCCGCGCAAACACGCTCGCTGTTAAAGCGGATGGGCGCGCTCTCGCCGGATGCCTTCGCGCAAACCAAGAATCTGATCCTGCACGCACCCGAGCGCAGCTTCGCCGAGCATCTGTACGCGGAGCAACGCAGTTTTCTGCACTGCGCGGCAGGCGAAGACTTCCGCGAAGGCATCGACGCATTCTTCGACAAACGCGCACCCGTATTCGGCTCTGGCGCACGTTAAGCGCCTTGCCTCGCTTTTCTATAGGCGCGAGCGCAATCGCAACTGCAGTAGCACAGGGATAAATTCATGAAACTGGCCACTACCGACGAAATCGTCGCCGAGCTGAAAGCCGGCCGCATGATCATTCTGGTCGATGAGGAAGATCGCGAGAACGAAGGCGATCTGCTGATTGCCGCCGACCACGTCACGCCCGAAGCGATCAACTTCATGGCGCGCTTTGGCCGCGGCCTCGTTTGCCTGACGCTAAGCGCCGGGCACTGCGCGCGCCTGAAACTCCCGCCGATGGCGGAACAGAACGGCACGCAGTACGGCACTGCGTTCACGGTCAGCATCGAGGCGGCGCAAGGCGTCACCACCGGTATCTCTGCTGCCGATCGCGCGCATACGATCCGCACGGCGATTCACGCCGACGTACGCGCCGAACATCTTGTACAACCGGGTCATGTGTTCCCGATCGCTGCGCGAGAGGGCGGCGTGCTGGTGCGTGCCGGACATACCGAGGCGGGTTGCGACCTCACCGCATTGGCAGGCTTGACGCCCGCTGCGGTGATCTGCGAAATCATGAACGACGACGGCACCATGTCGCGTCTGCCGCAACTGATCGAATTCGCCGAACGTCACGGTTTGAAAATCGGCACGATTGCCGATCTGATCCACTATCGCAGCACGCACGAGTCGCTCGTCGAGCGTGTTGGTGAGAGGCCGTTGCACACGCCGTGGGGGCCGTTTCGCGCCATTCAGTACCGCGACACGGTGCGCCATTCCACGCATCTGGCGTTGGTGCGCGGCAATCCCATGCCCCATGTCCCCGTGCTCACACGCGTGCACGAATGTTTTTCGCTGCTCGATCTGCTCGATGCGGAGCCGTCCGCGCATTCATGGCCGTTGCACGCGGCGCTGCAGAAGATCGATGCGGCTGGATGCGGCGTGGCGGTTCTGCTCGATTGCGACATGCGAACCGATGCGATGACCGGCAGCAACGGCATCCCTGCCCGCAAGGACGGCCGGCTCTCCGGCATTGGCTCGCAGATTTTGCGCGACCTCGGCGTGCGTCGACTGAATGTGCTGTCGAGTCCATTCAGGCTACCGGCGCTGTCGGGTCATGAACTCGAAATCATGGCGTTCATTCCGCTTGGCGAAGCGGATCCGGATAACCCTCATGCGTTCGAACGCACGGCTGCGGCGCCGCGAGCTGGCGCGCCCGTGAGGTCCGTCGCGGCAACGCAGGCAAGCGCCCTGCCCCCGTCATACGAACTCGAAGCTTCTTCATGGTGAATGCCCGATGACTCAAACCAATCAGCCCTATGTCGCTCTCGTGACCGGCGCCTCGCGCGGTGCCGGCAAAGGTATCGCACTCGCCCTCGCCGCGACGGGGGCAACGGTCTACGTAACGGGACGCACGCAACGAGAAGGTGACGCGCCCTTGCCCGGCACCGTGCACGCAACGGCGATTGAAATCGATAAGCTCGGCGGCAAGGGCATTGCGCTGACCTGCGATCATGCCGACGACCAGCAAGTTGCCGAAGTATTCGACTCTATCCAGCACAACAGCGGACGCCTCGACATCCTCGTCAACAATGCTACGACGCTGCACGACGAACTGATTCGCCCGGCACCGTTCTGGGAAAAACCGCTGGGCCTTGTGGATATTCTCGATGTCGGCCTGCGCTCCGCGTATGTCGCGAGCTGGCATGCCGCGCGTTTGATGGCTGCACAAGGTGATGGCCTGATCGCGTTCACGTCCTCGTTCGGCGCGAGCTGCTACATGCACGGCGCGGCGTACGGCGCGCAGAAAGCAGGCGTCGACAAATTCGCCAAGGACATGGCCGTCGATCTGAAGCCGTATGGCGTCGCAGCGGTTTCCATCTGGATGGGTATGCTGCAAACCGAGCGCACCGCGCGCGTGATCGCTGAGCATCCCGAACAATATGCGGGCTTCAGCGAACTTGCGGAGACACCACAGTTCACCGGACGCCTGATCGACGCGTTGTATCGCGACCCGCAACGTCAGCGGCAATCCGGTCTGGTGCTGGTCGGCGCGGAGCTTGCGCGCGAGTACGGCATCACCGAACCCGACGGTCGCCAGCCGCCCTCGCATCGAGAGGCGCTGGGCGGACCGGTGCAGGCACATCCGGCGATCGTGGCCTGATCGTCGTGAGACACGGCGCGGTACGGCCGCTCTGAATGCCCTGCCGTTGCGCGCCGCTTCGTGTCTTGTCGTGCGGCGCGGGCGGCTAGAAGCCGCTCACCACCATCGCGTACACCAGCGCCGCGCCACCCACCGCGCCGAGAAAGGTGAAGCACTGTTCGTCCGCGCCCGAGCGGCGGGCCCAGATTCTTCCGGCCAGCGCAGCCAACCCGGTGATGCCCAGAAACAATGACAGCGACGATCCGGCCGTACACACCATGCCGGGAAACTCGTCGCTCCAGGCGCATGCGTAGAGCTGCCGCACGGATACGCCGACCACGCCGATCGCCACCAGCAAACCGGCAACCAGTCCATCCCGCTGAACTCTGGATTTCATCTGCATCCCTCCCGCATCACGTCCGTCCTCATCCCGCTCGTCTTAGTCCCTACGCGCGGCTCAAACGCCTGCTACGTGGCTGTACGCCTCGATACGGCGGACCAAAAACCTTGTCGCGCCGCTCCCGGTTCATACCGTCATTGACGGCGATTGGCGGCGTGCGGGCATCGTCCGGATGGACTAAGGGGATTGCCTGAGCGCGGCTTACAGGAAGATTGCCGAGGGACCGACGGCGGGATCGCGACAGGAAATGCGGGGAGATGTTGCGGAGAGGGCTGCGGAGGAATTGCGAGGAAGCGATTGCGACGGAGACCAGCAAACGTGACGGCAAGCGCCGTCACGTCCACACATTCAAGGCGGTAGCGCCGCCAACGCACATATCAGGCCGTTTGCGGCTTACCCACCGACCACGTCCCGATCACCTCTTCGATCGCGCGCGCTGCGGACAGCAACGCCGCTTCGCCGCGCGGCTTGCCTACGACCTGAATGCCGACCGGCAAGCCACTTGCACTCATCCCGCACGGAATCGCGATGACCGGCATCCCGGTGAGCGTTAACGCATAGGTGATCGCGAGCCAGTCGATATACGTCTCGAAGTGGCGACCGGCTGCATCGCGGACATCGCGCGCTTCCACCGGGAACGGCAGCACGATGGATGCCGGGCAGATCAGCACGTCATAGCGCTGCAACAGCGCATTCATCTTGTGGAACAACGCGCCGCGCGTGCGCTGTGCGGCAAGCATCGCGCGGTTATCCACTCGCAGGCCGAACTCGATATTCCAGATCACGTCCGG
This sequence comes from Paraburkholderia fungorum, assembly GCF_046026025.1. Taxonomy (GTDB): domain Bacteria; phylum Pseudomonadota; class Gammaproteobacteria; order Burkholderiales; family Burkholderiaceae; genus Paraburkholderia; species Paraburkholderia fungorum_E. The sequence continues at coordinate 43,557 of NZ_JAQQFL010000025.1, read as the reverse complement.
GTTCAGCACGTCGCGATGTTGCGCCAACACGTCTTCATAGTTCGCCGCGTAGGAGATACCGCGCAGCGTATGGAACGCCTGGGTTGCCGCGCTCAGATCGATATCGCTTTCATCCACGCCGACACCGGAAACGCTCAGGCGGTCCATCGTTTTGCGGCAGATCGCGAGGATTTCGGGCTCGACGGTCGCGATACCCAGCCCTTCGCTGAACGCGATACGCGCCGGCCGCCGCGGCTGGCGTGCATGGTCCAGAAACGAAGTCGCCGGTTCGCTCAGCGACAAGGGTGCGCAATCAAGGTCGCCGCACATCGCGTCGAGCAACAGCGCGGCATCGGTTACGTTGCGCGCCATCGGCCCTTGAATGCTCAAGGTGTTGTACGGATCCGCGCCCGGCCCATACGACACGCGCCCCGGCGTGGGACGCAGGCCCACCACGCCGCAAAACGCCGAAGGCGTGCGCAACGACCCCGCCAGATCGGAACCTTGCGCGATCCACGCGGTGCCCGACGCCAACGCGGCAGCCGCCCCGCCCGAAGAACCGCCCGCCGAGCGCGACAGGTCCCACGGATTGCGGGTCACGCCGAATACGCTGTTGTACGTGTGACCGCCGGAGCCGAACTCCGGCGTGTTCGATTTCGCATAGACCACGCCACCGCGTGCTTCAAGCAACGTCACGCCGGCATCGGATGCGTCCGGAATGCGATCGCGATAGACAAGCGAACCGCGCGTGGTGCGTACACCGGCGACGTCGGTCAAATCCTTGATCGGCACCGGCAGCCCGCATAGCAGACCGCGCTCGCCAACCGGCTTCTTCAGCAATGCATCGGCATGGGCATGCGCGCGTTCGAAACACAGCGTGGGCAGCGCGTTGACCTGCGGTTCGACGCGCGCCACCTGGGCGGCCAACGTGTCGAGCAGATCGTGCGGACTGACGGCCTCCTCGCGCAGCAGATCGACAATTTCGCACGCGCTTCGCTCAATGAGACTCAAATCGACGGACATGGTGGCTATCGGCTCCGTAGTGGGGATGCCCGTCAGTTTCGCATGCCGCGTGCGTTTTGCGTCGTCAGAACGCTCAGCTCTTCAAGCGATACCCGGTCTTGAAGATCCACGCGACGATTGCGAGAAATACCGCCAGGAACAACGCGGTCATGCCGAGGCTGACCTCGACATCCACGTCGGCGAGGCCATAGAAGCTCCAGCGAAATCCGCTGACCAGATAGACGATCGGATTGAATAGCGTCACGACCTTCCAGAATGGCGGCAGCATATTGACCGCATAGAAACTTCCGCCAAGGAACGTAAGCGGCGTGATGATCAGGAGCGGCACGAGTTGCAATTTCTCGAAGCTATCCGCCCAGATGCCGATAATGAAACCGAGCAGACTGAACGTCACCGCGGTGAGCACCAGAAACAGAATCATCCAGAACGGATGCTGCACCTGCAGCGGCACAAAGAGCCCGGCGGTCGCCAGAATGATCAACCCGAGCAGAATCGATTTGGTGGCCGCCGCGCCCACATAGCTCACGACGATCTCCAGATACGACACCGGCGCCGACAGCAATTCGTAGATCGTGCCGGTGAAGCGCGGAAAATAAATGCCGAACGACGCATTCGAAATGCTCTGCGACAGCAGCGACAACATGATCAGACCCGGCACGATGAAGGCGCCGTAACTGATGCCGTCCACTTCCTTGATGCGCGAACCGATCGCCGCGCCGAACACGACGAAGTAAAGTGACGTTGAAATCACCGGCGCGATGATGCTCTGCATCAACGTGCGCCAGGTGCGCGCCATCTCGAACTTATAGATCGCGCGGATTGCGTAGATATTCATTGGTTACCTCGGAGCAGACTGACGAAGATGTCTTCGAGCGAGCTTTGCGTCGTATGCAGATCCTTGAAACGGATGCCGGCGTCGTCGAGCGCCTTGAGCAGCGCGATGATGTCGGTGCGCCCGCCGTCGCCCTCATACGTGTAGATCAACTCGTTGCCACCCTTGGCGACATCCAGCCCATATCCGCCCAGCGCCGGCGGCACCTCGGCGAGCGGACTGTCCAGTTGCAGCGTCAACTGCTTCTTGCCGAGCTTGCGCATCAACTCCGTCTTCTCTTCGACCAGCATGATCTCGCCTGCATTGATCACGCCGATGCGATCGGCCATTTCCTCGGCTTCGTCGATGTAGTGCGTGGTGAGAATGATCGTCACGCCGCTGGCGGTCAGCGAGCGCACCAGCTTCCACATGTCGCGGCGCAACTCGACGTCGACGCCCGCCGTGGGTTCGTCGAGAAACAGTACGCGCGGTTCGTGCGAGAGCGCCTTCGCAATCAGCACGCGGCGCTTCATGCCGCCCGACAGCGTGATGATCTTGTTATCGCGCTTTTCCCACAGCGACAGGTCGCGCAGGACCTTTTCGACGTAAGCGGGGTTTTTCGGCTTGCCGAATAGCCCGCGGCTGAACGAGACGGTCGCCCAGACGGTTTCGAACGAGTCGGTGGTGAGTTCCTGCGGCACGAGGCCGATCAGCGAACGCGCGCCGCGGTAGTCGGTCGCGATGTCGCGGCCGTCCACCATCACGCTGCCCTCGCTCGCCTTGACGATGCCGCAGATGATGCTGATGAGGGTGGTTTTGCCCGCGCCGTTGGGGCCTAGCAAGGCAAAGATTTCTCCGCGATTGATCGCCAGATTGATGTTCTTGAGCGCATGAAAACCCGTGGCGTAGGTTTTCGACAGATTGCTGACCGAGACGATTGGCTGCATGGGTTCGACGATGGCAAACACCGGTATTTGATTGGAAGGAGGCGGTGCGAATATGCGGCCGCACCCGCAATGTAATTGAAAGTGGGAAAGCGTGCAGCATAACCCCGATATTCCGGAAAAACGGCCAAGCGAGGCCCGTCAGGGTTCGGCGCACGCGAAACTGCTGGCGAGATTCACATTGCCCTTGCCGCCATAGCGGGGAAACAGCGGGTAACGGCACAGCGGGCGCGAGCGTCCGTTGGTCGCGGCCGCGATATCCGTGGCAATCAGCGTTTCGGGCGATACGCCGCGCGTCACCCAGTTGTCGAGCGCGCCCAGCAGATCCACGGAGGGAATGAACACGCCGCTACCGTGCTGAAAACCCGGCACCATGTAGAGCCGCATGAACCCATTGACCTGGTCCAGGCCGAAGCGATCGATCAGCGCCTCGTAATAGGCAATCGTCTGGTTCGGGCTGATGACTTCGTCGGCGAGGCCTTGCAGCGTGATGAGCTTGCCGCCGTGCGCGATGTAGCGTGCGAGATCGGGGTTCATCGCGCCGATCGTCTGTGACAGCGCAATGAGTTGTCCGCGATACTTGCCAGGATGCGACGGGTCGAAGCCGAGCGAATCGAACTGCTCGTTGCGCGTCACGAAATAGCGGATGTAGCCGTCGCCCTGCGCGAACAGGTAGCCGTTGGCGAAGAAGGTCGGCACCGGCAAACGCTCGGGTTGATGCGCAAGCCCCAGCAGGCCGGTCAGACGCGTGCCCTGAAAGACGTTGTAGCCCGGATAGCCGGTGACGCCCCACGCCAGCTTGTAGGGCAACGACAGGCCGTCGCGCATCAGCAGCAAGGTGGAGAGTTGCGCGTCGCTGAGACACTCATCGTGCGCGGGGGTGCGTCCGGTGCAGCGCAACGAGGCGATGATTTCCGCTTCGTGTTGCCGGCAGCCGGCCACGTCGCTGACGATGCCGTCCGCCGCGCCGTCGAGCCGGTCGCATATTGCAACCGTGCGTTCATACACGTGCTCGAGCAACAGCGGCGGGATGAAACCGCCGGGCGTCGCGTATTCCGCCTGACCGAGTTTCACGCCCATCAAGCGCACGCCGGAAAAGTTGAGCGCGGGGGAATTGGCGATCACGCCGTCGTAGTCGTCGGGATAGCGCTGCATCACCGTGTAGCCTTCGCGACCACCTGTCGAGCCGCCGGCGAAATACATTCGCTGTGGCGGGAGGCCGTAGGCCCGCACAATGAGTGCGAGCGCGGCGTCGTGCGTTTTCTTCAGATGCGCGTAGCCGAAATTCGTCACCGCTTCATCCACGAGGCCGAAGACCGCGAGTGACGAATTGCCCACATGCCCGGAGTCGTCGCCGAAGGTCGCATAGCCCTGCGCGAGCGGCGCGCGATCCGGAGAGAACGGCATCACGCCCGTACCGCTCACCACGACACCGTTATAGCCCCCACCGCCAATCTGCAGCGCGCGGCCGTTCCAGCGGCGCGGCAGATTCAGGTCGAAGCGGATATCGGGTGTGGTGGCGTTGAGCCCCTTGATACGGCCTGTGATACGGCAATATTCGCCGCCTTGCTGATTGCCGGGCGCGGTGGCCGCCACCATTCCCGCGCTTTCGATCTGCACACCGGCGGTAGGTAAAGCGATCAGCTCAGGGGGGAGCACTGCACCCGCAAGCTCCACGCAGCGCAGGGCGAGCGGTGCATCCTTGCTCGCGGCGACTGCCGCCGAGGCGTTCAGCCATAGCATCGCGCCGGCGACTGTGGCCAGCGTGCGCGAACCTCGCGTCAAATTCACATGGCGCACGAGGCGCGCACGCGCCCTCATCCGTAACGCGCGCGGCTGGCAGCCGTGCGCGACTGCTGCCCTTTCCAGTCGTTCCAGCCGCGCGCGATCATCAGCACCGCGCCGATGGCGACCAGATCGCCGCCGAGTCCGATCAGCGTGCCGCGAAAGCCGTGGAACGTATGCGGTGTCGCCGTATCGACGATCAACGACACCAGCGTGCCCGTGACAAAACACACAAGGCCGGTGCGGCCGACGGTCACCACGGCCGGCAACCGCTGTGCAAGCCAGGCGATGCTGCCCACGCGCACGAACTGCGCGGCGAGCCAGGCGATAACGACAAAGTTGATCACGCGTTCCACGGAAAGGTTCTGTTTAAGTACGCCGGGCAACGGCTGCGTCAGTATGAAGAGCTTGACGATGGCGAACGCCAGCACGGCCACCACCGCAGCGCGCGTGAGCCAGCGCGCCGTGCGGCTGGCGTGAAAGCGCTCGCTGACGGGTTGCACCCGGCACAGAATACCAAGCACGAACATCAGTTGCCACGCAAACGGATTAAAAGCCCAGTCGGCCACGTCGTCAATGCTAAATAGAGCGGCCAGCGGCCGGGCGAGCGCCCAGACCGTCATGCTCAAACCGAGCGCCGCGAGCGACGACCGGCGCGCCAGCGGCACGACGAACGGGACGCATAGCGCAAAGATCACGTACATGGGCAACACGCTCGACAGATACGGCTGGCGCCGCAGCACGGCGATATCGAACGCTTCGCGCAGCGGCTGAACCGCGAACGGTTGCCAGCCGCTCAGGTCGACCATCGGCTGGTTCAGATGCAATAGCGCGAGAACGGCGCCGGACAGCAGCGTCAACACGGCCGTCAACAGATAGGCGCGATAGATCTCCCAGCAGCGCCGGACAAAGCGCATTGCCGCAGCACTCTCGCCACGCCCCGAAAGTACCGCCGTATACGCCGCCGCCGACGCATAGCCGCCGAGAAATACGAACACTTCCGCCGAGTCGCATAACGCATAGGCATGCAACATCAGATGCGACAGCGTGCTACCGGGAATGTGATCCAGCACGATGACGATCAATACGACGCCACGGAAAAAATCCACTTCGATCGAGCGTCCGCGACGAATGTCCATTCTGGTTCTCGCAAGATGGCGCGCGGCTGACATTCGCCGTAAAAAGCGCCGTGAAAAGCGGGGAGTTGCCGATATTCCTGTTAGGAACACCACGACAATAAAACGTTCCCGCCGAATCCGTGCGCGAGCTCGGCGCGCGCTGACAACCGCCCTTTAACTGCATACGCGGTGGCAGCAATCTGAAATTCGGATGTCGGTACGCCGTAATACTGGGCCGTCGCGCGTGAAGTTGACGGAAAACCTTGCGGCAAGTTTTGCGACTTTTATTGCCTCCGGCGCGAGCGCAATCGGTAAAGGCCGCTGAAAAAAATCACTCATTCCGATACGCGATTTTTTTCGCTTTTTTTCGTCGTAGGATGAATTTATGCATTACCGCTGGAAGAAAACCCCATGAACAACAGGATTGCCGGCTTCGACGGATTGCGCGCGATTGCAGTCCTGATGGTCTTTTTTCAACACCGTCTATTCGGTGAAATCGGTGAGATCGGCCACCTCGGCGTGTGGATTTTTTTCGCGCTGAGCGGTTTTCTGATCATCGGCATTCTGTCCGCGCAACGCACGCGTATCGAGAGAAACGACAGTGGGTTCGGCGCTGAATTGAAGCGCTTTCTGTTCCGCCGCACGCTGCGCATCTTTCCGGCTTACTACCTGATGCTGGTCGTGATGTGCGGATTGATGGCGCTCGGCATGGCAAGCCCTGAACTAGCGGGCGGCATGCCGTTTCATTTCGCTTATCTGTCGAACCTCTGGATCGGCTCCGTGCTGCATTACTGGCCGGGGCGTTACTCGCACCTCTGGAGCCTCGCGATCGAGGAGCAGTTTTATCTCGTGTTTGCGCCATTGTTACTGCTGGTTACGGCGCGGCGGCATCGCACGGTGTGTCTCGCGATCGTCGCGGTTGGGCTCGCCTCGCTGCTGGCGATGCGTGCGGCACAGTGGCAGGACATCACCATCTATACGCATCCGCTGACCAACTTCTGGCTGCTGGCATTGGGTGGAGTGGGCGGCCTGATGATCGCCGGGAAAGCGAGCCGCTTACGCATCGTGCTCGGACATGGCCTGACGCTGCTCGTGCTGAGTGTTTGCCTCGTGGGGTTTTGCGCGACCGAGCCGATGTGGAGCCGGTTGAACAGCCCGCTTGCCTTCACGATCGTCAGCGCCTTGTATGGCATCTCGATCGCGGCGCTTGTGTGTTCGATTGCGTGCTGCCGTAACGCAGCAGTGATCGGTCTGCTTGAAACCGGCTGGCTGGCGAACTTCGGGCGCATCAGCTACGGTTTTTACCTCTATCACAATCTGATTCCCGACCTGACCCGCAACCGCCACGCTACGGCGTTTTTCGGCGGCGCCGTACCGATGTGGGCGCACGCCGCCGGAATAGTCGCGTCGTTCCTGATTTCGCTGGCGTTGGCCGTGCTGTCCTGGCGCCTGATCGAAGCGCCGGTTCTGCGCCTGAAAACACCGCACGCACAGGCTGACAAGACGGATCACGTCGGCGCGCAAATAGCGCCTGCGCCGGCCGCTTCGCTTGCCGCTCGCAACGAGCGCGCATTGAAGAATGAAGACGTCACTTCAGATGCCATTTGAAGGTGGCGGAAGGTGGTTGAAGGTGGCGAATCTTACGATATGCCTTCATGCGGCTTGAGTGCAGGCGCGGTATCATGCGGCCTCACTTAGCCGGCTGCTTCGAAGCTTGCGCGACGCGCGGGCACTGAACAGGCCGAACAATAAAAACAAGCCACTGCCCGCGCATCCGGCCCATCTGGTCAGCGCGGTTGGCTCGCGGACACCAACGATGTTTCATTTCAGTTTCGCCGACGGCGTGCTTGGCGCGAGCCTGCAGACGCTCAGCCTCTACGCGCTGCTTGGCATCATTGCGGCGCTGTTAGTGGGCGGCATGGTCAAGGGCGTGGTCAGTATCGGCGTACCGCTGGTGGCGATGCCGATTCTCAGCCAGTTCATGCCGATCAAGGAGGCCGTTCTATTGCTGTCGATGCCGATCATCCTCGGCAATATTCCCCAGGCACTGGAAGGCGGCGACCTGCTGCCGACGGTCCGGCGCATTGCCGCGCCGCTGATCGGCACGGTGGTCGGCAACATTGTCGGAGTGAGCGTATTGATCTCGCTCGCGCCGCATCGCGCACAAGCTGCCGCAGGCGCCTTGCTGATCGTTGCGGCACTGCTCCTGCTGCTGTCACCGCGGCTTACGTTGTCACCGGCGTGGGCGAAGCCGGCGGGTTTCGTGCTGGGTTTCGGCGCGGCAGTGATGGAGAGCATCGCATCGGTGCCGGGGCCTCTGCTGGCGATGTATCTGATCGCCACGGGCGCCACCGGGAAAGCCTTTACCAAACAGATCGCGATTATCCTGGTGGTGTCGATCATCACGCTGGTTGCCGCGTTTAGTGGCGGCGCGCATGCCAGTTGGAGCGATCTGGTGATTTCGGCGTGTGCAAGCGTGCCGGTGATCGCGGGCATGCTATTGGTACGGCCGCTGAGGGACCGCTTGCCGCCGGCGGCGTTTCGAGTTCTGGTTCTGCTGTTCGTGCTGGCAGCCGCCGCGCAAATGGTCTGGAAATCAGGCGTTTTATAGGGACCCGCGGCGGCGCGTACCGGTCAAGTCGGGCCGTGCAACAGGCTAACGTGTTTGCGTACGTTGCCCGCGCAAAGCAGATCAGGCGGCGGCCGGCTCGTGGACGATCTTCAACGCGCTCTTGTGTTCCTTGATCAACCGGTAAACCGTTTCGCCAGGAACGGTCTCCCGTTCGAGCAGTTCGTCGGCAATGGCGCGCAGCACGGGCTCGTAAGCATGTAGCAGCCCATAGCACAACTCGTTCAGTTCCTTGAGCAGCACGTTGGCGTGTTCGATGGCGCTCTTCATCTGCAAGCCCGCGTACTGCGACGGCAGCGCCGCGAGGCTGAACAGATCGCCGTCACGATTGAAGCCGAACTTGGACACCATGTCGAGACTGATGCGCGACGCTTCCTGCAGATCCGACGCAGCGCCGCTCGACGCTTCGGAGAACGTGAGAATTTCGGCGTTGCGCCCGCCAAGCAAGACCTGAATCTCGTTGCGGATTTCAGTTTCGCGGTACAGGTGCTTGTCCTGTGCCTTCGTGATCAGCGCGACACCCAATGCGCCGCCACGCGGCAAGATCGTGACCTCTTCCAGCACGCCGGTGCCGAGCAGCGCGGCGACGAGACCGTGCCCCGCTTCATGCACCGCGATACGCGTGCGTTCGTCCTCGCTCAGCGCCCGTTCGGCGCCGCTCACGTCGCCGATGCGGGCAATCTTGATGGCTTCCATGAAATGCTTCGACGCGATTTCCGTCTCGCCGGCCTTGCGTGCGACCAGCCCTGCCTGATTCACGACCATCGCGACGGTTGCAGGAGAAAGACCCGTGGTCAGGCGAGCGAGCTGGTCGTAGTCGATGTCCGTGGCCTTCGACTTCAGCTTCTGCGCGTAGAAGCGGAAAATTTTCGCGCGCTCCTCGCGATCAGGCAAACGGACCTGTACCGTGCGGTCAAACCGGCCGGGACGGCGCAACGCCTCGTCCAGACTATCCGGGTGGTTGGTCGCCGCGACGATGATGACGCCTTCGTTGGCGGCAAAGCCATCCATTTCCGCCAGCAACTGGTTGATGATCCGGTTGCTCTCCGCTTCGACGGGGCCGCCGCCGGTATCCGTGCGTTTGGCGAGACCGTCGGCTTCGTCGATGAAGATCACCGTGGGCGCATTCTTGCGCGCGAGTTCGAACAGGTGTTTGACCTTCTGGATGCCGACGCCGTAGTACTTGGCACTGAAATAGCTGCCCGTGATGGAAATGAAGTTCGCGCCGCATTCGCCGGCGAGCGCCTGCGCAAGCCGCGTCTTGCCGACGCCCGGGCCGCCGACCATCAGAACGCCGCACGGTGCGCGCACGCCCATCGACGTGAATTGCTGCGGATCGGACAGATAGCCGCGGATGTCCGCGAGCGCCGCCTTGGCTTCCCCGGCGCCGATCACGTCGTCGAAACGCAGCGTGGGCGCCTTGCCGAGCAGCGACGCACCGCCCCTCATCTCGCGGCGCATGAACCACACCATGCCGCCGATCAGCAACAGCGGCAGCAGCAGGCCGATCGTGTCGCGCACAAAGCCCAATATCGGAACCCAACGCGACGCGCCGGTCCGGATATCGGCGTCCGGCAGCCACACGAGCTGATACGACGCGGCCTGGTCGGCTTTGGGTTCGCCGAGCAGCAGCGCATGCGAGAACGTCGCGTTGTGGTCGGTGACGAAGTACTTCGCACCCTGGCGGGTCGACATCAGAATCGCATTGGGGCTCACGCCGACCGCGGCCACGTTGGCGTCGTGAATATCACGCAGCATTTGCGACGCGTCTTTCTCTTCGTGCGTCCACGCCGAAGGATCGTGACGCATTTCACTCGCAATGCCGGTCAGCACCGGATTGGCCTGCCCGTCGCGCTGCTGGTAAGCCCACACGCTCAATGCGAGCAACACGGCGAAGAGTGCCGCACCGACCCCAATGGCGATCTTGCGTGCGCGTCTTTTCTCAAGCGAATTATTTCCCGGCTTCATGAGTCACTTCCAAAAACAGGCCAAGACTGGCCCTCGATACGGGTGAAAATCAGGTGGTGGAGGCGGTAGAAGCAGATCGGCTGACGTGGCACCCTGCATGCGCAGAAAAGGAGGACACCCAAGCATTTGCCCCTTTTTGCGGCCCGCGGATCGGCTAGTATGCCGGGCTGCCCCTCGGTCCGTGTTGCAGAAAAGGCCTGTTTCTACCGTCGATCCGACGGTTTATATCGTCGAATTCAGGGGCGTGATCGCCGCGTTGAAGCGATTCCGGCTGTTCCGGCGCACAGTTTATCAGCGCTATATTCCCTGCGTATTCTGCATACCTGAAAGTAACCGCGCCCTATTTAAAAGCGGTCAGAATTACGGTAGATCGTGGAATATTGACGACACCCACACAGACAGAGCTGGTGGCGATAAATGGGTTTCGCGCGTCGCGCGGAGGATTAAACGTGGGGTTAAAGGTGGGGCAAAGGTGATTAACCGAGCGAGCGCCCGGCGAGGACGACACATTAGTGGCAATCCTCGACCGGTCGCTCGGTCAAGTCCGAAGGCGCAACCATCACGCCGCCGAACGTACGATGGGCAAGGCGCCCAACGTTTTCGCGGCGGAGCGGCGGGCCTCTATGGGTCCATCCGCATCCTGCCGCACTCTCAGGTCCGTCTTTTTTTATTGCCGGTACCTTGTGGCACCGGTCAGCGCTCCCGCAACTACCCCCGATCCTCGCAACCTTTCTCTTCGACAGATTCAGACGGCTGTACGCCACCTCGGCCTGTTCTGTTATAAACGGATTCGTTACTCAACCAATACTCAGACGATATTCAGCTGATGAAAACGAACCGCAGCTAATCGTCGGACAATACCGCAGCTTTTTTGATACGCTTTACCATACGTCTCAGTTCTGGACGTTGGCGTGTCAAATACTTCGCTCCGCCGCTTACATGACCGGAACCGCGCCCTTCATCCGCACCATCAATCCATGAACCAGCGCACTCTGCCACCGCACCTGGCCGCTGCTGCCGCAGCCGAATCGCGCTCCGCTATCTCCACGAGCCGCTTCAGCACGCGTGGGCTCCCAGTCGAGGAACAGTTTCTCGCCTGGCGCCAGCGCGTGGGCCACGTGGTCGACGTGCCGCCGTCGAAGGAACAGATCGCAACGGGATTTCGCGGTGAGATCGATCTCTATGCGGTCGGCGGCATGGTGTTTACGGACTGCAGCACGCAAGCGCTGCGGCTGGAACGGTCGGTCGCGCGCGTCTCCACGGACACGCGGCGCGACTACGCCTTTCACCTGTTCGTGGAAGGCGAAATCGGCCATGTGACGGGTGTGCGCAAGAAACGCAGCGCGCCGGGCTCGGTGCAGGGCATCGTCGCGTTCGACATGAATCAGCCGTTTCGGGCCGAACGGCCCGAAAGCCGGCTTTTGAACCTGTTCGTACCGAGCGCGATCGTGGACGAGGAGTTGGGCGACGGCGCGGCGATTCACGGCCGGATCGTTCAGCAGGGCTCACCGCTAACCGGGCTCGTACTGGACCATATGACGGCGATCGCCCGGGAAATCCCTATGCTCGACCCGCTCGCCGCGGCGGATGCTCTGCGCACAGGCGCTCAACTGCTGGTCGCCGCGTTCCGCAAAGAGGCCCGCCTGACGGGTGCGAGCCGGGCCGCGCTCCAGGACGCCCTGATGGGACAGGTGCGGCGCTACGTCGAGGCCAATCTGCATCAGGGCGAGCTCACGCCGACCAGCGTGGTTCAGGCGCTGCAACTGAAACGCGCCACCATCTATCGCTGGTTCGAGCACGATGGCGGGCTTGGCGCCTATATCCGCAATCGCCGGTTGCGGGAAGCGGCGGACGAACTAGTCCGTTTCCCGCATCTTCAGGTGACGGATATCGCGTACGGACTCGGTTTCCAGAGCGCGTCCGATTTCACCCGCGCATTTCGCCGCGCCTTCGACATGAGCCCACAAGACATGCGGGCACAAGCGTTGGTCCTGCAGCACCACGGCGCGAGCGAGCTTACGGCAGCGGCTGCGAAGCGCGGGCAACACTCGCATGGGGCGTTTCTGCCTCGGGAAATGCCCGCAGCGCGGCCAGCGTGAGCAGGGTCGCGGCAATCAGATACCACGCGGGAACCATGGGGTCGCCCGTCCGGTTGATCAGCCACGTCACGATGAATGGCGAAAATCCGCCGAACAGAACAACGCCGAAGCTGTAAATCACCGCCAATCCGGCCGCGCGCCGATGCGCCGGAAACGCTTCCATCATCAGCACGGAACTCGCGCCGGCATTATTGACCGCAAGCGCCACATACGCCGTGATGATGACGAGCGCGGCGACATCGCCCACGCCGTGAGTCAGCGCCCAGAACGCCGGCCATGCGGCCGCCAGCGAGGCCACCAGCGCCACGTACTGCAGCGTCTTGCGGCTCGCGTGGCCGTCGGCGGCGCGCGCCACGAGCGGCGTCACCACGAGAATGACGAGGCCGGACAGACAGGCCGTCAACAGGCTGATCGCATCCGGCCGATGCAGCGTGTGAACCAGATAAGCCGGCATGTAGAAGACGGTGAGGTAGATGCCCACCGAAGGCGCCGCCATCATCAGGAGGCCGCAAATGACAGGACGCGGATACTCCGTGAGCATGCGCCTCGGGTTGAGCCGCGCGCGTTGCAGCGGCGCGGCCACCGGCATCCGGCGACGCAGATACCAGCCGACCGGTCCGATCAGGCCGCCCAGGATGAACGGAATACGCCATCCCCAGTCATGCATCGCGGCGCGCGACAGCAGCGCCGTAGTGCTTGCCCCGACCAGCGCGGCGGCGAACGCGGCCGCTCCCTGGCTCGCCCCGCGCCAGCTCACCATGAAACAGCGGTGCCGGTAAGCGACCGACTCCATCAGCGAGGCCGACGCCGGCCCAATCTCCCCGCCTGCCGCGAGCCCCTGCATCAGACGCGCGAGCACCATCAACAGGGGCGCCGCGGGACCGATCGACGCATAGCCCGGCAAGCACGCGATCAGCCAGGTGCCAACGGTCATGAGGGTAAGCGATAGCGTGAGGCCGGCTTTGCGGCCACGGGTATCGGCGACATGGCCGATCATGATCGCGCCGAGCGGACGCATGACGAAGCCCGCGCCGAAGGTGGCGAGCGAGAGCAGCAACGACGACGCGGGATGACTCGACGGAAAAAAAAGATTACCAATTATGACAGCCGAAAAGCTGTAGACAGTGAAGTCGTACGCGACGAAGCCGTTGCCGATAACGATGGCCGTGACGATACGCCTGAGTTCGGCGCGGGACGGTTCAGTCCCTTCGCGGGCAGCAGTTTGCATGGATTGCGCTCGACGAGCGGAGCGTCGAGGGATTCGGAAAAATGTTGGAACGTAAATGCAGCTTGTCTCTTGTTCGTCGCTTGTTCGTCGCTTGTTTGTCCATTTAACGGCGCAAAGAGACGCAACTTTACACCGCTTACCCGCTTGTTCGCTCGCACGTGAGCAACGGATGACGTATTTGTCGGACGCAGTGTCAGCCTCGGTGCCACACGCGCGCAGAGCATCGGAGCACGCTGCTACACTTGCACACCGCCAACTTCCCGAAGAATCCCGCGCCGCCTGGCATCGTGTGAAATCGTCATCCGCGTGACCCACGTGCAACGTGCAGCACATTCTTCGGCAGACACACTCCGTCCTCATGCTTCGATTCGAGAACCTCAGCAAACGCTATAGCGAGCGCATCATCTTTCAGGGGCTGCATTACGCCACGACAGCAGGATGCGTGGCGCTCAACGATGAATCCGGCAGCGGCAAATCGACCTTGCTCGGCATTCTCGCGGGCACGCTCGAACCCGACACCGGCGAGGTGTGGCTCGACGGCCACTCAATGCGCAGCGCGCCGCATGACGCGAAATCCGTGCTGACGTATGTGCCGGAAGACTGCATGACGTATCCCGACCTGACTGGTCGCGAGTATCTGACTCGTGTGGCGTCGGAGAGAAACACGGCGCTCGGCAGCCACACGCTCGATCTCGCCAACCGCTTCGGGCTCGAGCCGCATCTCGACAAGCGCTTCGAACAGATGTCGTTTGGCACGCGCAAGAAGATCTTCCTCACCGGGGCCACACTCGGCGAGACGAAAGTTGTGATTGCTGATGAACCGGCCGGCGGACTCGACGCCTCGGCGCGCGCGGTGCTGGTCGATCTGTTTAAAACGCTCGCCGAAACCCGCACGGTCTTTTTCTCGAGCTACGACGCTGCGTTTACGCAGGCATGCGAGGCGAGAACCATCGGTTTTGCGGAGCTGGGTGCCGTTGCCGATTGACGTGCGGTGATTCAATGAACCATCGTGACGGGCGTGGGGGTTCGCCTCGACAGAGACGCGAACATGGCCAGCCTTCTGAAGAAGCCCATATGGCTCGCGTCGATCACCAGGACGTCGGGCTGGGTGGATGCAGCGTACTCAGCGATGGCTTTCGTGCGGTGGCCGAATACCCGTTTCCAGTGATACGGCACGCCCGCTTCTTCGAGAATAGTACGGGCGTCGATCAACGCCTTCAGCATGACCTGTTTTTCCATCCGCACCAGTGAGCTTCGGGTGTGGAAGGCTGCCGCGCGCCCCTGATCGACTGGCTCGAGCACCTCCAGCAATTCGACTTCGGTCACGCCTCGCTCCAGAAACATGAACGCTGCGTAGCGCGCGGCCTCTATCGCGCCACCATGGTCGAGAACAGGGATCAGCATGCGTATCATCGAGAACTCCGGCGGGTACCTCATGTTTTTAGCTTAGCCAGGGCGGCGTTAATGCCGTGTAAAAATCGTCATGCCAAAGCGCGCCGCAGTGGAATGTGTCCGCGTGCAGGCACATTCCACTGCGGCGCAACGTGCCCTCACGATGCCTGTATCGCAGCCGGATTCAGCTCGATATGCAAAATCACCAGCCACCGCTTCGGACAATCCTCGGCAATCTGCAACTCCTGCTTCCGGTCGCCGACCGTCTTCACAAAACCTTTCTCACGCGCGAAACCGAACGCGCGCCGTGCATCGGATTGCAGCCATAGCGTGAGCAGCCCACATGTCACGCAACTAAAAAGCCAGATCGTTTCATGAGGCAACGCGGCATCGAGTTGCTGCGCGACGTACGTAAAAATAGTCGTGAGAACCTGATTGGTGACGAAGGCGATGGCGACGACCTTGCACATCCCTCTGAATATCATGGCGGGTCTTGAGGGTGTCATGGACGCTCAAACCCCGAGCATGCGACGTGCTTCGGCCTCAGCCAGGGCCAGTGCCGCGCCTGAATCGCGCATCGGCCGGCCGCAGCCCCGTCCGGTAACGCGCTGAATCTGCCTGTCTTGCCGCGTGGTCGTTACGCGTAGTGCGCCTTTGAACATGTGGCCCGGCGCGGGAAGCACGCACGCCTCGACGGTCACGTTGCCCTTGGTTTGTTTGAATGCCATACATCCTCCAGCCAGAACGCGGATTTTTTTTCACGGCGGAACGCCAGACTTGAACTATACGGACGACGCCGTAAAGGCCGGGAAACGATTACCGCCGGCGCTATAAAAATCCCGTGAAATTCACCGCACGCCGACCAGCCGGTAGCCCACGCCCGCCTCGGTGACGATGTGTTCAGGATGCGCCGGATCGCGTTCGAGCTTGTGGCGCAGATGCGCCATGTAGATTCGCAGGTAGTGGTGATTGTCGATTTGCAAAGGACCCCAGACCTCGCCGAGCAGTTGCTCATGCGTCAAGACGCGCCCAGGATGGCGCACCAGCGCGGAGAGAAGGCGATATTCGGTTGGACTGAGGTGGACCGTGCGGCTGCCGCGTACGACCTTGCGCTCACCGAGATCGATCGTGACGAGACCGAACTGAACCTGCGGCACGCCCACTCTGCCGCCGTTGGCCTGCCTGCGCAAATGCGCGCGGATCCGCGCACTGAGCTCGGGCAAACCGAATGGCTTGGTGAGGTAATCATCGGCGCCGGCATCGAGCGCGGCTACCTTGTCCTCCTCGCGGCTGCGCGCCGACAGGACGATCACCGGCATCGCGGACCAGCCGCGCAGCGCCCGGATCACCTCGATGCCGTCCATGTCCGGCAAACTCAGATCGACGATGACGAGATCGGCCAGCCGCGTCGCAGCCTGCGCGAGGCCCTCTGCACCGGTCTGCGCTTCGAAGACACTCATGCCGTCCGCTTCGAGGCTGGTGCGAACGAAGCGGCGGATGGCTTTGTCAGCGTCGATCACAACGACTGTTACAGTGGGATCGCTCATGAATGTGCCGCGTCGGCAGCACACCGTCGAGGTTGCGGCCAACGTCCAGGCGGGGTCTCCATAGATTGTTGAACGGCAATAAACACCAGCAATAAACACCAGCAACAGGCAACGGGTTAATGCATCGGCTTGAGATCGTCCAACGCCAGGTTGAGCTTCAGCACGTTTACGCGTGCCTCGCCGAAAAGGCCGAACTGCCGCCCCGAGGTGTTGTGCGCAACCAGATCGTTCACCTGATCGACCGGCAGGCCGCGCGCCTTCGCCACGCGCGCTGCCTGATAGGCCGCCGCCGCGGGACTGATCTCCGGATCGAGCCCGCTGCCCGACGACGTCACGAGATCCACCGGCACCGGTTGCGACATATCGTTACCCGCTGCCTTCAATGCATCGAGACGGCCTTTGATTTCATCGGCGAGCGCGGGGTTGGTCGGGCCGAGGTTCGAGCCACCCGAGTTCTGCGCGTTATAGGGTTGCGGCGTCGTGGCCGACAGGCGTCCCCAGAAATAGTACGGCGCGTCGAACTGCTGGCCGATCAGCGCGGAGCCGACCGCCTTGCCGTTCTTCTCGAGCAGACTGCCGTTCGCCTGGCGCTCGAAGGCCGTATGACCGATTGCGGTGACAACGATCGGATAGATCACCCCGGTGATCACGGTCAACAGGATGAATAGGACAATGAGCGGGCGTAGCAGCGTTTTCATGATGTTCACTCTATTGGGTCAAACCCAGCCGAACACGTTCAGCACCATATCGATCAGCTTGATGAACGGGAACGGCAGCAATATTCCGCCCAGCCCATAGATCAACAGATTGCGGCGCAACAGCGACGCCGCGCCCAGTGGCCGGTACCTCACCCCCTTGAGCGCGAGCGGGATCAGCGCCACGATAATCAGCGCATTGAAAATCACCGCCGACAGAATGGCCGACGAGGGCGAGCTCAGATGCATCACGTCAAGCACACGCAGTTGCGGATAAGTCGTCGCGAACGCCGCCGGGATGATCGCGAAGTATTTGGCGACGTCGTTGGCAATCGAGAACGTGGTGAGCGAACCACGCGTCATCAGCATCTGCTTGCCGATCTCGACGATCTCGATCAGTTTGGTCGGATTCGAATCGAGGTCGACCATGTTGCCGGCTTCTTTCGCGGCCTGCGTGCCAGTGTTCATCGCCACCGCCACGTCCGCCTGCGCGAGCGCCGGGGCGTCGTTGGTACCGTCGCCGGTCATCGCGACCAACCGTCCTTCGGACTGATGCGCGCGGATCGTGGCGAGCTTCGCTTCCGGCGTGACTTCGGCGAGGAAATCGTCGACGCCGGCTTCGGCTGCAATCGCTGCGGCCGTGAGCCGGTTGTCGCCCGTCACCATGATGGTCTTGATGCCCATCTTGCGCAGTTCGGCGAAACGTTCCTTGATGCCGCCCTTGACGATGTCCTTCAACTCGATCACGCCCAGGCAGCGCGCGGCGCCCTCGCCGCGGTCATGTTGCGCGACCACCAGCGGGGTGCTGCCGCGCCGCGCGATTTCCGACACCGCGGCCATCAGTTCCGCGGGGAACCGGCCGCCACGCGCCTCGACATAATGTTTGATCGCTTCGGATGCGCCCTTGCGAATCTCCCGCTCAGGGAGATCGACGCCGCTCATGCGCGACTGTGCGCTAAAGGCCAGGAAGGTCGCCTGCAAGGCGTGCATGTCGCGTTCGCGAATATTGAAGCGTTGCTTCGCCAGCACGACGATGCTGCGCCCTTCCGGTGTTTCGTCCGCGAGTGAGGACAGTTGCGCCGCGTCGGCGAGTTGTTCCTCCGTGACGCCCGGCGCCGGCGTGAAAGCCGAGGCCTGGCGATTGCCGAGTGTGATCGTGCCGGTCTTGTCGAGCAACAGCACGTCGACGTCGCCAGCCGCTTCCACGGCGCGGCCCGAGGTGGCGATCACGTTCGCCTGCATCATGCGGCTCATGCCGGCCACACCGATCGCCGACAACAGCCCGCCGATGGTGGTCGGAATCAGACACACCAGCAACGCGACCAGCGCGGTAATCGTAACGACGTGCCCTGCTTTCGCAGCTTCGACCGAGAACATCGAGAACGGCAGCAGTGTCGCGGTCGCGAACAGCAGCACGAG
This sequence comes from Paraburkholderia fungorum, assembly GCF_046026025.1. Taxonomy (GTDB): domain Bacteria; phylum Pseudomonadota; class Gammaproteobacteria; order Burkholderiales; family Burkholderiaceae; genus Paraburkholderia; species Paraburkholderia fungorum_E. Next base: position 24,920 of record NZ_JAQQFL010000025.1, on the reverse strand, counting down.
CGTCAGCGCGACCAGCAGGATCGTCAGGGCGATCTCATTCGGCGTCTTTTGACGCTTCGCGCCTTCCACCATCGCGATCATCCGGTCGAGGAAGGCCTCGCCCGGATTCACGGTGACGCGCACGACGATCCAGTCCGACAGCACGCGCGTGCCGCCCGTCACCGACGAAAAATCGCCGCCCGATTCGCGGATCACCGGCGCGGACTCACCCGTGATCGCCGATTCGTCGACCGAGGCGACACCTTCGAGAACCTCGCCGTCAGCCGGAATCACGTCGCCGGTTTCGACCAGCACGACATCGCCTTTACGCAACTCGGTCGCGGTCGTGATGCGGATCGGCGACTTGGGATGCGCCTCCTGCAGTTTCTTCGCCATCACGTTGTGCTTCGCGCCGCGCAGCGATGCCGCTTGCGCCTTCGAGCGGCCCTCGGCGAGCGCCTCCGCGAAGTTCGCGAACAGCACGGTAAACCACAACCAGAGCGCGATCGCGAGAATGAAACCGGCGGGCGCCTCGGCCTGGCCGCCGAGCGCGGCGATCCACAGAATGGTGGTCAGAATGCTGCCGACGTACACGCAGAACATCACCGGGTTACGCAACTGATGGCGTGGCGCGAGCTTCCTGAACGAATCGACGAGCGCCGGCCGGGCAATGGCCGGGTCGAACATCGAGCGCGCGGCGTTGCGTGCCTGACCGATGTTGCCCGGCTGATGAACCGGCGGTTGGAGTCCGTTAGTCATGCTGTCCTCTCACTCAATGTCCCGCGACCATGATCAGATGTTCCACGACCGGGCCGAGCGCCAGCGCCGGCACGTACGTCAACGCGCCCACCAGCACCACGGTGCCGAGCAGCAGCACGACGAACAACGGGCCGTGCGTCGGCAGCGTGCCGGCCGTCGCGGAGATGCGTTTTTTGGCGGCCAGCGATCCGGCGATCGCCAGCACCGGCACGATCGAGCCGAAGCGGCCGAACCACATGGCGACGGCCAGCGTGCCGTTGTAGAACGGCGTATTGACCGAGAGACCGGCGAACGCACTGCCGTTGTTATTGGCGGCCGAACTGTAGGCGTAGAGAATTTCGGAGAATCCATGCGCGCCCGGATTGGCGATGCCCGCTACGCCGGCGGCCGTCAGCACGGCGATCGATGCACCGACCAGCACGAGCAGCGGCGTGAGCAGCACGGCAATCGACACCATCTTCATCTCGTACGACTCGATCTTCTTGCCGATGTATTCCGGCGTCCGCCCGATCATCAGGCCGGCCACGAACACCGCGAGCAAAGCGAACACGAGCATGCCGTACAAGCCCGAGCCGACGCCGCCAAAGATCACCTCGCCGAGTTCGATCAGGAGGAGCGGAACGAAGCCGCCCATCGGCGTCAGCGAATCGTGCGCGTTGTTGACGGCGCCGCACGATGCGGCGGTGGTCGCCACCGTAAAGATGCCGGATTGCGCGATGCCGAAGCGGGTTTCCTTGCCTTCCATGTTGCCGCCGGGCTGCGTGGCCGATGCCGTTTGATCGACGCGCAGCGACGCATATAGCGGATTGCCGCTCTGTTCCGCCGCAATCTCGCCCCAGCACGCCACCGCGAAAGCGATCGTCATCGCCGCCAGCACCGCATAGCCCTGGCGCTGATCGCCCACCATCCGGCCGAACACCACGCACAAGGCAGCCGGGATAACCAGCATCGCGACCATCTGAACAAAGTTGGCGAAGGGTGTGGGGTTCTCATACGGATGCGCGGAATTGGCGTTGAAAAAGCCGCCGCCGTTGGTGCCGAGCATCTTGATCGCTTCCTGCGACGCAACCGGCCCCATCGCGATGGTCTGCTTGTCGGCCTTGTTGTCCACCATCACCGGATTGCCCTTGGCGTCCTTGACGGGATTGCCCTGAGCGTCGGTCTTCGGCGTTTGATACGTCGTCACCTGCAGCGTCGGCACATCTTCGTAGGACTTGAAGTTCTGAAGCACGCCCTGGCCGATCAGGACAAGCGAGATCACCGTTGCGAGCGGCGCGAGGATATACAGCGTGATACGCGTCAGATCGACCCAGAAATTGCCGATCGTCGCCGCCGTATGACGTGCGAAACCGCGAATCAACGCGACCACGACCGCAATGCCGGTGGCGGCCGACAGGAAGTTTTGCACCGTCAACGCCGCCATCTGCGTCAGATAGCTGACGGTCGATTCCGGCGTGTAGTCCTGCCAGTTCGTGTTGGTCACGAAGCTGATCGCCGTGTTGAAAGCGGCGTCGGGCGTCATCGGTCCGAAGCCCTGCGGATTCGCGGGCAGCCATTGCTGCAGACGCAGGAATCCATACACCGCGAACACACCGAGGGCATTGAACGCCAGCACGGCCAGCGCGTAGTGCTTCCACGACATTTCGGCGCTGGGGTCGACCCCGGCGAGCTTGTAGAGCGCGGTTTCGATCGGCCGCCCTATCCTGCGCACGACTACCGAGGAACCGTCCACCACGCCGGTCATGTAACGGCCGAGCGGGATGGCGAGCGCGATCAGCACGACGATGAACAGGCCGGGCTGAAACAGGTTGTTGAAGTTCATTCGAGAGCCTCCGCGCGCAGCAACGCATACACGAGGTAAGCGAACAGAATCAGCGTCGAGGCCGCTGCGAGCCAGGTCATCCAGGTGGTCATGGACGGCCTCCGGGCGCGCGGCGCAGCTTGTCGCAGCCAATCACGAAGGCCGCGACGATACCGCTGAACGCAACGATTGCGATGAGGTAAAGCAGATCCATGGTCTGGTCTCCACGAGGGATGCCTGCACCATGAAATTTAGGAAAATCCGTGTAAACACAGCGTTAATACTTCGCGGTGTTTCGTAAACACAATGGGCGCGCAGAGAGAAACCGCCGCGCCGGCGTCGCGGCACGGTCCTGTTGGGGAACGCTCAGACCTTCGTACTGCCGTTTGAAATCAGGCGGTGTTTTCAGAGATCAAGCAACTCAAGCCGCTTATGCCGCTTGCGCCGCCTTATCGTGCGCAGCCTGTTCGAGCCAGAGCCGGCTATCGGGAAACCAGAATGCGTCCGGACGCGGCGGCGAGACGAGCTTCACCGGAAGGGCGGGATTGAAGATCTTCGACCATGCGGACAGGTAAGACGGTGTCTTCACGAGGAACCCGCAATTGGCGAGAAGCAGGCACGAAACCAGCGCCTCGCGGCCGATTTCGAGTCCAGGATAGCCGCTGAAGTGAACGGGCGTGCTGCCACAGGCAAGGTGTTTTGCCGGAGCAACCGTAACCGGTTTGCCGAACGGCCACGCGACAAAAAAATCGATAAATGCCTGTTCGTCGCTCGAGATGAAAAGATGAGTGAGGTGCGGGTTTTCCGCGAGCGTGGATTCCACCTGCCGGCAGAAGCTTCCCCATGAAACCGGCACGGCTTCCAGCGTTTTATCAGTGCCTCTGAAATGCGCGCCAAGGGTCGACGCGCCGAGCCCGAGCGTCCGGCAGATTGCATCGACTTCTTCGAAGATATGCGCGGCCGGCCGATAGTACGCGAAGAAGAGTTCGCTCGCGCTTCTGAGTTGAAGCCGGCACTCATAGCGCTCACGAAAACCCAGATGGACCAGATCGCGAACGGTCGACGTCCTCACCTTATGGGTGACCGCGGCGCCCGAGGTGGGGTGCACCGCGTCGAAGAAAACCGGGAACCAGTCCAGTTTTCCCTCGGCGTCGCCATACAGCCCACCGCGCGCGCTAATGCACGGCGTGAGGCATTTTTCGTCGCAATACATCAGAATAAACAGAACCATCTGCATCACGGAGAAAAACCCGGAGTTCTCCTGAATCTCGATGGAAAAAACACCCCTGTTCAAACGCTGTTTCGCATGAAGTGAAATCCGGCGCGGCATGGCCACGGAATGCTTGAACCCTTCGCTGCGTCGGATTTGCTTTGCCCGATCGACCACCTTTCTCAACATGCCGACTCCTAATTAATTAGGTATTCTTTGAAATGGCACGGACCTCGCACCGCTATTTGCTGCGAAGGAAGGGACGGCCCAGAATAGCATTTCAAGAAGTTCAGTCACGTCAAGTTCGGCTCATCTTAGTGAGCTAGCGCACAAAGAATCGGTAAGGTTTTCCCTGGATCGGCGCACCGCACCGCGCGTTCAACCCGGCAGCTCGCCGGTGTATTCGTACGCAACGGTTCCTTTCGGATGCCTGAACCACCCCGGGTCCCGATAGTCGTTGCGCCCCAGCCCCTCCCGCACTTTCACGACGCTGAACATGCCCCCCATTTCCAGCGCGCCGAACGGCCCCGTGCCTGTCATCATCGGCAGCGTGTTGTCGGGGAGCGGCATTTCCATTCCGCCCATCGAGCCGCCCGTGCTGCCCATCTCCATGTAATCGGGCACCAGCTTGTTGATCCGCTTCGCCAGGTCCCGCTGCGGCACGCCGATCAGATTCGGTACCTGGTGCCCCATCGCATTCATCGTGTGATGGGACTTGTGGCAATGAAACGCCCAGTCGCCGGGCCGGTTCGCCGTGAACTCGATGGCGCGCATCTGGCCGACGGCGACGTCCGCGGTCACTTCGGGCCAGCGCGCGGAAGGCGGAATCCATCCGCCGTCCGTCCCCACCACTTCGAACTGGTAGCCATGCAGATGGATCGGGTGATTGGTCATCGTGAGATTGCCGACGCGGATGCGCACGCGATCGCCGGCACGCACCGGCAACGTGTCAATGCCCGGAAAAACGCGTGCATTCCACGTCCACATGTTGAAGTCGGTCATCTCGTTCACGCGTGGCGTGAAACTGCCCGGATCGATGTCGTACGCGGACATGATGAACACGAAGTCGCGATCCACCCGCATGACGCCCGGGTCTTTCGGATGGACGATGAAAGTGCCCATCATGCCCATGGCCATCTGCACCATCTCGTCGGCGTGCGGGTGATACATGAAGGTGCCGTGTTTCTCCAGCTGGAACTCATAGACAAAGGTCTTGCCCGGCGGAATGTGCGGTTGCGTGAGACCACCCACGCCATCCATGCCGCACGGCAGCAGCATGCCGTGCCAGTGAACCGTGGTGTGCTCCGGCAACTTGTTGGTCACGAAAATGCGGACCTTGTCGCCTTCGACAGCCTCGATAGTCGGCCCCGGCGCCTGACCGTTATAGCCCCACAGATGCGCGCTCATGCCAGGCGCCAGTTCGCGCACCACCGGTTCGGCAATCAGATGAAACTCTTTCCAGCCGTTCTTCATGCGCCACGGCAACGACCAGCCGTTCAACGTGGCGACGGACGTATACGGCCGGCCATTCGGTGGTGCGAGCGGTGGCTGCATCGTGGCCGCGGCCATCGTGGGCGCCTCGGGCAATGACGCGGCGCCAGCCTTGCTGACCCATGCAGCGCCCAACATTGCGGCGCCTGAGCCGCTGAGAAAATTTCGACGAGACACCATGTCATTGCCCTTCAGAATCGGTGGATGGCGCTTGTGGCGCGATGGATGCGAGTGGAACTGTGGCGGTTGCGCCCAGCGGCAGACGGCCGCCAAGCGCCTGCTGCAGATCGGTCTGTGCGAGCCAGAAGTCCTTGAGCGCGTCGATCGCGCTGTTCACTGCGCCGATCTGGTCGCGCGAATCGGCGAGCAGTTCGAATACGTTCGCGAGCATGCCGTTATAGCGAAGCAGCAGTTCATCGGAAATGGTTTTGCGGATCGGCACCACTTCGTCGCGATAGTGTTTCGCCACGTCGTAGTCGCTCACATAGGCCGAATACGATTCGCGCACCTCTGAGCGCGCGTTGATCGCGGTCTCGGCGACGCGATTCGCCGACTGCAGATAGATCGCTTCGGCGCGCGCCACTTTCGAGGCGCCCCAGTCGAAAACCGGAATCTCGACGCTGATCTCGTAGCCCTGTTCGCGACCGTCGGAGGTCGTGAAATTGTTCTGATACCCGACATCCAGCGCATTCACGAATCGCGTTGCCTGGCTTAAGCCCAGAGAACTTGCAACGCTTTGCGTTTGCAGTTTCGCGGCCTGGATGTCCAGCCGATTCTGCATCGCGAAGCGCTCGAGGTCCGGCAACTCGGGCCGGGTTGCAGGCAAGTCGGGCAAACGCTCGGGGAGGTCGTACTGTGCTTGCGAGCCCCATAGGCCCATCGTGCGAGTGAGTTTTTCCCGTGCGGATACGGACTGCTGCCGCGCTTTCGCCAGTTGCGCCACCGCTTCCGCGTAGAAGGCCTGTTCACGCGCGTAGTCGAGCTTGCTGAAGTTGCCGGCCTGCTGCATGCGCAACGCGAGTTCGGCGCCGGCTTGCGCCGAGTCCTTCACCTGCTCCGCGTAAGAAGCGGATTGCGCCGCCGCGACAGCGCCGATGTAGGCGCGGCGCGCGTCGGCGGCGACCTTGAGCATGGCATCCGCCGCGAGCAAGCGGGTCTGCTCGAAACGGCTGCTTTCGATGCGTGTCGCCAGCGGCAGCGTCAGCACACTCAGCAAGCCAAGCGTGAACGTGCGACTGATACTCAGATCGTTGCCGCCGTGCGTACGGCTGAATGTGAAGCCCGGATTAGGCAGCCGTCCCGCCTGCACCAGGTCCGCCTCGGCAATGCCGAGTTCGCTGTACGAGGCTTGCAAGCCACGGTTATTCAACAGCGCGATCTGGATCGCGTCGTCCATGCCAAGTGGCCGGGACAGCAGTTCCTGCGTGCGTTGGGCCACGGCGCTGCGGTCTTCGTCCGTCCTCACCCGCACGGCGTCTTTTCCAAGGCGCTGCGATGCGGTGCTGGAAACGGTGTCGAAGCCACCGTCCTTCGAAAACGTCGTGCAGCCGGTAAGGAGCGCCGCCACGGTGACGGCGGCGATAACGCGGCCAGTGGGAAAGAGCGTTCGCCTCATTTCGCCGGCCCCTCGTGATGGGCGCCGTGCTCATTGTCATCGGCGGTGTCGCTGGTGTCGTCACCCCCTGAGCGCATTGAACCGTGATGCATGCCAGACTCGCCGGATGGACTCGCCACCGCGCGATTGAGTGCTTGCCAGCCGGGCGCTTTCTGTTCCCGGTAAGGCCGATAGTCCGCGAAGACAGACGGCACATTCACCGCCGGAACCGAAGCCGCGGCGTCCGCCGGGTCAGGACGTGTGGACGTGGCGTGCCCGAGCGCCGGCAATACTGCCGTCGCGCCGAGCAGCGCCGCAATAAACGTTCGCATTGATTTTCTCGTCGTATGCCGCCCGGACGGCCGACGTGCAACGTGCGGCCATCAAGGCGAAATTGAACATCGCAGCATCACGCTGCGAAGGAACTAGACGAGAGAGATTCGGGGAGGTCGTTCGATGCCGTCGGTCAGAAATGACGCGACGCGGGCGGTAGGAGGAAGAGGCACAGCGAAATGGACAACGGCGGCAGATATCGACGCTAGCGGATCGGCCGGCAAGCCACCGCCGAAACAGCAGGACGCGCAAGTCGAGCAGGCGTGAGCATGATGCGCACCACCCGTGTGACTGTGGCTCGGGGCTTGGGCTTGGGCTTGGTAAGCGGCATCGTCGTGGGCGCTATCGGCCATCATCATCATCGCAGAATGCGGGGGAGTCGTCTCATCCGCTTTCTGATGGTGCATGGGCACCCCTTCCCCACCGATCTGCGAGGACTCGCATTTCATGGAGACGGCCGCGAACGACTGAACCGGAAGGCTCAGCACGAGCAGCACGACAAGGAAGAGTTTGCGCCAGTAAGACATGGGTACGGAGTCTAGCACGCGATTTAAGAAGATTGTAAGGCGGCAACCGGATCGGCCTGAGCCGTTTTTTAACCCCGGGGGAGAGTCACGGCCGGCGACAGCATGAAGATGGACAAATACGCTTGACCTTCCCTCCATGGGAAGGTCCAAGCTCGGGTTCTGATTTCTCACTGGAGGCAGGAAATGGAATTCGAAATCCCGGATATGTCATGCGGCGGCTGCGCCAATGCCATTGCCCGTGCAGTAACCGGCCTCGATCCCGCGGCGACACTCGATGTCGATGTCGCCGTTAAAATCGTGAAGGTCGCGTCGACATTGCCGCCGCAAAGCGTTATCGAGGTAATCGAGGCGGCGGGCTTTCATCCTTCGCTCAAGGGATGAACAGATCGCACCGGGCTATGTCCGTGCGTTGCGCGTGGCGCCCGGTTCGCAGCATCATGGTCGTCTGATATTACTTTGTCCCTAACGGAAAACCCAATATGAAAAACCTTCGTGCATTCCGTGCCCTGTGCCTTTTCAGCGGCATTGCGTTTGCCGTTGCGGCCGCTCCCGTCCACGCCCAGCAGGCTGCATCGATGCCCGGCATGGACATGTCCGGCTCAGCGGACGCCGGGTCGAGCGCATCGACTCAGGCATTCAAGGACGCCGACGAGAAAATGATGCAGGCCATGGACGCGCCGACCTACACTGGCAATGCCGACAAGGACTTCGTCGCCCACATGATTCCGCATCATCAAGGCGCGGTCGAAATGGCGCGGGTGGAACTGAAGTACGGCAAGGATCCCGACTTGAAACGCCTGGCCCGAAACATCATCAAGGCGCAACACGACGAGATCGCGTTCATGCAGCGCTGGCAGGCGAAGCACGGCGACAAGTAACACGTGACAAGCGACAAACGGCACGTCATAGCGTCAATGCTTTGACCTTATGACGCCGTGCTTGACCCTCACGCAACGTCAGGTTTTAGTCTCCACGCAGGCATGAAGAAAGGAGCGATTTCGATGCTGCTGAAAGTAGGTGAACTAGCCAGGCGATCCGGCATTACGGTGCGCACGCTTCATCACTACGACGCCATCGGCTTGCTCACGCCTTCTGCCCGCTCCGATGCCGGCTACCGGCTCTACAACCGCGACGACATCGCCAGGCTGCACCAGATTCAGGCGATGCGGCGGCTGGACATGTCGTTGGCCGACATTGGGGCCTTGCTGGCCAGACCGGACTCCTCCCTCGCTTCGGTTGTCGAGCAGCAGATCGCAGCGCTCACTCGACAGATCGATCGGGCAACCGACCTGCGCGACAGGCTTCATCGTTTGCGCGGACAGTTGATGACGGGAGAAGAACCCGATCTTGCCGACTGGCTAACCACCTTGGAGTTGATGACCATGCAAGATAAATATCTTACCCAGGAAGAGCAGAACCAGCTTCGTTCGAACAAGAGCGCCGGAGCGGCCGATTGGCCGGCATTGATTCAGGCGGTGCATGCGCTGATGGATCGCGACATTCCCGTCGAAAGTAAGGAAGCCCAGGCGTTGGCCGGGTGCTGGATGTCGCTGGTGGCCGATTACACTGGCGGCGATCCTGGCCTGCTTTCGAAGCTCGACACCATGCATCGCAATGAACCGTCGCTGCAGGTGAAGAGCGGTATCACGACCGAACTGATGGTCTACATGACACGCGCGATCAGGCACTCGAAATTCGCGCTCTACGCGAAATACCTGTCGCCACTGGAACTGCAACGCATGCGTGACGGCGACGAGCGTTACGTTTCCGAATGGCCGGGCCTCGTCGCGGAAATCCGGCGCGCCATGGAGAGCGGCAAAACCGTCGAAGACTCATCGGTTCAAAAGCTCGCGCGGCGCTGGATGAATCTGTTCAACGACTATGTCGGCACGAACCCGGAGACCCACCGCAAACTGCGCGCCGCCTACGATAACGAACCCGCGATACTGGCGGGCACGGGCGTCGACCAGGACATGCTGGCCTATATTCGCGATGCGCTGGAGATCGCACAGCCGCAGTAATGCCGGAATCACCCGCCCCGCCCAGCCTGTCCGGTTGTGGCGGGCGACGGGAACGGTTGGGGAACGTTAGCCCGATAAAGTGCAAGTCACTATATGGAGGCGAACCATGCCAACAGTGACTTGCCATTACGGCGATCTGAGCGCCGAAGGTGCCAATGCGGCAGATCGAAATGCAGTTGACGTCTCCACCCCGATCAAACTGGCTTCCATAGGTCTCTTCAACTACATGGCGGGGGTGAATGTCGTATTCCCTCCCCGAAGCGCCTTCGCTTGTGCCGAGGCCCACGCTCTGTCTCAAGTGCTCAGTCAACGTCCCAAAACGCAGGCAGTGGTTTGGACGAACATCAAGTTTTCCGCGGCTACCAGCGACGGCGGGGTGCTACTGTGGCAGCCTTGCGCCAATTGTTGCACGTGGCTATCCTCCAGCACGAACATGGTGTTCGTGCCAGCGAAAAATAAAAAAGGAGGCACCTGGGTCTCTGACGGAAAGACCTGGTACGGGCTTTCCAAAACAGCGTTGGAACGGATAGCCGGTCCGGCCAAACCTGCCAAGGCACTCGATATTAACGACACGAGTCAATTTCCTTCACTCCAGGCAGCGACGAAAAAATAGGCGCCTGTTGTGTTGGTATCGTCCGTCCGCAAGCGTGAGGCCGCCGTTAGCGTATTGCGCACCGGCGCTGCAGGTTCTGTCGTGGGAAAAATCGCGGCGTAGACGAACCGCTTGAACGGGCAGAGCGGAAATTCCTCGACACGACCCTGGCAGCCCGTTTCAAGCTCTTCAAGCAGACCCAACAGGATCGCTCACCGCACCTCGCTGCGCCGCCTGCCCCGACGGCTCGCCGAACTGCAACGCAGCAAGCTGGGCATAAAGCGGCGAGCTCAGTAGAAGTTCAGCATGCCGGCCCTGCGCCACAATGCGGCCGTGTTCCAGCACGACAATGCGATCGGCCTGTTGCACGGTCGCGAGACGGTGCGCGATGACGAGCGTTGTGCGATTTTGCGCGGCATTGTCCAGCGCCTTTTGCACTAGCCGTTCGCTGGCTGCATCGAGCGCGCTGGTCGCTTCGTCCAGTAGCAGGATGGGCGGATTCTTCAGGATCGCACGAGCGATCGCAATGCGTTGGCGTTGTCCACCGGACAACCGAACACCACGCTCGCCGAGAAAAGTGTCGTAGCCTTGCGGCAATTCTTCAATAAAGCCGGCGGCGGCGGCCATATCGGCAGCTTGTTGTACTTGCACCAACGTGGCTTCCGGCGCGCCGTAGCGAATGTTGTCGAGCACGCTCCCCGAAAAAATCACCGACTCCTGCAGCACCACGCCGATTTCTTTGCGCAATTCGACGAGCGGCACATCGCGCGTCGCAACGCCGTTAATCAGAATGCAGCCGGACTGCGGATCGTAAAAGCGCAGCAGCAACTGAAACAGCGTCGTCTTACCCGCGCCGGACGGACCGACCAGGGCGACATGTTCACCAGGACGAACATCGAGAGACAGTGCGGAAAGCGCGGCGATGCCAGGGCGCGATGGATACGAAAAACTGACGTTATCGAAGCGGATACCCTCGCCGCGCGCCGGCAGCGCAACCGTGGTGTCGGCCTCCTGCACCGGCGAGCGCGCCGCCAGCAATTGCAACAAGCGCTCGGTGGCGCCGGCGGCGCGCTGCAGATCGCCCCATACCTCGGCAACCGCTCCCACGGCGCCTGCCGTGAACACCGCGTAAAGGATGAACTGGGACAACTGGCCCGCCGTCATCCGCCCGGCCAGCACCGCCTGCGCGCCAAGCCACAGCACGAACACGATAGCGGTGAACACCAGCACGATCACCACGGCGGTCAGCCACGCGCGTGCGCGAATGCGCGTGAGCGCGGTCTCGAAGGCGGCTTCCACCGCGCCGGCAAAGCGCCGCGTCTCGAAGGGCTCCTGCGTATACGATTGCACAGTCGGCATGGCATTGAGCACCTCGCCCGCCAGCGCGCTCGTGTTCGCGATCTTGTCCTGGCTCGCGCGCGAGAGCCGCCGCACGCGCCGGCCGAAGATCACGATCGGTGCAACCACCACCACCAGCGTCGCGATGATGTAGCCGGACAAGACCGGACTCGTCACCGCCAGCATCGTCAGGCCGCCGGTCAACAGGAAGAAGTTGCGCAATCCCAGTGACAGGCTGGTGCCCACCACCGCCTGGATCAAGGTGGTGTCCGCGGTGAGTCGTGACAGCACCTCGCCGGTCTGCGTGGTCTCGAAGAACTGCGGACTCATGCCCAGCACGTGGTTGTAAACCGCACGCCGCAAGTCCGCCGTGACCCGCTCGCCCAGCCATGACACGAGGTAAAAGCGCGCCGCCGTGGCGCCGGCCAGTACCAGCGAAACAACAAAGAGCGCAAGGAAATAGCGATCGATGTGCGCCCGGTCGCCGCCCGCGAAGCCACGATCGATCAGGTATTTGAAAGCCACCGGCAACACGAGTGTGGCGCCCGCCGACGTCACCAGCGCAAGGAACGCGAGCGCCCAGCGGCCGGCATAGGGCCGCAGGAAGGGAAACAGGGCGAACAGAGGGCCAATACGCCGTGAGGGGGACGAAGACGGTGAAGGCGGTGAAGGCGGTGACAATGAGGAAGGCAGGACAGCGTCTGGCATGAAGATTCCCAAGCGAATCGAAGGTCACCCAGATTGTGCCAGTCCTGCGGATTCGAAGGCGGCTCGAACGTGCTTGCCGCGACTATCCATCTGGTTCAAGATCGAATCGACTCACCCGGACGAGGCCATTCCCATGACAGACGACGCCGATCCCGACAAACTGAAAGGCCCCGGCGGCATGACGCTGCGTCAAATCCACGAACAGGTGCACAAGAGCGTCGAGCGCGACCGCGAAGAGCAGGCAGCGCATAACGCCATCGCACCGCAGCGCAGCCGTTGGCAGCGTTGGGTGCGCTACGTGTGGGGCCGCAGCGGCCGCCGCTAGACGGCGAGGTTAGCGCCGGCTGTTTCCAGGGGGAGTGGCGCGCAGCCTGGCAGCACGTTGAAATTGACGCGCTGCGTCAGGCCGTTGCGTCGAGGTTGCGCGATTGGCGCAGACCGCTCAAGGTATCGGGCCTCGCAGGCGATCGATCTGCTCGTTGAGCCGGGCGACCGAATTGGCGAGAAAATCAGCTCTGGCATCGAGACGGGAAAGCAGCAGCGTCACGAGGAGAATCGCGAACGCGAACGGAATGACGGCGGCAGCAAGCCACTGAGGCTTGACGCCGTTCGCCGCGCCGCACACCGAGCCAACGGGAAAATTTGCCGCGGCCATGCCGGTGTAGTGCATACCCGTGATCGCAATACCCATCACGCAGGCCGCAGCAACGCGCTTGCGCATTACATGGTGCTGATCCACGCCGCGCAGCGTGTGCGCGACCCACAGCGCGACCGTGGAGGCAGCGATTGCAATGACAATCGACGCAACGAAGATACTGGGCTCATAGCGAATCGAGGGGCTCATCAGCATCGCCGCCATCCCCATGTAGTGCATGCCGGCGATCCCGAAACCCATCAGGACCCCACCGACGAGCAAATGGGACAGCTTCAGACGCTCCTGCGTGACGACATGCAACGCAAACCCGGAGACGACTACCGCGATAACGAGCGAATAACAGGTGATGGCGAAATCGTAGCCAATCGGAATGCTTAGAGAGAACGAGAGCATCCCGATGAAGTGCATCGACCAGATGCCGATGCCCATCACCAGCGCGCCGGCCGCCAGCCATATGTGCCGGGCACGCGCGTAGGTCAGCAGGGAAAGCCGGTCGGCAAGATCAATGGCGGTGAAGGAAGCAAGCGTCGCGACGATAAGCGAAACGGCGACTAGCCCCAGGTTGTAGTGGCTCTGCATGATGGGTCGGCGGCTCCTTAATGAAAGCTCGATTACCGGTTATTAACAGCCTCGCACGGCTTCCTCGCCGACGAACAACTGCTCTCTATATATCGCACTGGCCTGTGCGGTGATGAATGCGTTCTGGATTTCTTTGCGCCGCCGAATCCCCCCGGCTTTGACGTATTGCTTTGGCGTATTCTAAACGCGCCTCGTGCGCTTCCGTGAGCACAATCGCTCGAGACGGATTTCTATTTCCTGTTTCTATTGCCTAATACTCGTTGAGTGGCGGAAGCGGCGCACTTTCCTGCTGCTGCAATTTTTTCTTTTTCCAAACGCGTCGCAGTGGCAATTCCGTATCCTTCCAGCGAAACCCGCCCGCGATGCCGCCGGCATAATGCACGGTCACCGCGTCGGCCAGTTCCGCTACTTTTGGCTCATCCGCGCGAGGAAGGTTTTCCAGCCGCGCTGGATGGCCGAAGTCCCCGTTCCGGTCCATCCAGCCATACAAGGCCGGAATGGTCAGCCGCCATTCGCCCTTGCGCGCCACCGCGCACAACCTGCGCCACATTACCGCGTCGCTTTCGAGCCATCGCTTTCGCGCGTCGCTTAACCGATGCTTTGCGCGCCGCAGGAACAGGACGATGCCCCCACGTGCCCACACCACCAGGAAAAGCCCCAACGCGATCGCACAGCCGGCGATCAATTGCCCGCTGTGAATCACAATGATCCGGTGCGACAGGCCCTGGCTCATCACATCGGCGGGGATTTCGAAGAGGGGTTTCTCGTGCGCGCTGGACGCGGAAAACATCACCCCCGGCAACTCGATCGTCTCTTTCTTTTGCGTCTTTGTGTTCCACCATTCGATCGTCACGGGCGGCAGCTTGAACCGGCCGCTGTGATCGGCGATGTAGGTCACGCTGTCGATTCGCTCTCCCGCGACCAGCCCCACCCGGTCCTGCACGACGTTGCGCGTGGTGGGCGATCTGGCGTAACGCTTCAATCCGTCGACCTCACCCAGACTCACCGGCGGAATCAGCATCGACTCGGTGCCCGCTGCGCTTTGCGTAATGGTGCGCGTGATCGAGTCGCCTATCCGAAGCTGTTGCGTCGACGGTTCGATTTTCTGCGTAACCGTGAGCTTCGTGGTCGGAAAGAACACGGTCATGCCCTGCGCGCCCGGTGGCAAGGTCGCCACGAGTTTCAGCGCGGGAGTCATGAGCTGCACCGACGTCGTCATACCGCCTGGGTAGACGGTGATGGCAAAAGGCGGAATGTCATAAGTCTTGCCCGCCTGCGGTGCAATGCGATACGCCCGGCTCACGCCGAACCAGCGCACGCCGTCGATGTCCTCGGAAAGGTTGTCGGCCTGCTCGTCCGGCAGACTCACGATCGCATCCGCGACGGTGAAGAGCGGCCAGTTCGGCGCCTCGGTAAACCAGGCGGTCGTCAGCAGATCGACGACCAGCTTGACCTCGCTGCCCGCGACAACCGGGCCGGCAGGTTCGAGATGCGCGCGAACCAGGGTCCGCGGTGCGGGATCGGCGAGAGCCGTGGTTGAAACGCAGGCCGCGCCGAGCCACACGATGACGAGCAGAAGCCGCCGGAAAAACGCTGTCATGGCGTGCCCGCTCCCTTTGCAGCGGATTCGGATTCAAAGCGCTGCTGCAAAAAAACTGCGGGCGACGTATTCAGATTGCGCATCCATAGTTCTTCACTCGGACGCGGCGCCCCCTCGATCACGGTCGATGTGCCCCGCCCTTTCTTCTTGTCGGTCTGCACCTGATCGGGCGGGTCCTCTTCCGGGTCCATTTCATCCTGCTCGTCTTTTGCGAGCAGGCGCTGCAGGAAGGCGCGATTGGTCGCGGCTTCGCGCAGCGTGGGCTGAAGCTGGAGGGCGTTGTTGTACGCCTTGATCGCAGCAGGGTAGTCGTCGAGATGCGCGAGCGTGTTGCCCATGTAGAAATACGCTTGTGGTGTCTTCAGACGCGAAAAACTCTCAAGGGCGCCGGCATAGTCGCCCGCGAGATATTGCGCACGCCCCTTCCACATCGAATCGTCGAAGCGTTGCGCGGCGGCCTTGTAGTCGCCATGGTCGAAATTCCAGCGGCCCTGCTGATCGTGCGTCGCGAACAGATCGACCCAGCGCCATTCGGCAGCCTGAGCATGACGAGGAACGGCGCCGAAAGCGAGTGAGATCAACACCACGGGAAGCCACTTGACGCTCCAGCCGCGCCGGAAACTCCACAACGCGAGCAGCAGCAATGGCACGACGAGCCAGTAGCCCGTTTCTTTCCAGTGCGGCACGATCTTCGACTCCTCCACTTGCGCGAGATAGGCCTGCGCGCGATGCTGGACCCACACTACGTCATCGTCGTCCACACGCATGCTGGCGAGCGGAATACCGGCTTCATCCGCGACCTTGCGGATCGCATCGGCGTCGAAGGTGCCCATTAGCGGGTGGCCTTCGGGGTCCATCGCAATCATGCCGTCGGGGCCGCGTATCGGGCCGCCGTTTGCCGTGCCGACCGCCAGCCATAGCAGTTGATGGCGGAGTGTTTTAGCCTTCTGCACGAACGCGTCGGTCTGATTCGTATCGAAGCCGTCGCTCATGAAGACGATCGTGCCCGCGGTGGGATCCTTGGCCAGAAGCCGCTCGGCCGCGTCGAGTCCGGCCGTCGCGTTCTTGCCGTCGCGTGGCATCAGCGAAGGCGACAGCGCCGGCACATAGAGGTCGAGCATGGCCGGGTCCTCGGTGGGTGGCACAACGAGATGGCCCGTTGCCGCGAACACCACCAGACCGGTGCGCGCGCCTTTACGCGCCCTCGCCAGATCGAGCACTTTCTGTTTGGCGCGCTCGAGCCGCGTGGGCGCGACGTCGGTTGCGTCCATTGAATGCGCGAGTTCGAGTACGACGACGAGCGGCGCCTTGTCCTGATTGAACGGCGGGCGCTCCTGCTGCCAGGTCGGCCCCGCGGCGGCAAGCGCGCCGATGGCCAGCAGCAAACCAAGCGTGTGAACCGGTTGAATCACGCGGCGCTTTGTGTCGCCGACAATCAGATGTTCCAGCAGCACCGGATCGATAACGTTGTGCCAACGCGCACGCACGCTGTTGCGGCGGAACCAGACGAGCGGTAACAGCACGGCGGGAATCAGCAGCAGCAACCATCCCGGCCGCACAAAATGGAAAGCCGTCAGATCAATTTCCACGACGAACCTCCGGGAGGCTCACGCGCTCCGGCGGTGGCTCACGACGCGGCGCGCGCAGCATCGCAATCAGTAGCGCCAGCACGTGATACAGCGCGAAAATCGCCACCGCCAGTGCCGCCGGCACCCAGTAGAAATCGCGCTGCGGCCGGTAGATTTCGCGCTTCACTTTCTCGGGCGTGAGTTTGTCGAGTGTGGCGTAGACGTCGGCCAGATCCTGTTGGCGGCCAAGCGCGCGAAACGCACGGCCTCCGGTGACGTTCGAAATGCGGGCGAGCGCATCGAGATCGACCTTGTCTTCGCCTGTCGTATCCGGATCGCCAATTCCAATCGTATGGATCACTAACTTGTGGTCTCTGGCTATCTCCGCGGCGCGTTCTGGCGGAATGGCGCTGCTGGTGTCGTTGCCGTCGGTTAGCAGGATCAACACCTTCTCCTGCGCGGGCGAGTTCTCCATCAGCTTGACTGTCAGACCGATCGCATCGCCAATGGCGGTGCGTGGCCCCGCCATGCCGATCTGCATCTGGTCGAGCAGAATCTGCACAGCGTCGTGATCGAGCGTGAGCGGCGCCTGCGGATAGGCAGCGTCGCCAAACACGACAAGGCCGAGGCGATCGCCCTTGCGCTTCGCGATGAAATCGGCCACCACGCGCTTGACCGCAGTGAAGCGGTCCATCCGGGCGCCGGTGGCATCGACGAAATCGCGCGTCGCCATCGAACCCGACAGGTCGATGGCGAGCATCAGATCGCGCGCGGGTTCTTCGCGCACGATCGGTGCTTCGACATAGACGGGCTTTGCCGCGGCGATCACCAGCAACGTCCACAGCAACGGCATGAGCAGACGTTGCAACCCGTTACGGCGCAGCCGCACGCCACCGGGTGCCGGCTTCTCGCCGGCGGCCTCCGCCATTTCATGAAAGAACGGCACGCGCACCGCGGAGGCGCGGGTGCGGTATGCCGGCACCAGCCACCACACGAGAAGAGGCAGCGGCAGCAGCGCGAACAGCCACGGGACATCAAACTTCCACATGATGATGTTCGATCCAGTCGCGTGTATGGCTGATAAGCGTTGCCGCGTCGCCCTCGGAGATTCCGGCAACCACGTCGGGCGGCGCATAGCTCGCCAGCTCGAGGAGCGCCCCGCTGCCGGCGTCGAAGCGGCCGTGCGTGCGTTGCAAAAACGCGAGCCATTCGCCACCGGTCAGCGCGGCAACCTGCTCGCGCGGCGCGACCGCAAGCGCGGTCCGCTTGATCAGGCGCGGTATCGCGGCAAGCGCGTTCGCGCGCTGTTCGCGATCCGCGTGGGTCGACGCGAGACTGGCTTCGATGCTCGCCAGCTCGCTGAGGGCGACTCGCCGGTAGCGCTGCTTCTCGTGACGGCGCCAGCCAAACCAGAGCGCGACGCCGAGTGCCGCCAGCAGCACGACGGCAACGAACACCCAGCCGATGGTGTGCGGCGCGTACGACACCGTTTCCGGCAGCGGCAATTCCTGCAACGGCTTGAGTTGTCCTGACGAGTCAGGTGGAACGAGCGACGCGGCGCTCATAGACCGCTCCCCGTGGCAGCACGCGCGCGCTGGCCGAACAGGCGCCGCACCTGATCGACCGCCGGCTCCGCCGTCGAGAGGGCCATCAGCGGTACACCGCTCGAACGCAGCAACTCCGCCACTTCGGCGGTGCGGCCATTGAACAGGCTCGACAGCGGCGCACGAACCCGCTCCTGCTCGATACGCAGTTCCACCTGCAAATGCCCTTCGCTGACCACCAGCGCACGATGCTCAGGCATACGCTGCCATAACGGATCGAAGACCATTGCCGCAACAACGTCGTTGTGCACCGACAGTTGCCGCAGCAGCCGCTGCGTGCGCTCATTCGCGCCGGCAAAGTCGCTGACGACGCAAATAAGGTAGTCGTGACCGGCTAACTGAAGCACGCCTTCGAGCGCGGCGTTCAGTTGAGCGTAGTCGGTGCGCGCTTCGCTATCGGCATGCAGCGCGCGGTTCATCGTGGCGAGCGCTCCGAACAGAACATTGATCCGGCTATGGCTGCGCAACGGCTTCACCCGCACGATCCGGCTATCGTTGAACAGCACGCCGCCGACCCGGTCGCCGGCAGTGAAGCCCATCCACACGGCAAGCGCCGCCACTTCCGCGGCCACCACCGACTTGAACGCGCGGCGCGAGCCAAAAAACATACTCATACGTTGATCGACGACCACCAGCAGCGGCCGGTCACGCTCTTCGGTATAGGCGCGAATCTGCGGCTTGCCGAGACGCAACGAAACCTTCCAGTCGATATGACGGATATCGTCACCGGGCAGGTAGGCGCGAATCTCTTCGAAATTGAGCCCGCGCCCGCGCAAGCGCGACGCGTGACTGCCCGACAGCACACTCGATACCGGCGCGGGCGCGATAAAGCTCAGCCCGCGAGCATGAAACTGGAGCTTCGCCAGATGCGCTGCGTCGATATAGACGCGGCCATCGGCTGATGTTGCAGCGTTTGCAGATTCGGACATCAAGGCCACGGCGATTCCTCGCGTCGATGGGACGATGCTTGTTGCGCCAGACGCCACGCGTCATGCGTCAGGCCGGCACGGCGACCTTTTCGATCAACCGGTCGATCACCGCGTCTGCGCCGACGTTCTCCGCATTGGCGTCATAAGACAGGATCAGCCTATGCCGCAGTACCGGATGAATAACGGCGCGCACGTCGTCGGGCGTGACGAATGTGCGGTCCTGCAGCCAGGCCTGCACACGGCTCGCACGGTCGAGGCCGATCGAACCGCGCGGGCTCGCACCGATTTCGATCCATTTGCCCAGATCGGCGTCGAGTTCCGTGGCATGCCGCGTGGCGTTGACGAGCGACACGATGTAGTCGTCTATCGCCGGCGCAACCGCGATCTGCCTGATTTCTTCACGTACCGCGAAAATGACATCTTGCGCGAGAACATTGGGCGCGGCGGCGACATTGCCGCTTTCGCGCCGGAGTAGCCGCAACATGTCGGTCTCGCTTGATGGCGACGGATAGGTAATTAGCACCTTAAAAAGAAACCGGTCCATTTGCGCTTCAGGCAATGGATAAGTGCCTTCCTGTTCGATCGGATTCTGTGTGGCCATGACAAGAAACAGATCCGCCATTCGATGGGTTTTTCCCGCCACCGATATCTGCCTTTCCTCCATTGCCTCCAATAACGCGGATTGAACCTTTGCCGGCGCGCGGTTAATTTCATCCGCAAGAATCAGATTGCCGAAGATCGGGCCAGGCTGAAAACTGAGCGTGCGTTCCGTGCCGCTTTGCAGCAGTGTTTCGGCGCCAGTGATGTCGGATGGCAACAGATCGGGAGTGAACTGAATGCGGCTCATGGTAGCCGCCAGACGCGTGGCAATCGCTTTGACGGTACGCGTTTTGGCAAGTCCAGGCAGACTCTCGAGCAACACGTGGCCGTCGGCCAGCAGTGCGATCAATACCTGCCGGACCACCGCTTGCTGACCTACTATGGCTTCGTTGACGCTCGATTCAAAGCGCAAGACAGTTTCGCGCATGGCTCTCGATTTCCCCGATCTTTTGCTGGTGGAACAACTTGGGTATCAATACGTGCCGCCAGACACGTTAATGCACGAGCATCATTCCGTCAAAGTTTCGTGCCTACAAAAAAAAGCGTGATATGTGCCTGAAAAATTGTTAGCCTGCGTCTTACGTTTTGTTAAGCTTCATCCGGTGCATTGGTTACCGGTGCCAATCGTTATTCCGTATCGCTAAGCTTCTTCAGTGCCAATGAGAACTGGCCGCGTTTGATAAAGGGCCAGCCGCTTCACCCTGAGAGAGAAGGGATGATGAGTTCAGGAAAACGAGGCACGGTAACCGCTGCCCGCTCTACAGGCACGCCTCCCGCGAACCCGGTGCGCGCTGCGCGCTATCGCAAACTACTCCTGTGGGGCGGGCTTCTCGTCATGCTTCCTGCATGCGTCGGTGCAGCGGTCAGTTGGGCCGTCACTTCGCATAATCAAGCTCATCCGCAAGTTGTCTATGGCGACGGAACCCATGGCCCGCTCGGCATGGCATGGGTTCCCGGCGGACCATTCCTGATGGGCAGCGACTCGAAACAGGCGCAGCCCAACGAACGCCCCGCCCACAAGGTGCGCGTGCACGGTTTCTGGATGGACCGTCATCACGTCACCAATGCCGAGTTCCGTAAATTCGTAGACGCGACCGGCTACGTCACGACTGCCGAGAAGAAACCCGATTGGGATACCTTGAAGGTGCAATTGCCACCCGGCACGCCACGTCCGTCTGACAGTGCAATGGTTGCGGGCGCAATGGTATTCGTCGGCACGAATCATCCGGTGCCGCTCGAAGACTATTCGCAGTGGTGGCGCTATGTGCCCGGCGCGAACTGGCGTCACCCCACCGGGCCGGATAGCAACATCATCGGCAAAGACGATCACCCGGTTGTTCAGGTTTCCTACGAAGATGCGCAGGCCTATGCGAAATGGGTCGGCAAGCGCCTGCCCACTGAAGCCGAATGGGAGTTCGCCGCGCGCGGCGGACTCGAACAGGCCACCTACGCCTGGGGCAATCAGTTCGCGCCGGATGGCAAGCAGATGGCCAACGTCTGGCAGGGCCAGCAGGTGCAGTCATTCCCGGTGGTCAGCCCCAAGGCGGGCGGCGCACTCGGCACGAGCCCGGTGGGCACCTTTCCGGCGAACGGCTACGGCCTCTCCGACATGACCGGCAACGCCTGGCAGTGGGTGGCCGACTGGTATCGCGCCGATCAGTTCCGGCGCGAAGCGGTGAGCACCAGCACGATCGACAACCCGGCCGGCCCGCGCGATTCATGGGATCCGGCCGATCAGGGCGTCCCCGTCAATGCTCCCAAGCGCGTGACGCGCGGCGGCTCGTTCCTCTGCAATGAAACCTATTGCCTGAGCTATCGTCCGAGCGCCCGGCGCGGCACCGACCCGTATAACAGCATGTCGCATCTCGGCTTCCGGCTCGTGATGGACGAAGACACCTGGAAGCAACCGCTTGCCCGTCAGGCGTCGGCCCGTGCCGTGGGCGCTGACGGAAGTTAGAACACTCTACCCCTTTGAGTTTTACGCGTTTTCCTCCGCGCGCCGTCGCTCGCGGGTCGTGGAATTGTGCAAACGGAATGGAGGTCGGATGCAGTTGAACTGTCGATCGAGGAGGCCGCAACATGTCAGGAGGTCATTTCGCCCAACGCTCAGGTCGGCGTTCGGCGTTGCTCTCGTCACGCTCGGTGTCGCGCTAGGCGCCGCCGGTTGCACGACGCCGGGTGGCACGAACGCAGCATCGCCTGCGGCCGTCAGTTCCAGTGCCGCGCTGCCATCGTGGCGTGACGGCGCGGCCAAACAAACGATCCAGAAGTTCGTCGCCGACGTCACCCGTGAAGGTTCGCCGAATTACGTTTCGCCTGATAAGCGCATTGCCGTGTTCGATAACGACGGCACGCTATGGAGCGAGCAGCCGCTCTATTTCCAGTTCGCCTTCATGCTCGACCAGGTGAAAGCGGCGGCGCCGAAGCATCCCGAGTGGAAGAACAATCCGGCCTTCAAGGCGCTGGTCGCCAAAGACTACCCCGCATTGGCGAGCCAGCAGAAGCAGGTGCTGCAACTGGTCGCGCTTGCCAATAGCGGCATGACCGTGGACGAGTACGACAAGACGATCCGCAACTGGCTGGCCAGCGCCCGGCATCCGAAATTCAACCGCCCTTACACCGAACTCGTCTATCAACCGCAACTGGAACTGCTCGCCTATCTGCGCGCCAACGGCTTCAAGACTTTCATCGTGTCGGGCGGCACCATCGAATTCATGCGGCCCTGGGTCGAGAAGGCGTATGGCATTCCGCCCGAGCAGGTGATCGGCTCAAGCCAGGTCGTGCAGTACCAGATGCGTGACGGTCAAGGCACGCTGGTGCGCCAGCCGAAAATCGATTTCGTCGACGACGGTCCAGGCAAACCGGTCGGCATCTATCGGAGCATTGGCCGCAAGCCCATTCTCGCGTTCGGCAATTCAGACGGCGATCTGCAAATGCTGCAGTACACCGCGTCCGGCAGCGGCCCGCACCTCGCCCTGCTGGTGCATCACGACGACGCCGTGCGCGAATTCGCATACGACCGCACCTCGAAGATCGGCAAGCTCGACAAGGCATGGGACGAAGCCATTGCCGACGGCTGGACCGTGGTCAGCATGAAGGACGACTGGCAAAGCATCTATCCCGCACCGAAGCAATAAGCAAACGCGAGAGGACGCGAGAGAGCATAAGAAAACGCGAGCCGCGTGCAGATTGCGGCCGCTACGAGGCAACCCCGCGCGCAAGGAACGCGTAACGGGTGAACCGAAGTCAACTCCATTGGAGCGACACGATGAGAAAGTTCCTGCGAAAGGGGCGCTATGCAGCCGGGGCGACAGTCGTCGCACTTGCCGCGTTCGCTGCATTGCTTCTTCCATCCATCAACGCGCCCGCGCAAACGCCAGCGCCGGCCAAACCCGCGGCGACGAGCGCGCCGCCACCGGCCGCCAAGACTTCGGCGAAACCCAACATCCTCGTGATTTTCGGCGACGATATCGGGCAGGCGAATATCAGTGCGTATACGCGTGGTGTGGTGGGCTACAAGACGCCGAACATCGATCGGGTTGCCAGCGAAGGGATGATCTTTACGGACTACTACGCTGAGAACAGCTGTACGGCGGGGCGTTCGTCCTTCATCACCGGACAGACGCCGTTGCGTACCGGGCTTTCCAAGGTCGGCGCGCCTGGCGCACCGGTCGGCCTGCAGAAGACCGACATAACGATTGCCCAGGCGCTCAAGCCGCTCGGCTACGCAACCGGCCAATTCGGCAAGAATCACCTTGGCGACAAGAACGAGTACCTGCCGACCAATCACGGTTTCGACGAGTTCTACGGCAACCTGTATCACCTGAACGCCGAAGAAGAACCCGAACGCCCGTACTGGCCGAAGGACAAGAACGACCCCTATGTGAAGAACTTCTCGCCACGCGGGGTGATTCACAGCACCTCGGACGGCAAGGTGCAGGACACCGGGCCGCTCACGGCCAAACGCATGGAGACCATCGACGACGAAACCGGTGCCCACGCGGAAGAGTTCATCCGCAAGCAGGCCAAGACCGGCACGCCCTTCTTCGTCTGGATGAACTACACGCGCATGCACGTCTTCACGCACGTGCGGCCCGAATTCAGAGGCAAGAGCGGCATGCCCGGCAATGAGTACGCCGACGGCATGTGGGAGCACGATCAGGACGTCGGCAAACTGCTCAAACTGCTGGACGATCTGAAGATCGCGAACAATACCATCGTGATCTACACGACCGACAACGGGCCGAATCAGTTCTCGTGGCCGGACGCGGCGACTACGCCCTTCCGCAGCGAAAAAGACTCCAACTGGGAAGGCGCGTTCCGGGTACCGGCAATGATCCGATGGCCGGGGCATGTCAAACCGGGAGCAGTGTCCAACGAAATGATTTCCGGGCTCGACTGGTTCCCGACGCTGCTTGCTGCAGCCGGCGACACAAACGTCAAGGACCGGCTCCTGAAGGGATGGGCGCCTAAAGCGGGCGGCGCGAGTTTCAGGAATCACCTCGACGGATATAACCAGCTACCGTTCCTGACCGGACAGACGACCAAGGATCCACGCACTGAGTTCTACTACTTCGACGACGACGGCGATCTGGTGGCCATGCGCTGGGATCAGGACGGCAATGCCTGGAAGGCGGTGTTCTGCGAGCAGCGCGCGAAAGGCAACCTGAATATCTGGCAAGACCCGCTTGTCTGCCTGCGTCTGCCGAAGCTGTTCAACCTGCGCATGGATCCTTATGAACGGGCGGACATCACCTCGGATCAGTACAACGACTGGGTCACGAAGAATGTCTATCTGAACGGGATCGCCACCCTGAAAGCGTCGACGTTCCTGCAGACCTTCGTCGACTATCCGCCGAGCCAGCGGCCCGCGAGCTTCAGCGTGGACGGTGTGCGCCGGCAAGTCGACAGGAAGATCGACGAGTCTTTCAAGAAGCGCGGACTCGAGTAAGACGTCGTGTGATTCTGTACAGTTGCGGCCCCCCGCGCCCGGCGGCGGGCGCCACCTTACCCAAAACCGCCACCCCCCTCG
>NZ_JAQQFL010000024.1:0-140454 GCF_046026025.1 Paraburkholderia fungorum | reverse complement strand
GCCGCAAAGAAAAGTAGGCAAAAGAAAGCGGCTCAAACCGCCAGCTCATAAGCGGGTCCCCTGGCTTGGAGGGGGCAGTGGTGCATCTGGAATCGGTGCCCCCGCACACTCCGCACTGGTGACAAGGCACTCATTCGCTCCCACTCCGCACTACGTGCGTCGCGGACGGGTCTGCCAGGGAAATCAGGCGCTACACTTTGCAGAGCTGACGTTTTTTGGAAACGGGTTTCGGCGCGCGCAGCGCCGCCGGAAGTATGACGGCTTTGTCACTATGGCTGAATGTGCGAGGGCACGGATTCCAGATGCACCACTACCTCCTCCAAGCCAGGGGACCCACTTAAGAATTAGCGGTTTGAGCCGCTTTCTTTTGCCTACTTTGCTTTGCGGCAGGCAAAGAAAAGTAGGTGCCCCCCCGCACAGGGGGAACGCTAATAGACCACTAACAAAGCAAGGAAAGGCCAACACCAACACCAACGCCAGCACCAACACCACAAAACCACACCCCCCAAGCGCGAGCAAAAAAAACAACTTCCTCAACCACCCACAGCAACAGAAGCCACAGAAGAAGGACACAAAGGCGCAACAAACCCACCCCCCTTCCCGGCGGAGCCACCTTTAGGCACAGCAGAAACCATAGCCTGCACAGCAGCAGCCACCTGCAAAGCAATCCGCTGCAACGCCGCCCGATGCCCATTAACCAGCGCGTCATAGCCGTCGCCAACCGGCTCACTCACCACACTCCGGCAAGTCATCACAGCAGTCCCACGCACGGCCCGCACACTCCACACCGCATCGATCAACGCATGCGACCCCGGCCATGACTCGAACCGCTGCACATTCATGCTGACCCGGTACACCGGCGTCGCATCCGGATACGCAGTGCCATACACATCGATCGTGTTCAACTGCTGCGTCAGACTGGTCGACAAAGCACGGCGAATCTCGTCACCCGGCAACGAAGCCCAGCGCTCCTGCTCGAGCACCTTGACCTGCGTCGGTCCGGTCTGCACCACAAGCTGGTTCTTCGCCACCTGCGGCGGCACATCGATCGGCGCGACTTCGATCAGCCACGCCGGCGCAGCCGAAGTCCGCGCGCTAACCGGCGCCGCGGACCCGGCCGGCACACCATCGGCGCCGAGCGTATAAAAGCGGCTGCTCGGCGACGAACACGCCGCCATCGCCACCAGTCCGGCCAGAGCGCCGACATAAACAGCGCCGCGCACAAGCCCGCGCGGTGGGCGGGGGAGCCGGGCAAACATCATGGTTTATCTCCTGTTTTACCGCGCAACAGCGATTCCGGATGACGCTCCAGATAATCCGACAGCGCATTCAGCGACTGCAATGTGCGTGTCAGTTCCTGCAACGCCTGATGAACATCCGACTGCAACGGCGAGTCCTGCTGCAAGGTTGCCTCGGCCGAACCGAAGGTCTGCTTTGCCGCGGCCAGGGTGTCGCGCGCCTGCGGCACGACTTCCTTGTCGAGTCGCGTGAACAGCTGATCAGCGTTTTTCAGCGCGCTGTTCAGGTTCGAGCCGATCTGGTCGAACGGCACCTTGTCGAGCTTCTTCGCAATGTCGGCGACTTGCAGTTGCAGTTCGTCCAGCGTGTTCGGAATGGTCGGCAATTCGAGCGGATCACCCGTCACGTCAACCGTGGCCGGCGGCGCTTTCGGGAAAATATCGAGCGCCACATACAACTGGCTCGTAATCAGATTGCCGGTGCGCAACTGGCCGCGCAGGCCATGCTTGACGAGCTGTTGCAGCAAGGTTTGACCGGCGAGCGTGCCCGGGGTCGGCGCAGTTTCGCGGAAACGCTTGCCGAGGCGGTCCGGGTACAGGTTCATTGTCACCGGCATCGTGAAGCTGCGCGTCTTCGGATCGTAGTCGATGCCAATGTTGGTCACCTGGCCCAGCACGATGCCGCGGAAATCCACCGTAGCGCCAACCGACAAACCACGCAGCGACTGGTTGAAGTTCATGACCACACGCAACGGCACGCCGTCCGGTTCACGCATCGCGTCCGATTCATCCGGGGCGAGGCGGAACGTCATATTGTTCGGCGCCTGCGCGCCCACACCCTGGCCCATTGGCGACTGGAACGACAAACCGCCGACGATCACCGTCGCGAGCGATTGCGTATTCAGTTTGAAGCCGCTCGAGTCGAGCCGCAGATCGACCCCGCTCGCATGCCACCAGCGCGAGTTGGTGCCGACGTACTGGTCGAACGGCGCCGATACGAAGACCTGCATTGTCACGCCGGTGCCGTCCTTGTCGAGCGAGAAACCGACCACCTGACCCACCTGCACGCGCCGGTAGAAAATCGGCGAACCGATGTCGATCGAGCCGAGCGACTCGCCATGCAGAATGAACTGGTGGCCCTTCTGGTCGCCCGTGATAGGCGGCGGCGTTTCGAGGCCGACGAAGTTTTTCTCGGTGTCCGGCGAATGACCGGCGTCCGCGCCGATGTATGCACCCGAGAGCAACGTGGTCAGTCCGGACACGCCACTCGCGCCGACGCGGGGACGCACCACCCAGAAACGCGAATCCTTGACCGCGAAATTTTCGCCTTCCTTGGTGAGCTGCACCTGAACCAGCACGTGCGACAGATCTTTGGACAACGTGATGGTCTTCACCGAGCCGACGTCGACGTCCTTGTACTTGACCTTGGTCTTGCCTGGCTCGAGGCCCTCGGCGCTAATGAAACTGATGGCGATGGTCGGGCCTTTTTCGGTCACCGATTTGATCACGAGCGCGATGCCGATCAGCGCGGCGATCAGCGGAATCACCCAGACGAGCGAGGGCAGCCAGCGGCTGCGTGGCTCGATGTCGGGATCCGGCAATTGAGGCGGCAGCTTCGGTCCGTTCGAATCGTTGCGCGGCGCATCGGAGGCGGGCGTCGGTCCTTGCGGGCTAGTCATGGTCGAGGTCCTGAGGTTTTGGGGTACTGCCTTCCACGTTGTCCCAGATGAGCCGTGGATCGAATTGCATGGATGCCATCATCGTCAGGATCACCACCGAGCCGAAGGCGATCGCGCCCGGTCCGGCCGTGATCACGGCAAGCGACTTGAAACGGACCAGCGCGACGGTCAGCGTGACGACGAACACGTCGAGCATCGACCAGCGCCCGATCTTTTCGACCATCCGGTACAGCGTGGTGCGCTGATCCGGCCGCCAGCGCGAGCGGCGCTGCGCAGTGGCGGTGAGCAGCACGAGCACACTGAGCTTGAGCATCGGCACCATGATGCTGGCGATGAATACGATCACGGCCAACGGCCAGTCGCCCGAAGTCCAGAAGTACACGACACCGCTCATGATGGTGTCGTCTTCCGACCCGAGCAGCGACGACGTGTGCATCACCGGCAGCAAATTCGCCGGAATATACAGCAAGGCCGCGGCGATCAGCAGTGCCCAGGTGCGCATCAGGCTGTCAGGGTGGCGCCGGTGCAGTACCGCGCCGCAACGACTGCAGTGTTGCGGCGTGATGGAACGGATGCGCGGCTCCACGCGTCCGCACGCGTGGCAAGCGACCAGGCCGGCGCTCTTCGCGGTCACGTATTTCATCGTGCGCTCATCCTTGATGCGGCGCCGGCGGCGCGCCCGGCGGCAATGCGGGTTGAACCGTGCCTTGCACCGCAGGCGGCGCGGGCGGCCCATCAAGCGAACTGACGGCAAGCGCCGCGCTGTCAGCGGCGGTGCGCGGCAGCGGTCTCTTGCTGCGGTCGTTCAATTCGTCGGCGAGGTCCCACAGCACGCGCGGATCGAACGTCACGACCACCGCGATCATCAGCGTCAGCACGCCGAACGCGAAGAGCGCCGCTTCGGGAATCACGCGTGCGAGACTCACCATCTTCACGATGGTAATCAGCACGCCGAGCATAAACACTTCGATCATGCCCCATGGCCGCACGAACTGAATGGCGCGCAACACGCGATTGAAGGCGAGCGGCACATAGCCGGCGCGCAGCGGGATCAGCACGTAGAGCAGCGCGACCAGTTCGGTCAGCGGGAACAGGATGGTCGAGCAGAACACCATGACCGCGACGATCTGCATGTCCTCGCCCCATAGCGCGATGAGCGCGCCGAACAGGGTGGTTTGCGAGGTGATGCCGTTGGTTTCGAGTTCGACGATCGGGAAAGCCTGGGCGATGATGAACGTGATCAGCGCGGCCAGCGTCATCGCACAGATACTGTCGAGCTTGCGGGAGACGCCGCGATAGAGCGTCGCGCCGCAGCGCGGACAGCGCGCGACCGTGCGCCCGACAAGCCGCGGCTTGCTGAACAGGGCATCGCATTCATGGCACGCGATCAGGTTGTCATGTTCCATACGGCAGAAGGGCTAACGACGTGAGGACGGGCGTGCAATGCCGGTTTCGGGGCAGGGCCGGAGAAAAAGTGCAGCAATCAGCGTGGAACAATAGTATCAAACGCGCTTTGCCGCTGCGCCAGGCGTTGAACCCGGTGCAAGCGGTGAACCGGGCGTCGTCGAAAACGGGACTAGTCTTACACAAAAATGCTTCTCTCAGACAGCCTCCGTCCCCAATTGTTCAATGCCGGCCGGCAGGCGGGAGAATTTTCATGCGGGTGGCATTCAGCTCAGTCGGCTTTGCATGGGATCAGGGTAAGCGCTTTGCATGGGACGGGAGTAAGCGCTAAAGCGCTGACTCCCGTCGACAGCTTTGCATGGGACGGGAGTAAGCGCTAAAGCGCTAACACCCGTCGACAGCTAAAACGCTAACTCTGGTCCCCCGCAGCCAGCTTTTTCCGCTTGCGGTAGCATGGCGGCCTTGGCGTGTGCCGCAGCCGCCAGCCTTTCCATCAAATCGCACGATGCCGCATGCATGGGCGGCGTGGAATAGCCGAGCCGGCTGCGCCGTTAACCTCTCTTAGCTTGCGTTGACCTGTCATGGCACTCAATCCTTCTTTCGGCGGCCGGGAGTCGTACACGCGGACGGCTATCGCTTTTCACTGGCTGATCGCGCTGCTGATCGTATGCGGCTTCTCGCTCGGTTGGGTGATGACCGACATTCCCGGCTTCACGCCCACCAAGCTGCGCTACTTCTCCTGGCACAAATGGATCGGTGTGACGGTGTTCGCGCTCGCCGTGTTGCGCATTCTGTGGCGCGCCACCCATGCTTCCCCGCCGATGCCGCGCCGCATGCCGGCCTGGCAGCGCGGCGCCGCGCATCTCACGCATCTGCTGCTCTACGTGCTGATGATCGTGATTCCCGCTTCCGGCTATCTGTATAGCTCGGCGGCCAACGTGCCGGTGGTGTACCTCGGGCTGATTCCGCTGCCGCGTCTGATCGCACCGGACCCGCATCTCAAGGAACTGCTGAAAAACGTGCATATCGCGCTGAATTACACATTGCTCGTGCTGGTCGCGTTGCATGTCGCGGCGGCGCTCAAGCACCAATGGCTGGACCGCGACGGCTTGCTGTCGCGCATGCTCCCTTTCATCAAATAAGGATAACCATGAAAGTTTCGTTTTATCGTTACATGCTCGCGGCGTTCGCAGCAGCCTCGCTGACCGCGGCCGGCAGTGCGCTCGCGCAGGTCGACGTCACCAAAAGTTCGGTGACGGCAACCTCGAAGCAGATGAACGTGCCTGTGGAAGGTAAATTCGGTAAATTCACCGCGCAAGTGAAGTTCGACCCGGCAAAACCGGCCGACGGCAGCGCACAGTTCAGCATCGACGTCGGCAGTTACGACCTCGGTGACGAAAGCTATAACGACCAGGTTCGCGGCAAGGACTGGTTCGACGCGAAGACCTATCCGAGTGCAACCTTCGTCTCGAGCGCGATCGCCCCGGCCGGCGGCAATCAGTTCAAGGTCACCGGCAAGCTGACCATCAAGGGTAAATCGCAGACCGTCGTGGTGCCGGTCACGGTCACGCAGCAGGGCGCGACGCAGACATTCGACGGTTCGTTGCCAATCAAGCGCTCGCAATTCGACATCGGCACCGGCGAATGGAAAGACACCTCGGTGGTCGCCGATGAGGTGGTGATCAAATTTCATATCGTTGCCGCACGCAAGTGATAGTCGCTGCGCTCGTTGGGCGCAGCCGCTATCCTTCAAGAATTTCAGAAACGTAAGGAGCCTGAATTGAAAACTTCCCTGTTGATCGCTGTCGGTGCATTGGCGTCATCTTTCTCGCTCGGCGCATTTGCTGCCGTCGACACTTATCAGCTCGACCCGACCCACACGTATCCGAGCTTCGAGGCGGATCACTTCGGCGGCCTCTCGGTGTGGCGCGGCAAGTTCGCCAAGAGCTCCGGCACGGTCACGCTCGACCGCGCGGCCAAAACCGGCACAGTGGATGTCACCGTCGATCCGGCTTCAGTCGAGACCGGCAACACCAAGCTCGATGAGCATCTGAAAACGGACGCGTTCTTCGACGTCGCCAAGTATCCGTCGGTGACCTACAAGGGCACGGATATCAAGTTCGACGGCGACAAGCCGGTCGAAGTGATCGGCAACCTGACGATCCGTGGCGTGACCAAGCCGCTGAATCTGAAGATCGAATCGTTCAAGTGCATGCAGCACCCGGTGCTCAAGCGTGAAGTGTGTGGCGTGGAAGCGAGCGCTCATTTCGACCGCAGCGAATACGGCATGGACTTCGGCGCCAAGTACGGCTTCAGCATGGACACCAAGCTGCATATCCAGTCCGAAGGCATCAAGCAATAAGCGCTTTAACCAGCCTTTCGCCGATTTGTATTCAAGGCGAGTCATGGTACGGCGCGTTGCGCCGCAACAAAAAAACCGCTTCGTTCGCTTTTGCGACGAAGCGGTTTTTTATTGGCCGCCTGAAACGCCGAAAGCCTTGCGCGGCGGCCACGGCTTATTTGCCGCTCGCATCGGTTTAATTTTTCAGGTACATAGAGCGCTGGTTCCGTACTGGTTGTGCGCGCACCCAGTTCGGCAATGTCCAACGTAAAACCTACGTTAAAAATATTTCGCGCGCATTGGAGATCTGCATGAATACAACGACAGCAGCAAGCCTCGCGGGGAGCCGGCAGAATTCGTGGCGCGCGGTGGTTGCCGCCTCGATCGGCAACGCGCTGGAATGGTTCGATCTGGTGGTCTATGGTTTTTTCGCGGTCATCATCGCGAAGCTGTTTTTCCCGGCGGGTAACGACACGGTTTCGCTGCTGCTGACGCTGGGCACTTTCGGCGTGTCGTTCTTCATGCGGCCGCTCGGCGCGATCGTGATCGGTGCTTACGCCGACCGCGCCGGGCGCAAGGCGGCGCTCACGCTGTCGATCCTGTTGATGATGTGCGGCACGCTGATCATCGCGGTTCTGCCGACGTATCAGAGCATCGGCATCGCGGCGCCCGTGATTCTCGTGCTGGCGCGTCTCATGCAAGGTTTTTCGGCGGGCGGCGAATTCGGCAGCGCCACGGCCTTTCTTGCGGAGCACGTACCGGGGCGGCGTGGTTTCTTCGCGAGCTGGCAGGTGGCGAGCCAGGGACTGACCACGCTGCTCGCGGCCGGCTTCGGCGTGGTGCTGACCGGCAAACTGTCGCCGGAGCAGATGGCCTCGTGGGGTTGGCGCGTGCCGTTCTTCTTCGGTCTTCTGATCGGACCGGTTGCGTGGTACATCCGCACCAAACTCGACGAAACGCCTGAATTCCTCGCGGCGGAAACCACCGCGACGCCGTTGCGCGATACCTTTGCCAGCCAGAAGCTGCGCCTCGTGATCGCGATCGGCGTGGTGGTGCTCGGCACGGTGTCGACCTATCTGGTGCTGTTCATGCCGACGTACGGCGTGAAGCAGTTGGGATTGGCGCCGTCGGTTGCGTTTGCGGCGATTGCGCTGACCGGCTTGATCCAGATGGTGTTCTCGCCGCTGGTCGGCCATCTGTCGGACCGTCACGGGCGCACCACGATCATGCTGATCTCGGCGTTGCTGCTGCTTATCCTGATCAATCCGGCCTTCGTGTATCTGGTCGCGCATCCGACCTTCGGCACGCTGATTGCGCTGCAGATCGTGTTCGGCTTTCTGATGACCGGCTACTTCGCGGCGCTGCCCGGTTTGCTCTCCGAGATGTTCCCGGTGCAGACGCGTACCACGGGCATGTCGCTGGCCTATAACATCGCCGTGACGATCTTCGGCGGCTTCGGGCCGTTCATCATCGCGTGGCTGATCAGCTTCACGGGGTCGAAGGCCGCGCCGAGCTACTACATGATTCTCGCCGCGGCCATCAGCCTGGTGGCGCTGATGGCCGCGCGCCGCAAGCTTGGGTTTCGCTGAGTCTGTGCTGCGTTACGCTGCCCGGCGATAGCGTCTCGCGACAGCGCAGGGCAGTCGCCCGGGTGGAGAGATAGTCAGACAGCGCCGGGTGACAACACAGTCGTGAAGGCGGTAAACGTAAAAGGCCGGTTCGTGAGAACCGGCCTTTCTTTTTGCGAGCGGGTCAGATGTCCGCGTGCGGCAGGATCAGACTTGTGCGCCTGCGTTTGGATCGTCCGGATCGGTGCGTTCCTTCTTGTCCTTCACCAGATCTTCGCGCTTCACGCCGAGCCACATGGCGAGCGCCGCTGCGACGAACACCGACGAGTAGATACCGAACAGAATACCGACCGTCAGCGCGAGAGCGAAGTAGTGCAGCGTGGGGCCGCCGAACAGGAACATCGACAGCACCATCATCTGCGTGCAACCGTGGGTGATGATCGTGCGCGACATCGTGCTGGTGATCGCGTGGTTGATCACTTCGATCACGGTCATCTTGCGTTCGCGGCGGAAGGTTTCACGAATCCGGTCGAAGATAACGACGGATTCGTTCACCGAGTAGCCGAGCACCGCGAGTACCGCGGCCAGCACCGACAGCGAGAACTCCCACTGGAAGAACGCGAAGAAGCCGAGAATGATGATCACGTCGTGCAAGTTCGCGATCACGCCGGCGATTGCGTACTTCCATTCGAAGCGGAACGACAGATAGATCACGATGCCGATGACCACACAGGCCAGCGCCATCAGGCCGTCGGTCGCGAGCTCCTTGCCGACCTGCGGGCCGACGAACTCGACGCGTTGCAACTGCACCTGCGGGTCCTGGCCCTTCAGCGCGCCCATTACCTGGTCGCTCTGTTGCGCCGACGTGTAGCCCTGCTTGAGCGGCAGACGGATCAGCACGTCGCGTGAGGTGCCGAAGTTCTGCACCTGCGCGTCGGGATAGCCCAGCTTGTTGAGCGTGCCGCGCACCGGTTCGAGCGGTGCGGCGCCCGGATACTGCACTTCGACGACGGTACCGCCGGTGAATTCCACCGACAGATGCAGCCCGCGATGTAGCAGGAAAAATACAGCAGCGACGAACGTCAGCAGCGAGATTGCGTTGAAGATCAACGCACGCTGCATGAACGGAATGTCTTTGCGGAAACGGAAAAATTCCATGGTCTTGTTCTCCGGGACTCAGCGGGATGAACCCGGTTTCTGCGGCGTGTTCGACGAACCCGACGCGTCGCGACGGCGCACGGTCGGCTTGCCACGCGCCTGTGCAGCAGCTTTGGCCTTGGGCTTGGCGCTTGCCGCGGCGACGGCACGTGCGGTGTCGGTCGCGGCGTCGTCGTTACCCAGGTAAGCTGCAGCGCCGTCGATACCTTCCGGTTGCGGACGCCACACCTGACCGATGGCCAGCGACTTGAGCTTCTTCTTGCCGCCGTACCAGAGGTTGACGATGCCGCGCGAGAAGAACACCGCCGAGAACATCGACGTCAGGATGCCGATACAGTGAACCATCGCGAAGCCGCGCACCGGGCCGGAGCCGAAGGCGAGCAGCGCGAGGCCGGCGATCAGCGTGGTGACGTTCGAGTCGAGAATCGTCGCCCATGCATGTGCGTAGCCGTTCTGGATCGCCAGTTGCGGCGGCGCGCCGTGGCGCAGTTCTTCGCGCACGCGCTCATTGATCAGCACGTTCGCGTCGATCGCCATACCGAGCGCGAGCGCGATAGCGGCGATACCCGGCAAGGTGAGCGTGGCCTGCAACATGGACAGCACGGCGATCAGCAGCAACAGGTTGACCGACAGGCCGATCATCGAGATCACGCCGAACAGCATGTAGTACGCGATCATGAAGACGGCGATCGCGACGAAGCCCCACACCACCGAGTGGAAGCCCTTGTTGATGTTGTCCGCGCCAAGGCTCGGGCCGATCGTGCGTTCTTCGATGATGTCCATCGGCGCGGCCAGCGATCCGGCGCGCAACAGCAGCGCGAGGTCGGCGGCGGCTTGCGGGTTCGGCTGGCCGGTGATCTGGAAGCGGTCACCGAGTTCCGACTGGATGGTCGCCACCGTCAGCACTTCGCCCTTGCCCTTTTCGAACAGCACCATCGCCATCGGCTTGCCGATGTTGTCGCGCGAGACGCTGCGCACTGCGCGGCCACCCGCCGAATCCAGACGGATATTGACCGACGGGCGTTGATGTTCGTCGAAGCCTGCCGATGCGTCGATGATGCGGTCACCCGTGAAGATGATCTGCTTGCGCAACAGCACCGGCGTCTGGTTGCCCTGGGTGAACAGTTCGTCGCCCGGGGGCACCGGGTCGCCCGGATTCGGATGCGTGTTGACCGGGTCGGCGAGACGCGCTTCGAGCGTTGCGGTTCGGCCGATGATGTCCTTGGCCTTCGCCGTGTCCTGCACACCCGGCAGTTCCACCACGATACGGTCCGAGCCTTGCTGCTGGATCACCGGCTCGGCCACGCCGAGTTCGTTCACGCGGTTATGCAGCGTGGTGATGTTCTGCTTGAGCGCGGCGTCCTGCACGGCTTTCTGCACCGCCGGCGTGAACGTGCCGACCAGTTGCACACCGCCGTCCGGGTTCGTTTGCGAGGCCCACTGGAGTTCACTGATGCTGCGGCTCAATTGCTTGGATGCCGCATCCGCCGTGGCCTGGTCGGCGAAATTGATCACCACCGTCTGGTTGACGCGGTTCACGCCGCCGTCGCGGATGTTGTTGTCGCGCAGCATGGTGCGAGCATCCGATGCATCGGAGTCGAGCTTCTTGTTGAGCGCGCCGGCCATGTCGACCTGCAGCAGGAAGTGCACACCGCCGCGCAGATCGAGACCGAGGTACATCGGCAGGGCATGCAAGGCGGTCAGCCAATGCGGCGACGCGCTTTGCAGGTTCAGCGCCACGACGAACTGCGGATCGGTCGGGTCGCTGTTCAGCGACTTCTGCAGCAGGTCCTTCACACGCAATTGCGTGTCGGTGTCCAAGAGCCGCACGCGAATGTTCGCGTTGGTCGACGAATTGTCGAACGTGACGTCTTCAGGTTTGATCTGATTGGCAGCAAGCGCCGCTTCGACCGCCGACAGCGTAGTCGAGTCGAGTTTGACCGTTGCCTTGCCGCTCGACACCTGCACCGCCGGCGCTTCGCCGAACAGATTGGGCAGGGTGTACACGAGGCCGATGACCAGAGCCACCAGCATCACGGCGTATTTCCAGAGGGGGTAGCGATTCATGAGTGGTCCAACGGGAAGGTTGGCTTGGAAGCGATGCGTCCGGCGATGAGCGCGGGCGGTTCAGCGTTGTTTTGCGAAAACCGCCGGCGAGGCCGCGCCGGACGCGAGAGAGCAGGCCTTACAGCGACTTGATCGTGCCCTTCGGGAGAATCGTCGTGACCGACGCTTTTTGCACGGTGATTTCCGTGCCTTCCGAAATTTCGACGCCGACGTAAGCCTCACCCACCTTGGTCACCTTGCCGACGATGCCGCCATTCGTCACGACTTCATCGCCCTTCGCCATGGCGGAGAGCATGTTGCGATGTTCCTTCTGGCGCTTCATTTGCGGGCGAATCATGATGAAGTACAGCACGCCGAACATCAGGATCAGCGGCAGGAAGCTCATCAGGTTCGATTCAATGCCACCTGTTGCTGTGCCTTGGGCGAAGGCATCGGTAATGAACGACACGTTGGTCTCTCCGTTATAAATCGAAACAATCAAAAAAATCAGCCGGTTATTCTACCACTGGCCTGACGGGGGTCGGCGCGGCGAATCGGCTTTCCGATCAACCGTTTAAAGCCTTTTTTGCCGTGCGCGAAAGTTAATTGTAAGGTTTTCCGCGCAGTGCCAACCGATTCTTCCGTCAAATTCGTTAGTCTCGTCAGCCAATTCCCGCTTGATTCCCGTTTGCCGGCTAGCCGATGCCGCGCGCGCGGTTCTCATGGAAGCGCTTGCGGAAGGGCTCGAACAGTTTTGCGTCGATCGCATCGCGCATTTCCTGCATCAATTCGAGGTAATAGTGCAGGTTGTGAATCGTGTTCAACTGCGCACCGAGGATTTCCCCTACACGATGCAGATGGTGCAGGTAGCCCCGGGTGAAATTTCGGCAGGTGTAGCAACCGCATTGCTCGTCGAGCGGGCGTAGCGAGTTCTTGTGCGCGGCGTTGCGGATCTTGATGTCGCCGAAACGGGTGAAGAGCCAGCCGTTGCGCGCGTTGCGGGTCGGCATCACGCAGTCGAACATGTCGACGCCGGCGGCCACGCCCGCCACCAGGTCTTCCGGCGTGCCGACGCCCATCAGGTAGTGCGGCTTGTCGGCCGGCAGCTTCGGGCCGATATGGTTCAGCACGCGCATCATGTCTTCTTTCGGCTCACCGACCGACAGGCCGCCGATTGCGAGACCGTGGAAATCCATGTCCGCGAGACCCGCCAGCGATTCGTCGCGCAGGTCCTCGAACATGCCGCCCTGCACGATGCCGAAGAGCGCGTTCGGATTGCCGAGGCGGTTGAATTCGTCGATCGATCGTTTGGCCCAGCGCATCGACATGCGCATCGAATCGGCGGCTTCCTGATGCGAAGTCGGTACGTTGTTGGTCGCGTACGGCGTGCATTCGTCGAATTGCATGACGATGTCCGAGTTCAGCACCTTCTGGATCTGCATCGACACTTCCGGCGACAGGAAAAGCTTGTCGCCATTGATCGGGGACGCGAACGTGACGCCATCTTCAGTGATCTTGCGCAGATCGCCAAGCGAAAACACCTGAAAACCACCTGAGTCCGTCAGGATCGGTTTCTTCCAGCCCATGAAGCTGTGCAGGCCGCCGTGTGCCTCGATCGTTTCCAGGCCCGGGCGCAGCCACAGGTGAAACGTGTTGCCGAGGATGATCTGCGCGTGCATTTCTTCGAGCTCGCGCGGCTGAACCGCCTTCACCGTGCCGTAAGTGCCGACCGGCATGAAGATCGGCGTTTCGACCACGCCGTGATTCAGCGTGAGGCGACCGCGCCGCGCCTGGCCGTCGGTGCCGAGCAGTTCGAATTTGAGGCCGTTGTCAGGGCGGGCGGGGGTGTCCTCGCCGTGGCTCGCGCAGGTATTGCAAGTACCGCTTGTATCGTGGGTATGACCGTCGGTCATGGAGACTCCTGTGCTACCGGAAAACAGTCCGGCGCAAATAGTGGATGCCGCCGGGTAAGCCACGGCGGCTGGGTAAAGAAAACTCGAGATACAACAACGATCCGCAGCGGCACGCGTGCGCAAGAAGGCCGGAGCGATTGCCGTTACACCAACACGGCAAGGAGCGGCAGACTACCGCGCGCGCTGCCGGCGCGCAACGCTATCGCACGGGAAATCGCCGTGCGGCACGGAACGGTTCAGACATCGCGGCGCGTCAGCAACATCGCGTCGCCATAACTGAAGAAGCGGTAACGCTGTTCGATCGCATGTCGATACGTTTCACGGATAGTCTCAACGCCCGCGAATGCCGACACCAGCATCAGCAGCGTCGACTTCGGCAAATGGAAATTCGTCACGAGCCGGTCGACCACGCGGAATTGATAACCGGGCGTAATGAAAATATCGGTTTCCGTGCTGGCCGCGCCGAGCGGGCGTCCGGCCGCTTCGGCATCGCGCGCGGCGGCTTCGAGCGCGCGCATCGACGTCGTGCCCACCGCGATCACGCGGTTGCCGCGCGCGCGCGTCGCCGCGATCTTGTCGGCGAGCGATTGCGGCAGGTGATACCACTCGCTGTGCATCTTGTGCTCGGCCAGATTCTCGACCCGCACCGGCTGGAAGGTGCCCGCGCCGACGTGCAGCGTGAGGGTCGCGCGCTCCACGCCGCGGGCGTCGAGCCGCGCGAGCAGCGCGTCGTCGAAGTGCAGGCCGGCGGTGGGCGCGGCCACCGCGCCGGGGTTCTGCGCGAACACCGTCTGGTAGCGGGTTTCGTCGGTCGAGTCGGGATCGTGCTCGATGTACGGCGGCAGCGGCAGGCGGCCGAATTGTTCGATCAGCGTCAGGCAGTCGTCCGGGAAATGCAACGTGTAGAACGGCTCGACGCGCTCGCCGACCGTCACGTCGAACGCGTCGGCCAGACGAATCGTGGTGCCCGGCTGCGGGCTCTTGCTCGCGCGGATCTGCGCGAGCGCTGTGCGCTCGCCGGTCAGACGCTCTACCAGTACTTCGATCTTGCCGCCACTGGCCTTCTGGCCGAGGAAGCGCGCCTTCAGGACTTTGGTATCGTTGAAGACCAGCAGATCGCCGGGCGCGATGCACTCGGGCAGCTCGGCAAAGCGGCGGTCTGTGAGACGCGCGGGGCTCACCGTGTTGTCCACTTCGAGCAGACGGCTGGCGCTGCGCTCAGGGAGCGCCACTTGCGCGATCAGCTCGGGTGGCAGATCGAAATCGAAATCGGAAAGCGTAAACATGCGGACGACTGGAAGCGAATTGGGACTGAATTGAGCCGAAGCCGGAGCCGGGCGGCTATGATTGCGGGACGCCTGAGCGGCCCGCGGGGCCGCACGCTATATGGCGGCGACACCTTTGACAGCCGATATTGTACTTGCGAAGCAACCCATGCCTTTGTCCGAACGCCGATTGCCCTCCGTTACCGATGAAGTGAGCGCCGAGCCGAAGCGCCGCGTCTCGCGGGGTAAAGCAGCGGCGGCGGACTTGAGCGAGCCCGGCGCGGGTGTCGCGCAAGAGAGCGACAAGGCCGCGCGGGAAGACGAAATGGTTGACCCATTCGGTGACAAACCCGCGGGCAAATCCGCGGGCAAAGGCGCCGGCAAGCCTGCTGCCAAGGCTACTGCGAAACCCGTGGCCAAACCCGCCGACAAGCTCGCCAAACTCGGTCTCACGCGCGACATCGATCTCGTTTTGCATCTGCCGATGCGCTACGAAGACGAAACCTCGCTGACACCGATTGGGCACCTGCTGCCCGGCGGGATCGCACAGACCGAAGGCGTGGTGTTCGACAACGAGATCGCCTATCGCCCACGTCGCCAGTTGCTGGTGAAACTGCGCGACGACGCCGGCGACGAACTCGTGCTGCGTTTTCTGAATTTCTACGGTTCGCAAGTCAAGCAGATGGCGATCGGCGCGCGGCTGCGGGTGCGCGGCGACGTGCGCGGCGGTTTCTTCGGCATGGAGATCGTGCATCCGGCGGTACGCGTGGTGGACGAAGACACACCGCTGCCACAAGCGCTGACGCCGGTGTATCCGAGCACCGCAGGCGTGACGCAGGCGTATCTGCGCAAGTCGATCGACAACGCGTTGTCGCGCACGTCGCTGCCGGAGTTGCTACCCGCGCCGATCGCGCAAGCTCATCTGCAGCCGCTCGGCGTGCCGGCCCTGATGGATGCCGTGCGCACGCTGCATCACCCGGGCGCGCAATCGGATGAGACCGCGTTGATCGACGGCACGCATCCCGCGTGGGTGCGCATCAAGTTCGAGGAATTGCTGGCGCAGCAGATGTCGTTGAAGCGCGCACATGACGAGCGCCGCACGCGTGCGGCGCCGGCCATGCCGCGCCGGAAACTGGGTGACGAAGCGGCGCTCGTGGCGCGTTTGCTGAAGGCGCTGCCGTTTTCGCTGACAGCGGCACAGGAGCGTGTGGGCGGCGAGATCGCGCTCGATCTGACCCAGCCGCATCCCATGCAGCGGCTGCTGCAGGGGGATGTCGGCAGTGGCAAGACGATCGTGGCCGCGCTGGCCGCGGCGCAGGCAATCGATGCGGGTTACCAGGCCGCGTTGATGGCGCCGACCGAAATCCTCGCGGAACAGCACGCGCGCAAATTGCGCGGCTGGCTGGAGCCGTTGGGGGTGAGCGTCGCGTGGCTGGCCGGCAGTTTGAAGACCCGCGAAAAGCGCGCCGCGATCGAAGCGGCGGCGCTCGGCACGGCGCAGTTCGTGATCGGCACGCACGCAATCATTCAGGATGCGGTCGAGTTCGCCCGGCTGGGGCTCGTGATCGTCGACGAACAGCATCGTTTTGGCGTGGCGCAGCGGCTCGCGTTGCGCGCGAAGGCGCAGAACGCGGCCGACGGCGCGCACGATTTTCAGCCCCATCAACTGATGATGTCGGCAACACCGATTCCGCGCACGCTGGCGATGACCTATTACGCCGACCTCGACGTGTCGACCATCGACGAACTGCCGCCTGGACGCACGCCGATCCTGACCAAGCTGGTCGCCGACGCGCGGCGCGAAGAGGTGATCGGCCGCGTGCGCGAAGCCGCGCTGACCGGACGGCAGGTGTACTGGGTGTGTCCGCTGATCGAGGAAAGCGAGACCTTGCAGTTGCAGACCGCGGTGGAGACGTACGAAACGCTGGTGGCCGCGCTGCCCGAATTGAATGTCGGTCTGGTGCATGGCCGCCTTGCGCCGGCGGAGAAGGCGGCGGTGATGGACGCGTTCACGCGCAACGAGGTGCAGTTGCTGGTGGCGACGACGGTGATCGAAGTGGGTGTCGACGTGCCGAATGCCTCGCTGATGGTGATCGAGCATGCGGAGCGGTTTGGGTTGGCGCAATTGCACCAGTTGCGAGGGCGGGTGGGACGCGGCAGCGCGGCTTCGGTTTGCGTGCTGCTCTATACCGGGCCGCTGTCGATCACGGCGCGGGCGCGTTTGCAGACCATGCGGGAAACGACGGACGGGTTTGAAATCGCCCGGCGCGACCTCGAGATTCGCGGTCCGGGGGAGTTTCTCGGCGCCCGGCAGTCGGGTGCGGCCATGCTGAGGTTTGCCGACCTGCAGAATGATCAGTGGCTGATCGAGCCGGCCAGAGAGGCCGCCGCGGCTCTGCTCGAAAAGTATCCCGAAGTCGTGATGCAGCACCTGGCCCGGTGGCTCGGCGCTCGTGAGCAATATCTGAAGGCTTGAGAAGCGGTCTTTGATGGCGTGTCCTTGATGGCGGACACGCCCGTCTGCCCACGTACAAAAGACCAAAAAGTTGGCGAACCGACCCTATAGGTGTATAACTAGAACCTATCGAACTATCTGCACTGATTGATCCCCCAATGACGCTCACCGAATTGAAATACATCGTTGCGGTTGCTCGCGAGCGGCACTTCGGCCGGGCCGCCGAGGCGTGTTTTGTCAGCCAGCCGACCTTGTCGGTGGCCATCAAAAAGCTCGAAGACGAACTTAACGTGCAGATTTTCGAGCGCGGCACGAGCGAAGTCAGTGTCACGCCGATCGGTGAACAGATCGTCACGCAAGCCCAGCGCGTTCTGGAACAAACGCTTGCCATCAAAGAGATCGCGAAACAGGGTAAAGACCCGCTGGTCGGGCCGCTGCGCCTTGGCGTCATCTATACGATCGGGCCGTATCTGCTGCCCACGCTGGTCAAGCAGATGATCAAGCGCGTCCCGCAGATGCCGCTGATGCTGCAGGAAAACTACACGATCAAGCTGATCGAACTGCTCAAGCAGGGCGAAATCGACGTCGCCATCATGGCGTTGCCGTTCCCGGAAACCGGTCTGATGCTGCGCCCGCTCTATGACGAGCCGTTTGTCGTCGCCTTGCCGTCCGGTCACGCGTGGGAAACCCGCCCGAAGATCGACGCTGAGGATCTCAAGCAGGAAACCATGCTGCTGCTCGGCAGCGGCCACTGCTTCCGCGATCACGTGCTGGGCGTGTGCCCGGAACTGATGCGTTTCTCGCAGAATGCGGACGGCATCCAGAAGACCTTCGAAGGTTCGTCGCTGGAAACCATCCGTCATATGGTGGCAAGCGGCGTCGGCATTACCGTGCTGCCGCGCATGTCGGTGACTGAGGTCAAGCCGCACGCCGGCGGTATCGACGCCGGCCTGCTCAGCTACGTCGCGTTCGGCGAACCGGTGCCGGATCGCCGCGTCGTGCTCGCCTGGCGCAAGAGCTTCACACGGATGCCCGCGATCGAAGCCATT
The DNA here is from genome assembly GCF_046026025.1 of Paraburkholderia fungorum. GTDB lineage: Bacteria > Pseudomonadota > Gammaproteobacteria > Burkholderiales > Burkholderiaceae > Paraburkholderia > Paraburkholderia fungorum_E. Next base: position 122,338 of record NZ_JAQQFL010000024.1, on the reverse strand, counting down.
TGTGACGCCATCAACGCTTGCGATTTGCTGGGCGTCAAAAAGCTCGAACTGCCCGTCGCCGTCAATTAGGCGGCGCGTCGCACTCAGGCCGACGGCCTCGCAACCCGGCGGTTGGACGGCCGCCTTAAGTGCCGATAGTTGCAATCCCTATCGAATAGATAAAATTAATCAAACACGATAATTCGATAGCATTGTTATAGTGTCCTCCATGGATCGCCCGATCCCCAAGACCCGGAGGAACTCATGACGCAATCGCCGCAATCGAACCTGCAGCAAGTCCAAACCGTCGCCGCTCAATCCGCTCGCGTGACCCCCGGCAGCTTCGCCGCCTCGGTGCGCAGCTTGCGTACGGTTGCGCTGTCCCTGCTGGTCGATCGGGCTTTATCCGCTTGAGCCGCAGGTATTGGCGCGCCATATCTCTCCCCGCATTCCGTTCCCAATAAAAGTTCCTCAGGAGTCCCGCATGTCCGAACGTAAGCTCACCAATGCAGCCGGCGCACCCGTCGCCGACAACCAGAATTCGATGACCGCCGGCGCGCGCGGTCCGGTTGTCCTGCAAGACGTCTGGCTGCTCGAAAAACTCGCTCACTTCGATCGCGAAGTGATTCCGGAACGCCGCGTTCACGCCAAGGGTTCGGGCGCATTCGGTACGCTGAAGGTCACGCACGACATCTCGCGTTACACGAAGGCCAAGGTGTTCGCCGAGGTCGGCAAGGACACGCCGCTCTTCATGCGCTTTTCGACGGTGGCAGGCGAGCGCGGCGCCGCCGACGCGGAGCGCGACGTGCGCGGTTTCTCGATCAAGTTCTATACGGAAGAAGGCAACTGGGACGTGGTCGGCAACAACACGCCGGTGTTTTTTATCCGCGATCCGCTGAAGTTCCCGGACTTCATCCACACGCAAAAGCGCGACCCGTACACCAACATGCGCAGCAATGTGGCGGCATGGGATTTCTGGTCGCGTCATCCGGAGTCGTTGCATCAGGTCACGATCCTGATGAGCGATCGCGGCATTCCGAAAAACTACCGGCAGATGCATGGCTTCGGCTCGCACACCTACTCGTTCATCAACGCGAACAACGAGCGCTTCTGGGTGAAGTTCCACTTCAAGTCGATGCAGGGCGTGGAGAACTTTACCGACGCCGAAGCGGCACAAGTGGTCGCACAGAACCGTGAAAGCGCGCAACAGGATCTGCTCACGAGCATCGATGCCGGCAACTTCCCGACATGGCGTTTTGCCATCCAGGTGATGCCGGAAGCGGAAGCCGCGAACTATCGCTTCAATCCGTTCGACATCACGAAGGTGTGGTCGCAGAAGGACTACCCGTTGATCGACGTTGGCACGATCGAGTTGAACCGCAACGCGGCGAACTATTTCGCGGACGTGGAGCAGGCAGCATTCACGCCGGCCAACGTGGTGCCGGGCATCGGCTTCTCGCCGGACCGCCTGTTGCAAGGCCGTTTGTTCTCGTATGGCGACACGCAACGCTACCGGCTCGGTACCAATCACCATCAGATTCCGGTGAATGCGCCGCGTTGCCCGGTCCACCATTCGTTCCATCGCGATGGCGCGATGCGCACGGACGGCAACCTCGGCGGCAACGTGAACTACGAGCCGAATCGTTTCGGCGACTTCGCGCAGGACAGCAATGCGGCGGAGCCGCCGCTTGCGGCGGGCACGGTCGATCGTTACGACCATCGTCTGGACGAGGACTACTACACGCAGCCGGGTATGTTGTTCGCGCTCTTCGATGCCGCGCAACGCCAGCGTCTGTTCGGCAACATCGCACGCCATATCAACGGGGTGCCGCAAGAGATCGTCGCGCGTCAGATCGAGCATTTCCGCCGCGCCGATCCGGCCTATGCGCAAGGCGTGATCGCCGCGCTGGCCGAGCTTGCTGAAGGCGGCAAGAAGTAAGCAGGTGAAGTGAATCGATGCAGGAGGGCGGGGCGCATCGGCGCCCCGCCGGTAATGATACGAATCGAAGGAGCACGATCATGATCCAGATGATGATGGCCACCATTGGCGGTGCGTCCGCCGTACGCGGCGCGCAACAGCGGCAAGCATTGACGCTGCGCAAGTTAGCGGGATTTGCGATCGTCTTGAGCGGATGGGCGGTGATCGGCGCGCAAGCACTGCAGCACGCGCTGAGCGCGTGATCGTGCATGAGGCCGTGGGTGCGGCAAGCGACCACGCGTCACACGAACACAGCTCTTTTCTAAGATAAACTGGCGGGCGTTCGAAGTGCCAGGTTTGCTATCCGCATGCCGTCACTTTGCCAAGCGGTTCGTATCACTCTTCAAGGGAGTCATCATGGCCAAGAAAGAAGCTGTACAGCACGTCAATATCGGAATCAGCGACAAGGATCGCAAGAAGATTGCAGAAGGTCTGTCGCGACTGCTCGCCGACACCTACACGCTGTACCTGAAGACCCACAACTTCCATTGGAACGTGACGGGTCCGATGTTCAACACGCTGCACCTGATGTTCGAAACGCAGTACAACGAGCTGGCGCTCGCGGTCGATTCGATCGCTGAACGTATTCGCGCGCTGGGCGTGCATGCGCCGGGCAGCTACAAGGAATTCGCGAAACTCTCGTCGATTCCGGAAGCGGACGGCGTGCCGGCTGCGGAAGACATGATCCGCCAACTGGTGGAAGGTCAGGAAGCCGTGGTGCGTACCGCACGCGCGATTTTCCCGTCGACGGAAGCCGCCAATGACGAGCCGACCGCCGACCTGCTGACGCAACGCATGCAAACGCACGAAAAGACCGCGTGGATGCTGCGCTCGATGCTGGCTTAAACGCCTTGGCGTTCGGGGCGTTCTGGGCGTTGTGCCCGGAATGTCGGCGCGGCGCTCGAGCGTTGCGTTGAATGGCAAGCCAAACAGGCCTCCCTTTGCGGGAGGCTTTGTTTTTTGCGGCGTCTGATCCGGACTGCGCCTGGGTTTGGGTCCCGGTTGCGGACTCTGCTGCGAACTCGGTTGGGGCGCCTAGCATATCGGCCTTCGCCGGCCTGAAGTCTGTCTGCCGTGCGCATCCCGTAAAATAGCGGCACCGTCTGCACTTCACCGAATCCGCCCATGTTCGCCCGACTTCCCCTGTATCTGCGCCTCGTGCGTATGGACAAGCCGATTGGCAGCCTGCTGCTGCTATGGCCGACACTCAATGCGCTGTGGATTGCATCCGGCGGCCACCCTCCGTGGCCGCTGCTGGTGATCTTCACGGTGGGCACGGTGCTGATGCGCTCAGCGGGTTGTGCGATCAACGACTACGCGGATCGGGACTTCGACCGCTACGTGAAGCGCACGGAAAACCGTCCGATTACGTCGGGCAAGATCAAGGCGTGGGAAGCCGTGGCGCTGGCGGCCGGCTTGTCGCTGCTAGCCTTTCTGCTGATTTTGCCGTTGAATACGCTGACCAAGGAGCTATCGGTGGCTGCGCTGTTCGTCGCCGGTTCGTATCCGTTCACGAAGCGCTTCTTTGCGATTCCGCAGGCGTATCTGGGCATTGCGTTCGGTTTCGGCATTCCGATGGCGTTCGCCGCCGTGCAGGATCACGTGCCGATGCTTGCGTGGGTCATGCTGCTGGCTAACGTGTTCTGGTCGGTTGCGTACGACACGGAATACGCCATGGTCGATCGCGATGACGACATCAAGATCGGCATTCGTACTTCGGCATTGACCTTCGGCCGCTTCGATGTGGCGGCGATCATGCTTTGCTATGCGCTCACGCTGGGAATTTACGTCGGCATCGGCATGATGCTCGGCTTCGGTGTGCTGTATTGGCTGGGATGGGCGGCGGCGGTGGGCTGCGCGATCTATCACTACACGCTGATCCGCAATCGTGACCGGATGGCGTGCTTCGCCGCGTTCCGTCACAACAACTGGTTAGGCGGCGCGTTGTTTGTCGGCATTGCCGCGCATTACGCGGCTGCTTCGTTTTAATTCTTTCGCACCGGCCGACCACCAACCGCCAACCGCGCTTACAGCTTGCCGAACTCGTCGCCCATTTCCTTGGCGCGCGCATCGGCGGCAAGCACGCCGCGTACGATTGCGTCCTTGATTCCGCTGGCATCGAACGACGCCAGCGCGGCCGCCGTGGTGCCGCCCTTCGACGTCACCCGTTCGCGCAACAGGCTCGGCGGTTCGTCCGAGTTGGCGGCCAATTGCGCCGCGCCGGTGAAGGTCGCGACCGCCAGCGCGCGGCCTTGGGCTTCATCCATGCCGAGTTGGCGCGCGGCTTCCTGCAACGCTTCGATGAAATAAAACACGTAGGCGGGACCGCTTCCCGAGATCGCGGTGACGGCGTCGATCTTCGCTTCGTCATCGAACCAGACCGTTTCGCCGACGGCGCCCAGCACCTGCGACGCGAGCGCGCGGCCGGTTTCGCCGACGCTGCCGGTCGCGACGAGGCCCGTTACACCCATGCCGATCAGCGCGGGCGTATTCGGCATCACGCGCACGATGCGAGCATGGCCGTTCAGCCAGCGCGACATGTCATCCATGCGAATACCCGCGACGATGCTGATTGCCAGTTGCGAGGCTTGCAGATGCGGCGCCAATGCCTCGGCGACGTTCTTCAGGATCTGCGGCTTCACCGCCAGCACGACTGCGTCGTACGACGCGAGCACCGCGTCTGCAGCGGCACCGGTCTTGATGCCGAACTGCTGCTCATTGCGCTTGCGCGCGTCTTCGTTAGGATCGATCGCGTACAGATCGGCGGGTGCGACGCCGCGCTTGATGAGGCCGCCGATCAACGCCGCCGCCATGTTGCCGCCACCGATAAAAGCAATTTTCATGATGTTCCGAAAGAGGTTCCGTGAGGGAGTCCGAAGAATCTGGCTAAGGTCAGTTTGGGTAATCTCGCGCGCCGAAGATCGCGGTGCCGACGCGCACGATCGTCGCGCCTTCCCGCACGGCGGCTTCGAGGTCGCTCGACATGCCCATGGAGAGCGTATCGAGTTCGAGGCCGTCATTGCGCAGGCGTTCGAACAGTTCGCGGAGTTGCCGATGCGGCACGCGTTGCTCGTCGATATCGCCGGCAGGTTCCGGAATCGCCATCAGGCCACGCAGATTCAGCTTCGGCAGCGCGGCGATGGTCTGTGCGACTTCCACCGCCTCGGCAATGCTCACGCCGCTTTTCGACGCTTCACCACTAACGTTGACCTGCAGGCAGACGTTCAACGGCGGCAGGTTGTCCGGGCGTTGCTCCGACAGCCGCTGCGCGATCTTCAGGCGGTCGACCGAATGGACCCAGTCGAAATTCTCGGCAACCGGTCGCGTTTTGTTCGATTGCAATGGTCCGATGAAATGCCATTCGAGCGCGGCCCGCAGATCGGCCAGCGCTTCGACTTTGGCGAGAGCTTCCTGCACATAGTTCTCACCGAACGCACGCTGACCGGCTGCGTATGCTGCGCGCACGTCTTCGGCGGGAAACGTCTTGGAGACCGCGAGCAAGGTGATCGAATGCGCGCCGCGTCCTGCGGCTTGGGCGGCGAGGGCGATGCGCTGCCGCACCGCTTCGAGGTTGTGAATCAGATCGGGCATGGAAGGGAGCCGGAGGGCCTGCGAAAGACAATGGTCGAATTATACGGACGCTGCCGCCTCGTGCCGCAGCCGGACACGGACACGGACACGGACACGGACACGGACACGGACACGGACACGGACACGGACACGGACACGCGAGGCTGCTTGCGGTGGCGCACCGCAAGTTACGTACCGCGCTTCGCGTTCGCGTTGGCGGTCAAAATCGATCGCTTCAGGTGGACAGCATATGCTCCACCAGTTCGATCCAGTGCGCGACCGGTGTCGATGTGCCGCTTTGCAAATGCGCAATGCAGCCGACGTTCGCCGACACAATCACCTGCGGCTCCTGCACCTGCAGCCGCTCGAGCTTCTGATCGCGCAGTGCGTACGAAAGCCTGGGTTGCGTCAGCGAGTAAGTGCCGGCCGAGCCACAGCAGAGATGGCTGTCGGCGGGCAGGCGCACTTCCACGCCGAGCGCCGCCAGCAGATGTTCGACCTTGCCGCGCACCTGCTGGCCATGCTGCAAGGTGCACGGCGGATGGAACGCCACCGTATGGATCGCGCGACGGCGCGTCACAGCGACGAGCGCCTCTTCGAACTCCGGCAGAATCTCCGCGACGTCGCGTGTCAGTTCGGTCACACGGCGCGCTTTTTCCGCATAGACGGGATCGTCGCGCAGCAGATGCGCGTATTCCTTGACCGTCGCGCCGCAGCCGGACGCGTTCATCACAATGGCTTCGACACCTTGTTCGACATACGGCCACCACGCGTCGATGTTGGCGCGCACGTCGTCGAGTGCTTCCTCGTGGTAGCCCAGGTGCAGACGGATCGCACCGCAACAGCCGGCTTCCGGTGCGATCAGTGTTTCCACGCCGACCGCGTCGAATACCCGCGCGGTGGCGATGTTGACGTTCGGCATCATCGCGGGTTGCACGCAGCCCGCGAGCATGAGCATCTTGCGCGGATGGTGCGCGGTCGGCCATTCAAGCGCACGCTGCCGCGCCGGCACCTTGTCGCGCAGTTTTTTGGGCAGGAGCGCACGGACATGCTGACCGAGGCGCATGGTCGGCGTGAACAGCGCGCTGTTCGGCACGAAGCTGGCGAGCAGCCGGCGCACCATCCGCTGACTGAACGGGCGGGTGACTTTCTCCTCGGTGATCTTGCGGCCGATCTCGACCAGCCTGCCGTATTGCACGCCGGATGGGCAGGTGGTCTCGCAGTTACGGCAGGTCAGGCAACGGTCCAGATGGACCTGGGTGCTGCGCGTGACCGCCGCGCCTTCCACCATTTGCTTGATCAGATAGATGCGTCCGCGCGGGCCGTCGAGTTCGTCACCGAGTATCTGATAGGTGGGGCAAGTCGCCGTGCAGAAGCCGCAATGCACGCAATTGCGCAGGATGGCTTCGGCTTCGTTGCCATCGGGCGTGTTGCGAATGAAGTCCGCGAGGTTGGTTTGCATCGCGTGGCTCACAAGTCGGGGTAGAGACGACCGCGATTGAAAATGCGGGCTGGGTCGAAGGCGGTTTTCAGGCCGCGATGGATTTTCATCAGCGGCGCGGGCAGTGGCGTGAAGACCCCCGCGCTGCGGTCGTAACCGATGCCGGTACGGAAAATGGTGGCATGGCCGCCGGCCTGTTTGGCGCTGATACGCACGGTTTGTGCGTCGGTGTCGGTGATCCACCAGCGCTGGCTGCCGCCCCATTCCATCAGTTGCGCGCCGGGTAATTGGAGCGGCTCGGTGATCGACGGCAGCGCGAGGCGCCACAGCGCGGCCTGCGGCGGGATGGCCGCAAAGAACGAATCGGTCTGCTCGCGCAGGCCGGCCCAGAAGCGCTCCGCCTCGACAGCGTCGACCACTTCGCCGCCGAGCGCCGTGCGCGCCGCCTTGACCGCGGCTTCCGCGCCGGCCATCCGCACGGCCAGCGTGCCGTGACGCCATGCGCTCGCGGTAATCGGCAGCGGCCGGCCGCCCCATTCGTTGAGCTTGCGGACCGCGTCTGTGCCGTTCATGTCGAATTTGAGCGTGGCTTCGGCCTGCGGCAGCGGCAGCACCTTGACCGACAACTCGAGGATCAGACCCAGGGTGCCGAGCGAGCCGGCCATCAAACGGGAGACGTCGTAACCGGCGACGTTCTTCACCACCTGGCCGCCGAAATGCAGTTTTTGGCCTTGCCCGTTCATGATGACCGCGCCGAGCACGAAGTCGCGCGCCGCACCGGCGGCCGGGCGGCGAGGGCCGGCTATGCCCGCTGCGATGCAACCGCCGAAGGTGGCCTGCAGCCCGAAGTGCGGCGGTTCGAAGGCGAGCATCTGATCGTGTTCGGCGAGTGCGGCTTCGATCTCCAGCAGGGGCGTGCCCGCGCGGGCCGTGATAACCAGTTCGGCGGGGTCGTAAGCGATGATGCCGCGATAAGCGCGCGTGTCGAGGATCTCACCTTCCAGCGTCTGACCGTACCAGTCTTTGGTGCCACCGCCACGGATACGCAATGTGCGCCCTTCGGCGCTGGCCGAACGCACGCGTTCAGACCAATTGGCGACGATGTCGTCCTCTTCCATGGTGCCCTGCTTCGTTGTGTTTCGATCGATTGTACCGGGCGGCGGCTCGCTGGCAACCCGGAGCGGACCCGCATCGGGTAATCAGGGTGGGAGCTGGGAAGCATGGCGGGCGGGGGGCATGCGGGATGCGTAGGCGGGGGAATGGGGCGGGGAGCGGACTGCGAGGCGGGCTGATGGAGAGTGGGGGCCCGCAAGCAATGTGGACCAAGCGGATCCGCACGGCGGGCGCGCCATGTGACGCTGCGCGCCCGTTCCCGGCCGGCAACGTCACAAGCCGTTTTAAAACCGCGGCAGGTCTGGATGCGGCAGCAAGCCGCCGCGCACGTGCATCTTGCCGTACTCGGCGCAACGGGCGCGGGTGGGAATGCCCTTGTCGGGATTGAGCAGGCCCGGCGCGTCAAAGGCGCGTTTGACCGCATGGAAGGTGTCGCGCTCTTCGGGCGAAAACTGCACGCACATCGAGTTGATCTTCTCGATGCCCACGCCATGTTCGCCCGTCACCGTGCCACCCAGTTCGACGCAGGTTTCGAGGATGTCGCAACCGAACGCCTCGGCGCGGTGCCACTCGTCCTGATCGTTGCCGTTGAAGAGGATCAGCGGATGCATGTTGCCGTCGCCGGCATGGAATACGTTGATGCAGCGCAGGCCATACTTCTTCTCCATCACTTCGATACGCGCCAGCAGCGGCCCGATACTGCGGCGCGGCACGGTGCCGTCCATGCAGTAGTAGTCAGGCGAAATGCGACCTGCCGCCGGAAACGCGTTCTTGCGCCCGGACCAGAAGCGCAGCCGCTCACTTTCCGAGCGTGAAATCTGGATGCGGGTGGCGCCCTGTTCACGCAGCACCGCGGTCATGCGCACGATTTCGTCGGCCACTTCTTCCGGCGTGCCATCCGACTCGCAGAGCAGAATCGCCGCTGCATCGAGGTCGTAGCCCGCATTGACGAACTCTTCGACGGCGCGCGTAGCCGGTTTGTCCATCATCTCCAGACCGGCCGGGATGATGCCTGCTGCGATGATGCCGGCGACCGCGTTGCCACCTTTCACGACGTCGTCGAAACTGGCCATGATGACCTGCGCCGTTTGCGGCTTCGGGATCAGCTTGACGGTCACTTCGGTGACGATCGCGAACATGCCTTCGCTGCCGATCAGTACCGCCAGCAGATCGAGCCCTGACGCGTCCGGCGCGAGCGAACCGAATTCGACGATTTCACCTTCCATGGTCACGGCGCGAACACGCAGCACGTTGTGCACGGTGAGGCCGTATTTGAGACAGTGCACCCCACCCGAATTCTCGGAGACGTTGCCGCCGATCGTGCAGGCGATCTGCGACGACGGGTCAGGCGCGTAGTACAAACCGTATGGCGCGGCGGCTTCGGAAATCGACAGATTGCGCACACCCGGCTGTACCGTGGCGGTTCGGGCGTACGAGTCGACTTCGACGATCTTGCGAAAGCGCGCGAGCGACACCACGACGCCGTGACGGATCGGCATCGCCCCGCCGGACAAACCAGTGCCGGCGCCGCGCGGCACGATCGGCACGTCGAGCCGGTTGCAGATTTGCACAATGCGCTGGACCTGCGACTCCGTCTCCGGCAATGCGACCGCCAGCGGCAGACGCCGGTAGGCGGCGAGACCGTCGCACTCGTAGGCGACGGTGTCTTCTTCGCGGTACAGCAGACAGTGGGTCGGCAGCACGGCCATCAGCGCCTGCACGACTTCGCGCTGGCGCTGGGCGAGCACTTCGGCCGTCAGTTCGACGGGTGCGTTCATATGACTTGTCTCCTGATGTCGTTCACTCTGCGTGCCCGCTCTGGCCTGGTCGTGGGGCAGCAGGCGTTGCCGCTGCTGCCGCAACTGAGCTAATGACGCCTCAAGCTGCCCAGGAAAAGATCTTGCCCGGGTTCATCAGATTGCGCGGATCGAGCGCGTGTTTGATGGAGCGCATCGTGTCGACGGCGACTTCACCGTGTTCTTCGAGCAGGAAATTCATCTTGTGCAGACCGACGCCGTGTTCGCCCGTGCAGGTGCCGTCCATGCGCAGGGCGCGCTGCACGATGCGATGGTTCAGGCGCTCGGCTTCGACGAGCTCTTCCGGCTTGTCCGGATCGATCAGGATTGCGACGTGGAAGTTGCCGTCGCCGACATGGCCGACGATCGGGCAGGGCAGCGGCGACGCGTTCAGATCCTGCTCGGTTTCCACCACGCATTCCGCGAGGCGCGAGATCGGTACGCAGACGTCGGTCGTGACGGCGCGGCAACCGGGCTTCAGTTGCAGCATCGCGAAGTAGGCGTTGTGGCGCGCGTTCCATAGGCGGCTGCGGTCTTCCGGCCGGGTCGCCCATTCGAAGCCTTCGCCGGCATTTTGCGCCGCGATCTCTTGCACCAGTTCGGCTTGCTCTTTAACACCGGCTTCGGTGCCATGGAATTCGAAGAAGAGCGTTGGCGCTTCACGCAATGTCAGGTTTGAATGGCGATTGATCGAGCGGATCGCAAGCGAGTCGACGAACTCGACGCGCGCGATCGGCACGCCCATCTGAATCGTTTCGATCACCGCGCGCACGGCATCGCCCATCGACGGGAACGTGCAGACCGCGGCCGAGACCGCCTCCGGCTGCGGATACAGGCGCACGGTAATTTCGGTAATCACGCCGAGCGTGCCTTCCGAGCCGACGAACAGACGCGTGAGGTCGTAACCCGCCGACGATTTGCGCGCACGTGTGCCGGTTTTGATCACGCGGCCGTCGGCGAGCACCACCGTCAGCCCAAGTACGTTTTCGCGCATCGTGCCGTAGCGCACGGCATTGGTGCCCGAGGCGCGCGTAGCCGACATGCCGCCGATGCTCGCGTCTGCGCCCGGGTCGATCGGGAAAAACAGGCCGGTGTCGCGTAGCGCTTCGTTCAACTGTTTGCGCGAGATGCCGGGTTCGACCGTGACGGTCAGGTCTTCGGCATTGATCGACAACACGCGGTTCATTTCCGACAGGTCGATCGATACGCCACCCTGGACCGCAAGCAGATGTCCTTCGAGCGACGAACCGTTGCCGTAGGGAATGATCGGCACGTTGTATTGGCCGCACAGCTTGACGATGGTTTGCACGTCTTCCGTATTGCGCGCGAATACGACGGCGTCGGGCAGTTGCGGATCGAACGGCGATTCGTCGCGGCCATGGTGGGCGCGGACGGCTTCGGCAGTGGAGACGCGCTCGCCGAAGGCGGCTTTGAGGGCAGTCAGCAATTCGGCGGGAAACGGCCGGCGCAACGGGGCCGGCGGCACGGGATGATTCACGCATGTCTCCTGATAGTAAGGCGGAGCTGTTCTACAGCTTGTGCTTCATTTTACGCCGATCGCCCGCAGGCCGGCGTCGGGCGCGGCTGCCGCTCCTATAATGGCGGCGACCTCGCGAAGCGCGCAATATGGATAACCCGGTGGCTTGCTTACCGGATTCACCGGATGGATTCATCGGTGCCGCGCAGACGCATTGTCACTGAACGAATGCATGGGAGACATCATGGGCAACCGCTTGAGCAAGATCGCCACCCGTACCGGCGACGACGGCACCACCGGTCTCGGCGACGGCCGCCGCGTACGTAAAGACAGCGCGCGGATCGCCGCAATTGGCGACGTTGATGAGCTCAATTCGAATCTCGGCGTGTTGCTGTGCGAATCGTTGCCCGACAACGTGCGGGCGGCCCTGGTCGCAATTCAGCACGACCTGTTCGATCTCGGCGGCGAGCTTTGCATTCCCGGTCATACGATGATTACCGACAAGCAGCTTGGCCGACTCGACGGCTGGCTGGCCGACTACAACGCGACGCTGCCGCCGTTAAAGGAATTCATTCTGCCCGGCGGCTCGCGCGCGGCCGCGCTTGCGCACGTGTGCCGGACGGTGTGCCGGCGCGCCGAACGCTCGATCGTCGCCCTCGGTGAAGGCGAGCCGATCAATGAGGCGCCGCGCCAGTATGTGAACCGGCTGTCCGACCTGTTGTTCGTGCTCGCTCGGGTGCTCAACCGCGCGGACGGCGGCAGCGACGTGTTGTGGCAGCACGATCGCAGCGCCGGCTAACACCACGATTCGGTCCCTTTAAGCACCGCAAGCACTGTGACAATTTGCCCGGGTCAAAATATCTCCTTAAAAATGTATTGTGTATGCATCTTTAAGGAGAAGTAGCCATGACCGCTCTCACCGCCGACCAGATCGCCCGCGTCAAAGCCACCGTACCCGTGCTCGCCGTACACGGCACGACCATCACCAAACACTTCTACAAGCGCATGTTCGCGCACCATCCTGAGTTGAAGAACGTGTTCAACCAGACTCACCAGAAGAGTGGCAATCAGCCGGAAACGCTCGCGAAAGCGGTGTATGCGTACGCCGCCAATATTGACAACCTCGGCGCGCTGGGGCCAACCGTCTCGCGAATCGCCCATAAGCACGCGAGTTTGAATATTCGGCCGGAGCAGTATCCAATCGTCGGGCGGCACCTGTTGGGCGCGATTGTCGATGTGCTTGGCGACGCGGTCGATCAGGAGACGCTTGGCGCATGGGAAGTCGCTTATGGGCAGCTCGCGGATATCTTTATTGGCGCGGAGGCCAAGCTCTATGAAGGTGCGGCGTGGAGCGGTTTTCGGCCGTTCAAGATTGCGCGCAAGGAAGTGGAGAGCGAGGAAATTACGTCGTTCTATCTGACGCCCGCCGATGGCTCGCCGGCTTGCGGCTTCGAGCCTGGCCAGTATCTGAGCGTGACGCGTTTCGTGGATGAACTCGGCGTCGATCAGCCGCGGCAATACAGCTTGTCGGATGCGCCGAACGGAAACTGGTTGCGTATCTCGGTGAAGCGCGAGGCCGGCTACGAAGATCTGGCCCCCGGCCTTGTATCAACCCTTCTGCACGACGGCGTGGAAGTGGGCGAAGTGGTGCATGTCAGTGCGCCGATGGGCGAATTCACGCTGAACCGCAAGACGACGACGCCCGTGGTACTGATCAGCGGAGGCGTGGGCGTGACGCCGATGACCTCGATGCTGTCCACCCTGCTCGCGGACCAGAGCGAGCGCCGCGTGATGTTCGTGCATGCCTGCCGCAACGGGCGCGTACATGCGTTCCGGCAGTGGCTTAACGATACGGTCGCAGCGCATCACAACGTCACACGCGCGGTGTTCTACGAGGCCATTGAAGCGTGCGATCACCCCGGCGTCGACTACGACTTCGAAGGCCGCCTCGACCTCGCGAAAATCGCCGGCAAGGTGATGGTTCCCGATGCGGATTACTACGTTTGCGGGCCGGTGCCGTTCATGCGCGCGCAATGCGAGGCGTTGGCCTCGCTTGGTGTGGATGCAGCGCGGATTCATACCGAAGTGTTCGGTTCAGGCGCGGTGCAGTGAAGCAAGGACGCATGGCGGGTGACGTGTGAAAGCACGTGTAGGGCGCGCCATGCGCCTCACCCAATCGCCAGTGTGACGGGCTTGCCGATCCGGCTCATCATTTCGACGAGCGTGTCGATAGTGAACTTGGTGGTTTTCATGTTGACTACGTCAGACACGCGCGGACGCGACACCATAAGAATCTCCGCTGCCTCAGCCTGCTTCAGATGATGCTGTTCGATCCAGCTGGACAGCTCGGTCATCAACTGCTCCTTGAGCAGCCGCGTGTCGTTGATCTGTTTCTGCGAAGCCGCGTGCAAGCGCTTCGCTTCTTCGGCGGAGAAGCCGAGTTCGAGAAACAGGTTCGCACCGGGTTTGGTTACGTGACGGATTTTTGTGTCGATCGTCATTTGTTAAGCTTTCCTATCTTTGATGATGGCTCGATACCGCATCTCGGCAATCTTTCTATCCTGCGGCCCCAGCTTCTGCGTTTTCTTCTGGAAGCAATGCAGTACGTACAGCGCTTCCACGAACTTGGTGACGTACATCACACGGTAGATGCCGTCGGCTTCCCTGATGCGAATCTCGCGTGTTCCTGCACCGATCGAATCAAACGGCTTCCAATCGTCCGGGTCAAGGCCAGCCTGAATCTTGCCAAGCTGAAAACCGGCCCGCCGACGGGGTTCCTCGGGAAAGGCGAGTAAATCGTGATAGCTGGAGCCCATCCAGCGAAGTTCTTTTTCCTGCTCCATAGCCGCCTTTCATGTACAAAATTTTATACGCAACATCCAGCCTGGTCAAGTCGTATCCGACCCGGCAACGAGTTGTCACGGTACATAAGCGGCGCCTGAAGCACCATTCGTCCGTTTGGCCAATAAAAAAACCCGGCTCGACGAGCAGGGTTTTTCGATGAAGCCACTGCAGCAATCGCGCAAGTGCGCAAGGCACGTCAAGCGACGTTCAATTGCCGCTGCCGCGCGCCACGCGCCGTTGTTTGACCGCTTCGGCGAGACCTTCCAGCACGGCGATGCTTTCGTCCCAGCCGATGCAGGCATCGGTGATGCTCTGTCCATACGTCAGCGTGCAGCCTTCCTGCAAATCCTGGCGGCCCGCGATCAGATGCGATTCCACCATCACGCCAACAATCCGTTCGTCACCCGAAGCAATCTGGCGGCCGATATCAGCGCATACCGGAATCTGGTTCTCATGCTTCTTCGAACTGTTCGCGTGGCTTGCGTCGATCATCAGACGCGCCGCGAGACCTGCCTTGCCGATATCGGCGCATGCCGCGTTGACGCTGTCCGCATCGTAGTTCGGCGTCTTGCCGCCGCGCAGGATGATGTGGCAGTCCTCATTGCCGGCGGTCGAGACGATGGCCGAGTGGCCGCCCTTGGTGACCGACAGGAAATGGTGCGGCTGCGACGCGGCCTTGATTGCGTCGACAGCGATCTTGACGTTGCCATCCGTGCCGTTCTTGAAGCCGACTGGGCACGACAGTCCCGAAGCCAGCTCGCGATGCACTTGCGATTCGGTCGTACGCGCGCCGATCGCGCCCCACGAGATCAGATCGGCGATGTACTGCGGGCTGATCATGTCGAGGTACTCGGTGCCGGCCGGCAGGCCGAGTTCGTTGATACGCAGCAGCAACTCGCGCGCGGTGCGCAGGCCGTCGTTGATCTTGAAGCTGTTGTCCATGTGCGGGTCGTTGATGAGACCCTTCCAGCCCACCGTCGTCCGCGGCTTTTCGAAGTACACGCGCATCACGATTTCGAGTTCGCCGGCGAAGCGCTTGCGCTGTTCGACGAGACGCCCGGCGTATTCCATCGCCGCCTTCGTGTCGTGAATCGAGCACGGTCCGATGATGACGATCAGACGGTCTTCCATGCCGTGCAGGATGCGATGCATCGCGTTGCGCGAGTTGTAGATCACGTCGGACACCGTTTCGTCGCAGGCGAATTCGCGGATCAGGTGAGCGGGCGGCGTGAGTTCTTTCAATTCGCGGATACGGACATCGTCGGTGTTGTGCGGGGGCATGTTTGTTCTCCTGAATCGGGTCGTAGCGTGTTCGCGCGGCAACGAGGGCTGCGATCAGACGGCGATCAGGCAGCGATGCCAGGGCGAACAACAATCAAAAAGATTTCAACGGCAAAAGTTTCAAAGGCGTGGGGCGAAAAAAAACCGCCAGGCTAGCTGGCGGTTTTCGTGAATTCTGAGTGTCTTGCGTGCACTAACACCCCTCTCGATCCGCCAGCGGTCTGAGATGCCAAAAAAAGTAAAAGTAAAACTTGGCGGACATGGCGAAATAGGTCGCTGGTCAAAAAGGGTGAATGACTTTATAACCCGTGCAAGCGCGGCTGGCAACCCGCAGGGTGTAAAAATGCGGTAATTCCGCATACTTCGCGCATTCTATGCACGAAGTATGCGTCTACATCAAAATCAGGCCGTACCGCCAACCGTCATCCGGTCGATACGCAGCGTCGGCTGGCCGACGCCTACCGGCACGCTCTGACCTTCCTTGCCGCACACGCCGACGCCCGAATCGAGCTTCATGTCGTTGCCGATCATGCTCACGTACTTGAGCGATTCCGGACCGCTGCCGATCAGCGTCGCGCCCTTCACCGGGTAGGTGACCTTGCCGTTTTCGATCATGTACGCCTCGGAGGCCGAGAACACGAACTTGCCGTTTGTGATGTCGACCTGGCCGCCGCCGAAGTTCACCGCGTACAAACCGTTCTTCACGGACGCGATGATTTCCTGCGGGTCTTTGTCGCCGTTGAGCATGTACGTGTTGGTCATGCGCGGCATCGGCAGTGCGGCATACGACTCGCGGCGCGCGTTACCCGTGACCGGCATTTTCATCAGGCGCGCGTTCAGCGTGTCCTGGATGTAGCCCTTCAGGATGCCGTCTTCGATCAGCGTCGTGCACTGGGTCGGATTGCCTTCGTCGTCGATATTCAGCGAGCCGCGGCGGTTCGGCAGCGTGCCGTCGTCGACGACCGTCACGCCCTTTGCCGCAACCCGCTCGCCGATCTGACCCGCGAACGCCGACGATCCCTTGCGGTTGAAGTCGCCTTCGAGGCCGTGGCCGATCGCTTCGTGCAGCAGCACGCCGGGCCAGCCCGGTCCGAGCACGACCGACATCGCGCCGGCCGGCGCCGGGCGGGCGTCGAGGTTGACGAGCGCTGCATGCACGGCGTCGTCGACGTAACCCGACAGCACTTCGTCGGTGAAATAGCCGTAGTCGAAGCGGCCGCCGCCGCCGCCGCTGCCGATTTCGCGGCGGCCGTTCTGCTCGGCGATCACCGTGACCGACACACGCACCAGCGGGCGGATGTCGGCGGCGAAACCGCCGTCGCTACGCGCGACCAGCACCACGTCGTATTCACCGGCGAGGCCTGCCATCACTTGCTGGATGCGCGGATCGCGGCCGCGCGCCATCTGTTCGATGCGCTCGAGCAGCTTGACCTTGGCGGTCGCGTCGAGCGAATGCAGCGGATCGGAGGGCAGGTACAGATCGCGCCCGGCGATGCCGGTCAGCGACGAGGCCGCCTTGATCTTCTGCTTGCCGCCGCCAGCCTTGGCGATCGAACGGGTGGCGAGCGCCGCCTGACGGATCGCTTCGGGCGACAGATCGTCTGAATAGGCGAAGGCCGTGCGGTCGCCCGACACGGCGCGCACACCAACGCCCTGGTCGATGCTGAAGCTGCCCGACTTCACGATGCCTTCCTCGAGACTCCATGCCTCGCTGCGCGTGTACTGGAAATACAGGTCGGCGTAATCGATCTTGTGCGTGAAGATCTCGGCGAGCGTGCGGGTCAGCAGGGATTCGTCGAGACCGTAGGGCGTCAGGAGAATGTCCTTGGCGGTGGCGAGATTACGGATACCGGGTTCGATGATGTTCATGCGAAGTATGTTCTGCTCGATACGAAGGATTCGGTTAGCGCTTCCATCACTGGGATATGGGTGACAGGCGCCGCACTTTCAATGTCAGGTAACACATCAGCAGCTCAGCACGCGGTGACGCCAGGCGGGCAGACTCTGCCGCACTTCGTCGATGCGCGCACGCTCGAGATTGCCGGCCACCACGCCGGCGCCTCCGTCGCGCACCGCGACGAGTTCGCCCCACGGGTCGATCAGCATGCTGTGGCCCCATGTCCGGCGGCCGTTCTCATGTTTGCCGCCTTGCGCGGCGGCCAGCACGTAGCACTGGTTTTCGACCGCCCGGGCGCGCAGCAGCATTTCCCAATGCGCGCGGCCGGTGGTGTAGGTGAACGCCGACGGCACCACGATCAGCGCGCAGTCGCCCATGCGCCGGTACAGCTCCGGAAAGCGCAAATCGTAGCAGACCGACAGGCCGACCCGGCCGAACGGCGCCTCGAAGGTGCGGACTTCATCACCGGGGCGGATGGTGCGCGCTTCGTCGAACGATTCTTCGCCCTTTTCGAAGTTGAACAGATGGATTTTGTCGTAGCGCGCGGCTTCGTTACCGTGCGGGTCGAACACCAGCGTGGTGTTCAGCACGCGTGCCGGTTCCTGCGACATCAACGGCAACGTGCCGCCGATTACCCACACCTTGTGGCGGCGCGCGGCATCGGCGAGAAAACGCTGGATCGGGCCGTCCTGGTAGGGCTCGCGTAGGGTGAGCTTGTCCGTGTCCTTGAAGCCCATGAAGCAGAAGTACTCGGGCAGCAGGACGAGTTGCGCGCCGTCGGCGGCGGCTTCGCCGATCAGGCGTTCCGCTTCGGCCAGATTGCGCTCGCGATCCGGTGTGCTCACCATTTGCAACGCGGCAACACGGAAGGCGCTTTCGGGGAACCCGCCGGACGCCGCAACGGGCGATGCGGTGGACGAAGCAGCGGACGAAGATGAAGAGACGTGTGTTTCGCTCATGAGCGTTTCGAAAAACTCCCGGCAAGGCGGCGGCGCGAACCGCTGGCGCCGCCTACGTCGTTCAAGGCTGGCTGGGACCCGGGGTGCGGCACGGCGCTTTTCTGATCAAACACAGGATCGGATCGGGCTTAGTGCGCGCCCACGGTCGAAGCCGGAGCGTCCATCTTACCGCGATCGCTCTTCACCCGCTCGACGTGCGGTTTCGACCACGAACCGGTGATCGCGTACTCACGCGCAAACGCCGTGGAGACCGATTTGCTGAATGCCAGATCGGCCACCAGCGCGCCCAGCCCGAGGAGCGGATTGATCACGGTCGCGGCGATCACGGCGGCGCCGGCGCTGACGGTCGGCACGATCTGCACGTGCAGATCCTGGGTTTCCTGTGCCAGATCCACCGAGCCTTTCATTTCAGCGCGGGCCGGTGCCGTCACCATCTCGAAGTTCTCGGTGCGGCCAATGCCATTATGGATCTCACCCGTAGCGGTGACGTGATCGAACGGCAGCCCTTCGCCGATCACGTCGCGGAAATTGAGCGTGGCGAAGCGCTCGAGGCTTTGCAGGCTGAGCACGCCCAGCAATTTTGCGACACCCGGGTCGACCTTGAGAATCTGCCCGTGGCGCAGGTCGACGGCCAGATTGCCGTTGAGCGTCGGGTAGTCGATCGTGGTTGGACCGCCGCGCCACACCACCTTGCCCGACAGCGTGCCGTTGCCGGCCTTGAGCGTGTGCGGCTGGCCGAAGCGCTCCAGCAACGCGCCGGCGTCCTTGATGTCGAGCTTGAAATCAAACACGGTACGGCGCGGCGTCGCTTCGTCGGCGGTGTTGCCGAGGCCCGTCGAGGTGCGCCAGTTGGCGGTGGCGCTTAGCGTGGCGGCGGGGTTGGTGATGTCGAGCTTGTCGAGTTGCCAGACCGGCACGCCGTCTTCCTCGAAGTTGTGCGCGTCGACTTCGAGCCGGCCAACGTTGCGATCGCGCACGATCAACTCGTTGACCACCAGATCGATCGACGGCATGTTCTGCGCCGGCGCCGAAATGGCCTGACCGAGCAGATCCTTGTCCGTGGCGGACGGAATCACCACGCGGGCAAAGCGCGCCTGCAGCGTGCCAGGCGAGGCCTTATTGGCGCCCGGCAGCCAGGAAACGTGGCCGGACACCTGGTTCGACGCGATGTTGGCCTGCCATTTGCCGTCCGTATGCGACGCGCCGACGATCACGCTATCCCAGTGCCGCTTGAGCAGCGTCAACGTGCCGATATGCAGCGCGAAGCGGTTCGGCAGGAACTGCGCGACGGCCGGATTCGGCGTAGCCGGTGCTGCTGCGGCGGGCGCGGGAGTGGGCGCGTCCTTGTTGCGCATCTGCGTGAGCAGCGCGCGCCAGGCGTCGGCGTCGAACGTTTCGAGGTCGACGGTGGCGATCACGCCATCGGACGGCAGGTCGGCGGGCTTGTTGACGCCGATCGCGCCGCTTACCACCGTCGGCGGTGTCTTCGACCCGGTTTGGGGCTCGTAGCGCAACAAATAGGTGGCGGCGATCGGACCGAAGGTGAGGTCGGCGCGCTCCAGGCCGGCTTCGCTCGTGTCGGTGGACGGCTTGACCGCGAAGCGCAGCGGCATTGGCATGCCGACCGGTTTGTCGAACGGTGCGGGGAAGTCGAGCGCAAGGCCGGTCAGATCGGAGTTTGCCGTGACCTCGGGCAAGCGCCCCTTCGCGCCGCGCACATTGAGCGCGTAGGGCGCGCTGCCGCTCATGCGCGTCAGCACCTCGGCGGCCGGGCCATGCAGATTCAGGCCGCGCGCCGCATCGACGGCGATGTGGCCGCCGAGGGCGAGCGCATAGGTGCCGTCCTGCTTCAGGCCGCCATCGGCGTGCACGTCGCCGCCGAGGAACTGGCCTGAGAGCCGGTCGAGCTGCGCGGTATGTTCGGTGAAGTGCACTTTGCCATTCAGTTGCGACAGCGGCGGCACGTTATCGACGGTCAGTCGGTTGTTGTGGAAGCCCACCGCGCCTTCCACACCGATATGCGGCTTCGGCGTGCGCGGCACGGTCAGTTTGAGCGCCAGCGCCGCGGGACCTTCGGCACGCACTTTCCCGGTCGCATGTTTGGACATGATGCCGAGCGAGCTCTCGTTGACGTAGTCGAGCATGTCGGCGAGCGGCCCACGGCCGTTGCCCGTGATGACGAGATCCGACGCCCTGGTTCCGAGATCGTCGATCTTGCCGTTCACCTTGTTCAACGCGACCTGCTTGTAATGGGCGCGGTCGATGTCGAAGCGCAGCAGGTTCTGCTTGAGTTCAAACACGCCGTCGATGCCGTCCAGCGGCGGCCACACGTTCGGCGTGCCGTTCTTCATCTTGCGCGGCGGGTACGGCGAAGGGTCGAACTTGCCGCCCTTGAATGGCGCAACGATATGGAAGATTCCGGCTTCCGGCGCGCGGGAGTAGGGGAATTTGGTCAGGTCGCCGTGGATTTCGATCGTCGCGCCGCGTGATGTGCCGGCTTGCAGCCCATGGCCCAGGTAAATGCGCAGTTTTTCGCTGATGCTGGTCGGCAGATAGCGGACGATGCGCGTGACCTGCGCGCGCTGGAAGTCGGCCTTCAGATCGAGCGAGCCGCGCCCGTGGCCGGGGTTGCTGTAGTTGGCCGTGGCGGTGGCGTCCGCGTCTGCGTTCGCGATGCCGAAGTCGGCCAGCTTGACGGTGAAGGCAGGGTGATTTTCGCCCGGCGCCTTCGGCGTGATGGTCCAGTCTGCCCGGCCATGCAAACGGTCGAGTGTCAGGCGCGGGTCGTCGAACACGCCCGGTAGCGTAATCGCGACGTTGGAGGTGTCGAGCGTCGCGGTGCCGTGTTTCTCGTCGGCGTCGACGCTGCCCCACAGGTTTTCAATGCCGGGAATGCCCGCGCGCGGGTGATTCAGCGCGGTGAGTCCCGGCGGCGGTTCCTGCGCGGCGAAGCTGATGCCTTGCAGATCGCCCTTGAAGCGATAGCGCTCGATCGGCTCGGCGCCGCTTGGCCGGCGGTCGCCGCCCGCCTCGCCCGATTCCGGTTTGCCGCGTTCCACCTCGATCACATAGTTCGCCACCATGCCGCGCGGATTGAAGCGCACCAGACTGTTCAGCAGGGGGCGCGGCAACGGCAGCGCACGGCTGAATTCGGCGAGGATGCCCAGGTCGACGCGGTCGCCGCTGAAGCTGACGAGTTGCCCATGCTGCAGCGAGGCGGTCCGGAAGCGGCCGTTCAACGTGGATAGCGCGAGGGTGCGAGTGAGCGGCGTGCCGTCGTCGAGCGGCGGCTGGCCGAGCTCGGCGTGCAGATTATTCAGTTGCAGCGTGTAGTCGCCCTGGTTGACCGCGACGCGCCACGAGAAGTTGGCGATCGGAACTTCCAGTTTGGGCTGGGTCGGGCGGACCCGCATCGAAACATTCGTGCCGGCCAGTTGCCCGCTGGCCGACGTCATGCGGCCATCGGCGAAATCGCCCCAGATCGCGTTGTCGATGCGGCCGGCGAACGTCTCGATCGGGAAATTGATGTAACGCGCCAAGGTCGGCAGATCGACCGGGCCGGTCGACATGTAGACCTGGCCGGCCCAGTTGACCGGCTTGCCGATCGCGGAGAGGCGGGCGTGTTTGAAATGCGTACGGAAGTCGATCGGCCCATGCAGGACCTGGCCGTCGGCGGGTGCCTGCAATGCGAGCCGGTGGTCGTAGCCGTCGTTGAGAATCGCGATCCGGATGTCGCGCAGGGCGAGTTCCGGCGCGTCGTGCTCGGCATCGCGCCAGCGCAGCACCCCGCCGCGCACCACGATCGCCTGCTGGCGCAGGAGCCACGTGGACAAGGTGTCGTTGCCGCTGTGCCGGGTTGGCACCGGCACACCCGCCACCGAGATGACGCCGTCGCTGTTGCGCGACACCAACACGTCCGGCTGATCGACGATCAGGCTGGACAGTGCCGGATGGAATTGCCAGAGCGACTTCCACGAGAGCGTGGCGGTGGCGTGCGGGATGGTCAGCGCCGCTTTGCCGTCGGCGTCGCGGATAACGATATCGGTGACGTCGAGGCCCGGCTGAAAACCGCTCCAATGCGGCGCCAGCTTGCCGATGGTGAACTGCGTGTGGAGCTTTCCGGAGACCGTGGCTTCGATGCGCGGCCGGAACGAGTCGACCCGCGGCAGCAGCACGTAACGCAGGCCGAGAAAGAGACTCGCCGCGATGAAGTACAGGACGAGCGCCAGCGCCAGGACCACGTGAAGGGTCCGACGCAGCACGATGTGGTCGCTTCCGCTCGCAGGCCGGACCTGCCCTGTTTCGTGCGGGTCGGCGGATTCGTTTCGCTCGGACATGCTGCGGCGGGTGGGCGTATGGTAGTTTTGCGAATTAACGACGAAATGTAACACACGGGAAAGCGTCGGCGGACCTCCGGCAAACCCTTTCTACATGCCGTCTCGCGACCTGCGCGAGGCGGTCTGGCTCCACTTGGACCCGTGTGCTACAGCGAACTGAACCACGCTGATAAAGCAACGAGCGAGCCAGACCCTTGATGACCGACGCCACTCTCCTGAGTTCCAGCTATTCACATTACGCGGCGCGCGCCGCGGCGGCCCGTCCGCAAATTGTGGCGCATGTAGCGGCGCTCGCGTCCGCGCCTCTCACACGCGAACGGATCGACACGCGCTTTGACGCGCTGTGTGCCGAGGCGGCCGGCACGGGCGGCGGCCCATTGAGCGAGGATGCACTCAAACGGGCTTTGCGCCAGTTGCGTACCGAAGTATTTTGCGCCGTGATGGAGCGCGACCTGGCGGGCGAGGCGGATGTCGCGGAAGTCACCGGCGCGATGACCGATCTGGCGGAAACGACGATCCAGCGTGCCTTGGCGGTCGTGTCCGCCGAGCTCGAAGCGCTTTACGGCGAACCGCGTGGACCACAGGGCGAGCGGCTCGCGCTCGGCGTGGTCGGGATGGGCAAGCTCGGCGGGCGTGAGTTGAACGTGTCGTCGGATATCGACCTGATCTTCGTCTATGAAGAAGACGGTGAGACCGCGGGCGCTCAGCGTTCGCCGATCGCGACGCAGGACTTTTTTACACGGCTGGGTAAGCGCCTGATCGGCGCATTGGCCGAGGTGACCGCCGACGGTTACGTCTTCCGGGTCGATATGCGCTTGCGGCCGAACGGCGATTCGGGGCCGCTCGTATGCAGCCTCGGCATGCTCGAAGAGTATTTCTACGTGCAAGGCCGGGAGTGGGAGCGTTACGCGTGGATCAAGGGCCGGCTCGTGTCCGAAGGGGCGAGCGAAGCGGCAGTGCGGCTGCAAAAGCAGCTCGACGCGATCGTCACGCCGTTTGTCTACCGGCGCTATCTCGACTTCGGTGTGATCAGCGCGATTCGCGCGTTGCATTTGCAGATTCGCCAGGAAGCGCAGCGGCGCGCCTCGATGCGGCCTGACAAGGCTGACGACATCAAGCTGGGGCGCGGCGGCATCCGCGAAATCGAATTCAGCGCGCAGGTGTTTCAGCTGATCCGGGGCGGCCAGGATGCCGGCTTCAGAGTGCGTCCGACGCTCGCCGTGTTGCGGCACGCGGCGACCCACGGGCTGATCGATACCTCGGTCTGCGTGAAGCTTTCACAGGCGTACCGCTTTCTGCGCGAGCTCGAACACCGCCTGCAATATCGCAACGACGCACAAACTCATGCGATGCCGGTCGATCCCGAGGAGCGTGCGGCGCTCGCGCGCGCCATGGGTTGCGACGACTATGCCGCGCTGATGCTCAAGCTCGACGCGCACCGCGAATTCGTCGAACAGCAGTTCGACCAGATTTTCGCCGACAAGGTGAGTGGCCGCGACGGTTGCGGCGCGCCGGAAGACGGCGCGGCGGCGTGGGTATGGAGCAGCGCGCTCGCCGACGACAGTGCTGACGAAGCGCTGCGTGCGCGTCTGATCGAACTCGGCGTGCCCGAGCCGGACGAGCTGCTGGCGCGTTTGCGCGCAGTGTGGCAGTCGTCGCGTTACGCGGGGCTCGCCGAGCGTAGCCGGCAACGCTTCGATATCGTCGCTCTGCGCGCGCTGGAAGCCGCGCGTACGCTGGAGCCGCCCGAGCGGCGTGGCGATACGGTCGCGCGTCTGTTCGACCTGCTCGAAGCCGTGAGCCGGCGCGGCGCGTACCTCGCGCTGCTGACCGAGTATCCGCAGGCGCTGCATCGGGTGCTGTCGGTGCTGGGTGGCTCGCGCTGGGCCGCCGGCTATCTGATTCGCCATCCGCAATTGCTCGACGAACTTCTCGACGATGAGGCCATGGACAGTCCGTTCGACTGGCCGGAGTTCAAGCGCACGCTGCGCTTGCGTCTGGCCGCGGCGGATGGCGTCGAGCAACAGATGGACCTGCTGCGCCACGCGCACCAGGCCGAGGTGTTTCGCATCCTGTTGATCGATCTGGCCGGCAGGCTGAGCGTCGAGCATGTAAGCGATCGCCTGTCCGAACTCGCCGACGCCGTGCTCGACGTCACGCTCGAAGCAGTCTGGAAGCAATTGGCCAAACGCCACCGCGAGGCGCCGAAGTTCGCCGTGATTGCCTACGGCAAGCTGGGCGGCAAGGAATTGGGTTACGCGTCAGACCTCGACGTCATCTTCCTCTACGACGATCCGGACGATGCCGCCGCCGACGTCTACGCCACCTACACCCGCCGCCTCATCACCTGGCTGACGACGGCGACCGGCGCGGGCACCTTGTTCGATGTCGACTTGCGGTTGCGGCCGAACGGCGAATCGGGTCTGCTCGTTACCGATCTGGACGCATTCCGCCGTTATCAACTGCGCGAAGGCGATGCCGCGAACACCGCATGGGTGTGGGAGCATCAGGCCTTGACCCGCGCGCGCTACTGCGCGGGCGACGCCGAAATCGGCGCGAAATTCGAGCAGATCCGCGAACAGGTGCTGACCACGCCGCGCGAGGCCGGACCGCTCGCGAAGGAAATCGTCGAGATGCGCGAGCGCGTCGAGGCCGGGCATCCGAACCACACGACGCTATTCGACCTGAAGCACGATCGTGGCGGCATGGTCGATATCGAATTCACCGTGCAGTATTGGGTGCTGCTGCACGCGGCGCGCGATCCCGAACTGATCCGCAATACCGGCAACATCGCGTTGCTGCGCGAAGTGTCGCGCTTTGGCTTGATGAGCGAGGCGGAAGCGGAGACGGTCGGCGCGGCTTATCGGACTTACCGGAAGTTGCAGCACAAGCTGCGACTGGATGGGATGGAGAAGGCGCGGGTCGATCCCGCGCTGGTGGTGACGGAGCGAGAGGTGGTGCTGGGGCTTTGGAAGCGGGTGTTTTCCAGCCCGAGTTCCTAGGCCGCCAGCATTTCCTTCGCGTGCTTGCGTGTCGTGGCGGTGATCTCCAGTCCGCCGAGCATCCGCGCGACTTCTTCGACGCGGCTCGCGCGGTCAAGCGAGGTCACGCTGCTAACCGTGCCGCCCTTGCCGTTGCCGGCCTTCGTCACCTGGAAGTGATGGTCGCCACGCGCGGCGACTTGCGGCAGGTGCGTGACGCACAGCACCTGACGCGCCTGTCCCAGTTGATGCAGCAGCCGTCCAACCACCTCGGCGACGCCGCCGCCGATGCCCGTATCCACTTCGTCGAAGATCAGAGTTGGTGTCGGGCTCGCGGCGCTCGCAATGACCGCCAATGCGAGACTGATCCGGGCCAGTTCGCCACCAGAGGCTACCTTCGCGAGCGGCCGCAGCGGCACGCCGGCATGACCGGCGACGCGGAATTCGATCTGTTCGAGCCCATGCGCGCCGCCTTCAGGCAGTTGCACCAGCGCCACTTCGAAGCTGCCGCCTTTCATCGACAGTTCGTGCATGCCGGTAGTCACGGCGGTGCCCAGGGCTTTGCCGGCCTTGGCGCGGGCCTTCGACAGTTTCTTCGCTTCGGTGAGGAAGGCTTCTTTCGCCTTGGCTTCGGACGCATGCAGACTGTCGAGATCGGCTGCAGCGTCGAGCGCGGCGAGTTGCGCTCGACGCGCTTCATGCTCTTGCGGCAGCGTTTCGGGCTGCAGGCGGAATTTGCGTGCCGCCGAGTGCAGCGCGTCCAGACGCTTTTCGACCTGGGCGAGCCGGTCGGGATCCAGTTCGAGCTTCTGCGCGTAGTGACTGAGCGAATAGGCCGCTTCCTGCAACTGGATCTCGGCCGGTTCCAGCGCCGCCAGCACGTCGTTCAGCGCCGGGTCGATCTCGGCCAGGTCACGCACCTTCGACACGATCGAGGCGAGGTGCGTGATCATCGCTTCGTCCGATTCGGACAGTGCGGTGAGCGCTCCTTGAACGCCGTCGATCAGATTGGCTGAATGCGACAGGCGCCGGTGCTCGGTGTTGACCTCTTCCCATTCGCCCGGCTGCGGCGAAAGTTTGTCCAGTTCGGCGAGCTGCCAGGCAAGCCGTTCGCGTTCCAGTTGCAGTTCGCGGTCGCGCGTTTGCGCATGTTCGACAGCCTGAACCTTCTCGCGCCACGACCGCCATGCACGCGTGACGGTCGCCGCGGTTTCCGTGAGGCCGGCATGGGTGTCGAACAGTTCGCGTTGGGCGTCCGGGCGCATCAGCAACTGGTGTGCATGCTGGCCGTGAATATCCACCAGCATCTCGCCGACTTCGCGCAACTGCGCGAGCGTCGCCGCCGTGCCGTTGATGAACGCCCGCGAGCGGCCGTTCGCATCCACCACGCGGCGCAGCATCACGGTGCTGTGATGACCGTCGTCGGCAGTCGCGCCGAGCGCCAGCTCGTCGAGCCATTGCTCGAGTTGCGCATGCGTGTCGAATTCCGCGGTGATGTCGGCGCGGCTCTCGCCGGTGCGCACCACGCTCGCATCGGCGCGAGCGCCGAGCGCAAGGGCCAGCGCGTCGATCAGGATCGACTTGCCGGCGCCTGTTTCGCCCGAGAAAACGGTAAAGCCGCTGTCGAATTCGAGATCGAGCGCGGCGACAATGACGAAGTCGCGTATCGAGAGGTGGCGAAGCATGGAGGTCGTCTGGTGAGCTTGATGTTCAGGGTTCGGCAGCGTGGTGTTCGCGGTCCGGCGGCCGGCGCTGCCTTCTGGCGGTTGGCATTCCGGCGGCCGGCGGTCCGGTGTTCCGGCGGCCTGGCCGCTCAGGGCTTGGGATCTTCTTCGTGCGACGGGTATTCGTTCCAGTGCAGCTTCTTGCGCAGCGTCGCGAAATGGCTGTAGCCGACCGGGTGCAGCATCGGCACGGTATGACGCGAGCGGCGCACTTCGATCGTGTCGCCCAACTCCAGCGAGGTGAACGACTGCATGTCGAAATTGACGTTCACTTCGCGTCCCGAGACAATCTGAATGCTCACCTTAGAGTCGTCCGGTAGCACGATTGGTCGATTCGACAGCGCATGCGGCGCGATCGGCACCAGCACGATGCCTTGTAATTGCGGGTGCAGGATCGGCCCCTGCGAGGACAGCGCGTAGGCGGTCGAGCCCGTAGGCGTGGCGACGATCAGGCCGTCCGAGCGCTGGTTGTACATGAAACGGCCGTCCACCGAGACATGCAGTTCCGCCATGCCCGAGAAACCGCTACGGTTGACCACCACGTCGTTGAAGGCAAGTGCGTGATAGATCGGCGCGCCGTCGCGCATGATGCGCGCTTCGAGCAGCATGCGTTCTTCGCGCTCGAAGTTGCCGGAGAGCATTTGCGGCACGATCTCGCGCATGTCGGAGATCGGAATGTCGGTGATAAAGCCGAGCCGCCCGTGGTTGATGCCGATCAGCGGTGTGCGGTAGGGCGCAAGCTGGCGGCCAATGCCCAGCATGGTGCCGTCGCCGCCCAGCACCACGGCAACGTCGGCACGCGCGCCGATCTCGGCGGGACGCAGCGCCGGATAGTCGGCGACGCCGATTTCGGCGGCGGTGTCGGCTTCGAAAACGACCTCGAAACCGCGTTTCGCGATACACGAGGCGAGCGCGGTCAGCGGCTCGCCAATGCCCGGCGTATTGTTGCGCCCGACGAGCGCGACGGTCTTGAACTGGCTAGTCACTTGCATGCCGGCATTACACCATAGGTAGGGCCTGAAAAGAACCGCAGACAGACCCGGTAGCGGGCCTGTTCAAGCGGGCTGCCAGAGCATTGAGCGATTATCGCTAGAATGGTGAAGCCTTGATGACACGGGTGCCGGTTGTTGTGCCGCGGCCTGCCACCGGCGGACTTGCCGCAATGGTGGCTGGCGGGGCGCCGGGCCCGAGCTTCGGCGACGCGCTGACACTGATGCTGGACACGCCACCAGTCAAGGCGCGGCACGGAATACCAGGCGCCGTCCCGCCAACCGGCGGCGCGATAGTCAGGGGTTGGCGCTGTTAGCGCTCGCTGTAGTCGCGTCATTGAGCTAAAATTTTCCGTCATGCTAGATCCCCGCGCACAAACCCTCCTCAAAACGCTGATCGAGCGCTACATCGCCGAAGGTCAGCCGGTCGGCTCGCGCACGTTGTCACGCTATTCCGGTCTCGAACTGAGCCCGGCCACGATCCGCAACGTGATGTCCGACCTCGAGGACCTGGGGCTCGTGATCAGTCCGCATACTTCGGCGGGCCGGATTCCGACGCCGCGCGGCTACCGGTTGTTCGTCGATACCATGCTGACGCTGGAATCCGCCGCGGACGAAGAAGCGGTGATGCGCATCGTCAAGACCACGCTGCAAGCGGGCGAACCGCAGAAAGTCGTCGCCGCGGCGGCTAGCGTGCTGTCCAATCTGTCGCAGTTCGCCGGTGTGGTGCTTACGCCGCGCCGCAGCCACGTGTTCAAGCAGATCGAGTTCATGCGCCTGTCGGACAAGCGCATCCTGCTGATCATCGTGACGCCCGAGGGCGACGTGCAGAACCGCATCATGGCGACCCAGCGCGACTTTTCGCCGTCGCAGCTGGTGGAAGCCTCCAATTACATCAACGCGCACTTCGCGGGCCTCTCCTTCGACGACGTGCGCCGCCGTCTGCGCGAAGAAATCGACGAACTGCGTGGCGACATGACCACGCTGATGCACGCCGCGGTCACAGCCAGCACGGACGAATCCGATACCGGCGAGACGGTGCTGATTTCCGGCGAGCGCAACCTGCTCGAAGTAGCCGACCTTTCGTCGGACATGGCGCGCTTGCGCAAGCTGTTCGATGTATTCGACCAAAAAACGAGTCTCCTTCAGTTGCTCGACGTGTCGAGTCATGCCGCGGGCGTGCAGATTTTCATCGGCGGCGAATCGAATCTGGTGCCGATCGAGGAAATGAGCGTGGTGACCGCGCCATATGAGGTGAACGGCAAGATCGTCGGCACGCTCGGCGTGATCGGGCCAACCCGCATGGCCTATAACCGCGTGATTCCGATTGTCGACATCACCGCGCGGCTGCTTTCCCTCACGCTCAGCCAGCAGTAGCCCGAGCTAACTATCCGGTTTGGGCTGGCTGCGGCATCTCGTGCTGCAAATGATGCGCGACGGCGCGTGGTTTGCCAATTGGCCGAATGGCCAGGGGTCCCTGGCGGACCTCGCAATGGACCGCGCCGCTATAATGAATTCCACTTGAACCGACTCGCCGCCCACAGCGGTTATCCCTGTTGCCTATGCGCTTCGACCTCGAGCGGCCTTCACAGAACGCCACGTCACACCGTGTCGCCGTGCTGCTGATCAATCTCGGCACGCCTGACGCGCCGACGCCGCGTGCGGTCCGTCGCTATCTCACGCAGTTCCTGTCCGATCCTCGCGTGGTCGAAATTCCAGCGCTGCTCTGGCAAGTGATCTTGCGCTTGTTGATTTTGCCGTTCCGCAGCCGTGCCTCGGCGAAAAAGTACGCGGCCGTGTGGATGCCGGAAGGCTCGCCGCTGCGTGTCTTCACGGAGAAACAGGTGGAGAGTCTGCGCCATCTGTTGCAATTGAACGACTACACGGTGCTGGTCGACTACGCCATGCGCTACGGCACGCCCGGCATTCCGGCCATGCTGAACCAGTTGAAGCTGGCCGGCGCCGAGCGCGTCTTGCTCGTGCCCATGTACCCGCAATACTCGTCGTCGACCACCGCCACAGCTTTCGACGACGCCTTTTCAGCGCTCAAGCGCATGCGCAATCAGCCGGAAATCCGCACGGTGCGGCAATACGCGGATCATCCGGCGTATATCGCCGCGCTCGTTGCTCAGGTGCATCACTACTGGCACCAGCATGGCCGGCCGGATTTCGCGGCAGGAGACAAGCTGGTGCTGAGTTTTCACGGCGTGCCCAAGCGCACCATGGATCTCGGCGATCCGTACCACGAGCAATGCCAGCAGACCGGCGCCTTGTTGACGCAGGCGCTGGGGCTGACGCAGGTGGAATGCCGCATTACGTTTCAGTCGCGCTTCGGCAAGGCCGAATGGCTGCAGCCGTACACCGCGCCCACCCTGAAGGAATTGGGCTCGGCGGGTGTGCGGCGTGCCGACGTGTTCTGTCCGGGCTTCACCGCCGATTGCCTTGAAACGATTGAAGAAATTGGCATGGAAGTGCGCGACGAGTTCCTGCATGCGGGCGGCAAGGAATTTCATCGGATTCCCTGCGTCAACGCCTCGCAATCGTGGATCGCGGCACTAGGCGAAATCGTTGCTCAGAATCTGCAGGGCTGGCCCGTACAGGCAGTGCCCGTTCCGCACACGACCGGGGCTTGAACAGGCTCATGAATTACAGGATTTCAACTGAACCGGGCGCGAAACTGCGCATCGACAAATGGCTGTGGGCGGCGCGCTTTTTCAAGACCCGCTCGCTCGCGGCGGATGCCGTCGACAAAGGGCACGTGCGCATTGGCGGTGCCAGCGTCAA
Source organism: Paraburkholderia fungorum (assembly GCF_046026025.1). Taxonomy (GTDB): domain Bacteria; phylum Pseudomonadota; class Gammaproteobacteria; order Burkholderiales; family Burkholderiaceae; genus Paraburkholderia; species Paraburkholderia fungorum_E. The sequence continues at coordinate 91,188 of NZ_JAQQFL010000024.1, read as the reverse complement.
GCCGGCCAAAGACGTGCGCGTCGGCGACCTGGTCGAGATCGAGATCGAGCGGATTGTCTGGCAGGTGGAAGTGCTGGGCGTGTGCGACGTGCGTGGCCCGGCCAGCGTCGCGCAGACGCTTTATGCGGAGACCGAAGAGAGCAGGGTGAAGCGCCAGGTCGAGCAGGAGCGGCGCAGGACGTACCGCGAACCGGCCGCCGCGTTACACGGCAGGCCGACCAAGCGCGACCGGCGCACTATCGACAAACTTTCAGGTGGGGATTGAACAACTGTTCCATCGTCGCGTGCACACCACCGTACTCGGTAGTGTGATCGTTGACGGCCCCGGACATGCAGATGGTCGTGGTGCCCGCGATCAGTACCAATGCGACCACCGATATTGCAAAGGTCAGTTTCACGGTACTCCCCTTGGGAAGATTCAGGACGGAAACAGGCGAATCAGGTGGAATTGAAAAATGCCGGTAAGGATTACGTTAGATTAGGGTTAACGTGTCTTTTCCGACGCTTTATTGGAGCATAGGCCACTTGTCGGGCGCACTCAATCTCAATCTGATTGCGACGCAATAATGGTTGTAACGGAGCATTTCGGCCGCCCGTCCCTGGTGCGAAAAGTTCCGGCAGAGGCGCTTGAATTGGGTCTTTCCGGCCCCATCTGCCGTTTCGAAATGCGTTAACGCACCAGGTTATGCACCAAGTTGTCTGTCGCAATTTTGCAACGCACAAATTGGGCTGGCTTTGAAGCGTTGCCGCCACTCTCAGCTTTAACTTTTTTGACGACTTTCAGCGACATGGAAAACACGCAAGAGAACCCGACGAGCCAGAATCCCACGCCCGCCGACGAAACCGCGCGCCAGGCCGCCGAGGCCGCGGCGTTGCAGGATGCGGCTGCAAACGCCCCTTCTGACGCACCGGTAACCGGCGCGGAAGCTGCATTGGCCGAAGCAGAGGCCAAGATCACCGAGTTGCAGGAAAGCTTCCTGCGCGCCAAGGCCGAGACGGAGAACGTGCGCCGCCGCGCCCAGGAAGATGTCGCCAAGGCCCACAAATTCGCGATCGAAAGCTTCGCTGAGCACTTGCTGCCGGTGGTTGACAGCCTCGAAGCAGCGGTTGCCCACTCGTCCGACGACCTGCAAAAGGTCCGTGAAGGCGTTGAACTCACGCTGCGCCAGCTTTCGGGCGCGCTGGAGAAGGGCCGTGTCGTCGCTTTGAACCCGGTTGGCGAGAAGTTCGACCCGCACCGTCACCAGGCCATTTCAATGGTGCCGGCCGATCAGGAGCCGAACACCGTCGTTGCTGTGCTGCAAAAAGGCTTCGTGATCGCCGACCGCGTGCTGCGTCCGGCCCTCGTGACTGTCGCGGCGCCGAAGTAAGCGCCACACGCTGTAGCACACGCTGTTTATCGGCCGTCCCGCCTGACAGGCGCTGTCATGGCGAACGTTCCGGTCGATGCCACTGCGTTCATGCTCCACGGCACGCCCACCTGGCTCTTCTTTTACCGAGGCAAGCGGCTCAACCAGGCAACTGACTGGCGCGGCCGCGGGCCACTCGATGCGGCGTTTGCTGCCGCGCGGGAAGGAATTGGCGGCCAATGCGGTCGGGAGCACGGCAGGTGGTGAAAAAAGCGGCAAAAGTTCGGCTGATTGAAAAAAATTAAAGACCGCATCGTAAAAGAGGTCTTGAAAACGATGCGGACGCACTTATGTTGAGTGCAGGTAGGAATTCAGAGCGGATCGCCGTACCGCCAGATGGGCAAAAACGGCGATTCCCGCAGCGATCAAAGTCAGGAGATTAGTAAAAATGGGCAAAATCATTGGCATCGACCTCGGCACGACCAACTCGTGCGTGGCGATCATGGAAGGCAATTCGGTCAAAGTGATCGAGAACTCGGAAGGTGCGCGCACCACGCCGTCGATCATCGCTTATATGGAAGACGGCGAAATTCTGGTCGGCGCACCGGCGAAGCGTCAGTCGGTCACGAACCCGAAGAACACGTTGTACGCGGTCAAGCGCCTGATCGGCCGCCGCTTCGAAGAAAAAGAAGTGCAGAAAGACATCGGTCTGATGCCGTACAAGATCATGAAGGCCGACAACGGCGACGCATGGATCGAAGTGCGCGATCAGAAGCTCGCGCCACCGCAAATCTCGGCGGAAACGCTGCGCAAGATGAAGAAAACCGCTGAAGACTATCTCGGCGAGCCGGTCACCGAAGCAGTGATCACGGTTCCCGCGTACTTCAACGACAGCCAGCGTCAGGCAACCAAAGACGCAGGCCGCATCGCCGGTCTGGAAGTGAAGCGGATCATCAACGAGCCGACCGCTGCCGCTTTGGCATTTGGTCTGGACAAGGCCGAAAAGGGTGACCGCAAGATCGCCGTGTATGACCTGGGCGGCGGTACGTTCGACGTGTCGATTATCGAAATCGCCGACGTCGACGGTGAAATGCAGTTCGAAGTGCTGTCCACGAACGGCGACACGTTCCTCGGCGGTGAAGACTTCGACCAACGCATCATCGATTACATCATTGGCGAGTTCAAGAAGGAACAGGGCGTCGATCTGTCGAAAGACGTGCTCGCGCTGCAACGCCTGAAGGAATCGGCTGAAAAGGCGAAGATCGAACTGTCGTCGAGCCAGCAAACTGAAATCAACCTGCCGTACATCACGGCCGACGCGTCGGGTCCGAAGCACTTGAACCTGAAAATCACGCGCGCCAAGCTGGAAGCGCTGGTTGAAGAACTGATCGACCGCACCATCGAACCGTGCCGCACGGCGATCAAGGACGCGGGCGTGAAGGTCGGCGAAATCGACGACGTGATTCTGGTCGGCGGTATGACCCGCATGCCGAAGGTGCAGGAAAAGGTTAAGGAATTCTTCGGCAAGGATCCGCGCCGCGACGTGAACCCGGACGAAGCCGTGGCCGTTGGCGCCGCGATTCAAGGTCAGGTTCTGTCGGGCGACCGCACGGACGTTCTGCTGCTCGACGTGACCCCGCTGTCGCTCGGCATCGAAACGCTCGGCGGCGTGATGACGAAGATGATCAACAAGAACACCACGATCCCGACCAAGCACGCACAGGTCTACTCGACGGCTGACGACAATCAGGGCGCCGTGACGATCAAGGTGTTCCAGGGCGAACGCGAAATGGCGGCAGGCAACAAGCTGCTGGGCGAGTTCAACCTCGAAGGCATTCCGCCGGCACCGCGCGGCACGCCGCAGATCGAAGTGAGCTTCGACATCGACGCGAACGGCATTCTGCACGTCGGCGCGAAAGACAAGGCGACCGGCAAGGAAAACCGCATCACGATCAAGGCGAACTCGGGTCTGTCCGAAGCCGAAATCGAAAAGATGGTGAAGGACGCCGAAGCGAACGCGGAAGAAGATCACAAGCTGCGTGAGTTGGCCGATGCCCGCAACCAGGGCGACGCGCTGGTCCACAGCACGAAGAAGGCGCTCACCGAATACGGCGACAAGCTGGACGCCGGCGAGAAGGAAGCGATCGAAACCGCGCTGAAGGACCTCGAAGAAACGCTGAAGAGCGGTTCGAGCGACAAGGCCGCGATCGAAGCCAAGATCGAAGTGGTGGCGACCGCCTCGCAGAAGATGGGCGAGAAGATGTACGCCGACATGCAGGCTGCGCAAGGTGCCGAAGCTGCGGCAGCCGGCGCGGCAGGTGCGGGCGCGTCGGCGGGTGGCGCGAGCCAGCAGCAGGACGACGTGGTCGACGCTGATTTCAAGGAAGTGAAGAAAGACTAAAGCCGGGTCGCAATTTGACCGTAAAGCCGCACACAGCACTGTGTGCGGCCTGGCTGCAAAACGGTTTGCTCCCGTCCGGGTGCATGAACCTGCAAAGCGGTTATCGCGCCTGGTGAGCCTTTTGGGGCTCTCCGGGCACATTTGTTTTATGGAGGGCGTTGTTTTGCGTCGCGTGAAAGCGGCACGAAGCAACGGCCGGACGAGTCGCAAGACTCCAGCATTCAAGAGGAGCCACCGCGTTCCATTGCGCGAGTGGCGTTGAACCGATATGGCGAAACGGGATTACTACGAGGTTCTGGGCGTCGCAAAGAACGCGAGCGACGACGAAATCAAGAAGGCTTATCGCAAGCTTGCGATGAAGCACCACCCCGACCGCAATCCGGGCAACAAGGATGCGGAAGAGCATTTCAAGGAGGTGAAGGAAGCCTATGAAATGCTGTCGGACTCGCAAAAGCGTGCCGCGTACGATCAGTACGGCCACGCGGGCGTCGACCCGAACATGGGCGGAGCCGGTGCGCAAGGCTTCGGCGGTTTTGCCGATGCGTTCGGCGATATTTTCGGCGACATCTTCGGCCAGGCAGCCGGCGGTGCCGCACGCGGCGGTGGCGGCCGTGCGGGACCGCAGGTGTATCGCGGCGCCGATCTGCGCTACAGCATGGAAATCACGCTGGAACAGGCCGCGCACGGCTACGACACGCAGATTCGCGTGCCGAGTTGGGTGTCGTGTGAAATCTGTCACGGTTCGGGTGCAAAGCCCGGCACCAAACCGGAAACCTGCCCGACTTGTAGTGGTTCGGGTCAGGTGCGGATGTCGCAGGGTTTCTTCAGCATCCAGCAGACCTGCCCGAAGTGTCATGGCACCGGCACCTATATTCCTGACCCGTGCGGCCATTGCCACGGCGCGGGCAAGGTGAAGGAAACCAAGACGCTGGAAGTGAAGATCCCGGCAGGTATCGACGACGGCATGCGCATCCGCTCGGCCGGCAACGGTGAGCCGGGTATCAACGGCGGTCCGTCGGGCGATCTCTACGTCGAGATTCACATCAAGCAACACTCGGTGTTCGAGCGCGACGGCGACGACCTGCATTGCCAGATGCCGATTCCGTTCACCACCGCAGCACTCGGCGGCGAGATCGAAGTGCCGACCCTCGCGGGCCGCGCGAGTTTCACGGTGCCGGAAGGCACACAGTCGGGCAAGACCTTCCGTCTGCGTGGCAAAGGTATCAAGGGGCTGCGTTCGAGCATTGCCGGCGATCTGTACGTGCACGTGCAAGTCGAAACGCCGGTCAAGCTCACCGAGTCGCAACGCGATCTGCTTCAGCAATTCGAGAAGGCACTCGTGGAAGGCGGCGCGCGGCATAGCCCGCAGAGCAAGAGCTGGTTCGATCGGGTGAAGAGCTTCTTCGATTAATAGCGGTTTGATTTGGTGGCAAGCATGACGGCAGATGAGCGCGACGCGGTTTTCGCGTTGCTCGACGATTGCGACGCGACGGCGGCGCGCCGTTCGAGTCGTCTGTACACGGGTTTTATGCATGAACGGGTTTGTGCGGAAGCCGCGCAACTCGAAACCGTGTGCGAGACCGTGGCTGCGGATACACACCGTGGTTTGCATGCTGTCGTGCTTGCCGACTACGAGTTTGGCCGGTGTCTTCTCGATGGCGGCCAAACGCGTAGGGCAATGAGAGAAACGCAGCGTGGCGATGCCACGCTGCGTTTTTTATTGTTTGAGCGTTGCGAGAAATTGTCGCGCGACGACGTCGATGCGTGGCTCGTGGAATGCGATGGCGGCGCGGTCGAGGCGTCTGTGGCGGGCACGGCGAACGTGCACGCGAGCGTCGATCCCACGCAATTCAACCAGGCGATCGATGCGGTCCATGCCGCTCTGCGCGCGGGCGATTCTTATCAGGTCAACTACACGTACCGGTTGGGTTTCGACGTGTTCGGCTCGCCGGCTGCGCTTTATCGGCGCCTGCGGGCGCGCCAGCCGGTGCCGTACGGTGCGCTGATTGCGTTGCCGGACGACCAGTGGGTCTTGTCCTGCTCGCCGGAGTTGTTCATCGAGAAAGAAGGCGCCATGTTGCGCGCCCGGCCGATGAAGGGCACGGCGCCGCGATCAGCCGACCCCGTGAGCGATCGTCATGCCGCCGAGTTCCTTGCAAATGACCCGAAGAATCGCGCCGAGAACGTGATGATCGTCGATCTGTTGCGCAACGATCTGTCGCGCGTGGCGCAGACGGGCTCCGTGAATGTGCCGGCGCTGTTTTCGGTTGAGCCGCATGGGGCGGTTTGGCAGATGACGTCGACGGTGCATTCGACGCTGCGCGCCGGGACGTCTTTCGCGCGGATCCTGCGCGCACTGTTTCCATGCGGATCGATCACCGGTGCGCCGAAGCATCGCACGATGCAATTGATCGACGAGCTGGAAAGTACGCCGCGTGGTCTTTACACGGGCGCGATCGGCTGGCTCGATACGCCTTCAGACACCGCAGGCGATACCGCTTGCGGCGACTTCTGCCTCTCCGTCGCGATTCGCACATTGACCTTGAGCCCGGCCGCGCGGGCGGGTGAGCTGCGAGGCAGGATGGGCGTCGGTGCGGGCATCGTGCTCGATAGCGTTGCCGCCGACGAATATGCGGAGTGCCAATTGAAGGCCAGCTTTCTGACCGGTGCCGAGCCGGGTTTCGAGCTTTTCGAGACGATGTACGCAACGCGGGAAGCGGGCGCGCGTCATGTGTCGCGTCATCTCGCGCGACTCTCGGCGAGTGCCGTGGCGCTGGGTTTCAAACTCGGCGATGAAAACGAAATTCGCGGGCAAATCGCGGAGAAATGTGCGGCGTTGCCAACGCAAATTCCGCACCGTATGCGGCTCGCGTTGAGCAAAAACGGCGCAGTGCAAATAACCTCGGCAGTGCTGATGCCGCTGGCCGGTTCGAGCGTCGGCGTGCTGCTCGGGCCGGATCACGCATTCCCCGCGACGCATGCCGATGATCCGCTGCTGCGGCACAAAACCACGCGCCGCGCCGAATATGATCGCGGCTGGCGCGAAGCGGAAGCGCAGGGCGCTTTCGACACGCTGTTCTTTAACGAGCGCGGCGAGCTGACCGAAGGCGGCCGTTCGAACGTGTTTGTGAAGCTGGCGGGGCAGTGGTGGACGCCGCCGTTAGAGTCAGGCGTACTGCCCGGGATCATGCGAAGCGTGCTGCTGGAGGATATCGATCTTCGCGCGACTGAACGTGTGTTGACGCGAGTCGATGTGCAGACTGCAGAGGCGCTTCTCGTGTGCAATGCACTGCGGGGCGCGATACCGGCGCACGTGCAGAGCTGAGGTAGGCCAGGACAGGTTAAGTCCAGTCGCTCGGCTGCCGGCGAGGGGTGTCGCGTGCGGCCTCAGCTCAACTCAACTACGGCGAATGCGCAGCAAGCGGGCCATCCATCCGGACAGGTGTGCATGCCATGTGGGCTCATGCACGTCATGCGCTGTGGTGGCGTGGTTGCGGATTCCGGCTACATCGATCAGGCAAAAGGGGCTCATGGTCATCTCTCTTGGGGTGGCGGCAGAGCCGCGTAAACAAAATAGACGAAGATAGACGACCACGTTTCCAGGTGATATCGGACGGGTCCCAAAACAGGCGCGAATACGCCTGATTTACCTGTTTCGCCAGCAGGCCGATGCCTAGAACGTGTGTTCCGGCCCCGGGAAGATGCCGTCCTTCACCGCACGCACATACGCTTCCACAGCAGCCTGGATGCTCGGCTGCCCCTGCATGAAATCCTTCACGAAGCGCGGCCGCTTGCCGGGGAAAATCCCCAGCATGTCGTGCAGCACCAGTACCTGCCCCGAGCAGTCCAGGCCGGCACCGATGCCGATCGTCGGAATCCTCAATTGCTTCGTGACTTCGCTCGCGAGCAGTGTTGGGATCGCTTCCATGACAATCAGTTGAGCTCCCGCGTTCTGCACGGCGAGCGAGTCGCGCAACAACTGGCTCGCGCCCGCCTCGGTTTTGCCCTGCACCTTGAAGCCGCCAAACGCATGCACGGACTGCGGCGTGAGGCCGACGTGCGCGCACACCGGAATCGACCGTTCGACCAGGAAACGCACGGTGTCCGCGAGCCACTCTCCGCCCTCGAGCTTCACCATCTGCGCGCCGGCGCGCATGAGTTCCACCGAGCTTTTGAAGGCGCCTTCCGGGGTACCGTACGTGCCGAACGGCAGGTCGGCGACCACGAGCGCCGAGGGCCGCGCCCGCGCGACGCTCGCCGTGTGATACGCGATGTCGGTGAGCGACACCGGCAGGGTGGTCGTCTGGCCTTGCAGCACGTTGCCGAGCGAGTCGCCGATCAGCAGCACGTCGACACCCGAGCGATCCAGCAGCGCGGCGAAGCTCGCGTCGTAACAGGTCAGCATGGCGATCTTTTCGCCGGCGTCGCGCATCGCCTGCAGTTTCGGCACGGTGATGGCGCTCCGGCTCGCTTCCTGCAAATAGGTCATGGGGGAAATCCGTTGAAGAAAGGAGGGGCGCGCCGCTTAAAGCGACGTGCCTTTGACAAAGAATTCCTTGCGGCCACGCATGGTTTCGATGCGTTCGGCGAGTAGCGCAAGGTCCGCGTCCGAGTCGAGCGGATTCAGATGTTCAGCGTTGACCGTGAGTACCGGCGTGCGGTCGTAGTGATAGAAAAACTCGTTGTAGGCGTCGCAGAGCGCGTGCAGATACGCATCGGAAATCTGCAGTTCCATGGGCACGGCCCGTTTCTGGATGCGTGCGAACAGCACTTCAGGACTGGCTTGCAGGTAGACCACGAAATCCGGTGCGGGCGCGCTCACGTCGAGTCGCGCAGCGAGGGCGCGATAAAGCTGCCACTCGTCTTCCTGCAATGTCAGACGCGCGAAGATCTCGTTCTTCTGCGTCATGAAATCGGCGATCAGCGGTGTGCCCGCCACATGCGCGGCCACGACGTCTTGCGCCTGCTGCGCGCGCTGCAAGGCGAAGTGCAATTGCGCGGGGAGCGCATAACGCGCGGTGTCGCGATAAAAGCGTTCGAGAAAGGGATTGTCCTGCGGCCGCTCGAACAACTCCTGCATCGACCAGCGTTGTGCGAGCCGCCGTGCGAGCGAAGTCTTGCCGACGCCGATCGGTCCTTCGATCGCGAGATAGCCAAAAGGCGGCCGCAGTTGCGGTGCGGTGACAGTGAGTGGCGGCGAATTCATTCGCAACGGTCCTTGTCGCCAGCAGGGGCGCCGGCAGCCAATGCGTTGAGCACTGGACACTGGCAGGGGCCCTTCACCTTTTCGATGCGTTGATCGCTCACGCCTTGAAGCAGCGCCTCGGCACGGCCGTAGCGCGGGATGATCAGCGCTGGGTCGATCTCGACGAGCGGCACGAGTGCAAAGGCGCGTTCGACCAAACGTGGATGCGGCACGATCAGATCGGCTTCGTCGATCGATTGATCGCCGAACAGCAGGATATCCAGATCCAGCGTGCGCGGGGCGTTGCGAAACGGCCGCTCACGGCCGAACTGGTGCTCGATCTTGTGGCACAGCGCAAGCAGATGCCGCACGGGGAGCGTCGTATCGATCTTCACGACGCAGTTGAAATAGTCGTCACCGCCCGCGTCGATCGGGGCGGTGCGATACAGGCTCGACTTGGCGAGCACGGTGATGGTGTGCTGTTGCGCCAGGCACACCACCGCGTCTTTCAGGGTCTGGCGCGCGTCCCCGAGATTCGCGCCGAGGCCAAGATAAGCAACCGTCATGGCATAACTTCCTGCAACTATCGTTCGACGGCAACAGCGAACGCCGTGTCAGTCATCGTGCGAGCCGTCATGGCCCGCGTCGGTGGCTGTGCGTTCGGCTGGCGTGCCGCCCTCCATTCCCTCGCCCGGGTTGCGGGTTCTGGCGCCACTGCTGCGCCGCCGTCGTTTTCTGGGGCTCCGGTCCTTCCCGCCTTGCGTGAGCAAAGTCTCACGCGCAGCGACGTCTCCTTCTATGAACTCCGTCCACCACGCACCGACCGACTCTTCGAGTTCGCCCGATTCGCAGCGCAACAGGAGGAAATCATACCCCGCTCTAAATCTTTGGTGTTCCAGCAGCTTCAGCGCGCTTCTTCCCGAGCGTTTTTCGAGGCGCAGTTGCAGGCCCCAGATCTCGCGCATATCCGCCGAGAAGCGCTTGTGGATCGCGAGTTTCTCGGTCTGCATGTCGAGGACTTCGTCCATTGCGCGATGCAGGGCCGGCACTGGATATTCACCGTTTGCTTCAAATTGTTGCCAGCGTGTCTGGACGTCGTGCCACAGCAGCGTGGCGAACAGGAAGCCCGGCGAGACCGGCTTGCCGGCGCGCACGCGGGCGTCCGTGTTGGACAGGGCGAGCGTGATGAACTTCTCGCCGATCGGCTGCTCCAGCACGACGTCGAGCAGCGGCAGCAGACCGTGATGCAGGCCTTCCTGGCGCAGACGTTTCAAACAGGCGAGCGCGTGGCCCGACAGCATCAGTTTGAGCATCTCGTCGAACAGACGCGCGGCGGGCACGTTGTTGATCAGATCGGCCATTTTGGCGATCGGCGCACGGGTCGTGTCTTCGATCTCGAAGTCGAGCTTGGCGGCAAAGCGCACCACACGCAGCATGCGCACCGGGTCTTCGCGATAGCGCGTGGCCGGGTCGCCGATCATGCGCAACAGACGCGCGCGCATGTCGGCCATGCCGTTGTGATAATCCAGCACGGTTTGCGTGGCCGGATCGTAGTACATCGCGTTGATGGTGAAGTCGCGGCGGGTGGCGTCTTCGTGCTGTTCGCCCCAGACATTGTCGCGCAGCACGCGGCCGCTGGCGTCCACTGCGTGCGTACGGCGGTCGAGTTCGTCGCGCTTGAGGCGGCGCGGCGGCGCTGCGTCTGCTGCGGGCGGGTCGACCAGCGCGCGGAAGGTCGAGGTTTCGATGATTTCCTGGCCGAACTGCACATGCACGATCTGGAACCGGCGGCCGATGATGCGCGCGCGGCGGAACAGCTTCTGCACCTGTTCGGGCGTGGCGTCGGTCGCGACGTCGAAGTCTTTCGGTTTGATGCCGAGCAGCAGATCGCGCACCGCACCGCCGACGATAAACGCGCGATGCCCCGCTTCCTGCAAGCCTTCGGTGACGCGAATCGCGTTCCGCGAGATCAGCGATTGATCGATGCCATGCACGTCGTGCGGAATGATGACCGGCACGTCCGGATCACGCACGGCTTTGGCGGCAGGCTGGCGGGCCGGCTTGCGGCGCGTTTTGCCGGCGCCGGACGCATTGCGTGCCGACGACTCGCCGGCTTCGTCTGCCTCGGCTGGGGCGGGCGGGGTGTCGTCAGCGGGCGCCGAGTCCTGGCCGAATAGCTTGCGGATAAGTTTTTTGATCACGAGGGTTGAAAGAGTTCGAGGATGCGCCAGCCTTTGGCCTGCGCGTGGGCGCGCAATGTGTCGTCGGGATTGGTCGCGATCGGATCGGTGACCTTCTCGAGCAGCGGGATGTCGTTGTGCGAGTCGCTATAGAAATAGCTGTGCTCGAAGTCGCTCCAGGTCTTGCCGAGCGATGCCAGCCACGCTTCGGTACGGACGATCTTGCCTTCTTTGTAACTCGGCGTGCCGGTGGGGCGGCCGGTGTACGGCGAATGCGGCTGGCCGTCGACGGTTTCCGCCTCGCAGGCGATCAGCGCGTCCACGCCGAACGCCTGCGCGATCGGGCGGGTGATGAATTCGTTGGTGGCGGTGACCACGCAGCAGAGATCGCCTGCTTCGCGGTGCTCCCTGACCAGTTCCAGCGCGACCGGGAAGATCGCCGGGGTGATCACTTCATGCATGTACTGCGCGTGAAGATCGGCAAGCTGAGCGCGCGTGTACTTCGAGAGCGGCGTGAGCATGGCGATCAGATAAGCGTGAATGTCGAGCTTGCCGGCTTTGTAGTCGGCGAAAAAGCGGTCGTTTTCACGGGCGAAGTTTTCCGCGTCGACCATGCCTTGTTTCACCATGAAGCGGCCCCATTCGTGGTCGCTGTCGGTGGGAATGAGCGTGTGGTCGAGGTCGAAGAGTGCAAGGTTAGCCATGGGGGCCTATTTTACTTGAAGCGGCGGCCGGGGACGCGGATGAGGCGGCGGCCGACGTGGATGACGCCGATGCGGCGGGCGCCGTGCGTCGGTCGTCGGCCTCCGGCGAGGCCAGCATGGTGCGCAGAAGCGGCAGCGTGACCGCGCGTTTCTGTTCCAGCGAGAAGCGGTCGAGCGCGTCGAGCAAGGCCATCAGGCTCGGCATGTCGCGACGAAAATGCGTGAGCAGGTAGGCGGGAACGTCGTCGGCGAGCATGATGCCGCGCTCACGCGCCGCATGTTTCAGCACGGCGGCTTTGCCTTCGTCCGGCAGTGGCGCGAGGTGAAATACGAGGCCCCAGCCGAGGCGCGTGCGCAGATCTTCGCGCACCGTCATGCCGATCGGCGCCGCATTGCCCGCGGCGACCAGCGCGCTGGTGGGATGCGCGCGCACTTCGTTGAACAGGTTGAACACGGCAATCTGCTGGGCCGCGGACAGGCCGTCGCAATCGTCGATCGCATACAGCGCGACGCGCGGGTCGAACGTGAAGGCGGCGAGGCTGCTCTGCGGGCCGGCAAAGCGTGCATGACCCGGCGGCGCTTCGTGGACCAGCGCCTGCAGCAGATGCGTGCGGCCGCTGCCGGCTTCGCCCCAGACATAGAAGGTGCGATCGGCCACTGGGCCGGCCGCGAGCGCGTTGTCGAGCTCGCGCAGCCGCGTGACCAGCTCGGCGTTGGCGCCGGCGAAGAAATTGTCGAATGTCGATGGCGGCGGGGTGCCGAGATCGAGCGTCAGTTGACGAAGCACAGTAGGTTAATGCCGAAAATGAGGCTTGGGCCACAAATGGCCCAGACATCGGGCCCTAAAACGTGAATGGACAGTCAATGAGCAGCCAGTGACTCAGTTGTTGTACAGCGTGCTTTCCAGATAGCTTTGACGCAACTCGCGCATCGCCACCGACAGAATGGCGCTGACCGGCAGCGCCAGCAACACGCCGAAAAAGCCGAATAGCTGGCCGAACGCGAGCAACGCGAAGATTACCGCGAGCGGATGCAGCCCGATCCGTTCGCCGACGAGGCGCGGCGTGAGGTAAAAGCTCTCCACGATCTGGCCGACGCCGTAAATCAACGCGACCGCACCGAAGCCGTACCAGTCGCCGAACTGCAACAGTGCCGCGAGCAGCGCCAGCGCGAGACCGGTTGCAAAACCGATATACGGGATGAACACCGCGAGGCCCGTGAAAATACCCACCGGCAGCGCGATCTCGAAGCCGGCGACGGTCAGCGCAATCGCATAGTAGACCGCGAGCACCGCCATCACGAGCAACTGGCCGCGCAGGTATTGCGACAGCATCTGGTCCATGTCGCGCGCGAGTTGCAGCGTCTTGTCGAGCCAGCGGCGCGGCACCACGATCTGCATGCGCGCGAGCATGCGGTTCCAGTCGTACAGCAGATAAAACAGCACGAGGGGCACCATCACGAGGTTGCCGACCACCGTCATCATCACGTTGCCGCTGGTGCGAACGGACGTCCATACGTACAGTGCGACCTGCTGCGCACTGCCTTCGAGCTGCCCCATCACGAGATCGCGGATACTGGCGAAATCGAGCGAGTCGGCGAGGCCCAGCATGGCAAGCTTGGGTTGCAGCCAGGCGCTCACGTGCGCAAACAGCACCGGCACCTGCTGCTTCAACTGCGGACCTTCTTTCTGGATGACGGCCAGTACCAGCAGCACGAGCAGCGTCATCAGCAAGGTAAACAGCAGCATCATCAGCAAGGCGGCGAGTCCGCGCGGCACACGCCGGCGCACCATCCACGCGACGCCCGGTTGCAGAATGTACGCGAGAATGGCGCCCAGCAGGAACGGCGTGAGGACCGGACTCAGGAGCCAGAGCAGAATGCCGACACCCAGCGCGATCGCCAGCCAGATAAAGGCGCGGCGCTGCACAGGTGTCAGGATCGAGGGGTTCTGTTGCAAAGTTGTTTCCCTGGTGTCGCCGGAACCGGATGATTCAAATCCAGCCAGCCGGCCGGCAACTCTGTATGGGACCAGAGTAAGCGCTGAAGCGCAAACTCTGGCCGGCATCGGGTAAAATCGCATTTTACCGACCTTCGAGCTATTCCCCATGAATCAACCGAAATCCGCCCCGAATTCAACTGATTCGGCCCAAGGTTTGTCGTATCGCGACGCCGGCGTGGACATCGACGCGGGCGACGCCCTTGTCGACGCGATCAAGCCCTTTGCCAAAAAGACGATGCGCGACGGCGTGCTGGGCGGCATCGGCGGGTTTGGCGCGCTGTTTGAAGTGCCGAAGAAATACAAGGAACCGGTGCTGGTGTCGGGCACGGACGGCGTCGGCACCAAGCTGCGCCTCGCGTTTCAACTGAACAAACACGACACCGTCGGCCAGGATCTGGTGGCGATGAGCGTGAACGACATTCTGGTGCAGGGCGCCGAGCCGCTGTTCTTCCTCGATTATTTCGCTTGCGGCAAGCTGGACGTCGCCACGGCGGCAACGGTCGTGAAGGGTATCGCGCATGGCTGCGAACTGTCCGGCTGTGCGTTGATCGGCGGCGAGACGGCCGAAATGCCGGGCATGTATCCGGACGGCGAATACGATCTGGCCGGTTTTGCGGTCGGCGCGGTGGAAAAGAGCAAGATTATCGACGGCAGCACGATTGCCCCGGGCGACGTGGTGCTCGGCCTGGCTTCGAGCGGCATCCATTCGAACGGTTTTTCGCTGGTGCGCAAGATCATCGAGCGTGCGCAGCCTGATCTGAATGCGGACTTCGATGGCCGTTCATTGGCCGACGCGCTGATGGCGCCGACGCATATCTACGTGAAGCCTTTGCTGGCCTTGATGCAGCAGATCGCTGTGAAGGGCATGGCGCACATCACCGGTGGCGGCCTGGTCGAGAATATTCCGCGCGTTTTGCGTGAAGGTCTGACGGCTGAGCTGGATCACCGTGGCTGGCCGCTGCCGCCGCTGTTCTCGTGGCTGCAGAAGCACGGCGGCGTGGCGGATGCGGAAATGCATCGCGTGTTCAACTGCGGGATCGGGATGGCGGTGGTTGTGTCTGCTGCTGATGCCGACGCTGCAATCGCGTCTTTGTCGGCCGCTGGCGAGCAGGTCTGGAAGATCGGCGTGATTCGCGAAAGCGCGGCCGGTGAAGCTCAGACGGTAGTGATCTAAGCAGCCAGCTTAACCAGCTTGACTCAAAGCTGGTTTGCCTGCGCGGCGTACGGAAAGAACGCGCCGCGCGGGTAAAAACCTCAAATCATCGCTTCAATCAAGCTCACCGCCTGCGCAGTCGCGCCAGGGTCGCAGCAATCCACCACAACCCGCTCCGTCATGCTGCGCAGCCACGTGAGCTGCCGCTTGCACAATTGCCGGGTAGCAAAGACCCCCTTGTCCCGCATGGTTGAATAGTCGACTGCGCCGTCGAGATATTCCCAGGCCTGTCGATACCCCACGCAGCGCATGGACGGCATCTCGGGCCGCAAATCCCCGCGCTCGCGCAATTTCACCACTTCGTCGATAAAACCATTGGCCAGCATGGCGTCGAAGCGCTTTTCGATGCGCGCGTGCAGCACGCTCCGCTCGGATGGCTCGAGCGCAATCGGCACGAAGCGCCACGCCGAAGCGGCGTCATCCGTTCGGGCGGGCGCGGCCAGCAAAGCGGACATTGCTTGTCCCGTCAGCATGAAAACTTCGAGTGCCCGCTGAATCCGCTGCGAATCGTTCGGCGCGAGGCGGGCGGCGGTAACGGGATCGATAGCGGCGAGCCGTGCGTGCAGCGCCGGCCAGCCGTCAAGGGCGGCGTCGGCGTCGAGCGTCGCGCGCACGTCGGCATTGGCGGCGGGCAGGTCGTTCAGCCCTTGCGTGAGCGCCTTGTAGTACAGCATGGTTCCGCCGACCAGCAGGGGCAGCCGCCCGCGTGCGCTGATCTCGCCGATCAGGCGCAACGTGTCGCTGCGAAATTCCGCCGCCGAATAGGCGCCAGTCGGATCCACGATATCGATCAGATGATGCGGTGCCACGGCGCGCTCTTCCGGCGTCGGCTTGGCGGTGCCGATGTCCATCTCGCGATAGACCAGCGCGGAATCGACACTGATGATTTCCACCGGCCTGCGTGTCGCCAGAGCCAGCGCGGCTGCGGTTTTACCGGATGCGGTTGGGCCGAGCAGGCAAGGGATCGGCGCGGGCGTGCGTGAAGTGCGCGAAGCGCTTGAAGTCATGGGCAGGACGGCGCGTGGCGAATGAGCGTAATCAGGCGCACCGTCATTGGCCGCGCATGAATAGCCGGTCGAGATCGGACAGCGTCAACTGATACCACGTCGGACGGCCGTGATTGCATTGGTCGGCGCGCTCGGTCGCCTCCATCTGACGCAACAGCGCGTTCATTTCATCGAGCGTCAAGCGCCGGTTCGCGCGCACCGCGTGATGGCACGCGAGCGTGCCGAGCAACTCGTGCTGCCGCTCGGTCAACACGCGGGAGCCGCCGAATGCGTGCAGGTCGGAGAGTACCGCGCGTGCCAGTGCCTGCAAGTCGGCGTCTTTCAGCAACGCGGGCACCGCGCGGATTGCGAGTGTGGTCGGCGACAGCACGGCGAGATCGAAACCGAGTGCGTCCAGTGTGTCGCGCTCTTCTTCGACTGTGCCGATTTCGATCGGATCGGCTTGCATCGTTTGCGGGATCAGCAGTGGCTGCACCGCGATCGTGCGATCGGCGAGGGCGTTCTTGAACTGCTCGTACAGAATGCGTTCGTGCGCGGCATGCATGTCGACAATTACGAGCCCATGCGCGTTCTGCGCGAGCACATAGATGCCGTGAATCTGGCCGAGGGCGAAGCCCAGCGGCTGTTCGTCCGAGGCGTTGAATGCAGGCGATGCGTACGACCCCGAGGTGTTGTACGGGGACGGCGCTTCCGCAGCCGAATCGCGCGCTTCGAACAGCGTCGCGCCTTCTACCGTGCCGGCGTTCGTGTCCCTGCGGCCGAAAAGCGCGTCGTAGAACGCCAGCGGTTGCGCAACCGGCAGCGTGCCCTGCGTCATGCGCGCCTGGCGCATCCAGCTATTGCCGGGTTGCGACGAGCCGAATCCGCTGCCCGTTGCGCCCCCCATCCCACTGCCGAAACCGCCTGCACCTGCGCCGAAGCCACTGCCACTGGAGCCTCCAACGCCCGCACCGCCCAGCGGCGTGGCGCCGAACGAAGCCGGGCCGCCCGTCGCCGCTTCCAGGTGCGCCGCATGTCCACCGGCGGTTGTTTCCGGCGACGCGCCCGCGTGCCGCGCCAACGCACGTTGCACGGCATGGAACACGAACTGGTGAATAGAACGGGAATCGCGAAACCGCACTTCGATTTTCGAGGGGTGCACGTTCACATCGACGGCTTCCGGCGGCAGATCGAGAAACAACACATAGGACGGATAGCGGTCGCCGTGCAGCACGTCTTCGTAGGCGGCGCGCGCGGCGTGCGTAAGCAGTTTGTCGCGCACGAACCGGCCATTGACGAAGAAATACTGCTGGTCGGCACGTCCGCGGCTCGCGGTCGGCAGGCCGGCGCAGCCGTAGACCGCGAGCGGTCCGGCGGATTCGTCGAGCGGCAAATGCGCCGTCGCGAAGGTTTCGCCAAGAATCTTCGCGACCCGCGCGGGCGGTTCGCTGGCATTCCAGTGTTCGACCGCCTTGCCGTTGTGCAGGACCGAAATCGCCACATCCGGCCGCGCCAGCGCGGCGCGGCGAATCTGTTCGAGGCAATGGCCGAGTTCGGTCTGTTCGCTCTTCAGGAATTTGCGGCGCGCGGGCGTATTGAAGTACAGCTCACGGACTTCGATCGTAGTGCCCTGAGTGCCGGCGGCGGGACTCAGCACACCGGTTTGCGCGTCGACGCGGACGGCGTGCGGCGCCTCGGCCGTGCGGCTCGTGATGCTCATCTGCGCGACCGACGCAATCGACGCCAGCGCTTCGCCGCGAAACCCCAGCGTGGCAACCGCTTCAAGTTCGGCGAGCGAGCGGATCTTGCTGGTCGCGTGACGCATCAGTGCGAGCGCGAGTTCGTTTTCGGGGATGCCGCAGCCGTCGTCGGTGATCGAGATGCGTTTGACGCCGCCTTCGTCGAGCAGGATACGGAGCGTCTGCGCGCCGGCGTCCAGCGCATTTTCCAGCAATTCCTTGACCACCGAGGCTGGCCGCTCGACCACTTCGCCGGCGGCAATCTGGCTGATCAACTGATCGGGAAGGGGCTGGATCGCCCGCAACGGGCGTGGGACGGGCGCGGCGGCGGAAACCGCGGCCGCGTCGGCGTTGCCGGCAGGCGTTTCGGAGAATTCTGACATGGCGAAATTATAGCGATTCGGCGCGAACAGGCTGGATGCGGGTCGAAGGGCGGGATCGCCGCGGTCTTGCGACCGACGAGCGTCAAACTGACGGATCGACCCAGGACGTCGAAGTTGTCCATGCACCGCAGTTTTTTAATCGCAACCGGGCACTTTCGGTATCATGACGCGGTCAATTTCCGGCGGCGAGCACGCGCTCGCTGCACATCGCCCGCAGGGCTGCTTTTGCGGCCGCTTCCGCCACGTTCACCTTCCCTTGATAAAGGACGCTTTTTGGACACGTTGCTACACTTCGTTAACCTTGTCTTGCATATCGACAAGTTTCTGGGCGACTTCATTCACGTGTATGGCACCTGGGTCTACGCGGTGCTGTTTCTTATCGTGTTCTGCGAAACCGGGCTCGTCGTTTTGCCATTTTTGCCGGGCGATTCATTGTTGTTCATCGGCGGCGCCTTTTGCGCGAGCGGTGAAATGAATCTCGGCCTGCTGATCGTGCTGCTGCTTGTTGCGGCGGTCGCGGGCAATACGGTCAACTACATGATTGGGCGGGCCATCGGACCACGAGTGTTCAATTCGCATATCCCTTTCCTTGAACGCTTCCTCGATCGCGCTGCGCTACAGAAGACTCATAACTTCTACGAAAAGCATGGTGGCAAGACCATCGTGCTGGCGCGTTTCATTCCGGTGGTGCGCACTTTCGCCCCGTTCGTAGCCGGCGCATCGGAAATGACGGTTAGCCGGTTCCAGTTGTTCAACATCCTCGGCGCGTTGTTGTGGGTGTTGCTGCTGGTGTTGCTTGGCTACTTCTTCGGCAACATTCCGTTCATCCGTCAATATCTGAATGTGATCGTGCTGGTGGGGATCGGCGCGGCCGTGGTGCCGGTTGTGCTTGGCGCGATATGGAAAATGACGCGTAAGAACGCCGCGGCCAAGTCGGGTAGCCGCTAACGCTTCACATAATACGAAGCTGGACGAACAAACGGCGTCGCGAATCTCGCGACGCCGTTTTCTTTTGAGGCTTGCCTTCTGCTGAGTTGGGCCGAAACCTCCAAACCCCGATAGGCTTAACTGACCATACGCGGCGCAAGCGGCGTTTCCGGTGTCGGATAACCTGCATCCTTGAAGGTCTGGATGATCGCGCGGTTGGTGTCGAAGTAGACCTGCCAGTAATGGTCGGTGTGCGTATAGGGCCGCACGCACAGCAACGGTCCTTCCGGCGTGAAGCTGAGTACTTCGATATCCGGCGCGGGACTCTCGGCCACGTTCGGAATCTGCGTGACAGCGGCCTTCAGCCGGCTCATTGCATCCGTAGGATCGACGCCGTTCGCGATCTTGGCGGTCAACTCGACACGCCGCACGGGCAATGCGCTGTAGTTCGAGATCGTGTCCGAAAAGATCTTGTTGTTGCCGATGATGGTCGTCACATTGTCCGGCGTCACGATGGTCGTGCCGAACAGTCCCAGCTCTGAGACCGTGCCCGTGACGCCGCCCGCCATGACGTAATCCCCCACCTTGAACGGCCGCAGCACCTGCATGAAGATGCCTGCCGCGAAGTGGGCGAGCAGGCCGCCCCACGCCGTGCCGATCGCAAGACCGAGGCCGGCGAGCAAAGCAGCGAACGAGGTGGTCTGAACGCCGAACACCTGCAGGATCGCGAGGATCAGCAGCAGGTTCAGCAGCACGCCGAGAATCGAACCGAGGTAATGAGCGAGGGTTGGATCGATGCGGCCGTTTTTCGACAGCAGCTTGCGAAGCAAGCCGGTGATCAGGCCAATGACCCAGCGGCCGACGACCCACAACACGATCGCGCCGAGTACCTTGGTGCCGAGGTCGATGCCTCGGGTCATGATGAACACGCGTACGGTTTCGAGATCCAAGATGTTCCTCGTTGGTTGAGTTGCCTTCGACTGATTGAACGGCGGGAGTGCAATACAGCGGCAAATGCCCGGTGGCGGGCGCAAACGGTAACCCTCGGTCTTCGGAAGTTATAGGCGACGGCGCGCCCATACGCAAGCTCCGTTCCTGACGATGATGCGGATTGCGTGACTGAAGAAAATGGCCCGAGTGGCGTTACATCGGCAGACGTGATTCGGAATACCGGGACGTGCGAATGACCAGTGCGTTGTTGTTTGATTTGGCGTGGCGCACGCGCCGCGCCGCGTACTGCCAGGCCAGTGCGGCAATGGCCGCCACCGCATAGGCGCCGCCGCGTTCGAAGAATGCACTCGACGTACTGAACTGGCCATACCGGCTCTGCGCATCGGCGAATACCAGAAAGGTCAAGGCGGCATCGAGCAGCAGCGCGGTCGATGCCAGCGCGACGAAAATATGCGCGCCATTGAGTGCGGCGCCAGGCACGAGCCGATTGCCCAGGCGGCACGCGCTTAGCACGATAGCCAGCAATGCAAGGTTCGAGACAAGGTCGAACAGAAAATTGGTCATATTGCCGGAATGAAAACGCAGGGATCTGCGGTGTTACCGAAGCGTCTGCTCACACGGCGCGACAGCGTGATTTGCAGAATGGGCGGCGATCATTGCACGTCTTCACATCTCGATAAATATCAACGTTCGGAGTCCGTTGTATCTGCTCGGTATCGGAGAGGCGTGCTGTAAGAGGGGCTTCATGGTTGCGTGAGGTGGTGTGAATTGCGCTGTGGGAATGCTTCACGCCTGAATGCGACCGTCGTAGCTTTCTGTTTGCTTGCCACAAATCTTTAACGATCCGCAGCGACAATGCCGGTCATGCCTTAGGTGGCATTTTTTCCGGGTTGCTTTGCACACGTGTGCAAAACACCGTGACGACTCCGCAAATTCAATGAGATATCGCATGAAACTGTTCAGTAGCCTGCGCGCCGTGTCCGTCGCGGTCGCCCTATCTGTCATGACCTTGAGCGTCAGCGCGGCTGATCTCGTGATCGCGGGCCGCGACGACATCTATGGCAAAGGCCTCGCGGAGGCGGTCGCCGGTTTCACGAAGCTGCATCCGGGCGCTGACATCGAGCTGCTGAAGCTGCCGAATGCGAATCTCTATCAGAAGCTGAAGCTGTCGATGCGCGAAGGAACCGGTGCATACGACCTCGTCATGATGGACGACACCTGGTCGCCCGAATTCATCGCGAACGGCTGGCTGAAGCCGCTTCCGGCCACGCTCGCCGATGCCGACATGGTCGCGTCGACCGTCGCGCTCGGCCGTGCGCCGTCGGGCGGCCTGTATGCGTTGCCGGTGGTCGGCAATGTTGAAATGTTCGCCTATCGCCGCGACCTGCTCGCGAAATACAAGCTGCAACCGCCGCGCAACTGGGACGAAGTGCTGAAAATCGCGCAGGTCGCCGGCGGTGCGGATGCAAGCGTATCCGGTGTGGTGTTTCGCGGCACCAAGGGCAACCCGGTTGTGACGGGTTTTATGCCGATTCTGTGGGCGTACGGTGGCGACGTGATCGACCAGGGCGGCAAGGTGACGATCGATTCCCCGCAAGCACTGGCGGCATTGAAGATGTTCATTGCGCTGAAAGCCTACGCGCCGAAGGACGTCGCGGTTTACGGCGCAGCCGAAGTGCGTGACGCCTTGCAAAAGGGTGCGGCGGCGCAGGCGCTCGAGGTGTGGCCGGCATGGATTCCGGCGCTCGACGATCCGAAGCAGTCTCGCGTGGTCGGCGAGGTTGCGCTGCAGGCGCCCCCTGGACAAGTGAAAGGACCTTCGCCGATGCTAGGCATCTGGCAGATGGCCATTCCGAAAGACGCACCGCATGCACCGCTGGCGCAGGAATTCCTCACCTACCTGACCGCGCGCGACACGCAGACGCGGCTTGCCGCGATGGGGATTCCGCCGACCCGCAAGAGCGTGTTTGAGGACCCGGCGCTCGTGCAGCAATTCCGCTGGTATCCGGATCAGCTCAAGGCGCTCGAGGCAGGCCGTGCCCGCCCGCGTGTGAAGGATTGGCAGCAGATCGAGAGCATTCTGGGCGACGCTTTGCAACTTGTGCTGACGGGGCAGCTTGCGCCCGACGCAGCACTGCATCAGGCCGCGCAAAAGATCACGCCGGCGATGGCCGCGGTAGTCAAATAACGGCGCGGCCTTGAGCAATCCCATGAGCGCCGTGCGTCGTTTTCTGCCATTGGTCCTGCTGGTCGGGCCGGCCGTGCTGGTACTCGGCGTACTGGCGCTGTACCCGGTCCTGCGCGTCCTGGTCGATTCGTTTTTCAGCGTCGACTACGCGTCGGGGCAGCGCGCCTTTACCGGGCTGGAAAATTATCGCTCGGTGCTCGCGGACAGTGAGTTTGCGGCGAGTTTCTTCAATACGCTGCAATTCACGGTCGTGGCGTCGGTCAGCGAGGTGGTGCTGGGCGGCGCTTTGGCGCTGCTGTTTTCCCGTGCATTTCGCGGCCGCCGTTTTGTCATGCCGTTCCTCATTCTGCCGATGATGCTGTCGACGCTGGTGTGCTCGGCAATCTGGCGCAACTGGCTGAACTACAGCGGCTTCCTGAATGCCTTGCTCGCGGTGTTCGGTTTGCCGGGCGTGCAATGGCTGTCCGATCCGAACCTGGCGATCTGGTCGCTCATTCTCGTGGACGTCTGGCAATGGACACCCATGGCATTCCTGATCATTCTCGCCGGCTTGCAGTCCATCGCTCCCGAGCTGTATGAGGCGGCCCGCACCGACGGTGCGAGTGAATGGCAATGTCTGCGCCACATCACGCTGCCGCTTATCGTGCCGCAGATCGTGCTGGCCATGTTGCTGCGTTCGATCGACACCTTCAAGCTGTTTGACAAGGTCTATGCACTCACGGGCGGCGGTCCCGGCAACGCGACGCAGACGCTGTCCACCTATGTCTATGACACGGGCTTCCGCTTCTTCAATGTCGGGCCGGCCAGCGCCGCTTCGGTGCTGATGCTCCTGGTGTCGGCCGTGCTGGTTTCGGCGAACGTATGGTTGTCGATCCGCAAGGCAGGCGCATGATGAATTCCGCTACGTCATCCCCTCATTTTCGTCCGGCGGGTCAGCATGCGGTGCTGTGGTTGCTGCGGGCCACCGCGCTGATCCTGTTGCTGCTGCCCTGCATCTGGATGCTCGGCGCCGCGTTCACGCCCACCCTCGAGCGTCTCGATCATCCGCTCGCGCTGTGGCCGCAGGTACCGACCCTGCAGCACTTTGAATCGGTATGGGCAAGCGGCATTGGCCGCCAGTTACTGAATTCGCTGCTCGTGAGTTGCGGCACCACGCTGCTGTCGCTGACACTCGCGTTTCCGGCCGCCTACGCACTCGTGCGCCTGCGCTTTCCGGCGCGCCTCGATCTGCTGTTCCTGATGCTGGTGCTGGCAGTCAAGCTGATGCCGCCGATTACGGTGGCGGTGCCGCTGTTCACACTCGCGAAAAACCTGCATCTGCTCGATTCCGAGTTCGGACTGATGCTTGCCTACCAGGTGTACACGCTCCCGCTGTCGATCTGGATGCTGCTTTCGTTCGTGCGAGAAATTCCCATCGACTATGAAGAGGCCGCCTGCCTCGATGGCGCCGGCCTCGCCCAGCGGCTCGTGCATATCGTGCTGCCGCTGTGCGCGCCCGGGTTGGTGGCCACCGCGATCTTCGTGCTGATCACCGCCTGGAATGAATTTCTGCTTGCCCTGCTGTTTCTCTCCACGCCGAGCCGCTTCACGCTGCCGCTCGCCGTGGCGGGCTATGTCACGGAGAACGGGATCGATTGGGGCGATCTGATGAGTGTCGGAATGATCGCGTCCTTGCCGACGCTGGCGGTCGCGGGATACGTGCAGCGGTACTTGTTGCGCGGCTTTTCCGGCGGGCTGAAATAAATCGAATAAAGCAGGCGTCACGCGCCGCTCGATGGCGCCTGCGTCAGGTGACATTGTCAATGTGCCGGGTGCCTGGGCGCCCGTCTACCTACCACACTGGAGATCCATTCAAATGAAGAAGCACTTGGTGGTCGCGATGGCGGCTGCAGGCCTTGCAGCGACCACGACGGCCCAGGCTCAGAGCAGCGTCACGCTCTACGGGGTCATCGATAACGGCATTGTCTATCAGAACAGCAGCACGTCGCGGGGTTCGACGACGGGTGGCCACTCCGCCGTCACGATGTCGAACGGCGCATGGGCCGGCAGCCGGTTCGGCCTGAAGGGCGGTGAAGATCTCGGTGGCGGTACGAAGGCGATCTTCCAGCTCGAAGCCGGCGTGAACAGTGCGAACGGAAACTCGCAGTTCACGGGTGGGATGTTTACGCGCCAGGGATGGGTGGGCTTGACGAATCCGGCCTACGGTACGTTCACGGCGGGTCGTCAGTACACCTCGTACTACACGCTGCTTTCGCCGTATAGCCCGACGACTTATCTGACGGGTTTTTTCGGCGCGCATCCAGGCGATATCGATTCGCTCGACACGACGATCCGCGCGAACAATTCGCTGGTCTATACGTCGCCGAAGGTCTACGGCTTTACGGTGAGCGGTTCGTATGCGCTTGGCGGCGTGGCGGGCAGCACCAATGCCGGCTCGACCTGGAGCGCGGCGATCCAGTATCTGAACGGCCCGTTCGGTATTGCAGCGGGTTTCCAGCGCGTCAACAATTCGACGCCCGGCGGTGGGGCATGGGGTGCCGCCTCGACGACGAACTCAGGCGGTCAGCCAGGCGTCTCGGCCATCAACAATGGCTACCAGACCGCGCAAGGACAGCAACGCGTCGCGGTAACAGCGGGCTACAAGTTCTCGCCGGCTTGGGACGTGTCGATGTCCTACTCGAATGTTCAGTACATCCCGGGCGTGGGTTCGTCGTTCCGCAACACGGCGACCTTCAATACGGCAGGCGCAGTATTGCACTGGAAGCCGACAGTGAGCTGGGATTTCGCGGGCGGGTATAGCTATACGCGCGCAACGCAATCGAACGGCATCACGAGCGCGGCGCAATACCATCAGATCTCGCTGACGCAGTACTACAGCCTGTCGGCGCGTACGGGTCTCTATCTGGGCGAAGCGTATCAGCACTCGAGCGGCAAGACGATCGGCTCGAACGGCGTGAACATCATCAACGCCACGGCGTCGATCGGCGACGGCTTCAATGGCTCGCCATCGTCGTCCGGTAGCCAGTTCACGGCGGGTGTCGGCATTCTGCACCGGTTCTGACCGTGGCCGCCGCTGCAAGGCGGCGCGCTGCACCCGGCTCCGCAGTTATGCGGGCTGCCTCTCATCGCGTATGAGGTTGGGAGGCAGCCGTCTGCTGTGGCATTGCGCCGTGGCTTGAGGCGACGGTATTACGACAGGAAATACACGGTGGCTACACTCACACTCCGTGCGGTCTGCAAGACGCGGCACGCTCGGCAACAGATTTTGCGCGACATCGATCTTGACGTGGCGGACGGCGAATTTGTGGTGCTGGTCGGTCCTTCGGGTTGCGGAAAATCGACCCTGTTGAGGATGACGGCCGGGCTCGAGAGCATAACGTCCGGCGACATCAGGATCGGCTCGCGTATCGTCAACGAGGTTGAGCCGCAAGAGCGCAATGTCGCGATGGTATTTCAAAGTTACGCACTCTATCCCCACATGACGGTCGCGCAGAACATCGCGTTTGGTCTGCGGATGCGCGGCATGACGCCGGAGAAAGTTCGCGAGCGCGTCGCGGCAACCGCACAGATGCTTTCACTCGACGCCTTGCTTGAGCGCAAGCCGCACGCGCTGTCGGGCGGACAACGGCAACGGGTCGCCATGGGGCGCGCGATCGTGCGCGAACCCGCGCTCTTTCTGTTCGACGAGCCGTTGTCCAATCTCGACGCCAAATTGCGTAGTCAGATGCGCGCGGAAATCCGCAACCTGCACGCGCGCCTCGGTACGACGACGCTCTATGTCACGCACGATCAGGTTGAAGCGATGACGCTGGCACAGCGAATCGTCGTGCTGAATCAGGGGAGCATCGAACAGATCGGCACGCCGGAGCAAATCTATGAACGTCCGCAGAGCACTTTTGTCGCCAGCTTCATGGGCGCGCCTGCGATGAATCTGCTGTACGGCCGACTCTCCGATGACCGGCGGCACTTCGACGTCAACGATGGACCGAGGATTGCCATTGCCGGCGTGAGCGATTCTGGCGTGGATATCGTGGCCGGTCGCGGGTGCGTGCTTGGCATTCGTCCCGAACACGTGATGCTGGCGGCCGCTGGCGAAGGAGCCGAGCAACCGATCCGCCTGCCTGTCGATGCGTGCGAGATGCTGGGGGCGGACAATCTCGCCTTCGGCAGCCTGGGCAAGCAGAGTCTGGTGGTGCGTCTGCCGTATCACCGGCGACCTGCGCCGGGCGAACTGCTCGACGTAATCTTGCCGGCCGGACAGCTTCATTTTTTCGACGCACCGAGCGGTCGGCGCATCGCTTGAATGGCGTTCAGGCGCAGCTTTTTCGCACTACGCCCGCTATCGGCACCACACAGGTGCGAGATGCGCCGGAGAACGCGTTCATACGCTCGATCAGCATGTCGGTCGCGGCATTCGCCAGAGCATGCGTGTCCTGCTGGATGGTGGTGAGTTGGTAGTTTTCATAGCTGGCGGCAGGAATATCATCGAAGCCCACCACCCGAAGCTCATCCGGCACACGGATCGCGAAGTGTTGCCGCGCGGCATCGATAAAACCCAGTGCGAGCAGATCGGACGAGCAGAACACGCCGTCGGGACGCACTTCCTGATTCAGCAGCGCATGCGCTGCCGCCATGCCGCATTCGTAGGTATCGGCCGCCGTGACGTGCGTCCCGACTGGATGGGCAAGCTGCGCGTTTTTCTTTGCAATGCGCTGGATGGCGCGAACAAAACCGGTGCCGCGCGATTTTCCGTTGTAACTGGTCTTCGTCGGCCCAACGAAAGCAAGCCGCGTAGCGCCGGCATCGACCAGCATTTGGGCAGCCAGCGCGGAGCCCGCTGCGTTATCGCTCACCGCGACGTCCGCGCCGGGCAGATTCGATGCGCGGTTGATCATGACGACGGGAATCTCGCCTTCGAGGTACTGGCGAGCGAGATCGAGCGGGGGCGACGCGGAGGTCATGATAATGCCGGCGATCCGGTAGCTCAGCAGCATGTCGAGCGATTGCTTGGTTTGTACCGGATCTTCCGCGTTCATCACGAGCGGGGTGAGCTGGTGGCGCCCGAGCGCGGCGATGATCTGCGACAGCAGCTTCGCGCGAAACGGGTTTTCGAAGCCCGCGGTGACGACGCCGACCATGCTGCTGCGCTGCATGATCATTTCCCGCGCGATCAGGTTGACCTGGTAGCCGAGGGTGCGGGCAGCCTCCATCACACGCTCCCGCGTTTCGGGTGCGATGCTGGCGGTAGGCGAGAAGGCGCGCGATACGGCAGAACGCGAGACACCGGCGCGGCGCGCGACATCGGCGGCGGTAACCCAAAGCGTTTGTTTCTTCGGCATGTGTTAACGAGTGAGGGGATGCAAAACTTGCTCCGCGCAGCTTGCCCGATCAAGAGGACAAGAAGATGACCGTCAAACAATATACAACGGCAGAAAGCGATTCCCAGGCCACTTAATCCATTCCAACCTATGCACATTGATACTGCCGCCCCGGCGCCGGCTTGCTGGATGTCGAACCTTTCCGACGATTCTGCGTTGAACCAATTAACGTTGCCGGGCAGCCACGATAGTTGCGCCTATACCGTGGAAGATTGCCTCGCGAAAACCCAAGGCGCGAGCCTGGCGGAACAATTGACGCGCGGCGTGCGGGTACTCGATATTCGTTGCCGGCATGAGGGTGATGTATTTCACATCAATCACGCGCGCATTCCGCTTGGCCTGATGTTCGACGATGTGATCGCCGTGTGCGCGGCGTTTCTGGCGCGGTGTCCCGGCGAATGTATCGTGATGTCGGTCAAGGACGAATGTGGCAGCCAGGACTGCTCGCGCAGCTTCGCACAGACGTTCGACTCGTATGCCGAGCGCTATGCAGACGTGCGCTGGTATCTGGGCGACACCATTCCGCGCCTGGGCGAAGTGCGCGGCTCGATCGTGTTATTGCGCAGGTTCGCAAGCGAGTCTGCGCTGGGGATCGATCTGTCGATGTGGCCTGACAATGCCACGTTCGAACTCGACCGGCCGGGAGCGGCCTTTTCCATTCAGGACGAATTTCGCGTACCGGTCGAGGTATCGATCGATTACAAATATCGTGCGATCGAGGCACTCCTTGTTCTCAGCGGGTCGCGTGCGTCGGAGCGCTGGGTCGTCAATTTCTGCAGCGGTACTGGAATGGGCGCAAATCCACGCAGGGTGGCCTGCGGAAGCGGCCGGCGTCGCGGTATCAACGACATGCTGACCGAGCGCCTCGTGACGTACGACGGACCGTGCGGGACCATGATGATCGACTTCTGCGAGCACGCGGACTGGGCGCTGGTTCGCGCGCTGGTGGCACGCAATGCTAGCGGACTCTCAATGCCGACTTAGTTCGGCTTACCCTGGCTGTGGTGCGTCAGGAGCAGCAAGCGCAGGCGCGAGATATCAACGGAGGGGTTTCCGACGAATCAGGACAACTCTTGATGCCGCGCTGCTTCCCCATTGTTTTCGGTCTACTTTGCTACCGGACGGTCGCCATACCTGTCCGTCAAAAGGATTCAGGTTCATGCATCCCATGCTCAATATCGCTGTCAACGCCGCCCGCCGCGCGGCGCAGATCATCACCCGCGCGTCGTTCGACCTCGATCTGCTCCAGGTCAGCAAGAAGCAGCACAACGATTTCGTTACGGAAGTCGATAAGGCATCCGAAGCGGCGATCATCGATACGCTGAAGACCGCCTACCCCGATCACGCGATCCTCGCCGAAGAATCCGGCCAGTCGGACAACGAGTCCGAATTCCAGTGGATCATCGATCCACTCGACGGCACAACGAATTTCATCCACGGCTTTCCGTACTACTGCGTGTCGATCGCCCTCGCGCACAAGGGGACGGTCACGCAGGCCGTGGTCTACGACCCGACCCGCAATGACCTGTTCACGGCCACGCGTGGCAGCGGTGCATTCCTGAATGACCGCCGAATTCGCGTGGCGGCGCGTGACCGTCTCGCAGACGGCCTGATCGGCACCGGTTTCCCGTTTCGCGATACGGCGGACCTCGACGCCTACACGCGCCTGTTCGTCGAAATGACCGGGGCTTGTGCCGGCCTGCGCCGTCCGGGCGCAGGCGCGCTCGATCTCGCTAACGTCGCGGCCGGCCGCCTCGACGGCTTCTTCGAACAGGGTTCCAGTGCGTGGGATATGGCGGCGGGCAGCCTGCTGGTTACGGAAGCGGGTGGCCTGGTTGGCGACTATGTCGGGGGTTCCGATTTCTTGCGCGTGGGTGAAATCGTCGCGGGGAACCCGAAGTTATATGCGCAGATGGTGCCCATGCTCACGGGGTACAGTCGCACGAAACTGGGATTGCCGTGAGGCCTGCAGAGGGAGAGGGGCGCGTGTTCTTTGCCCCTCTTTTCAGACGGTTTTCACGCAGTTGCGCGGGCAATTACGGCTCGTCGGATTCGCGTAGCTGAATTTGCGCACCAAAGAAAAAGGGCTCAGCTTGCGCTGAGTCCTTTAAATCTTTGGTAGGCCGTACGGGATTCGAACCTGTGACCAACGGATTAAAAGTCCGCTTAAAAATGCATGTAATTCAATGAGTTACCGTTGTTTCTTCTCTTCATTCGTCCGCAATTTAAGACGTTCGCCATCGCGCTGCAAGTACTTTCTGCTACGATTGCGGAGCATTTTTCCCGCCGTGTTGGCAACCTGCGACTGCCTGTTGAGCGACGCGGTGTCAGTGGCTTGGTTGCGATAGATAGTTATGCCGCCCGTTTGCGGGCGAAGTGAGATTCTGCTATTATGAAAGCCTATGCACCAAGCCGTCTGGCCCAATGACTTCATGTCTGAACACTGGGGCAGCTATGTGTAGGACGGTACCTAGGAGAGCACCAGAAACGTTTCGTTTTAGCGCCGCAATCCTTTGTATCGCCTCTGCGGGTGGAATACTGCGATAGAGACGAATTTAAGCGGAATTGACCTAGTCAATCTCCGCTTTTTTCATTAGTGGAAGTCGTTGCTGAACATGTTGATGTGGCTGGTCTCCTTTACAGACACGATCTCATCGTGACAGTTCGGGAATTCCCCGCTAATTCTAGGCTTATCACCCGCTCTACGAGTGACGTTGAAGTGTCGATCGAAAGGGATCCTCTTCCCAAATCTAAAATTTCCGCAGATTTCGCACGCCAAGGTATGGGGTGCGCCCGTGGCCGGGAGGGCGTGCCGCTCCGGGCCATACTCGAAATGCTTGTTGCTGTCGTCTATCCAATATAACGTCCTATACGCGGACTTCCGTCGTGGCAAATCTGCTATCACACCAGTCGGTTCGATGAAACTTAAATGCTCGGTAAGCCGGCCAGATATGTTTTCGGAATGACATTTGAATCTCATCGGGGATGTCCGCGAGCACGTCGCGCTCTTCTTCGATGTCCGTAAGCTGCTTGCGCAGTAGGTCCCGGTCGCGCTTCATGGTGTTCCTTTGGTCTAGTTTGGACGCCCCGTTACCTACAAGTCCTAGCGCATCATGACCGGTGCATGCGACGATCGGAATCACGACGGTCAAGAATCTGCTTCGAATCGTTTTGGTACCTCTCAAGGAGACCATAGTCGCCGTTGCTCAGGTTTCCTTGCTCGCGGTAGCTATCAACCAGTGCGATGGAATCGACCAGGTTGGAACGCAAGGCGATGACATCATTCATTTCCTGCGCGCCTAGCGGCAGTTGACGTACTGCTGTCATTCGTTGCAGGAGTTCGGCAAATTCGACACTTGTGATCGAGACAAGTGCTGCTGATTGTTGTCGCCGCATCGCTTCGACGTTTCGCGCGATGAAGTGCAGCGTGTCGAACGCAAGATTCCCGATTTCTGCACGGGTTTGCTCCGCACGCCCCTTCCGTTTTTTCTGCTCGCTGCTTTGCGCATTGCTCGCGTACCAGACGATCACGCCGAGCGTGCCTAATGCCTGCAACCAATATGCCATGACGGCCGGACTGTAGCCCCCGATGGAACTTCCGTTCTGCGATCCGGTCACGGTGCCGAAAAACGCCAGTATAACTACCGCAACAGCGATCAAGAGAACCGTAACGACACGTCTAGGGTTTTGCATGACGATGGTAGATTTGCTTATGTGAATTGTTAGGTGTTCTTCGATGCCGATGGTACCAGTGGTGACCGGTGACCACCCTGGAGTAATAGTTTGCTCAGACGGTTGTCGTGTACAGCGAGGATCAAGGCAGTCAGATCGATGCCTTAACTGTACTGTCAGGATCCACTCGTTGCCCGCTCACGGCCGACGCAGGCCGCACGCGGCTGCTGCGCTTTCTGGGAGAGGAAGTTGTTGGAGCAACTGTTTCATCTGGTGTTGCATTTCCGTTCCGGACGTCCCGCGGAAGTGGATACGCCGTATCCGCATGAAGAAGTCGATCGGCTGCACTGGCGCTCGACGTGATTATAAAGAGCAAAGGCGTGGCCACCAGGTTGATTGCAGACAGTATGCCGACCACGATCGGATTAACTGTGCGGGTGACTGGACCACCGAGGACCAGTAGCACATACCCGGTCATGATGATAGCGAGTACCACGCCAGACACCTGGCTAAGCGAGAGTCGAGGATTCCTACGCGCATCTTCATAGCGCTTTCCGTCCAGACTGAGCCTTACAAATCCACGAGCCTGTCCGATTGTTCTTAACACGACCATCGGGTTGTCGCGCTCGAGTGCAAACCGGATGTCGTCGCCGGATAGTTCGATGCGTAGGGCATCCCGCACAGCCACTTGTAACGCCCCAGACGATGCAGTACGCCAACCCTGATTACCCTTCAGGAGTGCGTAGAGGCGCTTCGTACGTCCCTGCGAGAAACGCAGCGTGCCATGTCGAAACCTGATCCAGGTTACGGCACCTACGATTGGTGCGCTGAGTATGGATACGACGGTGGCGAGATGACTTTGCTCGAGAAAAGTAAGGACGGCACTGAAGCTCATAGGCACTCCGACTCGATCGACGAGTTGCAATGTTATCAACCAACGATACGTCGTGAAAAAATTGATCGGGTGACGGCCGGCAGAAGAGCCCTGCGTTTCTATCGAACCCAGGCGATGATTCCGGGGGGGAAGACCGATGAAGCGATACGTCTCGCAAGCAGAGGGCTCTCGATATGCTTATTCGAAGCTAATGTTTTCGGTCGTTGCCCAGCCCACTTTGTTCGCGCACTGACCTGACAATATCTTCACCCTTTGCCACATATCGAGACCAGCCATCTTGGCCGTTTCGCCTTCATAAAGCGAAATGGGTGTGCCGGCCGGTGCAAGGCACACTTGAAGGTTCGGGGCGGTGGCGGCATCGAGTGTCGGCCGGGAGACGACAAGGCTTGCACCTGCTGAGCGATTCCGCAGCACATAACCCTTCTGATGAGGGGTTGCCGAACTGCCATAGTTGATCGTCACATTTCCTTGGTTTGTACCAATGGCAGGGCTTTGCGTACCTGCGGTCGACACTTGAGGCTTCAGCTCATCTTGCGATGCTGCTACCGGCGGATAGAAGTACAACGCGAGACTGACGATGGATGCGGCAGAGCCCCAAAATCCGATCTTTTCTATCATAGATAGATCCCTGTGCCATGAAAGCAATTTCGAAAAATACATGATGTCATAGTGAAGCTGTGTGGCCTCCTCGGTATATCGGTGAAAATGGCGCAATCTTTAGTGCACATGCGGTTGCTTTTATGCGTATTGCGTGTGTTTCGGTATGGTGAGCTAATCCGACATTAATCACTTGTGCTCTGCGACATCTGGCATGCGAAACGACACGCCTGTAAGATCGCTATAGCGACGTCAGGCCTAGGGCTCAGATCGAGTACTTCCTTTGATGAGGTCATGTAAGCCTCTGGGGGAGAGTCGGATCGAACAATTTCGCTCTAACAATCCACCCAACTGAAGCGGCATCAAAACTTTCTAGCGTGTCGAAAGAAACCACGGCGATTTCCATCAGGATTGCCTGAGAAACCACCAGTGCGGGCTGCTTCAAGGAGATGAGCTCATGGCCGCCTTCGAGGGCCAATCCGCGAGTGTTACCAATGCCAACGGGTTAAGCAGCGACCTGATTCAGATAGTATCGCTGCGTGATTGCTACAGGTGACAGGTAGTGAAGTCGGGCCTGCCTGCGTTGCCTGTTATAGAGGATCGCCATGTCTTGATAGTGGCGTGGTCATACGCCCGGGCGCGCCCCTTGTATTTTCCGTCCGCTTTTGCGATCGCGATGCCCCGGCACTGCATCTCAACGCGGTTCAGATAGTCGGCTTCGCGCTGCGTGGCCATGAACGCCAGAACCGCGTCGCGCGTCGCTTTCTCGATGGAGTCTTTGGGCTTCCCGTCAAACGCCATTCCGCTGAGCGTGCATTCGACGCGAACACCGAGGTCCATTGATGTCGGTCACAGAGGCCTCGCCGCACTCCGTCGATATGCCACCGAATATCAGGAAATATAAATGTAAGCTTATGCATCTGGAATTAATGCATTTTAAATCTGTGTCTTGAAAAAGACAGGCGAACAGATATGACATTCATGTGTCGGAAGATTCGGTAAGATTCGATCCGAAAAAAACAATTCGGATAAAAAATAATGCTACGGGGTGCTCGTGAGAGCAGGCAGCGACTCGCCCAGATAGAGGCGGCGCGGCAGGCAAAAATGTTTGAGGCGGCGTCAAAAGGCATGGCGGAGCAAACACGGCCGCTATGGATGAAGGCGACCGCGTGCGTCATGGCGGTGGTGACCTACCTGCTGCCGGGCATGCTTACGCTGGACGAGGTCGCGCATGCTGCGCCGATCGTCGACCCGCGCGCACCTATTCCGTTTCAGCCCACCATTACCCAGACGAGTACCGGTATTCCGGCGGTCAATATCGCCGCGCCGAATGCCAACGGTATTAGCGTCAATAGCTATCAGTCATTCAATATCGACAGCAACGGCCTGGTGCTGAACAACAGCCTCACATCGGGTACGCCGTTGCTGGGCGGCACGCTTGGCGCCAACCCGAATCTTGCCGGTCGTGCGGCGAGCGTGATTGTGAATCAGGTCACTACCACAGGACCTGCTTCAACACTGGTCGGCCCGCTCGAGGTATTCGGCAGTCCCGCTTCGCTCATCATCAGTAATCCAAACGGAGTTTCCGTCAACGGGCTTTCGTTGACCAACGCGACAGGTCTCGTACTGACCACCGGCACACCGCAATTCCTGACCGGTGTCGGTGGTGCGTCGACGGACTTTGCTCATGCGGGCTCGCTTGCTTACAACGTGACGTCGGGCAATGTATCGATCAACGGTCCCGCTGGTGTAAACGGTCCTGGGGTCGGCATCGAGGGCACGGTTGGCAATATCGATGTGATCGCGCAGACGATCAGTCTGAACGCACCATTGCGGGCAGACCAGCGCATCAATCTGGTCACGGGCAATCAGCTCGTGAGCCCGACGGCATCAGACGCATCGGGCACGAACTATGGCACCGCAGCCAACGGCGCGGCCAATACGGCGGCCGCGATCGGGAACAACGCGGTAGCCATCGACGCAAACCAGTACGGCTCGGTGACGAGCGGGCAGATTTATATCGTCTCGACGGCCGCCGGCATGGGGGTGAATACCCAGGGCGCGTTGACGGCAACGGCGGGCAATCTCACCGTCACCTCGAACGGCGACATCGCGGTGAACTCGACTTACGCGCAACAGGCGGCAAGTCTGACTGGCGCCGGCAAGGTGTCGATGTCCGGTGGCAATCTTGCCAATCAATACACGGTCAGCGCGAGTGGGGATATTGCTGCAGCAACGGCGTCCGTGCAGTCGGTGCAGGACCTCAATATGAACGCGGGCGGTGGTCTGAACCTCGGCACAGCTCAGTCCAATGGGAGTGTCAACCTTCGGGCCGGCGCCGACATGTCGGTGGGTGCGGTGCAGACAGGCAATAACCTGTCGATGACGACAACGGGCAGCACAGGCAACGGTGATATGACCATCGGCGGCGCAGTGTCTGCGCCGGGTGTGGTCGCGCTGAGCGCTGCTCGTGACGTGACAGTGAACGGCGCGGTCACGGGCGGTAGTACCGTGCATGTTCTCGCCCAACGCAATGCGACGGTTAATGGCCGGGTGTCGTCGTCGGGCGATCTCACGCTGGCGGGACAAACAGGCAACGTAACGACTACAGGAGACGTGCAGACGAGTGGAAACCTCAGCGCCACTGCCGGTCGAACGATGGCACTGGGCGGCAACGTTGCGGCAAACGGCAACGCGACACTCATCGCAGGTGCCGATCTTGGTGTGTCCGGCACGCTCGCGGGCAATGGCACGGGTGTGTTGAGCGCGGGGGGCAATCTCACGGCGAACGGTGCCGTAACCTTCGGCCAGAACGCGGCGCTTACGGCCGGCCAGAACGTCAATCTGCCTGGCGCTGTGACGGCTGGCGGAACCTTGAACGTGACGGCCGGCAACAGCTTGACGGTGGGTTCCGCAGCGGCCGCAGGCGATACAACGCTGGCAGCGAGCGGTGGTGCCGCAACGATCAACGGTGCAATCCTCAGCGGCGGAAACACGGCGGTTAGCGCTGCAACAGACGTGGCCGTTGCGGGCAGCATTACAGGTAACAAAACAGGCAAGCTGAGCGGCGGTCGCGATGTCTCATCGACCGGAAGCGT
The DNA here is from genome assembly GCF_046026025.1 of Paraburkholderia fungorum. Classification (GTDB taxonomy): domain Bacteria; phylum Pseudomonadota; class Gammaproteobacteria; order Burkholderiales; family Burkholderiaceae; genus Paraburkholderia; species Paraburkholderia fungorum_E. The sequence continues at coordinate 55,343 of NZ_JAQQFL010000024.1, read as the reverse complement.
GACGTTCGGGCAGGACGCGATCGTTACAGCGGGACGTAACGCTAACCTCGCCGCCGCGGTCAAGGCAGGTGGTAATTTCTCCGTGACTGCCGGCAGCAATGTGACGGTGGGCGGCGCGGGCGTGGTGGGCAATACGACGCTGACTGGAACAAGCGGCGCCGTAACCGTCAACGGCGCGCTCGCTACCGGTGGCAACACGATCGTGAGTGCCGCCACGGACGCCATCGTCTCTGGCGCGATCACGGGCAATGGCACGGGAAATCTGAGTGCGGGACGCAATCTGTCGGGCGGCGGCACGGCGGGCTTCGGGTCGGATGCAACCCTGAGTGCAGGGCAGGCGATCAACCTGTCCGGGTCGTTGCAAACTGGCGGCAATCTGAGTGCGACTGCGGGTACCGGTCTGACGGTGGGTGCCGCAACCGCAGTAGGCAATACCACGCTTAAAGCTAACGGAGGGGATGCCGCGATCAACGGCGCGGTCCTGAGTGGTGGCGATCTCAACGCACAGGCTGCCGGCAATCTCACCGTGACCGGGAGTGTGACCAGTCTCGGGAAGACCGCTTTGACAGCTCAGGGCGGCAATCTGAGCGCACAGGGCGGCCTCAACTCTGCTGGTGATGCAACGTTAGCGGCGGCCCAGACTCTCGCGGTGACAGGCACGACTCAGGTTGGCGGCGATGCGACCCTGACTGGTGCAAACATCAGCACGGGCGGCACGACCACCGTCGCGGGCAATCTCAAGGCGACCTCGCAGAACAGTCTCGACCTGTCGGCCGGACAACTGAATGTAGTCAAGAACGCGACGTTGTCCGGCGCCAATGTGACGACGGGCAACGCGTTGATCGGCGGGAATCTGAGCGCGAACGCGTCGAACCAGTTGACGATGGCGGGCGCCCAGACCCTCGTTCAAGGCTCGGCTACGTTGTCTGGTCAGAACGCAGTCGTCAACACCGGTGGCGTGCTGGCGGGCGGCGCATTGACGGTGACCGGCGCGAGCGTAACGAATGCGGCGAAGGCAAGCCTGATCTCGACGGCAGCGACGACCGTCAACGCGACGAACCTGAATAACCAGGGATCGATTGCCGGCTTGACGACAGCGGTTACGGCAAATGGCGCGCTCACGAACAACGGCGGCGCGATTATCGGCACGAATTCGCTGAACGTCACGACAGGGAACCTGGCCGGCAACAATAACGGCGTCATTTTCGCTGGCAGTACGAGCGCTACGAACCCTGGCACGCCGGCTGATGCGACTGTCACCGTGACGGGCGGCAATGGCACATTCAACAATACCGGCGGTCAGATTCTCGCCCAGCACAATCTGACGCTGAACCTGCTGAATCAGGCGTTCGACCCGTCAGCGGCCTCGAGCGGCACGTTCAATCTCGGCAACGCGCTGACGATCAATACGCTGCAGCTCAACAACGCCGGTACGTGGGCTATGCCCGGCAATAGCGTATCGATCAACGCGACGCAGGGTTTCAGCAATAGCGGCACGATCAGCAAGGCCGGTGACATCACGCTGTCGACCAGCGGCACGTTGACCAATAGCGGCACCATTAGCGCAGGCAATGACGTCAACCTGTCCGGCACGATCGTCAATCAGGCGGGCGGGACGATCCACGCGAATGAGGACGTCAATCTCAACGGCACGACGACCAACCAGGGGACGATTGGCGCCGTGCGCGACATCAACCTCAATGGCAGCAGTTACGACAACACCGGAGCATCGACAGCGGCGGGGCGCAACCTGACTGCGAACCTGTCGGGGGATCTGACGAATGTCGGCGGCAAGATCACCGCGCAGAACGACATTACGATCAATGCGGCCAATGTGAATAACAGCCAGGCCGGGGCGAACACGACGACTACGACGACGTCGGCCACCACGATTGCCGCGGCCGGCATGGGGGCGGCGTTCCTGTCCACACCGATCGGATCGCTCACCTTCACCACGACTGAGCTGTCATACGCGGATGGCAGCGTCACAGGCTCCCAGACATTCACGACAAGCATCACCGGCCGCGTTGGCGATATGCAACTGGCCACCGCGACAACACCCGTTGCTCCAGACCTGAGTGGCGGGACGTTCTACGGTATTGCGTTGCCCACGGTCACCCAGACAACCACGACGACGCAGCCTACCGGTCAAAGCAGTGTGATTGCAGCCGGACACGATCTGTCGATTACCACCGGTGCGTTAAACAATCACGGCAGCAAGATTTCCGCGGGGAACAACGTCACGCTGAACGTTGCGTCGCTCGACAATGGTGGCGACGCCGCCACCACGACGATCACCGACAGCAGTGATGCCGCTTCGTATGCGAGCTTCCTCGCGCAACTGAAGACAGCGTATACGGCAGGGACGGTGGTGCCGATGCTTGCGCTCATCGATGGTGGCCTGAATCTGACTGGCGAGGTGGCGAGTCCAACGGCGAACGTGATGACCAGCGCGCCGCCTCCCGCCCAAACGTCCACGCTCACCGTCTACACGAGCCAGAATGCCGGACAGATTGTGGCGGGCAACGATCTCTCGCTGACCGGGACCGGTGGGGGGCTGACGAATGCTGGGAGTCTGTATGCGGGACAGGATCTGCGCGTAACAGCGAGCAGTTTTACGAATCAGGGCTACCACATTGACAGGCTGACTTCGAGCACCGGATGCGCCGCTGGGGTGTCCGCGACGAATTGCGGCTACTTTGGGACAAATTCTGGGCCCACGACGTACATGTACGAGCGTCCGGGCCAGCAGTTCACTGACGCGATGACCAACGCGGCCCTCGCGCAGTATCTGGTGAGTGGCTACTCGGTCCCGTTCGGACCGGGAAACGATACCGCGAACCTGTACGCCGATCGTACCGTTACGCAAACCTATAGCTACACGCAGACCGACAACACGGTGTTCGCGGGGCGGGACCTGATCATCGCCGTACCGACGGTCAACAATACGTACGGCAATCTGCTTGCCGGCCGCGATGTGGTGATCGGCGGCACAGGGACGACGCGCAGCAACACCGATCCGAACAATCCGCAGACGAACCTCACGCAGGCGTCGGGTGTCACGAATACGTCAGGCAACATCCAGGCCGGACGCGATCTCGCAATCAGTACGGCAGCGCTTACCAACACGATGTCTGCGCCGGTGCAGGTGTACCAGAACTATGGCACGACCGCGCAGTTCGGCTGCAGCGGCGCGTCAGTCCATTACTGCGATGCCTTTGTCGACCAGCAGTCGGGGGATGCCTCGACGATCACGGCGAATCGCAACTTGTCGTTCAACGTGGGCACGCTGGTCAACACCGGCAGTCTGATTACGGCGGGCAGTCAGGCATCGATCTCCGCGGCATCGAGCGTGACCAACCAGGACCAGACGCTGAATGCGTACTGGCACGATGCCTTCTTTGGCATCGTGATTGGTGGCTCGAAACCGCCCGACAACTTCGGTTGTGGAACCGCGGCAAACTGCTCGACGCTGTTCGGCAGCGCGTATCACGGGGGCGACAGCGTGCAGCCGCCGACGCCGTACAAGAGCCTGTCGGGCACGATCCAGGCACCGTCGTTGTCAGTGACTGCTGGCGGCCAGTTGCAGAACTCCGGCAACGTGTTGGGCCGGCAGGTCGCGTTGACGGGCTCAACGCTCGTCAACGGCATGACGTCGCCGGCTGTTTATACGCCGCAACCAACCGGTTCGAATCAGGTCGTTCCGCTTGGTCCGGTGGGCACGCCGGTTGTTGCGGCAAACGCGGCGATTCTGGCCGGCGGTATCGTGACTATCGGAAGCGGTCTGACCGGCGCATCAGGTGTAGCGGGCGGCATTGCGGCCAGCTCCAGCGGATCGTTAGGCACGGCGGGCAGCACGTCCGCAGGCGTCACCGCCCCGGGAAATGCAGCAGGGTCGATTACCGCCCCGGCCCTGGAGTTGGGTCCTCCTCCGCCGCCGGTGTCGCCCGGCGTCGCGGTAGCAACGGGCGCGTCTGCCACTAGCGGCGCCCCCAACATCAACTATCTGGTCAACAGTCCGGCCTCGCTGGTGATCGGCAACATCGGGCCGAGCCAGTTGCTGGCGAATCTGCCGGCGAGCCTGCAGCCGACTACCACGCAGTTTTACTACGACCCGTTTACCGAAAATCAGTTGTTGCAGCAGGCTGCGCTGGCGCAGACGGGGCAGGCAAGTTTCGTGAGTGGGCTGTCTTATGACAACACGAAACAGTCGTCCGTCACGGACCAGGAAAAGAAAACGCTGTACGGTAACGCGATCCAGTACGCCGAGGCGAACAACATTGCGCTGGGCACAGCGCTGACGCAGAACCAGATCGCCACACTCGACAAGCCGATGCTCTGGTATGTCGAAGAAACGGTGCCCGAGCCGGGATGTACAGCGACAGGAACGGCGACCTGTCCGACGGTTGATGCGCTGATGCCGCAGGTGTATTTGCCGCAGAACTATGCGGTGGTTCAGCACGACGGCACGATCAGTGGGCAGGACGTCACGCTTACCGCGTCGAACGGTGGATCGATCACGAATACCGGCTCGATTACGGCGACGGGTACGCTGACGGTCAACGCGGGTTCGTTGACGAACGAGCAGCGTTCGACGGACATCGGGACGCAGAGCACCTACATTCCCGATCTCTATGAGTTGATCAAGACCACGGGCACCGTCGCGCAGCAGGGCGGCTTCATGTCGGCGGGCAATTACCAGCTGAATGTCGATGCGGTGAACTCGATCGGCGGCACGCTGCAGAAGCTCAATGCGGATGGCACGGTCGACACCGCGGGGACACAGCAGCAACTGGCTGCGCTGAAGGCGCAGTTGGGCAGCAGCTTCACGCAGTCGACGGTACAGAACGATCTGCATACGAGTGTGACCTCGCTGGCGGACAGCGAGGGGATGTTCCAGACGATCGGGATGCTGGCGGTGATGGTGGTCGCGTCGGTGATGACGGCGGGGGCTGCGTCGGCCGCGATTGGGGCGGGTGCGCCTGTTGGGAGCACGTTTGCGGCGGGTACGGCAGCGACGGCGGGGAGCGCCGCGGTGCCGGCGGGGTTGGCAAATATCGCATTGTCCGCGGGCATCGCGGGAATGACGAGCAGCGCGCTGGGACAGGCCGCAAATGGCACGTTCAGTCTCAACTCGATGCTTGTAGCTGGCGCTACGGCGTTCGTAACTGCAGGGCTCACCAATGGTATTACGGTGAGCGACGGCACCCCGGGATGGACGTGGACCGCGTCGCCGAACAGCCTTGCGTCGCTGGCGGGCGTGCAGAGCGTCGGCAATGCGCTGGTGCCGCAGGCAGGGCAGGTGACGGCGAGTACTGTGCTTGCGCAGGGTGCGGCGATTGCGGGCGAAGCGACGATTCAGGCCGGTGTGCAGACGGCGCTGGGAGGCGGCAGCTTCCTGACGAATTTGCGTAATAGTGCGGTGGCCGATGTGGCTGCGGCGGGGGCGTATGCGATTGGCAATGCGAACGCGGCGGGTGATTTCGGTACGGGTGTGCCGGGCGAACTCGGGTATGTGGCGGCCCACAGTCTGCTCGGCTGTGCGGCAAGTGCAGCAGAGGGGAATGGATGCGCCAGCGGAGCCTTAGGAGCTGCATCGAGTGCGGTGGTGACCCCGTTTGCCCTCGCCGGTATCGATCCGAATGAAACATCTTTGAACCTTGGGCAGACTGCGGCGATCGAAGCGATCGCTGTGCTTGCAGGTGGAGCCGCGGCCGGAGCCCTTGGCCAAAACGTGACAGCTGGTGCAACATGGGCTCAGAACGAGGCGTTGAATAACGACTCGGCTACGCCCGAGCATATTCAGGCGGCTATCGATGGCGTCAAATCTGTCGGAGCATGGATCAACAGTTTTGGTACTGCGCTGGTATCCTCGGCTGGTAATGCAGCCAAACAGGGCGTCCTGCAGCTGTACGACAATACCTTCTATTCGGGGGTGCCTGGGTCTCCTGGCCCACAAAGCGAGCTTTACCAATCGGTTGTCCAGAATGGTCTGGCGGGTACCGCGCAGGCAATGGGCTCTAACTTCGTGAGCGCAATTCAGGCTGCGGCAAATGGCAACCCGACGGCGATCGGATCACTCGCCGGTGGCATCGCCTTAGGCGCCGCACTTGGAGGGATTGCCGGGGGAGCCGAGGCTGCAGCGACAGCTGATGGTGTCCAACTCGTAGCGGGAATTGAGAACGGGACGTTGGGAGTAAAAGGTTCCGCGTCGAGCCGGGTTCCTACAGGGGGCGATTTTGATTTACCGAGCGTCTATAACAGCCAAGTGCAGAGCGCTGCCACAAACAACGCGCCTCTCGGTCTTGGTTCAACCGGACGGGCTGTCCCGAACAACCTGCAGGAGCAACTGGCTCTTCAACAGGCGATGTCGAACCCGGCGGCTGGAGTACAGTTGCCCATCCCCTTGGGCGACTCGCGATGGCCGGCCACCGACGGTTGGGTGAAAATGTCGCAAAACGTGAATGGTGTCGAAATACACTACGTCCGGAATGTCAACTCCGGTGCCGTTGATGATTTCAAATTCAAGTGAGAGCTATGCGCGTCCTTTGTCAATCTAATACCGGTGCAAGTCTTCCGGAGAACGCGCGGTGTCGCGGTGAAACGGATCGAACTGAATTTGCCCCGCTAAAAATCGGCGACGAGTACATTGTCTACGGCCTGATGTTCCTATTCAGTCGGGTCGACTTTCTAGTGTGTCCGGGAGGCACCGGTCCTTACTGGGTGCCGAGCAATTTATTTACGGTTACGGATTCGACCCTTCCTGCATGGCGGATATGTCTGACGGGACAGGTTCGTGACTATCAGGGGTTGCTAGCGACGTTTGGTATTGCAGCGCTTGTCGGTTACGACGCGTTGGTTAGTGACTATCAGCATTACGTCGGAATTCTCGAGCGTGACCCTGTTCAGCTTCAAAGGTTCTTCGCCGCAAAGCAATCGGTAGACCAATGGCAGAGCGCTCGAAGCGGGAGTGGTCTGAGTTAGGTTTAGCAACGTGATGGCGTTGCCACAAACAGCGTTGCGACGCCGTATGGGCCTGCTCTTCAATCGAACGCTCCGACTGCTATTAATGCGATCGGCCAAGTGCAACAAGGGGCGACTTTGTTCCGCATCGGGACGCTTGGTCAAAGTCAGGCAGCAGAGGCACAATTCTGGTCATTGCAAAATCCTTTGACCACGCCAAACTATCCGAGCCTATATGGGATTCCACCGGAAAACGTTACTAACGCCAACTTCGTAGAAACCGCCATCCTAAAACCGGATAGTCCATTTGTTACGCGTCCTGCTCCGCCGGTTGGCACAAATCCCGGAGGTGGGATCGAAGTTGTGGTGCCAAGCGGTGGGGTTCAAATGAAGTCTTTTGGTACTCAGTGAGCATCCGATGACAATTGACGCATATCAAGAAGCAAGAGCTATAGCCGACTCTCTCGAGAAAGTCGGCTTGGGTGAGTATGCTGGTCAAGTTCGTGGTTCGCTTGCCGAGGGGGCAACCGGTACGGAGATTTACATGATCTTGCGTTGGCGTTTGGCAAACATTGCCAACGATGCTGCCCTCCCAGCCGAATTGAAGACCCGTTTGCTGTCGTTGCACGACTACCTTGATAGGGCCTTGGGGCCTTAGAGGGAATCGTGTTTCGTAGGCCCATATCGCTCCGAAAAAATTCGCGCTAACGCAAAACGTTTTTACCACGGGCTAGCCTTGCATCGGTTATTGCCCGGACAGCAGCAATGAGACAAACCCGGCCGAGTGCCAGGTTTGTGCTTTATGGCGTCTGAGTGTGATGCGGTGCTGCGAACCAGGAAAAATGCCGCTAATGACGGCCAGCAGACATAAAAAACTAAAGATCGGGGAAGCACTTGAATACCAGCCTTCGAGGGATGAGGCATTTACCACGCCTGTCCCATCTACTGTTTGTGATTGCCGTTGACGCAACCCTCACAGTCGCAACAACTGCAGCCCACGCCGCCGCCATCGTCCCCGACGGCGGCACGGCTACGACCGTCACCACGTCTGCAACCGGCCGCCAAACCGTCAACCTCGCCCCCACCATCGGTGGCGTCTCAAACAACACCTACACCTCATTCAACGTGTCAAAAGCCGGGGCCGATCTGAACAACATCGGCATCAACGCACGCACGATCGTCAATCAGGTGACCAGCACGAACCCCTCGCTGATCCAGGGCGACATCAACGTGCTGGGCCCCCGCGCCAACGTGATTCTCGCGAACCCGAACGGCATCACGATCGACGGCGGCAGCTTCATCAACGCGGGCCACGTCGTCATTTCGACCGGCCAGGTGAGTTTCAACGACATCGTACCGGCTCCCGGTGTGACTCAACGCAACGTCGTGCTAACCACCAACCGCGGCGCAATCACCATCGGCCCTGGCGGCTTGAGCGGCACTCTCGTCAATCTCGACCTGATCGCCAAACAGCTATCGGTAAACGGTCCCGTAAAGAACGACTTCACAACCTCGACAGGCGGCGTGCGAGCGATCATCGGCGACAGCACGAATACCTACGACACCAGCCTGTCCCCTGGCGACAACAATCACGACTGGCTCGTCAACACGACCTCACCCGGCACAGTTAATTCCGCATTGGCCGTCGACATCACCGCTCTCGGAGGACTGACCGGTGGCCGTGTTCAACTCATCGTTACCGACAAAGGCGCGGGTGTTCGCAATCTAGGCGCGATCTATGCAAGCGCGGGTGACGTGGTGGTGTCGTCGCTCGGCGACATCGGCGTAACCGACGGATCGATCAAGGCGGAAAACAATATTCAGATCTCCACACCGGGTGCGTTCTCGTTGCAGGGCGCGCAGATGTCCGCCGCAAACGGTGTGACGCTCAGCGCGAACGGCATCACGCTAGTCGACGATGCTACCGGCGGCTCAACGCTCAGCGAGCAAAGCGGCGCGATCAAGCTGACCAGCACCGGTGACATCTCCAATACCGGCAGCCTGATTCAGGCGGGCGCTATTACCGCCACCGGTAGCGGAGTCGGCGGCGATGTGACATTGAGCGCCACAGGCAACATCCTGAATCGTTCGAGCGCGGCGAATCTGGGTGTTGTCTTCGCAGCGAATGGACAAACGTCGCTAAGCGCACAAGGCAACATCACCAACGAGAACGCTCGCATCCTGGCGAACGGAAAAACGAGCGTGACCGCTCAAGGCGACGTTTCCAACATCATCGATCACACCGACGGCACCAACGGCGGCCAGCCGCTCGCGTACTCGCATACGGGCGGCAGTTTCGTGTTCTTCACGCATAGCACCAGCGGTTTCGACATCGATTACGGCACCGTCGCGCAACCCGCCCAACTGGCCTATATCGCCTCGACCGGTGGTGCGGTCACGATCTCGGGGAAGAACGTCACCAACTCCGGCGGCCTGATCCAGTCGAATAAGGGAGACATATCGATTACCGCGCAGCAGTCCTTTACCAACACTGCGGTGTTCTCGGGGCAAGCCAGCTATTCGCGCGTCTGCTGGATATTCTGTCATGCGAGCGCGTCGAGCAATGTGATGCCTAATGGCGGCACGATCCAGTCCGGCGCGGACATCGCGATTTCCGCGGGAACGGTTGCGCGCAACATCGGCGGCAACGTCTTTGCAAGTGGCAACCTTAACGTGTCGGCACCCGTAACCTACGCACAGGGCGTAACCGGTTACTCGGCAATCAATCAGGACCGTGGTTTCAAGGCATTCTTCGGCAGTACGTGGGCGCAGATCATCGCGAGCGATGTCGGCGGAGGCTTCACGGCCAACGGTTCGGTGTCGCTGGTCGGCAGCGCCGTGATCGATGGCGGTTACATCACGGGTAACAACGGCGTCTCGGCGAGCGGTGGCGTGACGACTATCCGCGCGCCCGCGACGACACCGGTTCAGATCGGCCAGCATCTCGGCATGACGACGTGGTGGTGGCATTGATGCAATCCGTATCGACCAGACCGCGCCTGAAGTGCGCGGGGATAGTGCGTGCGGTCACGCTCGTCTTCATGCATAGCGTTGCCGTCCATGCGCAGACACCACCGTCGCCCGCCCAGGCCTTACCGTTGGCGCGTCCGATTCAGGACCCGGCGCAGCTGATCATCGACCAGCAGCGCGAACAGGCGACGCAGCGTCAACTGAATCAGCCGCCCGCATCGATCGCGCTGCCGGAGCCGGCTTCGCAAGGTTCACTCGACGTTCCACTGGACACGCCGGTCGATCAGATTGTCGAGACGGGACCCGCGTTTGCGATCAACCGCATCACCGTGGACGGCAATACGGTACTCGCGCAGAAGCGCATCGACGCTATCGTTGCACCGTTCGTCGGTCACGAACTCGGCTCGCATCGTCTGAACGTGCTGCTCAAACGATTGACCGACGCGTTCGTCGCATCCGGCTATATCACGACGCGCGCGTTTCTGGGCCCGCAGAATCTCGAGTCGGGTGTGCTGAAAATCAGAGTTCAGGTAGGCCGCATCGCGGGTTATACATTGAACGGCAAACCGTTAGGACAGCGCCTCAAGAAGGACGAGCAGTCAGCCGGTGGTGGACTCTTCACTGACGCGGGATCGGAGTGGGCATTTCCTGCGGCGCCTGGCGACGCGCTCAACCTTGGCGACATCGATCAAGGGGTGTCCCAGATCAACCGGTTGCGGCGCAATCAGGCCGAAATTCAGATTCTGCCCGGCCAATCGCCGGGTGATTCGATCGTCGCGATCAACAACCGGCCCGGCGACCGCCTTTACTACAGCCTGGGTGTCGACAACTACGGAAGCGCTGCGACTGGCATAACCCGCTACCGTGCGGGTGTGGAAGCGGACAACCTGATCGGCTTGCAGGAGTCGATCAGCCTGAATTTCCTCGACAGTGAGGACAGCAATGCGTTCGTGGGCTCGTTTGCGATGCCGTATGGCCGTCACACATTCAGCTATACGTTCTCCGATTCGGAATACCAGCAGCTGGTTGGCACGAGCGCGCTGATGTACGGGCGCACGCTGAGTCATATTCTCGGCTGGAACTACACGCTGGATCGCACGCAGGCCGGCATTGCAAACATCGACGCCACGTTGTCATGGCGGCGCACTGATCGCGAAATCAACGACATCGAATTGAATCCGCAGCATATTGCGGTACTTCGCGTCGGCGGTAACTGGTTGCGCAAATTCGTGCTGAACGACGCGCCAGGCAATGTCACGCTCGACGCCGGTGTCTCACAGGGATTGCCGTGGCTGGAGGCGGATCATGACGCACATGGAATTGGCCGTGACGACGCCCATAGCCAGTTCACCAAGCTGGACGCGACGGCATCGTTTACCGTGCCGCTTCCCAGGGCAGGTCGTGCCGCGTTCGCGTATCGCGGTGTTTTGAGTGGTCAGTTCACGAATGTCGCGCTGTACGGTTCCGAGCAGATCTATCTCGGTGGCATGGATACCATCCGCGGTTTTCGCTCCGGCGAGATCTCAGGCGACCGGGGTTTGTATTCGCGCAACGAGATCGCATGGGTGAATGCGCCCGCATGGCACGACGGGCGGATCGAACCGTACATCTTTGTCGATGCGGGAAAAGCAAGTCTCATTGCGCTCCAGGGATTCCCAACACTGGCGGGTGCGGGCGCCGGGTTGCGCGCGCAGTGGTTGTGGCATCGGCAGATGCTGTCGGCAGAAGCGCTCGTTGGCCGTGCACTGACTCAACCGGCTACGCTCGGCCCCAGGGCAACCCTGGTGCTTGCAACAATTAACTGGAACTACTAGTCGTGAAAAATTACCACCTGTTGTCCTTCATCGCAGCGAGCGCTGTTTATCTGGGCGCAGCCTCTACCGTTTCTGCACAGACGGTTGCTACAGACTTGCCAGCGGGTGTCGTGGCAGTTGTGAATGGAGTGCCCGTCCCGCAAATCCAGCTGGATGCTGCAGTACAGGCATCACGTCAACCGGACACACCGCGCCTGCGCCAGGTTCTCCGGCAGCAACTCATTGCCCGGGAACTCTTCAGGCAAAACGCGGAGAAGCAGCATTACGACTCGAAGCCGGAGGTGCAGCAGGCGATGGCTGCCGCGAGAGCTAACGCAGAGACGCAAATCTATCTGAGAGACAACATTCATCCGGAAGCCGTGACGGATGGGCAGATCAGAGCCCGCTACGATGAGATTGTGGCGTCGCTCGGCAAGGAGGAATACAAGCCGCGTGTTATCGCTGTTGCGGATGACGTGACGGCCAGCCTGGTGATCGCTCAACTGAAGACTGGCACAGCGTTCGATGCGTTGGCTCGCCAGTACAGTGTGGCGCCCAGCAAGGCGGCTGGTGGCGAAATGACGTGGGTGAGTTTCAAAACGCCAGTGACGGAGGGCCATACGCAGGGGCTGCCACTTGCGATAGCTCAGGCGATTACGCAGTTGCCGGTCGGTGGCGTCACGTCTACGCCGATTGCGACTGCAGATGCGCGCGTGATCGTCAAGCTCGATGCGAAGCGGGCCACACAGGTGCCGACTTTCGATCAGGCGAGGGATACGATCCTTCAGCAGTTGCAGACGCTCGCGCTGGAAAAGGCCGCGGCGACTTTTGTAGCAGATCAGGTCAGGAACGCAACGATTCAACAATAGCAATGAGGCGAAGCCGCCACATCGTCAATTCGGCAGACCGGTTCTGCGACCGTTTTGTTATCGGGCTGCCCGTAACCTGCGACTGTTATCGTGGAGGCAGATGGCGAGTCGCAATCGCCGTGACGCGCACACTGTCGCCGATCCGTTCGCCCCGATCGGTGTGGCGTATCTGACCGCTTTCCTTGCCCGATACGCCGTTGTCTTCAAGCGGTCCGTCCCGTGGGCAGCGTGCCCGCCGGGACGGAAAAACCTGTTGAGCGCAACAGGCTGCTATGGTTTTTTCATGAACTCTTCTTCGAGCTTGAGAAGCTTTCTCGACCGCGCACGAAGTCGTCTGGCGGGCGTGCCGAAGTAGACGCCCCACGGATCGAGGTTCTTCGTTACGAGCGACAGCGCCCCTATCGACGAGCCCTCGCCGATGGCACATCCCGGCAGGATGACGCTGCCCGATCCGACGATGACGTGGCGTCCCAGGTGCACCGGCGCAACCTTCACGTTCAGGTAACGACGCGGCACAGTCGGATTGGTGAGCGCGGCGCCGGAGTAGTCGTCCGAGGTGCTGTAGATACGCACGCCTTGCGACAGGCCGGAGAAATCGTCCAGTTCAATACCGCCGCCACCGGCGAGGAAGCACATGCCGCCGATGTGGACATGCGAACCGATGTGGATGTGGCCGCCTGATGCCGACAGAACCGTCGGTCCATCGATGCGCACGTTGTTGCCAATCGTCATATTTTCGATGCCGACGACGATACAGTTGCGTGCAATACGCACATTGTGTCCGACGGACGGCAGGCCCAGCTGGGACAGCTCATCTTCGGTAAAGTAGCCGGGATTCAACGGGTTATTCATGGTGGTCTCCTGCCGGGACACGGGCCTGTGTCCCGGTTCGTTGGTGAGGTACTGCGAGGTGGATGGATGTAGAGCGGGGCTGGCGGGTCAGCCGGGCTCCGTGATGTCTGACGGTGTCAGGGCGCGTGCTGCCCACGCTCGCACCACGACTGCCATTCGTTGCGCTGGTCAGCCGTGACAATGGCGTTGTCGCCGTTTTCACGGTGAAACGCTGTCGTCCATCCGTCGATGCAATTGGCGGCAGCCGGCCTGCCTGATGCTGTTGGCGGGGCCTGTGCGGGATCTGATGCCGGTGGGTGCTGGCCTGCGCGGCAGGACGATTCCCACTGTTGCCGCAGTTCTGCAGGCGGAAAGGCCTGATGGCCTGGCACGGCACGATAGGCGTCGTCCCATTCGTTCATGCAGCTACCAAAGCTGGAGCCGTCCGCGCCGACCTCGACACCGTTCGAGTAGGTCTTCCCAGCGACGGGGGCGCCACTTGCATCCCATTCCTGATACGCGCCGTTGAGTTTGCCATTCGCATAGGTCGCCCTGAGTGTGACCTGCTTGCCATCGGGCGCGTAGTGAACGACTTCGCCCTCGTATTTTCCGTCGACGAACGTTGCCCGCTTCACGAGCGCGCCAGTGCTGGCGTCGAACGCTTCTTCGGTGCCCGATGCGACGCCGTTGTTCCACGGGAAGGTGTGAACAAGCTTGTGCTCGGTCCAACCATAGACTTTCTGCGTACCGTCGGGCTGGCCGTTGCGGAACGTGACCTCCATCAGCGTGCCGTTGTCCTGCCCACCGGAGAGCCTGAAGGAACCGTCCAGTGCACCGTGCGTGAACGACGATTCGATGCGCACCACGTCCGATGACGGATCTTTGCAGACCGCCTTGCCGTCCGGCAGACCGTCGGTGATCTGGACATCGCATAACGCGCCGGACAGGAGCGTCGCTGCACCCGAGGCACCAAGGAACGATTGCGCGTTGCGTTCGACAGCAGGCGTGCTGTCGGCAAGCGCGATGCTGGTGAGCTTGCCGGTCAGCTGGAATCCGGCCTGTTCGATCAGTAGCGCACGATCCGGCACATTCGTGAGCTTCCCGGAAAATGGCGCGTTTGCGTTGCCGGCGTAGATCTTGCCGTTCACCATCTGGGCGTTGCGATAGTCGAGCACTTCGCCTTTGCAGCCCGCAAGCAGCGCTGCCGCAACGGTGATCGCAGTGAGCATCGCCATACGTCGATTTATGTGGAAGGTTTTCATGGGTTTCAGAGAGATGAGTGGCGATGGCTGCGTATAACCCGTGCGAACAGGGCGACAGGCAGCCACAGGGGAATAAAAAGCGCCGACCGGTGAACCGGCCGGCGAAAGGGTTCTGGCGATCCGAGAGTGACTTGCCAGAACCAGGACACCAGACACAGCATGCGATTGCGCGATGCGGAGCATGGCGACCGGATCAGCGACGCAGGAGCGGAAGGAACTGCGCGGCGACCAGACCGTTACCGTAGTCGGACAGGTGATCGCCGTAGCTGTAGAGGTAGTGGCGGTCCATCGTCATCGGACAGACATCCCGCTTCACGTCGCACAGCACGGCGGCGGGGTCGTAGACAAGCAGATCAGGATGGCGTTGCCTGAGTCTGTCGATCAGGTCCTGAAAGGACGCCTTGCGGACGACGTGCTCGCGGTAGCTGATCGCGCAGCGTTGTGCCGCGCTCATGTCGGTCACGCCAAGCGCATGCCGTACGAAAGGCCATGCGAGCGGTCGCCGGTCCATGCACTGCCGTGGATCGCGCAGGCGTGGGTTGTCGAGGACCAGCGCGACGCGCCGACCTGCGTGTTCGAGTGTTGTCACCGCCTGATCGAGACCGTCGAGCGCGGCGGTGGCACGGGGACTGGTCTGCCCGTCGAGGGCGAACGTCTGTCCGATCACGTCGCGGTCCGTCATGACGAGCACGACAGTCGTAAGCTCGTGATTACCGAGCAGCATCGGCAGCGCCTTCTGGTTGGCGTCGCGGCACGCCTGGGGATTGTCCCCCGCATTCGGCGACACCCGCTCAACGCCAACCATTGGTGCGCAGCTCGCGCGAGCGATCAGTGTCCAACTCTCTTCTGGTGGAGAGAGCCGCACCAGCCCCCAGTAAAGCGCATCTGCCTTGCTGTCACCCCATACCGCGTAGTGTGACGTTGCCCGTTTGTCCGTCGCACAGAACTGGAACAGATGCTGGTCCGACGATGCAACGCCGCAGGTCGGATTGACGAACTCGTGACCTGCGCCGAGCTTCGCCGTGCTTACATCTGCATCAGGGCTGTACCCCTTGCGGAAACCTAGGCCATCACGTGCATACGTCATACCGCCGGCATAGCCGAGGGCGAGCATCGCGACGCACGGTGCGATGAGTTTCCATCGAGCCGGTTGCCCGAAGCGTATGGGGCCCTCCACCGCAATGGTCGTAATCCACGCGAGTGCGATACTCAGGATAACGACGCTCGCGCGTACAACCGGTGACGCAGTGCCACCCGCGATGATGGTGACGAACGACAGTAGCGGCCAGTGCCACAGATAGAGCGCATAACTGATCCTGCCGAACCAGATCGCTACGGGATGGGCGAGTAGGCGTCGGTTTAGCCACGCTTTACTTCCAGCGGCTATCAGCGAAGCTGCTCCCAACACCGGCAACAATGCCCACCAGCCCGGAAACGCCAGTTGCGAGTTCAGACCGAAGAAGGACACTGCGCAAAACAGCAGGCCGAGACCTGACAGGGCGTTGGCGTTCGCACGCATCCGGCGGTGCCAGCTCCCGCCTTGCGACGCGATCGCAAGCCCCGCACCGACAAGCAATTCCCAGAAGCGCGTGACCGGCCAATAGAACGCCGCAGACGCGTGATGTTGGATAAGTGCGGTGTTCAGAATGAAGGAGCCCGCCCCCACGACAAGCGCTAGCAGCGGGATCCTGCCTCGCCTGAACGCGATAGCCAGCAGCAGCGGCCAGACGATGTAGAACTGTTCCTCGACCCCCAGTGACCACAGATGCAGCAGCGGCTTCGTATTCGCAGCATGGTCGAAATAGCCCGACTCCGTCCATAGCGTCCAGTTCGACACGAACCCCACACCCGAAAGGATGTGTTTGCCGAGTTCCCTGTACTCGTCCCCGTAGAGACAGAACCAGCCCATCGCATATGTAGCGAGCAGCACGACGGCGAGTGCCGGAAAAATTCGGCGTATACGTCGCGCATAGAACCGCACGATCGAAAACCGTTCTGCCAGAGGATCGGCAATGAGGATGCCGGTGATCAGGAAACCGGAGATGACAAAGAAGATGTCGACGCCGGTGAATCCGCCCGGCAATCCAGCGGGGAATGCGTGGAAGACGACAACGGCGAGCACGGCGACGGCGCGCAGGCCGTCGATGTCGGGACGGTAGACGAGAGCGTCCACCGCAGCTGTCGTTGATGCGGGAAGGGTTCGGGTCATGATCTCAAGTGTGGTGTTTATCCGCCGAGTGGACTTTTAGCTCAAAAGGTTGAATATCAACCTAAAAAGCCCTTCATGTCAAAGGGGCGATGCTCAACCATTCCGGTTGACCGGGAGGTAGCATGTCGAAATCGGACACTGAGGATCTGGCTGTGGTGGTGGGGCGGGCGATTGCGAAGCAGCGCGTTATTAGCGGCCTGACGCAGGACAAAGTGGCTGAACAGTTGGGAATTGGCCTGGAGGCCGTGTCCCGGATGGAGCGCGGGGTGGTTATCCCTACTGTGGTACGTCTGTTTGAGCTAGCAGACATCTTCCAGTGCGAGGCAGCCGACCTGCTGACTGAAGCCAGCAGCCGGTCCAGCGACCAGGCAAGTCATCTGAACCAGTTGCTGTCGCGGCTATCAATGGCCGATCGCACGATGCTGCTGGAGGTTTTCGAGCGTCTGTCGGTGCGTCTGACCCGTCGTCAGACGGATGCCGCGCGTCATTAATGCCCGCGCAGTGAGTCGCCAAGGGACCGCGCCAGCCGAAACCTCTCAACCGGTAGCAGCACGAAGGTCGCTGATCGCTCGTGTGTTGTGTGCATCCAAATTTTTTGCCCGGATGACAGGATGTAGCAAGACAGCAGGTAATCTCCTGTCGTGAGCGCACGTTCGTTGCGTTGCCAGTCCTCGTCGGTGAGCCGGCCCCAGTCGCCGCGCATGTGACGGATCAGGAAATGGACAGGCGGGACGCCGGCGGCGTGCAGCGCCTCGAGCGCACCCAATGACACGAAGACACAACCGAGTTTGACGCGGATCGGCGCACGGAGCCGGGTAGGAAGAACGCGGCTCGTCATTTCAATAGTCGCCCGGTAACAGGAACGTAGTCGAGGAACGATCCCATTCCGTGATGAGCCAGACAGTCTGCCGGTTGGGCAGAACATAGCTGGAGAGGATGCGCAGGCCGGTGTCGACCGACAACTCGTTCTGCTGGCGGTCGGACTCGGACAAGGCGCCCCAGTCGCCACGGAGATGCCGGAACAGCAGGTCGAGGATCGGGACGTGCGCATCGGCGATGACTTCGAGCGCAGCAGGCGTGGCGAAGATCCGGCCGGGCCTGAAGCGCGGGCCGGTGAGCCGGGTAGATGGCAGATTCATATTGGTTTTCTCCGGGAAACAGACGTGCGCGCACCTCCGGGCAAGCCGGATGCGAGATAGCTAAAACGGGGGGATGGAGCGCGGGACGCGGGACGCGCGGGGGGCTATCGGGCTTCCGAGGCGAGTGCGTTCGGGTAGTGCTTCGCGAGAATCAGGTTCATCTGCCTGACCAGTTCGGGCCGCTTGAACGTCACGTGCCCGTTGCCGTTCCTGAACCAGCGCAGATGGAAATAGGCGTTTTCCGCCTCAGTCTGCCGTGCCTGCTGCGCATCGGAGACGAGACAGTACGCGCCGTGACGGTGGTCCGGTTCCGGCTGTCCGTCGAGCACGCAGAACGCGCGGATCAGATCGTCCAGTTCATCGGTGACGCGGTGATTCGTGCTGCCCTGCGAAAGCAGGTACTTCACGATGATCCGCTTGCCGAATCTGAACGGCTGGTTGGCCCTGTAATCCCACGACAGCCGTCGGAAGCACTGGAGCACACCGCGTTCGAACATGTCGCCGCGCGAGCTGTAGAGCTGCGCGAACGTGGCCTCGATGTTGGCGGCGGTAAGTTCCGGTACGTCGCCTTCGGCAAGCTGTTTGCTCCACTGTTCCCGGGCGCTGGCGTCCATGAAGGTGCGCAGGCCCGATTCGGACAGCAGATAGCTCCAGCCGCGCGTGTCGATCGCGCTGACGATGGCGGCTTCAGCTTCGTCGCGCTTCGCATAGTCCCCGGTAATGGTCGGCTTGCCGCGACAGCCGTAGCTGTCGTCGAGCACGAGCCGCGGAAAGCCGAGGTTTGCGGCTCGCGCGAGCCGTTCGGCTTCGGCGAGCAGATCGAGCGCCTGCCGGACGCGTTCGACGACGGCAAGGCGTTGGTTAGCGAGATTGGTGATGCTGATGCTTTTGACGAGATCAGTGGTGGAGTCCATAACGCCCCAGTAAGGTTGGTAGCCAGGAAAAGAAAAAGCCGGGCACGAGGCCCGGCGCTTATGCCGTTATATGACGTTCGGCGAGCTGACGGCGCAGCGCGGCGGCGCGTGACTGGGCGCAACCCAGATGACGGCGGATGTCGGCGACGGTCGGTCTTATGTGCCCGGCGGCGATGTCACGAACGAGCCGGGCCACGTCGTCATCGATTGACCCGATCTCTCGTGATGGCGTGACAGGATCGTCGCGCGGCGTGTGAATGCCGGTCGGACTGCTGTGACTGGGAGTCACGCTTTCGCGACTAAAACTCCCGTCATGGTGGTCGGGTGTGACCGAAGTGACTCCCGATCCAGTCATGGCAGTCACTTTCGCGTCTGGCGTGACTGTCGGCCGAGTCGTGTCAGTCATGGTCGCGACGGGCGAGGCTGTTGACGGCGTTGCCTGAGTCGCGACCGCTACGTGAGCCGGTAAGGGAAATACCCGGAGCGCGACCGTCCACAGCAGGCAGGCAACCCCTTCGAGTACGGCCGCGAACAGTAGTCCCGACAGCACATCGACACGCGTGACGGTCGTACCGAGTAATACCGCGAGTCGCGCTGTGACCGGATCGGCGAATAACGCGTCGCGCTGCACCGTGATCCGGTCGTCCGCCGTCTGTTGTCGCCGGACGTCGTCGGCTTCGGCGTTCAGCGCGTCGAGTTTTGCGGTGAGCGTCACGCGACGCGCTTCCAGTGTCGGGCAGTCACGCGGACAGCGCTGCGCCTGCGCGAACGCAAGTTGACGTGTCACATTCAACCGCTCGGCCATCACGATGGTCAGACTGCGACCGGTGGACGCAACATCGACGGTCGCCACGGTTGCCGCCCGCCATTCTCCCGCGTGCTGCTGGGCGAGCACGAAGAACAGGACATGGCCGTAACACGCGGTCGCCAGACAGGCGCCCCATAGAAGGCTGCCTACGGCGCGCATGACGATCGGCGCATCCCGGATCAGCGCGGGCAGCAGATGCGCGCTGACCACCAGCACGACACCGACTGCTACCCACACCAGTCGCTCGGCCAGTGAGCCGCCGCGTTGCCAGTCGGCGAGAACCGACAGGCATAGCGCGGTGCCTGTTGTGCCGACTGCCAGCACGAAGGCCCAGCGACGCGTCCCGATCATGCGGCTTTTCCTCCGAGCAGTGCCGCCTTGCGCTCCAGCTTGTCGCGCAGCGTCGTGGGGGCGGGCGCATCCGTCGTGCTCCTGTCACCCGCATCCTGCCGGTCAGGCGCAGACTCCGGATAGAACTCTTCGGCAACGGCCGCCCGCTCGTCCGGACTGTCCTCAAAAGCGCCGTTGGCAAACCCGAGCCGTGCTGCGGTATCGAGCGCCGCCTGGTCAAAGCCTGCTGCCCGGCGTCTCGCGTCCAGCTCCTTCGCCTGTACGAGCGCGTCTTCGAGCGAGCTTCCCGAGCGCACACTGAGATCGACGTAATAGATTGGAGACCGGTAGCTCTGCGTGGTCGACTTGCCGCGCAGTTTCAGTTCCAGTTGTAGGCAGGCGAGCAGGTCGCCCGAGACCGCGCTGAAATAGTGAAGTCGCGCCGCAAGGGTGCGGATCGAGTTGTACGAGGTCGTTCTGAAAATGAACGAGCCGAGTTCGTCCTCGTCACCGATTGTGACGTTCAGCCGTCCATAGGGCTTGCAGTTGCCCGCACGACCGAATGCGCAGCCGTCTGGAGACGGGCAGGGCAGTTCCTCGATACCGGCGTCGCCCGCCCGCCTGCACGTCTCGCCGTTACCGACGCACACGGGACGACCGGTATCGCGGTCGAACAGCGAGTACTCCGCCCGCAGATTGAGGCCGGGATCGTTGAACAGGAAGCGCACGGGAATCGCGCGCAGTTTGCCCGTGGTGGCCTTGCGCAACGATTCATTCAGCGGATGCAGCATCCAGCCGTCGCGCTGCTGCACCTGGGTCGTCAGCGTAAACTGGTCGTCTGTTTCCGGCAGGCGCTTGCCCTGTTTTTCAACAATGCGCCCGATGGAAATCCTCCCGACAACGGGCGGCGTAATGGCTAATCCTTTCAACATAACGATTCCTTCAGATGGAGATGGGAAAGAGGGGGAAGTCAGACGGAGACGAGAAAGCGACGTGAGCCGGGTTTCGGGATGGCGTACTGCTGCTCTAGCTCGGGTCGATCGGCCAGCAGCCGCGTCAGATCGACCGACGACGAATCCTTGCTACACCTGAACGACACCGAGCCGGTTTCGAACACGGCGCGCACGGCATCGCCCATCGCCTGTTGCAGCGTTTGCTTCAGTTGTGCTTCGATTGCCTGTCGTGCCTCGATTTCGGCCCGCACGGCAACCAGATCGGCGAAGACAGAAGACAGGTGGCGATCGTCAGTGAAATCGACTGCGCCGCCGTTGCCCGGATGGAGATGCCGCAGCGCGCGATCGGCAGACTCCGAGCCGTCGGCGGGCGGCGGCTTGTCGGATTCCACGAACTGCCAGAAGCGCGTTTCGAGCTCAATCAACCGCCTGATCAGGGAGTCGTCGCGCTCGATGCGATGAACTTCGAGCGCCTGTCCCCACAACAAAACTGCGACGTGCGCAGCCTGTTTGCCTGTGACGGCCAACTGGTGCTGCACCTGAAGCTGCACGTACTCGGGCACGCCATCCCGCCATAGCCTTGCGCCGAATTCGCCGGCTGTCTTGCACTCGAGGACCTGCACACCGGGCACACCGACAACTTCCCTGTCGATGTTTGCCAGCATGAAAGGGACCGACCGATGACGGAGGATCGCGTTGACTTTGCGTACCTTGTTGCCGGTCTGCTGCGTGTAGGCAGCGGCGACGATAGGTTCGAGCAACGTGCCCCAATAAGTTGGCGACGTCGTATCGTCGGGATCAGGGCGGGGCAGACCGTCGGCGCGTCCGGTTTTGTCGAGCCACAGTTCGAGCTGGCTGACATACGGATTCAGGCCGACCGCTGCTGCGGCGTCTGATCCGCCGATTCCGGATTTCCTCACTTCCAGCCATTCGCTGCGCGACAGAGCCTTCGTGTCGACCAGCCGAAGCGCGGGACGCCTCCGGTCGTGGCCGTCTGTCTCAGGTTGACTCATACTGCCTCCAGAATGAACAACGCCCGGCTGATCGGAATCCGGCCGGGCGTGTATGCAGTAACTGCAACGGCGTGTGTCTCATGCGACGAGCTTCATCGCTTCGTCCCACGCACGCTGCTTGAGGGTGGCGCCTGCACCGAACCAGGCGGCGTCAAGCCGGTGATCGTCGCTGCGAGCGCGTCGATGGTGATCGCAATACTCGGTCACCGCGTTCAGCAGGCCCCATGCGGTGCCGGATGCGGATTGCAATTCCGCGCCCTTGCCTCGTCCTGCGTAGAGCTGGCCGACCGCCTTGATGGCGCGATCGTTGACGGTGGTCGCGTCGCGATCGGCCGGGCTCGTTGTGGAATAGGTGAGTACACGCCGCAGGAATTTTTCTGCGACCGCATCGGACACCTTGCGCTCGGACAACGCTTTCATCCGGACCATGAACGCATCCCACGACGACACGGCAATACCCAGCTGGCGTTTGACGGCCTGCGCATCGAACTGGCTCCGATGCGGTACCTTGACGGCTCCCGCGCCATCACTGAGTGCGATTGCGAGCGTGTTGTTGCAGACGACGCGCACGGAGGTAAATTGCGCAGTGGTTGCCAGCGTGCCGTCGCAGGCAGTGGCCAGGAGGATGTAGCCGTTGACCTCGTCGCGACCCTTGAGCATGGCCGACTGCCCGGTCTTTGCGAGCGCCCAGAACTTGCGGCCCTCCTTGAGTACGCCTGCCGTTTCCAGCTCGTAGCCACCGACTTCCGTCAGATCCCGGTAGAACTCCAGGATCTGGGCGGGTTGAACGACCTGATAGCGTGACGACACGACCGACAGCGGCGCGCACGTATCCGAGCGGTACAGGACTTTCTGTTCCGGGAAGGCGTGAATTGAACCGAGACCCGCGCGGTTGACTGCGCTGCCGGCTACAAAGCGCACTTCGGCCTCCTCGATACGCCAGTCCATGCCAGCGGCTTTGGCCCAGATGTCGAGAGGTTGATTAGGCGCGAGTTTGTTGCCGAGGCCGTGCCACGGTTCCTGGCCGACATAGGCCATGGTCTGGAGTTTGTTGCCGAGGCCGTGCCACGGTTCCTGGCCGACATAGGCCATGGTCTGGACAAGATGCATGTTGAACTCCGGGAAAATGAAAACGGCATATAGCCCGGCAGAAGCCGGACAGGTTTGGGATCAAGGGAAATGAAGCGGGGGATTGATGCAAAGAGGCGAAGAGCGGGGGCGAACGACAACGAAGACTGGTGTTACTGGGCGCTGAAGGTGTGACCGCAGGAGAGGCACTGGTGGTTGTCGAGCACGTTGTCGTCAATCGCGCCACCCACCGCGGAGCCGGCGGCGCAGCCTGCGGCGCTGCCGAGCAGCCCGGCGATCACCGCACCAGCAAGACCACCGAACACGGTGCCGACCGGGCCGGCGATTGAGCCGACGACTGCCCCCGTTTCCGCGCCAGCGAATGCAGCCGCCATGCCTCCTGTAGCCCCCGCCACACTGCCGATCGTGCTACCGGCCTTGCGGGCACGATTACGCGTGTCGATACGCGAGGACAGGCAACGCGGACAGCGGAGGACTGAGGCCGACGACGGCGCGGGGGCTGGCCTGGCAGATGGCTCCGGCGTCGCCGGCTCGCCCATCAACGAGCCAATCGCGTCGTGCAGATCGTGGCGGGCTTCCGCCGCATGAGATGCATGGACGGGTGCTTCCTGCTGGCCGAATGGGTGCCAGGGTCCCTGTGATCCGGTGCTGGATTCGTGCACCGGGTGAGTGACGTAATCGGGATACGGCGCACAGGCTTCCCACTCATCGGGTTCTTCAACTGCGACGGGAGCTGGCGTCGGTGTATCGGGCCGGGTCGGTCGATCCTTGGTGGCAATCGCATAGAGGCCATAGGCAAACATTGCAACGAGCGCTAGCGTCAGGGCGCCGGGCAGAAGGAAAGGGGTGAGATTCATGTGTACTCCTGAGCGAAGTGCGCCGATGCGGGAATGCACCGGCGGAGCGGCCTTGGTGGCCGTGCTCAGGGGAGTGATATGTAGCCAAAGAAATCTAGAATTCTCTTGAGGACGGGTAGCTACGCACTACAAAGTCGTCTGGGCGAGTTCACTCACGTCGATGACGACCCGTTGGGAGGACGAGATTTATCTCCGGACGATCGAAACAGATCGATGGGTCTTCCCACGACCGTCTCAGGTCGACCGATACTTTTGAAAAAGTCGCTGCGTGGCTTTTTCAATTCTCTGGCAAGAAAATCGACGATCTCAGATCGGCCTGCGTGCCGCTCGCGAACACCGGCCGAGGGTGAGAAGACCCCCGAAAACCTCGCAACAGAGGCAGGCAACGACTTTTTCAACAGTATCGACCCGAAGCAGTCACTCGAACCGATGCGTTTCAAGGAACGGAAACTGAACAAGATCGGTCATTGCGTGCCGTCACTTCGAAGCCAACGGGCGCACCGTGCTTTCCAGTCCCCTTGCCCGCGCGACGCGCTCAATTCTGCCAGGGTTTCACCGTTCGTTCGTGCGACGTCGCTTTGATGGCGTGGCGCGTCAACCATGAAACATGGAAAACATATTCGCGATTTGACAAAAAATCAGGCTTCGAATCATTTTGACCGGATCGCCGGAGCATTTTCACCCGCCCGCGCCAGCGCTTTTCGACTATCCTTTGCGCAACATCAAGACGACGCGACTCGACGCGGCAATATTCGCGCGATCTGCATTTATCGCTGCCGACGTCCGCTGCAATGCCGCGATCCGCAAATCAGGAAGACAAACATGGAAGACGGAAGCATCGTGCTGGTGCACGGCACCGGCGTGAGAATGAGCGCCTACCAGGCATCGCTGGCATTGGCCGAACGCACCGCGAAACAGGCCGGGATCGGCGCGAGGTTCGTGCCCTGCGCGTGGGGCAATGCGCTCGGCATCGATTTCCAGGGGTTGTCGCTGCCGCCGGATGCCCACACGGAGGAACGCGAACTAGAGCGCGAGGGCGAAGACTTCGCGCGCTGGTCATGGCTGATCGCCGATCCGTTGTGCGAACTGGAAAAACTGACCATCCGCGATCCCCACCGCGCGATGCCAGCGCCGCCTCCGGGTATCGATCCGCCTTGGCTGGCCGAATGGAAACGGATCGCGGCTTATCAACCGTCCGAAGGGATGCGGATCCTGTTCGAACGCGCTGGCCTCGACATGGCCGCATGGCAGAAAGCCTGGCATGCGGTCACCGCCGCCGATCTGATCGCGCGAACCGCCTTCCAGCGTTCAGCCCACGAACTCCCGGTAGCGGGCCAGGCACTCAGCCGCGCGGTCGTGGCGCAGCTGCTGCGCGATCTTCAGGATCGCGGCCTGCCGACGCCGAGCCGCAGCCTGCGCGATCGCATGGTGATCCAGTTGAATACCGATTGGGAAGTGCTCGTGCTGGCGCCGTCGGACTTCTTCGTGCGCGGACTCAAGCGGCTCGCGACCGGGGTGCTGAAGCGCTATCGCGACGGTCTCACCGACGCAATAGCGCCGTTCATCGGTGACATCCTGCTGTATCAGGCGCACGGCGAAGAGATCCGCCGGTTCATCGGCAACGAGATCCGCAACGCGCCCGCGCCGGTCACCGTGGTCGCGCACAGCCTCGGCGGTGTCGCCTGCTTCGATCTGTTCGCGCTGCCTGGCGCGCCGGAAATTGAGCGCCTTGTGACCGTCGGATCGCAGTCGCCGCTTTTCCACGAGATCGGCGTGCTCGCGTCGCTCGACTCGCGCCAGCCCTTGCCAGCGACGTTTCCTGACTGGCTCAACGTCTACGATCGCAACGACATGCTGAGCTACGTGGCCAAACGGCTGTTCCAGGGCGTGGAGGAATTCGAATCGGTGTCGGGCAAGCCGTTCCCGGATTCCCACAGCGACTACTTCGGCAACGACGCGGTGTGGGCCGAGATCAAGCGGTTCATGCAGCCGTGACGACGATCCGCGCGATGGTGGTCGGCATCGACCGCTACGAGGAACCAAACTGGAACGTGGACGGGCCGGTCGCCAGCGCCTGCGACGTCGCGCGCTGGCTGCTTGAATTGCCGGACGTGACGTTGCGGCTCGACCTGTTCGTCGATGAGGGTGCGGCGCTGGACGAGGACCTGCTCGCCCTGAAGGACAACGCGCGGTTCATCGTCCACTGCGAGACGTCGGCGCATACACTCAACCGCTTTGCGCGCGAGGGTCTGCCCAAGGACGCGCCGCCTGACTCGCACCTGTTCTTCTTTTGGGCAGGCCACGGCATGATCTGCAATACGTCCGACAAACGGATATTCGCCTGCGGCGACTACCGGAACGGACGGTCGGACGCCTTCTTCAACGCAAGCAACTTTGTCAAATTTCTGCATACGGCCGCGTTCAGCGCGTTTTCGACACAGATCGTGCTCGCGGACGTATGCAGCGTCCCTAGTGCCCAGGCGCAATTCACGTTTGAATCGCACGAGCCGGTCTGGTGGCCGCAGCAACTCGAGCGTTATGCATCGCTGGCTGGCGCGACCGCGAAGACGCCCACGGCCGGCGGCACGTTCGTGCGAACGGCGCTCGCGTTGCTCGGCGCGACGCCCGGCTATCCCCGCGATCTCGACAAACTGAGGGACGACTTCGACGCCGCAGGCCTTCGCGCCGACCCCAGCATGCATGGCGGCGTCGGCGGATCGCGCACGGCGTTGTTCGATTCCGCCTGGAAACTGCTGGACGGCGTCGATGCTCACGCGTTCTTCGGCCGTCACTACGAGCTCACGGTTGCCGATCTCGGCGTGCCGGCGAAGGCTCACGACCTCAGGTCGGCGCTGCAGGATCTGTGCGAGATGCGCGACATCGAGGGCGCCGTTCCGCATGGCCTGATGCAGTTCTTGATGCGCCTCGCCACGGTGAAGGAATTGTCAGCGAAGATCAGCGAATGGCTCGATCGCGAGGCAAAAGACCAGTCCTTCAGCCGCGGGAAGATCGCCGACAAGCTCAGGATGGAAAGCCGCCAGCGCGTGCTGCTCGTCGAGGTGGCGCGAACCGACGGCGACATCGGCTGGCTGAAGCCGTCGCTCTGTTTCGCGGACGGCTCGTTCGACCAGTCGCGCCCCTTCGACAAGCAGCCCGTGCGCGGCTGGAAGGCTTTCGAGACGGCCATGCATGCGCTTCTGACCGAGATCGAGAAGGATTGCCCGCTGGACGATATGCAGATCCAGTTCATCGTCGATCTGTCGCTGCTGGATCGTCCTTACCATCGACTCTCGGCGCCGAGCGGCAGCCTGCTCGGCCAGCAAGCCTGCGTGGTGGTGCGCGAGCGCAACCGCTTCTTCTCGGAGAATCCGAAGATCCTGAAGAAATGGATCGAGTACGCGTCGAGCCTGCGCAGCCAGAAGCCAGCAAAGGTCCGCTGGATCCGCATCGACGACGGGCCGAAGCTTTCCTCGGAGCAGGGCCTTTGCTTCGCCGGTTTCAGTCTGCCGCATCCCGTCGAGGGCGGTATGCGACCGGTGCCGGGCTTGGACGCGCTGAAGCGCGCAATCGGCCTCGGCGTGCCTTTCCTCTACATCCGGCACCTGCCGCCGCCGACGCCGGGCGAATGGGGTGATGTTGCTTGCGCGCTGCAGGCGTTAAGCAGCGAGCTGGGCAACCTCGAGGACTTCGTTGGGAAGTTTCACGACGAGCGGCTGCTCGGCACCGAGAACGCTCTCGACGCCTCGCTCCTCTGGGACGATCCTTCTTTCAGACCCTTTACGTATGCCTACGAGCGATAGGAACGACTGCCATGAATGCACCCACCCCGTCCCCTGACGCGGCGATCGACGGCGAACGCGACTGGAAAATTTTCACCGGCGGTGCGCCGCACGACGGCTTGACTACCCTGCCGCCACCGCCTCCGTGGCGTTTCGCGCACGCGCTGGCGCCGCTTGCACCGCCTGCCGCCGATCTCGCGGGCAGTGAGTCGGAAGCCCGCCGCGCAAGGCCGTTCATCGTCAGCGATCCGATGCGGATCGCGGTCAACGCCGCGCTGTATCTGCGCCGTCCGCTGCTGCTGACAGGGCGTCCCGGCACCGGCAAATCGACGCTGATTGCTAAGGTCGCGCACGAGCTGAGGCTCGGGGCCGTGCTGCGCTGGCCGATCAACTCGCGCTCTACGGTGCGCAGCGGTGTCTACGAGTACGATGCGGTGGGCCGCCTGCAGGCCGGACGCAACGAGCCGCCGGTGGAGCAATACCTCAAGCTCGGGCCGCTGGGGACGGCGCTGGTCGCGAGCGACTGGCCGCGCGCGTTGCTGATCGACGAGATCGACAAATCGGATCTGGACTTCGCCAACGATCTACTCAATGTCATCGAGGAAGGCGAATACGAGATTCCCGAGCTTCGACGGCTTGGCAAGGGCGACGAGCCGATTCCGGTCACAGACTTCGAAGGCAATACGGTGCCGATCGTCGGCGGCCGTTTGCAATGTCGGCAATTTCCTTTCGTGATGATGACCTCGAACGCCGAGCGTGAATTTCCGGCGCCGTTCCTGCGCCGCTGCGTACGCCTCGAGATCGAGCCGCCGGAGCCGGACGAACTGCTGCGCATCGTCGAGTCGCATCTCGCCGAACATGCCGGCGTGCTGGATCCGGCTGAAATCAAGGAACTCGTCGATCGCTTCGACAGCGATCAGCGCGAGAACCAGGACGTCGCCACCGACCAGTTGCTGAACGCGGTCTTCCTGACGGTGGCGATGAAGAACTTGCAGAAACGCAGGTTCAATAAGGAGGAACTGCTCGCGGTGCGTGAGCAGTTGATGCGACCGCTGAGCGGACAGGGCACGTGAGCCTGCAACGCTTTCTCGCGCGGCTGGAGGCGGCGAACTTCGACGCCGATGTCGAGCAACTGCTCGACGCTTTCTGGCTCGCGACCCAGGGCGTGAAGCTGTCGCTGGACGCGGTCGCGCCCGCCCGCAAGCACGCCCGAGCCGACGAGCCCGCGTCGGCGCGGGCGCCCGCCGATGCGGGCGAAACACCGTCGCAGCGCCCGGACCAGCGGCCGGCATCGGGAGAGAACTCGCCGGTTCCGGAGATCGTCGGCGACTCGGGGCTGCGGCTCGTGTTTCCGCGCATCACTAGCGACGAGTCCGCCGCGCTCGAACGGCCCGCGTCGCCGGTAATTCTGCCCGCCCCGCGCTCGCTGACGAACCGGCTAGCGTTGATGCGCGCGCTGCGGCCGCTGACGCGTCGCTGGCCGTCGCGTCAGTATCTCGATCTCGACGAGGACGGCACGGTTGACGCCTGCGCTCGCTTGTGGATGCACGAATCCGATCTCGTGATGCCGGTTTTCAAGCCGCGCCGTGAGCGCTGGTTCGACGTCGAGCTGGTGCTGGAAGACGACGGCGCGGCGCCGCTGTGGGAGGACATGCTGCGCGAGTTCGCCGCCCTGCTGCGCGAGACGGGCGCGTTTGGCCGCGTGCGGGAGTGGACCTTGCGCGTCGAGGGCGACGAAGGCATGCGCGCGGCGACGCTCGAGAACCGTCACGGCGTGCGCGCGCCGGTCGCGTCGTTGCAGGGCAAGGCGGCGCGCCGACTGATTCTGTTCGCCAGCAACGGCGCGTCCCGCCATTGGACGGACGGCGCGTACGCCAAGGTGCTGGTACCCTGGCTGTCCGACAGCTGCACGCTGCTGCTGCAACTGACGCCGACGGAGCGCTGGGCACGCAGCGGGCTCGGCGAGCCGCACGGCGTCGTGTCGACGACCGTTGCAGGCGCGCTGCCGCCGGCACTGGACATGCACCTGGACCGGTGGCGCATCGAGGACGACGAAGACGACGTGGACGCCACGCGCGCGGGCGAGACCGTCGCGTTGCCGGTCGCGCCGTTCAGCGCCGTTGGGCTCGCGCAATGGGCCGACATGCAGATGGCGCGAGGACGCCGCAACGCCGCGTATCGATTGCGTATGCCGAAGAAGTCGCGCGCGGCGCCGCCGGCCTGGATCAGCTCGGAGCGTCGCGACGATCCGACCGACGCGGCCGTCGCGCAGGCGTTGTCGCTGTTGAAGTATGAGTCGCCGAGCGCGTTCCGCCTCGCCGTGTTCCTGTGCACCAGTCCGTTCACACTGCCGGTCGCGCGCCTCGTGCAGGCCGTCAAGTTCGATTCGGCCGATCCGGGTCTGCTCGACGAGCTGCTGCGCAGCGGCGTGCTCGTGGCCTCGCAGCCGGGCGCCGCCGCCGACGATCGCGACCGGTCGTCGCGGTGGTATTCGGTGCGCCCACAGGCGCGCGAGCTGCTGCTGCGATCGCTGCGCGAGCGGGAAGCGCAGGAGATCGCCCGGGAGTTGCAGCGCCACGTGTCCCGCCACATCGAACGGCTGTCCGGCTCCGGTTCTAGCGTCCGCTCGACGCAACTGATCGCCGACGATGAGGGCCGCTTTCACTTGCCTGCGTGGGCGCAGCCTTTCGCGGACGTCGCGACGTCCCTGCTCGGGCTGCCCTCCAGCCAGCACGAAGCGCAGCGCCAGGTGCGCGATTTCCTGGAACGCGTCGAAAGCCGTGCGGCGCTGATCGTCGCCGACATCGCGGCGTCGGGCCGCCGACCTTCCGCCGAGACGATGCCAGAGTCGGCCTGGGAGGCGCTGTGCGCGGCGCGGCTGGTGCACCAGCGCGGCGACGGCAGTTGGGCATTCGCGCCCTACGCGCGCGATCTGCTGGCTTCGATCACGCCCAGAACGCCGCGCGACGACGTCGCCGACTGGCTCGAAATGGCGCTGGACATGCTGCAAGCGATGGCGCTCGCGTTCCACGTCTCGGCCATCACGGCGGTGAACGGCGAGCGCAATTCCAGCGTCCGCGATCTGCTCTCGGAATGGTCGGGCGAACGGCGCGCGCAGCTCGCGCACTGGCTGTACATGTCCGAGTACATCTTCTGGGGACCCACGCGCGAACTGCTGTTTACAGGTGAGGATCCGATCCGGCACTTCGACGTGGCCAAGGCGCGTGCCAATTACGAGCGCGATCTGACGGATGCCGAGAACTGGCTGGCCGGCACCGACGACGAGCCTTGGCGTTGGCATCGCGCCGTCGAGCGGCTACGGAACGCCGCCGGTCTGGCGCTGAAGCACGATCCGCAAGGATTCGAGAAAGCGACCCTGTCGGCGACGCTGCGCCTGTTGCGCGACTTCGCTGCCACGCCTATCGACGACGTGCTCGCCGATCACTACGGGCGCGACGAGCGCTTCATCATTCTACGGGCGCTGCGCGAGCGGGCGCAGCGCGAATCGTTGTCGGTCTACTACAGTCCGTTCTTCGAACGCTTCGGCACCGACGGCATGTCCGAGCTGGCCTTCAGCACCGATTACACGATCTATCTCGATCGCCTGATGTCGCTGTGGAAGGACGCGGTTGTCACTATCTTCGAGCGCTTGACCCCGGTTGCTCCGGACGTTCTAACGGTCGACTTTCCGGTGTCGCTGCAGGCTGTGGAGCGTGTCGCGAGGCGTTTCCCCGCGTACGGGATCCACATGGATTCGAGCGGCACCGACGTCGATATGGACGCCGGGCGCCAAGTCCGTTGGTCGATCTCGCGTACTGGTTATGTCGCGCTCATCGACGAGCTGGGTCAAATCGTCAGTACGGCGGTGGCGACGCGCCTTTCGCGGCCGCCGCGACGCCCGCGCGTGCTGTGGGTCGACGATCGCCCCGACAACAACGCCAATGAGCGCAACTACGGACTAGCGCAGGGCCAGCTGATATACGAACTCGCGACGACCACTGACGAAGGGCTGGCGAAGGCGCGCGAAGCGCTGTTCGACGTCGTGATCTCGGACATGGGCCGTCCGGGCGATTCGTCGGCGGGCTACACACTACTGAAGGCGCTGCGGCGCCAAGATAACTACGTTCCGTTCGTCATCTTCGCCATCGGGCGCAAGCCCGAGCACGTCGCCGCGGCGCTTCGCGCCGGCGCGATCGGCACGACGGATCATCACGGCGAGCTGGCGGCACTGGTGCTTCGCGCGGTCGGCCTGCAGGACGAGACGCTCAGGCGTCCGATCGACGAAAAATTGCTGCTGCAGTACACCGTATGGAAATTCCCCGGCATGGAAACCGCGGAGGAATGGAACAGGGAAGCGTTGCGCGATCTGTATCGCAGCCGCTTTGCGACGTTGCTGGATGTTGACGACGCTGTCGATCGCGCGTGGGAGGCTGTCGACGCCTATGCGCGCGAGCGACCGGACCTGTTCAGGACCGGCACCGATCGCCTCACGAAGTCGCTGGGATTCGTTAGCGCCCTGTTCCGCCGCCGTCACAGCTTCGAACGGGCCACGCTCGATGCCTTCACGCGCCACGCGCATCTTGTCCGGCCGAAGCGCAGTCGGGATTAGCACCGTTTGCAATCGATGACAGCGCAGACGATCGTGTCACTGCCAGTTCGACCCGCGTACACGAAGCTTACGCCGTTCGCCGCCGCGTGCAGAAGCGCATTGCCGGGATTCGGGGCCATGCGGCAGCGCGCACACTGAAATACTGCCGTTCTCGACCCGAAGCGGTTATTCGACCGCCATGCAACAACTGGCCGCTAGTGGCCGAACCTACTCCGACGACGACCGGTGACAACTGATCCGACGAATCCCGAAGCGCTCACTCTTTTTCGCGAAATTCGATGACTTCGATTTCGTTGCTTCCTCTAGAGATTTACCGCTTTCCCTTAGAGTTCCCCCAAAAAATCTCAGAGATGTCGTTCTGATTGAGACTCAGCGTGCCAGCACATTCGGCAAGAAGCGCATTGTCGAGACTCAGGGTTTCGTGTTGGAACGGTCTCATGTCTGCATTAATCTTTTGTGCAGTACCTATCCTAAAGCGGGCGAATTCGTGCGACGCTGACGCGCAAACACCACGTGAAAAGTAGCGCCAATTTGATCGCGACTCTACAACAAGCCGAGGATCCGAATTGATCTGTGTTGACCAAAAATGCCTACACAGCGCCTACACGGGCGGCGCAACAGAAAAAGGGCTTACATGCGTTCGCATGTAAGCCCTTGAATCTTTTGGTAGGCCGTACGGGATTCGAACCTGTGACCAACGGATTAAAAGTCCGCTGCTCTACCAGCTGAGCTAACGACCCAAAAGAGAAGCGAGATTATAGCGATAGCCCCCGCGAGCTGTCAACCCATGGTGGTTAGTCGAGATATCTGCACTTCAGATAGTGAAAAGCCCGAGGTATTGCTACCCCGGGCTTTCCGGCGAGAGGCGCGCGTGGCCGTTGATTTGGAAACTGCGTTGGAGACTGCGCAGCCACTGCGCGTTACATCAACTGCACAAAACGTGTACGACTACTTGATCTGCGACAGCTTGCTCTGAGCCGACTGCGCGACGTCCGAGCCGCTGTACTGCGCGACGATCTGCTCCAGCGTCTTTTTGGCCGCAGCCTTCTGGCCTTGCTCGAGTTGATTGTTCGCAATTGCGAGCAGCGCGTCCGGCGCACGCGGATGCTGCGGGTAGTTCTTCACCACACCTTGCCAGGTCGCCGTCGAGCCCTTGTAGTCACGCAGCGCATACAGTGCGTTGCCGAGCCAGTACTGCGCGGTCGGCTGGTAAGGGCTGTTCGGAAACTTGGCGATGAAGCTGCGGAACGACGCAGCCGCATTCTTGAAGTCGCCGTTGCGGAACTGCTGGGAAGCCGCATTGAACGAATCGGTTTCACCCGGCTGCACCTCGCCCTGGACGCCGTCCACCGTCTGTTGCTGCGGCTCGAATTTCTTCAGCCGCGTGTCCAGATCGGTGTAGTAGTCCTTCTGCTGTTTTTGCAGCGTGGTGAGTTGGTTACCCATATCTTCGTTCTGCCCACGCAACGTCGCGACCTGCTGATTCAGCTGATCGAGGCGGTTGGACTGATCGAGGATCGTGCGCTGCGCGGCCGACAGTTGGCTCGACAGGCTATCGGTCTTCGAACGCAGATCGAGAATGGCCTGACGGGCCTGATCGTCGTCGAAGATGCCCGCATGCGCGGGCACAGCCGTGAAGGCCGTCCCCGCGACGCAGGCCGCTGCGGCAAACCGCAGCCAGGAGAAACGATGCGTCATTCGGCTAGTCACCCGTTACTTACTGTTGGTACACGAGGTCGGCGCGGCGGTTTTGTGCCCACGACGATTCGTCATGACCGGTTGCTTGCGGCTTTTCCTTGCCGAGGCTCACGGCTTCCATTTCCGAGTCAGCCACGCCCATCAGCGACAGCGAACGGCGCACAGCTTCAGCACGCTTCTGGCCGAGTGCCAGGTTGTACTCGCTGGTGCCGCGTTCGTCGGTATTGCCCTGGATCAGGACGTGACGTTGCGGATGGCTCTTCAGGTATTGCGCGTGTTGTTGCAGCAGCGATTGATAGTCGTCCTTGACCGAGTAGCTGTCGAAGTCGAAGTAGATGCTGCGCTTGGCGAGCGGGCTGTTCGGATCGTTCAGCGGATCGACGTTGACCTGAGCGACATCAGTCGGATTCGGTTGCGTCGAAACTGCGCCACCCTTGTTAGCGTTTTCGTCGAGCTTGACGCCCGAGTGACATGCTGCCAGCGCACCGACCATCAATACGGCAAATGCGAAACGAAGTTTTGACGTCATTTTGTTACTCTCCTTGTGTTATTGCATCAACGTTACTGCATAAACGGGCCCCAGGATGGCTCGCGTACGCTGCCACCCTGAACGGACAGGACCTGCCGAGTGCGACCGTCGGTCGATACTGCGGCCAACACGCCACGGCCGTTCACCTGTGTGGCGTAAAGAATGTACTGACCGTTCGCCGCGAAGCTCGGCGATTCGTCATGTGTGGTGTCCGTCAGACCCGTGGCCGTATTGCCTTGCAGGTCCTGGATATAGAGCTTGAAGCCGCCGCCGACACGCGAGATGTAAGCGAGCTGCTTGCCGTCCGGGCTGACGCGCGGGCTGGTGTTGTAGTTGCCCGTGAAGGTCACGCGTTGCGCGGCGCCGGCGTTCTCGCCCTGAGCCGACATCTTGTAGATCTGCGGCTGGCCGCCACGGTCGCTGGTGAAATAGATCGACTGGCCGTCGGGAGAGAAACACGGTTCAGTGTCGATCGAACTACCTTGCGTCAGTCGCCGCAGGCCGCTGCCGTCCGCATTGACGGCGAAAATCTGTGTGTTGCCGGTGCGCGAGAGCGCGACGGCCAGCGTGCGGCCATCCGGCGACCACGCCGGCGCACTGTTGTTACCCTTCTGGTCCGATACGACCACGCGACGGCCCGTGGGCAGATCGTGGATGTAGACGATCGGCTTCTTCTTTTCAAACGAAACGTAAGCGACCTTGGTGCCGTCAGGCGACCATGCCGGCGAGATGATCGGCTCGGGGCTCGACAGCGCGATGTGCGCGTCCTGGCCATCCGAATCGGAAATCTGCAATTGATAACGGCCGCCCGTCTTGATGACGTACGACAGGCGTGTGGCGAATACGCCGCGGCCGCCCATCAGCTTCGCGTAGATATAGTCCGCGACCTTGTGCGCGCTCATGCGCAAGCCGCTTTCCGGGCTCACCAGCACGAGGCCGCCGAGGCTTTCGCCCTTGACGGTGTCGTACAGTTTAAAACGCACTTCATACTGGCCGTTGGGCAAGCGGTTCACGCTACCCGAGACGAACGCGTTGGCGCCCTTGGCTTTCCAGCTGCCGAGGTCGACGGAATCGGTTTCCGCGACCGGCGTGCTGCCCGCGTCGATATTCGTGAACTTCCCGCTGCGTTGCAGATCCTGACGCACGATCGTGCTGACCTGCTGCGGCGAATTCGCTTCATTGGCGAAATTTGCCGTTGCGATCGGAAACTGGGTGGACCCGACGCCCGTCACGAGGACGTTGAGCTGGGCATTGGCGGCGCCGCCGACGGCGATCAGGCACGACGCTACAAGTGTCCGCAGGCCTAGCTTGGTCATCAAACTCATGCTGAATGGTTTCCCCAAAAACGGTTTTACTAACACTTCATGACAGCAGAGAGACCCGAAAACAACTAATTCGTTCCCGGGCGCGCCGCGCCAGGCGGGGCGCGGGGTCTGCTGTCAACTGACTGTCAAATTGTTGCCATCAACCGGCCGGGCGCAAGGTGATCTTGAAGCTGGTCGGTGTTTTTCCGTCGATGTCCTGAGGCATCGGATTGGAACGCTGGACCGCTCGCAGTGCCGCATCGTCCCACGCCGGGTTGCCGCTGCTGCGTGCAATCTGCGCGTCCAGCAACGTGCCTGTCGGCGAGCAGCGTACGGAGATGACGGTTTCCAGACCCTCCGTTTCGCCACCCCACGAGATGTTCGGGCGCACTACACGACGCACCTTGTCCGCGTACCCCGGCGACGCTGCCGTACCACCCGAACCGCTGCCCGTGCCGCTCTTCGCCAGCCCATTGCCGGTCGAGCCTTCGCCGCCCGCCGAACCTTGCATCTGGGCAAGCCGCGCGCGACGTTCCGCATCCAGCTTCTTCGCTTGCGCCGCCGCATCGGCCTGGGCCTTGGCTTTCGCCGCTTTCTGCGCATCGGCCTTCTTCTGCGCGTCAGCTTGGGCCTGCTCCTGCTGCTGTTGTTCTTTCAACTGCTGCTGCTTTTGCTGATCGGCCAATTGCTGCT
The DNA here is from genome assembly GCF_046026025.1 of Paraburkholderia fungorum. Taxonomy (GTDB): domain Bacteria; phylum Pseudomonadota; class Gammaproteobacteria; order Burkholderiales; family Burkholderiaceae; genus Paraburkholderia; species Paraburkholderia fungorum_E. Next base: position 18,731 of record NZ_JAQQFL010000024.1, on the reverse strand, counting down.
GCTTCTGTTTCTCGGCCTGCTGCTGCTGTTGCAACTGTTTCTGCCTGGTTGCGGCTGCTTTTTGCGCGGCGAGCTGCGCGGCCTGATCGGCCGCCAGTTGCTGTTGGCGCTTCGCGTCGGCTTCCTGCTGGGCTTGCAGCTTCTGCTGACGCTGCTGCTCGGCCAGTTGCGCCTGGCGGGCTGCTTCCTGTTGCTGGCGTTTCTTTTCCTGCAGCGCGATATCGGCCTGTTCGTCCGGCAGCGGCGGCGCGGGGGCGACCGGCACGGGTGGCGGAGGGGGCTGGCGCGGGATCGCCGTGTCGGGCACCTCGGTCCATAGTTCGGCTTCCGCGCCGGCCGGCGTGCTGTTTTGCCACTGAATGCCGTGGTACAGGAAGAATCCGAGCAGCGCATGCATCACCAGCGCGAACGCAAAGGCTCGCCCGGTGCCGCGTTCACGCGGTGGCTGGAGCGGGTATTCGGAATTCTTGCGGATCATTGCGATTTGACGAGCAATCCAACGCGCTTGACGCCCTGAGCTTTCAGCTCGGACATCACGTTCATCACGACTTCGTACTTCACGGTCTTGTCGGCAGCGATCACGACCGGCTGGTCGGGATGCGATTGCGCGCGGTCGGCGATGAAGCCGTTCAGATCGGCCTTGGTCATGTCTTCCTGCTGCTGCGCGCCGGCGTCGTCCTTGTATTTGACGCTCATATTGCCGTCCGCGCGGATGTTCACGATCACGGGCGGGGTTTGCTGCTGAGGCGCGGCGCCGCCGACGGTCGGCAGATTGACGATCGACGGGGCGACGAGCGGCGCGGTCACCATGAAGATCACGAGCAGCACGAGCATCACGTCGATGTACGGCACGACGTTGATGTCGGCCATGGCGCGGCGCTGACGGCTGCCGCGCATGCTTGAGGAAGAGCCTGCCATCGTGGACTCCTTACTGTGCCTGACGCTGAAGGATGTTCGAGAACTCTTCGATGAAGGTCTCGAAGCGGATCGCCAGACGGTCGATGTCGTGCGCGTAGCGGTTGTAGGCGACCACGGCCGGAATCGCGGCGAACAGGCCGATCGCGGTGGCGGTCAGCGCTTCGGCAATGCCTGGGGCGACGTTCGCAAGCGTAGCCTGCTGCACGTTGGCGAGGCCGCGGAATGCATTCATGATCCCCCACACCGTGCCGAACAGACCGATGTACGGGCTGACCGAGCCAACCGACGCAAGAAACGCCAGATTTGCCTCGAGCACGTCCATTTCACGTTGGAACGCGGCGCGCATGGCGCGGCGTGCGCCGTCAAGAATCGCCCCCGAATCGTTCAGGCGCTTTTCCTTGCCTTTCAGGAATTCGCGCATGCCGGACTCGAAAATCCGTTCGAGTGCGCCGATCGTGTGGCGGTTGTTCGCCGCGCTCTGATAGAGCGCCTGCAGGTCGCCGCCCGACCAGAAGTCGCGTTCGAAGCGTTCAGTTTGCGCGCGCGCCCGGCGGATCGCAAACCACTTGCGGAAGATAAAAGTCCACGACAACAGCGACAGCAGAAGCAGCAGCGCCATGACGGCCTGCGCCAGCAGGCTCGCATTGAGTACGAGTGAAACGATCGACAGATCTTGTGTAGTGTTCATAAAGGTTCGTTTTAACGTCCCGGAAGGGGGCGTCCGGCTGCAAGGTCACTCGAAGCTTGCCGTGAGCAAAACGGAAGCATCGGCGATATTGCAAGCCGAACCATGCTTTGTGTTGCTAGATCGATATGAGTTCACTGGCCCCGTAACAACGGGGTTCAGTCGTTGTCCGTTGACATACCGCCGCCATTCACGCTCGGCCCCCGCCGCAAAGCAGCGAGAACCGGTGCAGGAATCGCGGCCGGCCGCAGCGCAATGCGCTCGACGCAACCGACCCGGATGGCGCCGCTGGCAAGCAGCGTATCGTCACGCCATGCTTCCTGCGCAAAATCAACGGATGCGCGGCCCAGACGCTCGATCCGGCTTACCACATTGACGACATCGTCGAGCCGGGCCGGCGCCCGATAGTCGATTGCGGTGCTGCGAACGATGAAGATCGCGTTCGCTTCGTCGGCGAGCCGGTTCTGGTCGACGCCGCACGCGCGCAGCCATTCGGTGCGCGCCCGCTCAAAAAATTTCAGGTAATTCGCGTAAAACACGATGCCGCCGGCGTCGGTATCTTCGTAATACACGCGGATTGGCCACGTGAAGCCGATTTCCGTGCCGGGCTGGCTGGTCGACATATTCATGCGGCGCATTTTACCGGAACGCACACCCCGAGGTCTGTTTCAAGATGTGCGCCGCGCCTGGCGGGCCTCAGCGGGAATTTCAGCCGCGCTGGACCGACAAAGCGGAGAACGATTGCGCCACCGGCATCAGCTCGATCGTGTTGATGTTGACGTGGGCAGGCCGGGTGGCGATCCAGTAGATCGAGTCGGCGATATCTTCAGGTGTCAACGGTTGTACGTTCTCGTACATTTTGGCCGCTTTTTCGTCGTTCCCGCGGAAACGCACGTTCGAAAACTCGGTGCCGCCGCACAGACCCGGCTCGATGTTGGTTACGCGCAATGCCGTACCGGTCAGATCGGCGCGCAGATTCAGACTGAACTGGTGCACGAACGCCTTGGTGGCGCCATAGACGTTGCCACCCGCATACGGCCAGCTGCCGGCCGCCGAGCCCAGATTGAAAATGTGGCCGCGGTTGCGCTCCACCATGCCGGGCAGGAGGGCGTGCGTGATCTGCACGAGGCCCGTGCAGTTGGTCTCGATCATGGTGTTCCATTCGTCGAGGCTCGCCCTTTGCGCCGGTTCGATGCCGAGCGCAAGCCCGGCATTGTTGACGAGCACGTCGAGCGCGGCGAAATCGGCGGGCAGCGAGGCCGGCACAGCCTCGACGGCGGCGCGGTCGCGCACGTCGAGCTCATACGGCAGGAGCGCGTCGCCAAGTTCGTCTGCGAGTGCCTGCAGGCGGTCCTTGCGGCGCGCAGTGGCGACGACACGATGGCCGCCTTTGACGAAAGCACGAGCGATAGCGGCGCCGAATCCTGCGGACGCTCCGGTAACGAACACGATCATTGCAGTTCCCTGGTTGGTAAGAGAGAAAGGTCCCAAGCCTACTTCCAATGCGGCGCTGCGGCAAGGATGAACCAGCCGTACGAACGGCTGGGGCAGGGACGCACCACGGGCGCCGGGCGAGCGTTCATCGGGCATCGGCGCGCCGGTTGCGGCGCCGCCGCAACCGGTTTCGCGAGCGCCCGCGGGGCCGACAGGAAGCCGGTTGCCTATTCGATCCTCTTCCAATAAACTAACGCGCTCATCCCTGCGTGACTGGCGATAGAACCGATTCAAGCAATCGGGTTCAAGGTGGAACAACCCACCGTGAAGCGCAGGGTGCCGTTTTGCCGTTCGCCTGGGCAGCCGTGATCCGCGCGCATTTATCTGCGCTGCCGGTGGCTGTCCTGCCTCGCGTGTGCGGCGAATCTCTATCCGCCACGTCAGGGCTGGCCCAGCCGCCAGCAGCGCTGCGTACCCTCTACGCAAGATTCGGCGCACGATCCGGTCAACCTGAACACACTCAACGGAATCCGTATGTTTGATAGAGCCCAAAGCACCATCGCCAACGTCGATCCTGAACTCTGGAGCGTCATCCAGCAGGAAAACCGCCGTCAGGAAGAGCACATCGAGCTGATCGCGTCGGAAAACTACACGAGCCCGGCCGTCATGGCTGCGCAGGGCTCGCAACTCACCAACAAGTACGCCGAAGGGTATCCGGGCAAGCGCTACTACGGCGGCTGCGAGTTCGTGGACATCGCCGAGCAGCTGGCGATCGACCGGGTCAAGCAACTGTTCGGCGCTGAAGCCGCCAACGTGCAGCCGAACTCCGGTTCGCAGGCCAACCAGGGCGTGTTCTTCGCCATGCTCAAGCCGGGCGACACGATCATGGGCATGAGCCTCGCGCACGGCGGTCACTTGACGCACGGTTCGCCGGTCAACATGTCGGGCAAGTGGTTCAACGTGGTGAGCTACGGCCTGAACGAAGCCGAAGACATCGATTACGACGCGGCTGAGAAGCTGGCTCAGGAACATAAGCCGAAGCTGATCGTGGCGGGCGCGTCGGCGTTTTCGCTGCGCATCGACTTCGAACGGATGTCGAAGATCGCCAAGTCGGTTGGCGCGTATTTCATGGTCGACATGGCGCACTATGCCGGCCTGGTCGCCGCGGGTGTCTACCCGAACCCGGTGCCGCACGCCGATTTCGTTACCACTACCACGCACAAGAGCCTGCGCGGTCCGCGCGGTGGCGTGATCCTGATGAAGGCCGAGTTCGAAAAGCAGATCAACTCGGCAATTTTCCCGGGCATTCAAGGTGGTCCTCTGATGCACGTGATCGCCGGCAAGGCCGTCGCGTTCAAGGAAGCTCTGTCGCCGGAGTTCAAGACGTATCAGCAGCAAGTCGTCGAGAACGCGCGCGTGCTGGCGGAAACGCTGGTCAAGCGCGGTCTGCGCATCGTGTCGGGCCGTACCGAAAGCCATGTGATGCTGGTCGACCTGCGCGCGAAGAAGATCACCGGCAAGGCAGCGGAAGCTGCGCTCGGAGCGGCGCACATCACGGTCAACAAGAACGCGATCCCGAACGACCCGGAAAAGCCGTTTGTCACGAGCGGCGTGCGTCTCGGCTCGCCGGCCATGACCACGCGTGGCTTCGGCGTCAAGGAAGCGGAACAGGTGGGTAACCTGATCGCCGACGTGCTGGACAACCCGGAAGACGCTGCCACGATCGAACGTGTGCGTGCGCAAGTCGCCGAGTTGACCCAGCGCTTCCCGGTTTACCGCTAAGCCACTATGCACTGCCCCTTCTGCCGTCACGCCGATACGCAAGTTGTGGATTCCCGCGTATCCGAAGATGGCGCGACGATTCGCCGGCGCCGCCGCTGCCCGGCCTGCGACAAACGTTTCACGACGTATGAGCGGGTCGAGCTGGCGTTGCCGTCGGTCGTCAAGAAGGATGGCAGCCGCACGGAATTCGATCGCCGCAAGATCGTCGCAAGCATGCAACTGGCACTGCGCAAGCGCCCGGTTGCAGCGGACGCGATCGATGCGGCAGTCGCCCGCATCGAGTATCAACTGCTCGGCAGCGGCGAGCGTGAGGTGCGCAGCGAGCGCCTCGGCGAACTCGTGATGAACGAGTTGCGTGCGCTCGATACCATTGCTTATGTTCGTTTCGCCTCCGTCTACCGGCGCTTCGAAGACGTCTCCGAATTCGAGGATGTGATCGAGGAATTCCGCCGCGCCTCTTCTCCCCCCAAGCCGTCCCGCAAGCGCTGATTGCTGCCGTGCCTGAAGCTGCGCTCCAGCTTTTGTTGTCCGCTGCGTAGGTTCACGCATCTGCATCTCCGCTCCCGTTGTGGTTCGTCACGCGTGCATTTTTGCGCGGGATAGTGTCTGAGTGCCACCTGGCCATTCGGCCGATTGTCGACCCGTTTGCGAATCGCTAGATTGGCTGCATTCTTTGAAACGATCAGGGATGCAGATGAAATGGAAAGCAGTTCGTTGGCGACAGCGCCAAGGCTTTACGCTTGTCGAGACACTGGCTGTTGTCACGCTGATGTCGATAGTCGCGGTGATGGCCACGCCGTCGTTCGTTGCGTGGCACATGCGTGACCAGGTCGACGCACGCACGAAAGCCCTTGCTGCAACGCTTGCCTATGCGCGCAGCGAGGCATTGCGCCGCGGCGCTCGCGTCACGGTGTGCCGAATCGACGCGGCACGGCATTGTCTTGCCGCAGGGCAAGCTTGCGGCAGTGGCGTTACCGACTGGTCGTGCGGCTGGGCTGTATTGACCGAACGGGGTGGCACGCTCTCGCTGCTGCGCGCGCAGCCATCGCTCGCAGCGGTCAGCATCACCGGGACGCAGACCAATCTCACGTTTACGCCTCCGGCAGGGCAGTTGATCGGTGCCTTTCGCAGCTTTGATATCGCGCCGCGCGTGCAGTCGAAAGCGACACGGGGTGACGCGTGGCGGCGCTGCATCCGCATCGCGGCAGGCGGGCGCGCACGGATTGTCGAGGGCGCGTGTGGAGCAGCATTGTGAGCCGGTATCCGTCGAACCCACGAGCGCACAGCTCGGTACGCCGCACAACGAGGCATGGAGGCAGTTCGCTGATCGAAGTGATGCTGGCCGTTGCGCTGATGGCAGTGACGGCGCTCGGGGTGATCGCCGGTCAATTGTGGACTGCGCGCGAAGCCCGTGCGATGGCAATGCGCGAGCATGCGGCATGGATCGCCGATGCCGTGGTCGAAGCAACGCGTGAGCCACCGGCAAGTGATTCTGCGATCAGGCAATGGAGTTCGCGTGCAACGGCCCTGTTGCCGCACGGCGAAGCGATGGTACGGGAAAACGGCGGCGTGTCTGCCGCACGTGTCACGTGGGCGGCCCTACGTAACATGCCGCGTGCCGACGATGTCATCGATAAACCCGAGTCATGCGGTGGTGTGGATGTTCCTGCGGGCGCCTCATGCATCGCGCTGGCGTTCGCGAAATGATGCAGCGCATCGATATCGTGCGTGGTCATACGCTTGTCGAGTTCGTGATCGCAATTGCGCTGGGACTGGTGGTAACCGCCGGCGTGGTCTCGCTCTATTCAACGCAGCGCAACGTGTTCGAGCGCGAGAGCGATGCGATGCGGATCCACGAAGCAGGCCTGAGCGCGCTTACGCTGGTGGGTCAGCAACTTCAAATGGCCGGTTTCGTGCCTGCGGACGTCGTGAGGTTCAATAGTCCACCGCCGCTATTCGGCTGTTCGGGAGGACGCCCGACCGGCGCGGACAGCAGCGTTGCCTGCGAAGCATTGCCGAGCCGCTCGGATGGCATCGCGGTTCGTTATGTCGGAGACATCGTGTCGACGTGGCCGTCGACAACCGGGCAATCGACCGACTGCCTGGGGCAGGCCGTAGCGAACAACGATGCGGCGCTCGGTGGGCAGGGTGTCATGGTGGTCAACCGATACTTCGCGAGGCTCAGCGGGTCGACGGGCGAGCCGGAACTTTACTGTGAAGGCAATGGCAAGCCGGGATCCGCGCAGCCGCTGGTCGAAGGCGTAGAGCGCTTGCGATTCAGGTACTGGCTGCCCGGCGGGCTGGCGGCAGTAGACGCGTCGGTGGTGACTGCAAGTCAATGGGCAGAAATCGTCGCTGTCGATCTCTGCGTGCTTGTCCGCGGAGCGCCGCAAGGGCGGCGTGTGCGCTATGTCGATTGCGATGGCGTGAGTACTCTGGGCACCGACATGCGCGCGCGTCAGGCTTTCTGGCGGCGAGTGGCGATACGCAATCGTCAGGAGGGTCCGCTGTGACAAGAAGACCTTGCAGTCCGACGCGCCGTGCATCGTCGAAATATCTGGCGCGTCTTACCGGTGCTGGTCGTAGATCACGTCTCTGCAATCGCGGTACCGTCCTGCCGATCGTCCTGCTGATCTCCGCGATGATGTTGACCACTTCCGCCGCCTGGTTCGAAACATCGCTGGCAGCGGCGCGCGGCGCCAACTATGCGCGCGACTACTTGCAGGCATTTCACGCCGCGGATTCGGCGCTGACCTTATGTGCCCGGAGCGTGGTCGCTGCGGCAGGTTTCGACCCGCAGCCGGCAGCGTCGCTCTCACCCGGCGAACCGACGCAATGGAAGCACGAAGTCGCCTTTGAAGCCGGCGCTGTTGCGCCGGTCGCGCAATGGCCCGGATCGCTGCGTGCGCCGCAATGTTTGATCGAAGCGTGGCGTCTGGGCACGCGCGCCAATGCCCGCGCCTATTTACTGACTTCGCGTGGTTTCGGCCGCACGGAAGAGTCGCAGGTGTGGCTGCAGATGGAACTCGTGATCGCGGGTGAGCAGATTGAGCGCCATTGGCGTCGCGTCGCGGCGCGCCCATTTTGACGGGAGGTTCATGGCGAGGCAGCACACATTGGCATTTACGCTACTGGAACTGATGATTGCACTGGCAATCGCTGCCACGCTGGTCGTCTTTGCGGTGCCCTCCTACCGGAGTCATGTCGCGCGAACACACAGGATCGACGCGGCATCCGCACTTTATCGAGCCGCGCAATTTGTCGAGCAAGCGTCAAGCGATGGCGTCGCGACATTGCCGCCGGGTCTGGATCAGGCGCCACAATTCGGCACGCCAATCTACCGGTTGCAGGTGCTGCCGGCGGACGAAGCAAACGGAGGCTATTCGGTAGAGGCGGCGCCGACCGACGTCGGTTCAATGCGAGACGATGCTTGCGGCACCTTCACGCTCGATGCAACAGGGTTGCGAGGCAATAGAAGCGGCGCAAGCGGGACAGTGCCTGCAAGCGGCGAGTGCTGGAATACGAGCTAGGGAGCATCAGCGGGGAACGAGCCGGCCAGGGAATCGAAACGCAATGGCACGCCGACAGGCCGCACTTGCGCCGCGTCTCAATAGCCGCTATCGGCAGCCCCTTCATTGCCGCCGGCAGACGTGGCGGAATCGCTCTTCATCTGCTGCCAGATTCGATACGCTTCCCAGGCGGCAAGCGCAAGGCCGCCCCATTTGAGCGCGGGTTTTGCACCCGCGGCAATGGTTGCTCGCAGCGGCTTGGCCAGCAACAGCGAAGCGATCGAACTGATGAGCGGATACTGCTTGAGAAGCGCGCCGATGCTCGCCGCGTTGAGCAGGCCTGTCTTCGATCCGCTACCCACGCGCAAGCCGCCGAAGCCCGGCACAATGAATTTGAGCCAACTGAAGTGCGTAACGGCCTGCCGCAATTCGATGGTCGCCTGGGCGAGTTCCATGCGTTCGACATCCGCGCGCACCATCAGTAGTTCCTTGCGTAGCGCTCGCAGATGCGGCGCACTCAGATCTTTTGCCTGATAGCGTTTGTTGCGGAATGCGGTATCGGAATGGGATTGGCTCATAGCGTGTCGGCTGCAGTGGAAGTGGGGCGGTAAAACGGTGCTGCAAATCGCTCGAGTTGTCCGCAAAGTATCTGCAAAGAACTGCAGGGAGGTTGAGGCGCGCCCATTAACCCCGCCCACCAACCCATTCCGCCTGCCGCATCACGGTTTGCGGAACAGGTCGCGGTCTTTTTCGAACTCGGCAAGCGTGGCTTCGAACACCATTGGGGCATTGCGCAAACCACTGCGCGCTTTCAGTGCACAGGCGAGTCCGGCGATGGCATAAACCACCGTGATGCTGGCGAGCGCTTGCCATCGGTAGGTGTCCCAGAACGCGATCGCGATCAGCGCGGTCAATGCGATCAGGGCCATCGTCGCGAGCATCATGGCGGCGAGGCCGAGGAACAGCACGCCGATCAGACGATCTTTTTCTTCGGCGAGCTCGATGCCCACCAGTTCAAGCCGTGTTTGCAGAATAGCGAACACGGATCCGATGATACGGCGCAACGGACTGTGTTCGCCGTGCTGCGATTGTGTTTCGATCGTCATGGCTTTGGGCGTTGCGCGTGAAGGCTTAACCGGCGCGTGAAAACGAGCGCGCCAGGAGAAGCGGACCGGCCAGACGTGCGCCGGTCAACTTGATTCGCTGGTGTGCCGCGCGCGATACGACCTGGCAGCGTCACCAGCGTGAGCAGTGTTACTTGCGGTTGATCAACAGCCCGAGCAGTACGCCGGCACCCGCAGCGATGCCGATGGATGCCCACGGATGTTCGTGCACGTAATCGTCGGTGGCGCGCGCGGCCTTCTTGCCTTTCTCGACCACTACGACCTGTACGTCAGCCGCCTTTTCCTTCGCCTGCTTCAGGCGCGTAAGCGCCGTTTCACGCAGTTCCGAAGCGCGCTCGCCGGTGGCGCTCGCGGCCTGTTTCAGCAAATCTTCAGCGTCCGCGAGGACGGTTTTGATATCCGACATCAATCTCTCCTTGTTGACTTCCGACATTGACAGCTCCCCTTCGTCTCACGTCACGCGTGAATCGTAACCAAAGAAACGGCCGCTGGCGAGCGTGGTGCTCGATTCTTCAAAACGAACGCACGAACCGTTCCTGGTTGAAGCGAAGCCTTAAAAACTCTCTTTGCGGCGCCGTGCTGCAAAGTTTGCCTAAGATGGAGTTGATCTGTCCCGCAAAGTTTCCACTAAATCGGTGAAAATTACAAAAACGCATAAAGTAGTGACGCGATGTTCGTTAGCTGTGTACCGTCACTCCCGTATGCTGTAGTTTTGCCGGGGGCGCCTTAGCCGGGGGCGCCCTAGCCAGAGCACGCTTTAATGCGGCGTCGCGGGCGAATGCGCTCGGAATGTCTGAACACAATCAAGGAGAGCTGCACCATGAGTCTACGTCTTGGCGATATCGCGCCGGATTTCGAGCAGGAGTCGAGTGTTGGCCGCATCAAGTTCCACGAATGGCTGGGCGATAGTTGGGGCGTGCTGTTCTCGCACCCCGCCGATTTCACGCCGGTCTGCACGACCGAGCTGGGTTTGACGGCGAATCTGGCCGGCGAATTCGAGAAGCGGAATGTCAAGACGATTGCGTTGTCGGTCGATAGCGCCGAGTCGCACAAGGAATGGATCAAGGACATCAACGAGACGCAAGCCGCCAATGTCGGTTTCCCGATTCTCGCCGACGGGGACCGCAAGGTCTCCCAGTTGTACGACATGATCCACCCAAACGCCAGTGAGACGTTCACAGTCCGCTCGCTGTTCGTGATCGATCCGAACAAGAAGGTGCGTTTGATCATTACGTATCCGGCCAGCACCGGGCGCAACTTCGACGAAGTGCTGCGGGTGATCGACTCGCTGCAACTCACCGACTACCACTCGGTCGCTACACCCGGTAACTGGAAGCAGGGCGATGACGTGGTGATCGTGCCGTCGTTGAAAGATGAAGAAGTCATCAAGCAGAAATTCCCGAAGGGCTACAAGGCGCTGCGCCCGTACCTGCGTTTGACGCCGCAACCGAACAAGTAAGCGGCTGATGCATCACGAAGCGCACCGTTAGCTTTACCGCGGCGCCGAAATGGCAAAAGGCCGGTTCTCGCGAACCGGCCTTTTTCGTTCTACTTTTCGATTTTCCCGTCCGCGGCCAGGACGAAACCACGAAACGCCGCTATCAAGGTAATCAGTGCATCAGAAAAACGCCTGAATCCCGGTTTGCGCGCGCCCGAGGATCAGCGCGTGAATGTCGTGCGTACCTTCGTAGGTGTTCACGACTTCCAGATTCACCAGGTGCCGCGCGATGCCGAACTCGTCCGAGATACCGTTGCCGCCGAGCATGTCGCGCGCAAGCCGGGCAATGTCCAGCGCCTTGCCGCACGAATTGCGTTTCATGATCGACGTAATTTCGACGGCGGCCGTGCCTTCGTCTTTCATGCGGCCGAGACGTAAAACGCCTTGCAGGCCGAGCGTGATTTCGGTTTGCATGTCCGCGAGTTTTTTCTGGATCAACTGGTTCGCGGCGAGCGGCCGGCCGAACTGTTTGCGATCCAGCACGTATTGACGCGCCGTGTGCCAGCATGCTTCAGCCGCGCCGAGCGCGCCCCAGGCAATCCCGTAGCGCGCCGAGTTCAGGCACGTGAAGGGACCACGCAAGCCGCTCACTTCGGGGAAGCGATTTTCTTCCGGCACGAACACCTCGTCGAGCACGATCTCGCCGGTGATCGACGCACGCAGGCCCACCTTGCTATGGATGGTCGGCGCCGACAATCCCTTCCACCCTTTCTCGAGAATGAAGCCGCGGATCGAGTCCTTGCCGTTTTCCTCGAGCTTTGCCCACACGACGAACACGTCGGCGATCGGCGAATTGGTGATCCACATCTTCGAGCCCGACAGCGAATAGCCGCCGTCGACCTTTTTCGCGCGCGTGATCATGCTGCCCGGATCGGAGCCATGATTCGGTTCGGTCAGGCCGAAGCAGCCGATCCATTCGCCGCTGACGAGCTTCGGCAGGTACTTCTGCTTTTGCGCTTCCGAGCCGAATTCGTAGATCGGCACCATGACGAGCGACGACTGGACCGACATCATCGACCGGTAGCCGGAATCGACGCGCTCCACTTCCCGCGCGATCAGACCGTACGCCACGTAGTTCAGGCCAGGACCGCCGTATTGCTCAGGAATCGTCGGGCCGAGCAGGCCGAGTTCACCCATTTCGCGGAAGATTTCGATGTCGGTCTTCTCGTGACGGAACGCTTCGAGCACGCGCGGCTGCAACTTGTCCTGCGCGTAAGCGGCGGCGGCGTCGCGCACCATGCGTTCGTCTTCAGTGAGCTGCTGATCCAGCAGCAAGGGGTCTTCCCAGTGGAACTGCGCGGCCTCTGCCATGACGTATCTCCTGATTCCTAGCTTGAATAAAACGTGTCTGAGCTTGACTTAAGTTCCGCTATGCGGAACAATGTTTTGCAAACCACGACCGAGTGTATCACCACATGCCGCCCACATCCACTCCCGCTGAACCGCTCGACGAGCGAAAATTTGTCGTCGCCCTTGCACGCGGGTTGGACTTGCTGCGCGCGTTCAAGCCGGGTGACACGATGCTCGGTAATCGCGATTTCGTCGAGCGCACGGGTTTGCCGAAGGCGACCGTCAACCGTTTGACCTACACGCTGACCATGCTCGGCTATCTGCGGTTCGACGAAATCCTGGGTAAATATGCGCTCGACGCCGGCGTGCTGTCGCTAGGTTTCGCGCTGCTTTCGGGAACCGATACGCTTGAACTCGCGCGCCCGCACATGCGCACCTTCGCGCGCGAAGTGGGCGCGGCGGTGTCGCTCGGGTGCCGCGACGGCCTCGACATGATTTATCTGGAGACGATCCGCAGCGAAACCGCGCTGACACTCGGACTCGCCTCCGGTTCGAAGCTGTCGATGCTCACGAGCTCGATGGGGCGCGCGTATCTGGCGGTACAGCCGTTGGACGTGCGCGCCGCGTTGCTGGCCGAGCTTAAGAAGGCGGCCGGCAAGGAGGGCGCTGCATTGCTGGCGGATGCCGAAGAGGAAATCGGAACCTTCGCGCAGGAGCGTTGCTGCTATTCGTTCCGCGCGTGGCATGACGACGTGAACGCGGTCGCGGTGCCGTTTCGTGAGCCACGCGAAGGCCGCTGGCTGGTGCTGAGTTGCAGCGGGCCGGCGTCGTCGATGGGGGAGGAGGTGTTTCGGGACATCGTGGCGCCGCGCCTGAAGGCATTGGCGCGCCGCCTGGGGGATACCGGTTGAAGCGCTAGGTCGTTAAATCCGGGCTAACTCAAAACGAACCCCGGCCAACCTCGGCCAACTGAGTCACACCGCCCGGTCATGATAATGCGCAGTGAACAATGGCCCTTGCACGAAGCGCACGTCGTACTGCTGCAGCGCGAGGAACTGCGGCTCATCGATCACCCGATTGAAGATCAGCGGAATCCGCAGCCGGCTCGCGTAGCCGACCAGCGGCTTCACCATCGCATCGCGCAACGCGATTGCCGCATCCATCTTGATGAAGTCGAGCCGCGCCGTTTCCGATACCGACAGAATCTGCCCCGCGTTCGACAGATTCCCCGCCACCTTGAAGCCGTAGCGCTGGTAACTCGTGGTCAGATAGCCGAGGAATGTCTTGTGCGCGACCGCTGCCGCCGGCAACTCGATAACCACCCGCGACGGATTCAGTCCGAACGACACCAGCACGCTCGAGAAATGCCGTCCGTGGTCGTACTTGACGCTCTTGAGCAGGCGCTCGTGCACGCGCAGAAATAGCAGCCCGTGGCGCTGTGCGCCGAAGAAATTGATCGCGTGCAGCGCGCGCGACATGCGGTCGAGCGCGACCAGTTCCTGATCGTCGGCGATCCGGTCGAAGGGATCGAAGACATCAAAGGGTTCGCCGTCGAGACGTTGCGTGACCGCCTGAAACCCGAGTTCATCGCCGAAACGATCCACGCCTTCGGCACCCGATGTCAACGACTGCGCCAACGCATGGACGCTGATGTCGAAGATCGGCTCATAGGCGCTGGCGAGCTCGAAGTCGTCAAACCGGGCCAACGCGATCTCGCTATGCACACCCGTTCCCATCACCAGATGTTCGCCGAGAAATGGGTGCTCGGCGGCGCGGGCAATCAGGTTTGGGATGGTCGGCGGAATCATGTAGGCGAAAGGATAGAGATAGGTGCGCACTCGGCGCCCGGCAACGCGACTCGGTTGCCGTATCTGTTGATGGTAGCAGTCCGCGCCGCGCGCACTTGAACAAAATGCTTATAACGTTATCGGGCGAACGCCCGTCCTCATGGGCTGCCGGCGTTTTCGCGGCGGGCGTTCAGGGTATACGTTAATTTCACTATGCGTAATTCGTTTTACTATACGTAAATTGCAGCGCGGCTACGACGGAGAGGGTGTTTGCGTCTCCCGACCACGTGAAGCCTGCGCCGCGATCCAATAATCCAGTCAGGAAGAGGGGACGACCCAATGAGCGCCAAACCGGCCGTGGCCGCCGCCAATGCCAATGTCATCGAAGTCGAGCGCGTGCTCGGCGAAACGCATCACCCGTCATTCCAACTGATGCTGCTCGCGCTATGCGGGCTGTGTCTCGTGATCGACGGCTTCGACGCGCAAGCGATGGGCTACGTCGCGCCGAGCGTGATCGGTGAATGGCATGTCTCGAAGGCGGCGCTCGGACCCGTGTTCAGCGCCAGCCTGTTTGGCATGTTGCTGGGCGCGTTGGGCTTATCGGTGCTGGCTGACCGCATTGGCCGGCGTCCGGTTTTGATCGGCGCGACGTTCTTCTTCGCCCTGTCGATGCTGGCGACGCCCTTCGTCGCGACGATCCCCGCGTTAATCACGCTGCGCTTCATCACCGGGCTGGGCCTCGGCTGCATCATGCCGAACGCGATGGCGCTGGTCGGCGAGTTCTCCACCCCCGCGCATCGCGTCAAGCGCATGATGCTGGTGTCGTGTGGCTTCACGCTGGGCGCGGCGCTGGGTGGTTTCATCAGTGCCGCGCTGATTCCCGCGTACGGCTGGCGCGCGGTGTTCTGGCTGGGCGGCGCGGTGCCTTTGCTGCTCGCGTTCGCGATGCTGGCGGCGTTGCCGGAGTCGCTGCAATTTCTCGTCCTCCACGGGCGCAGTGATCGCGCGTTGCGCTGGCTCGCAAAGTTCGATCCGAGGCTGCCGATTGACGCGAACACGCGTGTCGTCGTGCGTGAGAAGGGCAACGGCGGCGCACCGGTCGCTGAACTGTTTCGTGCGGGGCGTGGCCCGGTCACGCTGATTCTGTGGGCGATCAGTTTCATGAACCTGATTGATCTTTATTTCCTGTCGAACTGGCTGCCCACCGTGATGCGCGATGCCGGCTACTCGCCGGGCACCGCGGTGATCGTCGGCACGGTGCTGCAAACCGGTGGCGTGGTCGGCACCTTGCTGCTCGGCTGGTTCATCGAGCGTTTTGGTTTTGTGCGCGTGCTGTTCGTGTGTTTCGCGGGCGCGGCGCTGACGGTCGGCGCCATCGGCACGGTGGCGCACGCGTTGCCGTGGCTGCTGCTGGTCGTGTTTGCCGGCGGCTTCTGCGTGGTTGGCGGACAGCCGGCGGTCAACGCGTTGGCCGGCCACTTTTATCCGACCACGTTGCGCTCCACCGGCATTGGCTGGAGCCTCGGCATCGGACGCATCGGGTCGGTGATCGGGCCGCTGGTCGGCGGACAACTGATTGCGCTGAACTGGTCGAACGAATCGCTGTTTCATGCGGCCGCAGTGCCGGTGCTGTGTTCCGCGTTGCTGGTGATCGGGTTGGCCGCGGCGACCCGGCAACGCGGCCCATCCGAGCCGCGCACGGCCTGAAGCAGAGCGCTCGCGCCGAAAGATCAAGTATCAACGGAGAACCTTGCATGGATACCTCAACCCGTACACCGAATACCGTCAATTCCCGGCTCGAGATCGAGCCGGGCTATCAGTCGGGATTCACAAACGAATTCGCCACCGAGGCTTTGCCGGGCGCGCTGCCCGAAGGCCGTAATTCGCCGCAACGCGCGGCCTACGGTTTGTACGCGGAACAACTGTCAGGCACCGCCTTCACTGCGCCGCGCGGACATAACCGGCGTTCGTGGCTGTACCGGATTCGTCCGGCGGCCGTGCACAAGCCCTTCACGCAATTGCCCTCAGACCGGCTGGTTGCCAACTTCGCCGAAGTGCCGCCGACGCCCCCCAACCAGTTGCGCTGGGATGCATTGCCGATGCCCACCGAGCCGACCGATTTCATCGACGGCTGGGTGACGATGGCGGGCAACGGGTCGGCCGAAGCGATGAACGGCTGCGCGATCCACCTGTACACGGCGAATCGCTCGATGAAGGATCGCTTCTTCTATAACGCCGACGGCGAATTGCTGATCGTGCCGCAGGAAGGCCGCCTGCATATCGCCACCGAAATGGGCCAACTCGATGTCGAACCATTCGAGATCGCGGTGATCCCGCGCGGCGTACGCTTCGCGGTGAGCCTGCCGGACGGCGCCGCGCGTGGCTATATCTGCGAGAACTTCGGTGCGCTGCTGCGTCTGCCGGATCTCGGCCCGATCGGCTCGAACGGCCTCGCCAATCCGCGCGATTTCCTCACGCCGAATGCCGCGTACGAAGACCGCGAAGGCGACTTCGAACTCGTCGCCAAACTGAACGGCAATCTGTGGCGCGCGGACATCGGCCATTCGCCGCTCGACGTGGTGGCATGGCACGGCAACTACGCGCCGTACAAATACGACCTGCGCCGCTTCAACACGATCGGTTCGATCAGCTTCGACCACCCGGACCCGTCGATCTTTCTGGTCCTGCAATCGCAAAGTGATACGCCGGGCGTCGATACGATCGATTTCGTGATTTTCCCGCCGCGCTGGCTGGCGGCCGAAGATACGTTCCGGCCGCCCTGGTTCCATCGCAACGTCGCGAGCGAATTCATGGGTCTGGTGCATGGCGTGTACGACGCGAAGGCCGAGGGCTTCGTGCCGGGCGGCGCGAGTTTGCACAACTGTATGGCGGGTCATGGACCGGACGCGGACACCTTCGAGAAAGCCTCGCATGGCGATACGTCCACGCCGAAGAAAGTCGGCGACACGATGGCCTTCATGGTCGAAACGCGCACGCTGATCAAGCCGACGCGCTTCGCGCTCGAAACCGCGCAACTGCAGGCGAATTATTACGAGTGCTGGCAAGGCCTCAAGAAACACTTCAACCCGGAGCAACGATGAACGCATTGAGCGATCTTCAGGCGACGCTCGATCCGTCGCGCAAGAGCTGGGTCGAGTCGGCGAACGACTCGACTAACGATTTTTCGATCCAGAACCTGCCGTTCGGTATTTTCAGCGACAAGAGTAATGACACGCGCCGCGTGGGCGTGGCGATCGGCGACGAGATCGTCGATCTGGCGGCGCTGCAAGCAGCAGGTTTGCTCAATGTGCAATCGAAGGCTGACGTTTTTGCACGCGACGCGCTCAACGATTTCATCTCGCTTGGCCGCGATGCATGGCGCAGCGTGCGTATCCAGTTGAGCAATCTGCTGGCGCGCAATACCGCGACCTTGCGCGACGACGCCGCCTTGCGTTCGAAAGCCCTGGTGCGTCAGGCCGATGCGCAACTGCATCTGCCTGTGCAGATTCCCGGCTACACCGATTTCTACTCGTCGAAAGAACACGCGACGAATGTCGGCTCGATGTTCCGCGATCCGAAGAATGCGCTGTTGCCGAACTGGTCGGAGATGCCGATCGGCTACAACGGACGCGCGTCGTCCGTGGTGGTGAGCGGCACGCCGGTGCGGCGTCCTAACGGCCAGTTGAAACTGCCGGATCAGGAGCGTCCGGTGTTCGGCGCATGCCGCAAGCTCGACATAGAACTGGAGACCGGTTTTGTGATCGGCCGTGGCAATACGTTGGGCGAGCCGATTGCCTGTGCCGATGCCGAAGCGCACATCTTCGGCATGGTGCTGCTGAACGACTGGAGCGCGCGCGATATCCAGCAGTGGGAATACGTGCCGCTCGGTCCGTTCAACTCCAAGGGGTTCGCGACCACCATCTCGCCGTGGATCGTGACGCTCGACGCGCTCGAACCGTTCCGCGTCGGGCAGCCGGCGCAGGAGCCGCAGCCGTTGGCGTACTTGCGCCACGACGGCAAGCATGCGTTCGACATCTCGCTCGAGGTGACACTGCGGCCGCAAACGGCCAGCCAGGCCACCACGCTCTCGCGGACCAACTTCAAGCACATGTACTGGACAATGGCGCAACAGCTCGCGCATCACACGGTATCGGGCTGCAATACGCGGGTCGGCGATCTGATGGGTTCGGGCACGATCAGCGGCCCGACTGAGGACTCGTGCGGCAGCCTGCTCGAATCCACGTGGAACGGCAAGAATCCGTTGGAATTGAAAGAAGGCGGCACACGAGGATTTATCGAAGACGGCGACGAACTCACGCTTGCCGGATGGTGCCAGGGCGATGGGTACCGCGTGGGCTTCGGGACGTGTGTCGGGGAGATTCTGCCGGCGCAGAAGTAACGGCGCCGGCGAAGCTTGCCGCCTGGCAGAAAACGGGGAAGCTATGATGGCTTCCCCGTTTTCATATCGGCACGGCGCGACGTCAAATCGGGGGCTCGGGTAGGGCATTTCGCCGGGCAAGGGAATGGATCCCGACGAGCCGTAAATGGGACTCCTGGTTCCCCATGCATACCCATCCGCGACGCACGTAGTGCGGAGTGGGAGCTGATGAGCCCTTTGTCACTGACGAGGAAGGTGCGAGGGCACGGATTCCAGATGCACCACTACCGTAGCTGTGCGAGGGACCCGCTTATGGGCTGGCGGTG
>NZ_JAQQFL010000023.1:0-144046 GCF_046026025.1 Paraburkholderia fungorum | reverse complement strand
CCCCCCCCCCCCCCCCCCCCCCCCCCCCCCCCCCCCCCCCCGTTCCGGACTTCGATGAATAACGAATCTTCAGCGCGAACGAATACCCCTTCTGACGAAGGAATTCGCATGACTAATTGAAGAATTAGCGCCGGTTAGATGGCCGGCTATTCAACGAGCGGACCGTCGTGACGATCAAAGGATCCGGGTTATGAAGGTCCGAATGAGCGCGACATAGGAATGGCAATCGCGCGGCAGAGCGCCAATCGTTTGCCTGACTGATGACTTTTTTTCATCGAGCCATGACCCGGCTTTATTTTGTCTGGAATACTCATGGTTACCGATTCCTCAATAGCGCGTTACGTCCATTTCCTCGACGCATGGCCGGCAAGTAGTTCATGCCGCGCGCAGGCGCTTTTATTTTCAACGTTATGAGCACTATGTGGGATGAGGATCGATCTATTTACTTAAGATTCGCTGTCTCAACCGCCAAATCGTGTAACAAAAAGAAAGTTATGTGCTCCCGGGAACTTTCTCATAAGCCTTTTAATTTGTCTACAGAAAGACTAAGCGATATTAGGAGCATTACGATATTTGACAATTGGAATCAGGATGTTATTACCGATTTGTCTTTGGAAGACGGCATGCTCTCCAGGCAAATATTTCTGCTGCGCCAGAAACGCTCATCAACGGGCATACCGATGCTGCTGCGAAACCTGATGATATGTGGCATGCAAGAAAGGGGATCAGATTCGTCTCTTCCAGATCGTCCAAATGTCCAGAAAAATTCCTTACATTTTTGTTAGCTAATTTGTGCGCTTTTTTACGGCATTTCCCGGTTAAACCATTCCCGCCAATCAATACTTTTTTGCTCAGATTTCACAAAAATCGGATAGCAACGATTTTCTATTTACGATATGATTCGCGCCCTCTGGAGGGGGCGCGATTCGCAGTGCGACGGCATTGCCGGTTTCAGTGAAGCCTTATGGATATCGAAACGCTGCTGTTCGAGCGCAGGATCGTTCCCGCTGCAACATAAGTGCGACAGCAGCGGGATACAGACTAATAACTTACCAGCGATAGCCAACGCCCGCGCCTGCGCCGACGGAACCGTGACCCGAAACGGCCGTGGTGATCGAGCCTTTGACCATCCACTTTTGCGTCGCGACCGACAGACCCACAGCCATTGCGGACTGTCCGTCGTAGTTGCCGGCTGCGAGTGCAACGACCTTTTCACCCGGCAACACCGCTTGCGGCAAATTCGCCATGGCGATTGCGGACGCCGTGCCGGCGCTCGCGTCACGGCGATATCTCTGCAGGTCATCGCGAACGCTATTGACCGCACTATTCAACTGTCGGACGTTGACTGCATCAGTCGGAGCCGTACCGTCTGCCACGTTGGTAATCTGACGCTCAGCACCCGGCGCACCAACCGAAACCGTGTTGTCCCGGTCCGCAACTGAATTTGCACCCAGGGCAACCGAATTGTTCGCGCTGACCTGGGAATTCGTGCCGATCGCAGTTCCGTTCGTACCAGTGACGTTAGAACCATCACCGACTGCGGTTCCGTTCGTGGCGGTGACTTTGGAATTCGTGCCAATGGCGGTCGCGCGTGCAGCCGTGACAGTCGTGTTGGTGCCGATTGCTGTGCCGTCCTGGCCCGAAACATTCGAGCCGTTACCGACAGCGGTTCCGTTCAATGCTGACACCGTCGAATTTTTACCCACTGCGGTGTCGGTATTGTCAGTGACCGTGCCATTCGAGCCGCTTGTCGAAATGGTGTTGACGGTCGCGGTAACCGTATTGACTTTGCTCGACAGAGCCGAGACTTGTGAAGCAATGGAGAAAAGCTGCGAGCCGTTCACGGCGTCCGTGCTCGTTGCGCTGATCTGGCCCGCGGCTACATTTTGCAACTGATGTTCCTGACCGACCGCGCCGATACTCACGACCCCGGTCGGTGTCGCACCTGCGAAGCCACCGAAGGTGACGCCGTTCAATGTGACGCTGCTCACATTCGTTGCGGCACGGGTAACAGCGCCGGAACCGAGCGCTGTCGATTCGTTGGTCGAAGCCACAGCCGCGTTGCCAATTGCAATCGAATTTGCGCCTGTGGCCTGTGTGAGCGTGCCCAGTGCAATCGCATTGGCCGATGCGGCATTCGCATTAAATCCGACTGCGATAGAAGTGACTGACGATGCGGTTGTAGACTGACCAATTGCAATGGCCGATCCCCCGCTCGCCACACTCGAATTGCCGATCGCCGTCGAGCTGCCACCGCTTGCTGTCGCCAAGGGGCCAACTGCCGTGGCGCTGTTGCTGCTGGCGTTCGCCCCGGTACCTACGGCCACGGCAGATACGTTGCTTGCCGTTGCATTCTCACCAATAGCGATTGCGTTCTGGGCAGTTGCCTGTGCGCGGGAAACTGCAACGCTACCGATCCCGGATGCAACGGAATCCACACCAACTGCTGTAGCGTCACTCGCGTTCGCGCTCGCCTGAAAACCTAGGGCCGTGCCGCCGGCGGCCGAACTGTTAGTGCCGACCGCCGTTGAGAACTCCGCAGTCGTGTGTGCCTGAGCGCCAATCGCAGTCGAGTTAAGATTCGCCGCGCTCGACCCACCGCCGAAAGCGACTGACTGGTTGCCGGTTGCGACCGAATTCGCACCAACCGCCGTGGCATTCTGGCCGCTTGCAGTTGCCGTATCGCCCAGAGCGGTTGCGGCTCCGCCGTTAGCGACGACCTTGATCCCGACCGCCGTATTCTGACTGGTGTTGCTCGCGTCACCGGCTACAGCGGGATTGGTCCCACCTGTACTCGCGGACGGCGCCGTAGCACCCCCTATCGTTGCAGTCGTCCCGCCGACCTCGCCGCCGACTGCCAGGTTATCTGCATGTGCATATCCAGCCGAGAGCGTGAGCGCCGTGAGTACAGCGAGTGCAACTTTCGACCTCGGGGAACTACCGCCATGGCCCATTTCCGCCTGCCCTACTTCGCCCTGCACGCCGCGCTGCGTTTCGGCTGCCGCTACCAGCGCGCCAATTCGACGATTCCAAACCAACTTATATCGGCTCTTGTTCATTACGTTCCGCTCTCACTTGTCTGATAGTCAATAAAGGGATTCATATCTGGTCTCCGTCACGCTCTACCCGGGGCTTTAGCCCGCCCGTGCCGTCTGGTTTTTCCCGGCGTGCCGTTCGATGGCGCCTGTCGTTACGAGGCGTCGATCGCTGCAGTCGAACCACTGACACCTACAGCTACAAATGTAGGCAGTCGCAACTTTGTGTAAGGACGGCGGAATTATGGGCAGCGTTACCGGCACAACGGTTTTGCCCGAGGGACGGAATGCTTTGCTGGAGGGAAAAATCTTTTGCTAATCCGTAGCGAAACCGCTCGATTTAAATTGAATTAACAATCTGATGCTTTTTGCGGCTTTATGCTGGCGAGCGATCGATACCCCGCAACCCTCAAGTTGCGTAATCAGCCGCCGTTAACTGGGAACGTTAACCGCCAGTTTCTTTCGCCTATACGATGCCGCACCGAAATACCGCCCTCATGGATGCCCATCTTCTTGTGGTAGACGACCAGCCGGACCAGCTTCGATTGTTGATTGACGTCTTGCGCAATGCTGGATGCCGGATCAGCGTCGGTTTCGACGGGTCACAGGCGTATCAACGGGCACTGGCGATTTCACCCGACCTGATCCTGATGGACGTACGGATGCCGCGGATGGATGGATTTGCGGCCTGCCGCCTTCTTGCCGCGGACCCGCGCACGTGGGCGATCCCCGTCATATTTCTTACTGCGGCCGGGGAACTCCACGAGCGCCTCAACGGCCTGGAAATCGGTGGCGTGGACTACGTGCTCAAGCCATTCGAGGCGGACGAGGTGCTTGCACGGATTCGCGTCCACCTCGCCCGGACACGCGGTAATTCGCACGCCGAAGATGAGGCATCCTCTTCAGACTTCACAGGCAACAGTGTCATCGTTCGCGCGGCCGTTCGCCATTTGTCGCAGAGGCTGAACGATGCGCCTACGGTCGAACAACTCGCGCGTCTCGTGGGGACCAATGAAAAACGACTGTCGCGCGCGTTTCGGGAGAACCTTGGTCAGACGGTATTCGAGTATCTCCGGGACGAACGCTTGCGGATTGCACAAAGGTTGTTGGGCCACACGCCATTGAGTATCGCCAACATCGCCGAAGAGATTGGTTTCTCCAGTGCTGCGAATTTCGCCACGGCGTTTCGCGAGCGATTCCAGATGACGCCGTCAACCTACCGGGAGGACCATCGCGGCCAGGAACCGACGGACACTCAGGAGTGCGCCGTCGATGCAGAGTAATGCCATCTTGACAACAGCCAGGTGGCACCGCTTGTTGTTCCTCTGCCTGATCTGGTGGACAACCCAGTCATTGGCCGTCGATGTCGGCACGCCGGGTAACCAGACTCAACGGGCTCCCACCCTGAGCCAGATGCAGGCATTCGAAGATGTCTCGGGCAAGATGGGGTTGGACGACGTTCTCGCGCTGTCCGCCGGAAACCCGCGAGGCTTCCTGCCCGTGCAGCGGGATAAATTAAAGCCGGGTTTCACCCGCTCAGCATGGTGGCTGCGCGTGGTCGTGAGCAACGATAGTTCAACAGCCGCCCCGCTCGTTCTCGCGTTCCTGGACGCACGCCTTCAGAACGTAGACTTTTACACCGGGCGCAGCGGTCACTGGACCCATGAGGGCGTCGATTCCGTCGGCCTGCCATCCCGGTCATCGTCGTCCCGCTATCCCTTGGCGGATTTCACGCTTGTTCCCGGCGAACAGCTTCTTTTCCTCATCCGCGTGGCGAGCGATACCGCGCTCACGCTCGAACCGAAGCTGTATTCGGCGGCGGCATATGACGCGCTGGAAGATCGTGCGGCACTCTGGAACGGAGGATTGATTGGCGGGACGCTGGCACTGGCGTGGTGCGCGTTGCTCATCGCCTATTTTTCCCGCAGCGTCCTGTTTCTCGTCCTGGCGGCTCTATGCGCCATGACCGCGCTATTCGAAGCCGCGGAACGCGGCTATACGAAGATATATCTATGGCCGCTCGCAACCGAATGGAGTGCCAGAAGTGTGACGGTGCTTGGATGTCTTGCCGTCCTGCTGTTCATCGTCTTCGTCTTGCGCATCGCACAAAGCGAAAAGGCCAACGTGCCCGCGCGCTACGTAATGGTTGGGTTCGCGTTGCTGGAGTGCATCGCAGCTGCAGGGGCCGCATTCGGCAATCTGTTCGTTTTCGTGCAGATGGGCCTATATGTCAACGCCCTGTTTGGTGTCGTCACGGTGGTCATTGCTGCACGGCTCTCGCGTCAGTCGACACCCACCGCGCGGATCATGCTGCTCACCATGATCTTCTCGCTGTTCAACTTTGCGCTGCGCATCCTCGAAACGCTTGGGTCCTTGCCGGCGGCGCTCGCATGGTTGAAGTCCGACATTCATCCGAATCCCGTCATTGCAATCATTGGCCTGGCCACCAATCTTATTGTGCTTGCGGCATGGATAAACCACGTCGGCAAGCAGCGAATAGCGGCAAGAACCGAACTCGCAGATTGGCAAAGAACCGAACACGACCGGTTACGCGAACAGGTTGCGCAGCGCACGTTGGACCTGAATGAAGCATTGCTTTACGCCGAAGAGAAAAACCAGCAGCTCATCGAAACGTTGGGCTTCGTCAGTCATGACCTCCGTGCGCCGCTTGCTACGATTACAGGTTATGCCCGGCAGTTGCTTGCTCTGGCGGATTCGAAGCAGGTGAGCCCTATCCAGGCAATCGAGCGCAGCGTGAACTATCAACTCGGCCTGATCGACGAGCTGGTCGGCTACGCGAAAACCGAAATGCAACCGTTGGACATCGTCCCAGTCGCAACGGACTTGCCCGCACTTCTCGACGACATTGCCGAATACGCGCTCGCGCTCTGCTCTCAGTTGAACAACCAGTTCAGCTACCAGGCACTGACTTCGTTGCCCCGTCGATTGACGATCGACGGCCGTCGACTTCAACAGGTTTTGCTCAATCTGCTGTCGAACGCGTCCAAGTTCACCAGAGATGGCGTCGTCATGATGACGGTGCGAGCGCGCCTGCAGGACGATCGATGGCACATGGGTTTTGAAGTCGCGGATACCGGTAGCGGTATCGACATCGAAGATCAGTCGAAACTCGTTACGGCATTTCGCCAGATACAGTCCGTGAACAGCAGCACGGGGCTGGGTCTTTTAATTTCACAGCGTATTGTCACGACAATGGGCGGCGATCTGCGCGTTTCGAGCGCACCGCTTCGCGGTACTTCTTTTTCTTTCGAACTCGTCGTTCCTGTTGCGCAGGGTGTGGAGGCTTCGCCTTCGAACCGCGTGCGGTATTCTTCCTATGGCCCTGCGCCAAGGCACCCACGGAGCCAACACCGCTTCGCGGCAACCGCCCTTCCCGAGAGCGAGCGCCGCAAACTGGCGGTTCTTGCGCAGGACGGACGCCTGACTGACATCGAGGAATGGATCGAAAGCATGATCGGAATTCACCCTTCAGGCGCAGCGTTTCTGGCTGAGATACGGCTTTGCGTCGAAACACTGGATTTCGCGGGTATAGAGGCTCTTGCTTTTCCGCCACGCGAAACGGTCAACCTTCCGCTTTAGACGATCGTGCCAGCCGGGACAATCAAGTTCGGATCGCGTGCCTCACTTAACCCCGCTCACGATCGCCGCCAGAAATCAACTGCGTCACCTGCTCCCAGAACCATTGCGCGCCCGGGTCCCTGGCGCTGCGCCGATGCCGCACCGCACTCAGTGAAAAATTTCGCTCCAACGTGGCGACGCTGCTGGCGCGGTAACGTCCAAGCAATGCGAGCGGTGCAATCAGGCTGCGCGGCAGCCACACCGCGAGATTGCTCGTAGAGAGGATCATTGGGACTGCAAGGTAATGCGCGACCCGCAGTCGAACCTGGCCGGTCAGGCCCTGCTCGGCAATCAGTTGCTCGACGTCCGGAAAGCGGCCCACCAGCACGAACTCAAACTGCGCCAACAGTTCCCGCGTGACGGTTTGACCCGCAAGCGGATGATGCTCGCCCATGACTAGCACATAGTCCTGATCGAACAAATGCGCGCGTTCGAACTCGACGCCCATATCGGGCAATTGCCCTAGCGCGATATGCACTGCGTTGGTTTCAAGCGCGCTCGCGAGTTCACCTAGGGGGATCTTGACTGACCGAAGCCGCAGGTTGGGCGCGATCATTGCCAGATGCCGGTGCAAAGTCGGCAGGAACGAAAGTTCACCGCTGTCGCTCATGCTAATCACAAAGGTGCGATCCGATTTCTCGGGCACGAATGTGCCGGCTTCCTGCAGCGTGTCATGAATTTCGCTTAGCGAGCGATGAATGGCCGGCGCGATCAGATTCACCAGCTCGGTGGGTTCGACACCACCGGGACTGCGCCTGAACAGTTGATCCTTGAGCAGCAGACGCAGACGCGTGAGCGCGCCGCTTACGACCGGCTGCGAAACATCGAGACGCTGCGCCGCACGGCCAATGTTGCGTTCTACGTAGACAGCGTCCAGCACTTCGAGCAGCGCGAGATCGAGGCGTGCCTCGTTGGTCTGTGCGCGCCGGCTCATCGCGCCTCCCGCGAACTGTTCAGCGAAGTGCGCACAAGCTCACTCATCCACATCAACGCCGGATCGAGCGCCGCGCGCGGATGGCGAAACAGGTTGACCGCAACCGCGCGTTGCTGGATCGGCGGCGTGACGATCCTGTATTTGCCGAACGCGACGATCGCACGCGCAACACTGTGCGGCAGCCACACCGCCAGGTCGCCGCCGTGCAGCAGCGCGGGCACCGACAGATAAAACGACGTGCGCACGCTGATCTGTCTCGTCAAGCCAAGGTCCGCCATCAGTTGTTCGACGTCAGGCGATTCACCGGCCACCACGTAGCGCGTCTGCTGCAGCGCTTCGCGCGACGGGTTGCGCGGCAGCGCGTGTGAACGGGCGACGAGCAACACAAACGGGTCGTTGAACAGATGCTCACGCACGATGTCGTCTCCGAGCACACCATAGCTGCCTATCGCGAAGTCGATTTCGCCGGCTTGCAGCGCCTGCGGGATGCGCTGCGTCGGGATCTGCGTCGTTTCGAGCCGCACGCGAGGCGCCAGCGTCTCGACGCGTTGCCGCAGCGACGGCACCGCAACGATCTCGATGCTATCGCTCATATGCAGGCGGAAGGTACGCTGCGCGGCACCCGGATCAAAGCCGGAACGCTGCACGAGGCAGCCTTCGAGCAAGGTCAGCGCCTCGCGGATGCGCGGCGCCAGCACGGTCATCAGTTCAGTGGGCGCCACCCCGCTGCCGGTCCGGACGAACAGGCGGTCCTCCAGCAGCGCACGCAATGTGACCAGCGCGTTGCTGACCCGCGGCTGGGACAGATTGAGCCTGACTGCCGCCCGGCTCACGCTCCGCTCGCTGTACACCGCATCGAGGATCCGCAGCAGGTTCAGGTCGATATCGTTGATATTCATGACACGAATATACGATCAAACGTCTGCGGCGTAGTGGAAAAAATAACCCGGACCTAGACTGCACTTGAAGCCGTTTCATGACGACACGGCAGCCGCCCACTCCGCTCAATCCACCGTGCGTGCGCGTCAGCGTCGCGCCTCGAGGTAACCAGCCAAGCATGATCACGATCACCGGATACAGCGATGTTCTTTCGGCCGGACCCGGCGAAACCGTCGAATTCAAGGTCTCCAGCAAGTTGCCGCACCCTTTCACCGCCGAACTGGTGCGCGTGATTCACGCCGATCCCAATCCCGCTGGCCCCGGCATGCGCTTCGAACCGCTCGGCCGGGTGTTTGCGGGTACTTTCGCGTCGGTCGACAAGCCGTTACTGCCGGGCTCTTTCGCGCGCGTGAGCGGCGTACCGGCGGCAGGTTCCGCCGCCGGGCTCACAGCGGGCGCCCGCGTCCGGCCGACTGCGCTCGCCCGCAGCGACCAGTGCGTGATGTCGCAATGGAACGCGGCACGGCAGGCGGGTTTCTCGCTACTGGTGGGCGAGCGCGGCATCGAGCTGAGGCTCGGTGCGGGCCCGGGCGCACCGCCTGTGCGCGTGCTATGCGCGGCGCGACTCGACGTCCGATGGTACGACGTCTGGTTCGCAATTGATGTCGCATCGAACCTGATCGAGGTGGGCGTCGTCGAAGTCGACGGCAGTGCCACCGAGCCAGTGCGGTGCCGAACGCTGCAAACGCTCGACGCTGGATGGCGTGCGCCGTACCACGATGACGCCGCGGATCTGCTGATCGGTGCCCTCGAAGACGGCACCGACCGGCGCGCGTATTTCAACGGCAAGATCGAATCGCCATTCGTCGCCGACGCACTGCCGTCACTCGCCAGGCATGCAGCCACAGCCGAATACACCGCACCGCGCGCCAGCGACTTCGACGCGGATGCGCTTTACGCCGCTTGGGATTTCACGCACGGCATCGACACGCTGAAGATCACCGATACAACGCCGCATGCACGCCATGGCACGCTGCACAACCTGCCGACACGCGCGGTGCGCGGCAGCGCGTGGAACGGGCGTGAGCGCTGCTGGCGCACGGCGCCGGCCCACTATGCCGCCATCCATTTCCACGACGACGATCTGCACGATGCCGGTTGGTCGACCGATTTTGCGTTCACCGTGCCCGCGACGCTGAAAAGCGGTGCCTACGCAATGCGGCTGAGCGTGGACGGCGCCACTGACTACCTGCCCTTTTACGTTCGCCCCGAACTGGGCCGGCCGGGCGCCCCGCTCGTGTTCGTCGCGGCGACCTACACGTATCAGGCGTACGCGAATTACGCTCGCGGCAACTTCGACGCGGCATTGCGCGACAAGGTTGGACGATGGGGTGCGTATCCGCACAATCCCGACGACCATCCGGAAGTCGGTCTCGCGACCTACAACCTGCATTCGGACGGCAGCGGTGTGATGTTCTCGTCACGCCTGCGCCCGATGCTGACGATGCGCCCGGGCTTCCTGACATTCGACGACTCGCGCGGCTCCGGTTGCCGCCATTACATCGCGGACTCGCACCTGCTCGACTGGCTCGAGCACGAAGGCTTTTCATTCGACGTGGTCACGGACGACGATCTGGAACGCTTCGGCGCCGCGCTCCTCGAACCGTATGCCGCGGTGCTGACGGGCACGCACCCGGAGTACCACACGGCCGCGACCCTCGACGCGTTAGCCGGGTACAAGCGCAGCGGCGGCAACCTTGCCTATCTGGGCGGCAATGGTTTCTACTGGCGCGTCGG
Organism: Paraburkholderia fungorum; assembly: GCF_046026025.1. Taxonomy (GTDB): domain Bacteria; phylum Pseudomonadota; class Gammaproteobacteria; order Burkholderiales; family Burkholderiaceae; genus Paraburkholderia; species Paraburkholderia fungorum_E. The sequence goes on along the minus strand of NZ_JAQQFL010000023.1, from coordinate 133,762 downwards.
CCGCTCGGCTGGCGTGCCGGGCGCGCTCGAAGTGCGACGCACCGAAGGCGGCGTGCGCGCGTGGGCGGCCGAATCGGGCGAGTATTTCCACGCGCTCGATGGCGAATACGGCGGATTGTGGCGCAGCAGCGCGCGAACGCCCCAGCAACTGGTTGGCGTCGGCTTCAGTTCACAGGGGCCGTTCGAAGGATCGCATTACCGCGTGATCGACGCCGCACGCACCCAGCCGGGCGGCGCGCTGCTCAAAGACATCGCGGGTCCGCTATTCGGTGGCTATGGCTTGTCCGGCGGCGGCGCGGCCGGCTTCGAACTGGATTCGACCGAAGCCGCCGACGGCACGCCGGCGAACGTCACCATCCTCGCGCGCTCCGAAGGCCATAGTGCAGCCTTTGGACCAGCGCTCGACGCCCTGCTGTCGCACACGGCGACGCGTGCGCGGAACACGCCTGACACGCTGATTCGATCCGAGATCGTCTATTACGAAACCGGCCATGGGGGCGCAGTGTTCTCGGTCGGTTCGATCACCTTCTGCGGCGCGCTTTCGCACAACGACTACCGCAACGACGTGAGTACGCTGTTGCGAAACGTGCTTATCCGCTTTTCACGCGAGCGCGGCGCACAGGCTCATGCCGCGCCTGCCGTCGCCCACACCGAGGTCAACTGATATGTCTGAACAATTTCCCGCCCGTCTCGTTGGCGATACGCCGCACGGCGGCAGCGTAATGAGCTTCTATTTGCCGAAGGGCGCAGCGCGACCACCACGCGTCGCACGCGGCGAAGGGATCTATCTTTATGACGAGAGGGGCGAGCAGTTTCTCGACGCCACCTCCGGCGCGGTCGTCAGCAACCTCGGCCATTCGAATCCGCGCGTTGTCGCGGCGATGATTGAACAGGCACAGCGCGTCACGTTCGCCTATCCACGCTTCTTCGAAAGCGAACATAACGTGCGTCTCGCCGACCGGCTGACCGGCCTCGCGGGGGAAGGTTTCGAGCGGGCTTTTTTCGTGTCGGGCGGCTCCGAAGCAAACGAATCGGCGCTCAAGCTCGCGCGGCAGTACGCGGTAGCGCGCGGCGAAGCCACGCGCTACAAGGTCATCTCGCGCGACCCGAGTTACCACGGTTCGACGATGGGTGCGATGGCGGTGACCGGCGACTCGTTCACCGAGTCCATCTACTGCCCGATGTACAGGACGATGCCGAAAATCCCCGCGCCGATGATCTACCGGCTGCCGCCGGGCGTGAGCGCCGACGATCACGTGGCGACCTGTGCCCGGGCGCTGGAAGAGAAGATTCTCGAAGAAGGACCACAGACCGTACTGGCTTTCATCATCGAGCCGATCGGCGGCTTATCGAGCGGCGCGCTCGTGTCGCCGGCGTCGTACTACCGGGCGGTGCGGGAAATCTGCGATCGCTACGGCATCCTGCTCATTCACGATGAAATCATGAGTGGCGCGGGGCGCAGCGGCGCATTCCTTTCCTCGCAGAACTGGGAAGGTTCGCGGCCCGATATCGTCACGCTGGCCAAGGGACTCGCGGCGGGGTATACGCCGTTCGGCGCCGTGCTTGCGCCGAACCGCATGGTCGAGACCATCGCCGCGCAAGGCGGCTTCGTGCACGGCCATACGTATTTCTCGAACCCGTTCTCGTGCGCGGTCGCGGCTGCCGTACTCGACGAAGTGGTCGAGCAGCGGCTCGTCGAGCGGGCGGCGCGGATGGGCACATATCTCAATGCAAAGCTACGCGAGTTGCAGCAGCGCTGCCGGTTGATCGGTGACGTGCGCGGCAAGGGACTGTTGATGGCCCTCGAACTCGTCGCCGACCCGGTCACGAAACGGCAGTTGCCGGTGGCCATGAATGCGCCCGCCCGGCTCACGAATTACGGCCTCGCGCACGGCATTGCGCTCTACAACCGGCGCGCCAATCGTGGTCAGTTCGGCGACATCCAGCTAATCGCGCCGCCGCTGATCGTGACGGAGCCACAGATCGATGAACTGATCGAGCGGCTCGAACGCTCGCTTGCCGACTTCGAACGCGATCTCGATCGCGAAGGCCTGCTCGCGTGACATAGAAATCGGAACACCTTCAAGGTACGGTGTTCACGCGAGTCGCGCAGTCCGTATGCGGACTGCGCACTATTCTCTTCCGGCCTCGACATTGAGCCGCGCCGCCTCCGGGCGACGCGGCTTTTTTATTCGGTATGCGATCTATCGGCGGGCGTAAGCGCACGCTACACGCCCACCTCGCGTATGTCCTATCTGCCGTCAAATCCAAGCCGACCAGCGCTTTTCGCGGATATTCGTTTCGCGAATATCAACTAATCGGTAAAGCGCGTCGCGGACGCAATTTTGGCTTTCTACTGTTCGCCCTGTGCCGTGACACGTGGCCTCTTCAAGCACGGCCGGCCTTCACTCTACGACCCAGGGACTCGCCCATGAATTCTTCGCTTCAAGGCACCCATACGCCGGCGGCTCGCCGCCGGCATGCGGTGATCTCCGCCACGATCGGCAACGCACTCGAATGGTTCGACATCATTGTGTTCGGCTTTCTCGCGATCACCATTTCGAAGCTGTTTTTCCCGGCAAGGGACGAACTCACCTCGCTGTTGATGACGGTCGCGACGTTCGGCGTATCGTTCTTCGTCCGGCCGATCGGCGCGGTCGTGCTTGGCATTTATGCCGACCGCGCCGGCCGCAAGGCAGCGCTATCGCTGTCGATGCTGATGATGACGGCCGGCACCCTGGCCATCGCATTCGCGCCGACATATGCGTCGATCGGCCCATGGGCGACCTTCGTGATCGTCGTATCGCGCGTGATTCAGGGCTTCTCGGCAGGCGGCGAGTTCGGCAGCTCAACCACCTTCCTGCTCGAGCACACTCCCGAGAACGAGCGCGGCTTCTATGCGAGCTGGCAAGTCGCGAGCCAGGGTTTGACCGCGGTACTCGCGGCCCTGTTCGGCATGCTCGTCACCCTTCTGCCGGCCGACGCGCAACTGTCCTGGGGCTGGCGCGTGCCGTTCCTGTTCGGCGCGCTGATAGGACCGGTGGGCTTCTACATCCGCCGCAAGGTCGAGGAAACACCGCAGTTCGTCGCCGAGGTGCAAAAGCTTGCCGGTGCGGCGCCGAGATTCACCAGCGGTCTGGGCGGTCTTGTGCCTGCCACCGGTCTGATCGTGCTGTCGACGATCGGCTCGTACGTCCTGCTGCTGTACATGCCGACCTATGCCATTCGCCAGTTGCATCTGACACCGTCGCTCGCCTACTACTCCGTGATGGCCGCCGGGCTTGTGCAGTTCGTATTGGCGCCGTGCTTCGGCGCATTGGCGGACCGCATCGGCGCGGCGCGCGTGATGGCGCCTGGCGGGCTCCTGGTGGGACTCGGCATCTATCCGGCCCTCGTCTTCGTCGACGCCGCGCCCAGCGTAACGCGCCTTGTCGCGATGCAGTTCGTGCTCGGGATCGGTCTCGCCGCCTATTTCGCACCGGTGCCGGCGCTGATGGGGCGCCTCTTTCCAACCGCCTCCCGCACAACCGGCCTGTCCGTCAGCTACAGCCTGGCTGTGACGATCTTCGGCGGCTTCGCGCCGTTCATCGTTACCTGGCTGATCGGGAAGACCGGCGACAACCTGTCGCCTGCGTACTACGTCGCGTTTGGCGCGCTCGTCAGTCTGAGCGCGTTGCGGTACTGCCGCGCGCAGAGCGGCAGGCGTCCGCCTGGCGCAACGGCGCTATCCGCTTCGCCCCTCCTTGCGCCGAAAAGCCGCAACGATGCCGCCGACGCAACCCATGTCAACAATTGCACCCACTAAGCCTTCAATCGACATTTCCCAGGTAACGCCATGAAAATCACGACCATTGCACTGATTCCCGGCATGCTTGCTTGCGGCATTGCAAGCGCCCAATCGTCCGTCACGCTGTACGGCGCGATCGACACGGGCCTGCGCTACACCGCCAACGCCGCCACCGCGAAAAGCGCGACCAGCTGGGGACTGGGATCGGGTGCGCTGATGGGAAGCCGCTTCGGGTTAAAAGGCAGCGAAGACATCGGCGGCGGTACCGCCGTGAAGTTCGTGCTCGAGAACGGCTTCCTTCCGACTACTGGCACATTCGACCAGCAAGGACAGCTATTCGGCCGTCAGGCCTGGGTCGGCATCGATAATCCGACCTACGGCGCCTTGCAGATGGGCCGCATGTACAGCCTGCCGTTCTGGCAGCTTTCCAACTACGACACCTTCAACTTCCCCAACTATCTGCAGGAAGCCTGGGAGACGCGCTTCTTCGGCGTGCGGCTGGACAATTCCATGAAGTATTCGATTTCGCGCGACGGCTTTTCCCTGCAACTGCAGCATTCGTTCGGCGGTCAGGCGGGTGATTTTCAGGCTGGCTCGACTGACGCCGCCGCCCTCTCCTACAACGGCAATGGCTTTGCCGCCGGCGCGGTTGCGCAACGATCGAGCGACGCAGCGGACCGGCACGCGAACGTGTTCGGCGGCGGCGCGAACTATACGCTCGGACCGGTCGCGTTGTACGGCCTCTATATCTACTCCCGGCGCGACGCCGGGTTTACGGTGGGCTCTGCGACGGGGTCGCCGCTCGCCAATACGAGCATGCTGTCCAATGTCAGTACCGCGGCCGGTGCCAATACGCAGACCGCGAGCCGTCGCGATTCCTACGTGGATGTCGGCGTCAACTATCGCGTAACCCCCGCGCTGAGCGCAGGGGTCAGTCTGATGTTCGACAGCGTGGCTGGCGTCGCGGGCAACGAGGGCGGCAAGATCAAGACGCTCGTCGCACTCGTCGACTACCACCTGTCGAAACGAACCGACGTCTACGCCGAACTCGACCGCAACATCCTGAACGGCGCCTCCGTGACCGATCCCAACAATCCCGTGGGCAGCTTCGGTGGACGGGCCAACCAGACAGGCGCCACGCTCGGTCTGCGTACGCTCTTTTGAGCCGTTCGTTGCCGCCGCGCGTGTGCCAGGACGGGCTGATACCGATAGATGCATTGATGCGGTATCGTATTGGGCAGCGCGCGCCTCGGACTAAAGTGCTGGCGCCGGGCAAGCATCATCCGCTCGCTGGCCATACGGTGACGCGCGCGTTGTTCACACGGTTCGAGCGCCGGCTGGTCGGCGGCTTTCAAACGGAAAAGAGCATTGATGACCGACATCGACGTTAGGCTCCTGCAGATTTTCGCCGAGATCCATGCGACGCGGAGTGTCTCCCAGGCCGCCCTGAATCTCGGGCTCTCGCAGCCGACCGTGTCGTCCAATCTCGCGCGGCTTCGTGATCACTATCAGGACCCGCTGTTCGTGCGTGCGTCGCAGGGACTGGAGGCGACCGGTTTCGCCAATGAACTGCACCGGCAAGCAGTGGTCTTGCTCGCATCGTTCGACGCGCTCTCGAAACTGCGTCAAAGCTTCGATCCCCTGACCGCAAAGCGGGTCTTCCGGCTGGCGATGAGCGACCTCAGCCAGATCGTCTTGCTGCCGGCGCTGCTGAACCGCCTGCGCACGGTCGCGCCCGGCGTGCGCATCCGCGTGATTCATATCGACGAGGACACCGCCGGACTGCTGGAAGCCGGTGAGACCGATCTTGCAGTCGGTTTCATGCCACAGCTCGATGCCGGCTTTTACCAGCAGAAACTCTTCAATCAGCATTACGTCGGCATCGCCTCACCCGGTCATCCGCGTCTCGCGCGCGAACCGTCGATCGACGCATTCCTTGGCGAAGGGCATGTCGTCGTCACGACCTCCGGCACCGGGCATTCGGTGATCGACCGCACGTTGCGACAGAAGTCGCTGCAGCGCAACGTGGTGCTCGAAGTACCGAGCTATCTCGGCCTCGCCAACATCGTGGCCCAAACCGATCTGGTCGCTACCGTACCGCGGCATTTCGCCGACATGCTCGAACGCGACGGCACAACCCGCGCCTTCGACCTGCCATTCGACGTGCCGACTTACCAGATCAAACAGCACTGGCACGAACAGTTTCATCAGGATTCGGCGCATCGCTGGATGCGATCCACGCTGACTGAACTCTTCCTTGAATCGCCGTCGGGTACCGGCATCACGGGTTAATTCGCCCGAAAGCTCCGGCCGAGGCCTACTTCGCCCCCTCCTTCTGCGCACTCAGTGTCCGTGTATCGGTAAAACCGATACACCGGACTAAACCCGCTTTATGGACGGATCCGCATCGCCACGACAGACTGGCATGCACAACAACGCATTCCCGGAAACCTTGCGCTCCGGCCTTGCGCCCGGAAACGGCTCGCCCCGAAGCCGATCGTCCTTACGTCGCCACCGTCGCGACGAAGATAGGCAGGAGACACCATGGATCAAGATCACCCACCCGCACGCGAATGCGGCGAACGCCTGCCGCACGACGCAGAAAACGGTGCGACGCGCGCCCAACCCCGCTCGAGGGGCGCACGATGACAACCGGCAATCCCGCTTTTTCCGGCGGCGATCAATCGCGCGCCACGCCAGCGGCAAGCGCGCTCGAGGAGGATCGCGTCTATCGGAAAATCACTCGCCGGCTCGTACCGATTATTTTTGTCGCGTATCTGTTTGCTTTTCTCGACCGTATCAACATCGGCTACGCACAGCTTCAGATGAAGCAGGCGCTCGGCTTCTCCGATGCGGTTTACGGCTTCGGCGCAGGGGTTTTCTTCATCAGCTATCTGCTGCTCGAAGTGCCGAGCAACCTGTTGTTCGAAAGAATCGGCGCGCGCCTGACGTTTCTTCGCATCATGGTGCTCTGGGGGCTGGCTTCCGCAGCGACGATGTTCGTCTCGACGCCCTTGCAGTTCTACGTGCTGCGGTTTCTGCTCGGTGCTTTCGAGGCTGGTTTCTTCCCCGGCATCATTCTGTACCTCACCTGGTGGTATCCGAGCGCACGCCGCGCTCGCGTGACGGGGCAGTTCCTGTTCGCGATGCCGATCGCCGGCGTGCTGGGCGGTCCGCTCTCCGGCTGGATCATGTCGAACCTTGACGGCGTCGCATCGCTGGGCGGATGGCAGTGGTGTTTCCTGCTCGAAGGTCTGCCTACAGTCGCGCTGGGCGTGCTCTGCTATGTGATGCTCGCCAACCGGCCCGGCGAAGCCAGATGGCTGGACACACACGAAAAGAACGTCGTACTGTCGGCGATGGCCGCGGACGAGGCGCAGGATGCCGGCCATGGAAGGCTGCGCGACGCGTTCATCGATCCACGCATCTACGCGATCGCGCTGATCTACTTCAGCGCAGCATGCGGCGCTTACACGTTCAGCTTCTGGCTGCCGACCATGATCAAGGCATTGGGCGTGCAGCAGATCGGACATATCGGCTGGTACTCAATGCTCCCGTATGCGTTCGGCGCAGCCGGCATGCTGCTGTTGCCATGGAGCTCCGACCGGCGTCGCGAGCGCCGCTGGCATCTCGCGCTGGCCTATGTGCTGGGCGCGTGCGCGCTTGCTGCCACCACGCTGACCGGCGCTTCGCTGGCGATCTCGCTCGTGCTGCTGTGTGCGTCGGCGTTCTTCGTGTTCGGTGCCGGCGCCGTGTTCTGGGTCATCCCGCCGACCTATCTGTCGGGAAAGGCCCTGGCGCCGGGTATCGCTGTCGTCAGTTCACTCGGCGTTCTGGGCGGACTGGTCAGCCCGACGCTCATTGGCTTCGTCAAGACAGTGACCGGCAACCTTCATAACGGCCTGTACGTGATGAGCGCCGTGCTGGTGCTCGGTGCGGTGACGTGCGTAGCCGGGCTTTCCGCCCGAGCGGTACGCGTCGGCATGAGTCTGGACGCTGCTGCCTCGCCGCACGGCAAAAACACGACCACCCGATAACGGAGCCCCCACATGCAAACCGGACGGGAATTCGAATCCCGCAAGCTGATCCGCTTCCAGCATTGCGATCCAGCGGGAATCGTCTTCTACCCTCAATACTTTGTGCTGTTTCACGAATTGATCGAAGACTGGTTCGGCGAGGGACTAGGCGTCGATTACGGCGACTTCATCGCGAAACAGCGGCTCGGCGTGCCCACCGTGCGAATCGAATGCGACTTCATTGCATCGAGCAAGATCGGCGAGACGCTTGCGCTGCGCCTCGCCGTGCGCAAGATCGGCAGAAGCTCCATCGCACTCTCGCTTTACGCCTGTGCCGGCGAATCAGTACGCGTGCGCATCGAACAGGTGATCGTGCTGTTCTCGCTTGAAAGCCGCGAGGCGATTCCGATTCCACCCGATCTGCGCAGGCGGATCGAAAACTTCGTCATGGATGAACAGGTCGTCAATCCGTAAGCCGTTGCGGTACGTCTCTGAGTTTCATCCGGCGCGTCCAATGCATCAGGTATTGCCCCAAAGCTGAATCAAACCAATTTCTGGAGACTTCTCATGGCCACGAACAAAGTCATCGTGCTGGTTGCCCCGACGGGCGGCATGGCATTCAAGGAACAAAATCCGCATCTGCCGACACAGCCTCACGAAATCGCCCGCGATGTCTACGATTGCTACAACGCAGGCGCAAGTGTCGTCGCGGTTCATGCGCGTTTGCCAAACGAGCAGGCCACCTGCAACGCGGATATCTATCGCAGCATCAACGAGCAGATCCGTGCGAAATGCGACATCGTCATCAACAACTCGACAGGCGGCGGTGTGCACGGCGACATGATCCAGCCGATCGAAGGCGGCATGTGGGACACGGTCTGGGAAGAACGCCTCAAAGGCATGGAAGCCGGTGCCGAAATGTGCACACTCGATGCCTGCACCTTTGTCGCGAGTTTCGGCGGCAAGGAAGTTCTGCTCAACACATCACCGTCGCGCTGCCGGTTTCTCGCGGAAGAAATGAAGAAGCGCGGCATCAAGCCCGAATGGGAAGTCTTCAGCCCGACGCATATCGTGCAGGACGTGACGTCGCTCATCGAACTGGGACTGGACGAGCCGCCGTACGTGATCAACATGGTGATGAACGCGCATCGCGGGTTCCAGAACGCGATGCCATACAACCCGCGCTCGCTGCAATACATGGTCGATCTGCTTCCGAAGGACAGCATCTTCTGTGTCAGCGGCATCGGCCCGGCGCAATTGCCCGCAAGCGTGAATTCGCTGTTGCTGGGCGGCCAGATCATCCGCGTGGGCCTCGAGGACAACCTGTACTATCGCCATGGCCAACTCGCGCGAAATGTCGAACTGGTCGAGCGTACCGTGCGTATCCTGCGCGAGATGGACTACGAAATCGCCACCCCCGCGGAAGCACGGCAGATGATGGGATTGCCGCGCACCGATACATCCGTGCGCCCGCATTTCTCGGTCGCGTGACAAAGCCACCCTGAGCAACGCGTCCTTTCACGCACGAGGTGTTCCGCATGACGTCAACACACATTAAGCAGGTCGCCGTCGTCGGGACGGGCGTGATCGGTGCGAGCTGGGCCGCTTACTTTCTCGCACACGGCCTCAAGGTGTCGGCCACCGATCCGTCACCGGGCGCACGCGAGCGTCTGATGGCGGCAGTGGAGCGCCATTGGCCGACGCTCGAGCAAAGCGGCCTTGCGTCAGGCGCATCGATTTCGCACCTGACGTTCCATGACGATCTGGAAGACGCCTTGCAAGGTGCCGGATTCGTTCAGGAGAACGGCCCCGAACGCGAAGATCTGAAGCTCGAACTGTTGCGCCGCATCGATGCGGCGGTGGCTCCGGAGGTCGTGATTGCATCCAGTTCGTCCGGTCTTCTGATGAGCCGCGTGCAGGCGGCCTGCCGGCATCCCGAACGCGTCCTGCTCGGCCATCCGTTCAATCCGCCACACCTGATTCCGCTCGTCGAGGTGATCGGTGGCGAGCGAACGTCGGCTGAGTCCGTTGAACGCGCGATGGCGTTCTATCGCGCCATCGGCAAACGCCCGATCCATCCCCGCAAGGAACTGCAAGGTCATATCGCCAACCGTCTGCAGGCGGCGCTATGGCGCGAAGCTTTTCACCTCGTGTCGATTGGCGCGGCAAGCGTTGCGGACATCGACGACGCCATTGCCTTTGGTCCGGGCCTGCGCTGGGCGGTCATGGGGCCGTTCGTCAACCTGCATCTCTCAGGCGGTGAAGGCGGCATCCAGCACACGCTCGATCACCTCGGGCCGCCGATGGAGGCCTGGTGGGGCGATCTGGGTTCGCCGACCCTGACACCCGCACTGATACAACAGGTCGTCGACGGTGTGAAGGCGGAACTCGGCAGCCGTTCTGTCGCGTCCATCGAGGCCACGCGCGATCGCCTTATCCGCGATCTTCTGAACGCGCGGCGCGACGCAGCGGACACACCGCAGACGTGCGATGAGCAGACAAAGCGCACGGGCGACAGCCGGAGCCGGCGGAACTGATCAAGGCGTGTTCCGCCGCCTGATGCGCTGTTTTTCTACACGAGCGACGTTCCCGCGTTGCCAGCCCCTGCTTGAGCTGTCAGCACGGGCGGCGCCGTCACAATCGACTTCAGCGCCGGTTCGATCGCCGTATTCGCCAGTCTCGTCAGATCGGGACGCGGACGGCACAACATCGGCGATGACGCGAATGCCTCCTCCAACGCCTCTGCAATATCGAGCGTCAGGCGGTCACGGCGGAATGGCCCGATCACCTGCAGGCCGAACGGCATGCCGGTCTCATCCCGACCGCAAGGCAACGTGATGGCAGGATTCGTGCACAACGTGACGACATAGGTCAACGCCAGCCACCGGTAGTAATTGGCCTGCGGCTCTCCGCCAACCCGGTTCGCGAACAGCGTCGTCCAGGGGAACGGCGAGACCGGCGTGGTCGGTGCAACGATAACGTCGTAGCGGCTGTACAGTTGCTGGAACCGGCGCATGATCGCGGTCTGTTCGCCCTGTGCCCACGCGGCATCGGCGAGCGTCATGGCGGCGCCGAGTTCGTAGTTCGCCCTCGTATTGGGCCCAAGCGAAGCGGGATCGGATTCGTACGCCGTACGCAATCCGGCCACGAAGCTCTCGGCGCGGATAACGTCGAACGCGCGATGGGCGTCCCCGAAGTCCACCGATATCTCTTCGCATCTGCCGAACAGCGGCGCTATCGCGTCCAGTTTCCCGCGAAACGTGCGCCTGATGTCGTCGTCTACCGCGCAGACACCGAAGTCTTCGGTCCAGCCGACGCGCAAGGTGCTCAAATCGACCGCGCGGGACGCGAGAAATCCGTCGGCTCGCACCGGATAGCTGAGCGGATCGCCGCTATCGAGGCCGGCGGTCGCCGCAAGTTGCAGGCGCGTATCGGCGACGGTACGCCCCATCGGGCCGACCACCGAAATCGGCGCCCAGCCGAGCAGTTTGCGCGGACTCGGAACGAGGCCCGGCGACGGACGAAACCCGACCACGCCGCACAATGCAGCGGGAATCCGCAGCGAACCACCCGTGTCCGAGCCTGTGCAGACCGGCAGCATGTCGCACGCGAGCGCGGCGGCAGAACCTCCCGACGAACCGCCGGCATTCAGATTAGGGTTGAACGGATTGCCCGTCGCGCCCCACACAGGATTGCGCGTGTTCGCACCCGCCCCCAGTTCCGGCACGTTCGTCTTGCCAACGACGATCGCCCCTGCCGCGCGCAAGCGCGCGACAAGCAGGTTGTCGTCCTGCGGAACGGCATCGCGATAGAGCGGCGAGCCCTGTGTGGTCAAAAGCCCCGCCGTGGCCTCGAGATCCTTCACGCCGGTTGGCAAACCATGCAGCAACCCAAGTGGTTCGCCGCGCATGACCGCTTTCTCAGCGGTCCGTGCCGCTGCGCGCGCCGCGTCGAAATCGGTTGCGGCCATCGCATTGACGAACGGATCGAGTGCCTCGATGCGCGCGATACACGCGTCCAGCAGTTCGACCGGTGAAATCTGCCTACTGCCGATCAATCGCCGCAACGTTGTCGCCGGCAATTCCACGATTTCTTCAGGCTCAACCATCGCCACTCTCCAATAAAGAACGCTATCCCGATGGCGAAGTCTACGTTGCTGCGCGCGGACTGCGCGGCAGCAGATAACCATAACGGTCGATAAAGGCGGCCACTGCGGCCTCGAAACGCGCTGTCTGCGCGTCTGTCACCGGCAGGCTCAGTACGACATAGCCCCGTCGCGCGAGATAAATGCCGTTCTCGATCAGATGAAAGAAAAACAGATCCTTGAAGCCGTTCAGCGATGAATCGATGTCGCGCACGGAACGCACGGGCTTGTCCGTGATCTGCAGATTCATCAACGAGCCAATGCCGATGAACCGCAGTGCCACGCCGGCTGCACGGAAACGCGCATTCACAGCTTCACGCAGCGCTTCGCCGCGCGCCGACAGCGCGCGGGCTGCTTCGGGCGTATAGATTTCCGTGAGCCCGGTGAAGCCGGCGGCCATCGTCATCACGTTGTTGTTGAACGTGCCCGCGTGTTGCAGCGCGTGGCTCTTACGCGGATCGAAGAGCTGCATGATGTCCGCGCGACCACCGAAGGCGCCGAACGACATGCCGCCGCCAATGTATTTTCCCAACGACGTGAGATCGGGCTTGATGCCGAGCGTGGCTTGCAGCCCGCCCGGCGCGAGGCGCGACGTCATCACCTCGTCGAACAGCAGGAGCACACCTTGCGCCGTCGCCAGTTCGCGCAGACCAGTAAGAAAGTCCTGGTCGCCGACGATGCAGCCGGACGCGCCCTGCATCGGTTCAACGAGAATCGCAGCAACCTCCGAAGCGTTCTCGGCCAGCAAACGGCGGACGCTGTCGAGATCGTTGTATCCGGCGTACAGAAACTCATGCGGCACATTGACGGCGTTGTGGCCGCGTCCAAACGTCAGCACGCCGCCGTGATAACCGCCGACAAACACAATGATCTTGCTGCGCCCCGTGAACGCCTTCGCCACGGCCAGCATCATCAGATTGGCTTCGGTGCCCGAGTTGGTAAAGCGCACCGATTCGAGCGAAGCGAAGCGCTCGCACAGCGCTTTTGCGAGTCGCGATTCGAGAAGGTTATGTGCGCTCAGATTGAGCCCGCCGTCTAACGCGGTATCGATCGCGCGGCGAATCTGCGGGTGCGAGTGGCCATAGATCCCCGCGCTGAATTCAGCGATGAAATCGAGGTACTCGTGACCATCCGCATCCCACAGGCGGCAGCCTTCGCCCTTCGCCATCGCAAGCGGAAACGGCTCGTAAAACAGCACCGAACGGGTATTACCGCCGGGCATGACCTCAACTGCCTGTTCGTACTGGCGCGCGCTCAATGGATTGCGCGCCGCGAAGGCTGCGGATGCGGCGACGAGCGCATCGTTGAGTGTGGCGGCTTTGTGCTGTGTCCCGGATTGCGTTGCGGAAAAAACCTGCGCTTCGGATCTGATCGGCGTTGTCATTTCAAGGTGCCCTGCATCGTAGAACAGTAACTTTCGTACGGCAGCCCTCGTGCCGCACGGAATCATAAATCGTCAAACAATGATTTTATTGTACACCGAACAATCAATCTTCGGCGCCGGAATCAGATCGTCTGCTGCCGGGCGCGATCCTTCATCAGGATGAGCGCGGGCAACGTGAACAGCGCGCTGCCCGCCAGCAGCCAGCCGGCATTCGCGGCGGCGCCGGTCGAGGAGATCGTCCACGTCGTCAGGAACGGCGAGAAGCCGCCGAGAATGGTGGCCAGCGCGCCGCCGAACGAGACGCCTGTCGAGCGCACACGCGTCGGAAACATTTCTGCCAGCGACGCGGGACCGGCACCCGAGTACATCGTGAATACGATGTTCATCAGCAACTGGGTCCAGAAGAACGTCATGAAGCTGATGCCTGACACGATCAACCCATAGAGCGGATACGACAGCAGCAGGAAGAACACGCAACTGGTGAGCAACACGGGCTTGCGGCCGATGCGATCCGATAGCGCACCCATCAGCGGCGCCCCGATCATGACGGTCGCGAGTGATGCGGTGCTGGTCCACAATGCCTGCGTGCGAGAAATATGCGCATATTTGGTGGCAAAAGTCGGCATGTAGACCGCGACCATGTACGAACTCACCGCCCAGAAAATCACGAACGAAAACGCGTGAAAGACCGATTTCGCAAACTGGCTGCGACTGAGCGACGCCGCATGCGACGCACCGCTTTCGTATGCGGGAGACTCCTGCACGCGCCGTCGCACGTACATGCCGACCGGTCCTAGCAAGGCGCCCAGAAGAAACGGAAGGCGCCAGCCCCACGAGGAAAGCGCATCGTTGCTCAACGCGCTGCTGAGGATCGCGGCGGCAAGCGAGCCAAGCAACAGACCCGCGGAAATGCTGGATTGCTGGAACGCGCCGAAGAATCCGCGCCGGTTCGCGCCGCCCCACTCGACCAGAAACGCCGCTGCCGTACCCCACTCGCCGCCCGCGGCAAAGCCCTGAACCAGTCGTGCCAGAACCAGCAGAACGGGGGCCCAGATGCCAATCCGCTCATAAGTCGGCAGCAGGCCGATCGCGACCGTGCTGACGGCCATCAGGATCATCGTCATCGCAAGCGTGATGTGGCGGCCACGCACATCGGCGATGCGACCCAGCACGAGACTGCCGATGGGTCGCGCGACAAAGCCCACGCCGAACACGGCAAACGACGCCAGCAATGAAGTGAAGTCGTCGGTCGATGGAAAGAAATTCCTGGCAATGATCGCGGCGAGAAAGCCATAAACCCCGAAGTCGAACCACTCGAGGATATAGCCGACCATGCCCGCGCCGATCGCGCGCCGTTGTTCGGCCCTGTTCAGCGCGGGCGGAGCGGTCTCCATTGATCGTGCGTGGTATGAGGTGCTGTTCATAGTCGCTTCCGGCATGTCATGTGAGTTGAGACATGCGGGCGAAACGGGCCGGCATGTCGGTGTGTCAGTCATTGGTGGTGCGAATCAGAACTTGTGGCGCATGCCAATGCGCAGCGCGAGCTGTTTGTCGTTCCCCGAGATCGGCAGCGTGACCAGCGTGGCGCGCGCGCCACCGTTTGCCTTGTCGTAGTTCGCGCTCACGTAGACGTCGGTGCGCTTCGAGAGCAGGTAATCGAGCACGGCATTGAACTCGTTCCATTGATACGAGGACATCTTCGAATAGCCGTAACCGCCGGCCAGCACCAGGTCCGGGCGCAGATTGGCGTGTGCGACCGCGTTGAAGCTCTGCATCGTGACGGCATTCGCGCCCGATTCATAGTGCGTATTGGTGTAAAGCCCCGAGAGGCCGACCGGTCCGAAGTTGTACGAGGTACCGATGCCGGCCGTCCGGTAGCGGTCGACAACAATCGCCTTCGACGAAAAAGCCACATTGGTACCGAGGAAACTGCCCACGCCGAAACTGCTGCCAGGCGTCACGGTGTAGCTGTGAATGCTGGTAGTCGCGGCCCCAATGCTGAACGCGCCGTGCTCGTATGTCGCGCTGAGGCTGTACGCCGCGCCGTAATTGTTGGCCGGTGCGCCAAGCGAATTGAAGCTGTACTGCGCGGCAAAGTGCAGCCCGCGCAGATCCGGGCTGACGTACGTCACGGCGTTGTTCAGCCAGTTCCCGGAGATGCGGTCGTGGTCGCCGGTATCGAACGCGTAGATGCCCGACCAGTAGCCCGAGTGATAGCGGATCAGCGTCGTGGTCATCTGATCGTAGGTGCGGCCGAGCTCCACCGTTCCGTAGCGGTCGTTCTGCAGGCCGACGAATGCCTGACGCCCGAACTCGAGTCCCCCTTGACGCGATGCGCCGGTGTTTGGGTTGAAACCGCCCTCCAGGTTAAAGATCGCCTTGAAGCCGCCGCCGAGATCTTCCGTGCCCTTGAAACCGAAGCGGTCACCCTGGCTGATGCTGTCGTCCATCCGGTACGCCTGATGACCGCCCTGGTTGGACACGAACGTCAAACCATCGTCGATGAGGCCATACAGCGTGACTGTCGATTGCGCGTGTGCGGCGGCGCTCGCTGCCATCAGACCCAGCGCGCCCCCAAAAGCCTTCCATTTCATGAAGATCTCCGATACCCGTCGTGAAGGATGTGCCGGCTGGCCGGCATCAGTGAATTTCAATGTTCCATGAACATTTGTTTATTGTTCAGTGAACAAGTGGACGTTATATGGCGATCAAAATAGAAATGCAACCAGGAAATGAACGAGGGACTGGCGACGTCGCGATGAAGAGACTGTTGTGCGGTATACAATGAAAGTCTTGTGCAACTTGCCCCGTCCGTCCGCCTGCCGGCCGCCCCGGGGTTCCATCCCATACAGGTCCCACGTGACGACAAGAACGACCAGGCAGGAAGCCACCGCCAGAACCGGCAAAGCGGCAACAAAGACAGCAGCAAAGACAACGGCGAAAACGGCTGCGGGCAAGCGCGCGGGGGTCGCGGCAAAGAAAAAAGCCGCGCCGGCGGACAAGGCGTTGACCCGCGACAGGATCGTCGCGGTAGCTATCGAGCAGATCGATCAGAACGGCCTGACGGCATTTAGCCTGCGTGAAGTGGCGCGCCAGCTCGATGTTTATCCCACTGCGGTGTACTGGCACGTGCCGAACCGCGATGCCCTGCTTGCGGCAGTGGTCGAACAGACCATGGCAGGCGTCACACCCGAGTTCGGAAAGCTCAACTGGCAGGACTGGCTTCGCGAACTGTTCCGCCGCTATCGCAAGGCCGTGCAGCAGCATCCGAATGTCGCGCAACTTGTCGGCGCGCAACTTGTCTCCAACGCGAGCCTGAGCCCGTTGCTGATCGACCGGATCCTTGCGGTGCTGCTTGACGCAGGCTGCGACGAGGCGCGGCTCGTCGAGATGTATAACGTGGTGATTGCCAGCATGGTCGGCTTCGCGACGCTCGAATTCGCGCCGCTACCGACCGACGACCTGTCCACCTGGGCGAACCAGTTGCAGGAGAAAGTCCACGCAATCCGGGCGCTCGAATATCCGACGCTCGCGCGTCATCTACCCGCTCTCGCGAACCATGCGTTTATCGTGCGCTGGCAAAGCGGCAGCGACGTGCCGCTTGATTCAAGCTTCGAGGCCTTCGTCGAGGTTGCGATTGCGGGTATCGAGCGGGTGCTTGCGAATTGACCTGAGCATCAGACGAAAGTCAGAAGGCGGCGCGGATTGCACGTGAGGACCGTATCGATCTCGTCCTGCGTAAAATCGCGCCGCAGCATGCGCGGCACGATATTCGCGAAGATATGCTGATAACCGTGCCCGCCATAACGCCCAAGGCGCGTGCGGGTGCAGATGTCGTGGCTGATCAGCACCTGCTCCGCATGGCCGCGATCGAGCAGCGTGCGCACCATGCGCAGCCGCGCGCCGTCGTTAGGCATGTCGATGTCCGACATCGGATACGCGCTTTGTTCCCAGCCAAACAGGTCGAGTTCAATTACGCAGCCTGAATCGGCGAGCCGCAGGAGCCTTGTGTCGTCGAAAATCGTACGGTCGATGTGGCTGATGATGACGCGTTCGACCGGGTAACCGAGGCCCCTGATCGTATCGATCACCTCCTGCGGCTGGTCCGCATGGCGACCGGGGTGAATGTTTAGCGCCGCACCGGTTTCCTGCTGGGCGATCAACGCGCCCCGCACAACGCGCTTCTCCTGCTCCGTCCACGGCGACTGGCAACCTATCTCGCCGATGATGCCTGCGCGCACTTGCGTGCCCCACGCGCCTTCAGTGATCTGGCCGATCATCTCGCTCGCGAAATCGTCGATCGACCGGTGCGCATTGGCCGCGTCCTGATACTCGTGCACATAGTGGCCACACCCCATCACGACGTGCACGCCGGCTTCGCGTGAAATCTGTGCGAGGCCTTGTGGATCGGGCTTTAGCCCGCCGGTCGTCAAGTCGACAATCGCCCTGCCGCCCGCCGCGCGCATTTCCAGCAACTCTTCAACGGCCACGTCCTTCTGGTCAAGCCGGTAGTTCTTCAGCGACGGCACCTGACCATAGTTGATCTTCCAGCAATTGCACAGGTCGATCGAAGTTTGATCGTGGTCGGCGTCTTCGGCCAGTTTTGGCGGCACGAGATCGATCAGCAGATGCTCGTGCATCAATGCCGGCCCAAGGCCGTGCGGGTCGATCAGGCCGAGCACCGTCTGGATGCGGCCCTTCCGTGAGGTGAGCTCATTCATCTTGCAGAAATCCGTATAGGGTCGTTGGTCTACAAAAAAAGTCCCCGGACAGCAGAGCGCTTTCCGGCGCCCGGCACTTCTCCTCCCGGTGTGTGGGTGCGGGATGAAGTGGCGAGGCGCGCGTTATCTCCAGGCTACCGGATAAAATCACTGGACATTCATTTCATTGTACGACGAACAACCACTGGATGTCTTCCGATCAAAAAACGTAATCATTATCCCAACTGCAACGTCCCGCGCGGCCGTGACGATCTCCATACGGCTTCGCCGAAGCCGCGCTCAACCTTGAACCGCGTTTCGCAAAGCATCCAGACACCGCCGGTTTTCAGCTCGCGTGCCGACTGAAATCCGCAGCCACTCCGGCAAGCCATAAACCCCGACCGGTCGAACGATGACACCCTGGCGCAACAGACTGGCATTGACCGCCGCCGCGTCCCCGACCCTAACGAGAACAAAGTTGGCGCGCGATGGCAGGTAGTACAGGCCCAGGGCCTCGAAGCCCGCATAGAGTTGGGCCACCCCCTTCTGGTTTTCAGCGCAACTGCGCGCCAGAAAAATCTCGTCATCGAGCGCGGCGACCGCAGCGCGCTCCGCCAATGCCGTCACCACAAAGGCGGGTCTGATACGGTTCAGCAAGGCGGCCAACGGCGCTTGCGCAACACCGTATCCAACCCGCAGTCCGGCTAATCCATACGCCTTCGAAAACGTTCGGGTCACGATCAGATTGGGAAAGCGCCGCACCCATGCGAGGCTGTCATAGCGGTCGTCAACCGGTAAATACTCGCTATACGCTTCGTCAAGCAGTACCGGGATGTGGCTCGGCACCGCGGCGATAAAGCGCTCCAGCGCCGCGCCTGGGACGAACGAGCCGGTCGGATTGCCCGGATTGGCGAGATAGACAAGTGCGGTATCGTCGTCAAGGGCAGCGAGCATCGCCTCCAGATCGCAGCCGTAGTCAAGCGCCGGCACCACCTTGTGGGCGGCGCCGGTGCGCTGCACGGCATTGACGAAGGCCTGAAACGAGTACTGCGCATAGACCGCATTGCGGCCGGGTTCAAGAAACGCCGTTGCTGCCAGTCCAAGCACACACTCCGAACCATTGCCCGGCACCAGGCAAGCGGCAGGCACATCGAACTTGCGCGACAGCGCATCGAGCAGCGCACGGCAATCGTTGTCGGGATACCTGGCCAGGTCGGCGCCGGTATCGGCATCGGTCAGAACAGCACGGGCGGCGTCGCTCATGCCGAGCGGATTCTCATTCGAGGCCAGTTTGACGATCGCTTCCGGCTGAACGCCTATTTCACGGGCCAACGCTTCAATCGGCTTACCCGGCTGATACGGTTTCGTCGCGCGGATATGGGCCGGTAGCCTCAGTGCCGCTTCGCTGCTCTCACGCATGGATACACCCTCCCTGAATTGCCTTTAGCTCGAAAAATTCTTCGACACCGTAACGCCCGTTTTCGCGTCCAATGCCCGATTGCCGATAGCCGCCGAACGGCGCGGCAAGATTTTGAGGCGCGCCATTGACGACGACCTGGCCGGTGCGCAAGCGCCGGGCGATGCCGAGCGCTCGCTGCGCGTCGTCACTCCATACGCCGCCCGAGAGTCCGTATGGCGTGCTGTTGGCGATCGTCACTGCCTCTTCTTCATCCGCATAGCTCATCAGCGCCAGCACCGGACCAAAGACCTCCTCACGCGCCAGCGTCATATCCGGCGTCACGGCGGAAAACACGGTCGGCCGCACAAAGTGACCGTGGTCGTAACCGGCGGGACGGCCGGCCCCGCCGGCAACGAGCCGGGCCCCCTCGGCCAGCGCGGTGCCGATATGGCGCTGCACAGTCTCGAACTGACGCTGGTTGGCAACCGGTCCGAGGCGCGTCTCCGGACTATCAGGATTGCCTACGATCCAGTCCCGGGTGTGCCGTTCGCATAGCGCTTCGACTTCTCCCAGCAGAGCCTGCGGGACCAGCAGCCGCGTCTGCGCCGCGCAAATCTGGCCGCTGTTCGTGAAGCACTGGCGCAGCACGGCTGGCACCGCGTCGGACAGCGGCGCGTCGTCGAGCAGAATGGTGGCCGACTTTCCACCCAGTTCAAGCGCGACTTTTTTCACGGAATCGGCCGCGATACGCGCCACCGCACGTCCGGCCGCGACCGACCCGGTGAAGCTCACCATGTCGACCTCGGCATGCACCGCCAACACCGCGCCCGTGCCCGCTCCATCGCCCCATACGAGATTGAATACGCCTCGCGGCAGGCCGGCTTCGTGCACGATCGCGGCAAAACGCCGGGCGGCCAGCGGTGCCAGTTCGCTCGGCTTGAGAACAACCGTGCAACCGGCTGCGAGCGCCGCGCCGACCTTGGCGACAATCTGGTGCAACGGGAAATTCCATGGTGTGATGGCGGCCACCACGCCTATCGGTTCATGTACGACGAGCGAGTGCGCGACGCGGGTTTCAAGTGCCATCGACCCCATTGCGTCGATCGCCAGTTCGAGGTTGCGCAACGGCATCGGCACCTGCATTTGCCGCGACACCCAAAGCGGCGCGCCGATTTCTCGCGCGAGATCCGTGGCAAAGCCTTCGAGCTGCCACGCAATGCCATCGCGTACACGGCTCAATGCCGCACAGCGCTGTGCAACCGGCGTCGCGGACCACCCTGCGAACGCGCGCCGCGCCGCGGCAACCGCTGCATTCACGTCGTCCGCGTCACACACGGCAATCGAAGCAAATTGACGCTCCGTGCAGGGGTCAAAGGCCGCAAGCCTGCCACGCCCGGCAACGGGAACCCAATCACCGTCGCAATAGAAAGTATCGAAATTTTCCACACCCTTCCCCTTATGCCGCCTTGGCCGGTTCGCCAAGCGGGTTGGGCGGCGCTTCGCGGCCAGCCAGCTTGAGCGGCGCCTTGAGCCGGAACAGATGCCAGGGGCTCGGCATCTCCCCGACCTGCGCTTCGATCACGACAGGCGCACGTGCGGCAATCGCGTTGCGTACCGCTCCCTCAAGCTGCTGCGGGTTGGTCACGCGTTCGAAATCCAGATCGAAGGCGGAGGCAAGGCGATCGAAATGCGGGTTGCACAGTTCGACCGCGATGTTCTCGCCGAAGGTCTGCTTCTGGATCGTCCGCACGTTGCCGAAGTGCCCGTCGTTGAACACGACCGTGACGAGGCCCACGCCATACTTGCGCGCGGTCGCCAGCTCCTGCATGTTCCAGCCGAACCCGCCGTCGCCGTTGATGCTGACCACCGCACGATCAGGATTGCCGATTGCCGCGCCGAGCGCCGTGGCGAACCCATAGCCGAGGGTGCCCTGATAGCCGGGCGTGACGAAGGTGCCCGGCTGGTAGACCGGATACATCAGCCGCGCGAAATAGCCGACCTGGGTCAGTTCGTTCACGAGGATGCCGTCATCGGGAATCGCGCTGCGCAATGCGCGCGTGTAGGCGCTCTGCGGCTCGAT
Organism: Paraburkholderia fungorum; assembly: GCF_046026025.1. Taxonomy (GTDB): domain Bacteria; phylum Pseudomonadota; class Gammaproteobacteria; order Burkholderiales; family Burkholderiaceae; genus Paraburkholderia; species Paraburkholderia fungorum_E. The sequence goes on along the minus strand of NZ_JAQQFL010000023.1, from coordinate 112,252 downwards.
CTCGTCGGCCTGACGCTGGGCCCATGCGCGCACGATGTCGAGGTCGGCCGGCGGCGCGCGGCGCGCACCGCTCAGTTCGTCGCACAGTGCTTCGAGACCGAGCCGTGCGTCTGCGCCAATTCCGAGACCCGGAGCACGCGGCGCCGACCAGTCGGCTGCGTCGGCGTTCAGATAGATGTAACGAATGCCGGCGCCAGGCCACGACGGCGCCGGCGTCATGATGTCGAGAAAACGGCTGCCTACCACCAGCACCACGTCGGCATGCGGGAACACGGCGCGGCCGCCGAGCGTGTTCAACGCGAGCGGATGCCGGCTCGACAGCGCGCCTTGCGCGTTATCGTCGAGCACCACCGGGGCCTGCAATTTTTCCGCACAACGGCGCAGCGCCTCGCTTGCGCCGGCGGCCAGCACACCGCCGCCGGCGTAGATCACGGGAAAACGCGCGCGTTCAAGGAGAGCGGCAGCCTGAGCAATGGCGGCGGGGTCGGGCCGCACACGGCCGGTGTCGTCCTCGTTCGCCGGTGGATCGATGAGCGCGATATCCGCGCTCGCGCTCAATACGTCGTGCGAGATTTCGATGCCGACCGGGCGAGGCCTGCCGCTGCGCAACTGCTTCACCGCTTCGCGCACGAGGCCCGGGATGGCCTGCGGCAAGGCGGCGCTGCCCTGCCATTTCGTCACGCTGGCAAGCACCTGGGTCTGGTTCGGAATTTCATGCAGCAGCCCATAACCCCGGCCGAGCCCGCTCGAGTGGATATTGCCGGTGATGGCCAGCACCCGCGAATTGCAGGCGTAGGCTGTCGACAGTCCCGCCATCGCATTGAGCAGTCCGGGGCCGGGCACCACCATGCTGACGCCGATCCGCCCGGTCGTACGTGCATAGCCGTCGGCCATGTACGCGGTGGCCTGTTCATGACGCGGCACCCAGTAGCGGATCCGGTCGCTTTGCTGACGCAGTGCTTCAACGGCCCAGTCGAGCTGGACACCCGGGATGCCAAAAATGTCGGTGATGCCTTCGCGCACCAGTTGCTGCGCGAGCGCTTGTCCGCCTGTCATATTCATGGAGTCGTTTCCTTGCCAATGGGAGAGGTTTGAGTTCGCTGCCTGAGTTGCATCAGCCATGTTGGGGCGCGTCTTGCGCCGTTGGCTTCGCAGCCGCGCCGGGTAACGCCAGGGTCGCGGCGAGACCGAGCAGGACACCGAAAATCACGTAATACGCGGGAGCCATCCGGTCGCCGGTGGCGACAATCAGACCCGTCACAATGAGTGGCGTAAAGCCGCCGAAAATGGTGGTCGACAGGTTGTAGCTGACCGACAGACCGCTGGAGCGCCCACTCACCGGGAACATCTCCGCCAGCGCGGTCGAGAGCGGGCCGAGCACGGCCGCGCCCAGCACGCCGAACAGCAACTCGATCGCGAGCAGCGTACTCATGGCCGGTTCGGCCTTCAGCCACGCGAAGCATGGCCATACGGCAACCAGGCTGAACACGAAGCCCCACGCCAGCACGCTTTTGCGGCCGACCCGGTCGGACAAGGCGCCAAATGCGGGACAGGCCAGAATGCGCACCACGCCCGACACTGCAATGACGATGAACGGCGTACCCGGCGACATTTGCAGGTACTGCACCGCGTAGGTCGGCATATAAATGTTGAAGACGAACTGCATGATCGTGGTGCCCGCCACCAGCCCGCTCGCGATGACGATCTCACGCCAGTAATCCCGCAGCACGTGCCCGAACGGCAGGCCAGGCTCGCGTTCCCGCGTGACACGAAAGAGCTCGGGTTCATCCACGCGGTTACGGATATACAGCCCGACCGGGCCGATTAGCAGGCCTAACAGGAACGGCAACCGCCAGCCCCATGACTCCAGTTGCGCCGGAGTCAGACCTTGCGTGATCAGCACGCCGACGAGCGACGCCAACACACCGGCCACCGCCTGCGCAAACATCTGAAAACTGCCGAACAGGCCCTTCTGGTGCGCAGGCGCGGATTCGACCAGCATCGAGGTCGCACTGCCAAACTCCCCGCCCGCCGAAATGCCCTGCAGAATCCGGGCGAGCACCATGATGACGGTCGCCACCACGCCGGCCTGCGCATACGTCGGGGCAAGGCCGATCAGGGCGGTCGCCACGGTCATCATCGCAATGACCAGCAACAGGGCTGCCTTGCGTCCTGCGCGATCAGCGTAAATCCCCAGCACAATGCCGCCGACCGGTCGCGCCACGAACGACACGCCAAATGTCGCCGCGATCAGGAGCGTGGCCGACGAACCGGCATTGGCCGGAAAGAAGTGGCGTGAAATCACGCCCATCAGATAACCGAATGCAATGAAGTCGTACCACTCCAGCACGTTGCCGATCGTCGACGCAAAAATCACACGACGGTGTTTGAATAGTTCCTGCATGTCTCCAACCTCCTGAGGGGGTCTGTCCAGTTCGCTCGTGGTTCGGCGGGTCCCGACTGCGCGGGTTTCTGTCTGCCTGAATCGTGTCACTTCGGAGATAACCATGTAAGCCTTTTTTAGCTATCATGTTCGCCTTTAGCGATCACTATCAACCCACGGAGCAGCGACATGACATTGCAGCAATTGCGCGATTTCACGGCGATCGTGAACCAGGGCGGGGTGCGTGCGGCGGCGCGTGCGCTCGGTGTGTCGCAAGCCGGGTTGACCAAGAGCGTGTCGAAACTGGAGGCGTCCGTGCAGGCGTCATTGTTCGTGCGTACGTCGCGCGGCGTCGCGCTCACCGCATTCGGGGAACGCCTGCTCGAGCACGCCGCGATCATCCTGCGGGAATGCGGCCGCGCCGAAGCGGACCTGAACCAGCTACGCGGCGACGAAGCAGGCGAAGTCGATGTCGGGGTGTCACCCGCACCGTCGATCCATCTGGTGCCGGCCGTGTTGCCGGAATTTCGCCGCCGTTATCCCCGCGCGCGGCTTCACGTCACGCACGGCCTCTCACATTCGTTATTGCCCGCGGTACGGTCGGGTCAACTCGATATCGCCATCACGCCCGTACCCGAACCTTTCGACGCCACCGGGCTGCACGTCATCCCGCTCTTTCCGACCGAGCCGTCCATTGTGGGCAGGCGCGATCACCCGCTGGCGAAAAGCCGCTCGATCAGGGATCTGGCCGATTGCGAATGGATTATCACGGGGGTAGCGGACAGCCTCGGCGCGCCCGGCAGCAGCATTGTGGATCTGTTCGCCGAGGCAGGGCTCGGCCGGCCCAATGTCGCCGTGGTGTGCGACTCGCTGTTCGACACGCTGTCGCTGATCGCCCGCACCGATCTGCTTGCACCGCTGCCGCAAGCGGTGCTCACGCACAGTCTGATGCGCGATGGTCTCGCGCGCATTCCGATCCGCGAACAGCAGAAGGTTTACACGATCTGCATCGTTCATCGCGCCAGCCCGCCGTTGTCGCCGATTGCGGCGGCGTTGACGGCAATGCTGGTGTCGTTCGCGAAGATCGGGCGTGGAATCAGAGGGGCCTGAGCGCGGGCCGACAAGACACGCATCAAAGCCCACATTTGCATCCGGAAATCGGGCATCCACGGGACTCTGGCTGTATCCTGCCCTGCTCGACTAGCGTGAATGCTCGCGCCAGCGCATCTGGGGCATCCGGCTGAGGAATGACACGGCTGCGCGGCGTCGCAGCCGACTACGCGGTGTGTCGTCAAACCGCCAGAAGTACGAACATTGCCGCTACCGCAACGCCCATTACACCGGTCGCAAGCCAACCCACAACCCGGAGGCTGCCCGCGATGGTGAATTCCCCCATCACGCCCCGATGCGACGCCATCTTCATCACGAGGACCATGATCGGGACCGAGGTCACGCCGTTGATAACGGCACTCCAGAATAGCGCCTTGATCGGGTCGATCGACGTAAAGCCCAGCGTCAGACCCACAAGCGTCGCCAGCACGATGATCCCGTAGAACCGCTTCGCAAGACGCGGCTCCAGTTCCAGACTGTTTTTCCATCGGAAGGCGCCGGCCATCGCATAAGCGGCCGAACCGGCGAGAACCGGCAAGGCAAGCAGTCCCGTGCCGATAATGCCGAGGCTGAAGAGCAGGAATGCAAACTGTCCCGCGATCGGTTTGAGTGCCGATGCGGCCTGTGCAGAGGTCTGGATATCGGTCAGGTGGTGGGCGTGGAGGGTCGCGGCTGTCGTCAGGATGATGAAGAACGCAATCAGGTTCGAGAAGGCCATGCCGATCCGGGTATCGGATCCAATCCGTTTCAGGTTCGTCAAGGCCAGCCAGGGTGCCCTCTTCAGCGCATGCTGCCCAGCCGCTGCTTCCAGTTCCTCCACCTCCTGGGAGGCCTGCCAGAAAAACAGGTACGGGCTGATGGTCGTGCCGAACACCGCGACGATGATCGTCAGGTAGGCGCTACTCCATGTCAGGTGAGGAAACACGGTTCGGGCCGCGACGGTCGCCCACGGAATCTTCACGGCAAACACGACGCCCACATACGCAAACAGCGCAAGCGTGAGCCATTTGAGCACCTTCACGTAGCTTTTGTAGGGGACGAAAACCTGCAGGACGAGCGAAAACAGGGCGAGCGCGACCGTGTAAAGGCGCGTGGGTCCGCCCACCACCAGATTGACGGCCGCGCCCATGGCGCTCAGGTCGGCGGCAATGTTGATCGTATTGGCAACCAGCAGAAGCACCACGGCGCTATAGAGCAACGACACCGGATAGTGGCGCCGGATATTGGTCGCCAGCCCATGGCCGCTGACCCGCCCGATACGCGCACTGATGATCTGGATGGCAACCATCAGCGGATACGTGAGCGGGATCGTCCACAGAATGTTATAGCCGAATGCCGCGCCGGCCTGCGAGTAGGTGGCAATGCCGCTCGGGTCGTCGTCGGCTGCGCCGGTAATCACGCCGGGGCCGAGTTTCTCATGCCACTGGCTGGCCGGGCTCACCGGTGCTGACGAGGGGGCAAGGTTGGTTGTCATGCAAACTCCACTACCCGGGCCGGGCCACAATGCACATCAATCGGTGTGCCGCCCGCAGCATCGGTGGCGCGGGCGGATCGTCGCGACATTGACCCGCGGTGACGGCGTCCGTGCTGCCAATGGCATTGCGCAACGTTCATGCCCGAGCCGGCGATTGGCGATCTGCGCCAGGCAGGCGGACGGGTACGAGGGGACACGCGGGAGCCACGGGCGAAGCCGCTACAATAGCCGTCGTGCAATGCGCCCGGCAAAATGGGCGAAATGGGTTCGCCGGCAACGGGAGGGGCCATGTTCGACAAGGCGCTGCGTATCGAAGGTGGGCCGGACTGGCATCACTTCCACGTCTACACCGACAGTGCGCCCGTCGCGGTGCTGCTCGTCGCGACCCTGCTGCTCGCGATTCTGTTGGCAAGTGCGATCTGCTACTACGTAACGCGCTCGATCATGCTGATGATCGTCGGCCGCCTAGCTCGCCAGGAGCGGCACAAGTGGTTGCGCGCCGCCGAGCGTCATAAGGTTTTCCATCGGCTTGCGCCGCTCGTGCCCGCCGCGATCATCTATGCGGCCGCCCCGCTGCTTTCCGGACTCACGTTCCCGCTGATTTCAGCACTCGGGCATCCGCTTGCGATCCTTGCAGCCTGCTACATGGTGTACACCGTGCTACGCGCCGCGCTCGCGTTCCTCAATAGCGTCAGCGAGCGCTACAGCCACTTTCCGTCCGCGAGCGAACGGCCGATAAAAAGCTTTTTGCAGGTCGCCACCATCGTGCTCTACGTGATCGCGCTGATCGCCATGATTTCGGTGCTGCTGGAGCGCTCGCCTGCATACTTCCTCACTGGCCTGAGCGCGATGACCGCGCTCCTCATCATTATCTTTCGCGATTCGCTACTCGGCTTCGTGGCCAGCATCCAGCTCGCCGCGTACGACATGCTGCGAGTGGGCGACTGGATCGAAGTGCCCGGTTTCGTCGCGGACGGCACCGTGATCGACATCGCGCTGAACACAATCAAGGTGCGAAACTTCGACAACTCGATCGTCATGCTGCCGAGCTATGTCCTGCTGACGAACAGCGTGAAAAACTGGCGTGGCATGACAGAGTCGGGCGGCAGGCGCGTCAAGCATGCGATTCATTTTGACGCCGACACCGTGTGCTTTCCCGACGAGGCGCTGCTTGCCCGGCTGTACAGCGATATCGATCCGCCACTCGCTGCATTGATGCCCGACGACGCAGGGCGCCGTACAAACCTCGGCCTGTACCGTCTCTACCTGAGTGCGCACTTGCGCGACCACCCCGCGGTTCGCCACGACATGCCGCTCGTGATTCGCCAACTGCAGTCAAGCCAGCCCGTCGTCGCGCTGGAGATATTTCTCTACGTCAACGAGACGCGCTGGGAACAGTACGAAAACCTGCAGTCGGATATGCTCGACCATGCCTATGGGCTCGTGCCGCTGTTCGGCTTACGCTGCTGGCAGGAGCCACGACCGTCAGGCCGGTAGCCATAGCAGCGGGCGCTGCAGTGGGATCTGCTCCGTCAGACGATCCTGTTGTCATTGGATGGACCACCTGAGGAACTGCATGGCAAAAATCTGTGTTTACGGCGCGGGTTCCATTGGCTGCTACGTCGGTGGACGGCTTCGTGCCGGGGGCAACGAGGTCAGTTTTATTGGCCGTGCGCGCATCGCCGACCAGTTGCGCAGCCACGGCCTCACCCTATCGCGACACGACGAAAGCCGCTGGTATGTGCCACCCGAACGGATCGACGTCTCGACGGACGCTGCGTCGGCCGCCGTAGCCGGCCTCGTGCTGGTGACCGTCAAGTCCGCGGCGACACCCACGGCCGCGGCGGAACTGGCCAACGTGCTTCACCCCGGCGCGGTCGTCGTCAGCTTCCAGAACGGCCTCGGCAATGCGGAGGTGCTGCGCGCCGCACTGCCGCATTGCACGGTGCTGGAGGGAATGGTGCCATTCAATGTCGTCGAACGCGGCCCCGGTGCATTTCATCAGGGTTCGGCGGGCGAGCTTGAGATCCGGCAGGCGCCGGCCTTGCAGCCGTTCGTCGACGCCTTCAGCAAAGCGGATCTGCCGCTGATCCAGCACACCGACATGTTGCCGGTGCAGTGGGCGAAGTTGCTGCTTAATCTCAACAACGCGATCAACGCGCTATCGAACCGTCCTTTGAAAGAGGAGCTCTCGCAGCGTGCCTACCGGATCTGCCTTGGCATGGCGCAGAAAGAAGCGCTCGCGCTTCTGAAGCAGGCCAACATACGGCCGGCCAGAGTGACGCCGCTTCCGGCCAACTGGATACCGCGTGTTCTCGGTGTACCCGATGCATTGTTCGAGCGCCTGGGCCGCACGATGCTGACGATCGATCCGCTCGCGCGCTCGTCGATGTCCGACGATCTGGCGGCCGGACGCACCACGGAAATCGACTGGATAAACGGCGAAGTCGTGCGCCTCGCCCATCGCCTTGGGCGAAGTGCGCCGGTGAACGAGCGGCTATGCGAGCTCGTGCGGGAAGCCGAGCGACGCGACGCGCGCCCATCATGGTCGGGCGAAGCACTGCTGGCTCAGATGCGGGCTGCAGCGGGTGCTTCTTCGGCGCGGCATGGCGCGCGCTGAACACGCCCCTGCGTCAGAGCCGTCTGTCTCGCCCGACATGCGCCTGTCATGCGCGTGTCAATCCAGCAACGTTGCGTGGACCGCCGTCCCGTAACACAGCACCTCGGTGATCCCTCTCGATACCTCGGTTGCGTCATATCGCATGCCGATGATGCCGTTTGCGCCCAGATCCGCTGCCTGCGCAATCATGCGCTCGTAAGCATCCTGTCGCGCTCGCTCACACAGCGACGTGTACAGCGTGATGTTGCCGCCGAAAATGGTCTGCAGCGATGCGCCAAGCGAGCCAACGATGGATCGCGACCGAACGATGATCCCGCGAGCAACGCCGAAGGATCGCTCGATCCTGTGCCCCGGCAGCTCAAACGCTGTCGTCACTCTATGCCGTTCTATCATCGCCTTCTCCTGATACGTATGTGATCAGCCATTGTCTCTATCCGCGAGTGCCCGCTCCAGATTGGCATCGACTCTCTGCAACAACCCCAGCAATTGCGTTCGTTCTTCAGACGTAAAACCCGTCAAGGCCGTTTCGCAAACCTCGTCCATCACCCGTTTTCCGTTGGGCATCTGCTTCGCGGCACGGGGAGTCAGCGAAATGAGCCGACTGCGCCCATCGGCGGGATCGGGCACACGTTTGACCAGACCGTCGCGCTCCATACGGCTCAAGAGTTGAGCCATGCTGGACTGCTCCACCTGCGCCACGCGCGCCAATTCCGCCTGGGACAAGACACCTGCCTTTTTCAGCGTCACCAGAACGGGCAACTGGCCCATTGCAAATCCTAACTGACGCAGCGGCGCGTCAGCCAGCCTCGCAAAGGTTCGGTACACCTGGCCGATCAACCTCATTGGACGGCCGGAATCTTCGGTGTGCGATTCGCTTGACATATCAATAGGCACCTATATATATTGCATAGGCACCTATCTTAATGGATTCTCCCATGAAAGCAAACCCAAGGATTGCCATTGTCGGCGGTGGCCCCGCAGGACTCACGCTGGCACGTCTGCTCCACCTTCAAGGGATTGTCGCCACGGTATTCGAGCGCGACACGCATCCGCTCGAACGGCCTCAGGGCGGCACCCTGGATCTGCACGAAGAGTCCGGCCTGCTGGCGCTGCAACGCGCCGGACTGACCGATGCGTTCCAGGCAATCGCCCGCTATGACGATCAGGGCACGCGTCTGCTGAACGCACGCGGCGAGGTCCTGTTCGAGGAACCGGACACCGCGAGCGGGAATCGCCCCGAGGTCGACCGCACGGCTTTGCGCGCCATGCTGCTCGATGCGCTGCCTGACGGCATGGTCCAATGGAACCGGCCGCTGCGCGAGGTGCGGGACAACGGCGACGGACGCTGGAACCTGCTGTTTGAAGGCGGTCCCGAAGGCCCGTTCGATCTGGTGATCGGCGCCGACGGCACTTGGTCGCGCATCCGGCCGCTCCTGTCGCCCTACAAACCGCAATACAGCGGTCTGTGTTTCGTCGAATTCGGTATCGACGACGCCGACCGCTCTCATCCGGCCCTGGCGCGCCTGGTCGGTCGCGGCAAGATGGGCGTGGAAAGCGACGGCAAGGGGCTCATCCTTCAGCGCAATGGCAACGCGCACCTGCGTGGCTACGCGATCTTCCGCGTGCCGCCCGGCTGGGTGGAACGGCGCTTCGATTTCACGTCGCCGAAAGCTGTCCGCGAAGAGTTGATACGTGAATACGCCGGTTTCGCCGACACCCTCCTGGATCTGTTTCGCGCCAGCAACGATCAATTTGCCATACGACCGATCCATGCACTGCCCGTAGGACATTGCTGGAACCATCGAACAGGCCTCACGCTGATCGGTGATGCGGCGCATGTCATGTCGCCGTTCGGCGGCGAAGGCGTAAACAACGCGATGCTCGACGCGGCCGAGCTTGCACGATTGCTAGGCGCGCGCGACTCATGGGACGAAGCCGTGTCGGAGTTTGAGACCTTGATGTTCGCGCGCGTGGTCGAGTCCGCCGAGGGTTCGGCTGAAGGCGCCGCGACCTTTCTGTCACACGATGCCGAGGCGCTGACGCTCGACATGGTTCGGCGTCACCAGGCTGAATCCCGGATGTCCACCAGTGGCGCTTGACCCGCTGTAGCGCTCCTCGCCCCGCCGAGGCTTTGCGACGCTACGATTCATCGAATAAAACCTAGGCATAGGCATTGCGCGCACCTCTGACAAGACCACCCTTGTTCAGCCCGCATGCACGAAACCGCGTCGTTTCTGATCGCCGGCGGCATCTTCGTCGCAATGGGCATTGCGACTTCGATGTTCGAGCGGCTGCCTTGCAGCACGGCGATGTTCTATCTGGCCGCGGGCTTCGTGCTGGGTCCCGCCGGTGTCGGACTGCTTGCGCTCTCTCTGCCCCACGACGCCGTCCTGCTGCGCATCCTCACGCAGGTCGCACTGCTGGTGTCGCTGTTCGCGATCGGTCTGAAACTGAGAGTGCCGGTGCTCGACGCGTTATGGAGCCTGCCGCTGCGGCTCGGATTCCTCGCGATGATCGTCACGGTGCCGCTACTGACGCTAGCGGGTGTCGGCATCCTGCATCTTGGCTGGGGACCGGCGCTGCTGCTTGCGGCGATACTCGCGCCGACCGACCCGGTACTCGCCCACGAGGTGCAAGTGCGCCACTCCAGCGATCTGGATCGCGTGCGCTTCGCGCTCTCCGGCGAAGGGGGCCTGAACGACGGCGTTGCTCTGCCGTTTGTGCTCGCCGGACTCGCGCTATGTTCAGACCCGAGCGCGGGTGCCGGACAGGTGTTGTCGGCTGCTTTTCTGGGCATGACGGCATGGGGCATCGCCGGCGCACTTGCCGTGGGCGCCCTGTTGAGCTGGACCACCACGCACGCGGTGGCCTGGCTGCGCACCCGTCACGCCCAGGCTCTCGGTCTTGAAGGTTTCTTTGCGCTCGGCTTGATCGCGCTCTCGTTCGGCGCGGCGCAACTGCTCCACACGTTCGGATTTCTCGCCGTGTTCGCCGCGGGTGTGGCGATGCGCCGGGCCGAACACCAGGCGAGCGGCAAGCAGTCCGCGCCTGACGCGATAGGCGCCGTCGATCCAGGAGATACCGAGGCAACTGCCGTTCATCCGCAGAAAGCGCATGCGTATATGGCCGAATCGGTGCTGGGCTTCACAATCGAACTCGAGCGGATCGCCGAAATGGCCGCGATGATGATCATCGGCAACGTCCTCTCGGCACTGCCTGTACCGCTCTTCACCTGGTCGAGCGCGGCGCTCATCGTCGCATTGTTTGTGCTTGTGCGGCCGCTCGCCGTCGAAGTGTCGCTGATTGGATCACAGGCTTCACCCGCGCAGCGGCGCTTGATGAGCTGGTTCGGGATTCGCGGAATTGGTTCGTTTTACTACCTGGCTTACGCACTCGAATATGGCCCGCGCACTGACGTGATGCCTCTCGTGCCACTAGCACTGGCGGTGGTGACCACCTCAGTGGTCGTGCACGGCATCTCCGCGACGCCGCTGATGAACTGGTATCAGCGCCTGCGTGGTGTGGCGCGTTGAGCGGGCATGGACAATGAATTTCAGCGGAAAACCTTACATCGCGCCGCGCATCATTTACAACCGCTGACGTGCTGCGGGCATCTGCTCCGCAGTGAATGGCACTGCCGCCAGCCCGCGTGACGCCCGGCTCTCCACGCGAGTCATCGTCGCCGGCCGAGCTTCTCCTCCAGCCCCCTCCCGCAGTTGAAACTTGTCGGTCGCGACGTGCAGCAACTGCGCGAGGTTAGTCAAGGAATGAGTCGCAGCCGCTGCCTGCTCGACGAGCGCTGCGTTTTGCTGCGTCATGCTATCCATCTGCGTAACAGCAATGTTGACCTGATTGATGCCGGCACTCTGCTCTGCAGTGGCCGCCGTGATCTCGCGCATAACCCCTGACACTCTTGCAATGGCATCGCGCGCGGCCTCGATCGTCAGGCCGGTTTTATCGACCAGCTCAACACCGTTCTGCACCTTTCCCGCTGCGCGGCTGATCAGAACCCGGATCTCCTTTGCCGCGCCCGCACTGCGCTGCGCGAGCGTGCGCACCTCACCGGCCACCACAGCAAAACCGCGCCCTTCGTCCCCTGCCCGCGCAGCTTCCACCGCCGCGTTCAGCGCGAGGATATTGGTCTGAAAGGCAATCCCTTCGATGACCGAAATGATCTCCACCATCTTGTGAGATTCGCTCGACACCTCTTGCATGGTTGACGCCGCTTCCGTTGCCATCTCCCCACCGCGATTGACGATCTGCTCCGCATTCGCCGTCAGTTCACTCGCCGTTTGAGCATTTTCAGCCGTCTGCCTGACCATCGCGGTCATTTGCTCCATGCTGGCAGCGGTCTCTTCGAGCGAGGCTGCCTGATTCTCCGTGCGCGCGGACAGATCGGCATTGCCCTCGGCAATCTCGCCCGCGCCCATGGCCACCTTGCTGGCGGCGTCCTTGATCTGTCCGATCGTATCGGCAAGCCCGTCGCGCATGCGTCGCATGACATGCAGCAGACTTGAATCGTCGGCCCGACGGGTTTTGATTGAGATGGCAAGGTTACCCAACGTGATCTCGCCGGCCACCTGGGCTGCATAGGCCGGATCGCCGCCGATCGCGCGTTGAATACTGCGGTTGGTAAACGAGACGAGGGTGGACAGCAACACCGCAAGTCCGGCAAATATCCCACCGACGATATAAAGCGACTCTTTGAAGGCCGCGTCGATATCGTCCACATAAGCGCCCGTAGCGATAATCCAGTCCCACGGTGCATATCGCACGACATAGCCGATCTTGTCGACTGCCGTATTCGCCGGGTCGTGGGGATGCGCAAACACGTAATCGACAAAGCCGCCATTCGGCGCCTGCGCGACCGAAGCGAACGTCACGTAGTGATGCCGGCCATCGGCATCGGCGGTTCCAGCGAGGTCTTTGCCATTCAACGCGGGTTTCATCGCATGCATGATCATTCGCGGCTTGGAGTCGATCACCAGAAAGTAACCGTCTTCCCCGTAGCGGATATTGCGCAGCCGCTCAAGTGCCTGCTTGCGGGCCTCCGCCTCGGTGAGCGTGCCGCTCTGTGCGAGTGTTGCGTATTCCTTCACAATGCTCAGCCCGACATGAGCGACGTTCACGAGATCGTTCTTGCGCTCATCGATGCGAGTCTGACGGGACAACCATGCCGCCGACACCGACACCACAAGCAGTGCCACCAGACTGACGACCAGTGGCAGCCAGAGCTTTTGCGTGAAACTGAATCGGTGCATGCACGCTCCATATCGCTATCGAGGGCTCGCCCCAGGTCTCGTTATGGCCGTGCCGCCGCGATCCAGGGACCGGCGAGCCGTTGCCTGAACACGGCTACCCGATCTGTTTAACGACACTAGCGGTGCCAATATGTCTAGAGACAAACCCTCCCCGGCCGCCGCGAGCCGATTGCCGATTGCCGATTGCCGATTGCCGACCATTGGAGGAAGGCACCGCCAATCAGTGGCTGATCGCCTCCAGAGCCAGCCCGCGAGTGGGTGGCCCGAGCAGAATCATGCAAATAGCGATGATCATCGAAATGCCGATAAAGACCGCGACGCCCGGTACGCCATAGCCGTGCAGCAGAATCCCGATCGCAAGACCGGCGAAAGCAGCGGAAATCCGGCTCCATGAGTAAACGAATCCGATTGCCCGCGCCCGGACGCGGGTGGGATAGAGCTCGGCCTGGTAGCCGTGATAGGCGTAGGACATGATGTTCGACGACAGCGTGAATAGCACGCCCAGCGCAATCAGCAGCCACGGTTCGGAGGCTTGCGAGAACACCGCGATCACAACCGCCATGATGACCAGACCGCCAATGATCTGAACCTTGCGCTCCACCCGGTCCGCGAACCAGGTGCCGAGCAGCGGACCAAACGGGTTGGCAATAGCGATGACGAATGCATAGCCGAGGCTGGCAGTCACGTGAATGCCGCGGTGAATCAACAGCGTCGGCACCCAGGCCGCGAACCCGTAGAAACCGATCACCTGGGCCATGTTGAAAATCGACAGGATGATCGTGCGGCGGCGATACCGGGACGTGAAAATCTCTCCCAATGTGCCCGCCCCTTCGCTCTCCGGCATGACGGCCTGCGGCGTGGCCAGTTGAATGCCCTTCTCCGCGACGACGCGGCGCTCGATATCCGCGACGATACGCTCGGCTTCGTCGATCCTTCCATGCCGCGCCAGCCACCGCGGGCTTTCCGGAATGTGGCGCCGCAGAATCCAGACCACGATGGCGCCCACGGAGCCAATCAGGATCACGACCCGCCAGTAGTCGAGCCCGAGCGGCCGGGTCCCTTTCAGCGCAAAGGCCAGGAATGCCACCACCGGCACAACGGAGAACGTGATGAATTGATTGACCGCATAGGCGCGGCCTCGCTGCCCATTTGAAATCAGTTCAGAAATGTAAGTGTCGATTGTCACCAGCTCGACCCCGATGCCAATCCCGGCAATGAAGCGCCAGATATCGAGGCCCAAGCCCGAAGACTGGAATGCCATGATGATCGTGCACACCATGTACCAGATCAGCGACCACGTGAAGATCAGCCGGCGGCCAAATCGATCAGCGACATAACCGAATACCAGTGTGCCGACCCAGAGACCGGCGAACGTGGAAAAAACGAAGGTTCCGAACCCGGCGACGGCCAGTGGTTGAAGCGCCGCGAGAAATCCGAGTGATTCGGGCTTGAAGAGTCCGGACTCGACCATCCCCGGCGCAACGTAACCCGTAAAGAAAAGGTCGTAGAACTCGAAAACGCCGCCGAGCGAAATCAGGATCACCATCGTCCAGATGGTGCGCGACGGCGGCAAACGGTCGAGCCGTGCCGCAATTTCGGCTGCTTTCTGCTGGGACATAAAACCTCTCGCTTTGCGTGATCAGCACAATCGGCGTCGTTACCCCAGCAGTTTCGTATAAGGTTGCGGCGACAGCTCCGCAACTCGATTGATCGCCGGGATCTGGACCGCAATCTCGCACATATTCACAAGCGAACGCAATGCGTGTCAGTACCGACATGCACTTAAGGCAGCCGGATCGCACGCCCAGGCTCAGTGTGCACGCATCGATCGACGCCATAACGACAGCGGGCGGCTCCCGTGTTCCGGGAAGCCGCCCGCGTCAATACGCTGAAAACCCTTAGAACGAATGCCGCATCCCGATCCGTACATCGGACTGCGTATTCGACGACGACGGCGCGAAGCTATAGCCGATCACCGCATTCACGCCATTCGATGCTCGCAGATAGTCGCCGGAAACATAGACGTCGGTCCGTTTGGACAACAGGTAGTGCAATCCGAGCGAGCCCTGGTTCCAGTGATTGCCCTCGAAGGCCGTGTGCTGATAGCCACCGTACAGCGACAACGCGGGCGTGAAGTTATACGACGCGCCGGCTTCGTAAACCTGCATATGCGAGGTCTGCCCGAAACCCTTGATCGTCGTATAGGTGAAATCGCCGGAAAGCATCAGGTTGCCGATCGTATAGGCGGCGCCGACCGCCAATGCACCTTGCTTATCCACTGGGAATGCCGACGAGCTATACAGATCGGTCACCGCGCCGGTGGCCGGATCGACGGAAACAGTCGGCTGGCCGAGGAAAGTCCGCGTGCCGATCATCGCGTACGGGTCGAAAGCATAGATGCCGAACGGATTGTTCAACTGCGTATACGCCACGCCCATGTTGAACGGGCCGTGGTCATAGTGCGCGCCCACGCTCCATGCGCTCTTCTGATGGAAGTCGCCCGCGGTGTTGCCGAACGAGTACATGCCGCCGAAGGTAAAGCCGGCAAAATCATTCGACAGGAACTTCACCGAGTTCGGCAGGCGGTCGCCGTTCATCCGGTCGAAGTCGCCCTGGTGAATCGCGTAGCCGCTCGCCCATGCGGAAATGTTGTAGAGGAAGACAAACTCTTCGGTCATATCAAGCTGATTGCCGAACGAGAAAGTGCCCCACGAGTTCTTGATACCGACATAAGCCTGGCGTCCGAATTCGGCACCGCCGAATCCATATTGCCCATTACCCAGGTGAAAACCCGATTCGAGCACGAAGACCGCTTGCAGACCGCCGCCGAGATCTTCCACCCCTTTGAAGCCGATCCGGTTGCCGTACGAAACGCCGTCGTCGAATTTGTACTGGTGTGCGCCCCCGGCATTGTTCACGTAGGTGATGCCGGCGTCCAGAATCCCGTACAAGGTGACGCTGCTTTGCGCATGGGCCACCGTCGGTGCACATACCGCGCTTGCCGCGAGAGCAAGTCCCGAAAGGCTAACGGCATTTCTCTTTTTCATCTAATTATCCCCTGCTCTTTGCCTGCGTATTTCGTTGGATAAAGCGATCCCCGCCACGCGTTGTCTTGCAACACGCGGCGTTTCTCGCATGACGGGCAGTTCGAAATCGGCTGAGACTCGTTGAAACGGATTGAAGCTCGCCTAAGCCGGCCAGGCCGGCTCAAGCGATTCAAGCTAATCGGACTGATTGAAGCTATCGGCAATGCATGCAAACCTCTGTCATGCCTGCATCGACGGATCAAGAATACGAGTCCAGATTTATGAGGATTCGACCGGATGCGACATGAATCTGTCGAGTAGCGACTTCGTGCTCTGAAATGCCAGGGTTATTTCACGCCGAGTGCGGTTTGCACCGCTTGCAGGCCATTAGCTCCGCTGACGGTGTTCACGCCGTCGAGCCAGGACTTCAGCAATTCGGGGTGACGTTTGAGTGCTTCGGCGGCGGCCACATCGACACCGGTCTTCTTCTCGAGTACCTCGGTGATCACGCCGTTCTCCAGATCGACATTGAACGTGAGCTGCCTGAACAGACGGCCAACATTCGGACACTGCTCGGCGTACCCGCTACGCGCGACGGTATTGACCGTGGCACCGCCGTAGTTCGGCCCAAAGTACCTGTCACCGCCGTCGAGATAAGTCAGCTTGAACTTCGTGTTCATCAGATGCGGCTCCCATGCAAGGAACACGATCCATTTCTTTTCCCGCACGGCGCGCTCGACCTGCGTAAGCATGCCGGTCTCACTCGATTCGACGATCTTCCAGCTACCGAGCCCATACGCCTTGTCGTCGACCATCTTCTTGATGTTCTGATTGGCCGGCGCGCCCGGTTCGATGCCATAGATCTTGCTGTCGAACTTGTCGGCGTTCTTCGCGAGGTCCGCGAATGAATGCACACCCGCGGCCGCGACGTAATCGGGCACCGCGAGTGTGAACTTCGCGTTGCTCAGATTCGGATGCACAACCTCAATTGATTTTTCATCTTCGAACGGCTTGACGACCGGTGCCTGGGCCGGCATCCAGTTGCCGAGAAACACATCGATCTGCCCTTTTTTAAGGCCTTGATAGGTAATCGGCACCGACAGGTTCGCCACGTTCTGACGGTAGCCGAGCGCCTTCAGCAACACGCCTGACATCGCATTGGTGGCGTCGATGTCGGTCCAGCCGGGCCCCGCCATGTTCACCTGCGTACAGGACTGCGGCTCGGCGGCCGCGGCGAAGGTGGCCGCCGCGCACAGCAGCGCAACGCCGGATATGGCCTGTTTGAAGAGCTTTTTCATCATGTCGGCTTCCTGGAACTGGGATGGTAGGTGGGATAAATCGCAAGGGGAGAATCAACGCTTCACAGCGGGAAAACGCGCCATCGCTTCGAGCGTGTCGAGGTCGATGTGATTGCGCATATAACGCTGGCTCGCATCGACATGCGGCTGCCAGTCCCATGACGCGACCGTGCCTTGCGTCGTCGCCTCGAAATGAAAACGGCGGCGGCGCTGGCTGCTCAGTACTTCTTTGTGCAGTGCGGCGAGGTCCCAGCGTCGTGCGATCTCCTCACGCAATGCCGCGACCTGTGAGGTATAGCCGGCATGCGCTGCGAGGTTCTCCCGTTCGAGCGGGTCCGCTGTCAGATCGTAGAGCTGGTCAGGATCGGCTGGCGTGTGAATGAACTTGAAGCGCCCGCGCCGCAGCATCACGATCGGCGCAATAGCGCCTTCCGCCAGATATTCGCCGATCGCTTCGTCGTGGCCGTCGTGGATATCCTGGGTACCTCGCAGATGCGGTACGAGGCTCTGACCGTCGAGCGAATCGGGCCAGTGCGCCGGCTGTTCGCCACGCGCCATTTCAACCAGCGTGGGCAGCAGATCGAGATGAGAGACCGATTCGCGCACCCGATGCGCGTCGAACTGCTGCGGCGCATGCACGATCAGCGGGACACGGCAGCCGCCTTCGAAGAAGGTCATCTTGTACCAGAGCCCGCGCTCGCCGAGCATCTCACCGTGGTCCGACGTCACCACGATGACGGTATTTTCTGCAAGACCGGACTGTTCGAGCGCGTCGAGAATCGCACCGAACTGGTCGTCGACGTAGGAAATCGCGCCGTAATAAGCACGCCGTGCGTTGCGGATCTGCCGGTCGGTCGGAGGCGTGCGGTCGGTTTCGCACACATGTCGCAAACGCTTCGAATGCGGATCGGCTTCATCGAGCGAATCGCGATGCGTGGGCAGCGCGATGTCTTCATCCGCGTACAGGTCCCAGTACTTCTTCGGAATCGCGTACGGGTCGTGCGGATGCGTCAGCGAAGCGACCAGGCAGAACGGCCGTGCATCTTTTCCGGCATGCTGCTCACGCGCGATATCGAAGAGCTTCTGGCGCGTGGTGAAAGTGACTTCATCGTCGAAATCGAGTTGGTTCGTACGCACGCAAGGTCCCGCATCAATGACCGAACTCATGTTGTGGTACCACGTGGGGCGCGTTTCGAAATCGTCCCAGTTCGGTGTCCAGCCGAAATCGGCGGGATAGATGTCGGTTGTGAGCCGCTCTTCGAAACCATGCAACTGATCGGCGCCGCAGAAATGCATTTTGCCGGACAGGATCGTGCGATACCCTTCGGCACGAAGATAGTGCGCGAATGTCAGCGTTTGCGACGGAAATTCTGCTGCATTGTCATAGGCGCCGATCGCGGACGGCAGCTTGCCCGATAGAAAAGAGAAGCGTGACGGCGCACACAGCGGACTCGCGCAATACGCCGAGTCGAATACCACGCCCTGTCTGGCGAGGCGATCGAGGTTGGGAGTCTTCGTCAGGCCATGTCCGTATGCAGCCAGTGCGAACGGGGTCATCTGATCGGCCATCAAAATAAGGATATTCTGTTTCGTGTCAAGCATTGGAGCGCGCCTCGAATAGAATCGCAAATGCGGATACAGGTGTCGTTGCAAGCGGAATAACCGGCAGGCCGGCCCCCGCATGAACACCACTATTGCCGTCCAATTCGAAGCTGTGAAGACGGCAAATCGTTATGTGCCTATAAGGGGGTCTTATGTCGAGGCAGGATCGCTTGCCGCCAATGCAGGCATTGACGATGTTCGAATCGGCAGCGCGTCTTGCGAGTTTCACGGCGGCCGCGCGCGAACTGGGTTCGACGCAGCCGGCCGTCAGTCAGCGCGTGGTGCAACTCGAAGAAGCCCTTGGCGCCCCGCTTTTCGAACGTGGCCATCGCGGCGTCACGCTGACGGAAGACGGCGTGCGCCTCTTCGAAGCGGTGCGCAACGCGCTCGACACCATCCGCCTCGCCACCGCCGAAATCCGCGCGCGGCGCACGCCGCAAACCCTCACGCTCGCCACCGACTTTGGCTTCGCAACCTACTGGCTGATGCCGCGCCTGTCGCAGTTCAAGGCATTGATGCCGGACGTCGACGTCAAGATCATCACGTCGCAGAGCGTATTCGATCCATCGCACGATCAGGCGGACGTTGTGATCGCGTTCGGCGACGAAGATGCGGACTGGACCGCGCGAGGTGCGCTCAAGTTATTTCCGGAGCGTGTCACGCCGGTCTGCAGTCCGGCGTTTCTGGCGGCGCACCCGCAGTTGCGTACACCGTCGGACCTGACGAGCTTGCCGCTGCTGCATCTCGAACCCACCCAGCCGGCACGCTGGCTGTCGTGGGCCGACTGGTTCACGGCGCACGGTCTGGATGCGCCTGCCGCGCATCGCGGCATCACGTTCAACAGTTTTACGCTCGTGGCCCACGCAGCGATCATGGGTCAGGGCGTCGCACTAGGCTGGGCGCCACTGGTCGACGAACTGCTCGCCACCGGGCAGCTCGTCGAACCGTTCGATATACCCGTGGTCACCGAGCGCGGCTATCTGCTCGTCACGCAGCGCGCGGCGACACCGGCTGTCAGTGCGTTTCGCCAATGGCTGCTGGGCGAATGTGGGCTCGACGCTGAATGAGGGATCTCGCCCCGGAAAAGTGAGGACGGACTGTGAACCACAGTTGACATTAATGTAATCCATAGATTACACTTCCGGGATGTTGAATATCCGCACCACCGAGACATTTGACGCCTGGTTCGACGGCTTGAAAGACCGGATCGCCAGGCGCCGCATTCAGGCCCGCATCGATCGTCTGGCATTGGGCAACCCCGGAGACACGAACTCCGCAGGTGCGCCAATTACCGAACTGCGGATCGATCACGGCCCCGGCTATCGCGTCTACTACGTGCAGCGCGGTGCAGTGCTGGTGATCCTTTTGTGTGGTGGCGACAAGTCGACTCAACCCGCAGATATCAAAGCCGCACACAAGATGCTGGCGAACCTTGAATCGGAGTGAAAGATGGGAAAGATCAAAACCCGGCCGTGGGATTCGGCCGAACACCTGAAAACCGAAACGGACATGGCTGAATATTTCGAGGCCTGTCTGCTTGAAGGCGGCGATGACCCTGCATTTCTCGCGCATGCATTGGGCGTGATCGCGCGTGCGCGTGGTATGGCGCAGCTCGCCCGCGATACTGGAATCTCGCGCGAGGGTCTGTACAAAGCGCTGTCTGAAGATGGCAACCCCAGCTTCGCGACGATCATCAAGGTGATCCGCGCCCTCGGTATGGAACTGCACGCGGCACCTGCCCACGCCTGAGATAGATTTATGCCGTGGCGCGCCGCCCCTGCGCCGCCTCAATCTCGTCTGACGCTCCCATTCCAGCGCGACGGCGGTTAGCTTCTATCCCCGTGCCCCGCTGATTTGCTCTACTGCGATGATGCATGCCGCGCCCCGCGGCGTTGCCCTATTGCCTAAGTGGAGTTCGCATGTCCGTCGATTCCCGTCCCGATCAACTGGTTCTCACGGTCGCCTGTCCGAGCGCGGCGGGCCAGGTTGCCGCCGTCGTCGGTTTTCTCGACCGGCATCATTGCTATATCGACGAACTCACCGTTTTCGATGACGACCTGAGCGAGCGCTTCTTCGTACGTTGCGTGTTTCATGGCGTCGACACCAACGAGACCCTGCACATCGCGGCGCTCAAGCGCGAATTCGAAGCGATCGCCGAGCGCTTCCGGATGACGTGGGCCATGCACGACGTCGGCACGCGCCCGAAGGTGCTGATCATGGTGTCGAAACTCGAGCACTGTCTAGCAGATCTGCTGTTCCGCTGGCGGATGGGCGAGTTGAAGATGGATATTGTCGGCATCGGCTCGAACCATCGCGATCTCGAACCGCTCGCGCAACAGCACGGCCTGCCGTTCCATCATCTGCCGATCAGTGCGGACACCAAGCCACAACAGGAGGCGCGTTTGCTCGACCTGTTCGAAACGTCAGGCGCCGAGTTGATGATCCTTGCCCGTTACATGCAGATTCTCTCCGGCGAGACGAGCCGTGCGCTCGCGGCCCGCGCGATCAACATCCACCATTCGTTTCTGCCTGGTTTCAAAGGGGCGAAGCCTTATCACCAGGCCCATACGCGCGGCGTGAAACTGATCGGCGCAACCGCGCACTTCGTCACCGACGATCTCGACGAAGGTCCGATCATCGAGCAGGTAGTGGAGCGCGTCGATCACTCATACAGCCCGGAGCGCCTGCTTGCGACCGGACGCGACGTGGAATGCATCACGCTTGCGCGGGCTGTCAAGGCGTTTATCGAGCGACGCGTGTTCATTAACGGCGATCGGACTGTCGTGCTGCAATAACGAAATGCAATAACAAAACGCCGCTGAAGAGCGGCGTTTCTTTGTGGAAGGCGCCGCACAAACCAAGGCGGCGCCTCATTCACACCAGGCACAAATTCACTTCACCCAGCTATCCACTCGATCCCCGTGCGCGCTGATCCATGCGTCCGCAGCGGCCGTCGGCTTCTCGCCGTTTTGCGTGGCCAGCATCACGCTGTCGATCTCACCCGGCTTCCATTGAAACTTCTTGAGGAAGGCGACAACTGTCGGCGCCTTCGTCTCAAGGGCAGGATTGACGACGCTATCCACATGCTCCGCTTCACCGAACACTTTCTTCGGATCCTCGAGGAATTTGAGCTTGTACTTGGCGAACATCCAGTGCGGCTTCCAACCCGTCACAATGATCGGCTTGCTCGCGGCTTCCGAGCGGGCCAGTTCCGCGGTCATCGCGCTGCCCGAGCTCGGCATCAGTTGATAATCGAGCCCGTAGGCCTTGATTGCTTCGCTGGTTTTCTGCATCACACCCGCGCCGGCATCGATACCGACGATACGCGAACCGAACTCCGTTTTCTTCGCCTCGAGGTCGCCTACGCTCTTCACGTCGGCGTTGTCCGGCACGATCAGACCAATTTTCGCATCGTTGAAGTTGGGACCGAGATCGACGACCTTATCCTTGAAGTTGTTCCAGTACGCGCCATGCGTGACCGGCAGCCACGCGGACAGCGTCGCGTCGAGGTCGCCGCGCGCCACGCCTTGCCACATCACACCGGCCGCGACCGGCACCAGTTGCACCTGATAGCCGAGGCGTTTCTCGATCACGCGCGCGGCCACGTTCGAGGTCGCGACGCTGTCGTCCCAACCTTCCACATAGCCGATCTTGATGGTCGGTTTGGTATCAGCCGACACGCTCACGCTGCTTGCCGCCAGCGCCGCACCCAGCACACTTGCCGCGCTCAACATCAGCATCTTTTTAACCAGTCTCATCGCCACTCTCCCGTTCACCGTCCAAACTACCCATTGAGCATTTAGAATCGCTAACCAGAATTACCTGGTAGTGGTGTTTTACGACATCGAGTTGTCCGCAGACGACCTCCTCCACGCGTCCGGGTCCGGCTCTTGTCTTACTTATCGACGACGAGATCGCTCAATGGCTTGCTGCAACACAACAGCACCATGCCCTGATCGATTTCACGCTGACGAATGCCGCCGGCGTGTTTCATCGCGACTTCGCCAGACACCAGCTTGACCTTGCAGGTGCCGCACATGCCCTGGGTGCACGAGGCCGCGAGCCGCACGCCGGCCTTCTTCGCCGCGTCGAGTACATGCTGGCCGCTGCCGCATTCGATCTCGCGATTGCTTTTGACAAAGCTCACCTTGAACTTCGTTTCTGTTTCGAGCGGCACCTCCGCGGGCGTGAACCCCGCAGCGTGTTCACGCGTTTCGACAAAGCGCTCCGCAGCGGTTGTCGGCGCCTGCAAGGCATCAGCGACGTGCGCGGTCGTCAATTGCGCGGCCACCTCGCTGATCGTCTCGAACGAAAAGCTTTCCTCGTGATAATGGTTGCGATCGAAACCGCCTTCCGCCAGCAGGTTCCGGACGGCCTGCATATAAGGCGCGGGGCCGCAGGTGAAAATCTCGCGGTCCAGAAAATCCGGCGCGATGAGTTTAAGCAAGGGCAAGGTCAGAAAGCCGGTCACGCCGGGCCAGTTGGTCCGTGCACCGAGCCGTTCACAAACGAATGCAGTGCGGAAATTGGCCTGATTCGACGCAATCAGGTCGAGCTCACGCGCGAAGATGATGTCGTCCGGCGTGCGGGCGCTATGCAGGAAGACGATGTCGCTATCCTCGCCGAGTTCATGATGCGCCCGGCTCATCGACATCAGCGGCGTCACGCCCGACCCTGCCGACAGAAACAGAAATTTACGCGCGGGATGCCGCGCGCAGGTGAACTCGCCTGACGGCCCCAGCACACGAACCTGCATGCCAGCGTGCAGATTGTCGTGCAACCAGTTCGACACCTTGCCACCCGGCACGCGCTTCACGGTGATGGAAATGGTGTGCGGACGCGTGGGTGGCGACGAGATCGTGTAGCAGCGATTCACCGCCTCGCCGTCGATCTCCAGCTCCAGCGTGATGAATTGCCCAGGCTCGAACACGAACGCCCGCTCGGACGGCGCGCGAAAGAAAAAGCTCTTGACGTCGTGCGTTTCCTGACGAACCTGGCAGCATACGAGTGTGTCTTCGGTATCGCTGTTCCAGCGCGCCGGCAAGCTCTCCCAGAACCGCGGCTGCGTAACACGGTTTGAAGTCACCGGGCTTAAAGTCAGCGGACTTGAAACGTCACCGCCTGAAACCTCGCGGCTAGGAGCCGGCTCGGGACTGAGCTGAAGCGTCGCCTGATCGCGCATCATTATTTTCTCCCGCTCCTGGTTGCGGTATTGCGCTCAGCGCATGAACGACACGACTTTTTCGCCGTGCGAAACCGGCGCATCGCCGGCATCATGGGTTTGAGGCGCATTGCTGAACTCCGCAATGCGGCCGATGTACCACTCGCAGAATTTCTCGACGAGGCCTTCGGTGAACGGCGAGTACGGACCCGGTTCGTAGGCGCTGCTGGTCGCGCCGCGTTGCGAGTACTCCACGAGCGCGCGGTCCTGGTCATTGGTGGCGCGCCACACGGCCGTGAGATTGTTCACGTCGTAATCGATGCCTTCGCGAGCATCCTTGTGGACGAGCCACTTGGTGCGCACCAGCGTCTTACCCGCCGATAACGGAATCACCGAGAAGCTGACGATATGGTCGCTCATGAAGTGATGCCACGAATTCGGCTGGGTCCAGAACGACAGGCCGCCGAGATCGGCCTGCTCGAAACCACCGAGCAGTTTCTTCGACGCCACCTTCGCGTCCATGGTCTGCGATTCGCCATCGCGATCGAGCGGCAGGCGTTGCGTACGGAAGCCCGTGACCAGATCGGCCAGACGGTCGATTTCCGCCGACGGCAGTTTCATCGCTTCCCATTGCGCGGTACGGCGCGCCACGGTTGCTTCGAACGCGGCCATGCCTTCTTCGTTGGCAGGCGTACGTTGATAGCCGAAGCCGTATTCGTACAGCGAAATCGTCAGCTCGGGATGGTTCGCGACGCAGTGGTAGCACTCGCGATTGTTCTCCATCGTGAGCTTCCAGTTGCCCTCTTCGATGATGTCGATCGACGCCGCGACCTTGCAGCCCGCGAGTTCGTGCGGCAGCAGATACGGTTCCATCGCGGCGCGCATCACGGCAAAGTCCGCCGGCGGTTCTTCGGCGAGACAGATGAAAATCAGCCCGGCGAGATTCTGCAGATGCACCGCTTTCAGGCTGTGCTTGCAGCGGTCGAACTGATCGCCCATATGCTCGGCGAACATCAGATCGCCGTTCAGGTTGTAGGTCCAGCTGTGATACGGGCAGACGATATTGCCGAGCGAACCCTTGTCCGTATTGCACAAACGCGCGCCGCGGTGACGGCAAACGTTATGGAACGCCCGCACCTGCATGTCGTCGTCGCGCACGATCAGAATCGAATCGTTGCCGATTTCCACCGTGATGTAGTCGCCCGGCTCCGGCACGTCCGGTTCCACCGCGACCTGAATCCAGTGCTTGCGGAAAATCACCTCCATATCGAGCGCGAAAATGTCCTCGCCCGTATAGAACGGCGCTTCCAGTGTGTGATTCTTTTTGCGGCGTTCGATCATTGCGCGAACGTCTGCCGAAACTTTCATTGTGTGCTCCGTTGCATGTCACGTCTGGCGCTGCGCCAGGCCCTCCTGGTCGCATGCTGGCCCGAACCGGAAATCAGTAATCCACGAGTTGATGCTCGCGCAAATACGCAAGGATCACTTGTGCTTTTTCGACGGAACTCCCTTCAATTACGACGCTTCCGCCGCGGCTTTCCGTGGTCGTCGCCGAGAGCATGCGGGCATGGCCCGAGCGCTTCTCGGCGGCGGCGAAGCGCACCGGTTTGGCGCTCGCGGGACGAATCGTCCAGGCGAGGTTGTCCGGCCCTCCGGGGGCGGACCCGCCGGCGTCCGGGCTCCTAACCATGGTTGCCACAACCGGGCGGATCGTGCCTTCGCGCAACCTCGCATAGGCGTAGCTCGGCGCGGCATTGGCCATCGGATGCACCGCGATCAAAGCCGGCAGCCGCACCTCGACGCGCCGGCGCAAACCCTTCGGCATGAATTGCCGGATCTCCGCGCAGCCATCGCGTAGCGTCAGATCGACTGCCGCACCCACCAGCGGCATCTCCAGCGCACTGGCGACGCGATACGGCAGCATGCCGCTATCGAATGCGCCTTCGGCGCGGGTGCCGGTGAATACGAGGTCGTAACCGCGCAGACGGGTGGCGAGCGGCGCTGTCACGTCGGTTTGCCCATCAAGCGTGGCCGCCATTTCAAGCACCTCGACCGTGCGTGCGCCGAGCGCGAGATATTCCTTGAGCGCCGGGTTCGACGGATCGCCCGCATGCAACACGTCGAGCGTCGCGCCATGCGTTTTGGCGAGTGAAAGCGCGATTGTCAGCGCGGCGGCGTCGTTACGGCTGTAGCGCGCGGTGCCGCTAATCGGGTGCCGCCCCACGGAAACCAGTACGGCGATCTTCATGCAAGCGCTCCTTCCGCAACAGCCGTTGAATTCAAAAGCGCCGCACCGGTGCCGCGTGCCGTGCGCGCAGCCGCCGCGGCTTCGTTCAGCGCGGCGATGGTCTCCTGCGCGTCGGCAATGACGGTCAGATTCGCGCGTTTGGCGATCGGTGCGCTGGCGTCGAGGTTCACGGCGATCACGTGCCGGCAATCCTTGATGCCCTGCAAATGCTGAACCGCGCCGGAAATACCGAACGCGATATAGACGCTCGCCTCGACGGTCTTGCCGGTGGCGCCGATCTGCTTGTCACGGGTGAACTTGCCGTCGTCCACCGCGACGCGGCTTGCGCCGATCGCGGCGCCCAACGTTGCCGCCAGGCGCTCGAACGCGGGAACGTCACTCACGCCGTTGCCCGCCGAAACGATGAAATCCGCCTCTTCGAGCGCAAGCTGGGCAGCATCCATTTCTTCGATGCCAAGATCGCGCACGATGCCTTGCGACGATGCCGTTTCGCCGTCGAAACGCCACACCACGCGCTCACCCGCGCCGACAAACGGCAGCTTCGGATCGACCGCATTCGGTGCGAGCAACACGACCTCGGGCAGTGCACGGCTGGCGAACGCCGTATTCGTCTGGACATAAGCCGCGACATGCGCCGCATCGATTTCGACGACGTGCGTGGCGACGCTCGCATTCGCCGCTGCCGCATAGCGACGGCCGAGATCGCCGTCGCCGGTGGCGTTATCGGGCAGGAAAATGTGCGCCGGCGCATAAGCCGCGACGCACGCGGCGAGTGCGTTCAATTCGTCCAGAGGCGCAAAAACGCGCCGGTCGAACATCGGCAACTCGATCAGTTTGTCGGCGCCGAGCGCGGCCGCATCGCCGGCGAACTCGCCGAATACGAGCAGTACGACCTCAGTGGTCGCGTCCGCGATCAGTGCCGCGGCGGCCAGAGTCTGGCGCGCGTGGTCGTCCAGCGCGCCACGGTCCGCATGAGCGGCCACCAGCAGCACCCGCCGCGCCGAGGCCGCCGTGCGGCGCGGTTTCGCATGCTCGCGATGCGCTGACCCTGTGGCGCCGTGCGCCGCGAATTCGGTCGAGCCGGAAACGCTCGTCATGCCGAGCGTGATGCGCTTGAGTCCGTCGGCCGTGATCGTGAACGGACGGCGCGGGTCGATTCGTTTGAGCGTGTTCATCGCCTTACTCCAACGCTGCTGCAACCAGTTCAGCGACGTCCAGTACTTCCGGACGCTGGCCGACCACGCCTTCGAGCATCGCCGTGCAATTCGGGCAACCCACCGCCACGATCTCGGCGCCGATCGTACGAGCGTCGTCGATACGGATGTCTGGAATGCGTTTTTTCCCGGGAATGTCAGTCAATGGCGCACCGCCGCCACCGCCGCAGCATCGTCCGCGCAATCCGTTGCGTTCCATTTCGACCACCTTGATGCCGATGGATTTCAGCAACCGTCTCGGCGCTTCCGTCTCGCCGTTATAGCGGCCCAGATAGCACGGGTCGTGATATGTGATCTTGCGGTCCGCGAACGCGGCGACCGCCTTCGGCGACAGCTTGCCGCTCGCCACCAGTTCTTCGATCAGGGCCGTATGATGCTGCACCTCGTAGAAACCGCCGAGCGCGCGATACTCGTTGCGCAGGCTGTGCAGCACGTGCGGATCGGCGGTCACGATCTTGCCGAACGTGTACTGCGAAAGCGTGCCGATCAGTTTGGCCGCAAGTTGCTGGAAGGTCGCTTCGTCGCCCAAACGCCGTGCCGTATCACCGGTGTCGGTTTCGACGCCACCGAGCACCGCGTAGTCGATTCCCGCCCGATTCAGCACCTTGACCAATGCACGCAGCGTGCGTTGGTAGCGCATGTCGAACGCGCCTTCGCCGGCGATCAACAGCACATCCACCGGACGTCCCGGCTGCGCGACCTGCACTTGCAGATCGACCGCCCAGTCGTAACGCGCGCCGATGTCATAACCGTTCGAACTGCCCGTCTCGCGCAGATTCGCGAGCGTGATCGGCCCTTTGCCGGGTACGCTGCCTTCCACCAGGGTCTGGTTGCGGCGCATATCGACGATCGCGTCGACGTGCTCGATCAGCATCGGGCATTCCTGCACGCAGGCGCGGCAGGTGGTGCACGACCACAGCGTGTCCGCTTCGATCAGGCTCGACACGAGCGGCTTGCCCGGCGCGCCGCCGTGCTTGCCGACCGGAATGCCAGGCGTCGGGCTGCCCGCATACGCCTCGTCCGTGCCGCCGACCATGCCCGTGACCAGATCCTGAATCAGCTTCTTCGGATTGAGCGGCTGCCCGGCCGCAAACGCGGGGCACGCCGCTTCGCACTTACCGCACTGCACGCAGGCGTCGAAGCTCAGCAACTGGTTCCAGCGGAATTCGACCGGTTTGCCGACGCCGTATTCCTTCGCGTCGAGCAACGGCACCTTCAATGCGGTCGGCGGTACGACGTCGTTGTCGTTGCGCTCCGCAAAGCGCTCCTGACGCGGATGAAACGCGAGGTGCAGCAGACCGGCGAGCGCATGCTTCATCGGGCCGCCACGCGCCGCGCCGAAGGTCATCGTGAACGCGCCTGCCGCGATCAGCAGCGCGACGATGATCGCCAGCGCACCCGACATCGCAGCGGCCGGCAGCGCGATGAACAGCGCCAAACCGAGCGCGAACGACCCGAGCAGCAAGGGCAGATGATCCCAGGGCCCGCGCGAGAGCCGCGCCGGCACCGCCTTCGCACCATGGCGCCGGCGCCAGACGAACACCGCGCCGACCAGCATCACCAGCGCGGCCAGAAAGATCAGCTTGTCGAGCCACGGCGAGTAAATCGCCAGACCGTAGTTGACGAATACCAGCGCCATCGCGAGGATCGCGCCGCCCGCGGTCGCCATGTGCGTTTTCGCGATGTACGGGTCGCGTGCAACCACGTGATGCAGATCGACGAAATAGCGCTTCGGAATCGCCAGCAGATTGGTCCAGCCGTACGCGCCCACCGCCGTGGCGCGGCCTTCGCGCCAGTACGCGGCGCGCTTGACGAGCGCGAACGCCAGACCCGCCACCGACAACCACAGCAGGACAGTGATGACAAACACGGGGCTCATCGTCAGAAATCCTTGCAAAGGCGCAGCGCGTCGTAAATCGCGCCGTGAATGTTGTGCATGGAAATGCAGTCGCCGACGCGGAACAGCAGGAAGCGGCCGTTACCGAGTTCTTCGCTGAGCGACGGTTGCGGCTCGGACGCGAAGAGCTTGTGTACGTCCACCTGGCCGCGATTCACGGACTCGGGCTTGAGGGTCCAGTAGAGCTGGTCGTTCGGCGTGCTGCCGTTCTCGATCACCACCTGATCGACCACGCGCTCTTCCTGTTCTTCCGTGTACTCGTTGCGGATCACGGCGATCTTCTTGCCGTCTTCCTCGTACACTTTGTCGAGCCAGTAGTTCGGCGTATGAATCACGCCTTGCGCGTAGAGGCGGCGATAAAAAATCGGGAACGTGGTGCCGCCAACGTCGTCGGCGACCTTCACATCAGGCGTCACGATCTCGACGTTCGAGCCGCGGCTCGACATGAAATCCGCAACGCCCGCGCCGGCGTGCGTGCTGACGCCGTCATAAACCAGCACGTTCTTGCCCGGCTCGACCTTGCCCGACAGGACATCCCATGAACTGACCGCGAGCCCTTCCTCGACGCCCCACGCCGCGACTTGCGACGTGAACGACGAACCGCCCGTGGCCAGCACCACAATGTCCGGCTTCTCGGCCATGATGGTTGTTTCGTCAGCAGCAACGCCGAGACGGCGATCGACACCGAGGCGCTTCGTTTCCATATCGAACCAGCGCACAATGCCCGCCATCTGCTCACGCTGCGGCGCTTTCGCGGCCAGCATGATCTGACCGCCAACCGTTTCGTTCTTCTCGAACAGCACCACGTCGTGACCGCGCGACTTCGCCACGCGCGCCGCTTCCAGTCCAGCGGGGCCCGCGCCGACCACGACTACCTTGCGTTTCGGCCCACGCGTCTTCGCGATCACGTGCGGCATGGTTTCTTCGCGTGACGTCGCGGCGTTCTGCACGCACAGCACGTCCAGCCCGTTGTACTGGCGGTCGATGCAATAGTTCGCGCCGACACATTGCTTGATCTCGTCTTCGCGGCCGTCGCGAATCTTGATGACCATATGCGGGTCGGCAATCTGCGCACGCGTCATGCCGACCAGATCGACCATGCCGCTCGCCAGCAACCGTTCCGCCTGACCCGCGTCGCGAATGCTTTGCGCATGCATCACCGGCAACTTCACCACGGATTTGATCCCCGCCGCGAGATGCACGAACGGTTCGGGCGGCAGCGCCATCGGCGGCATGCAGTTCGCCAGCGTGTTGTGCGTGTCCGCGCCGGAACCAATCACGCCGAGGTAATCGATCAGGCCGGTTTCGCTCATCGCCTGGGCGATCTCTTTCAGTTGTTCGTGATCGAGACCGTCTTCGTGGAATTCGTCGCCACACATCCGCAGACCGACGCAGAAATCCGCGCCCACCGCTTCGCGCACGGCCTTCAACACTTCGGTGCCGAAACGCAGACGGTTTTCGAGCGAGCCGCCCCATTCGTCGGTGCGGAAATTCGTGCGCGGACTCCAGAACTGATCGATCAGATGCTGGTGGGCCGCCGAGATCTCGATGCCGTCCATGCCGGCATCTTTCACGCGCTTCGCGGCCGCGGCAAAGTCCGAGATGATGCGGCGAATCTCTTCCACTTCGATGATCTTGGCATTGCCGCGGTGCACCGGCTCACGCACGCCCGAAGGCGACATCAGATGCGGCCAATGCTCGCCATGAAATGCCGAGCGCCGGCCCATGTGGGTAGCCTGAATCATGATCTTCGCGCCGTGCCGGTGCATCGCCTCGGCGAGCCGCGCGAGCGGATCGATGATCTTGTCGGTCGAGAGATTCACCGACTTCCACCAGCCTTGCGGGCTATCGATCGACGCCGGGCTCGAGCCGCCGCACACGGCGAGGCCGACGCCGCCCTTGGCCTTCTCTTCGTAGTAACGGATATAACGGTCGCCGGGCAGACCACCCGGCTCCGCATACACCTCCGCGTGCGCGGTGCTGACAATGCGGTTGCGCAACGTCAACTGGTTCAGCGTGAGAGGTTTGAAAAGGTTCGGGTAACGCATTGCGATCGACCTCGGAATGGATAGGCTGTGTGCTGCTTGTGTGCGTTGTCGTTACGACGCGAGCGGCGACACTTCGAACACGCAGTGGTCGTGGCCCTCAGCCGCACAGCGCGCTTCCTTCGAATGGGACGGCGGACCTTTGCGCTGTCCGTGCGGCGCGGTATCGTTGACCCAATCCATCGCGCCGGCGAACCAGCCAGCGAACATGTAGCAAAGCTTGCCTTCCTTGCCGGGCTGGGCGAGCACGAACGACGAGTGGTGCAATTCGATGCGGGCACGCGAACTGGATGGGTCGGCTTCCGTAATCGAGAAGAGACCCCAGCCGCGTTGCGACAGGCGATTCAGGTAATGCTCGAACACCGCCATGCCGGCAATGCCATGCTGTTTCGCTTCCTTGTCGCACCAGAAATACGCTGACTTGTAGCCGGCTTTGTAGAGAATCTCGGCATACGCGTCGATGCCGAGCGCTTCTTCGACCGCCGTATGATTGTTCGTGAAGAAGTGACGCGGCACGTAAAGCATCGGCAGCGCGTCGGTCGTCCAGACGCCGGTGTTCGGATCGACGTCGATAGGCAGTTGGGGTTGCATGTGGGGCTCCGTTTTTTATAGGTTCAGGTTCGGTGAATGGCGAATCAGACCGTCCACACTTCGCCGAATACCCGTACCCAGTTTTCGCCCATGATCTTCCTGATGCGCGTCTCGCTCCAGCCGGCGCGTTCCATCGCGGCCGTCAGGTTCGGAAACTCGCCGATCGTGCGAATGCCTTCCGGATTCACCACCTTGCCGAAGTTCGTCAACTGGCGATAACGGCCCTTGTCATGCGTGATCCAGTCGAAGAACTCGGTGCTGTAGCCTTGCGTGAAGTCCGTGCCAATCCCGACCTGGTCTTCGCCGATCAGATTCACTACGTATTCGATTGCCTCGATATAGTCGTCGACAGTCGCGTCCGGGCCGCGCTTGAGGAACGGCGCGAACATCGTGACGCCGACGAAGCCGCCCGCGTCGGCGATCTCTTTCAGTTGCTCGTCGCTCTTGTTGCGCGGATGCTCTTTCAGCCCCGACGGGCAGCAGTGCGAGTAGCACACCGGCTTGTTCGACGCGGCGATCGCTTCGGACGACGTCTTGCCGCCCACATGCGAGAGATCGACCATGATGCCGACGCGGTTCATTTCCTGAATCACTTCACGGCCATAACCCGACAGCCCGCCGTCGCGCTCATAGCAACCCGTGCCGACCAGATTCTGCGTGTTGTAGCAAAGCTGCACCACGTTCACGCCGAGGTCCTTGAAAGCCTCGATATAGCCGAGGTTGTCTTCGAACGCATGGGCGTTCTGGAAGCCGAAAATGATGCCTGTCTTGTTCTCTTTCTTCGCACGCAGGATGTCGGCGGTGGTGCGCACGAGCGTCAGGATCTCGCCGTATTCGCGGATCTGCTGCTTCATCTCGGCGATGTTGTCGACCGTCTTCTGGAAGCTTTCCCAGACCGACACCGTGCAGTTCACCGCGGTCACGCCGCCCTTACGCATATCTTCGAACACCGAGCGCTCGAACTTCGAAATGTTCAGACCGTCGATGATGATGCTGTTGTCGTGAAGAGTACTCATCGTTTGCTCCAGGCGTGCTCAGTAGATGGGAAAGCGTTCGCACAGCGCAAAAATCTCGCGGCGCACGCGTTGTTCGGTTGCGGCATGGCCTTCCGGGTGTTCGCGCAGCGCATCGAACACGTCGACGATCAAGCGCCCGACTTCGTGGAATTCGCTCACGCCGAAGCCGCGTGTCGTGGCCGCCGGCGTGCCGAGGCGAACCCCGGACGTGACAGTCGGCTTCTCGCTGTCGAAAGGAATGCCGTTCTTGTTGCAGGTGATGCCCGCGCGTTCCAGCGCCTGCTCGACCTGATTGCCCTTGAGGCCTTTGGGGCGAAGATCGACCAGCAGCAGATGGTTGTCGGTGCCGCCCGTCACCAGATCGACGCCGCCCGCTTTCAGCACCTCGCCGAGTGCCTTTGCATTGGCCAGCACGTTGTCGATGTAGGTCTTGAAGCCCGGTTGCAGTGCCTCGCCAAACGCCACCGCCTTGCCGGCGATCACATGCATCAGCGGGCCGCCTTGCAAACCTGGAAACACGGCAGAGTTGATTTTCTTGGCAATGTCTTCGTCATTCGTCAGAACAAAGCCGCCGCGCGGTCCACGCAACGTCTTATGCGTGGTCGAGGTGACGACGTGCGCGTGCTCGACCGGATTCTGATGACGCCCGGCCGCGATAATCCCGGCGATGTGCGCCATATCCACCATCAGCTTCGCCCCCACGCCATCGGCGATCTTGCGCAGCCGTGCGAAATCCAGCGCACGCGGATAAGCCGAAAAGCCCGCGATCAGCAGCGCCGGTTTATGCTGCTGCGCGAGTTCCTCGATCTGCTCGTAGTCGATCAGCATGGTGTCGCGATTCACGCCGTACTGGACCGCGTTGAACCACTTGCCCGACATCGCCGGCTTGGCGCCGTGGGTCAGGTGGCCGCCCGCGTCGAGCGACATGCCGAGCACCGTGTCGCCCGGCTTCACTAGCGCGAGCATCACCGCGCCGTTGGCCTGGGCGCCGGAATGCGGCTGCACGTTGGCGAATTTCGCGTTGAACAGTTGCTTGATGCGGTCCAGAGCCAGCGTTTCGATCACGTCGGCGTATTCGCAACCGCCGTAATAGCGCTTGCCCGGATAGCCTTCCGCGTACTTGTTGGTCAGCACCGAGCCCTGTGCTTCGAGCACCGCGCGCGACACGATGTTTTCCGACGCGATCAATTCGACTTGCGACTGCTGGCGCTCCAGCTCTTTCAAAACGGCGCCGCGCACCGCCGCGTCACGCGTAGCGAGCGATTCTTCGAAGAAAGGATTCGGGTTCGACATGGAAGGTCCGTGGGGTGGTTGGCGGAGGACCGGAAGCGGCTGCCAGTCTGGCTAAAACGCCCTGCTGCCACCGGTCTGCATTGCGTCTATTCTTGACTTTCGTCTCGCCCGCCAATTTACGAATTCAGACGCGTTCTTTGCCTTTTCCGCCATCCGCGTCCTTTTTCGACAAGTCGCAACAACAGGTTTCGAACGATCGTTAGCGATTCACGCCCATGCTGCACTGCAGCTGATCGTGGTGCGCGGTTCGGGTGCGCGTGCGGGCGCCGCTCGCTCCGTTGTGGTGCCGTTTGTCTGGCGATCTCTCGTTACTGACGGGCATCCGAGGGTTTAGCCTGATGGCACGTTAGTTGCCCTAGTACTCAAAATTGCAGGAGTCGCCGCTCCCCACGGCGGCGCGACATTACAGATTCGAAGGAATCATTTCCCCCATGTCCACCGATCGCACGGCGTCGCTGTCGCATTTCGCATTCATGCCGCTTCCGAACTTCACGATGATCGCGTTCACCAACGCAATCGAAGTTCTCCGCATGGCGAACTACCTGACAGGACAAACGCTTTACCGCTGGTCGATCGTGAGCCCCACAGGCGGGCCGGTGACGGCGAGCAACGGCCTCGCGGTCGATACCGGGCCAGTCGAATGCGTCGGTCAGCCGGATATCGTGTTCGTGGTCGGCGGCATCGACGTGCAGCGCGCCACCACTGCCGACCACCTCATCGCGCTGCGCCGCTTCGCCCGCACGGGCAGCGTGCTCGGCAGCCTGTGCACCGGCACCTATGCGCTGGCCCGTGCCGGTTTGCTGGCCGGCTATGCGTGTGCGATTCACTGGGAGAACATGTCGGCGCTCAAGGAAGAGTTTCCCGACACGCGCTTTCTGAAAGAACTGTTCGTGATCGATCGGGATCGCGTGACGTGCACGGGCGGCGTCGCGCCGCTCGACATGATGCTCAACCTGATCGCACCGCGTGTCGGCACGGCACGGGTCACGCAGATCGCCGAGCAGTTCATTGTCGAACATGTGCGCGATACCAGCGCGCAACAGAAAATGCCGCTGGTGGCGCGGCTTGGATCGGCCAACAAGTCGCTCTTCGAAGTGATCTCGCTGATGGAGAACAACATCGAAGAGCCGCTGTCGCGCGAAGAGCTCGCACGGCTCGCCGGCATGTCGCAACGGCAATTGCAGCGCCTGTTCCGCGAGCATCTGGGCATGACGCCCACACATTACTATCTGACGCTGCGCCTGCGGCGCGCCCGTGAATTGCTGCTGCAGACCGACATGTCGATCATGCATATCACCATGGCTTGCGGCTTCCAGTCGGCTTGCCACTTCTCGAAGAGCTATCGCGACGCGTTCGGCACCGCGCCGACCCGCGAGCGGCGCAGGCAGGTACCTTCCCTCGCCGCTGTGCCCGTCATGGCGGCGTGATTTCCGGCCTGCACTTCAGTTCTTCGCACCTGTCCAGCTAGCCGGCGCGGTATGGCCGGCGGCGTCATTCGCGCGTCGTTCACGCGTCGTTCGCAATGGCCCCGTGAACCATCGTCGTGCATGCGTTGAAGAACAAACAACGCATGCACCGTGTGCCGAGGTCAGGCCGCTTTCAACAGCCCGTGCGGATCGATCACAAACTTCTTCGGCGCGCCGCCATCGAACTGACGGTAACCGTCCGGCGCCTGGTCGAGCGAGACAACCGTCACATTCACGATGTCAGCGATCGGCAAGCGGTCCCACAAGATCGCTTGCATCAGATTGTGGTTGTACTTCATCACCGGGGTCTGTCCCGTATGGAAGGAGTGCGACTTGGCCCAGCCGAGACCGAAGCGGATGCTCAAACTGCCCCTGCGAGCAGCGGGGTCGGTAGCGCCCGGATCGTCCGTCACGTATAGGCCCGGAATGCCGATTGCGCCCGCGGCGCGGGTGATTTCCATCAGCGAGTTGAGCACCGTGGCCGGCGCTTCCTCATGCGAGCCGCTGCTGCCGTGGCCGTGTGCCTCGAAGCCGACGCAGTCCACCGCGCAATCCACTTCAGGCTTGCCGAGAATCTGCTCGATCTGTTCACCGAGCGTGGCGTCCTTCGACAGATCGATGGTCTGAAAACCCATCTTGCGCGCATGCGCGAGACGCGCCTCGTTCATGTCGCCGACGATCGTGCAGGCCGCGCCCAGCAAGCGCGCGGAAGCGGCCGCCGCCATCCCCACCGGCCCCGCGCCCGCAATGTAGACCGTGGCGCCAGGCTTCACGCCCGCCATCACCGCGCCGTGATAACCGGTCGGCAGAATGTCGGACAGGCATGTCAGGTCGCGGATTTTCGACATCGCCTGGGCGTGGTCAGGGAATTTCAGCAGATTGAAGTCGGCGTACGGCACCAGCACGTACTCGGCCTGGCCGCCGATCCAGCCGCCCATATCGACGTAACCATACGCCCCGCCGGCCCGTGACGGATTTACGTTCAGGCACACGCCGGTGTGCTGCGCCTTGCAGGTCGGACAGCGTCCACAAGCCACGTTGAAAGGCACCGACACCAGATCGCCGATCTTCAACGTTTCAACGTCGCGACCCACTTCGATCACCTCGCCCGTGATCTCGTGGCCGAGCACGAGGCCGACTTCGGCGGTCGTGCGGCCGCGCACCATGTGCTGATCGGAGCCGCAAATATTCGTGCTGACCACCTTGAGGATCACGCCGTGGCCGATTGACCGGCCACGCGGATCGACCATCTTCGGAAAGTCGATCGACTGCACTTCCACCTTGCCCTGCCCTAGATACACGACACCGCGATTGCTGCTCATTTGCCTGTCTCCATGTTCTGTGAGCGGCGCGCGCGATTCGATGTGGCACGCCGTTCAACGAGCGTAGCGCCCGCTGAAACAAAGGACATGCACCCAACGCGACACGGGTTTGGCTGGAACCGACACACAAGGTGCTGCCGAATGATCTGCTATTCTCGCTTTCACCCCCTGGCAACGCGTTTCGAGAATGCCACTGGCCCCGCGCGCGAACCCCACATCGCCATCGTGGCCGCGGCCTCAATTGCCGGAGCACGAACATCGCGCTGGTGGGTTAAGCGCGCGTCTCAACACGCATTTCCCACAAGGATCCCTTCATGCGTTTTCCGCTAAGACGAGCGTTCGCATCCGTCGTTTTGCTCATCACCACGCAGACTGTTTTTGCTCAAACCCCAAAAACCGTATTCCTTGAGGACCTGACCTGGACCGAACTGCGCGACCAGATTCAGGGGGGCAAGACCACCATCATCATCCCCATCGGCGGAACCGAGCAAAGCGGCCCCGACGTCGCGCTCGGCAAACACAATGCACGCGTCAAGGTGCTCTCGCAGCGCATCGCCGAGGGCCTCGGCAATGCGATCGTCGCGCCGGTCATCGCCTACGTGCCGGAGGGCGGCTACGCTCCGCCGACCTCGCACATGCGCTTTCCCGGCACGATCACCGTGCCGGACGACGTGTTCGAAAAGACCCTGGAATCCGCCGCGAACAGCTTCAAGGTCCACGGCTTCACCAACGTCGTCTTTCTCGGCGACCACGGCGGCTACCAGAACGACGTCAGGCACGCTGTAGCCCGGCTCAACAAGAGCTGGGCCGGCTCGAGCGCCCGCGCATTCGTGCCGCCTGAGTACTACGGCACCAGTTCAGACGGCTACGCGCAGATCCTGCGGCAGCACGGTGTCAGCGATGCCGAGATCGGCACGCACGCGGGACTCGCGGATACCTCGCTGCTGCTGGCGGTCGCGCCGCAGATGGTGCGGCTCGAGCGCCTGCGAAGCGGTCCGAAACTGGGACCGGCCGACGGCGTCTATGGCGGCGACCCGCGGCGCTCGAGCGTTGAGCTCGGTCAACTGGGCGTTAACGCGATCGTGTCGCGAACCATCGATGACATCAGGAAAGAGACCGCAAGCCGTTGAAGCATTCAACGGCTTGCCTGCTTGCGCCCCCGCTCACCCATTCACTCGATAACGGAATTCACCATGCAATTGTGTTCTCCCCACTTTTCGCGTGTTGCAACGGCTGCCGCCATCGCGCTGGCCGGTTTCTGCGCCGCCGGCGCTGCGTCGGCTGCGGCGGCTGTCGCCACGGTGGCCGGCATGCCGCCCGTAGTGAACCCCGATAATCTGTACAGCGAAGCGGGCGCAGGCCATATGAGCGCCGCAGTCGCCGGCGCGTTGCCGCGCGTCTATGTGCCGAACCTGCGTTCGAACGACGTCTACGTGATCGATCCGGCCACGCTGAAAGTGGTCGACAGGTTTCACGTCGGCTTCAGTCCACAGCACGTCGTTCCTGCATGGGATCTGCAGACGCTGTGGGTAGCCAACAACGCCGAAGGCCGCCCCGACGGCAGCCTGACCCCAATCGATCCGAAGACCGGCAAACCCGGCAAGCAGATCATGGTCGACGATCCCTACAACATGTACTTCACGCCGGACGGCAAAGAAGCGATCGTGGTGGCCGAAGCGCACGCGCGGCTGGACTTTCGCGATGCGCACACGATGGCGCTGAAATCGAGTCTAGAAGCGCCGCAGTGCAAGGGCATCAATCACGCCGATTTCTCGATCGACGGCAAGTACGCGCTCTTCACCTGCGAATTCGGCGGCAAGCTGGCCAAGATCGATCTCGTCAACCGCAAGGTCGTGGGCTACCTCGAACTCGATAAGAAGGGCATGCCGCAGGACATCCGCATCTCGCCGGACGGCAAGGTGTTCTATGTCGCCGACATGATGGCCGACGGCGTCCATGTGGTCGACGGCGACAGCTTCACGAAGATCGGCTTCATCAAGACCGGCGTCGGTACGCACGGCCTGTACCCGAGCCGCGACGGCACCCGGCTCTATGTGTCCAATCGCGGCTCCAATCTCGTGCACGGACCGAGACATGGCAAAGGCAGCATATCGGTGATCGATTTCGCCACGCGCAAGGTCGTCGCGAACTGGCCGATTCCGGGTGGCGGCAGTCCCGACATGGGTAATGTCAGCGCGGATGGCAAGATGCTGTGGCTGTCCGGGCGCTTCGACGACGTTGTCTACGCGATCGATACGACGACCGGCTCCGTCAAATCCATTCCGGTTGGCGCGGAACCGCATGGGCTCACCGTCTGGCCACAGCCTGGGCGCTATTCACTTGGCCACACGGGGAATATGCGTTGACCGGCGACTGGAAACCGGACTGCGCTCTCTAGAGAACAATGTGTTCCCTCGATGCATAGAGGGAACACGATTGCATCGCCGCACCGTTTTTATTGATTGACCGTTCAATATAAAAAAACTAATATGGCCCATCGAACACTTGGGTGGCCGGCCTGCGCCTGCCGCCTCCAGCACCATGCCCAAACTTGGAATGCGCGAAATCCGCCGCGCCCAACTGATCGACGCCACCCTGCTGACCATTGACCAGACGGGTCTAGCCGGTGCAACACTCGCCTCGGTCGCCCAGCGGGCGAGCATTTCCACCGGCATCGTCAGTCACTATTTCGGCGACAAGGACGGTTTGCTCGAAGCCACCATGCGCCACGTGCTGCGCGATCTGTGGCAAGCCACGTCGAGACGGCGCCGTGCGGCGAAAGCGGATCCTCGCTCGAAACTGCGCGCGGTCGTCGCGGCGAATTTCGACGCCGAGCAGACCAGCAGCCCGGTCATGAAAACCTGGCTCGCGTTCTGGTCCGAAAGCATGCACAAGCCGCAATTGCGGCGGCTTCAATACGTGAACACGCGGCGCCTGAACTCGAATCTGTGCGCGGATTTTTCCAAAGCGCTGCCGCGTGTGGCGGCGCGCCGTGCGGCGAGCGGTCTCGCGGCGCTGATCGACGGACTATGGCTGCGCGGCGCGTTGTCCGGCGAGCCTTTCGATACGAAGGCCGCACTGCGTGTGGCGAACGACTACATCGATCTGCTGCTGGAAGCACGCAACTAGCACGCGTCCCGAGCGGCGATATTTTCAGAAAAAGGAGCAAGTCATGGCGGTATTCGCAACGCAACGTCTCTATATAGGCGGCGCCTACGTCGACGCCACCAGTGGCGAGACTTTCGACACGCTCGACCCCGCCACCGGCGAAACGCTCGCGACCGTGCAACAAGCCTCGGCGGCCGACGTGGATCGCGCGGTGCAATCCGCTCGCGACGGCCAACGCGAGTGGGCCGCACTGACGGCCATGCAGCGCTCGCGCATCCTGCGCCGTGCGGTCGAGATCCTGCGTGAGCGCAATGACGAACTCGCCGCGCTCGAAACACGCGACACCGGCAAGGCGATCGCTGAGACCCGCGCTGTCGATATCGTCACGGGCGCGGACGTGATCGAGTATTACGCGGGATTGGCAACCGCTATCGAAGGTCAGCAGATTCCGCTGCGGCCGTCGTCGTTCGTTTATACGCGGCGTGAACCGCTGGGCGTATGCGCAGGTATCGGCGCGTGGAATTACCCGATCCAGATTGCGTGCTGGAAATCGGCGCCCGCGTTGGCGGCCGGCAACGCAATGATCTTCAAGCCGAGTGAAGTCACGCCCCTGTCCGCGTTGAAACTCGCTGAGATTTATACCGAAGCCGGTGTGCCGGCCGGCGTGTTCAACGTCGTCCAAGGCGACGGACGCGTGGGGGCCATGCTCGCCGCGCATCCCGACATCGAAAAGATTTC
Source organism: Paraburkholderia fungorum (assembly GCF_046026025.1). GTDB lineage: Bacteria > Pseudomonadota > Gammaproteobacteria > Burkholderiales > Burkholderiaceae > Paraburkholderia > Paraburkholderia fungorum_E. The sequence goes on along the minus strand of NZ_JAQQFL010000023.1, from coordinate 71,379 downwards.
GTTCACCGGCGGCGTTGAAACAGGCAAGAAAGTCATGTCGCTGGCGGGCGCCTCGTCGCTGAAAGAAGTGACGATGGAACTGGGCGGAAAATCCCCCCTGCTCGTCTTCGACGACGCCAACCTCGAACGCGCCGCCGACATCGCCATGAGCGCCAACTTTTTCAGCTCGGGTCAGGTCTGCACGAACGGCACACGGGTATTCGTGCAGCGCAGTGTGCTGGAACGATTCGAGGCGCTGGTGCTGGAACGTGTCAAGCGGATTCGCGTCGGCTCACCCACTAACGCCGACACCAACTTCGGCCCGCTGGTCAGCGCCGCGCAATTGCACAAAGTGCTCGGCTACATTGAAAGCGGCGTGCAGGAAGGCGCACGGTTGATTGCCGGTGGCAAGCGGCTGACAGAAGGCCACTTCGGCAACGGCCAGTACGTCGAGCCGACGGTTTTCACCGGCTGCCATGACGCGATGCGGATCGTGCGCGAAGAAATCTTCGGCCCGGTGATGAGCATCCTTGTTTTCGACGACGAAGAAGAAGCAGTCTCGCGTGCGAACAGCACCGCGTTCGGTCTCGCCGCGGGCGTTGTCACGGAGAACCTGGCGCGCGCGCATCGCGTGATTCATCGTCTCGAAGCGGGTATTTGCTGGATCAATACGTGGGGTGAGTCGCCTGCGGAAATGCCGGTGGGTGGCTACAAGCAATCGGGCGTCGGCCGTGAGAACGGCATTACCACGCTCGAACACTACACCCGTATCAAATCCGTGCAGGTCGAACTCGGCCCGTATCAGCCCGTGTTCTAAGGAGGAGTGGCGATGGCTTCGAACGAATACGACTACATCATCGTCGGCGCGGGTTCGGCGGGCAACGTGCTCGCCTCGCGTCTGACCGAAGACGCGGGCGTGACCGTGCTGCTGCTCGAAGCAGGCGGTCCCGACTACCGTTTCGATTTCCGCACGCAGATGCCCGCGGCCCTCGCCTATCCGTTGCAGGGGCGGCGCTACAACTGGGCGTACGAAACCGACCCCGAGCCGCATATGAACAATCGCCGCATGGAGTGTGGGCGCGGCAAGGGGCTCGGTGGTTCGTCGCTGATCAACGGCATGTGCTATATCCGCGGCAATGCGCTCGATTACGACGGCTGGGCTGAGCGCCCCGGGCTGGAAAACTGGACCTATCTGGATTGCCTGCCGTACTTCCGCAAAGCCGAAACTCGCGATGTCGGCGCGAACGCGTATCACGGCGGCGACGGCCCGGTGCATGTGACAACGAGCAAGCCCGGCAACAACCCCTTGTTCGCCGCGATGGTCGAGGCCGGCGTGCAGGCGGGTTTTCCGCGCACCGACGATCTGAACGGCTATCAGCAGGAAGGCTTTGGCCCGATGGATCGCACGGTTACGGCGAACGGCCGACGCGCCAGCACCGCGCGCGGCTATCTGGATCGCGCGAAGACACGTCCGAATCTGACCATCGTGACGCATGCCATGACCGACCGTGTGCTGTTCTCGGGCAAGCGCGCGATCGGCGTCGCGTATCTGCATGATGGCAACGCAGTGACCGCGCATGCACGCCGCGAAGTGCTGGTGTGCAGCGGTGCGATTGCCTCGCCGCAGTTGCTGCAACGCTCAGGTGTCGGCCGCTCGACGTGGCTGCGCGAACTCGACGTGCCGCTCGTGCACGATCTGCCGGGCGTTGGCGAAAACCTGCAGGACCATCTGGAGATGTATATCCAGTACGAGTGCAAGGAACCCGTTTCGCTGTATCCGGCGTTGCAATGGTGGAATCAGCCTGCAATCGGGCTCGAGTGGATGCTCAACGGCACAGGTATTGGTGCGAGCAACCAGTTCGAAGCCGGCGGCTTCATCCGTACTCGCGACGATGATCTGTGGCCGAACATCCAGTATCACTTCCTGCCCGTCGCGATCAACTACAACGGTTCCAACGCGATCAAAATGCACGGCTTCCAGGCGCATGTCGGCTCGATGCGTTCGCCAAGCCGTGGCCGTGTGAAGCTCACGTCACGCGATCCTGCCGCGCATCCGAGCATCCTGTTCAATTACATGGCCGATCCGCTCGACTGGCGCGAATTCCGCGACGGTATCCGCATTACGCGCGAGATCATGCGACAGCCCGCGCTCGATCGCTATCGCGGCCGCGAGTTGAATCCGGGCGCGGAGTTGACCACGGACGAGCAACTCGACACGTTCGTGCGGATGCGCGCGGAGACGGCATTTCATCCGTCGTGCTCGTGCAAGATGGGTTATGACGATATGGCGGTGGTGGATAACGAAGGCCGCGTGCATGGCATGGAAGCATTGCGCGTCGTCGACGCGTCCATCATGCCGCTGATCACGACGGGCAATCTGAACGCTCCGACGATCATGCTGGCGGAGAAGATCGCGGATCGGATTCGTGGGCGGGAAGCGCTGGCGCGGGTGGAGACGCCGTACTTCGTGGCCCGCGGGGTGGCGTCGAGGAAACGCGAAGCAGCGGCGGTTTAATACCCGCCGGGCCGAACCAGGCGCCAACGAAAAAGCCGCGATCGATTTGAACTGCCCCCCAAAATCGTTGGACAGGTGTCCAACTTTTAGCGGGTAGTTCACTTCACGGCTTTTCTATATCCTGGTTAGCGGATAAGTGATCAATCCGGGGGGCTTAACGGCTCACAAGCGTCACCCCTTGCACGATCCCACGTCCCCGAAACATTCACTCACGCGCAGGACTCAACACCCCATGCGCATCCGGCTCAACCGCTTCCGACACCAAAGTCTCCAGTGCCAGCCCACGCGTCTCGATCCCCATGATCCACACTGCCGCCGCCGCGATCACAAAACACATCGCGCCGAGTGAGAACACGCCGCCTTGCCCGAACACCGGCAGCACGACACCGACCACATAAGGTCCGATCAACGAGCCCACGCGGCCAATCGCCGACGCAAAGCCAGATCCTGTCGCCCGCGCTCCGGTGCCGTAGAGCTCAGGGGTGTAGGTGTAAAGCACCGCCCACATGGCAAACATAAAGAACTGCATTGCCAGTCCGGCGCAGATCAGCAAGGTCGGCGTTTGTGCGTGCAGCGCGGTTTGTCCGTAGACATAAGCCATCACCGCGCTGCCGGCCAGCGACGCGATACAGGTCGGCTTGCGGCCCCAGCGTTCGACCAGCCACGCCGCGCAGATAAAGCCCGGAATCCCGCCGAGCGAAATCAGCACCGTGTACAGCACCGACTTCGTCACCGCAAAGCCCGCTTGCTGCATCAACGCGCCGAGCCACGACGTCAGTCCATAAAACCCAAGCAACGCGAAGAACCACAGCGTCCACACCATGATCGTGCGGCGCCGGTAGGCCGTGCTCCAGATCTCGCGAAACGCACTCGTGCCCTTCGCGGCCGGTGGTTCCTGCAACATCACCGGCGCGCGCAACTGGCTCAGACCGGCCGCTTTCATCACCTTCACTTCGACTTCGGTGAGAATCTTGTCCGCTTCGGCGAGGCGTCCGCGATGTTCCAGCCAGCGCGGCGATTCCGGCACGACGCGGCGCACGATCAAAACGAACACGGCCGGAATCGCCAGTAACGCGAACTCCGTGCGCCAGCCGAACGTCGGCAAGACGAAATACGACACCACGCCCGCCGTGATGAAACCGAGCGGCCAGAAACCGTCCATCAGCGCGATCAGTCGTCCACGTGACCTGGCAGGCACGAATTCGGACAAGAGTGTCTGCGCAATGGGAAACTCCATGCCCATGCCGACACCCAGCAGCACCCGATAGAAAATCAACGCCTCGACGCTCTGCGCGGTCGAGCACAGATACGACGCGAGGCCCCACAACACCATGCTCCACTGAAACACGGGGCGCCGTCCGAAGCGATCGGCCAGTAGGCCGGCAACCGCCGCGCCGATCACCATGCCGAAGAAGCTCGCGCTCGCGACCAGCCCCGCCGTCGCGCTCGACAGATGGAATTCGCTCTTGATCGAACCGAGCACGAAGGTCATGGTGCCGAGATCGACCGAGTCGAAAAAGAAGGCGACTGCGATGATGATGAAGATGGTCCGGTGATATCCGGAGAACGGCAGTCGCTCGAGTCTGGCGGCAGCGCTCGCGCGAGGCTGAAAAGCGGTAGACATGTCATCCCCTCGTTGATGCGGCGGCTGCCGCGTGGACGTTCCGATCAGTGGATTTCAGTAGACGCCGACATAATTCGGCCACATAGAAGAAATACGTCATCGGGATGGAATGGGGGCGTCGCTCCGCTCATGCGCGCGCTGGAGAACGTCCGGGTGGGATATGCCTTGACGGCGAAGAGGCGCTTTACGCTCGCAGCCGCGCACGCGCAGCGCCGGCAATGCGCGCGAGCGCATCCGCACTCAAGCGCGCGGCGATTTTCTCGACGTATTCGTGATGCCGCGACTGCAGCGGTGCGCCCAGTTGCTGCGCGAGGAGATAGCGGATCAAGGCGATGCGCCCGTGCCGTAACGCAATGCTCTGATCGAGCAAAGCGAGCGCGGCGTGGGCGTCGCCCTGCTGGCACGCGCGCTCGGTGAGACGCGCGGTGGCTAGACGTGTCGACGTCATGTCAGTGGCTGCCTGCGAGAGCCGCGAGCGGTGCCTCAGCAAGACACCGCCCGGCGCGCCTCACGACATGAGCGGCTCGGCCGCGTCGAGCATCATCTTGACGAAGTAGTCCGCGAAGCTGCGGCGCACGACGATATCGAAACTGTCCGCGCCGGTGGGCAACAGCGTCATCGATGCCTTGAAATAATGGCTCTGCGCGCACTGCCCCTCCCCAAACAGTTTGGGATGCAGATCGAGTGGGCAACCACGCGCCAGCACGTCGCGCGTGCGCGTGCCGCTGATCTCGAGCACCGTATAGCCGCTGCCGATATCCACCGCCGACGCGAACACACCCGCGAAGGCCGCGCCGAGCTTCGCCTGCAACGGTGCGGTGCGGGTCGCCTCGTGCGCCGTCGCCGAGCGCACCAGCCACTCGTCGGGACCGAGCCACAGCAGGTCGTAGCCATTGCCGTGCGCAATGGTATTGGCCTTCTCGGGCGGCCGGCAGCCGATCACGCTTTCCACCGCGCTCACGAACGCCGCGTCGCGCGTGTCGCCACGCACATTCACCAGTTCCAGAAACGGCCGCTCGCTCAAGCGGAATGCCGCCGACACCGTGGCCTGATGTTTCTTCAGCAGCGCATCCGTCCCGACCAGCGGCGACTCCTGCCACACACCCGTCTGATTGCCGACGGCGCGATTGACCGCCGACACCGTCCCTCTTGTTTCATTCCACATGTTGTCGTGCTCCTTCGCTGTCGTAGAACACCGAACTGGTAACCTTGGCTGCGATCTGCTTGCCGCTCGCGAGCGGAATCGTGACCGTTTCGCCGATCTTGTCAAGGCCGCCCTTTAACACCGCCATGGCAATCGAGCGCTTCAGGATCGGGCTGTAATAGCTCGACGTGACGTGACCGAGCATGGGTGCGGTATCGCCCTGGAAGGGGCCCGCGACGATCTGCGAGCCTTCGGGAATCACGAACGAGGGATCCTCCGGCAGCAGCCCGACCAGTTGCTTGCGCCCCGCCTTTGCGGTATCCGTTCGCGTCAATGAACGCTTGCCGAGAAAGTCCTTCGACTTCGCGATCAGGCCGCCCATGCCCAGATCGTACGGCGTCATCGAACCGTCCGTATCCTGGCCGACGATGATGTAACCCTTCTCCGCCCGCAGCACGTGCATGGTTTCCGTGCCATACGGCGTGATGTCGAATTCCGCACCGGCGGCCATCAGCGCTTCCCACACCGCGCGACCCACATTCGCCGGCACGTTCACTTCATAAGCCAGTTCGCCCGAGAAACTGATCCGCATCACGCGCGACGCCGCGCCCGCCACCGTGCCTTCGCGATAGCTCATGAACGGAAATGCCGCGTTCGCAAAGTCGATGTCGTGGCACACCTTCTGCAAGACCTTGCGGCTGTTCGGGCCGACCACGGCGAAGGTTGCCCAGTGATCCGTCACGGAAGCGAGCCGCACGCGCATGTCCGGCCATTCGGTTTGCAGCCAGCGTTCGAGCCACGTGAGCACGCGTGCCGCGCCGCCCGTGGTGGTGGTCATCATGTAGTGCTGGTCGGCGAGCCGCACCGTCACGCCATCATCGAAGATCATGCCGTTTTCATCGAGCATCAGGCCGTAACGGCACTTGCCGACTTCCAGCTTGCTCCACGGATTCGTGTAGACCCAGTTCAGCAGTTTCGCGGAGTCGGGACCCTGAATGTCGATCTTGCCGAGCGTCGAGGCATCGAGAATGCCGACGCTCGTGCGCACCGCCAGCGATTCGCGCGCGACAGCGGCGTGCATATCCTCGCCCGGCTTCGCGAAGTACCAGGGGCGCTTCCAGTTGCCGACATCCTCAAACGCCGCGCCATTTTCCACATGCCATTCGTGCACCGCCGTCTTGCGCACCGGATCGAGAAACTCGCCCAGCTCGCGGCCTGCAAACGTGCCGAACGTGACCGGCGTGTAGTTCGGACGGAACGTCGTGGTGCCCGTTTCAGGAATCGTTTTGCCGAGTGCCTGCGCGAGAATCGCCATGCCGTTGATGTTGCCGAGCTTGCCCTGATCGGTGCCGAAGCCCATCGCGGTATAGCGCTTCACGTGTTCGACCGATTCGAAACCTTCACGCGCCGCGAGAAAAATATCGGCTGCTGACACGTCGTTCTGAAAATCGACGAACTGCTTGGGACCGCGCGTCGCGAGTTCGCGGCCGCCCACGAGCCACAGCGGTTGCATCTTCGCCTCGGTAATCTCGGCCACCTGCACCGCATTCGGCCTAACGACGATATGGCCGGCTGCTCGCGCCGCCTCGGCACCGGCGTCGAGCGCAAAGCGAATGCCTTGTCCGAGCGTGAAGTCGCCGGCACACGCGCCGACACTCGTCTCCGCCTGCATTGCCTTGCCCGGCACGAAGCAGGCTTTGCCGTCATGCCAGTGCGCCTTGCCGCCCGACTGGGCGAACAGATGCAGCACCGGGCTCCAGCCGCCGGACATCGCGAGCAGATCGCAGGGCAGTTCGCCCTGCTTCGCCCCGACCTGTCCGTTCGCATACGACGCCACCTCGACCGAGGCGACCCGCAGCTTGCCGTGCGCCGCTGTCACTACCACGCCGTTCATCACCTTGACGCCGTAGCGACGTGCAAGCGCGGGCAACGAGCCCTTCGATTCGCTCGCGCGGGGATCGACGACCGTGACCTGGGCGCCGGCCGCTTTCAGATCGAGCGCGCATTGATAACCGTCGTCGTTGTTCGTGAACACGACGGCATTGCGGCCCGGCAATACCGCATAGCGATGCAGATACGTGGACACCGCCGACGCCAGCATCACGCCCGGCAGATCGTTATTGCCGAACACGATCGGCCGCTCATGCGCGCCGGTTGCGAGAATCACGCGTTTCGCGCGGATCTTCCACATCAGCTCGCGCGTGCCCGTTCTCTGCGACACCGGCAGATGTTCCGTGAGGCGCTGCGTGACGGTAATGAGGTTATGGTCCTGATAACCGAACGCCGTGCTGCGGCACAGGATTTTCACGTCGGGCATCTGCCGCAGTTCGTCCTCGATCTTGTGGACCCATTGCAGCGCCGGTTTGCCGTCGATCTCCGCGCGGCACGACAGCAGCGAGCCGCCGAGTTCCGGCTGATCGTCGATCAACGTCACGCGTGCGCCGGACAGTGCCGCCGCATGCGCGGCCGCCAGACCCGTCGGGCCACCGCCGACCACCAGCACGTCGCAATGCGCAAAGCACTTGTCGTAGCGATCCGCATCGGTTTGCTCGGGCGCCTTGCCGAGACCGGCCGCATCGCGGATCACTTCTTCATACTTCGGCCAGAACTTGCGCGGCCACATGAAGGTCTTGTAGTAGAAGCCCGCCGGAATGAAGCGCGCGAACTTCTGGTTGATCGCCATGCGGTCTTTCTCGATGCTCGGCTTCGCGTTCACGCTGGTCGCAACGAGCCCCTGATACAGCTCCACTTCGGTTGCACGCGCGTTCGGCACCGTGTACGCGCCGGTTTCGAGCTGGACGATTGCATTCGGCTCTTCCACACCCGCCGTCACGATGCCGCGCGGCCGGTGATACTTCCAGCTACGCGCCACAAAGTGTTCGCCGTTCGCGAGCAGCGCGGACGCGAGCGTGTCGCCCTGATAGCCCTGATACTTGCGCCCGTTGAACGTGAAGTTCAGTACGATCGCGCGGTTGATGCGCCCGCCAGCGGGGAGTCGGTCTTTCTGGCTCATGGTGCCTTACCCTCGTTTGCCTTGCCTTGTGCGTTCGCCTCATTGCCGTCCAGCGTGAGCAGTGGACGCTCGAACGTTTCGTAGCCCTGAATCTCGTAGCTCACCGTGTCGCGCTGCGCCTTGAACCAGCGGCGGCATCCTTGCGTGTGCATCCATTGCTCGCGATGCACGCCGCGCGGATTCTTGCGCATGAACAGGTAGTCGCCCCATTCCTTGTCGGTGAGTTTCTCGGTATCCAGCGGACGGGCAATGTCCGCTTCGCCCCCGCACGAGAATTCGGTTTCGGCGCGTGGCCCGCACCACGGGCATTCGATCAGCAGCATCTGGTTTTCCTCCGTGTCGGCGTTAGTGGGCAACAGCGGCAGCGCCGTGTTCATCGATCAGGTGACCGGTATAAAAACGATCCAGCGAGAACGGCGCGTTCAACGGATGCGGCTCGTCTCTCGCAATCGTGTGCGCATAGGCCCAACCCGACCCGGGCGTCGCCTTGAAGCCACCCGTACCCCAGCCGCAGTTGAAGTAAAGTCCCTTGACGTCGGTCTTGCTGATGATCGGGCACGCATCCGGCGACACGTCGACGATGCCGCCCCACTGGCGATTCATCCGCACGCGCGAGAACACCGGGAACATTTCGACGATCGCTTCGAGCGTGCCTTCGATGATCTGGAAACTGCCGCGTTGACCGAAGCCCGTGTATTGATCGACGCCCGCGCCGATCACCAGATCGCCCTTGTCGGACTGGCTGATGTAGGCATGCACCGCATTCGACATCACGACCGTATTGACCACCGGTTTGATCGGTTCCGACACCAGCGCCTGCAGCGGATGACTCTCCAGAGGCAAGCGGATACCGGCCATGTCGGCGAGCGTGGACGTATTACCCGCCGCGACCACCGCGACCTTCTTCGCCTTGATGAAACCCTTGGTGGTATCCACGCCGACCACCTGGCTGCCGTCGCGGCGAATCCCGGTGACCTGACAGTTCTGCACGATATCGACACCCGCCTGATCCGCCCCGCGAGCAAAGCCCCACGCCACCGCGTCATGCCGCGCCACGCCGCCGCGACGCTGAATCGACGCGCCGAGCACCGGATAGCGGCTATTCAGATTGATGGTCGGCTCGATTTCCTTGATCTGCGCCGGCGTGAGGAATTCGGCGTCCACCCCGTTCAGCCGGTTTGCATTCACCCGGCGCTCGGTATCACGCACGTCCTGCAACGTGTGCGCGAGGTTCATCACACCGCGCTGGCTGAACATCACGTTGTAGTTCAGGTCTTGCGAAAGCCCTTCCCACAGCTTCATCGCCTTCTCGTAGAGCGCGGCGGATTCGTCCCACAGATAATTCGAGCGCACGATGGTCGTATTGCGCGCCGTATTGCCACCGCCAATCCAGCCCTTCTCCAGCACGGCGATATTGCGTACGCCATGCTCCTTGGCGAGGTAGTAGGCCGTGGCGAGACCATGCCCGCCGCCGCCCACGATCACGACGTCGTATTCGCGCTTAGGCTCCGGGCTCTTCCACTGACGCTCCCAGTTCTCGTGATACGACATCCCGTTGCGCAACAGGCTGAATATCGAATAGCGGCTCATTGTTGGTCCTTTGGGTCCTTTTGATCCTGTTGTTACGCTTTGCTGCCTGACTGGTTCAGCTCAACACTCGATGACGTTCACGGCGAGTCCGCCGCGCGACGTCTCCTTGTATTTGGTCTTCATGTCCGCGCCGGTTTCGCGCATGGTCTTGATCACGTTATCGAGCGACACGTAGTGCTGGCCGTCGCCTTTCATCGCCATGCGCGCGGCGTTCAGCGCCTTGATCGCGCCCATGGCGTTACGTTCGATGCAGGGAATCTGCACGAGCCCGCCAACCGGGTCGCAGGTCATGCCTAGGTTGTGTTCCATGCCGATTTCCGCGGCGTTTTCCACTTGTGTCGGCGTGCCGCCCATCACGGCGGCGAGCGCGGCCGCGGCCATCGAACAGGCCACGCCCACCTCGCCCTGGCAGCCCACCTCCGCACCCGAGATCGACGCGGTTTCCTTGTAGATGATGCCGATCGCCGCGGCCGTCAGCAGGAACGTGACGATGCCCTCGTCGTTCGACGCATGCATGAATTTCACGTAGTAATGCAGCACGGCGGGAATCACGCCGGCCGCGCCGTTGGTCGGCGCCGTGACGACGCGCCCGCCCGCAGCATTCTCTTCGTTGACGGCCATCGCGTAGAGATTGACCCAGTCGAGCATCGAGAGTGGATCGCGCAACGACTCTTCCGAGTGCGAGCGCAGTTGCGCGCACAGATCGGCGGCGCGGCGCTTCACGTGCATCGGACCGGGTAGCTCGCCGCGCACCTTGCAGCCACGTTCTACGCAAGCGGACATGACGCGCCAGATCGCCAGCAGCCCTTCGCGTACCTCCTGCTCAGTGCGCGACGCGCATTCGTTGCGCAGCGTCACCTGGGCGATCGACAGACCGGTTTCACGGCACACGCGCATCAGATCATCGCCGGTGCGAAACGGATACGGCACCTCCGCGCCGGCGCGCAGACCGTTGACGCGGTCGCCTTCGCGGTTGATCACGAAGCCGCCGCCGATCGAGTAATACTCTTTTTCCACCAGCAGTTGGCCGTTTTCGTCGAAAGCCTGAAAACGCATGCCGTTCGGATGCACGATGCTCGAACCTGGCGCGCCCGGCATCAGCTTGCGGAAGAAGCCGAGTTGTTCGCGCTCGTCGAATTTGACCGGGTGCGTGCCAAGCAGCATCAGTTGCTTTGTTTCGCGAATCGCCCGCAGACGCGGCTCGATCAAGTCCGGGTCGATCAGGTCGGGCAGATTGCCTTCGAGACCCAGCAGTACCGCCTTGTCGGTGCCGTGGCCCTTGCCGGTCGCGCCGAGCGAGCCGAACAGTTCGACCTTGACGCGACGCACGAAGCCCAACAGATTGGCGTCTTCGATATGCGAGGCGAAGCGGCACGCAGCGATCATCGGCCCGACGGTGTGCGAGCTGGAGGGACCGATGCCGATCTTGAACAGATCGAAAACGCTGACGTTCATGGCGTGCCTTATGCGTTGCGATACCAGGATTAGCTGGGTGGCCGGGTTTGGCCTGAATTAGCCCCTATTGCACCGCACGTCAATTTGGACCGATAGAATAAAAACGGCATGACAGTGGGATAGTGGCGTCAAGCGGGCCGCGCCCCAAGCCCCGCGACGGATTTGCGATGACTTCTGACGCATTTGCGACAGGCGCACGGCTTGCGGCTGGCGATGCTGAGGACCGCGCTGAATGTGCCGCGAATGGGTCGCGATTGGACTGCGAATGGCTCGCTATCCCCGGTGCTATGCTTGATCAACTCCTTCCCTTGCTGGCTGCATGCATGAATTCCGCTGAACCGCGTCCCCTTCAATCAATCGACGGCCCCACGAGGCAACGCATCCGCTTTGGCATCATCCTGCTGCCGAACTTCACGTTGACGGCGTTCTCCGGGTTCGTCGACCTGTTGCGCCTGTCCGCGGACGAAGGCGACTTCAGCAAGCCCGTGCGCTGTTCGTGGAGCGTGATAGGGGAAACCCTCGCCCCGGTGCGCGCGAGTTGCGGGATTCAGATCACGCCGTGGGAAACCTTCGACAACGCCGAGCCGTTCGATTACGTCGTCGTGGTGGGTGGTCTGCTGCATTCCGGGCCGGCCGCGAACGACGCGACGCTGGCCTTCATCCGCCGCGCCGCCGCTACCGATGCAACGCTGGTCGGCATGTGCACCGGCGTGTTTTCGCTGATGCGCGCGGGCGTGCTGGACGGCCACCGCATCTGCGTGAGCTGGTTTCACTACTGGGATTTCATCGAACGCTTTCCGACGGTCAATGAGGAGACACTGGTGGCGGACAGGCTGTTCGTGATCGACCGCCGGCGCATTACGTGTTCGGGCGGACGCGCGTCGATCGACGTGGCCGCCGCGATTCTGTTGCGCCACTTTGAAACGGCCACGGTGCAAAAAGCGCTGCGGATTCTGCTGGTCGACGACATGCAGAAAGGCAATGCACCGCAGCCGCATCCGCCTGGCCTTGCGCCCGCCGCGCACCCCAAGGTGAAGCGCGCGATTCTGCTGATGGAACAGCACGTGGGCCGCTCGTTGTCGCTCGATGAACTGGCGGGCAAGCTCGATCTGTCACCGCGTCAGCTCGAGCGGCTCTTCAAGGCGGAAACCGGCAAGGCGCCGCAGGCCTACGCGAAGCAGGTACGTCTACGCACCGCCGCGTGGCTGCTGACGAGTTCCGATAAAACCGTGGCGGACATCGCCTCGAGTTGCGGTTTTTCCGATGCCTCGCATCTGGGCCGCGAATTCCGCAAGCAGTTCGGCCTGCCGCCGATGATGTACCGCGAGCAACGTGGCACGGCGGCGGAAGTAGATGACGGTTCGGGATATGACGAAACGTTCCCAGGGCGTGCGCAGGCGATCTGAGCGCGGCGTTTGTCGGTTTGTCGTCCGGGGTTTGCAGCCCCGCTTTCACGCCGCCGGAACGGCGCGAAAGCGAAACCCAACCCCAACTTCAAACCCTCAAACCTCACTGACCCGCTACGTAGGCCTTCACCGCCGGCAACCCATCCTTCCCATCAAAGGTCTTGACGCCCGCCAGCCACTTGTCCAGCACCGCCGGGTTCGCCTTCAGCCAATCCTTTGCCGCCTTGTTCGGATCGATTTTGTTCATGATCGGCAGCATCACGTGGTTCTCGATATCGGTCGTGAAGTGCAGGTTCGACACGAGTTTCGCGACGTTCGGGCAACGCGTCGAATAATCGGTCGGCACGACTGTCATCACTTTGGCTTCGCCGTAGTTCGGACCGAACACGTCGTCACCACCTGACAGATAATCGATCTTCATCTGCACGTTCATCGGATGCGGTTCCCAGCCGAGAAACACGATTGCCTTCTTGTCGCGAATCGCGCGATTCACTTCGACCAGCATGCCTGCCTCGCTCGACTCCACCAGCTTGAACTTGCCAAGTCCGTACTGGTTGCTGTCGATCATCTTCTTGATCAGCGCGTTGCCGTCGTTGCCCGGTTCGATGCCGTAGATCTTGCCGTCAAGCTTGTCGTAGTTCTTCGCGATGTCGGCGAAGCTTTTGATGCCCGCCTGGTACGCATAGTCCGGCACGGCCAGCGTGTATTTCGCGCCGGTCAGGTTCGGCGCGGGGAGCACGATGAGCTGACCGGCCTTCCTGAACGGATCGATCATCGGATCCATGGTCGGCGACCAGTAACCGAGGAACACGTCGATCTGCTTGCTCTTCACACCCGCGAAGGTGATCGGCACCGAGGCAATGGTTTTGGTCGGCTTATAGCCCAACCCTTCGAGCACGGTCGAGGCGAGACCGGTCGTTGCCGCGATATCGGTCCAGCCGACGTCGGCGAACCGGACGTCCCGGCAGGTGGAAGGTTCCACGGCAAAGGCAGATGACACCGACAGCGCGCACAACGACGCAGCCCACAGACGTTTCATGGCGTTCCCTCAGGGTGATTGAAGCTAGACTGGTTTTAACAACCGGATTTTTCAGGCGCGACTCATTGCGCCGACTTCCTTGATGCCAACTCATTTACGCCGACTTGTTCACGTCGGCTCGCTTACGTCAATGGCTCACGCCGACAATCGCCGCTCGACGCTAGGCGCATGACCAAACTGCGCGCGATAGGCCTTGCTGAAATGACACGGCGAATGAAAACCGCACACGGCCGTGACCCGCGCAATCGACGCATCTGTATTGCGCAACAGTTCACGCGCGCGACGCAAACGCAGCGTCAGGTAATAGTGCGTCGGCGATACGCTCAGGAACATCTTGAACATGCGCTGCAAATGACGTTGCGACAAATGCACGAGCCGTGCGAGTTCGTCGAGCGATAACGGTTCTTCGATATTCGCTTCCATCAAGCGCACGACTTCGATCAATTCGGCGCGCGAGAAACCGACCCGCGCATCCACCGGAATATGCTGATAATCGGTCGACCCGCGAATCCGCTCGACGATGAACTGCTCGGACACCTGTGCCGCGACCGCAGGGCCGAGGCGCATACCGATCAGGTTCAGCATCAGATCGAGTGGCGCGGTACCGCCCGTGCAGGTGAGCCGGTCACGATCGATCACGAACAGTTCATCGGCGAATCGCACGTGCGGGTAACTTTTGTGCAGCGGCGACATGTCTTCCCAATGCACCGTACAGCGATAACCGTCGAGCAGGTTCGCAGCCAGCAGCGCGTACGGTCCCGTACACAGTCCGCCAAGCGGAATCCCTTTCGACGCAACGTCCTGCAGCAACGCGATAACCGTATCGTCCACATAATCGCGCACATGCCAGCCGGCGCAAACGATCAGCACATCCGGCATACCCGCTTCGGCCAGCGTCGTGGTCGGCTTCACCGTAATGCCGTTGCTCGCTCGCGCGGGCTCGCCGTCCGGTGTAATCACCGACCACGTGTAGTGCTGCGCGCGGCCCACGTAGTTGGCCATGCGCAGCACCTCGACCGCGCTCGTGAACGCGATCATCGAAAAATTCGGCAACGTCAGAAAGCCGAAGTGCGCGAGCCCGGACAGCGGCGAATCGGCCGGAGCCTCGACGGTGGGAATCGCCTCGCGCTTCATGGGCGGCTCAACTGTGCTGCGCCGTCGGCGCCCGGCGCACCTTCATGACGCTGCGCAGACCCGACAGCAACGGTGCGCGCGCCGTGCCCGGCGAGCGGCCGAAGCTTTCCGTAATGCGGTCGAGAATGATCGCCAGCATCACCACCGAAAGGCCGCTTTCGAAGCCGAGGCCGATATCGAGCCGCTGAATACTCGCCAGCACGTCGTTGCCAAGACCGCCAGCGCCCACCATCGAGGCGATGATCACCATCGAGAGCGCCATCATGATGGTCTGGTTCACGCCGGTCATGATCGACGGCAGCGCGTTCGGAAACTGCACTTTGTAGAGCAATTGCAAGGGCGTGCAACCGAACGCCTGCCCTGCTTCGACGATTTCGCGATTCACGTGCTTGATGCCGAGCGACGTGAGACGCACAGCAGGCGGCATCGCGAAGATCACCGTGGAGAGAATCCCCGGCACGCGGCCGAGACCGAACAGCATCGCCGCCGGAATCAGATAGACGAACGCGGGCATGGTCTGCATCAGATCGAGCACGGGGCGCACGATCGTTTCGACGGTGCGGCTCTTCGCGGTCCAGATGCCGAGCGGCACGCCGAGCAGCAGGCTGATCAAGGTCGACGAGAGCGTGAGGCCGAGTGTGATCACCATTTGATCCCAGAAGCCGGTGCCGTAGATCAGCAGCATCGCCAGCAACGTGAACAGCGCGAAACGCCAGCCCACCCGCCATAAGCCGACGCCGACAAAAAACGCCATCAACGCCCACATCGGCACCGCTTGCAGGCTGTGCTCGATCAGCGCGGCAAAACTCTCGATGACCTTGCCGATGGAGTCGAAAGTTTGCGCATCGTGGTCGAGCAGGTAATGAACGCCGTGGTCGACCCAGGCGCCAATTGGAATGATTTCAGACATGGGAACCTCTATGGCGCGTGAGAACGTGCAGCACGTTCGTCTTGTTGACCGAACCGCAGTAGGAGCCATCCGCTTCGACGACCGGCAGCGGCGCGCGGCTCGCCACCACGCGTTCGACGACGTCGTCCAGAGGCGTCGTGCGGCGGATGCATTCGATGTGATTGAGTTGGGGCGAAGCGCTGCCCATCGCATCGCGGCACACAAAGCCGCGAATCTTGCGTTCGGCGTCGAGCACGAAGGCGTATTCGGCGCTGCCGTTGAGCGTCGCGGCCACGCTCGATGCGTCGATCTGCGGCGAATGCTGCATGAGCGGCACCGCATCCGTCTGCATCAGATCGCCGGCCGTCAGATAGCGGCTGGTGTCGATGCCTTCGAAGAACGCGCGCACATAGTCGTCGGCGGGATTGGTGATGATTTCCTGTGGCGTGCCGATCTGCACCACCTTGCCGCCTTCCATGATCGCGATCCGGGTGCCGATGCGCATCGCCTCTTCCAGATCGTGCGAGACAAACAGGATGGTGCGCTGCTGCTCGCGTTGCAGATCGAGCAACACATTCTGCATTTCCTTGCGCTTGAGCGGATCGAGCGCGGAGAACGCCTCGTCCATGATCATCAGCGACGGGTTGACGGCCAGCGCCCGCGCCAGACCCACGCGCTGCTGCATGCCGCCGGACAGTTGGGCCGGCAACTTTGCCGCGAACGGTGCGAGGCCGACCTGTTCGAGCACGGTCATGGCGCGCTTCTCGCGTTCCTTCTTGCCGACACCGGCCACTTCCAGCCCGAACGCCGCGTTGGACAGCACCGTGCGCTGCGGCATCAAGGCGAAGGACTGGAACACCATGCTCATGTCCTTGCGGCGCAGTGCAGTCAGTTCCGAGCGCGGCACGCTCGCCACGTCGCGGCCGTCGATCAGCACCTTGCCGGCTGTCGGCTCGACGAGCCGGTTGATCAGGCGGATCAGCGTCGATTTGCCGGAGCCGGACAGGCCCATCAGCACGAAGATCTCACCCTCCTTGACTTCGAACGACACGTTATGGACACCGACTATCTGACCGGTGCGCGCGAACACGTCTTCTTTCGTGGCGCCGCCTGCCAGCATGCCGAGCGCCTGTTTCGGGTTGGTGCCGAACACCTTGCACAACCCTTCGACCACGACCTTGGGGGAATTCATTGAATGCTCTCCTATGTCGACCGGAGTTAGCGCTTTAGCGCTTACTCCGGTCCCATGCAACGCTGTCGACCGAGTCTGCGCTTTTGCTGTCAGCCGGAGTTAGTGTTTTGGCACCTACTCCGGGCCCATGCAGAGCACTTACCCGGGTCCCATGCAAGATAGTTGCTGCGTGGCGAACGGACGTCCGCGCTGTGCATACATAGTTGCCAGAAAAAAGTATGCCTAGCCGACTATTTGCGACAACCACATGTGGAAATGCGACACCGCTGCCGGGCGGTTATCGGCAAGCGGTCGATGAAACCCTGTTGGACAAGGGTTTGCGGGGTGTTGGGGTGGTCAACCCGGTGTGTCGCGCCAGAGCAAGTGGACATGCCTGGGCGGGAAAAAAATCCGCGTGGAGGACGTGACAGGCAAACGTGCGGCGGTGCAGCAAGCGCACCGCCGCTGAGCGGAAAAGCTTATTGCGGCGCCGGCGCCGCCCGATATCCTCGCCGGCCGATCGCCAAAGCGAGGATGGCGGATACCGCGAGACTCGCCGCCACCACGTAGAGTCCGGCAGCATATCCCCCCGTCACGCTTTTCAGCCAGCCGATCGCAAACGGGCCGACAAAACCGCCGAGATTGCCGATCGAGTTGATCATGGCGATGCCGGCCGCTGCGCCGGCGCCTGAGAGAAAGGTACTCGGCATGGCCCACAGCGGCGCCTTGGCCGCGCTAATGCCCACGTTGACGACAATCAGCGCGAGCACCACCGCAACGACCGTATCCGCAAAGCCAGCCCATGCAAGCCCGACGCCTGCCGCAACGCATGGAATCACTACGTGCCACGTGCGCTCGCCGGTGCGATCCGAATGGCGGGCCCACATCACCATGCCGACCACGGCCAGCACGCTGGGAATCGCATTCAACGCGCCCGTGCCGAGCGCGCTGAAGCCGAATTGCCGAATGATCAGCGGCGCCCACAAACCGAGCGTACAAAGGCCCGCGGAAGTGCCGAAATAAATCATCGACATGATCCACACGCGCGGGTCGCGCAGCGCGGCGAACGCGCCTGCCGCATGGCCTGCCTGCGACTCACGTCCCGCTCGTTCCTCACGCAAGGTCGCGACGAGCCACGCTTTCTCATCCGCGGCAAGCCACGTCGCTTTTTCGGGCGAATCGGTGAGTGCTTTCAACACCACGAAGCCGAGAATCACGGCAGGAATCGCTTCGACGATAAACAGCCATTGCCAGTCTTTCAGTCCGAACAGCGTCGGCATCTGCATGATGGCGCCTGAAATGGGCGACCCGATAGCCGTCGACAATGGCGCGGCCGCCATGAACGCCGCCGCCGCGACAGCACGCTGGCGCGCGGGAAACCACTGGCTGAGATAAAGAATGATGCCGGGAAAGAAACCGGCTTCCGCTACCCCGAGCAAAAACCGCAGCGTATAGAACGAGTGCGGCCCAACCACAAACGCGGAAGCCGCCGACACCAGGCCCCACGTCACCATCACGCGGGCAATCCAGATGCGCGCGCCGACCTTGTTCAGAATGAGGTTCGAGGGCACTTCGAACAGAAAGTACCCAAGAAAGAAGATGCCGCCGCCGAGCCCGAACATCGTCGGCGAGAGGCCGAGGTCCTTGTTCATCGTGAGCGCGGCGAAGCCGACGTTCACGCGATCGAGAAAGCTGACAAAGTAAAGCAGCATGACGAAGGGCAAAATGCGCCACGTCAGCTTGCGAACCACACGGGCTTGCAATTCATCGGCCATGCCAGTCTCCATTCTTTGAATCGCCCGTGACGTGTTCGTCCGGGCGTTATGTTTTTGTCTGATGCGTGCGTTGCGAGTTACACATTACGTATTACGTATTGCGTATTGCGTATGACGTGTTCAGGCTGCCTTGAATTGCGCCGCCGGGTCCGCAGCGAGGATCTCGCAGACCGCATCGGTCACCTGCACGGTCGTCGCCGTGCCGCCGAGGTCGCCGGTATGCAGCGCCGGGTCGGCCGTGATGCGTTCGATCGCGCTCATCAATTGCTGCGCGGCGGCCGTCTCACCAAGGTGATCGAGCATCATCACCACCGACCAGAACGTGCCGACCGGATTGGCGAGACCCTTGCCCATGATGTCGAAAGCGGAGCCGTGAATCGGCTCGAACATCGAGGGATAGCGGCGCTCGGGGTCGAGATTCGCGGTCGGCGCGATGCCGAGACTGCCGGCCAGTGCCGCTGCCAGATCGCTGAGAATGTCCGCGTGAAGATTGGTCGCGACGATCGTGTCGAGCGTGGCGGGACGGTTGACCATGCGCGCCGTCGCGGCATCGACGAGCTCCTTGTCCCATTTGACGTCGGGAAACGCTTTCGAGACTTCGAGCGCAATCTCGTCCCACATCACCATGGCGTGGCGTTGCGCATTGCTTTTGGTGATCACCGTCAGCAGCTTGCGTGGCCGCGACTGGGCGAGGCGGAACGCGAATCGAAGAATGCGCTCGACGCCCGCGCGGGTCATCATCGAAACATCCGTTGCCACTTCGATCGGATGCCCCTGATGAGCGCGTCCGCCTACGCCGGAGTACTCGCCCTCCGAGTTCTCGCGAACGATGACCCAGTCGAGATCCTTCGGGCCACAACGCTTTAACGGTGCGTCGATGCCGGGAAGGATGCGGGTAGGACGCACGTTCGCGTACTGATCGAAGCCCTGACAGATCTTCAGGCGCAGCCCCCAGAGCGTGACGTGATCGGGAATATGCGGGTCGCCCGCCGAGCCGAACAGGATCGCATCTTTGTTGCGGATCGCATCCAGCCCGTCGGCCGGCATCATCACGCCGTGTTGACGGTAGAAATCGCCGCCCCAATCGAAATTCTCGAACTCGAACTGGAAGGCGCCGCTTCGCGCAGCGATGGCTTCGAGAACCCGTTGGCCCGCGGGCACGACTTCCTTGCCGATGCCGTCGCCGGGGATGGTTGCGATGCGATAGGTCTTCACTGGCGTCTCCTGATTGTTGAATGACTGGCTGCATCCTAGAACAGGGAGCGCTCGCGAAAACGCTGCTAGACTCAAAGCATCCTTAACCTGAAGTTAACAATGAGCGCGCGGTATTAGCGCTCGTTATTCGGCCGGTTATTCGGCTCACTCATCCGCTCATCGGTCTACCCCTTTCCCCCACCCAACATGACCTCGTCGATACAGCCGGACGACCTCGCCTTCTTCTCCACGCTTGCCGCAAGCGGCAGCTTGACCGCAGCCGCCCGCGAACTCGGCCTGAGTACGGCGGCCGTGAGCAAGCATCTGGCACAGATGGAATCGCGTGCGGGCGTGTCGCTCGTCAACCGCACAACGCGGCGCATGAGCCTCACGCCGGAGGGCGAGCTCTACCTGACCCGGGCGCGGCGCATCCTGAGCGACATGGATGATCTGGCCCAATTGCTCGGCGGCTCGCAAGCGGCGCCGAAAGGTTTGCTGCGTGTGAACGCGACGCTCGGCTTCGGGCGCAGTCACGTGGCGCCGCTGATTTCGCGGTTCGTACGGCGCTTTCCCGACGTGGACGTGCAGTTGCAACTCTCCGTCGACCCGCCACCGATCAGCGACGACGCCTTCGACGTCTGTGTGCGCTTCGGCGAACCGCCGGATGCACGCGTGATTGCACGCCGGGTCGCGTCCAACCGGCGGCTGCTTTGCGCGTCGCCCGCGTATTTCGCCACACGGCGCACACCACGCAGTCCGGCGGAGCTATCGCAGCACAACTGCATCGGCATTCGTCAGGGCGACGACGGCTACGGGCTATGGCGTCTAACCAGCGGACGCGGTTCGACCGAAAAAACCGAGACGGTTCGCGTGCGCGGCAACCTCACCACCAATGATGGCGAGATCGCAGTGAAGTGGGCGCTGGACGGCCACGGCATTCTGATGCGGGCCGAATGGGATATCGCGGAGTATCTCGCCGATGGCCGCCTGATCCATGTACTGCCGGACTACCGCACACCGGGCGCCGATATTTACGCGGTGTACCCGCAACATTTGCAAATGACTGCGCGAGTCAAGGCATTCGTCGACATGCTGACCGAGACACTCGGCTCGCGCTGAGTCAATTTGCCGTTAGTTCTGCAATGCAGAACTAACGCATGAGGCGGCCAGCTCCCGATTCAAACCGGATAATTCCAGTAACCCCCTTTCATTACATAGCCTTACGGCACAAATCAAGCTCGCCACCGACACCAGGTATTTTCCCTATTCTGGCCTGCATTGCAGTTCAACAAGCGATTTCCCTCGTTGACACAGAACGAACGATCGTGCCAAATTGCGCCTGCATCCTGTGCGCAAGCACACGATCAATGAGCCCATAGCCGCGCCGCCCCAGCGATCAGGAGACAACCCACCAGGCAAGCCAACCCGCGGCGTTCATCAGCAGATCAATTATTTCGCATCCCTTACCAGATTGCGCAGGCCCTCTATCGCCCATTGAAATCGTATCGCGCAACAGATCGCCAGAATCTTGCAGCACACGCATTACTTCGCCAGTTCAGTCGATTCCAATAAACAAGGAGACACGAAGCATGCAGGCAAGTTATCGCAATCGGGTTGGAACCATTCTTGGATTAGTCGGCGCGTGCGCGCTCGGCGTCGCGCAGAACGCCCATGCGCAAAGCAGCGTTACGTTGTACGGTATCGTCGACGGCTCCCTGCTCTACACCAGCAAAACACTCAACCCGGCGACCGGCCAGAGCGCCGGCCATCAATACTCGTTCACCGACAGCGGGCTCTCGGGCTCGCGTTTCGGCATGCGCGGTGCGGAAGATCTGGGCGGCAGCACGCGCGCGATCTTCGAACTCGAAAGCGGTATCAGCATCGCCAATGGCTCGCTCAGCAATTCGAACGGCAACGAATTTGGGCGCCAGGCGTGGGTCGGCATCGACAGCCGTTACGGCACGGTCAAGGCCGGCTTGCAGTTCTCGCCCTTCTTTCTCGCGGTGTACGACTTCGACCCGCGCGAGATGTCGTACTTCGGCAGCGGACTTGTCACTTACCTGAATAACGTCTACGTGACCGGTCTGTTCAATCCGAACGGCATTTCGTACACGTCGCCGGAAATCGCCGGCCTGCAAGCCAGCGCGATGATGGCCCTGGGCGGCACAGCCGGGGATTTCCAGGCGGGCCGCCAGTACTCGGCGAGCTTGCGCTACCACCTTGGCTCGCTGACCGTCGATGCTGCGCTCTACAGCGGCAACGCCGGCGGCAGCGCCGCATCGATCGCGATTCCGAGCGTGGTTGAATTCGACGGCCGGGCAATTGGCGCCAGCTACGTGTTCAACAGCCTGACCGTGAAGGCTTCATACGTGCAGTACAAGGTGGCGGGTTCGTTCAACGACCGCGTCTATTCAGGCGGCGCCAGCTATCGCATCACACCGGCATTAAACGTCGACGCAGGCGTGTGGGTCACGCGCGACGGGAACCACTCGTCGAACAATTCGATACTCGCGTCCACCGGAGTTGAATATTCGCTGTCGAAGGCCACCGTGGTGTACGGGCAAGCCGGCTTCGTCACCAACCATGGCGCGATGCACACCGGACTGTCCGTCAACAACGCGCTGAACGAAGCGACCGGCACAACCGCCGGCGTGAATCTCGGCATCCGGCATATGTTCTAGCCGGTGCGGAACGCATGCGAAAGTCCGGCGCACCGCGCGAGCGGAGCGCCGGACGGATCACGTGGAACTACGCGTGGCATTAAGCGCTACAGATCGTAGCCAGGATTGCGCCGCGTCAAACGCCGCAGCAGGCCGGGCCACACCAGATCGGCGCCCTTGCCTTTGCTGACTTGACGCGCCTGCTCCCCCATCGTTTCGATGATCGACTGCGGCACTTCGATCAACTTGCCCCCCGCTTGCGCCAGGATCTGGATACGACATGACGTTTCGAACAGGTACATCGCCTGAAACGCTTCGGCAACGGTGCGCCCGCAGGTCAGCAGTCCGTGATTGCGCAGCATCATGTAATTGGCGTTGCCGAGATCGGCGACCAGCGTCGCCTTTTCCGCATCGCGCAGCGCGACGCCTTCATAGTCGTGATAGGCGAGATTCGTCAACACGAAACCCGATTGCTGCGACAACGGCAACAAACCGTCTGCTTGCGCCGCGACCGCGATGCCGTGTGCTGTGTGCGTGTGCAGCACGCAGTTCACGTTGGGCCGCGCTTCATGCACGGCGCTATGGATCACGAAGCCGGCAGGATTCACGTCGAACGGGGTCGGCATGACGGGCTGCCCTTCATGGTCCACCTTGACCAGACTCGATGCGGTGATCTCCTCGAAGAAGAGACCGTATGGGTTGATCAGAAACTCATGCTCGCGACCCGGCACCCGCGCCGAAATATGCGTGAACACCAGGTCGTCCCAACCGAACAAAGCCACCAGCCGGTACGCGGCGGCAAGGTCGACGCGGACCTGCCATTCCTCCGGTGACACCATCTGACGAACGCTAGGGATTTCGATTGCGGAGTTCATGGGCGAGGCACCTTGAGAAAGCGATGAACATCATGTTGACGGCCGCTTTGCGAAGCATTTGCGCCGGAATGTGGGGAGCGCGTGAGCGGTGGGCTTATTTCTGCATTGCAGAATACTGGGGCGCACAAAGTGAAGTCAAGCCGACTTTCCCTTTTCACCCTCGCAGTTTTCGAGCTCGATCGACATGCCGCCGATCTATGCCGAATGCAAGCAACGGCGCTGCTCTTATGCAATGTCTCTGGTTACCTCAAACATGCTGCTTCAAGGTATGCATCATCTAAGTGACTTCCCTAATAATCTGCATTGCAGAACAATTAAATGGAAAAACGTGTTGACGGAAAGCGAACGCCCGTGCCAAATTTCTCTCGCGCCGCCTTTTCAATTTGCACCGATGCGTGCGTGTTTCAAACCGTCGACAACTGTCGACAACGGTAGCCGGATTCATGAGAACGGCCGTTGTCCCGTCCGTAGCCAGGCGTGTCGCGATGCGTCCCCTGAAACAGGGGTGACCCTTGCACAGCACGCCTTCCATTGGAGGGTGTAAAAGCGTGGATATGTTTTTGCAGCAGGTTCTCAACGGCTTGACGCTGGGCGGCATCTACAGCCTCGTCGCGCTCGGACTCACGCTGGTGTACGGCATTCTCGCCGTGCCGAACTTCGCTCACGGCGCGTTCTACATGGTCGGCGCTTTCGTCTCGTTCTACCTGATGAGCCGGCTCGGCTGGAACTACTGGCTCGCCATGATCGGCTCCGGCCTGGCGGTCGCGGTCCTCGCGATCCTTGCCGAGCGGCTGGTGTTTCATCCGCTGCGCAAATCGTCCGAATTGCATCCGATGATCGCCGCGATCGGCCTTCTGCTATTTCTCGAAGCCGGCGCGCAGGCGATCTGGGGCGCGGACTTTCATCGCATGGCCACACCCTACGCCGGAATCATCGACCTGGGCGGCGTGACCGCGCCGTTGCAGCGCTTGCTGATCATCGGGGCCGCGTTCGCGCTGGTGGTGCTGCTGCAACTCTTCCTCCGCTACACGGTGATCGGCTCGAGCATCATCGCAATGGCGCAGGACCGCGAAGGCGCCTCGCTGATGGGCATCGACGCCAACAAGGTGACCATGCTGACCTTCGGCATCTCGGGCCTTCTCGCCGCCGTGGCGGCCACGCTGTATGCGCCAATCAACCTCGTCTATCCGGCCATGGGCCAACTGGTGATCCTGAAGGCCTTCGTGATCATCATTCTCGGCGGCATGGGCAGCGTGCCGGGCGCAATCGTAGGTGGCCTGATCATCGGCATGGCCGAGAGCTTCGGCGCCTTCTACATTTCGACCGACTACAAGGACATCATCGCCTTCGTTCTGCTGGTGGTGATTCTGTCGGTTCGTCCTCAAGGGCTGTTCACCAGGGAACTGCGCGCATCGTGAAATCAGTCATGAAATTATTCGAGGGCAGACTGGGCTGGACGGTGCTGTTCCTGCTCGGTCTCGTGTTCCCGTTTCTGGCCACTAACGACTACATGCTCACGGTGATGTCCACGGCGTACATCTTTGCGCTGGCCACAGTCGGCCTGAATCTGATCACCGGCTACACAGGACAGTTCAATCTCGCGCACGGCAGCTTCATGGCGGTGGGCGCGTATACGGTGGGGATTCTGACGGTCGATCATCAGGTACCGTTCTGGCTCGCATTCATTGCCTCGGGCGTGGTCGTCGGGATACTGGGCGCGCTGGTGGGCCTCGTCTCGCTGCGTCTGCGTGGCCACTATTTTTCCATTTTCACCTTGTGCGTTGGCTACATCATGTTTCTCGTGATCGAGAAATGGGACGGCCTCACGCACGGCGTCTCGGACATTGTCGGCATTCCGGCGCCTTCGGGCTTCGGCATCGTCTCGTTCGACAATCCGCGGCCGCTCTATTACCTGGTGTTCGCGTTTCTGGTGCTCGGCGTTTGGCTGATGCAGCGCATCGTCAACTCGCTGCTCGGCCGGACCTTCATGGCGATCCGCAATAGCGACGGCCTCGCGCAGTCGCTCGGCATCAACCTGATGCGCAACAAGGTGCTGGCCTTCGTGCTCTCGGTTGTCTATGCGGGGTTCGCGGGCGGTCTCTATGCGGGCGCCGTGCGCTTTCTCGGTCCGGATCTGGCCGGCGTCGAACATACCTTCGACATGACCATGTACATGCTGGTGGGCGGCATCGGCACCCTCGCCGGCCCGTTGCTCGGCGCGCTCGCCATACCATGGCTCACACAGTACCTGCAGTTCTTGCAGGCGTACCGCTTCGTCGTATTCGGTCCGATCCTGATTCTGCTGGTGATCTTTCTGCCGAACGGTATCGTCGGTCTGTATGTGGCAAGAAAAAACCGGCGCGCCAAACTTGCCACGCAGCAAAGCGCCAGGGTCGCGCGTCAGCCGCAATCCGCGCGCGGAGACCGTCATGCTTGAAATCGACTCGCTCAGCAAACACTTTGGCGGCCTCGTCGCGGTAGACGACGTCAGCACGCATATCGAAGCAGGCAAGATCAACGCGATCATCGGGCCGAATGGCGCGGGCAAGACCACCTTCTTCAATCTGATCAGCGGTACGCATCTGCCGAGCGCCGGACGCATTCTCTTCAAAGGCCAGGACGTGACCCGGCTGGGCGCGGATCAGATGGCACGCCTCGGTGTCGCGCGTACCTTTCAATCCACCGCGTTGTTCGACCGGGCCAGCGTGCTCGACAACCTGATCGTCGGCCACCGGCTGCGCACGCGTTCGGGGCTGTGGGACGTGCTGACACATTCGGCGCGGCTCAGGCAGGAAGAGCGCATCTGCCGCGACAAGGCGCGCGAAGCGCTGGACTTCGTCGGCTTGTCGGCGATCGCGGAACGGATGGCCGGCGACATCTCGCAGGAAGAGCGCAAACGCGCCGCCATCGCGCTCGCGCTCGCTACCGTGCCGAGCCTGATGTTGCTCGACGAGCCCGCGGGCGGCGTGAATCCCGAAGAAACCGAGGGCCTCGCCGAACTGATCCGCAAGCTGGTGAAACACGGTGTGACGGTCTGCCTTGTGGAGCACAAGATGAACATGATCATGAAGCTCGCCGACCGCATCATGGTACTGAACTACGGCAAGAAAATCGCCGAGGGCACGCCCGCCGAAATTCGCGCGACCCCGGCTGTAATCGACGCCTACCTCGGGAGCGAGCATGCTGAAGTTTGACAACGTCTCGCTCGACTACGGCAGCTTCCGCGCGCTGGACGGCATCAGTCTGCACGCGAGCGACGGCGAACTGGTGGTGCTGCTCGGTGCGAACGGCGCAGGTAAGAGTTCGATCTTCCTCGCGACGAGCGGCCTGCGGCGTGCCGCGAGCGGCAGCCTGCGTCTGGGCACGCGCGAACTGCTGGGCATGACGCCCGCGCAGATCGTGAAGAACGGCGTGATCCAGTGTCCCGAGGGGCGCAAGCTGTTCCCGGGCATGTCGGTACTGAAGAATCTCACGCTGGGCGCTTACGTGCATCGCAGCGACAAGGCCGGCAATCAGCGCAATCTGGACCAGGTGTTCGCACTCTTCCCGCTTCTCGCCGAACGCAAAGACCATCCGGCCGGCTCGCTGTCCGGCGGCCAGCAGCAGATGGTGGCGATCGGCCGCGCGATGATGGCCCGGCCCAAGGTGCTGCTGCTCGACGAACCGTCGCTCGGTCTCGCGCCGCTCGTGGTCAAGCAGGTTTTCGAGGTGATCCAGCAGATCAATCGCGCGGGCACGACCGTGTTGCTCGCCGAACAGAACGCGTTTGCGGCCCTGAAAATCGCGCACCGTGCCTACGTGATCGAGAACGGCCGCATCGTGCTGGAAGGCGATCATGCGAGTCTCATGAACAACGAAGCGATCCGGCGCGCTTACGTCGGCGGCTGAACGAATCTGACGCACGGTCTGACACTCGGTCTGGCGCACGAATATGAACCTGAGCGTCGAACCATTCGGACCATCTGAACCATCCCAAAGGAGACACGCATGACGATCAAACGCTTGTACGCACGGGCGGGCCTGTGTGCGGCTGTCGCCGCGACTGCGCTGCTGGGCACGGGCGCCGCAATGGCGCAACAGGTGGTGCATATCGGCTACTCGGGTCCGTTGAGCGGCGGCGCGGCGAAGTACGGTCAGGAAGTGCTCGACGGCATGCAGATGGCGGCCGCCGACGTCAATCAGGCCGGTATCGAAGTGGCCGGCAAAAAGATCAAGCTCGAGATCGTGCCGCTCGACGACAAGTACAACCCCGCCGAGACCGCGATCAACGCACGGCGTCTCGCGCAGGAACAGCAGGCAGCGGTCGTGCTGGTGCCGCATTCGGGCGGCGGCTTCGCGGTGCAGACCAGCAACGAGCAGCAGAAATTGCTGCTCCTTTCGTACACCAGCGTGCCGCAGATCAGTGAGCGCGGCAACAAGCTCACGGTGCGTATTCCGCCCGCATTCACCTCGTATCTGAACGCGTTTATCAAGTACGAAATGGCGACGTACGGTAAAAAAGTGGCGCTCGCCGCCACCGATACCGACTACGGCAAGATCTGGGTTGCCGCATTCAAACCCGCGTGGGAAGCGGCTGGCGGCACGGTCGTCGCGGACAATTCGATGTCGTATAACCGCGCCACCGATTTCTACAGCGGCGTGAGCCGCGTGCTGGCGGCCAAACCCGATGTGATGTTTATCGGCGGCCCGTCCGAACCGACCGGCCTGATCGCACAACAGGCGCGCGAGTTGGGCTTCAAGGGCGGCTTTGTCGTGATGGACCAGGCCAAGCTCGACGAAGTGGCCAAGGTCACCGGCGGCTATGCCCCGCTCAACGGCGCGATCGGGGTATTGCCGCTGGCCAACGACGACACGCCGAACGCCAAAGCGTTTGTGGAACGTTTCCGCAAGAGTCACGGCGGACGGGACCCGAGCCAGGAGGTATCGCTGAACTACACCGCGGTCTACGCAACGGCACTTGCGATGAAACTGGCCGGCAGTGTCAGCGACGCGACCGCGATTCGCAATCAGTTCGATAAGGCGGTGAAGGCGCTGCCGCCGCAGGCCAATCCGAACGGCGTGAGCGGTATCGACGACCACGGCGGTTTCGTGCTCGGCAATCCGCTCGCGGCGGTGGTTCAGGGGGGACAGTTGAAGTCCGCGGGATTGGGTTCGCTGACTGCTGCGAAGTGACGGCTAGCCCCGCACAAACCACGTCCGTTTAGCCGAACTGAGCATGCCGCGATACACAAGCCAGGAAACGACAAAGCTCGCCGGTGCAGAGAACGACTGCACCGGTTCTGGCACATTCATCAGCACAAGGCCGGCAAATGTGCCTGCGAACCATGCGGTCAGTCCGCCCGGATTGAAAGCAGGCACATGCGAATCGCGGCATTCGATTTCGCTGCCGATCAGTTCATCGTAGCGTGCTGAAAGGATGTGTGCGAGCGCCACGCCGACCCACGCGACCACGAAAATCCCTTGATACGCCAACGCCTGCAGGATTTTCGAAAATACATCGGCCATCATCAGCGCATAGACAACTGCGCCAACGACTAGCGCCCACGCGAACTTCGGCGCGCGAAGACCGACCGCTTTCTGAAAGAAAGCCTGCATGTTAATGGCCGCGAGATAGTAGTTCGCCGTGTTGATACGCGACTGCGTTACCCACACAAACAGCAGACCCCAGATCCCCATCAGCTTGAGCAGCGCAAGCACGACGGACACCTCCGAGAGCGTACCGAGGTCGGAAATCGTGCTGACCAGATAGATGCCGACCGCTCCATTCAGCAGGAATGTGACCAGATAAAAAGGGATGCCAAAGTTGAAGCGGCCGTGATAAACGGCGTCCTTCTTGCGGCCGAAGCGGGCGTAGTCGAAGGTAAACATCATCAGTACCCACACGCCCATGTAATAGACAAAACAACTCCACCAGCCATTGGCCGGCGTGCTGCCTTTCGGCCCAAAGTCGAGCCACGCCGCGTTGTAGCCATATTCATGGGTAGCCAGCACAACGGCCGCGACCAGTCCGAGCAGATAGAACGGCAGCAGCACGCCGTTGAACTTGTCGAGCCAGTGCTGCACACTGCCGAACACGAGCGGCACGCTGTAGCAAACGACAATCAGCGCCGCCCACCGATAATCCAGTGCTGGAAACAGGCTGTGCGCCGCAACGGCGATCACGGATCCTTCAAACACCGCGTAGTAGATTGCAGTCGCGAAGAAGATCAGCGTGGCGAGCGCGGCGCCCGCGCTGCCGAACAGGACCCGGGAAAACAGCGCAACGGACAAACCGGTGCGAACCGCGTAGCGGCTGATGATGGAGTTGACGATACCGTACGACACCACCGAAAGCACCATCCCGATCAACGCGTTGCGCGCACCATAGTTGAGCGCAAGCGTTGCACCGACCACAATGTAGAACATCGCACTGCAAACCGCCCACCAGGCCATCGTCAACGAAAACGCCGGCATGCGGGCATTCTCCGGTATGGCAACGGTCGATAGATCGAGATCGCCCTCGGCTGATTCCTGTGCCAGATTGGCCATGATCGTGCTCCTCTATACATCTGCAGGTTTGAGAGTGACGCCGTAATGGCAACCGCGTTCGGCGCCACGGCGAGGTGTAAAAGAAAGACCATCGGTGCGGCGAAAAACGAATGCACGTGCCCGCGCGCGGCGCATGGCGCCGCACGAACGGAATCGCGAGAAATGCAATTAGATGCCACACGAGCGGCGCTTGATTCGGCCTGCCCGTGCATGCGTTGTTTGTGTGCTAGAGCAGTAACGCTTCGCGCAGCCGTGCGAGCCGAAGTTGGGCGTCGCGTCGGGCAGCGAGCGCCTGTGTCATGGAGACGGCCACGAAGTGCGCCTGATGGTTCGGCTGCATTTGCCCGATCAGATCCATGTCGGCGCTGATGACTGTGCCAATCGTGGCGTAGCCGCCGCCAGACACTGCGTCACGAAGCAGGATGATCGGCTCGAGTCCGGCCGGGACCTGGATCGAGCCGATCGGATAGCAGGCGTCGACGATGTTCGAGGGATCGGAGCCGGCGCCGAATGGCTGCTCGCGCTCGCGAAACTTGAGTGGCCGACCTTGCTTATAGCGATAACCGATGCGGTCTGCTTCAGGCGCGACGGTCCACGTATCCTCGAAAAACGTGATGGCTGACTCGTCTGTGAGGCGGTGATGGTAGAGCCCAGGCAGCACGCGCAGTTCGACTTCGCGAGCGAGCGGCGTACGCAAGCTCCCGGGCAACTCCGTGCCTTCCCGAGCGGGTCCTCGGGCATGTCCGATTCCAAGCCGGTCACCTTTTTGCAGACGCCGCCCCTCATGACCACCGAAAGCCCCTAGCGTATAAGTGGAGCGGCTTCCAAGCACCATCGGCACGTCGATGCCGCCGGCCACCGCAAGGCAGGCTCGCGCACCGCCTTTCACATAGTCGAAGGTCAGTGTGCTGCCTGCCTTGATTCGCAGCGCGACATTGCAGGCCTGCGACACGCCATCGATTTTGGGTTGCATTTCAGCGCCCGTCACGGCGATCAGCGCGTCCACATGAAACAGAATTTGCGGGCCGAGCAGCGTGCATTCGAGTACGGCGGCGCTCTCGAGGTTGCCCACCAGAAGATTGGCCGCACGCAAGGCGTATTGATCGAGCGCGCCGGACGGTGGAATGCCGACGTGGTAATACCCTTGCCGGCCGGTATCCTGCACGGAGGTCGCCAGTCCGGGCTTGACGACCTCAATGGCGTGAAGAGGACTAGTCGGCATTGAGCACCTCGATCAACGAGCGGTTATAGGCTTCGGGGTCGCTTAAAAAAGCGCCGAGTGAGAAGTTCACGTCGCGCACACGTAGTGAAAAAGTCCCCGCATCGACAGCGGCCACGGCTTTGTCGTAGGTATCCCGATCGACCGGCTTGAACTTGACGATATCGCCGGGGCGGAAGAACACCATGAAATCGCGCAAATAATCCAGGCGTTGTGCCGGATCGAAGATCGGTGCGGGCGTCACGCCGAACATCTGATAGCCCCCCGCGCCGCGCACCGAGTAGATGCAGCCGAAGCAGCCGCCGTGGCCGACCGTCAGCCTGGGTGTATCGGTGCGGGGCCGCAGATATTTGGGCACCTGCAGTTGACGGGCACGTTCGACCATCTGGAACATGAACGGCAAACCGGCCACGAAACCCACCATCGAGACAAACCAGGGGGAGCCGGCGTGCGCTGCGATGAAGTCCTCGACATCCTTCTTTCCATTGATCCGCGCCGCGTATTCCAGGTCGGTTGAAGCCGGGTCCTGATGGCGCTCGCGAAAACGCATCAGCGTCTCGTGCGTCCATGGATCGTTATAAAGCACGGGTATCTCGACGATACGTGTCGCAAGGTCCAGTTCCGTCGCGCCGGCCACCTCCGTTTCTATCCGCTTGAGCAGCGCGAGGAGCTCGTCCGGCTCGATCACGTCGGGATCGTAGCGAACCTGGAATGACGCGTTAGCCGGGCAGATTTCGGTCACACCGCTCACCTTGCGGCGCTGCAGTTCGCGCGTGATCGCGGTACCCGTGAAGAAGGCTTCGAGCGACATGTCTTCGCTGATCTCCACGAAGATGAACTCGTCGCCACCGAATGTGTAGCGGATTGTCATGCTGCCTCCTCATTCCCGGCCGCGGCTGCCATCTGTTTGGCGCGCCAGTCTGTTACCCATGCTTCCAGATAGTTGGTGTGATAGCGGCCGGCGAGAATCTCTTCGTCATCCAGCAATGCGCGGTGCAGCGTCGCGGTCGTCCTGATGCCGCCGATACGCAGCTCGCTCAACGCCCGCTTGAGTCGTGCAAGCGCTGCAGGCCGGCTTTCGTCAAAGACAATCAGCTTGGCGAGTAGTGAATCGTAGAATGGCGGTACAGCGTAACCTTGGTAAAGCATCGAATCGATGCGCACACCCGGGCCCGCCGGCCAGACCAGTTCATCGATTCGGCCCGGGTTCGGACGAAAATCCTGCTCGGGATCTTCAGCGTTGATCCGGCATTCGAGCGCCGCGCCGCGCATCGCGATATCGTTCTGGCTGAAACGCAACGGTTCGCCATCGGCAATACGCAGTGTCTCGCGCACCAGATCGATCCCGGTGATGGCCTCGGTTACCGGATGCTCGACCTGGATACGGGTATTCATTTCAATGAAGTAGAACTCGTCGCGCGTTTCATCGAACAGATATTCCAGCGTTCCAGCGCTGCGATACCCCACCTGCTTCGCAAGCCGCGTCGCGGACGTACACAACGCATTGCGCAATGCCGGCGTAAGCGATGGTGACGGCGCCTCTTCCAGAATTTTCTGGCGGCGCCGCTGCAGCGAGCACTCGCGTTCGAACAGATGGACAACATCATTGCCGTCGCCAAGCACCTGCACTTCAATATGGCGGGCGCGTGCGATGAATCGTTCGAGATACACCCCACCGTTGCCAAACGCCGCTTGAGCCTCACGTTGCGCCAAGGGCAATTCGGTCTCGAGTTGCGTAGCGTCGTGCGCCACCCGGATGCCGCGTCCACCGCCGCCCGCTGCCGCCTTGATCATCACCGGGTAACCGATTCTGGCTGCGATCTCACGCGCTTCGCCGAGAGACAGGACAACGCCGTTGCTACCGGGAACGGTCGGAACGTCGGCGCGCTGCGCTGTTTCTCGCGCCTTTGCCTTATCGCCCATGGTCGCAATGACATTCGACGAGGGGCCAACAAAGATCAACCCGGCGTTCTCGACTTGTGCTGCAAATGCGGCGTTTTCCGAGAGAAAACCGTATCCCGGATGAATGGCATCCGCCCCGCACTGCTGTGCGGCAGCGAGAATCGCGGCGGGGTTCAGGTAACTTTTCGCAGCATGCGCGGCGCCGATGTGAATGGTCTCGTCGGCCATGCGCGCGGCAAGGCTGTCGCGATCGGCGTCGCTGACCACCGCGACCGCCCGCATATCCAGTTCGTGTGCTGCGCGGATTACTCGCACAGCAATCTCGCCGCGATTAGCGACCAGGACCGTGCGGATTCGCTTCGGCTGATAGAACATGCCCGTGGAGGCGCCCGTGTTCGACGTGTTCATCGTGCTCACCCTTCGATCCGCATCAACACTTGCCCTGCATCGACCGGCTCGCCGTCATCGACCAGAATTTCGGCGACGCAGCCCGCCACATTCGTCTCGACATCGTTGAACTGCTTCATCACTTCGACGAGCCCAACCACGGCACCGCTTTCGACGGACACCCCTGCTTCAACGTAAGGCGCGGCCTCAGGCGACGCGCGCCGGTAGAACGTGCCAGGCAAGGGGCTAACAATATCGTGTAATGCCATGGGTATGCTCCTCAAGTCTTTTTGGGTCACTGCGATTAGCGGGCGACTGGGTATAAGGGCGCCGCCACACGAATATCGTGGTGTGTCAGCGTGGCACGCGTGGCCTCGACGAGCTTGAGTGCGCCCGGCGTGTCGCTATGAATGCAGACCGAGTCGAATTCGATATCGATGTCGTCGCCGTCGACTGTGGCCACCCGTCCTTCCACACAGGCGCGCAATACTTTCGCTGCCACCTGCGCAGGATCGAGCCGCGCGACGTGCCGGGTAAAGACGATCGAGCCACTGCGATCGTAGTCACGGTCGGCGTAAAACTCGCGGATCACCGGCTGGCCGAGCTCACGTGCGATCCGGTACGTCACCGAGGCTTCCATGCAATACAGCAATAGCGTCGGGTCCAGCGTTTGAAGCGCCCCCACCAGCAGGCGCGACAGGTCCTCGTCGCGCGCGGCGAGCATATAAAGCGCCCCGTGCGGCTTCACGTGCTGCACGCTGACGTTATAAAGGCGTGCGAATTCGCGGAGTGCGCCGAGCTGGAAGATGATGTCGTTGACGAGCGCCTGCGGCGTCTCGGCAATATTGCGGCGTCCAAAACCCACCAGATCGCGGAATCCCGGATGCGCGCCGACCCCCACCCCTGCCTGTTTCGCGAGTTGCACCGTGCGCGCCATGATGTTTGGGTCTCCTGCGTGAAACCCTGTCGCGATGTTGGCCGAGCTGATGAGGGGCATGATGTCCTCATCGACGCCGTCACCAATCCGCCATGGGCCGAACCCCTCCCCCATGTCGGAATTCAAGTCGACGCTGTGCTTTTTCATGCTTGATCTCTCCTGGGTCAACGGCCTGGCCGGGCTTGAAGGACGCCCACCAGATCGATTCAGATGAACGTTATCTGCTCGCCAGTCGCCAAAATAGTTCTATTTTTATATGGCACGTTATCTGTTTTTTCGATAGCTTCCACGGCGTACGCGGACGGAGGAAAGCAGCTGTGCAGCCTATGGGTAAAGGATGGAAGCGCCGGACCCGTTTCTGATCATTTTCGGAGGGTAAGATATTACGCAGAGCAATATCATTTTTTCGGGTGAACTCATGGCCTTGACCCTCCGGCAACTGAAATACTTTGTCGCCACTGCTGAACTTGGTCAGATTTCGCAGGCAGCCATTCAACTGACGATTTCGCAGTCGGCAGTGACCAATGCCATCAAGGAGCTGGAAGACAGCCTCGGCACACAACTGTTCATGCGTACCGCTTCTGGCATGACGCTGACCAATACCGGGCGGCGTTTTCTCAACCAGGCGTACACGATCCTCTCCTCGGTGGATGAGGCAATGCGTATTCCGAACCTCGAAAGCACGCTCACAGGCACCCTGACGCTTGCGGCGAGCTACACCGTGCTCGGCTATTTTCTGCCGCATCACCTGCTGCGCCTGAACACGCTCTATCCGCGGCTCACCATCCAACTGCACGAGTTGAACCGGGAGTCGATAGAAGAAGGATTGATCGCGGACCGATATGACATGGCTGTGTTGCTCACGTCGAACGTTGCGAATCCGGAGCTGGTGCTTGAACCGGTCATTCACTCGGTTCGTCGCCTGTGGTTGTGCGCGCAACATCCGTTGCTAAAGCGTGAGAACGTCACACTCGCCGACGTCGCCGCCGAACCGTTCGTGATGTTGACCGTCGACGAAGCGGCGTTTACGGCTTTGCGCTACTGGAACGAGACGCCGTACCGGCCGAACGTGAAACTCCGCACATCGTCCGTTGAAGCGGTGCGCAGTATGGTGGCAAATGGAAGCGGCGTGGCGATCTTGTCGGACATGGTCTATCGCCCCTGGTCGCTGGAGGGCAGACGTATCGAGACCATGCTGCTACGCGACCCGGTGCCGCCGATGAGCGTGGGCCTGGCATGGCGCAGAAGTGCCGAGTTGAGCCCGGCGATGCATGCGGTGCGCGAGTACTTCCGTCATACGTTCATGGAACCGCGGGCGTTCACCGGTAGCAATTGAAGTACCTTTGTGCCTCCAATTCCAAGCATGTTTCGAATCATGCGTATTTGAAGCCTCTTTATGAAGCCGGCGCGTCCGCCGGCTCCCCGATTACCCTTTCAATGCGTCGATAATCTGCGCACGTACTTCAGGCCGCTCGGCAAACGGATCGGTCGGATTACGCGGCATGACGATATCCTCGGCACGCGTTTTCACGCCGCCTAACGCGTGCGGATGCGAGAAGATATAGAACTGCTCTTCGCGGATCGCATCGAACACCATGCCCGCAACCTCCTGCGCACTCACCTTCCCCGAACTCACCGCCTTCTCGCTCATCACGCGCGATACGCGTTGCGATAAGGTCGGCGGCGTGTCGTTCGCCAGTTCGGACGGCCGGTTGCGATGCGCCTTCGCAATCCCCGTCGGCACGAAGTAAGGGCACAGCACCGAGCACGCCACCTGCTGCGTGACCAGTGAAAGATCCTGATACAGCGATTCGGTCAGCGACACCACCGCATGTTTCGACACGTTGTACGGCCCCATCATCGGCGGATTGAGCATGCCGGCCATCGACGCGGTATTGACGATGTGCCCGCGATAGCCGGCGTCGTGTTTGGCGGCCTCAAGCATGAGCGGCGTGAAAACCCGCACGCCGTGAATCACGCCCCACAGGTTGACACCGAGCAGCCATTGCCAGTCACGTTCGGTGTTCTCCCACACGAGGCCGCCGCTGCCGCCTACGCCCGCATTGTTGAAGACCAGATGCACGCTGCCGTAAGCCTCGAGCGTGGCGCGCGCCAATGCGTCGACTTCCTCGCCTTTCGCCACGTCGACCCGGCGCGCGATGACCTGCGCGCCGGCTGCGCTCACCTCGGCGAACGTTTCGTCGAGTGCGTCCTGCTGGACGTCGGCGAGCACGAGGCGCATGCCCAGTTTCGTGCCGAGCCGTGCGAACTCACGGCCGAATCCGGAGCCGGCGCCGGTGATCACCGCGACCTTGCCTTCAAAATTGTTCATGTCTCGTCCTGTCTCCAGTTGGTGCATCCAGTCGGATTTCGTGGTGCGCTGTACTTTGCGTTGTTACGTTGCGTTGTTACGTTGCGTTGTTACGTTGCGTTGTTCATCCTGTTAGCGTGCGGTGGGATTGTGCTGCTCGCGCAATTCCCGTTTCAGCACCTTGCCGATCGGGCTGCGCGGCAAGGCGTCGACAAAAATCAGCGCGGAAAGCCGTTGCATTTTTCCCAGCCGCGCGTTGACCCAGGCAAGCAGCGTGTCGGCGTCGATCGGCGCATGTTCCCGGCGCACCACGAACGCAACCGGTGTCTCACCCCATTGCTCCGAATGCATACCCACCACGGCTACCTCCGCGACGTCCGGATGCGAGCCCAGTTCGGCCTCAAGGTCGCTCGGATAGATGTTGAAGCCGCCCGAAATGATCATGTCCTTCTTGCGATCGAGCAGCGTCAGAAAACCGTCCGCATCGAAGCGTCCCATATCGCCCGTGCGGATGAAGCGCTTGCCGCTCGGGTCATGCCATTCCGCCTCGGCGGTCTTGTCCGGCTGACGGTAATAGCCGGTCATCATCGCAGGCGAATGGCCGACGATTTCGCCCACCTCGCCTGCCGCCACCTCGTTGCCGAGTTCGTCGATCAACCGGATATCGTGACCTTCCGCCGGTTTGCCGACCGTGTGCAGCTTGGTGGGAAACTCGTCGGCCTCCAACTGGCATGAGCCGCCGCCTTCGGTCATGCCGTAGTACTCGGTAAGCTTGCCGGGCCAGCGGCGCACCACGTCCGCCTTCACGCTCGCCGCGAACGGCGCGCTGGTGCAAAACTTGGCCTGGAAGCTGGAGAGATCGTAACCGTCGAAATCCGGCTGCGCCATCAAGCGTTGATACTGAACCGGCACCAGCATCGTATGCGTGACGCGGTACTGTTGCGCCAGTTCGAGATAGCGTGTGGCGTCGAACTTCGGCATCAGCACAACCGTGCCGCCAAACGTCAGCGTCGGCATGAAACTCACGAGCGTCGTGTTCGAATACAGCGGCGTGGAAATCAGCGTCGTGGCGTCAGGCCCGTAGCCACGCTGAATGCTGCGCGCCGCATAGGCCCAGCGCATGCCGTGCGGCTGCACGATGCCTTTCGGCGTACCCGTGGTGCCCGACGAATAGATGATGTTGAACGGCCACGCCGGATCGATCGTCACGGCTTCAGGCGTGGCACCCTTGGGCGCGAGCCACGTCTCGAGCGCGGTGCTGCCCGCATGCGCATCCAGCGCGATGGGGATGGCGCCGATCTCGCCGGCCACCGCTTCGAGCAGACGCTTGACGTCGGCGTCGAGGAACAGCAGCCGCGCGCCCGAATTGCCGATCATGCTGACGAGACTCGCCGCGCTGGACGACGGTGCGAGCGGCGCCACCGCGGCCCCCGCGCGCAGGCCGCCGAGAAACGCCACGACGTATTCCACCGAGGCGGCCGCGCACAACGCAATCGCGTCGCAAGGCTGGATGCCGTCGCGCTGCAATGCGGCGGCAAAGCGATCGACCCGTGCGTCCAGCGCGGCGTAAGTCACGATTTTGCCGTCGCAGATCAATGCCGCGTGCTCGGCGCGTTCGTGCGCGAAGCGGCGGAGCATGTCGGTGATGCAAACGAACGGTTCGTCGATTAGCGCGTCGAGCCATGTCATGACGAAGCACCTCCCGTGCCGCCGGCACCGCCAGCGCCAC
This sequence comes from Paraburkholderia fungorum, assembly GCF_046026025.1. Classification (GTDB taxonomy): domain Bacteria; phylum Pseudomonadota; class Gammaproteobacteria; order Burkholderiales; family Burkholderiaceae; genus Paraburkholderia; species Paraburkholderia fungorum_E. The sequence continues at coordinate 32,903 of NZ_JAQQFL010000023.1, read as the reverse complement.
CATTGCTGCGATTGCTCTGATTGCTCTGATTGCTCTGATTGCTCTGATTGCTCTGATTGGCCGCGGCCGTGCGCGCCGCGTCCTCCTCCTGCAACTTGCGCCACAGAATCTTGCCGCTGCCCGACTTGGGCAGCGACGTCACGAATTCGACGATGCGCGGCGCCTTGTAAGACGCCATCTGTTCGTGCGCCCAGTCGATGATCTCCTGCTCGCTGATCGTGCCGGCCTGCGCCGCGGCGGGCACCACCAGCGCCTTGACGGTTTCGCCTCGCTTTGCGTCCTTCACGCCGATCACGCACACCTCGTGAATCGCGGGATGCCGGTACATGAGGGCCTCGACTTCCGCGGGCCAGACCTTGTAACCCGATGCGTTGATCATGCGCTTGAGGCGGTCCGTCATGAAAAAATAGCCATCCTCGTCGATATGACCGAGATCGCCGGTGCGCAGGAAGCGCTTGCCGTCGATCAGGATAAACGCTTCTTCAGTCGCCTTGGGATTACGCCAGTAACCCTGCATCACCTGCGGCGCATTCACGATGATCTCGCCGGTTTCGCCTTGCGGAAGTTCCAGCAGCGTGACCGGATCGATCACGCGCGAGTCCACGTCGAACACCGGAATGCCGAGACATTGCGGCTTTGGCCGATGCGGCGGATTGATGTGCGTGCCGGCGATCGTCTCGGACATGCCGTAGCCTTCGACGTAATCGAGTCCGGTCAGCGATTTGAGCTTCTGGGCAATGGCCTCGGGCATCGCCGCGCCGCCACCGCGCGCGCCGGTCAGGCTCGACAGATCATAGTCGCCCAGCTTCGGGTTCGAGAGAAAATCCACCATCATTGCCGTGATCGACTGCCACGCGCTTACGCGATATTTCTGCATGCATAGTGCAGCGGCTTCCCGATCCCAGCGCGGCAGCACGACAATCGTTGCGCCGGAGAAGACCGCGCTGTTCATGCCGCCCTGCATGCCTGTTACGTGAAACAAGGGCAATACCGATAGATACACACCGTCCGACGGCGCCGCGAACCACGCGCAACCGCCGAGCAACGTGCTCATCACGCTGCGGTGCGTGTGCATGCAGCCCTTCGGTTTGCCGGTGGTGCCGGACGTGTAAGGCATCACGCACAGGTCGTCTGGACCTGTGGTGATCGGCCCCGGCGCGATATGCTTGTCGAGCATCTCGCGCCACGGTGTAACGCCTGGAATATCGAAGGTCTTGCGCGGCGCCGCCACCAGTTCCGGCACGGGAATCGACGATACCCCCTTCACGTAATCGCTATACGTCGCGACGATTGCATGCTCGATGCCCTGACCTGGCCCCGTGCCGATCAGCGGCTCGACGTTCGCGAACAGACATTGCGGCGCAATGATCGTGGTCGCCCCGCTGTCCTCGACGTAATGCGCCAGTTCACCGCTCATGTTCATTGGGTTGACCGGCACCACAACGGCGTTCGCGCGCAAGATCCCGTAGTAGGCGATGATCCATTGCGGGCTGTTCTGCATGTAAAGCAGTACACGCTCGCCTGCCTTGACGTGGCACTCCTGCTGAAGAAAGCCCGCAACGCGCTCGGCTTCTTCCTTGAACTCGGCGAATGTGACCGGCGTGTCGTAGAAAACGATGAACGGCTTGTTGGGAAAGCGCGCCGCCGACACCTCGGCGTTATAGAAGATATTGGTTTCGGGCAGCGTCAGATGCTTGGGCACGTGCGGCGGCCAATTCGGGTAATGGCGTTCGTTCATAGGCGTCTCCTGCCTGACTGTCTGTGCGCGTTTCACTGAAGACGCGCTTCGTTCACATCCGCCGCGTGACGGACGCGGCCAACTGATGAATCCGTGAAATCAGCCGTGCCGGCGGCTTCATAAGCGCCCGAGGTGGCGCCCGAGCTCCATCTTCGCGATGGCGTTACGATGCACCTCGTCGGGTCCATCCGCGAAACGCAGCGTGCGCGAACTCGCGTACGCGCGCGCGAGGCCGAAGTCGTCGCTGACCGCGCCGCCGCCGTGGACCTGCATGGCCCAGTCGATCACCTGGCACGCCATGCTCGGCGCGGCCACCTTGATCATGGCGATTTCCTGACGCGCGTCCTTGTTGCCGACCGTATCCATTTTGTACGCCGCGTTCAGCACCAGAAAACGGGTCTGGTCGATCATGATGCGGGCGTTCGCGATCCGTTCACGTGTCACGCCCTGATCGGCAATCGGCCGGCCAAACGCTACGCGTTCGAGGGAGCGGCGGCACATCGCCTCGAGCGCGCGTTCGGCACGCCCGATCAGGCGCATACAGTGATGGATGCGGCCCGGTCCGAGCCGCCCTTGCGCGATTTCGAAGCCGCGCCCCTCGCCGAGCAGCATGTTGCCGGCCGGCACGCGCACGTTTTCGAAGGCGATCTCGGCGTGGCCGTGCGGCGCGTCGTCATAGCCGAATACGGGCAGATGGCGCAGCACTTTCACGCCCGGCGTGTCGATCGGCACGAGAATCATCGACTGCTGCTGATGCCGGTTCGTGTGATCCGGATTGGACTTGCCCATGAAGATCAGCACCTTGCAGCGCGGATCGTTCGCGCCCGAGGTCCACCATTTGCGGCCGTTCAGGATGTAATCGCCGCCATCGCGTTCAATGCGCGCTTCGATATTGGTCGCGTCCGACGAAGCCACTTCCGGCTCCGTCATCGCAAACGCCGAGCGGATCGTGCCGTCGAGCAGCGGTAGCAGCCATTGCTCCTGCTGCTCAGGCGTGGCATAACGCACCAGCGTTTCCATGTTGCCGGTGTCCGGCGCCGAACAGTTGAACGGCTCCGCGCCGATATGCGAGCGCCCCATGATTTCGCAGAGCGGCGCGTATTCCAGGTTGGTGAGCCCCGCACCGTATTTCGACTCGGGCAGGAACAGGTTCCACAAACCCACGGCCCTGGCTTTCTGTTTCAATTCCTCGATCACCGGTGCGGGTTGCCACCGGTTGCCGGATTCGCGCGCGGCGTCCATCTGCGCGTCGAACACTGCTTCGGCCGGATACACGTATTCGTCCATGAACGCGTTCAGGCGTTGCTGCAAACTCCTGACCTTGTCCGAATGCTGAAAATCCATGCGGCGTCTCCTGTCCCATGCAAAGCCGTTATGTACGTGAGCGCAGCACGCGTGGACCCTCGCGCCGCGCCTCGAAACCGCTCAGTCAGAGCATGAGTCAGACGATGATCGAGCCGCCGTCCACGGCAAAATACTGGCCTGTGATATGGCGCGACGCTTCACTCGCGAGGAACACCACCGGGCCTTTGAGATCCTCGTCGCCGCCAAGACGCTGCAAGGGCGTGCGCGAGACGATGGTGCCTTCGAGTTTGTCGAGCAGTCCTGCCGACATCTTCGAGGGGAAAAAACCCGGGCAAATCGCGTTGACGTTGATGTTGTACTTGCCCCATTCCGCCGCGAGCGCCCGCGTGAAATTGATCGCGGCGGCCTTGGATGTGTTGTACGCAATCGTGTTCATGCCGGGCGGCGAACCCTTCAGGCCCGCCACCGACGCGATGTTGATGATCTTGCCGGCACGGCGCGGGATCATGCTGCGCTTGCCGACTTCACGCGCGACGAAGAACGGCGCATGGACATTCAGGTTCATTACCTTATGCCACGCTTCGTCGGGATAGTCTTCAGCCGGTGCGCCCCAGGTCGCGCCCGCGTTGTTCACGAGAATGTCGACATGGCCATGCACGCCGAGCACTTCGTCCACGAGGCCGGGGATGCCCTCGAAGCGCTGCAGATCGTTGACGAGAGTCTGCACCTCGATACCCAGGCTTTGCAGATGCGTTTTCGCCTCGGCCAGTTCGTCGGCCTTACGCGCGGTGATCGCCACGCGACAGCCCATTTCTCCCAGCGCCTCGGCCATTTGCAGGCCCAGCCCGCGAGAGCCCCCGGTGATCAGTGCAACCTTGCCGTCCAGTTGAAACAGGTCTTTCACAGACATTACGCCGCTCCTCCAGGTTGTTCTGCAATGCAGACTTTCGTTCCATATTTTCAGACCATCATACGTGCCGAAATCCGCCGTGTAAATAAAAGCACGCTCATTCACTTTTGATTTAAACTGACACGCATCGTCGATGGGCGGATCATCGGGACTTACCCGAATACCGCGCTTCTCAATCGAGCCGCGTCCATGCAATCGCGGGCGTTTTCGCGCCTGCCGCGTAGTTGTTCTGCATAGCGGCTCACCTTTAGACGGGTCTTCTTCCATGCAAGATGCACTGATCATCAACTCGCGTGATCTGGAGTTCCAGCTGTTCGAAGTGCTCGAGGCCGAAACGCTCACACAGCGCGTTCGCCACGCCGACCACAGCCGCGAGACCTTCAACGCGGCGCTCGAAACGGCCCATGCCGTCGCCGTCGAAAAATTCGCCACGCACAACCGCCTCTCCGACGAACACGAACCGCAGTTCGACGGTCAACGCGTCACGATGCCCGCAGAGGTGAAAGAAGCGCTCGACGCGTTCCGCTCCGCGGGATTTCTGGCTGCCGGTAAAGACTACGAATGGGGCGGCATGCAATTGCCCGCCGTGATTTCCTTTGCGTGCCTGTCGCTCTTCAAGAGCGCCAACATCGCCACTTCGTCGTACGCGATGCTGACCACCGCGAATGCGAACGTGATCGAGCGTTTCGGCAGTGCCGCGCAAAAGCACAAGTATCTGCAGGCATTACTGGAAGGCCGCGCGTTCGGCACGATGGCGCTGACCGAGCCGCAAGCCGGCTCGAGCCTCTCGGATCTCGTCACCAGTGCGGCGCCCAACGAAGACGGCACCTATTCGATCCGCGGCAACAAGATCTTTATTTCAGGCGGCGATCACGAATTGAGCGAGAACATCGTCCACCTGGTGTTGGCGCGCATTCCAGGCGGGCCGCCGGGCGTCAAAGGCATCTCGCTCTTCACCGTGCCGAAGTTTCATGTGAATGACGACGGCAGTCTCGGGGCGCGCAACGACGTGGCGCTCGCGGGGCTGATTCACAAGATGGGCTGGCGTGGCACGACGTCGACAATGCTGTCGTTCGGCGAACGCGGCGAATGCATCGGCGAACTGGTGGGCGAACCGCATCATGGTTTGGCTTATATGTTCCACATGATGAACGAGGCGCGTATCGGCGTCGGCCTCGGCGCGGTCATGCTCGGCTATCGCGGCTATCTGGCTTCGCTCGATTACGCGCGCGAGCGGCCTCAGGGGCGGCGCCCGGATAACAAGAACCCGCTCGATCCGCAATTGCCGCTGATCGAACATGCCGACGTACGCCGTATGCTGCTCGCGCAAAAGGCCTATGTGGAAGGCGCCTACGCGCTGTGCCTGTATGCGGCGCGCCTCGTCGACGAACAGAACACCGGTGAGAGCGACACCACGCGCGCCGAAGCGGGCCTGCTGCTCGATCTGCTGACACCGGTCGTCAAGTCGTGGCCGTCGCAGTGGTGCCTGGAAGCGAATAGCCTCGCCATCCAGATTCACGGCGGTTACGGTTATACGCGCGAATATCCGGTCGAACAGTTCTACCGCGACAACCGCCTGAACATGATTCACGAAGGCACGCATGGCATCCAGGCGCTCGATCTGCTGGGCCGCAAAGTTGTGATGAAACAGGGAGCGTCGCTCAAGCTATTAGGGCGTGAAATACAGCGCAGTATCGACGCTGCGCGCACGCATGCAACGCTGCAAGCGCACGCCGATTCACTCAGCCACGCATGGAGCGAACTGACCGGTACGGTCGAAGCGTTGTTGCCCACATTGGCCAGCGAAAGCGAACGCGCACTCGCCAACGCGAATGCTTTTCTCGAAGCGTTCGGTCATATCGTGCTTGCGTGGACATGGTTGCGGCAGGCGATCGTTGCGAGCGCCGCCTTACCTGAAGCTGAAGCGAAGAACCAGGCCGACCGCGATTTCTATCGCGGCAAGCTGCATGCATGCCAGTGGTTCTTCCGTTGGGAATTGCCGCGCGTCTCGCTGATGCTTGCCACGCTGCGCGGTCTCGACGATACGACGCTCAGCATGGCGCCTCAGTGGTTCTGAACGCCGTCGCTCGCTCAGTGCCTCAGTGCCTCAATGCCTCAATGCCTCAATGTGAAAGCGCGCTTTCCAACTGGGTCACTACGTCGATCAGGCGTGGCCGCACCTCTTCAAGCAGGAATTCCTTCGAGAGTTTGAACGAGGGGCCGCCAACATTGATCGCCATGATCGGCAATTCACCGCCCGGCTGGAAAGCGCGGGCGATGCCGTTCACGTCTTTCTGCCAGTCCCCGAACGAAGTCGTGACGCCGAGCGTGCGGTACTCTTCAAGCGCATTCTCAATACCGCGACGGGTTTTGGGCCACGCCACGTGATCGAGCTCGCGCACCTGCTCCATGAAGCTCAGACGATCATGTTCAGGAATCGCCGCAAGCCACGCACGGCCAATCGCAGACGTGGCGACCGGAATACGCGAACCGACTTCCAGGGTCAACGCGAGCGCAACCGAGCCCCGGCAATTTTCCACGTAGATCATCGAGAGGCGATCGCGCGTACCCAACGAAACGCTTGCACCGACGATCTCGGCCAGTTCCTGCATCACCGGCCGGGCAATCTTGCGCACATCGAGCCGCGCCAGCATCGCGCTGCCCAGCGCGAGCGACGCCGTACCAAGCCGATATTTTCCGCTCTCTTTCAAATGAATCAGGTAGCCGAGCAGCGTGAGCGTATGAGTGAGACGCGACACCGTCGATTTCGGCAGCTTGCAACGCAAGGCGAGTTCCTGATTGCTCAGCGATTTGTCGCCGGAGCGGAAACACGCCAGCACCTCGAGCCCGCGCGCGAGTGCGGTGACGAAATGCCGGTCGTCCTTGTGCGCCTCGTGCGCCGTCCTGCTCGCGAGGACTGAATGGGTCCTGGCGGATGTCACGGGCGATAGCTCAGCGTCGCCTGGGTTCAGGTCGGTGGCCGGATTATCGACCAGGCTGTGATTGGCTTTGCTCAAAATGAAATGCGCTCCTGCGAAACGGCACCATCTGAAGGACAAACCGAGACCGGATCGAGGGTGATCCGGGCTGCCGAATTATAGACAAACGCAAACCGCTGCTCAGACCTCTTCTGTCGGCGCGGCCACCACCGGGCTGAAAAAGTAGATCGCCGCGCCAATCGCAAGCGGCACGACGGTCACGGCGAACAGCGCCGAGTAGGTTCCCGCGTTCGATAGATGCCCCCGTTTCGCAGCGCCCGCGATCCAGCCGAAGCAACTGCTGGTTAGCGCCACGCCGAGAAAAACCAGGCTATTGAGCAGGCCCAGGCCAAGCCCGAGCCGGCGCGGCGCAATGATGGCGCGCGCTTGCGACATCACAAGCGGATGGATCGAGCCGACCGAGAACAACACACAGATCAAGGCGATGCTGAGCACCCAGTTGCCGTCCGGAACGACTGCGAGCACGAGTGCCGCCAGCACGCCGGCGATCAGCCACAGCAACGAAATCAGCTTGGGCGCGCAGAATCGCACGGCCAACGGGATACCAAACGACGCGGCGATCCCGATCACGCTGGTGACGGTCATCGCATTGCCGCGCGCGATGACGTCGAAGCCGTAGACGTCGGCAAGATAGGGGCCGCCCCAGGACGTGCGAAACGTGCTGCCAACCGAGAGCGCGAGGCAAGCCGGCATCAAGGTCCAGAAACCGGTCCGCCGTTTCACTGCGACTGCCGCGTGTTGCGGCGCAGCGAGGCTGCGCTCATGCTCGGCCGCATTGCGCCGGCGCACGAAGCACACGACACCCAGCGTCGCGCATAGCATGGCGAGCGCGGCGATGACCATGACCGGACGCCAGCCGAAGCTGGCCGTCGCCCGGCTCAGCGGAAACGCGGCCAGCAATGCACCGGCCAGGCCGATCGCACTCGCTGTCGTGATGGCACGTACATTGCGCGTGCCGTGGCCAGTACGCAGCACGTAATTGAGCAGCCCCATGAAGATGGGCGCGCAACCCAGTCCGATGCCGGCTTGTGCGACGAGCGCAACGGTTGCGCTCGTCGTCATCGAAAGGATGCCGGCGCACGCGGCACCGATGCCCATCAGAAACGCCGTGGGTCCGCGCACGCCGTAGCGGTCGAACATCATGCCCACCGGCAGTTGCGCGAGCGCGAACACGAGAAAGAACGAACCCGCGAACCAGCCGAACATTTGCGGCGAGAAATGGAAATCGCCGATCAACTGGGTGGAGATCACGGCGATATAGCTGCGGAAAAACTGGCTGAGCACGTAGCTGAAGGTCAATGCCCATAGGCCGTAATCGACCGGCGATGCCGTTACATCCGTGGGTGGTTCATGGAGTTGTTGCTGTACGCCATCAGACATCTGCGCCGCGCCTTTTGATGATCGAAGCCGCCATGATAGGCGAATCCCGCGCCGGGCGGCCGGGGTCGGACGGTCGGCGACGCGTGGCCGGCAACGACTGGCCCGATCAGTTTTTTCAACATTCACGCGTTTGCTGGAGTATTGTTTAAGCGCGCTGGGAGCGTCACAACGTCACTCTTCTACAAGACAGGCGGCTCAGTGCAGGCGGAAAAGTGCTTGCACGCGCGTAGTTTTTTGCATGCAACGATGCGACATCAACTTTTCGAGGAATGGAGAAAACGTGAAAACAGTCAATCTATTGAAGGCACTCGGCATCGCATTGTGTGTGGCGACTGTGTCCAGCGCCTACGCCCAGTCGAGCGATGCCATGGCGTCGGGCAGCATGGCGGCGCCAGGCGCCAATCCGAAAAGCGTCAAGAAAGTAGACCGCAAGTTAGGTCTGGACGTGCGCAAGGCTTTGGCGAAAGCGCAGGGTTTTGATGTGTCGAACGTGTTTGTCCGCGCGCGTGGCGGCGCGGTGACGTTGACTGGAACGGTGCCCGACAGCGGGCAGATCTCGCAGGCAGAGGACGTGGCCAAGGGTGTTGCCGGTGTGAAGTCGGTGAGCAACAAACTGACGCTCGGCACGCAGGGCGGCGGTGGGGGCTGATCGCGCCTCGCGTTTGATTCACACTTGATTCACGCTTGATTCACGCTTGATCAATGACGACAGGTTGCGATGGGTAGCGCCGCAAGCGCCAATCTGCGGCGGTGCCTGTCGTCCCGATCTGTCCTGGCATTTGAAACCGTCATCGTCGAACCAGGCCGACGACATAGCGGCACGCTGTGTTCCCGCCATTGAAGAACTCACAATCAAGCGGCGCGCCAAGCTGCAGGCAATCCCCTTCTGCAAGCAGATGCACCTGCCGGCCTTCACGAAAAGTCAGGACCCCTCTCGTCACCCAGATCTGCTGATGCTGAAACGCAAAAGCGTCCGGCGGATAAGGCACCCGCACGCCCACGGGTAATTCGATCTCCAGCAACTCGAGCACCCCGCCGGTAGGAGGCGAAATCCGCCGCCGTGTATAACCCGTTTCAGGGTCCTGCCACACCGGCTGCATGGCTCGCCGCACCAATCGCTCGCCGCTTTGCTCGGCGAGCGCCAGCAAGGTCGACAAGGTCAAGCCAAAGGCCCCCGAAAGACGCCCGAGCACGGTCGCGGTCGGACTCGCCTCGCCCCGTTCGACCTTGCTGATCATCGCCTTCGAGACGCCCGAGCGCTCCGCCAGTTCGCTCAGCGACCAGTTGCGCGCCTCGCGCTCCGTCTTCACGCGTGAAGAAATCGCCTCGGTCAAATCGATAGCAGCGAATTCGGACATGAAAGGATCGGGATCGATGAAAGGAGGGTCACGTTGAGCCCTCATTAAAGGTCAAAATCAATGTCTTGCATAGTGATTTTTCGTCCACTATATTAAACGAACGATTCCCGTGCAGCCTCGGTGCCGATCGCCTGTTTTGAACTGCTTTTGAACTGCAACCGTAAGCATCCCGTCCACCTCAGCCGGAAGACACCATGCCGAAGGAAATCGTTCTCAACGCTTTTGACATGAACTGCGTCGGCCACATCCAGCAAGGCATGTGGACCCATCCGCGCGATCAGTCCACCCGCTATACCGATCTCCAGTACTGGACCGACTACGCCCGCTCGCTCGAGGCAGGCCTGTTCGACGGCATTTTTTTCGCGGACGTGGCCGGTGTCTACGACGTCTACGGCGGCAATCCCGAGGCGGCGATTCGCGGTGCGGTGCAGGTGCCGGTGAACGACCCGACGCTGCTGATTCCAGCCATGGCCGCCGTGACGCGTCACCTGTCGTTCGGCGTCACGTCCAATCTCACGGTCGAGCAGCCCTATCTGTTCGCGCGGCGCATGTCGACGCTCGACCATCTGACGCGCGGCCGGGTCGGCTGGAACATCGTGACGGGCTATCTGGACAGCGCGTCACGCGCGATCGGTCTCGCCGGGCAAATGGCCCACGACGATCGCTACGATCTCGCCGACGAATATATGGAACTCGTCTACAAACTGTGGGAATGCAGTTGGGAAGACGGCGCGGTGCTGCGTGACAAAACGCAAGGCCTCTACGCTGACGCGTCGAAAGTCCACGTGATTCATCATCACGGCAAGCAGTATCAGGTGGACGCCATGCATCTGAGCGAACCGTCGCCGCAGCGCACGCCGGTGCTCTATCAGGCGGGTTCGTCGGCGCGTGGCAAACAGTTCGCCGCGGCGCACGCGGAGTGCGTGTTCGTCAATGGCCAGGCGAAACCCGCCGTGAAAGCCATTGTCGACGACATCCGCGCGCACGCCGTAGCACGCGGACGCGATGCGAACGACATCAAGGTTCTGCTCGGGCAAACCGTCATCACGGGCCGCACGGATCGCGAGGCGCAGGAGAAATACGCCGAGTACCGGCGTTATGTGAGCTCCGAGGCCGCGCTCGTGCATGCGGCGGCGTCGCTCGGTATCGACTTCGCGCGCTACGACCTCGACGAACCCATCGAAACCGGCAAGAGCCAGGCCATCGTGTCCAACGTCGAAGCCATGACGCGCGCCGCCGGCCCGCAATGGACCAAACGCAAACTGCTCGACCAGATGGTGCTCGGCAGCCGTCAGGCGCCGCTCGTCGGCTCTGCGGAGCGCATCGCGGACGAACTCATCGGATGGACCGAAGAAACCGGTGTGGACGGTTTCAATCTCTCGCGCACGGTCGCGCCGGAATGCTTCGACGATTTCATCGCACTGGTGGTGCCGATTCTGCAGGAACGCGGCGCCTATAAGCACGCGTATCGCGACGGCACGTTGCGCGAAAAACTGTTCGGGCACGCGCGTCTGCCCCCCAGCCACACGGCGGCCCGGTTCCGGGGAGGCGCCGCTCACCATGCTTGACAAGCACACCTTCCGCGACGCAATGGCCGGCCTTGGCGCCGCCGTGAATATCATCAGCAGCGACGGCGCCGCAGGTCTTGCCGGCTGCACAGCCTCGGCGGTGTGCGGAGTCACCGACGAGCCGCCTACCCTGCTCGTCTGCATCAATCGCGGCAGTCGCAACAACGCGGCCTTCCGCGCTAACGGCGCGCTCTGCGTCAACGTACTGAGCGCGGATCAGCAAGCCCTTGCAGCGCAGTTCGCCACGGGCTCGCGGCCCATGAGCGAGCGCTTTGCCGCCGCGCAATGGAATACGCTCGTGACAGGCGCGCCCGTTCTGCCTGGCGCGCTTGCCTCGCTCGACTGCGAGATCGAATCAGTCACCGAAGTCGGCACGCATACGGTGTTCTTTTGCGCGGTCAAAGCCGTGCACACGCACGTCGGCGGCGATGCGCTGATCTATTACGGCCGCCATTATCATCGGGTCGGCACGCGGTCCGCGCCTCCAACACCTACTCAGCCCGCTCAGCCTGCCCAGTGTCCCGGTACCCACGCCCAGTGATTGCCTTCCCAGCGATAGTGGCCCTTCACCCAGTGATAACCCGGCGCCGGTGCGGCCGGCACAACCTCGACAAGCGGCTCGGGTTGCGGTGGCCGCGCGGGTTCGACAACGCATGCCGACAACAAGGCAGCACATAGACCTGCAAGCGATACGGCACGGATAGTTGATCTGGTTTTCATTTGCTCTCCCTGGTAATTTTGATGTTATGCACGCACGAGTCCTGTAGTTGGCCGTATTCCAGCGACCTCGCCAAACAGTGTGCCGGCCGTACGCTGCGGATCGAGTCCGAGACTTTCGCTCGCAACGCCGGCGATCAACGCGTCCAATGACATGGTCGGCTTGAGATCGCGCGCTTCGTAAAGGTCGCCAGGCTTCAGGCCGGGCCAGTCGGCCAGCACGCGTCCGCCCGCTACCGATCCGCCCAGCACCATCGCGACCGACCCGGTGCCATGATCCGTGCCGCCGGTGCCATTGGCGGCGGCGGTTCTGCCGAACTCGGTTGCCACCACCACGGTGGTCTTGTTCCACAACGGACCCATACCGTCGCGCAACGCCGCGAGCATCGTGTCGAGCGCTTTCAACTGATTGGCAAGACGCGCGTTCTGCGCCGTATGCGTGTCCCAGCCGCCGGTTTCGATCATCGCGATACGCGGACCGTCGTCGCGTGACAGAAAGCCCGCGGCAAGCTTGCCGAGGCTCGCCGGGTCCTGGCGCGCACCGGCGTCGCCCGCGAGCCCGCGCGCGGTCATGGCCGATTCCCAGAGCGGGCGCAATTGCGCATCCTGGTCGTACAGTTGCGAGACCCGCATCAGCAGATCGTCAGGCGCCGCCGGCAACCCCGAGGGCGCGTACGACGTCACCGCGGCCTTGCCGCGCAGCGCCATCGGCACGGTCGGCGCGAAGGCGATCGCATTCTCGCGTGTGGTGGGCATCGATGCGACGAGCCGGTTCAGCCAGCCGTCCTTCATCTGATACGGCGACGTACCGCCGGTCTCCAGCACGTTCTGCCCGTCGAAGTGCGAGCGGTCGCGATACGGCGACGCCACCGCGTGAACAAACAGCGCCTGATGATTCGCGTACATCGCGGCGGTCTGCGCGAGCGCGGGATGCAGCGCGAACGTGCCGTCGAGCTTGACGGCGTTGCTGGTATCGATCGCGAGCGCACCGCGCAGCGTCGAATAAGCGGGTTCGGCGTACGGCACGACGATGTTCAGGCCGTCGGCCGCGCCGCGCTGGATCACGAACACGAAACGGCGATCGGTCGCGACGCTGGCGAAAGCGATCTGCGGCGACACGAGAATCGCGCCCGCGCCTGCTGCGGCAATGCTCAAAAACTTGCGGCGTGAAAGCATGGCATTCATCTCCGTTGAAAATCCGGCGAGACCAGCAGTAGCGCGATCGCCGTCGACGCGCTATCGGCGCGCGACACCGCGGTGGCGGTCGGCGCGCTGAGCGAGCCGGCCAGCAAGGTCTGGCCAAGCGCGCGCGCATCGAGCCGGTCGCCGACACGCGACGCGAAGCGCTGCGCGACATCGACCCGGCGTATGAGCGCATCGGGAGCCGCCCAGCTCGCGGCAATGTCGTCGTAACCGGCGGGCGAACCCGGACGCCATACCGGCTGGCCGAGTTGCGTCAGGATGGGGGCGGTCTGCAGGTTGCCGAGGTCCTGCCAGCCGAGCCCGCGCATCGAAGAAATGGTCCATTCCCACGGCGTCTTGAACTTCACGGCGACCGGCGACCACGCCTGCGGCATGTCGATCAGCGTCCGGTACACGGTCGGCAGATCGCCGCCGCTGCGCTCGAACGCGTTCGCCAGGCGCTCGCTCACTTCAGGCGGTGGATTGTCCGCGACGAAGTGACGGGCGAGCTTGCCGCCGATGTGCTGCGCCGTCGCAGGCGAGCTCGCGAGGTCGTGCAGGATCGCCAACGCCTGCGCTTCGCCCGGCTGGTCATAGCGGCGGCCCATGATGGTTCTCGAGCCCGGCTCGTGCAACGCCACGCGAAACACGAAGGTGCCCGGGGCCGCGTTCGGCTGCCCACCCAGGCGGCCCGGATTGCCGCCATTGCCGGCATTGCCAGGATTGCCTGGATTGCCGGCGAGACTCCAGCCGGTCAGCGCGCGGGCGAATTCGGTGACGTCGTCCTGGGTATAGCCGCTGCGCACGCCGAGCGTATGCAGCTCCATGATTTCGCGCGCGAGATTCTCATTCAACCCGCGTTTGACGTTCGGATTGCGTTCAGCGGCGCGCATGGCCGCCATGCTGTCCGGTCCGACTGAGCGCGTCTGGTCGAGGAACAACTGCATGGCCGGATGACGCTCGACCGCGACTAGCATGTCTTCGAAACGGCCGAGCACGTGCGGGCGAATCGCTTCCGCTTCGAATGAACCAGCCAGTGCCGCGACGCCGGGTTTCTCCGTGGATACCGCGAAGTGGTTCGCCCAGAAATGGACCAGCCTTTCGACGAAAGGCGTCTGCGTGGTCAGCGCGCTTGCGACACGCGCGTTCACCGAAGCACGGTACATCGCGCCGATCTCGCCGCGCAGTGCTTTTCGTTCGGCTTGCTTAGCAGTTTGGGCGGTGGTTTCGGTTGCAGCTTGTCCAGTGGTTGGCGTGTTGGCCTGAGTATTGGCCTGCGCATTCGTCTGACTAGCGGCCGCGCCTGCGCCGACGTTCTGCGGGTTCTGCCGGATCAGCTGGTTGAGTTCCATGCGCTGCTGTACCAGTTCGGTGGACAGCGTCACCGAGTCAGGCTGGCTCGCCCACGCGGCGGGCCGCGGCTGATACTGCTCGAACTGCGCGAGCAGCCACGCTTTCGGGTCGGCAGGCGGCGTGTCGTCGACACGCGCGCCAAGGCCGAAGCGGTTCAATGCAATCGCCGCGGCATTCATATTCGGTGAGGTAGACATACCGTCCTCTTCGGCGTTGGATATTTCTTTAAACGAGGGCGACGATGAATTCCGTCGCGCTCGTCCATAAATTTTCATCCCCCCGAAGCTGCACCCGGCGTTGCATTCGAAGCATCACTCGCGCTCGGCACAGACGCGGCGGGTTGCGGCGGTTTTTTCGCATTGGCGGCCGGCTGTGGCTCACGCCACTGGCCCCGCAGCTTCAGACTGTCGGCGAATTCGACACGCTCCTCGGGCGACAGCGTGGCCGCAAAGTCCGCCACACTGCCCTCCACTTGTGCGCGCAAGCTGCTGTCGGCTTCACGCGTGCGGGCCAGCGCGGCATCCAGCGCCGCGCGATCGAACTGTGGCGCGGCGAGCAGGCGCAACACTTCGTGACGCCCTTCGCGGCCATCACGCGCAAACTCGTGGCCCTCGCGGCGCGCCTTCTTCAAGCCGTCGAGAAAGGACTTCTGACGTTCGGCCGACAGCGTTTCGGCGGCAAAGCGCAACGCCGTACGCTGCTGCGCCTGTGCTTGCGCCTGGGCCTGCGCCGGGGTCATCGCGCCATGCGCCGCGAACCATTGATAAGCACCACCGACAATCGCACCCACCAGGAACACGTTGAGCACCAGCGAAGCCACCAGTACGATTTTCCATGACCGGCCGTTCATTCGCCGCTCCAATCGGCGGATGAACCACCGAAACTCGAAGTTAAATAAGAAGACTCGTGCACGGGCGGCGCCGTCCACGTCAACGCAAAGAACGACACCGCAAACGCGCCGGCCACGCCGCCCAGCAGCCCGACCCCCGCCACCGCCGCGCCCGACCACCACAACCGCCGGCGCGGCGCACTGGGCCGCCGTACCGGCGCGCTGCCGATGACGCGCTGCTGCAACGCCGCGCCAGGCGGATCGACCTTGTCGGCCGCCAGCCACGCATCGATGCCGGCCGCGGCCGCCAGCGCCGCATCGGCCTCGGCACGATGCGCGGCAGCCCAGGCCTGTCCCGCTGCGCGTTCCTGTTGCGGCCAGCGGCGCGGATCGGCACCGTAGGCTTCGACGATCTGATGGAATCTTTCGGGCGTCATGACTTGTCCTTGCTAAGGCCGCTGCCGGCCAGTTGGGCGCGCAGATTGCGGCGCGCACGTGCCAGCAGACTTTCCAACGCATCGACCGTGATGCCCATCAGGGCGGCAGCGTCGATGTTCGACATCTCCTGGTAGTAATTGAGCACGAGTGCCTCGCGCTGTCGTGCCGGCAATGCGGCGAGCGCCTCGCGAACGCGCTCGTCCTGGGCGCGTGCTTCGAGGGCAGCGTCGGGTAATGCGGCGGGATCGATTGTGTCGGGCAAGTCGTCGTCAGGGACTTCGCGGCGGCCGCGCAAGCGGTCATAGCAAAGATTGAGCGCCACGCGATGCACCCACGTGTCGACCTTCGCCTCGCCTTCCCGCCAGCGCGGGGCCTGCTTCCAGATCCGCACGAAGACCTCCTGCGCCACGTCTTCCGCTTCCATGCGGTCGCCCAGCATGCGCGTGGCGAGCGCGAGCAGACGCGGCAACTTGCGCGCGACGAGCGAGCGGACGGCTGCCGGATCTTGCCTGGCAACCCCCGCCAGCAGTTCCGCATCGGGATCGCGTTCACTCAAGGCATGCGGCTCCACAGCGCGCGCGGGATGCGGAGCGCGGATCGACTGGTAATGCGCGCGCCGCTTCGAACGGCGCGCACCGGACGGATTGCAGGGTGCATTGCGATCAATATACGACGACCGCCGGTCGATAGTAGGCCGGACGTGCTGGATAGACGACACAGCCGGCGAGCGTGGCCGCCAGCAAAATGATCACAAGCGTTTTCATGGCAACCTGTCCGGTCGAGTGATAAAGCGCGCCGCCGCGCAAGGAACCGCGTCACGGCGCTCAGCGTTCAGGCCCAATGCCCTTCGACCCAGCGCCAGTTCGGGCCGCGCTGCACCCAATGCCCCGGCACCCAGCGATAGCCGACACGAACCGGCTGCCAATGGCCCGGCACCCACACATAGCGGCCGTGGCTCCAACGCCAGCGGCCCTGATCCCAGACGTAGCCGGCGCGCGGTGCCGGCATCACTTCGACACGCGGCGGCGGCGGCGCCATTGGCGCGATGATCACCGCCTGCGCGAAAGCGGGCGCGGCCGTCAGCGCCGCGGCGCACGTGATCGCCGCAGCGAGCACGGAAGTCAGAAGGCGGACCGGTTTGGTGGATGTCATGCTGATTTCTCCCCTAAGTGCCGAAGCCAGATACGGCTGCGTTTCTTCTTGAACGCGAGAGCCGGAGAAATCCGTCGTTTTGATTTGCACTGAAAGAAACGCAACGACGCATGCGAGCCGTGACCGGCAGCGCTGCCTTCAGTTTGCGGTTTATAGAAAGTAGAACGACAGTGAAAGTTATTCAAATGAATGGCAACTGATAGGCAACGTAATGTTCGCGCCCTCAAATCTTAATCAGCCGATGTTTCAATGCGCGCTGTTTCTAGCGGTAAGACGTCTCAGCTGTATTTCTAACTTTCTAACAATATCCCCAGCGAACATCCACACGTGCATCACTGGAAACGCTGAACGGCGAAGTCGAATCTGGAGCCAGTCACATGTTCCGTAGAACCCTCTTACCCATCCCGTTTGCCGCGATGCTTGCGCTCGCTGCATGCGGAAGCAACAACGTGAACTCGCCGGCGTCGGCGTCCGCGCCGGCTCCCGCATCGACACCGGCAGCAACGGTGTCGGCGCAGGATGCCGTTACGACGGCTACGCCGATCAAACACGTCGTGGTGATCTTCGGCGAGAACGTCTCGTTCGATCACTACTTCGCGACCTACCCGCAAGCGTCCAACCCGGTCGGCGAACCGCAATTCGCGGCAGCCGCGGGCACGCCGACGGTCAACAACCTCGCCAGCAACAACCTGATCACCGCGAACCCGAACTCGCTGTCGAGCTCGCCGAACACGGCCGGCCGCACGGTCGGCGCGGTAAACGTTGCGGGCCTCGGCCTGCCCGCCGCCGACCTGCTGCCGTTCCGTCTCGATCGTTCGCAAGCCAATACGTCGAGCCAGAACCACGCCTATGCCGCGGAACAGCTTGCGTATAACAACGGCGCGATGGACTCGTTCCCCCTGTTCACCGCATCGGGTTCGACGATTGCCGGCAGCACCGGCGCGTTCGCCACGAAGGGCCAGGTGCTCGGCTACTTCGACGGCAACACGGTCACGGCGATGTGGAACTACGCCCAGAACTTCGCGATGAACCAGAACGCGTACACGGACACGTACGGTCCGTCGACGCCTGGCGCAATTGAAGTGGTGTCGGGCCAGAACAACGGTGTGGTGGTGACGGGCGGAACCTCGGCCAACGCGATTCCGGATTCGGCCGGCGGCTTCACGCTGGTCGGCGATCTGGATCCGACCGGCGACGCCTGCACGATCGCGGCGGGCAGCACGGTGACGGCCGCGATGTCGTCGAACAACAAGAACATCGGCGACCTGCTCAGCGCGAAGGGTCTCACGTGGGGCGGCTTCATGGGCGGCTTCAATCTGACGACCACCAACGCCAACGGCACGACCGGTTGCGCACGCTCGACCTTCTCGCAAGTGCTGAACGCGACCAAGACCGACTACACGCAGCATCACAACTGGTTCCAGTACTACCCGACCACGGCCAACCTCGCGCACACGCGTCCGTCGTCGACGGCAGCGATCGGCTCGACCGACCCGCTCGACAACACCGCAACGCCGGTTCACCACCAGTACGATACCGACGACTTCTTCGCGGCGGTGAAGGCGGGCAACTATCCGTCGGTGAGCTTCCTGAAGGCGCCGGCGATCAGCGATGGCCACCCGGGCAACTCGGACCCGATCGACGAGCAGGCTTTCGTCACGAAGGTGATCAACTTCCTGCAGCAACAGCCTGACTGGAAGAACACCGCCGTGATCATCGCCTACGACGATTCGGACGGTTGGTACGATCACCGCTTCATGGCGCCGAAGAACTCGTCGTTCGATTCGACCACGGCGCAATCCGCGGGCGGCGTGACGGTGGCGGGCACGGACAACCTGAGCGGCACGGGTCAGTGCACGGCAACGGGCGCGGCTCAGCCGCTGGGCGTGAATGGCGGCGCGGTGAACGGCCGTTGCGGCCCGGGTACGCGTACGCCGTTTATCGTGGTGTCGCCGTGGGCGAAGGTCAACTTCGTCGACGATACGCCGATCACGCAGGCTTCCGTGGTCAGGTTCATCGAGGACAACTGGCTCGGCAGTCAACGCCTTGGCAACGGTTCGTTCGATGCAACGGCAGGCAGCATCATGAACATGTTCAACTTCTCGGGCTCCGGCAACAATCCGACGGTGTATCTGGATCAGAACCTGGGTATCAAGCTGTCGGCGCCGCCGGCGAGCTGAGCGGCATGCGTGAATTGCCCTTGCGGTGGTGCGCTTCCAGCGAGTTTGCTGTCACGTCATGCACGCGTGCTGTTCGTGCATGACGGTATGAAGCGCGGTGCCGCCAGGGTATGAAACACACCAAGCTGTAGTTAGGCGTCGAGCCAGTGCAAACGTACTGGCTCGATTTGCTTTTTGATCGCACCTGATCGAATTACTTGTCACCACCGCCATGAATCATCCTTCAGACGCCGTCCTGCCCTCGCACCTGCCTGCCGGCGGTGAGCCGGGTCCCGTCATTACCCGTCGCTCGTGGCTCAAGCTGCTCGCGTGGAGCGCTGCCGGTATCGTGTTTGCGCTCGTCGTGGTTTGCGCGTACGCGCTCGTCTATCCGGAACGGATGCCGCCCGCCGTCGGCGCGATCGTCGAAGAAATCACCGGCGCGAATCCTCATCCGGTTCAATTGATGCGTCCGCAAGACGCTCCGCTGAGCGCGGTTGCGCTGCTCGGCAAACAGATTTTCTTCGACGCGTCGCTATCGGCCTCGGGTACGCAGTCGTGTGCGTCGTGCCACTCGCCACAGCATTCGTACGCACCGGATAACGCATTCCCGGTGCAACTCGGCGGCGCGCACATGAATCAGGCCGGCTACCGGCCGCCGCCGTCGCTGGCGTATCTGTACCGCCAGGCGCCGTTCAGCATCGGACCGGATCAGGGCGATACCGACGTGCCGGTGGATATGACGCAACTGGCCTCACAGGCGGCCGGCGTGCAGCGCGCGCAGAAGACAGCGCTTGCCGCCCCTGCCGCTCCGGCAATGGTGCCGCAAGGCGGACTGTTCTGGGACGGCCGCGCCGATACGCTGCAAATCCAGGCGCTCGGTCCGCTGATGAATCCGGTGGAGATGGCCAATGCGACAGAAGAAGACGTCGCGCACAAGCTGCTGCAAACGAAGTATCTGGATCAGTTCAAACAGATCTTCGGACCGGGCATCGTCAGCAATCCGAGCCTGCTGATCTCGGAAGCCATGTTCGCAGTGGGACGGTATCAGACCGAGGATCAGTCGTTTCATGCCTTTACCAGCAAGTACGACTACTGGCTCGAAGGTAAAGCGCGACTCACGCATGCCGAGTTGCACGGCTTGCAGTTGTTCAACGACAAGGACAAGGCGAACTGCGCCGGTTGCCACTTGAGTCAGCCCAGCAAGGATGGCCTGCCGCCGGTGTTTACCGATACACAGTACGAGGCGCTTGGCGTGCCGCGCAATCCGGCCATTCCGGTCAACAAGGATCCGAAGTTCTTCGATATGGGCGTGTGCGGGCCGTTCCGCGACGACATGAAGAAGGAGACGCAGTACTGCGGGATGTTCCTCACGCCGACCCTGCGCAATGTTGCCGAGCGCAAGGTGTACTTCCATAACGGCGTTTATCACGACCTCAAGCAGGTCATGGACTTCTACAACCTGCGTAATACGGCGCCCGAGAAGATCTATCCGCGCGATGCTTCGGGCAAGGTGCGGAAGTACAACGATCTGCCGCCGCAGTATCACGCCAATGTCGACGTCGCCGACGCGCCGTTCGATCGCAAGTTCGGCGATCAGCCGGCCATGACGGATCAGGATATTCAGGACATCATCGCGTTTATGAAAACGCTGAGTGACGGGTATAAGGCCGGTTCCTGATCTCTCGCGGGAAACCGTCGCATCGCCGTTATGCGGGGTTGTGCGGGGTTATGCGGGGTTGTGCGAGGTCGCGCGAGCCGGTGAGGTATCCTTGCCGGCTCCGCGACCACTTTTCGTACCCTGCCCGATGGCCCATTCCCCTTTCCCTTTCGACGCTGTACTTTTCGACTGCGACGGCGTGCTCGTCGACTCCGAACCCATCACCAACCGCGTGCTCACCGAGATGCTCGGCGAGTTAGGCTGGCAATTGAGCGTCGAAGAGGCGATGCAGATTTTTGTCGGCAAGGCCGTCAGGGATGAAGCCGCCCTCATCGAGGCGCGTACCGGTTTCGCGATTACCGCGGATTGGCTCATGCAGTTCCGCGCGCGCCGTAATGAGGCGCTCGATCGCGAACTGGTGGCGATCGACGGCGCGGCGTCGGCCGTGCGCGCCCTTTACGCGACACTCGACGGACGCATTGCCGTTGCTTCGGGCGCCGATCGCGTCAAGGTTGAGTTGCAACTGGCGAAGGCCGGCATTCTCGACTGCTTCGAAGGACACATCGCGAGCGGTCACGAAACGCCGCGCAATAAGCCGTATCCCGATGTCTATCTCGCCGCGGCCGCGGGGTTGGGCATGGACCCGCACCGTTGCGCGGTGGTGGACGATACCGTCACGGGTGTGACGGCAGGTGTCGCCGCCGGCGCCACGGTGTTCGGCTATTGTCCGGCAGAACTGAGCCACAGCAGCGCGACTGCCCTGCATGGCGCGGGCGCGGCTCACGTCTTCCGGGACATGGCCGAATTGCCCGCCCTGCTCGCCGGATGGCGCGGCGCGCAGGGTTGACGGCTCTTTTTTCATCCATCGATCGATGTTCAATCCTGCCGATGCGCTCTTAGCCACGCGAGCACGTCGGCCGCATTCCGATCCGGTGGAAACACGGGGTTATCGAGCCGACTCGATCGGCCGCGGTACTTGCCCGCCCGGGTGGTCTTCAACATGCCAGCCCGCAGCTTTCAAACGCTCACGCAGACGGTCGGCTTCGCACATGAAAAACCCCGCAAGACTTTCACCTTGCGGGGTTTTTACTCAACCAGCGGCGTTTTCCGCCTAGCGCGACATCATGTGCATGCTGACGTTATGCATGATCCACAATGAGCCGATGATCAGGATCACGGCCGTGAGCACGGTGAAGCCGAACGCCATGACGTTCCAGCGTTGAGCCGACGACGCATTCATGTGCAGGAAGAAAATCAGATGCACGACGATCTGCACGAACGCGAGGCCCGCGATCGCGAGCAACGCGTTCTCGCCCGTCAACGTGCCGTTCAGCACGAGGCCGAACGCCGCGGCGGTCAACACGACGGAGAGAATGAAACCCATCGTATAGCTGCCGACGCTGCCGTGACTCTCACCCGAGTGCGCCAGGTGTGCGGTTTCGCTATGGTCCATTTAGATCACGCTCGCAAGATAGACAAAGGTGAAGACGCCAATCCACACGACGTCCAGGAAGTGCCAGAAAAGGCTCAGGCAGGTCAGGCGAATCATGTCGCGTTCGGTCAGATCACGATGACGCATCACCTGCACGGCGAGCACCGCCATCCAGATCAGGCCGCACGTCACGTGCAAACCGTGCGTGCCGACCAGCGTAAAGAACGATGACAGGAACGCGCTACGGCTCGGTCCCGCACCCTGTGCGATCAGGTGCGAGAACTCGCGCATTTCCAGCACGAGAAACGCGAGACCCAGCAGGAACGTCACGCCGAGCCAGAAGAGCAGCACGCCCTTCCTGTTCTTGTGCGCACCCAGCATCGCGAAGCCGTACGTGATACTGCTCAGCAGCAGCATCGACGTTTCGAGCGCGACACCCGGGATCTCGAACAGATCCTTGCCGGTCGGACCACCCGCGAACTGATGGCCCATCACCGCGAACACCGCAAACAGCGACGCGAAGATGATGCAGTCTGTCATCAGGTACAGCCAGAAGCCGAATACCGAATGCGACGGCGGGTGATCGGCATGATGCGCATCGTGAAGATGCGAGCCCGCCGTAAGAGTGTTGTTCGACATCAATCCACCTCCAAAGCGACCTGCGCATCGGCGCGGGAGCGTTTTTCTTCAATCGCGACCTGTGCGCCTGAGCCGGAGCGTTCTCGTTCAATCGCCGCTACCGTGGCGGCCGGGATGTAAAAGCCTTCGTTCTTCTGGAAGCTGTAAATGATCACAGTACCGATCGAGCCGACCAGACCCACAATCGCGAGCCACCAGATGTGCCACACAGCAGCAAAACCCAGCACCAGCGAGAACATCGCCACAACCAGACCTGCGGACGTGTTTGACGGCATGTGAATGTCGCGATACACCGGCTTCGGCCGATTCTTGCGCGACTTCATTTCAGCGAATGCGTCCAGTTCACGCACGTCCGGAATGATCGCGAAGTTGTACGACGCCGGCGGCGAGCTCGTTGCCCATTCCAGCGTGTGTGCGTCCCACGGATCGCCTGTGACGTCGCGGTTTTGCGGCAGGTTGCGGTCGCGGATGCTGACGACCAGTTGCAGCACCTGGCAAGCGATACCGATGGCGATCAGCACAGCACCGACCCACGCGAAGATCAGCCACGGGTGCCAATCCGGATTGTCATAGTGATTCAGACGACGCGTCATGCCCATGAAGCCCAGCACGTACAGCGGCGTGAACGCAACCCAGAAACCGATCTGCCAGAACCAGAACGACGCCTTGCCCCACGTCTCATTCAGCTTGAAACCGAACGCCTTCGGGAACCAGTAGTTGAAACCAGCCAGGTAGCCGAACAGCACGCCACCAATAATCACGTTGTGGAAGTGAGCGATCAGGAACAGGCTGTTGTGCAGCACGAAGTCCGCGCCTGGAATCGCCATCATCACGCCGGTCATACCGCCGATCGTGAAGGTGACCATGAAGCCGAGGGTCCACAGGATCGGCGTCGTGAACTGCAGACGGCCCTTGTAGATCGTGAACAGCCAGTTGAACACTTTCACGCCGGTCGGAATCGCAATGACCATCGTCGCGATACCGAAGAACGCGTTGACGTCCGCGCCCGAACCCATCGTGAAGAAGTGGTGCAGCCACACGAGGAACGACAGCACCATGATCGCGCAGGTTGCCCACACCATCGTCTTGTAGCCGAACAGCGGCTTCTTGGCGAAGGTAGCCACGACTTCCGAGAAGATACCGAACGCCGGCAGGATCAGGATGTACACCTCCGGGTGACCCCATGCCCAGATCAGGTTCAGGTACAGCATGGCGTTACCGCCGCCGTCGTTGGTGAAGAAGTGCATGCCGAGGTAACGGTCCAGACCGAGCAGCGCGAGCGTGACGGTCAGGATCGGGAACGCGGCCATGATCAGCACGTTCGTGCACAGCGCGGTCCACGTGAACACGGGCATCTTCATGAACGTCATGCCCGGCGCGCGCATCTTGACGATGGTCACGAAGAAGTTCACGCCGGTCAGCAACGTGCCGATACCGGAGAGCTGCAGACTCCACAGGTAATAATCGACCCCGACACCTGGACTGAACTGCAATTCGGACAGGGGCGGATAAGCCAGCCAGCCCGTTTGCGCGAATTCACCGATCACCAGCGAGATGTTGATCAGGACCGCGCTGATCGCGGTCATCCAGAAGCTCAACGAGTTGAGGAACGGGAACGCAACATCGCGGGCACCGATCTGCAACGGCACGATGATGTTCATCAGGCCGACCATGAACGCCATCGCCATGAAGAAAATCATGATGACGCCGTGCGCGGTAAAGATCTGGTCGTAGTGATGCGGCGGCAGGAAGCCTGGCGCGTTATACGACAGCGCTAGCTGGGTACGCATCATGATCGCGTCCGCAAAACCGCGGAACAGCATGATGAGCGCAACCACGATGTACATCACGCCCAGCTTCTTGTGGTCGACCGATGTGAGCCATTCGGTCCACAGGTAGCGCCATTTGCCAAAATAGGTGATCAGACCCAGAACGAGCGCACCGCCGAGGGCGATCCCGGCAGCCGTCACCATGATGATCGGCTCGTGGTACGGAATCGAGTCGAGTGAGAGTTTTCCGAACATGCGTTACCCCTTACCCTTTGGCGCACAGTTAGCGTCGTTCATGTTGTCGAGGACGTTACCGTTGTTGTATCGGGCAATGATGTTGTGAAAGAGCTTCGGATCGACCGACGAGAAGTACCGCACCGGTTCCTTCTCCGTCGGCGCCGATACCGCGTGATAGCGGTCCATGTCGAGGCGCTCGGACGAGGCGCGTACCTTGGCGACCCACGCATTGAACTCTTCAGGCGAGGTGGCGAGTGCGCGGAACTTCATGTCCGAGAACCCCCTGCCGCTGAAATTTGCCGCAGTGCCCGCGTAGTTGCCGGCTTCGTCGGCGATCAGGTGCAGGCGTGTTTGCATACCCGCCATCGCGTAGATCTGGCCACCGAGTTGCGGAATGAAGAAGGAGTTCATCACCGTGTCCGACGTGATGACGAAGTTCACCGGCGTGCCGACCGGGAACGCCAACTGGTTCACCGACGCAATGCCGAGGTCGGGATAGATGAAGAGCCACTTCCAGTCGAGCGCGACGACTTCGACGTTGATCGGCTTCACCTGCGACTCGAGCGGCTTGTACGGATCGAGCTCGTGCGTGCTCTTCCACGTCAGCACGGCGAGAAACAGAATGATCAGCGTCGGGATCGTCCAGATGGCGATTTCGATACCGGTGGAATGCACCCAGCCCGGACGGTACTCGGCATTCCTGTTCGAAGCGCGATAGCGCCAGGCGAACAGCAGCGTGAGCACGATAACCGGCACCACCACGATCAGCATGGCCCAGGTCGACGTGGCGATCAGCTCACGTTCCGCCAGCCCCACACTTCCCTTCGGATTCAGAATATCGAGCTTGCTGCAACCCGAGAGCAACACCATGAGGCCGATGGAAAGGAAACTTGACGACCTTCGCAAAGTCTTTCCTTTCATATCCATTGCCCTTCTTTTACGACTTCAACGAACGTCATTCGACCGCTCTCCTTTTTATAAGCGATCGCATAATAGGGGCTCGTCAGCGGGATATAAACCCTCGATTTTGCAATGATCTATTGCGTCGCAACACCGCGCGACATGTTGTCGCAGGTGTGTGCGCAGGTGAAGGTCTGCTGTGCGTTATCGCAAGGTGCCGGCGGAGTCGTCGGATCACAAAAGTCCCTTTAAACAAGCGATAAAACGCAGCACGGCCATTCAGGTCGTGCTGCGTCGGATGCTCTGAAAAGGATGCGTGTCGGCGCGGAAAAACGCGTCAGGCAGTTGCAGCATCCGCATGACGAATGCTGCAACTGCGCAATGCCTCGTTCCGGTCAGCCCGGCGTGCGTGCCGCCACGGTTGCCGGCGCCGCCGCCTGCAGGTGTTCGCCACCGCCAGACGGTACGGAATCCGAAGGATGTGCGCTGCGCTCCGATTGAGCGAGGAGCGTGCCGACCGACGGGTCGATCGCGTCGGTGAACGGCTTCGGATTGATGCCGATGGCCAGCACCAGCAAAGCCATCGCGCCGAGCAGCGCGAACTCGCGTTTGCCGAGGTCCTGCAGCTTCGCGACACGTGCGTTGGCAATCGCGCCGAAAATCACGCGTTTGTACATCCACAGCGTGTAGGCCGCGCTCAGGACCAACGTGGTGGCCGCGATTGCGCCGATCCAGAAATTGAAGCGGATCGCGCCCATCAACACCATGAACTCGCCGACAAAACCCGAGGTGCCCGGCAGACCGATATTGGCCATCGAGAACAGCATCACGAACGCGGCGAAGCGCGGCATGGTGTTGGCGACGCCGCCGTATTCCGCGATCGAAGCGGTCTTGGTGCGGTCGTAGAGCATGCCAGTGCACAGCAGCATCGCGCCGGACACCACGCCGTACGACAGCATCTGGACGATTGCGCCCGCCTGGCCAATGCGGTTGAAGACGAACAGGCCGAGCGTCACGAGACCCATGTGCGCGATCGTCGAATAGGCGAGCAGGCGGCGCATGTCGGTCTGCACCAGCGCCAGCAGGCTCGAATAGATCACCGCGACCAGCGACAGCGTGATCATCATCGGCGCGAAGAAATGGCTGGCCTGCGGCGCGATCGGCAGCGCGAAACGCAGCAGACCGTAACCGCCCAGCTTGAGCATGCCGATCATCACGGCGGCGCCGGTCGGCCCGTCGAGGTGGACGTCCGGCAGCCACGTATGCAGCGGCCACATCGGCACCTTGACACCGAACGCGGCAAGGAAGCCGAGGAAAACCAGGACCTGTGCCCAGGTGCCCAGATGCGTTTCACGCCACAGGGCGAGATCGAAGCTGTGCGTCTGGCTGTACAGGTACAGCATCGACATCAGCATCATCAGCGAGCCAAGGAACGAGACGAAGAAGAACTTCACCGCAGCGTACGAGCGGTTCGAATTGCCCCACGTCCCGATCAGCAGGTACAACGGGATCAGCGTCGCTTCGAACGCGATGAAGAACAGCATGCCGTCCATCGACGTGAACACGCCTTGCATGAAACCCGACAGCATCAGGAAGGAGCCGAAGTATTGCGCGGTACGCTCGGTGATCGACTCCCATGAAGCGACCACGATGATGATCGTGGTCAGCGCGGTCAGCGCGACGAGCCACAGCGAAATCCCATCCACGCCCACATGCCACGCAATGTCGAACGTGGGCGACCAGCGAACGTTCTCGACGAACTGCATCGACGTCACGTCGTTGCGGAAGTTCGACACGAGAGGAATCACCGGCAGAAAACCCGCCACCGCGCCGATCAGCGCGAGCCACCGCGTGCGACTACGCGCCGCGTCAGATCCGGCACGCAAAACCACCAGGCCGGCGACAATAGGGATCCAGATGAGTAGGCTGAGAAGCGGAGGCAATGGCATGTGTTCTGTTGAAAACTTGAAATACAAAACGCCGCTCCAACGCCTTCAAAAACGAAAGCATTGAAATGGATATGTAGGCTGGATTTCGCTGAAATTGACGTCGGAGCGGTACTGCCCGCCTCGCGTTTACCCGCAGTCGAATGACCAAGGGTGGGAGATTACCAAGATAAGAATAGTTTTGCAGCGCAACAATGCTGCAACGCCCTTGACAATGCATTGTTGCCACGCCTGCCCTTGCGAAATGCAAAAAAATGTGCAAACGCACAAATGCATCTGAACAGAAAATCGCCCATGCTTTTTGCATGGAGAAGAATGCAGTTGGCAGACGGTTAGCCACTCTTGCACGAGCACCTTCATCCGGCGCTTGCACTGGAATAATTCATGCTGGCGCGCAAGGCGCCATCAAGGCCGATTTCGGGGCGGTGGCGAAAATTTGGCGCCTCCGCGAACAGAAAATTTTTTTGATCCGGCACTCTAAAGAAGCGCCGGTACGCGCCCGAAAAGACCTGCGCGCCCCGCCCCGGCCGCCTGCTTTCAAACGGGTATCCGGCGATGGTGGCACCGGCCTGCGAGCCTTACAGAACCCGAATATACTTCGGCGGTTCAGAGGCCGACACGCGTGCGCAGCACGGGTAGTTTCTTCGCATGGCAGGACGCCATCTTCGCTGGCCAGACTTATTGGATACCGCATGGAGTTTCGTGACGAAGGTGTCGTTCCCGCGCTCGAATGCCGCGAGCTTGGCAAGACCTACGGCGTCGGCCGCGTTGTGCTGGCGCACCTCGATTTCAAGCTCGCGCCGGGTGAATTCGTCGCGATCATGGGGGATTCCGGCGTCGGCAAATCGACGCTGCTCAATCTCATTGCAGGGTTAGACAGCGCCGATAGCGGCGACGTGATCATCGACGGCAGCACGGTCTCGCGTCTGGACGATAACGCGGCCACGCGTTTGCGCCGGCAAAAACTGGGCTTCGTGTTCCAGGCGTTTCACGTGCTGCCCCATCTGACGCTCGCGCAGAACGTCGCTCTACCGCTGCTGTTGAACGACCTGCCCACGGCCGCCGCCCTTGATATGCTGGCGGCCGTCGGCCTGAGCGGCCGTGGCGATGATTTTCCGCGGCAGTTGTCGGGCGGCGAGTTGCAGCGCGTCGCCATTGCGCGGGCGCTCGTGCATCGCCCGAAACTGATTCTCGCTGACGAACCCACCGGCAACCTCGACCCCGATACCGCGCACGACGTGCTCAGCCTGTTCCGCGCGCAAAGTAAGGCCACCGGTGCGGCCACCATCATGGTCACGCACTCGGAGGCAGCCGCGGCCGTCGCGGACCGGATCCTGATTCTGAGTAATGGCGGTTTGCACGCATCGCCAGGACGCAACGCCGTTTCCGGCTTGCCACCCGAGTCCCAAACCACTGCGCGCTCAGCCGGCAATGCACGCTGATTCACGCCCGCTTCAGCGAATTCGAGGCCACCGTGTGCTCGCGCGCTGGCTGTTGAGCGCCGAGTGGCGCAGTCATCGCGGACGCGCCCTGGTTGCGATTGCCACGATCGCGCTCGGTGTCGCGCTTGGCTATGCCGTCCAGTTGATCAACAGCGCCGCCTTCAATGAATTCTCGGCGGCGGCGCGCAGCCTCTCGGGACAGGCCGATCTGCAGGTGCGCGGCGCGCAACCCTTATTCGACGAGTCCATCTATCCGCGCCTCGCGACCGAGCCTGGTGTCGCTCTGGCGAGCCCGGTACTCGCTCTCGATGTCACTGTGCCGGACCGCAACGCCGCGCTACCCGTGCTCGGCATCGACGTCTTCAAGGCAAGCCGCATCGCGCCTGACCTGATCGGCGTGCCGGCGGCGGAACGGCCGTTCGATACGCTCGCGACCGACACGGTGTTTCTTTCGACGGCGGCGCAGCAATGGCTGAAGGTGAAGATCGGCGATGACGTGGCACTGCGAAACGGCACGTCGATCGTACATTTGCGCGTGGCCGGCGCTCTCGTGAGAACCCGGCCAGGGCAGCGGCTCGCGGTGATGGATATTGCCGCTGCGCAGTGGAAGTTCGGCAAGCTCGGCAAGCTGTCGCGCATCGACGTGCAACTCGAACGCGGTGTCGATCGGGAGCGTTTCAAGCGTGATCTGCAGGCGCGACTCGGCAGCCGGTGGGTGATCGCCGAGACACGCGATGCCGAAAGCCGCACGGATCGTCTGTCGCGCGCCTATCGGATCAATATGAACGTGCTCGCGCTGGTGGCGCTTTTCACTGGCGCGTTCCTCGTGTTTTCGACGCAGGCGCTGGGTGTCGTGCGGCGCCGTGCGCAGTTCGCAATGCTGCGCGTGCTTGGACTGACGCGTGGCCAGTTGCTGCGCCAGATCCTGATGGAAGGTGCGCTGCTGGGCCTGCTCGGTTCACTGTCCGGACTCGCGCTCGGCTACGCGCTGGCAAGCGGTGCGTTGCGCTTTTTCGGCAGCGATCTGGGCGGCGGCTACTTTCCCGGCGTGCAGCCGCACGTCGGCTTCGAACCGCTGGCAACCGCGCTATTCCTGGTACTTGGCGTCGCTGTGTCGATACTAGGCAGTCTTGCCCCCGCATTGGAGGCGGCGCGTGCGCGCCCGGCGGCGGCGCTCAAGGCGGGCGCCGAAGAAGGCGCATTGGCGCGACTGGCTACGCCATGGCCCGCTTTGGGCTGTTTGCTGGTTGCCGCCGTTCTCACGCAAGCGCCGCCTTTATTCGACACGCCGATCGGCGGCTACCTGGCCGTTGCACTGTTGCTGATCGGTGGCATTGCGCTGATGCCGCGCGTGACCGCTTTGATCTTTGGCGCAGCGAACCGTGCTCTCGGCGCGCGGTATCGTGCCGGTGCGGCGAGCACTTTGGCATTGGCACGTCTCGCGAATGCGCCGGGCCATGCATCGATCGCAATGGGTGGCGTACTGTCGAGCTTCGCGCTGATCGTCGCGATGGCGATCATGGTGGCCAGCTTCCGTGTTTCCGTCGAAGACTGGTTGGGCCACCTGCTCTCCGCCGATCTTTACGTGCGCGTGGCGCCGAACGGCGACACCGGGGGCTTGCGGCCCGACGAACAAACGCTGCTGGCCGGCGTGCCCGGCATCAGGACCGCCGCGTTTGCCCGCTTCTCGCATCTCACGCTCGACCCGGCACGGCCTGATGTCGCCGTGCTCGCACGCAAGATCGACGCTGCCGATCCTGGCGCGAATCTGCAAATGACCGGAGCGGTATTGTCACCCTCCCAGCTTCATGACGGGGAAACACCTGTTTGGGTATCCGAAGCAATGGTCGACCTGTATGGATACAAGTTGGGCCAGCGCGTGCAACTGCCGCTCGGCGAACGTGGTCACGTGTTCGTTGTGGCCGGCATCTGGCGTGATTACGCGCGTCAAACCGGCGCGATCCAGATACGGCTTCCGGATTACCGGCGCCTGACTGGCGATACGGGCGCGACGGATGTGGCCGTCACCGTTCAACCGGGAACGAGCGTCGAACGCGTGATGACCGGTCTGCGTGCGCTGCCCTTCGGGGCATCACTGGACCTGTCGCAACCGGGTGAAATTCGCGCGCATACGCTGGTTATTTTCGATCGAAGTTTTGCCGTCACCTATCTGCTCGAGGGAGTCGCGATCGTCATCGGCCTGTTCGGCGTCGCGGCGACGTTTTCCGCGCAGACGCTTGCACGGGCCCGCGAGTTCGGCATGCTGCGGCATGTAGGCGTGACGCGCTCGCAAGTTCTCGCGATTCTCGCGCTCGAAGGCGGGATGCTCACCGCTTGCGGTATCGCGATGGGTTTCGTTCTCGGATTTGCGATCAGCCTGATCCTGGTGTTCGTCGTCAATCCACAGTCGTTTCATTGGAGCATGTCACTGCATGTTCCGTGGACCGTGCTCGGCACCGTCGCGTTGGTGATGCTGGCCTCCTCGTGTTCGACGGCGGTGATTGCGGGACGAGGCGCGGTGTCGGTGGATGCGGTGCGCGCGGTAAAGGAGGATTGGTGATGGGATGGCCGCGTGAGATGACGCAGGAGTCGGCGTGTGAGGGCGTGGAGCGAAATAATCGAGGGAGGCGCGTTGGTCAGGCCGCCCGCTTGCGCCTCAAGCATCGCTTCTGGCTAGCGACCGCCTTGTCGTGCGCCTCACCGACTGCATTGCCTGGCATTGCGCGTGTAGGGCAGCTAAACGCCAAGGCTTGCGCGGTATTGCTTGGCATAGGCTTTCTGATCATCGCGCCGGCGTTCGCCGCAGCACCCGAGTTCGCTGCGGTTACGCAGGATCATCCGATCGTCCTTCCGCAAGATACCGGTGCACACCCGGCTTTTCGCACCGAGTGGTGGTACGCAACGGGCTGGCTCACGACTCCGGACAATCAACCGCTTGGTTTCCAGATCACCTTCTTTCGCTCGGCAACCGGCCACGACCCTGCGGACCCGAGTGCGTTCGCTCCGTCGCAATTGATCATTGCTCATGCCGCATTGAGCGATCCCGCGCTCGGTCACCTTGCGCACGATCAGCGCATTGCCCGCGAGGGCTTCGGGCTAGCGTATGCGAAGCCGGGCAATACGGATGTCAAACTCGACGCATGGAAAATCATCCGTGCCGCTGACGGCCACTACGACGTTACAGCGGACGCTAACGGATTCGCGCTGCACCTCGCGCTGACGCCGACACAGGCGCCGCTGATCCAGGGCGAGCGCGGCTACTCCCGCAAAGGTCCGCGCCCCGAGCAGGCGAGCTATTACTACAGCGAGCCGCAATTGCATGTGACCGGCACCATCGTTCGACCGGTCGTGGCAGGCAGAAAATCGACAGGTGAAACGGTCGTTACCGGCGCGGCGTGGCTCGATCACGAATGGTCGAGCACGCTGCTCGATACCGACGCGGTCGGATGGGATTGGCTCGGCGCCAATCTGACGGATGGTTCAGCCTTGATGGCTTTCAAGGTCCGCAGTCGCGATGGACATGCGATATGGGCACATGCCGCCCTCAGAAATCGCGACGGTCAGGCGACAACGTTCAGGCACGATCAGGTCGATTTCAGTCCGGTTCGCACGTGGCGCTCGCCACGCACGAACACGTCGTATCCGGTCTCGATGACGCTCAGAACCGGCACGTTGACGTGGCGCCTCGATCCGTTGATGGACGATCAGGAACTCGATTCGCGGCAGTCGACCGGTGCGGTGTACTGGGAAGGTGCGGTGCGGGTGAGCCGTGAAGGTACGGAGGTCGGCC
>NZ_JAQQFL010000022.1:0-146235 GCF_046026025.1 Paraburkholderia fungorum | reverse complement strand
GAACCAGGTGGCTTAGGACGAAGATAGCAGGGATCAACTGATTGCCTGCTAGAGGGGGCCGGTACGACATGACGGCTTGAGGTACGCGCATCAAGCGCTGGCTACCGCGACGAGGGACATTGCCGTAGCAGACAAGCTGCTCCCAGTCGCACTTCCGTGGCATCAGTTGACAAACAGACAGGAGGGTGCAGTGCGTGAATCTGAGAAACCCCCGAAAAATCCGAAGCGTCCTGTTGACGGCGGTGCGCCGGACGGTTGCGCGCATGTATCGTGGTACACGCTTGATAGCTGGGAGAACGACCCCTACCTCAATCCGAGTCCTGAACGCGCGGCACGGGTCGCGGCTGAGTTGTTCAGCAATCTGCGCAGGATCGGAACCACGCCTGATCAGATTCCGAATCCGGAAACGCGCGCACGGTACGAAGCGTTCCTGAAGCAGAACAAGTAAGCCTTTTTACCTCCTTCAGGGCGCTGAGCGCAGAACCCGATTCGTCGCCGACAACGTGCGTCGCACCAACGTCGTACCGACTATCACGAAGGCGGCAGCGGCTGGCGCGTGAGTCCCGTGACAAGGCGCGATTTTGAGCTATGCGTTCGCACATGGTAGTTCACGATATGAAAAAAATATATTTACTCGCCTTGCTTCTGACTTGCATGGCTGCGGGTCCACGCATTGGTCATGCGCAAACATCCACGATTTCGGCACACGACTTGTCGCAGATCGGCGTTGCTGCGTACAAGGAAGCGGATTACGCGAGCGCAATTCGTGACTTTAGCGACGCAGCAAATCAAGGCGATCCAGTCGCCCAATTCTGGCTTGGCGCAATGTACGAAGGAGGCCAAGGCGTACCACGAGACGTTACCGAAGCAGCCAAGTGGTATCGCAAATCGGCTGAACGAGGTGACCCCAACGGCCAGGTCAGGCTCGCCATCATGTTAGCCGTTGGCCGAGGCATTCCGCGCAACGATGACGAAGCAGTCATGTGGTACCGAAAATCGGCTGACCAGGGCAACGCAGCCGCTCAATTCAATCTTGCCCTGATGTATCGCAACGGAAGGGGCGTGCCACTTGATGATCGCGAAGCTGCGACCTGGTATCTCAAAGCAGCAGATCAAGGCTTCGCTGAGGCCCAATTCGACCTCGGCGTAATGTATGGCACTGGTCGAGGCGTATCACGAGACGATCACGAAGCTGCGGCGCTGATTCGCAAGGCGGCTGACCAGAATCTCCCCGTCGCCCAATACACCCTTGCACGTATGTACAAGGCAGCCATCGGGGTGCCACAAGACCTTCATGAAGCAGCCGAGTTGTATCGCGAGGCGGCTGCACACGGCATCGTTGCTGCTCAAAACGAACTCAATGCCATGTCTGGCAAGAACTGAATGCAGGAAGCACGATGCCGAAACGGCAGGTCACGTTCGCGCGAAACCCCTGTTCATCGTTGACGCCTACAACCTGGAACCGGCTAGACATTTTTCGGCCAGTCACGCAGCCACGTTAGCCGTTGCATCATTTGCCGCTTGTGCATCGATACGAGCCAGCATACGGCGCAGTTGCGTCAGTTGCCACTGGCCGCCCCTCACTGTCGGAATACTCATGGCGTTCAATTCGGCAACCATCGCGCGTTGCGACAGACCATCAGCACGAAAGCCTTTGATGATCCGTGCAAGTTTGGCCGCGAATTCGTCAGCCGCCTGCTGCTGTTCTTCGTTCTTCCGCTTCAGGTTAGCCGCACCCATGCGACCAAGCTGCACGCCGCGAGCCTTCGCAGCGGCAAGGGCCAATTTCGTCCGAGTGCTGATCTGTGTCTTTTCTAGTTCACTCATTACGCTGTAAATCTGGATCATAAAACGGTCTGCATTTGGCATCGATGCATCGATGAATTCAACGCCAGTTTCGAGAAGGCCAGAAATAAAGTGAACGTTACGGGCCAAGCGGCTGAGCGCGGCTATGCAAAGCGTTGCCTTATGCTTTTTGGCTAGGCCGAGCGCGGCCTTTAGTTGCGGACGCTTTTCAAGGGCGTTCGCTCCCCCTCCGGTTTCTACCTCGGTGAACGATGCGATGACTTCAAAATTGCCAGTGCTCAGATAATTCCTGACAGTCTGTTCTTGTGCCTCTAAGCCCAATCCTGATATTCCTTGCTTGGCTGTCGAGACTCGGTAGTACGCGACTATTTTTCTTGATATTGACATCTTTCTAACCCCAAAACTTTTATGGACGTTCTTTGCGCACAGGCTTTAACGAACGTTTCGTATGTGTGCAATTTTGCCGAAATGACGAAGCGTCTACCAGCTTCTGTTGGTAGAGAAAAATAGTTTGTTTACAACGATTCGATAGGAATCCAGATTAAAACATTGACGATTCGTGCGAGGCGTGTTTGCCAACTCGCCCGCGGTTTAAAATGGATTGACGATATGTGCGCAATTGTGCTAGCTGCTAACCCGCTATCCGCATGCCACAAGTGGCCCGTTGGGGACGGGGGCGAGAAAGGGTTTACGTGGATTGCCGTTGGATTGACGGATCGCTTTACGACCAGATAGAGTACGCACCGTAATCTATCCAAGAAACCCCACGCGCCGTCTCATGGCGCTATGTCGTCGCCGTTAGCCTGTTCGAATTCGGACTAGGTTTTCCGCGTCGGCCATCGCAGTACCGTAGTCGACGAATAAAGCCGCACCGCTTCATCGTGATCGCTAGAGCCTTTTCAATCTAGCGGCGTGATGTCGCGCGCATCCCGGCAACCGCAGTAGCAAAGTCGGCAAGCACCCAGGCAACACCGAAGTACCGCATTACAGCAGCATCGGCTCAATCCAGGCGTTGTCGTGCGCGTTTGACTTGGCATCGACCAGGGATTTTCCATACACACCGTACATCACGTACATCGGAACAAGTGTACTCGGTGTACCCAAACGAATTGTTTTACAGAAGGTTTATTGATCGTGACTACTTCAAAGGACAACGCACGGATAACGGCGAAGCAACTGGTGAGGATTCGGGAACTCCTGAGCCAAATCCCCGCTGACTCGCTTGTGGTTCGGCTGCATGTCGGCGCGGCGATTTGTAGCGAGATTGATAACGCGGCCAGCTTTAAGGTTTGGGACGCTTGGTCGAAACAAGCATCGACGGGGTATGACGCCGCAACGCAACAGTCAGTGTGGGATAGCTTCGTCGGTGTCGATGGACATCCGCTGGGTGTCTTGTTGTACTACCGACAGGGCGGCGAGTTTCCGGCTCACGAAAACGAGGCTATCGAGTACGCCCGTCACGTGCTGGCTGACCGGCTCAAGATCGCGGGCACCACGTTCTATACGCTCACTGAGCTTGGTCATTGGTCTGCCGAACGGATAAGCGCCGTGCGTGCGTTGCTGGCAATAATCAACGGTTTGCTCGACGTCGCACTGCGCGCAGGATCGAAGGATGCAGCGAAGGTACTGCGGACACTTGCCGGGTTCAAAAAGGCGGAAGGCATGCTAGACGGCCTCAGGGCATTCGCGGAATTCGACGCGAAGGAGTCTGACTTCGACGCGAAGCCGGAGTTACTCGGCGTACAGAACGGTGTAGTCGATCTGCGCACGGGCGAATTTCGCGCCGCACGGGCCGGAGACATGGTGTCGCGCTCGACGGCTGTTCCTTACGACGAGAACGCTCAGTGTCCTGGGTTCGAACGGTTCCTTCGACAGGTCGCGCCGTCACAGGAGTACCGGGACTACTTGCAGAATGTGATCGGCTATACCTTGGTTGGTCACGGCGATGAACAAAAGGCGTTCTTCCTCCTTGGCAGTGTCGACGGACGTAATGGCAAGGGTACGTTTATGCGCGCAATCAGGGACGTGCTGAGTCCCGACTACTGTGTGGACCTGTCATCTAAATTCATGAAAAGTGCAGGTCAGGGGAATATTAACGACCCGACACCGGCGCTCATGACGCTGCAAGGTGTGCGTGCTGCTTTGTGTGCGGAGTTGAAGCAGACCAACGGCCTGGATGAAGAATTCTTCAAAACGTGGACGGGCGGCGATTATCTGACGGGTGTTCGTCGGCGCGGCGATCAGGTGGCATTCAAGCCGCAGGCCAAACTCTTGATCAGCATGAACGGCCTGCCGGACTGGAACTACGAAAAGGGTGCGCTGTGGGAACGCATAGTCATCCTACCTTTCTTCCAGCGATTTACGGGAGCGAAAATCGACATCAGTCTCGGTGACGAACTGAAGGCGGAAGCGCCGGGTATTTTGCAGTGGATGATCGAAGGGGCTATGTGGTACTTGCGGGACGGCCTGGGCGAGTGCGATGAGGTCACCAGCGCAACAGAAGAAGCTAGGCCGGTAGCTGACACGATTGGCATGTGGATCGACTCGAAGTGCCAGCGCGGTGCAGGGCTGCGCATTCCCGCAGGCGAGGCGTATAAGGAGTACAAGGCATTTATTGGTGGAAAACGGCTCGATGCGCTCGATCAGAGAAGGTTCAAAGCCCGCATGATCGACCTCGGATACAAGCGGTCACCGCGTCAGGGTCAAGGCTATTTTTACCTGGGCCTGGATTTCAAGCAGTGAGATTCGGTCTGGTTGTTTGAGAAGGCAGGTTGCGCTGAGCCGGTACTGTCGCGCCGCAAAAACCTGGTTTCATAGCGAGGGGCCGCTAGATGCGCTTGCACGTTGTAAATAGGCTAGGCCCAATTGAAGGAGAACCGCCATGCAAAGAGAAATGTTGACCCTTGAGGAAATCATTGAGTACCGAATTCCATACGCGTTCTTTCCGACATCCGAATTCTTTCAGCGTGCGGCACGGAAGGAGTTTCCCGCCTACGCACGTTCAACTGCCAAGACTTCGTGGCACTGGCGCGAGGTCCTGGCATTTCTCTACGAATGTATGCAGGAAGATGGACGGCGGGCCCACCAGCGGGAACGCAACCGCAAGGAAAGTCACTGTGTATAAGCCCCTACTGTTGCACAAAAATCCCAAGCTCAGCGACTTGCGATTTGAGGCGGCACTACTCGACGACGCTTTTGCGCCGGATAGCAAAACGCGCGGCCTCATTAGGGTCATGCAGCCTGTCATTAGTGGTTGGGCCGGGATCACGCGGGAAGTGGCGAATTCCCGGCTGCACGAACATATGAAATCTGCGGACTGCCCCGCAATCATTTTCGGAAAGTTCCGGACGCTCAACGACGCGGGCAACTATGTCACGAAAGCCGGTGACGACTTGGAACACGCCACGTTGTTGGTTAAGGATTTCGATAAATTCCCGGTAGCTGCGTTCAATGAGTTCACCCGGCGCTTGAACATGGGTCTGGAGCTACTGCCGTACAAATTCCTGTTCGCAAACTCATTCAGTCACATGGTGCACAAGAAGAACGACAAGGACCCGGAAGTGCGTAAGGGTCCACTGGCGCGGTTTCGCATGTTCATACCGCCTACGCGACCACTAACCTATGCCGAATTCGAACACATTTCGACCATCCAGACGCGTGAAATTGAGGGTGTGCTGAGTGATCTGTTGGGCATGAAAATCGACATCGATCCTGCGTCAAACAACCCGGTTCAACAGTACCGCACGCGGTTTCGCAAGGGGGCGCTGTACAGCTTCGAGTCGGAAAACGACAATCTTTTCGACGTTGACAAGTTCCTCGCCGCGCATCCGTTGCAGGCGAAGAAAGTGCGGGCGGCACGGAAAGTAAGCGGTACCGGTTCCAGCACGGTCGCCGTTGCGGTCGACTCACGCATGCAATTTCTGATCATCGGTGCGTTGAAAAGAATTCCGGCCGCGCAACTCGATCACGAGACGCGTTTCGCAATTCTGTGCGCACTGAAAGGCGTGAGCATGGAAGCAGAGGCGCGTCAGTGGTATCACAAGGGGCAGAAATATTTCGATATGCAGTGGAAATCAATAAGACAATTCGATGTGCCAGTGAGCTATATATTCACGATTGCACGTAGGTTCCGCTAGAGCAAATTCGGGCCGCGACATTTCAGGCATTGATCGTCGTCCCCCCGTTCATCGGCTCACCTTCGCGCGGTGCATTTCCGCAGTAATTCACAGATGGCCGGTTTGCTCAATGCGGCGCTTCGCGCCAAAACGAGCGAATACGGCCATTTTTCATAGAGATTTCGACACCTTTTGTCCCCGAAGGTTTTTCATCCACTTAGGCAGCATACCTTCGGGGACACCACAGTAAATAAGCGGCAGGAAAACCCACCGGGAATTCCAGAAGGGGCAGCGACGATCAATGCCTGAAATGTCGCGGCCCGAATTTCACCTTCCTGCCTGTCGAAATCATGTCCACCCTAAATCTGATTTACTTCCTGTCAGCGTACCCCGGTGCGGGCAAAACGCACGCCATTTTACAAGCCGTGCTCTCCTTGTTCCGTGAGATTTATCCTGCTCACATTGTCGTAGTCGCATTTCCTACGGTTGTCCTGCTTGAACAGTTTCTGAACGACGTCCTGAAACACAGCACGACGCACGCGGATCGGATTCGTATTGTGCGCGCGCCGAACGATGAGGAAAAGTACATTCAGGCACGCAAGCATCTTGAGCACAAGGAGATCATCGAGCAGTTGAATGCGGAAATCATTCGGGAAACGACGACCAAGCAGTTCGAGCTTCACATGGTTGGACAGCGCGGTGACGACTACCAGGCGGGAATCGAAATGATTCCAGACGGTCACGTCATCCTGACGACACACGCGGCAATCATCAATTTGCCATCGAAATTCAAAGGTCAACAGCGCGTGCACCTGATGTTTGACGAGGCTCGCGATTGCCTTCAGGATGACTCGAAGAAACCGGTCAGGATTCCCGATGCGGTGTATCAGGAGTTGCGCAACCGCTACATCGTTGCGAATCGTCAGCCTGTGGTTGATGACGAAGGCAAGCCTACCGGCAACTTCTTCGAACTGTGGACCTGGAAGTCGAACGAACCCGCACCATCGGAAGATCGGCTGCGGTCAATCTGGGAGAGCACCACGAAATTCAAGTGGACAGCAACACGGTCGAAACCGTTGTACGAATTCTTGCAACACGTCGCAAACGGCCGACTCGAAGCGTGGATCACCTTTAACTCATCGTGTGAGGAAAATGGCGAAATGGTGTTCACGTTCAATACGCTACTATCGCCTGCGCATCTGTTCTACGGCTTTAAAAAGGTCACGATATGTTCGGCGTTTTTCGAATCCAGCCAGATGTTCCACATTCTGAGGCATCGGCAGAGTCTTGGTTTCGCGGGCTACACGAAGGAGGGCTGGATCAAGTGGAAACCGGCTACGCCGTATCAGGATCGCGTTGAACTGGTGGATGCGAACGTGAATGGTGATGTGCTCGACCCCGAACGCGTGAAAATCATTCGCGATGGTATCGAAAAGCGTTGCACTCTCGTCCCGTTGTTTAGTGACTTTCCGGGCGGTGACGATGATGACGAAAGGCCATCGCATTTCTCCCTGTCGCAAGGGCACCTGAAAGACGGAATCGTGGTTTGCCCTGACGACTATTCGGAGCTGCACGCGGAGTATCACGCACACGATTTGAAACTTCGCTGGCAGACCCGTTATGAACGTTGGCACGCTCTCGATGAGAACAAAAAGCGCGATCCACACGACTTGTTGCCCGTACCGAAGCTGAAACCGTTCCTGGAGTACGCACGGGCACTGCAACACAGTGAATCGGCGTTCCGCTTGATAATCAGGAAGCACGCGAAACCTTCAAAGTATCGTCCGCTCGTGTTCGCTGCGATGAGGGCCTACAAGGTTTACGAAGCGTGGAATGCATCGCTGCCTATCGAACATCGATGCAAAACGCCGCTGCTGCTGGCGACGAATGTCATGTACGACGCCAAGACCAAGCGCACCTACGATGAAGAATTCGGGATCACGCGAACGCTGGGCAAACTGATAACGTATGTGCCGCCGATGCAGCAGGGAATAAACGGCTTCATGGAATACCAGGCTGTCGCGTTCCTGGCGACGCTGAAGCTCACCCCGTCACAGGCAGCGCTGATGAAACACATCGCGCCTATGTATGATCCAGCACTTGATCGTACTATCGATGCCTGCATACAGTTCCTGCTGCGGGTGAATATCCGGCAAGCGTTTGATGACGAGGGCAAACCGCAGGCACGGCCATGTCTGTTCATCGTGACAGACTGGACGCTCGCCGAGGGTGTAGCGCGGCAGCTTGGTTCCGCCCGCGAGGGACAGAAGGCCATCAAAATCAGGATTGCCGATCCGGCTGAAATTGTTAATGGATGGAAACCGGCTACGGTGTTGAGGTTCGTGCCGGACGCAAAATTATCGAAGCGTGATACAGAAAGATTGGAAAAGGAGCGCGCTACGAGGGATAACGCGTCGCCAGCGACTAAGGCAGCAAAAGCACGGTATGCACATTCATTCGGTGATCTGAAGTCGGAGTACGAACGTCTGAAAAAGCGCCGAACGCGTCTGAACGGCGAGTTGCTGAGAGAACCGGAGACAAAATCGTACCTCAGGAAGGAGATTTCTGATATCTCGCGCCAGATTGAGAAATTGCGGCTACTGAGGAAATGCTGATTCAAGCGTTTGCCTCAGGGACGGTTGGCAGGTGTGTCCCGAAATATGCGGATCGGGCGATTGTGGCCACTGTAGGGGTTTCGGGATGAAAGCGAACGCGTTCCACGCCTGCATTATCGGTTCGTGTTGCGTGAACAGGTCTGTTCGGTGATACGCTGCCTCCGTTTCGTCTTTGAACGAGTGCGCAACCGCTTGATCTGACAGCGGCACACGGTGCGGTAGGCGAGACACAACGGAGTATGGAACGTCCCGCCTGTACCTCGCGCTTAAGCCAGCTTGGCTAGAAGATGATCCATCGACAGGTGCGAATACCGACGCAGCATTGTGAGCGTCTTGTGCCCTGTGACGCTGGCAACCTCCATCGTGTTCAGACCTTTCTCGAACAGCCGAGATGTAGCCTCATGACGCAGATCGTGGAATCGAAGGTCGGGGATGCCTGCCTTGTCTCTGGCTCGCATGAAACTGTGGCGGATCACATTCGCGTCTATCTTCGAGAACGGGCCATCATCGGTGTACGTGCGCTGGCGTCGCCACTTGTACTCGTGGACGGACTGCATTGACTTGAGCGCGGCAATGGCCCGATGCGTTAGCGGCACGCCGCGCCGCTCGCCGTTCTTCGTGTTGGGCAGCACAGCCACGCGACGCTCGAATTCGATTCGATCCCAGCGCAGGGAAAGAATTTCAGACTGACGCATGCCCGTCTCAATCGCGACGATCACCGCAGCTTCGAGGTACGGTGCTCGCGCAGCGCGGCATTCGATCAGCAAGCGTTCTTCCTCACCGGGTAGCAGGCGGCGCTCACGCGCTGCATTCTCCTTCGGCAACCGTACAGACCTGATTGGATTCGCCGCGAGGTACACACCCCAATCACGGCGTGCAGTCTCGATTACACGAGCCAAGATGTTGAGTTCAACGCGGACTGTCGAGCCAGTTACCTTACCAAGTCTTTGGTCCCGGTAGTCTGTGACGGCGGCGCCGGTTATGTTGGCAAGGGAGTAACTGGCGAAGGGTAGGCGTATTAGTCGCCGGATCACGTATCCCTCTGGCACATGGCCTTTGTGTGTCGGCACCACCTCATTCAGGTAGCGCTTGAGCACGTCACGCAGCACGGTGTCGTTGGCGTCTTTGTGGTCGATGGCGTGGCCTTTGTCGTACTCGGCTTCGATTTCGCGTGCCCAAGCTTCGGCTTCGGCCTTTGTGGAGAATGATTTTGTTTGTGTTGGGAAGCCAATGCGGCGCACGCGTGCCTGCCAGCGGCGCTCGGGCCGAACGTCGCTTCGTTTCATTATGGTTGCCATGATCGTGCTCGGTTGGTTTCAACTGGACCAGAATTGGACCAGTGACCGATTTCATGGCCTTTCGGCGTCGAAAGCTATGGGTCATGCAGGAAGGCGTGGGAGGCTGTAACCCGCGCCAGACGGACCGGCGCGACCTGGTCGGCCATGCCGCGCAAATATCCGTCGTATCAGACCTGCCATCGCCGCTTCAAGGCGTGGTATGAATCCGGCGTGCTCAAGCGCGTCATGGACCAGTTGTTTGGCGCTGCGAGCGAAGAGCTCTGTAACCTGATGGAAGCACGCATGCGCAAGCATGTGAGCGCGGAACAAAAGAGCGTCGACACAGCAAAGGTTGCGCCCACGGCACCTGCGGTGTACGGGCCGGCAGCGGTCAAGCCGTTACCGTCTTCGCCGTTCGCGTATGCGTCCCCCTTCAAGCACGCTGCATGACGACGCCAGGCAGCCAGACCCCAACAAAAAACGGCCGCACGATCGAAATCGTCGGCCGTTTCTTGTGGTT
This sequence comes from Paraburkholderia fungorum, assembly GCF_046026025.1. Taxonomy (GTDB): domain Bacteria; phylum Pseudomonadota; class Gammaproteobacteria; order Burkholderiales; family Burkholderiaceae; genus Paraburkholderia; species Paraburkholderia fungorum_E. The sequence continues at coordinate 135,902 of NZ_JAQQFL010000022.1, read as the reverse complement.
GCATCAGGGCTGCATCAGGGCTGCGGCAGCGGCCCCGGCGGAGTATCAGTCTTGCGCCTCAGTTGTGTGCCGGGTATCGGCGCCTGAACAACGCGTTCGTTATTGCTGACGAATCCAGGTTTGCGAGCGGCCCAGCAGCGACACGCCGATGTAGCCGCGCACCACCAGCTTGTTCCCACTATCTTCCAGGTGCATCTTGCACTTGTAGACCTTGCCGTTTTCCGGGTCGAGAATCTGCCCGTTATCCCAGCCGTCGCCGTCCTTTTTCATATCGTTGATGATCGTCATACCGAGAATCAACTGGTCCTTGCGTGCGTCCGTACATTCGGTGCAGCGGCGATCCGGTTGATCGTTCGCACTGAGCCCCTTGATCACCTTGCCGTTCAGCGAGCCGCCGCCGTCCTGGGTAATTTGCACGAGTGCTTTCGGTTGGCCGGTGTGATCGTCGATGGTTTGCCACGTGCCGATCGGCGAATCCGTTTGCGCCATTGCCGTGACGGCGCTGACGAGCAGCACGCCGGCGAGGGCGGCATGTTTGGCTGTGCGAAGCGCGATTGTGCGCGCGCGTTGAGTGAATTGAATCATTGTCTTCCTCCTTGATTAAAGACGGCGCGATCATGGTCGCGCGGCGTTATTGGCAGCTCAGGCATCTCGAGCATCGCAGGCGGTCTTCAACGGAAAGCCGTCGCGATGCCCCGTGTGCCTGGCGTGCCTGGTATTGCCCCTCAGGTTCAACTTCGGCGACATCGGTCTGCGACCTGCGGCTCGAGCGCCGCGGTTCGCATACGGTCAGCGCAGAATACGTGAAAGTGCGCGCGCCGTTTGATAGTGGACCCTCTAATCAGGACGCGGCACTGTTGAACCTCAGTTCAGCTGATACGAGAACGTCGCGTTGATGCGCGGGCTGCGCGACGTGCTCTCCACAGGTGCGTCGCCGATTGCCTTTGCTACCGACAAATCCAGGCTGTAATACTTCGCGTCCGAGATGCGGAATCCGAACGCGATCGACGACAGCCTCGACGGCGACGGCGTTCCCGCATGCAGATAGACGCGGGCCATGTCGAACGATACGTAGGGTGTGAAGGTGCGCAGATAGGTGAAGCCCGGCGTAAACCCCCGGTTGACTTCGAATATCGCGCCCCAGCCCGAATCGCCCGACGCCTCACCCGGCTGATAACCCTGCGCGAAGCGTTGCGCGCCGAACGAGATCTGTTCCGACGTCGGCAGCGAGACGGCGCTGTATTGGCCAGTCAGCGAAACCGCGGTGCCGATCTTCAATGGCCAGTCGTTGGTTTGCGAAAAAGTTGCGCCGGTCCGTACGAAGTTAATCGACGCCGGATTCGTGACATTCGTGCCGGGAACGTTCGTGTCGCCGGATTTCGATGCGCCCAGAATATCGAATGCCTTCGCCACCGTGATACTCGCGCGGCGCACCTGGCCGGTTTCCACGTTCGTGTAGTCGGCCTGCAGTTGCAACACCCGCACCTGCGAGCGAAAGCCGATCTGCGCGCCGGTCTGCTGGTTGTTGTAGTTGTCCTCGTCGTGCGACGCGTAGACGGAGGCCGTGCCGATCACGCTTTGCTTGTTGCTCAGCAGGATCGGATAGGCCAGCGAGCCGCCAATCTTGTCGTTGATGACCGTGCGCTGGATATAAGAGGGCAGGCCGGGGTTGTCGACCGGATTGCCGCGATAGTGCGTCGCGTCGATCTTCCCGACCAGCCCGTTGCTGCCGATCGGCACCGCGGCGTGCGCGGCAAGATAGGTGACGTTGTCCCGGCCCTTCGGCAGCAAGGCCGACACGCTCAGTTGTTCGCCGAGCGCGGTCAGGCCGTTCTCGGTCGCGGTCAGCAGGCCTTGCACGCCAGGGTGATTGAAGTCGATGCCGGTGCTGACGTCGAACGGTTTGCGGTCCACGTTCAGTTCGAGTGTCGTGGCGCCGTCGGTATTTTGCGGAGGTGGCACGTTGGCCGCGACCTTCACGCCGGGCAGCAGGCCCAGCACATTGACGTAACGCTCAAAGGTGGCGCGCTTGAGCGGCCGGTCAGCGACGATGTGCTCAGCGATTGCGCGGATCTTGTCCTCGACCGCACCCGCCTTGCCCGTCACCTTGACCGTGGAGACATAGCCTTCCACCACGGTCACACGCACCACGCCGTCGTCGAACGTCTGCGCGGGGATGAAGGCGAACGAGAGCGCATAGCCGCGATCCTGATACAGCTTGGTGACGCCGTTGGCGACCTGAATCAGATCGCCGATCGTGGTGTCCTTGCCGACGAGCGGCGTGAAGCGTTGCGCGACTTCGTCGAACGGAATGGACTTCACGCCCTCGACCTGAATTTTGGAGGGTGTCAGATGGCGGGCGAGCAGTTCCTGAAGTTGCGGGGCTTGCGGTGCAACCTGCACGGTCACGTTCGGGCCCTTGTCGGGCGCCTTGATCTGCGGCAGCGAATCGAGCGGGTTGCCGCCGACTGTCGGGCCAGCCGGGCGTGACTGTGCTTGTGCGTCTACCTGCATCGCGCTTGCCGCAATCGCAGCGAGCAGGAGGGTCCATTTACTACCGTACCCGAGTTTCATCGGATTTTCCTCGTATGCCGTTCTTGTCTTGCGGACGCGCCGCCAGGCCGGGCTGGTCGCGATCGCTTATGTGTGGCTCGACGCATACTGCCATGCTTGCATGTATTACGTCACGTGCTCCGTTGAGCTTGAGCATCATCTGCACAAGCGCGGAGCACGTGATAAGGCGGACTGCTATGCGCACTGTGTAACGGGACGTCTGATACGACGTCTTATGCGTGCGGCATCGATTGGCAACTTATGCGGACTACTTATGGCTCACCGGCAACAGGCCGCCGAGCAGTGTCGTCAAGCCACCCGTTGCGCTGCTCGAACTGCCCGAGCTGCTCGTCGAGCCGGCTGCCGAGCTGAGCGCGCCGGTCAACTGGCCGACCAGGGCTGTGACGGGGGCGAGCGGGCCGCCGCTGCTGCCCGAGGCGCTGCCGGTGACGCCGGAGAGCGCGCCGGTCAACGTCGACAGCGGATTCGACGCGCCGCTACCCGTGCCGCCCAACCCGCCCAACGCCGAAGTCAACGAACTCAAAGGCGTGCCGCCCAGCAGCGAAGTCAGCGGAGCCAGCGGTGAGCCGCCCGTTCCCGAAGTCAGCGCGCTCAAGGGCGTGCCGCTCAGTGCCGAGGTCAGGCCTGCCAGCGGTGTTCCGCCGAGCAGGGTCGACAGCGAGCCGAGCGGGTTGTTGCCGAGCCCAAGACTCGCGAGCGTGTTTTGCAGCGGGCCGAACGGGCTGCCGTTGGCGGGCGGTCCATTGACGACGGCCACGGTCGTGCTGCCGACGAGGCTCGTAAGCAGGCCGGGAATCGGATTTGCGCCATTCGGACCGTTCGGATTGACGAGGCCGCCGGCGTTCGTCACCGTGTTGCCGAGTGAGCTGACCAGCGTGCCGACATCGGCGCCGAGCGGATTCTTCGTTGCCGCGCCGACTTGCGAGCCGGCCGAGCTCACCGCGCCGCCGATTTGCGCAAGCAGGCCGCCGACCGGTGCGCCGAGGCCGGTCTGCGTGCCGACCGTCTGCGTCACGAGTCCGACGGTCTGCACGATCGGCGTGATCGCTGTGCTGAGGGGCTGGGTGATCTGTTGCACCGGCCCGGAGGCGAGCGAATTGCCGAGCGTCGCGCCACCGGCGTTCAGTGCGCCGGCGGTCGTGGACAGCACGGTTGCCAGCGGCGTGGTGAGCGGCGACAGCGGGGCGAGCGTGCCGGTGCCGAGGCCGCCGACCGCGGTGCTCAGACCTTGCACGACGCCACTCGTCGAGCTGACCACCGAGCCGAGTCCGGCTACCGTGGTGCCGACCGGATTGGAGGTCACGCCGATTTGCCCGACGCCGCCGCTGACCGCATTGGCGAGCGAGTTCAGTGTGTTGCTCGTACTCGATACCGCGTTGCCGAGACCTTGCGTGACCTGCGGGCTGAGGCCCGGAATGGTCTGCGAGGCGATCGTGTTGCCGAGGTCGCTGGTCGTCTTTGCAGCGGCGGTGGCGAGGCCGTTGGTGCTCGAAGACGTGGAGACGGGCGGGCCGCCGCTGGTCGTACCGCCGCCGCCGGCGCTACCGCTGCCGGATGCGCTCGATGGCACAGTGACGCCATTGCCGCCACATGCGGCGAGCAAGCCTGCGGCCGTTACGGCGATCAACGGTGCGCGCAACGACGACACGGTCGCGCACGCCGCATGGAGAGAAAAAAAACGTTGGGTAGACATGTGTGCTCCTCAGTGTCTCAGTGTCTTCTAGGTGTCGCGTGCGTTGTTTCCGTGCGCCGGTGCAACGGGTGTTTGAGCGGCGCGGCTCAATTCAGCCAGGTTCCGGCAGAGCCGGGGTGCGGCTGGCGGGCCGCACTCCGGATGCTGGTGACTGCGCTTTTTTCGACGGCCGCGGCCGCATGGCTTACTTCTTCCCCAGGCCGCCGAGCAGGCCGCCGAGGAGCGATGTCACCGGGGCGAGCGGGTTGCTGGCCGAGGATCCCTTGCCGCTGGTGCTCGACAGCGAGAGGCCGGGGCTCGAGGTGGTCGAGGTGGTGCTGGTCGTCGCGGCCGGCGTGGCGGCTGCTGTGGTGACGCCACCGAGTGCGCCGGTGACGCTAGCCAGCAAGCCGGTAACCGGTGCGAGCGGGCTGCTGTTGCCGCCGGTCGCGCTGCTCAGGCCGTTGGTGACGCTCGAGAGCAGGCCGGTGACGGGCGCCAACGGGCTGCTGCCGCTGGAGGCGCCGCCGAGACCACCCGTTACGCCGCTGAGCAAACCGGTAACCGGTGCGAGCGGGCCGCCGCTGGAGCTGGAGCCGCCGGTCAAGCCGCCGAGCAGGCCGGTAACCGGTGCGAGCGGGCCGCCGCTGGAACTGGAGCCGCCGCTCAAGCCGCCGAGCAGGCCGGTGATCGGTGCGAGCGGGCCGCTACTGGAGCCGGAGCCGCCGCTCAGACCGCCGAGCAGGCCGGTGAGCGGAGCAAGCGGGCCGCTGCTGCTGCCGCCAGTCAAGCCGCCGAGGACGCTGGTGAGCGGCGCCAGCGGATTGCCGCTGGTCGTGCCGGTGAGCAGACCGCCCAGCGATGCGACCGTGGTGCCCGTATCCGTGACCGTATGACCGAGGGCTGCGGTGATCGGATTGCCGCCGGTTGCGCTGATCAGCGAGCCGGCCTTGCCCAGACCGCCGCCGAGGGTCGAGAGCAGGCCGTTCAGCGGTGCGCCGAGGCCCGTGGTGTTGCCGACCGTCTGCGTAGTCGCTGCGACCATCGACGTAATCGGCGTGATCGCGGTGCTGAGTGTTTGCGTGATCTGTTGAACCGGACCCGTCGAGAGCACGGTGGTGAGCGTGCTGCCGGCGTTGGTCACTGCACCGCCGAGCGTATTGACGACACCGCCGAGCGGCGTGGTGACCGCTGCCAACGGCGCGAGCGGGCCGCTGCCGAGACTCGTTACGAGGCTGCCTGCATCCGTGACTGCGCCGCCGACATGACCGACCACGCCGCCGAGGCTCGAGACTGTCGTGCCGACCGCGTCGCCGCCCGTGCCGAGTTGGCCGAGTCCTTGCGATACGCCGCTGCCGAGTGTCGAGACTGCCGAGCCGACTTGCTGCACGATGCCGCCGGCGGCCTGGGTGGTTTGCGAGCTGACGCCGGGCAGCGTTTGCGAGCCGATCACGCTGCCGATGCTCGAGACCACCGAGCCGGCATCGCTGACCACACCGCCGGTATTGCCGACGACCGTGCCGAGCGCATTCGCCGCGACCGGGGTCGTGCCTGTTCCCGTTCCTGTGCCCGTACCGGTTCCTGTACCCGTACCGGAACCGCTTCCGGAGCCGTTGCTGCCGGTCGTGTTGGTGCCGGAGCCGCCCGAGCCCATCGAACCGCTGCCGCTGCTGGTGGAGAGTGCACCGCCGGCGGAACCGCTACCGCTGCTGTTGCTCCCGGTACCGGTGCTTAGGGTTCCGGAGCCCCCGCAAGCGCCGAGAGAAAGCATTGCTGCCACGCTGGCCGCAATCAGGGTTGTTCGTACTGTGGTGTTGGCCGTTTGAATGTTCATGTCGCCCTCGCATCGCATGTGTTATTGGGTGTTGCTGCGTGCCTATCTCTGCATGAGCCGTGCCATTTCGACTGAGTAATGCCGGATATTTTTTTACTGAAGGGCGAGAAGCCATATGTGATATGGCTTTGCGAGGAATTGATGGAGTGTCCGCTAACTCAGATATAGCGCTGGAGATTGAATCCGCTAAACGTTTGCGAGGGCTGCGTAACGTAACGAGCCGCGCGCGCCGTTACGAAACAGGGGGTAACGCAAGTGCAACGAGAGGGCCCGGCGCGCTTGAAACGTTCTGTTCAAACAAATAATTAGTGGAGCGAATCTAACTCATGGTTATTCCTATGTGCTGCAACGCACGAACTGCCGTTAACCTGAGTACGACACCAAAACGCATATGGTGTACGGCTAAGGGCAGCGGACAATTGCTTAAATATGATTGTTCGGCTATAAAACCCGAAAGCATCAAGGATTGACACGAGGAGGTGCGTAATCGAACAGACAGCTCATACACATCTGTTTTATTGAAGCCGGCTGCAAGGCGGTGCTTCTGCGGCGCAACAAGCAGGACCAGGAATGAGAGACCAATGGTCCGAAGCGCTCAAGACTCCGTCATCCGAAGCAGCACGTAAACAAACGAAATAAATGAAAGTCCGAGGGTAAAAATGAAAAAGTTCGCCAAACGCTTCCTGAGAGATAACCGGGCTGTGACGGCTCTGGAATACGGGTTGATTGCAGGCCTTATCGTCGTTGTTATTGGAGCGACAGTTCAGGGCCTGGGGACGCAATTGAAGGCGGCATTCGTCGCCATCGCGGCCTTGCTGCCAGCCGCAGCTTAATAGACTGTAAGGCCCCTGTATTTGCCTGTTAAGGAAAGCCGACTTTTACGTCGGCTGACCTGCTAATTATTCAGGGGTCTTCCCGATAGGAAGCATATGGACTGCTGTCGTAGTCCGTATGCGTTTTGTTTCGCCTGTCGAGGCTGACATGAACTCGTCCGTCACTCTATTCCTGTTCGTTGCGTGGGCAGCGTGGGTCGCCGTGTGCGATTGCCGTAGTCGACGCATTTCGAATTCAATAATCGTTACCGGTTTGGTGACGGCATTGGCTTGCGCATTCCTGCGCCAAAATCCATTCGGTATTTCCATTGCGCAGGCTGCGGTTGGCGCCGCGGTTGGTCTGATCGCATTACTGCCTTTTTTTGCAATCGGCGTGATGGGGGCTGCGGACGTCAAAGTGTTCGCCGTGCTTGGCGCATGGTGCGGAATGCATGCGTTGTTCGGTTTGTGGGCGGTCGCGAGTCTCGCCGCCGGCGTTCACGCAGTCTGGTTGCTGATTACTACACGTACCCGTTTCGCATCGTTGCTGCATCGTCGAACGCCGACATTCGAGTTGGCAGGCAAGCGCGCCACGCCGTTCGTGGCATGTCTGACCTTGCCGACGATCGTATGGTTGACGACCCAGCTTGTTGCCGGGAGCGCGCGATGACCATGTATTCGACACGGCGCAACCCTGGCAAAGGGGCGCATCTCGTCACGTGCCGAAAAGATTTGCAGCGTGGCGCAACCGCTGTCGAATTCGCGCTCGTCTTCCCGCTCTTTTTCTCGATTTTTTACGTGATCGTGACGTTCAGCATGATCTTCGTCGCGCAACAGAGCCTGACGCTCGCCACCGCGGAGGGCGCGCGCGCTGCATTGAACTATCAATCGGCGAGCACCGTGCCAGGCGCGCTTACCTTACGTGCGACGGCCGCTTGCAACACGGCTACTCATATGGTTGCGCAGATGATTCAGACCGCCACCTGCCAGGCTGCGCAAGCTACGTGTAGCTACGATGCCACCATGACCTGTATCGCCGTCACGTTGACCTATAACTACGCAGCCAGCCCGCTCATCCCAACGTTGCCGGGTCTTGGTCTTTTGCTGCCACAGAACCTGAGCGGTACAGCAACAGTGCAACTCAATCCGGTGAACATACTTTGACTTACGCACCTGCCCCTCGTCGCACTGGACGGCTTCACTCTTCCGAGTGCATCAGCCGGCGGGCGCAATCGACTTATTCGGTGAGTCAGCATGCCTAAACTAACCAAAATCGCGGCGGGCGTGCTGATCGTATTGGCCTTGTTACTCGGCATTTTCGCGGTAACGCTTTCGCGCAAGCCGGCTACCATACCGGCGACATCGGTCGCACAAGCCAGTTTTCCGGTCGTTGTAGCAACACGCGCTCTGCCGGCCGGCCAGCCGATCACGGTCGACGGATTACGCGTTCAGTCGTTGCCGATCAATCCGAACGGCGCCTTTACCGATCCGGCGCAGCTTGTAGGCCGAATTCCGAATGCGGACATCGGTGCCCAGGCGCCGGTACTGGAAGCTCAATTGTCGTCGGGGATCGCTGAGCGCATTGCGCCAGGTGAGCGCGCGATCGCTGTGCGCGTCGACGAATCCAATGCGGTCGGCAACCGGCTGCGACCCGGCAATCTCGTCGATGTTTTCTTCACGCTGAAGCGCGATGGAACCATGGCTGGCAATGCCGAGATCGATCGCACGCAGGCGCGCCTCCTGATCTCGAAGTTGCGCGTGCTGGCTTTCGGTAATGCCACGGCCGGCAACGACAACTCGGGCGACCCGAACGGAATGGTGCGCACGGCCGTGCTTGCCGTTCCCGTCGCCGATGTGGACCGGCTGACTCTCGCTGAGACATCCGGTCGTCTTGTATTCGCGTTGCGTAATCCGAACGACACGGACGTCGTCGATGCAAGTGCATTTGCGACGCTACCGTCAGTGCTGAAGACATCGGCACAAGCTGGCGGGGAGCCGCTCAAGGATTCGACTCGGGCAGCCGCCGGCATTTCGCTTGATGCGTTGTCGGGCACAACAGGAAACACGACTGGTCGGACACTAGCAGCGCCACGAATTGCCGCTCCCATGACGAGGGTTGCAGGGAATACGAGTGGCGCCATCGAAGTCATACGGGGTGGGCGCGCCGAAATGGTCGCTCGATAGCAGTTTCAGGGAGCAGGCGGCCACACGCGCCCAAAACAAAATGAAAGAACGCTTTTTTACATACGGGACCATGGCGATGTTGTGCGCAGCATCGCTCGCCGTGTCGTCGGTGAGCGATGCTGCCGCCGGCGCGCAAAATCTCGACATCATTGTCGGCTCACAGCAAACGCTCGCGAGCGGTCACACCTTACGGCGTGTCGCGATCGGCGACCCGACCGTGGCTGATGTGCTGATCATAAAAGGCGACAAAGCGGGTGGTGTGCTGTTGATCGGAAAATCACCAGGCACCACCAGCATCATGCTGTGGGAACAGGGTAAAGATGTGCCGACTTCCTATACGGTCAACGTGACTACCGCAGCCTCGAGAACGCTGCTCGGGCCTGACACGCCTGCTGTGAAGGTGCTCGGCGACACGGCGCTGATCTCCGGCACGACGTCGACCATGGAGAAGCACCAGCGAGCAGTCGTGGCCGCGCAAATCGAAGCGCGTCAGCGGGCGGCTCGCGGGGACAGCAGCAACGGCATCGGTGGTGCCGCGGGTCCTGGTGCGAGCGGTAAGGGTGGCGACGCGGGCGGGATTGGCGGCGACGCTGGCGCAAGTGTCGCGACATACGACACGTCGACGGTCGGCACGCGCTCGGTGGTGCAGGTCGACGTCCGGGTCGTGGAGTTCAGCCGCACGGTGCTTAAAGAAGTGGGCTTCAACTTCTTCAAGCAGAACAACGGATTTTCGTTTGGCTCGTTTGCGCCATCGGCGCTGACCTCGGTTTCCGCGACCGCGGGGCAGCAACCGCAAACAACCATGACGTCGCCGATTTCGTCGGCGTTCAACCTGATTTTCAACTCCGCCACGCATGGGTTGTTCGCGAACCTGAGCCTGCTGGAGAGCAACAACCTCGCGCGGGTCCTCGCGGAACCGACCCTCGTGGCGTTGTCCGGCCAAAGCGCGAGTTTTCTCGCCGGTGGAGAAATACCGGTGCCGATTCCGCAAGGGTTGGGTACTACGTCGATTGAATACAAACCCTATGGCGTTGGCCTGACGCTCACGCCGACCGTGCTCAGTCCACAGCGCATCGCGCTGAAAGTGGCACCGGAGGCGAGTCAGCTCGATTTTACGAACGCCGTGACGATTAGCGGCGTGTCGGTTCCCGCGATCACTACCCGGCGCGCCGACACGACGGTTGAGCTCGGCGATGGCGAGAGTTTCGTGATTGGCGGCCTGATCGATCGCGAGACGATCTCGAACGTTGGAAAGGTGCCATTGCTAGGCGATCTGCCGGTCATTGGCGCGTTCTTCAAGCAGTTGAACTACCAGCAGAACGATAAGGAACTCGTGATTATCGTGACGCCTCATCTGGTGTCTCCGATTGCGAAGGGGGCAACGCTGCCGTCCACGCCGGGCGAGCAGTCTGAGCAGCGCAACGGTCCGGTGTGGCGCGCGTTGATTGGCGGATTCGCATCCCCGGATGCTTTACCCGGGTTCTCGAAGTGAGCAGGCGCGAGCCTTCAGCATGTCGCGCGTTTTGGCGCTGCGCCAAAGTTTCCCGCGCTTCAGTGCATGTCGCGCGTTGTAGCGAGCAGTACAAGGCGGTGGCACTTCAGCCGATGCCGCAAAAGGATGTCCAACATGAACGCGAGAACGCATTCATTGACTGAACGGGCGGTTACCGACTATTTCGTGTTCGCGTCGCTGGCCGACGCGCACGTGCATTGGCTCGCCGATACGCTGGTGGGCGCAGGCGTGGTCGAAGCGGCCACGCTCGATCCGTCGATGTTGATGCAGCGCATCGCGGCGTTGAACCCGTCGCTGGTGTTTGTCGACTTTTCCGGCGGCCGTGCCGCTGCGGCGAGTGCCGCTGCGAGCGCGGTGCGCACCGCCTATCCCGGCATGCAGATCGTCGCGCTCGGAACGCTTACCGAGCCTGAAAGCGCCTTGGCCGCGCTGCGCGCCGGTGTGCGCGATTTCATCGACGTGTCTGCGGCCGCTGAAGATGCGTTACGCATCACGCGTCAGGTTCTGGACAACCTCGTCGAACCGGTCAGCCGCCATGGCCATGTCACCGCGCTGCTGGGCGCGCGCATCGGCATGGGCGTGAGCACGCTGGCCGCGAACCTTTCGGTGATGTTGCAGCGGCGCGATGTCGCGCAAGGACGGCAAGCCGCCTTGCTCGATCTCGGCTTGCCGGCCGGCGACGGCTCGCTGCTCCTGAACACGCGCAGCGAATTCAATTTCGTCGAAGCCGTGCGCAATCTGCGCCGCTTCGATCAGACCTTCGTGCATACCGCGCTGTCGCATCATTCGAGTGGTCTCGCGCTCACCACGTTGCCGCCCAATCTCGCCGATATGCGCGAGGTCTCGTACTCGTCGTCGGTCGGTTTGCTGAACCGCTTGCGCGCGTTCTTCGACCAGCAGATCGTCGATCTCGGCGGCTTCACCAATAGCGAGTTCATCGCCCACGTCGTGCAGGCCGCCGACGAAACCTGGCTGTTGTGCGATCAGGGCGTGGCCTCGATCGTGTCGGCGGTCGGCGTGCTCGACGCTTTGCGCGAGGAGGGGGTGGACACGGCGAATGTGCAACTGATCGTCAACAAGTTCGACGCCGACCTCGGGCTCGCCGCCGCACAGATCGCGCAGCGGCTGGAAGTTCCGTTGCTGGCCACGTTGCCGGAGCGGCGTATCACGCTGGGTCAGGCGGTCAACCAGGGACATCTGCTGGCCGATGTCGCGGCGCGCGACCCGTACGTGCGCGCACTCGAACCATTAATCGAACGGCTCGGCGGCGCTGCGCGCGCGGCCGCGCCGGCAGGCGGCAAATCCGCGCTCGGCGCGCTCAAGCGCTTCATTCCAACCACTTACAAGCGGTCATAGACGATGGCAAAAGAAATCGAATTTGCCGACGACGCGCCTTCGTTCGCGCATAGCCAGCAGTTCCAGGACATCAAGAACGCGGCGCATGAACATCTGCTCACTCGCATTGAGGAGCTCGGCTCGGAGTTCGGCCGCTGGTCGCGTAACGCGATCAACCAGTTCGTTGATCTCGAAATGGACAGCTTTGTCCGGCTGCGCAGAATTCCGATCAACGAGGCCGAGGTCCGCGCGATCGCGGAGGCGCTCACAAAGGAACTTGCCGGCTTTGGTCCCATTGAGGATTTGCTGAACGATACGGCCGTTGAAGACATCCTGATCAACGGCTACAACGACGTGTACGTATCACGCCACGGCATTCTGACCAGAATTCAGGTGCGCTTTGCCGACAACGCGCATTTGCTGCGCATCGTGCGGCGTATTCTTGCGCCGATTGGCCGTCGTCTTGATGAATCGAACCCGATGGTCGATGCACGTTTGCCGAATGGCGGCCGCGTCAATGTGGTGATCGAACCGCTGTCGATCGACGGGCCGATCGTATCGATCCGCAAGTTCCGTAAAGATCCGCTGCGCCCCGATGATCTGCTCGGCAACGGTACCTACAGTCCGGAAATTGGTGCGCTACTCGAAGCCGCGGTGGCCGCGCGTTGCAACGTGCTGGTATCCGGCGGGACGAGTTCGGGAAAAACGTCGCTGCTTAACGCACTGGCGTTTCACGTGCCCGATGCGGAACGCGTCGTGACGATCGAGGACACGGCTGAGCTTTCGCTTAACCATCCGCATGTGGTGCGGCTCGAAAGCCGCCCGGGTGGATTCGACGGCGCGGGCGTCGTGACGATTCGCGACCTGCTGCGCAATACCTTGCGGATGCGGCCGGACCGCATCATCGTCGGCGAAGTGCGTGGCGGGGAAGTGCTGGAAATGCTGCAGGCCATGAACACCGGTCACGACGGCTCGATGGGCACGGTGCACGCCAGCTCGCCGCGTGAATGTCTCTACCGGCTGGAAATGCTGGCAGGCTTCGCGGGTTTTCAGGGCACCGAGTCGAGCCTACGCCGCCAGATCGCCAATGCGATCGATTTCATCGTGCAGATCGGGCGCCTGTCAAATGGGCGCCGGCGGATTTTGTCGATTACCGAAGTGACCGGGCTTTCCGACAACATTATCGCGACTCAGGAACTCTATCGTTACGAACCCGTGATGACACAGGATGGAGAGGAACTGGATCAATGGGTCTCGCTCGGCATTCATCCGCATTCGCCTAAGCTGGCGCGCTTCAGACAGGTGCTCGGTGGTTCGACCAACACTGGCGGCTTCGGCGGCGCGGGATTCGACACAGGCGGCGGTGGTTTCGGCGGGGGCTTCAATGTCTAGCGCAGTCATGGTCTTTGTTGCGCTTGCGCTGCTCTGCGCAGCAGGCGCGCTGCTGATATTGCAGCGCGGTGCGCAACGCAAAGACCAGGCGAGTACTGCGCGTTTCATCGACAGCCGGATGGCCGCTGCCCAGCCGGCGCCGACCGTGCAGGTGTCCCGTGCTGCGACTGCGCGCCGTACGGCGCCCGCTGTTTCGTTTGTGCCACAGGCTCCGGCACCCGGGGCAGGATGGAATGAACACTGGCGGTACATCAACGCGCGCGTTGGTTATTCATTCGGAACCCTGATGAATCGCGCGGGCTTGCGAAATTCCCGCGCGCTTACGCTGATCGTTGCAGGCATCGGATTGGCGTTGTGCCTCCTCGCGGCAAAGGAGGGGGGCGTGCTGGCAGCCGGTGTGACGCTAGCTGCATGCCTCGTGTTTCTCTACTTCGTGCTGTCGATGCGTGCGAACAAGCGCCGCCAGACAATCGTCCGGCAGTTGCCGTCGTTTCTTGATGGCATTGTTCGCCTGATAACGCTGGGTAACAGCGTGCCAGCGGCCTTCCAGGCCGCACTGCAAACCACCGAAGCACCGCTGCGCGAGTGCCTCGATCATGTTTCGCGGATGCTGCGCTCCGGTGTTGAGATCGATCGCGCGCTCTCTCACGTCGCGTTGCTGTACGGCGCGCGCGAGCTGGAACTGGTGGGGGCGGTATTACGCTTGTCCGTCAAGTATGGCGGTCGGGCCGACGTGATGCTCGACAGAATGGCGTCGTTCATGCGTGACCTGGAACAGGCCGAACGCGAGCTCGTGGCGATGTCCTCGGAGACGCGCATGTCGTCGTGGGTGCTCGGTATGCTGCCGGTGGGGATTGGGGGGTTTCTGATTCTGACTAATCCGAGCTATTTCGGATCAATGTGGTTCGATCCGAGTGGGCGCCAGTTGCTGTATCTCGCATTTGGTCTGCAACTGCTTGGCGCATATTTGTTGTACCGATTGGCTCGGCTGAAATCATGACAGCGCAACCCAATTATCTGATTGCCCTGGCGTTTGGTCTCGCGGCGTTAGCTTCGCTCCTGATCGCGGGACTTTTGATCGCGCGGATCGTTGCGGCGCGACGGAGTGACCGTACGCTCACGCAAGCACTCGACGAACGCGCGTTGCAAAACGCCGTCGCAGCGGCAGCACGCGGCGCTAATGGCGCACCGGCCAGGCAGGATATGGGTGTGCCTGCGAGTGGCATGAAGGGGATGCTCGAGCGCTTTGCGCATACCGGTATTCGCTGGCTCGATACGCCAATTGGCCGACACATCGTGGCGGAGGAAGATCGCCGCCTGCTGGAGCAATGCGGGTTTGTCGATGTGCGTTCTCGCGGGCTTTTCCTGATTGCCCGGATCGCTGGTGCAATCGTTTTGCCACTGCTTGTCGGCACGATTCTCGGCGGTCATATAGATGGGCCGCGCTACGTGATGCTGGTGATCGCCGCGATGGCGGCCGGTGTCATGCTCCCGAAGATCGTCCTGAGCAGACGCGCGGCGGCGCGGCGCCGCGGCGTCGTCGATGAATTACCCATGCTGGTCGATCTTTTGCGCTTGCTCCAGGGTGTCGGCTTGTCACTGGATCAGAGCCTCCAGGTGATGGTCAATGACTTCCACGGAATATTGCCCGTGCTGTCGAGCGAGTTGGAAATTGCACAGCGGCAATTTGCTGCCGGCCGTACCCGCGAGCAGTCATTGCAGCGGCTCGCTTCGAGTTACGAAAATGAGGATCTGCAAGCGGTGGTGCGTTTGCTGATTCAAGTCGATCGTCACGGTGGCGCGGTGCAAGAACCGCTCAAGCAATTTGGCGACCGCTTGCGCGAAACGCGCCGCGCGATGTTGCGGGAGCGTATTGGTCGAATGACGGTGAAGATGACCGGCGTGATGATCTTGACCTTGCTGCCGGCGTTGATGATTGTCACAGCGGGGCCCGGCGTTCTGTCGGTATCGCATGCGCTGAAAGCGATAAATCGATAGGAGCATGGCGATGACTTTGAATGTGAAACCGAAGGACTTTGTACGAGCGGCGCAGGGCGTGGTTCCCGCCATTGTGCTTGTGCTGCTTGGCGCTTGCGCAAAGGATATGGGCTATGGCGTCGGCCCGCAGGCTGAGCGGCAGGCTTTAATCCAGCAGGCCAATCGGGACCCGGCACCGGATACGCCGGGAATGTATCTGGGGCTGATCGACCGCATGCAGTCGCAAGGGTTGTATTTCGCCTCGCTTGCGCATATCGACGCTTATGAGAAGCAGTATGGGGTGACACCAGACACGATTCTGTTGCGCGCCGACGCCTTGCGCATGACAGATCAACCCGAGGCGAGCGCGAGCGCGTATGCGCGTTTGCTGCAAACGCCGCTCGCGTCGCGCGGGCATCGTGGTTTGGGCTTGATCGCAGGCGCATCGGGTGATTTCAGTCGCGCCGTGGATGAGTTGCAGCAGGCAGCACAACTGGCACCGACAGATGCATCAGTGCTATCGGATCTCGGTTATGCACGTATGCGTGCCGGCGATATCAGCGGTGCCCGGGTGCCGCTGATGAAAGCAGCGGAGCTTGACCAGAACAATCCGAAGATCGCTAGCAATATTGCGCTGTATCTGCTCGTCGACGGAGAGGCGGATCGGGCGCAGGCGCTGATGAACCAGCAGAAATTCTCGCTGGACTTGCGTACGGCGATCCGCAATGAAGCGGCCAAAGTCGTTGCGGCAGCACGCGCACAACCACCGGCAGCGGCGCGCTTACAGGGAACCCAGCCAGGACCTGTCGCCAGTGCTCAGGGAATGATGGAACCCGCGCCGCGTTTGCTGCAGCGGTTTGCACAATAACGGGCCGACGGGCAGGAGAGACCAAATGAAAGATCAGGGAAGAAGCAGGGGAATGCGGAGGGTGGCTTGTGGCGCGTTGGTCGTGATGCTGGCAGCCGGCACGCTGGAGATTGCGCACGCTCAGACCGCATCCGAGCCGCCGGTCGCTCGCAGCGAAGTCGATCATGCGACAACGGCGTGGCTCGATCTGCAACGCAGCAATAGTCAAGCTGCTCCGGAACAGCCGATGCTCGGCGAAGAGGCCGGTCTTGCATACCAGCGTTACATGGCGTCGTTCAAATCGAAAATCCCCGATATGTACGGGTCGGCGATCAACCAGGGCAGCGGAGGCGGGCAAGGTGGCGGCATGAGCGGACAATTGCCTCAAAATTAATATGTTTTCACGCATTGCTTCCCACCCCTCCGTCCAGCGCTTGCGCAATATGCGTAAGCGCCGCACAACCGCCATGTCGCCCCGCTCGCAGCGCGGTGCGGTGTCATTTCTGGCGGCCGTATGGGTGAGCGTCGCGGTCATAACAATGGCCGCAATCGATATCGGCCACTTCTACTATGTGCGCCGCGATTTGCAGCGCATCGCGGATCTTGCCGCTGCGGCAGGCGCGCAGACGATCGGCAGCGCGGGTACCTGTGCAGCGGCGATGAACTCGGCTCAACTGAATGCGACGGCGAATGGCTTGTCGAGCAGTGGCGCCATCCAGCCAACTTGCGGCCGATGGGATCCTTCGGCGACTTCAACACAATCTCATTTTGTGTCTGCCACGGCGTCGCCCACCGCTGTACCGCTTAACGCATTGCAGGTCGTGGCGAGCCAGCCCGTATCGTTTTTATTTCTGGTGGGGCAGACACGCACGCTGACAGCGACAGCGACCGCGCAGGCAACCAATATCCGGTCCTTTTCGCTGAGCACTTCGATAGTCGCCCTGTCGGGCGGCCTGGTAAATGGCCTGCTGAACGGTTTGCTCAACACTAGTCTTAATCTGGATGTGGGGTCGTACCAGGGTTTGGCGACCGCCCAGATCAAGCTGCTGGATCTGGCGATCGCGCTTGGTGTGAGTTCGATGAATGATCTGCTCAAGGCGCAGGTCACGGTTGCACAACTTGCGACCGCGATGGCGACGGTGCTGAGTCAGGGCAACGTAGCCAGCGCCAACGTAGTAAGCGCGCTGGGCACCATTGCAAGCGCGTCGACGGGCACGACGACAATCAACATAGGCAATACTTCTTCGCAGAACGGCTTGCTGGCCATTGGTCTCGGCGACCCGCAGGCGGCCGCCACCGCCACGGTCAACGCGCTTGACGTGCTGATGGCGGCTGCCGAGATTGCGAATGGAACGTCGGCCATCAATCTCGGTGCGGCGCTCAATCTCGCGCCGGTTGCGAGCATCACGGCACAGGCTCAGATCATCCAGCCACCTGTCATCGCAGTTGGCGAGGCAGGCACCTACCCGGACGGCAGTTACCGGACCAGCGCGCATTCCGCCGTGGTGCGGTTGTACCTGAACGTGAATCTCGTCAGCGTGAGCATTCCGTTGATCGCGACCATCAATGCGTTGAATCTGCCGATCTACATTGAAGTTGGGCAGGGGAACGCTTATTTGCAGACTACGCAGTGTTCGACCCAACGTGCGACTAGCTACAGCTGGATTTCCGCGACGCCGGGAGTCGCGGACATATGCATCGGGGGCGATGCCGCCAGCAATATGACCAACACGACCGTGCCAACCAGTTGCAACCAGCCGGCGTCGATCACCCAAGTGTCCCTGCTTGGGCTCGGGCTGGTAAATGTTTCGGTTCAAAGCCCCACGGGCGGCGGAATGAATCTCCCAGTGCAGGCCTCAGCTACGGTTCTCAAATTTAACGGCGTGCAAGGGGACAGCGATGACTACCAGAGCACCAACACCAACGGCATAGGCTCAGCGGTAGGCGGTCTGCTCACGCAACTCGCTAGCGGGCTTTCAGGAACAATCCATGTATGGCTGTTGGGCCTTGACGTCACCGCTTTAGCCGCACCGCTCGTCGGCGGCCTCGTGACATTGCTGACGCCCATCCTGCAGTCGCTGGACGGACTGCTTATTCCTCTTTTACAACTCCTCGGTGTCCAGATCGGCGTAGCGACGGTCCACGATCTCGGGCTTGCCTGCGGTCAGGCACAACTGGTTTATTGATTTCGCGCTTATGAGAACCAACCCCAAAATCGAGGAACTCGATATCTACGTCTGGGAGGGCAAGGCCGACATCGTCGACCGGGTCGCGCGCTGCATGGCGAGCTTCGATGTCGAAGTGATCCGCGCGGACGATATCGCGATCTCGCCTGAACGGACCGCGCTGCGGCCGTCGCTCGCGATCATCAGTGTGTCGGTGATCGACAGCGGCGCGCTGCTCATGCGCGACTGGCAGGCCGCGCACGGCATTCCCGTGGTGTGGGTCGGCGCCGCGCCGCGCGACCACGACCCGGCGACTTACCCGTCCGACTATTCGCATATCCTGCCGCTCGACTTCACCTGCGCCGAATTGCGCGGCATGGTCATGAAGCTGGTGCTGCAGTTGCGTGCGCACAGCGCCAAGACGCACGAGTCGGATGCGATGATCGCCAACTCGGAGTGCATGCAGGCGCTGCTGCACGAAGTCGACACGTTTGCCGACTGCGATACGAGCGTGCTGGTGCACGGCGAAACCGGCGTCGGCAAAGAGCGCATCGCGCAACTGCTGCACGAAAAACATACCCGCTACGGGCAGGGGCCGTTCGTCGCGGTGAACTGCGGCGCGATTCCGGACGGTCTGTTCGAATCGCTGTTTTTCGGCCACTCGAAAGGCTCGTTTACGGGCGCGGTGGTCGCACACAAGGGCTACTTCGAACAGTCCGACGGCGGCACGCTGTTCCTCGACGAAATCGGCGATTTGCCCCTCTACCAGCAAGTCAAGCTGCTGCGCGTGCTCGAAGACAGCGCGGTCACACGAATCGGTTCGGCCACGCCGGTGAAGCTCGACTTCCGGCTGGTCGCGGCGACCAACAAGCATCTGCCGCAACTGGTCAAGGACGGCACCTTCCGGGCCGATCTTTACTATCGGCTTGCCGTGATCGAGTTGAAGATTCCGTCGCTCGAAGAGCGGGGCGCCGTCGACAAGATTGCGATCTTCAAGGCGTTCATTGCTCAGATTGTCGGCAGCGACCGTCTTGCCGCGTTGCCGGACCTGCCATACTGGCTCGCCGACGCGGTGGCCGATACTTACTTCCCCGGCAACGTGCGCGAACTGCGCAATCTGGCCGAGCGGATCGGCGTGACGGTGCGTCAGATCGGCGCGTGGGACGCGGCGCGCCTGCAGCGCTTGCTCGCGCTTGCCCGCACCAGTCAGCCGGTGCCGGCCGAGAGCGCCGCCGAGGTGCTGGTGGATCGCAGCAAATGGGACATGGCCGAGCGCAATCGCGTGCTGGCCGCGCTCGACGCAAACGGTTGGCGCCGTCAGGACACGGCGCTTTATCTGGGTATCAGCCGCAAGGTTTTATGGGAGAAGATGCGCAAGTACCAAATTTTTGACGAAGAGCCCGAAACCCGCGAAAGTGAGTAATAATGAGACGGTTGTACTAAAACAAAAACTGTTCAAGCAGGATTTACATGGACCGAAAGTCGAAACTACGGCAGATTGCCCTGGCCGCATTCATCGCGATGGGGGCCGTGCAGGGCGTGAATGCGCAGGCTCTGCCGGATAGTGGATCGAGCGCTGGCGTCGTTTCCCAGCCGGGCACGACGACGGCGTTGCCGGCCAATACAGTGGCTGGGCAGGCGCAGACGAACGCGTTGACGCCGGACGAAGCGAAGC
Source organism: Paraburkholderia fungorum (assembly GCF_046026025.1). Taxonomy (GTDB): domain Bacteria; phylum Pseudomonadota; class Gammaproteobacteria; order Burkholderiales; family Burkholderiaceae; genus Paraburkholderia; species Paraburkholderia fungorum_E. The sequence continues at coordinate 115,922 of NZ_JAQQFL010000022.1, read as the reverse complement.
AGTCTGCCGCGGGTAATGTGGCGGAATTGCAGCAGATGATCCGCGGCTCGGATCTGAGCGAATTGCGCACGACGTACAACGGCAGTTACGGAGCGAGCTTGCTGTTTTACGGCAAGGAGATGACGTACTACGTGGCGTTGTTCCAGCAGAAGAATTTCTGGCGCGTCATCAAGACGCAGGACGCTACGCGTGCCGACATGATTTACAAGGATTTTGTGCGTCAGACGCTGCAGTTGTCGGACGTCGAGATTCGCCGCACGCAGCTGGAAGCGCAGAAGGCGTTCACGGAGCGCATGATCGCCTTGTCGCAGGACCGTGCAAACCGTTTGCAGGCTGACCTTGACGTTGCGCATCAGCAGCAGACGATTGTTGCGAACCAGCAGTCTCAGACCCGTGCTGAGGCAACGGCGCTTGCGCAGCAGAAGGCTGCCGCGCAAGACCAGCTGCGCGCCGCGCAGCGCCAGGTTCGCGAACTGCAACGTCAACTGGAAACCGGCTTGCCGACGCACTGAGCGGGCAACCGGGAGACGGGGAGACAGAAATGGGAAGGCGGCGCAAACGCGCCGCCTGACCCATTGGATGTACAAGGATGTGCAAGCTGTGCAGTAACGTAGGTCACCAATCTGCAGCAAAAAAACGGCGTGTCCGAAGCGCCGAGCCACCAAACCGCAATTTCCCTCATTTCCGAAACACCGCAGCCGCTGAGCGGCCATTCGGCGTACCCGCCTGACTTCCGACTCAGCTCAGCCGTCGCCGCCATCCACCCACGCCTTGGGGTTTCCCATGCATACCCATCCGCGACGCACGCAGTGCGGAGTGGGAGCGAATGAACGCTTTGTCACTGACGCGGAAGGTGCGAGAACACGGATTCCAGATGCACCACTACCGTGGCTGTGCGGGGGACCCGCTTATGGGCTGGCGGTTTGAGCCGCTTTCTTTGCTTAGCTTTCTTTGCGGCGGCAAAGAAAGTAAGTGCCGCCCCGCACAGGGGCAACGCTAATAGACCACTAAAAAATCAAGGAAAGGCCAAAGAAGAACCCAGCCCAAGAAAACCCCACCCCCACCGCACCCACGCAAAAAAACCCACCCCCACCGCCGGGCAAAAAACCCCCGACATCAATGCCGCTTCTTCCCCCCGGAGGGTTCCCCTTCCACTGGCGAGTGCCGCCTCGGCTCGCCCGTATCGACGGCGATCGGATCACTGGCAGGAAAGCTTTCCTCGAGAGCTTCATCGAGCCGGTCTTCGACGGACTTAGCGGGCGGGGCGGTTTCCTTGGGATGAGACACCTGTTGCTTCTGCTTGGTCATAACGTGCTCCATTAGAAGAAGAAAGGCTGACAAGTTCAGCATAGCGCAAAGCGACCGGCGGCGAGCATCAGCCAAACGCCCAGGACACTCGCACTGCAAGCCTCTCCTTCGGACCCCAAACCTCAAGCAACCAGACCAGCAACCAGACAAAAAACCAACAGAAAAAAACAAAAGTTAAAACCATCCCGCATCAAGTCGTTTTCCGAGTGTCGCCCGACAACAAAAGCATCCACCGGCCGCACCGACCGGCAGAAACCACACGGCATACCGTGAACGGGCAACATCCAGCTCGGGAGGGGAGCAAACAGAAACAGCGAACACCAAGGCAGCGAACGACATGGACCGAAAAAACCCTCCGCGCGCGCAGCGCTTCAACGCGTCACACGTGGTGGAAGCTGAACTGGAACACCTGGATTGGGCAACACGGCAACCGGCGCTGCGCATGCTGGACGCCGGATACTGGCGGCGCCGCGTGCTGGCGGTCAAATGCGGATTTGAACTGACGGACTTGCAGGTAACGCGACTGGAGAAGATTTTGCAGCGGCTCGGCTATTCGTCGGAGTAGCAAAGCCGCTGCGGCGGCGGTTTATTCGTTACCGCCACCGTTGCCACCATGATTGCCGCCGCCATGGTTGCCACTGTCGCCGCCACCCGTGCCGAACAGACGCCGGCGGCGCGTTACCACTACCGGACCGTCGGACGTGCTGCCGCTACGATCAGGCGCGGGGCGATCCGAGGCCGGCGCGCCGTACGACTCGCGCGGTTCACGCGGTTCGCGTGGCTCACGGTGGTCGCGCGGCTCACGCGAGCCGTGCGGGCCACGCGTGGTGTGCTCACCGTGCGAAGGTCGCCCGGCGCGCGGTGCCGGACGTGTACCGGTGTCGAGCTGGATCGTCGAGATCGCGCGCTTGTAGATGCCTTGCAGGCCAACAGGCGTGCGCAGCATCACCAGATACTGATCGAACGACTCGATGCACCCCGTCAGGCGAATGCCGTTGACAAGGTAGATCTCAACGCGCTTTCGTTCTTTGCGCGCAGCGTTCATGAAATCGTTTTGCGGATGCGATTCTGCGGAAGCCATGGACAATTCAGGTTAGTAAAACGGTTGTTCGCCGCGATTCTACCCTGTGTGGGGGCGGAACGCCTCGTCGGCCGAACTGCGTCCACTATAACGGCTTGCGCGCACATAAGCATCTGATAACTATTAGCTGTAACGTTGAGTTACGAATCTGCGGACGAATAACGTCGTCTTCGGCCACGTTCGAGCGCGTCCGGTGGGGATGGCGGAAAAAGAACGGCCTGCCGCTACCGTGTGTGGAATAAATCGCCGCCCGCGCGCGTTAATCCAGGCATGGCTGCACCGCATATCGCACGCGGCCGACCGGATCCCCGGCTCGCAGGCACCGGCCTCGCGCTCATCAGGAGACTCACCATGAAAATATCCAGGATCTTTTCCGCTGCTTTCGTGCTGTTGGCGCTCGCGCTCGGCTCGCTCACAACGAGCGGCTGCACCTCAGCGGCGACCGACAGCGGCGCCTCGGGCACGAGCGGTAACACAGGCAGCGGCGGCGGCTACTGAGCGTTGCCGCGCCGGGTGAATTTCGAAGCCGAAGTGATTTCGTGGCTCCCGCAGCTGCGCCGCTACGCGCGTGCACTGACGGGCGACCGCGCCTGGGCCGACGACCTCGTGCAGGATACGGCGGAGCGCGCGCTCGCTCGCTGGGCGGCGTTTCGTCCGAACAGCAACCTGCGGGCGTGGCTCCTGACGATCCTGCGGCACCTCTACATCGATCAGTTGCGCGGCCGTCGCGAGATTGCCGTCGACGACGAAAGCGCGCCGTGGCGCAATCTCGAAGCGCCGCATGGCGAGGTCGACGGTCTGGTGTTGCGCGATCTTCAGCGCGCGCTGTATTGCCTGCCGGTCGAACAGCGGGAAGTGCTGCTGCTGGTTTGCGTGGAGGAACTGTCTTATCAGGAAGCGTCGAAGGCGCTCGGGGTGCCGATCGGCACGGTGATGTCGCGGCTGTCGCGCGCGCGGGAACACATGCGCGTGCTGATGACGGAGGGGCCGCTCGAAGGGGGCGCTGTGGGGTTGGCGCGTAAAGTCCCGCCGCTGAAAGTAGTGAGAAATCCGTGATGAATAACGACCACGATTCCAGCCTGCCTGAGGGGCCCGATCTGCGAGCGCTGTCAGCGTTCGTCGACGGCGAGTTGCCGCCTGCCGAACACGCCTCGATCGAGGCGCAACTGACCCGGCAACCGGAAGCCGCCGCGCGGGTAGCCGCGTGGCGCGCGCAGAAAGCGGCGCTGCGGGCGTTGTGCGGGGCGTCGCCGGGCAATCGCGAGCGCGGCGGGCGTGAGGGGACTACGGAGCAGAGCGGCGCCGGCGAGCCGGCCTTCATCGTGGTGCGGCGGTCCACACCGTGGTGGCAACGCGTCGGCCTCGCGGCGTGCTGGCTCGCGGCCGGCGCGGGTCTCGCGCTCGCCTTGGGGCCGCTCGCACCGCGTCTGACGGGTGGGGCATGGAGCGGGCTGGGCGGCCAGCCGCCGAGCTTTGCCCAGCGCGCCGACATTGCCTACGCGGTCTACACGCCCGAGCGGCGTCATCCCGTTGAAGTCGCCGCGAACGAGGAAGAGCATCTGGTCAGCTGGCTGTCCAAGCGGCTGAACCGGCCGCTGTCGGTGCCGTCGTTGCAGGAGTACGGCTACTCGCTGGTGGGGGGGCGGTTGTTGCCCGGCGAAGCGGGACCGGCCGCGCAGTTCATGTACGAGAATCGCGGCGGCGAGCGGCTTACGCTGTATATCACGGGCATTTCTCGCGACGAAACCGCCTTCCGCCTGTTCCGCGACGGTAACCGCCGGACCTTCTACTGGGTCAACGACCGCATGGGTTACGCCTTGTCCGGGCCGATTGCGGAAGACAAGCTGCGCTCGATCGCCATCGAGGTGTGCAGCGCACTGGGCGGCAAACCGGAGACCTGGCAGTAGCGCCGGAAGCACGGCAGGCGCTTCGTCCCGGCAAAAGGCCCGCTAGACGATCTCACGGCAACACGCGGTAACACAATCGCCTTGCACTCGCGTGCGGCGTCGGAATAGCACCGCGCGGCGTTTCGTTTACTCGTTGCCGGACCCTGTTCTCCCGCGCTCGCATCTGCGCCGGGACGGCACGGTCTCGTGCGAGGCGAACCGACGGGGTCTTTACGGTGTCGACGCGCATCTTGCGAGTCGTAACGCCGGCGCGTCGAGGTAGCGAAATCATGCGTACTTTTCATCAATCCGGCGCCAGGCTGTGTTCCGGCGTAGCGTGTCTGTGCGTGTGCGCCGTTTGCGCGGTGCCGGTCGAGGCGCAAACGGACGCGAATGCGCCGTTGAACGATGCTTCGACGTGCCGCTTCGTCGTGGGCCAGACAGAGATCGACGGTGTCGTCCAGCAGGTCGGCGGCCGGGCGTGCCTGCAGCCGGACGGCAGCTGGCAGATCGTCGAAGACGATACCGGCGCGCTGGCCTTCGGCCCGGCTCCGGTGTATTACTACGATCCATGGTACTGGGGGCCGCCGGTGTTTTTTGCTGCCGGTGTGTCGATCATATTCGTCGACCGCTTCCATCACTTTCATCACATGGACCACGTGCGTTATGGACACGGATCATTTGGAACGGGGGCACACGGAAACTGGCATGGCGGCACGCCGATGCACGTGTGGAGCGGCATGTCGCACGGCGGCATGGGTGGCGGTGGCATGCACCGCTAGCCTGCCGTTGCCGACCTGCGTGCCCGCAAGGGAGACATCTTGACGCGCAACCTGCCGCCGAAAGTGTCTGCCGCCGGGTTCGATCGTGCGCTGGCCGCCTGGCGCTCGATTCTCGGTGAGCCGCAGGTGATCACCTCGGCCGCCGGGCTCGCCGCGTATCTCGATCCGTTCGCGCCCGGCGAGCGCGAAGCGTTTTCGGCGTCCGCCGCGCTGCTGCCCGCATCCGTCGACGAGATTCGCGCGGTATTGCGGATTGCCAATCAATTTCGCATTCCGCTATGGACGGTCTCGACCGGACGCAACTTCGCGTACGGTGGCGCGGCGCCGCGACTGGCGGGTTCGGTGGTGCTCGATTTGCAGCGCATGAACCGCATCATCGAGGTGAACGAGACGCTCGCCTACGCGCTGGTCGAACCGGGTGTCAGCTACTTCGATCTCTACGCGCATCTGCGCGAACACGGCTACAAGCTCTGGGTCGATCCGCCCGCGGCGGGTTGGGGCAGCGTGGTCGGCAACACGCTCGAACGCGGCTTCGGTTATACCGCGTACGGCGATCATGCGGCGGCGCAGTGCGGCATGGAGGTGGTGCTCGCCAACGGCGACGTGCTGCGCACCGGAATGGGCGGAATCGAAATCGGCACCGCGTGGCAGCTTTATCAACCGGGCTACGGGCCTTCCTTCGACGCGATGTTCATGCAGTCGAACTACGGCATTGTCACCAAGGTCGGCGTCTGGCTGATGCCCGCGCCGCCCGCCTATCTGCTCGGCGAAATCCAGTTTCGGCACGAAGCGGATCTCGAAGCAATTGTCGATATCTTGCGGCCGTTGCGGCTCAACGAAACGATCCGCAATCACGCGGTGATCGAAGGCGGTTTGCGCCGGGCCGCGGGTTTGTCGGCGCGTCAGCAATGGTATGAAGGCAAAGGCGCGATGCCCGAGACCGCGGTGGCGGCGATGCTCGAAAAACTGAATGTGGGCCGCTGGAATCTGCATTTCGCGCTGTACGGCGCGCCCGAACTGGTCGACGCGAACTATGCGATCGTCCAGCGCGCATTCGCCCGTGTGCCGCAGGCGAAACTTTCGGCCGCTCGTCATGCGGGCGATGCGCAACCCACCGCGGGTGGCGATCGCAACATGGCCGGCATTCCGGCGATGAGCGCGTTTCGCATGCTCGACTGGCGCGGCGGCGCGGGCGCCCATGTGGACTTCGCGCCGGTGTGTCCGGCGACCGGACGTGACGCGCTGCGCCAGTACACGATGGTCAAGACGCGCGCGGCGGAATACGGCTTCGACTACTACGGCGGCTTTACTGCGGGGGTACGTCATCTGCATCACATCTTCGCGGCGATTTTCGACCGCGACGACGCGAACCAGGTCGAGCAGGCGGGCGCATTACTGCGTTCGCTGATGAGCGACGCGCGCGCCGCGGGCTACGGCGAATATCGCGCGCATCTCGCCTATATGGATTTCGCCGCGGCGCAGTACAGTTTCAACGACGGCGCGTTGCTGCGGCTCTCGGAAACGATCAAGGACGCACTCGACCCGAACGGCATTCTCGCGCCGGGCAAGCAGGGCATCTGGCCGGCGGCGTGGCGCGACCGGCGGGGTTATACCTGAGACCATGGACCGACGCGCTTTCATGATGACCGGCGCATGGCTTTCGACCGCGGCCGGCGGGGCGTGGCCCTGGCTTGCGCATGCAGCCGCTCGCCCCGATACGCTCGCCGTGATCGATCCCACCCTCGCGAATGGCCCCGCATTCGCTAACTACGTCGCACAGATGAAGCTGCCCGTCTTCGAAACGGGCGACGACATCGGCGTGCTCTGGTACACCACACTGGCGCTGCGTCTCAGGCAAACGCCGGCGCAATCGTGCGCGTCGCTGATCGGTCTCACTCGGCCATCCGATTACTTCGTGCTCAGGGAACTTGCCACTCGCGTAGGCCACATGGTCGAGCACAGCAGCGAGCAGGGCGCGGGGCCCGTTGCGCATGTCGCCTTCGCGCTGACACCGCGCCCTGTCCGTTTGCGCTAGAACTTATAGGCTTTGTTGTTGGGATCGAAGGTCGAATCGTCGAAGGTTTTCGGCGTGATGCTTTCGAAAACAATCTTCTCGAAGAGCTTGCCGTCGTTGTTATAGGACTCGACCGTGCGGAAGTACGGATGCCGCAGATCGAACCCGAGGGTTTCTTTCTTCGCATAGAACTGCGGCTGGCCGGTCGGCGTTTCGAAGGTGAAGGCCACCACGCGCACGCCGTCGATCGTTTTCACTTCCACCTGGGTCGAGCGCGGCAAGCCGGCCTCGATGTACTTCCTGCCTTCGGAAAGATACTGGCCGGCAATGTACTCGGTGCCGAGATCGCGCACCTGGTGGTTCGATTGCGCACGGGCGAGCGCGCCGTTGAGCGAGGTCCACAGCGGCATCACGTTCATGATGCCGCCGAGGTGGCCATACATTTCGTCGGTGCGCCTGGATTCGTCGTAGATGATTTCCTGACCGGCGTGCGCGCCGTCGGGCAGCCACTTCGCGTAGATTCGCAGCGGATCGTGGGCGATGCGCACCAGCATGTGATCGGGCTTGTCGGGCCACTGGCCGTGAATGCGTTCCGAGCGCGACATGACGAACTCGTAGGAGGGGTAGCCGTTCGGTCCTTCCTTGATATAACGCGGCAACGCGAGCGGGTCGAGCGACTGGAACAGGGCGACCAGTTGCGCATCGTCGAGCTTCTCCATGGCGCCGCTTTGTTGCGCGGCGCGCAGCCACTTGACCTGCTGATCGAGCGTGAGCTTGCCGACCTGCGAGGACGGCGTGGTGGGGGCCTTCACGGCCCTGGCGGTGTCGGGAGCGGGCGGCGTGTCGTCGTTCTGCGCGAACGCCGGCGTCGCGAACGTAGTGACTCCGGCAACCAGCGCGCCGATCAGCAGTCCGCGCGATGAACGCGCGCGTAATGAAGCAGTCAGGGACACACCCCATGTTGTGGTCGCCGACGCAAAACGGGCAAGACGCATGAAGGCCGGTGGGCGGTTCGAATCTGCGGACATGCTGTGCTTCATGAATCTCTCCGAAAGATGGCGCCGCGTGTGGTATCGCGCGCCTTGCCTGTCAGGCAGGTTTTTGCTTCGCGAGTTCCTCGTCGCGCAGCGCGCGGCGCAGAATCTTGCCGACATTGGTTTGCGGCAGCTCGTCGCGAAACTCGACGAGCTTCGGCACCTTGTACCCCGTCAGGTTCTTGCGGCAATGGGCGATCACCTGTTCCGCGGTGAGCGACGGATTGCGCTTGACGATAAAGACCTTTACCCGCTCGCCTTGCGCCGCGTCGGGCACGCCGATTGCGGCGACTTCGCGCACGTCCGGAAGCGTTGCGATCACGTCTTCGACCTCGTTCGGATAGACGTTGAAGCCCGACACCAGGATCATGTCTTTCTTCCGGTCGATCAGTCGGATGAAGCCGCGCGAATCCATCACGCCGATGTCGCCGGTGGCAAGCCAGCCGTCGTCGTCGATCACCTTGGCGGTTTCTTCCGGGCGATTCCAGTAGCCTTTCATCACCTGTGGCCCCTTCACGCACAATTCACCCGCTTCGCCGATGTTTGCCCACGTGCCATCGTCTTTCTTGAAGCGCACTTGCGTGGACGGCGCGGGCAAACCGATCGAGCCTTCGAAGTCGCGCAGATGGGTCAGATCCACCGGATTCATCGAGACGATCGGCGAGCACTCGGTCAGCCCATAGCCTTCGATAATCGGCTTGCCGGTCACTGCCTTGAAGCGATCGGCGACCGACTTCTGGGTGGCCATGCCGCCTGCCATCGCGAGCTTCAGGTTCGAGAAGTCGCGCTTGCAGAATTCCTCGTTGTCGAGGAACGCGTTGTAGAGCGTATTGACCGCTGTCATGCCGGTGAATTTCTCGTGACGAATGATCATCATCACGCGCTTCATGTCGCGCGGATTGGCGATCAGAATATTGCGCCCGCCGAGTCCCATGAAGATCAACGCATTCACGGTCAGCGAATAGATGTGATAAAGCGGCAGCGGTGTGAGCACCGTTTCGATCTCGCCGCTCAACTGGCCCTCGGACCACGCCTTCGCCTGCAACAGGTTGGCGATGATGTTCTTGTGCGTGAGCATCGCGCCTTTGGCCACACCGGTGGTGCCGCCGGTGTATTGCAGGAAGGCGATGTCGTTGTGCGTGGGGTGCACGGGCGTCAGCGGCCGCGTGTAGCCGATCGAGAGCGCGTCGAGCAGCGGCACCGCTTTCGGCAGGTTGTACGGCGGCACCATCTTCTTCACGTGGCGCAGCATGAAGTTGAGCAGGCGTCCTTTCAGATTCAGGCCGTCGGCGAGCAGATCGCCCAGACCCGTCACGATCACGTTCTGCACCTTGGTGCCCGGCAGCGCGTCTTCAACGGTCTTCGCGAAGTTCTCGAACACGATGATGGTTTGCGCGCCGCTGTCCTTCAACTGATGCGCAAGCTCGCGCACCGTGTAGAGCGGATTGACGTTGACCACCACGCCGCCTGCCTTGAGCACGCCGAACAGCGAGACCGGATACTGAAACGTGTTTGGCAGCATGATCGCGACGCGCTCGCCGGACTTCACACCAAGGCCTTGCAGATAAGCGGCGAACGCAGCCGCCTTGCGGCCGAGTTCGCCGTACGTCATGTTCGCGCCGACGCTCACATACGCAATGCGCTCGCGGAACTGCGCAATGCATTCGTCGAAGAACTGCACGAGCGATTCGTACTGGTTGACGTCGATCTCACGCGGTACGTCGGCCGGATACGACTCGTTCCAGATGCCGTCCGTGTTGGGCGCGTGATTCACCGCCAGACCAGGCGTCTGACCAGGGGGCTGACCAGGGGGTTGGTCTGGCGCATTCGCGGGCGCAGCGGACACGGTGGCGGACGAAAACTGGGCTTGCGTGGGCTGGGTCATCGGTCGTCTCCTGAAGCCGGGGCTTCATCTGTTTGTGTGCTGGTTTTGCAGCCAGTCATGCAGTAATCAGAGCAGCAATCAATGCGGTCATTGCAGCAAGCTTCGAAACAAGGCATTCATTGACGCACGTGCAGTGCCATGTGCGACGCTCAGCGTTCCAGAATCTCAGCGTTCCAGAATCGCCACCACGCCCTGGCCGCCTGCCGCACAGATCGAGATCAGCCCGCGCGCGGTGCCGGCCGGTTTGTCGAGTTGCGCCAGCATTTTCGCGAGTCCGGCAACGATGCGTCCTCCCGTGGCCGCAAAGGGATGGCCGGTGGCGAGCGAGCTGCCGTTCACATTCAATTTTGCCCGGTCGATCGCGCCGAGCGGGCCGGCTATGCCAAGCTGCGTGCGGCAATATTCGTCATCCTGCCACGCTGTGAGCGTGCACAACACCTGCGCGGCGAACGCTTCGTGAATCTCGTACAGATCGAAGTCCTGCAAGCTGAGCCCGGCGCGCGCCAGCATGCGCGGCACGGCGTAAGCGGGCGCCATCAGCAGGCCTTCTTTTTTATCGAAGAAGTCGACGGCGGCGGTTTCGGACCAGCTCAGATACGCGAGTACCGGCAGCCCATGTCTGGCCGCCCATTCCTCGCTTGCCAGCAGGACGGCGGAGGCGCCGTCGGTCAACGGTGTCGAATTGCCGGCAGTCAGCGTGCCGGCGTCGCGATCGAATACCGGCTTCAGGCCGGAGAGTTTTTCGAGCGTCAGGTCGGAGCGCAGATTGTTGTCGCGCGCAAGGCCACGGTACGGCGTCATCAGATCGTTGAGGAAGCCGCGCGCATACGCCTCGCTGAGCTTGCGGTGGCTGTCGTAAGCGAGCACGTCCTGCGCTTCGCGCGAGATATTCCAGCGCTTGGCCATCAGTTCGCAGTGCTCGCCCATTGAAAGGCCGGTGCGCGGCTCGCCGTTACGCGGCAACAGCGGTTTGAAAAACATGCCTGGCCGCAGTTTGGCCAGCGCACCGACGCGTTGACCGGTGCTCCTGCCGCGATTCGCTTCGAGCAGGATCTTGCGCATGCGTTCGTTGACGCCGATCGGGGCATCGGACGTCGTATCGACACCGCCCGCAATGCCCACCTCGATCTGCCCGAGGGCGATCTTGTTGGCGACCAGAATCGCCGCTTCCAGCCCGGTGCCGCAAGCTTGCTGCACGTCGTAAGCCGGCGTTTCCCGTGCGAGCGTGGTGGACAGCACCGATTCGCGGGTCAGGTTGAAGTCGCGCGAGTGCTTGATGACGGCGCCGGCGGCGACTTCGCCGAGGCGTTCGCCGTGCAGGTTGTAGCGGTCGATCAGGCCTTGCAGCGTGAAGGTCAGCATGTCCTGATTCGACGCGGTCGCGTAAGCGGTGTTCGAGCGGGCAAACGGAATCCGGTTGCCGCCGACGATGGCGACGCGGCGCACGGCGGGCTGCGGGTTGGACATGCTCGGCTCCTTTGGGTCGTTCCCTGGTTATCGGATGGTGCGAATGATGCGTACGACACGGCCGGTGTGACGGGCCGGTAAGGTTTTGTTGCGTCGACGTGTCTGCAAATTCAACAACGATTCGCAGGCGGCTTCCATTCCATGCGGGGAGGAAAACATGCGCGTGCTTGTGTGCATCTGCGGATCGGTCATAGCAGCTTCCACTGCATACGGCCACGCAGATGCGGTTTTTCTCCGGCAATGTCACGTACCTCGATGTCGCGCTCGATCAACGAAGGCGAGGCGCTCCACAGCGACGCTTCGCCCGGCAGCAGCATCGGCAATTTGAACTCGGCGGACAGCGTGGCTTCGGCGAGCGGCTTTGGCGGTTGCAGCGCGGCCGCGGCGCGCGCCAGCGTCCACATGCCATGGGCAATGGCGCGCGGAAAGCCGAACACTTTGGCGGACAGTGCGCTCAGATGAATCGGGTTGTAGTCGCCGGACACGCGCGCATAGTCGCGGCCCAGTTGCGACGGCAATTGCCAGCGCGAGATGCGTTCCAGCGCGACGGGTCCGGGTTCCAGCGAATCGAGCAGGCTGCCGCTCGCCGGCACGCCGCGTTTCAGATAGATGCTGTCGCCGTCCCACACCGCTTCGCCGCGGCGGTACATGCGCGTGTGCAGCACGAACACCTGGCCCTTGTCATGGCGCAGCAGCGCGCCGAACTCCACCTCGACGCGCAACATGTCCTTGTAAGTGAGCGGCCGCCGCAGCCGCACGTGGTTCGCCAGATGCACGAGGCCAAGCGCCGGCCAGGGAAACGCCGGGTCGGTCAGCATCAGCAGATGCAGCGGGAAGGCGAGCAGATGCGGATACGTGAGCGGCACGCCGTGCTCGGGGATGAAGCCGCAGACCTGCGAGTAACGCCAGATCGACCCGGGGTCGAGGGCGACCGCGGGGCGCACGAGGCGTAACGCCGGCAGGTGCGTGTCGCGCCCGCGTTTGACGATGCCGGACAACGCGCGCCCATACAGCTTCGCCGGCGCGGGCAACGGCTCGATGACGACGGTCTTCGGACGGCCCGCGCTCGCGGCGTGAGCGCTCCGGAACGGATCACCCGGCTCAGCCATGCTCACGCTCCAATCAGGCTTTGTCCGCACACGCGCACGATCTGGCCGCTCACGCCCGCCGATCCCGGATGCGCGAACCACGCGATGGTCTGTGCCACGTCCACCGGCTGGCCGCCCTGGCTCATCGAATTCATGCGGCGGCCGGCCTCGCGGATGGTCAGCGGAATCTTCGCGGTCATCTGCGTTTCGATGAAGCCGGGCGCGACCGCGTTGATCGTGATGCCGCGCGCGCGCAGATGCGGCGCCATGCTTTGCACCCGGCCGACCACGCCCGCTTTCGAGGTGGCGTAATTGGTCTGGCCGAGATTGCCGGCAATGCCGCTGATCGACGACACCGCGATGATGCGGCCACCGTCGCGCAGGATGCCGGCCGCGAGCAGGGTGTCGTCGATCCGTTCCTGCGCGGACAGGTTGATGTCGATTACGCTTTGCCACGCGGCGTCGGTCATCTTTGCGATGGTTTTGTCCTTGGTAATGCCGGCGTTGTGCACGACGATATCCACGCCCTGTTCGTCGAGCGCCGCCGCGATCTGCGCGGGTGCCTCGGGCGCGGCGATGTCAAAGGCGAGGGCGGTGCCGTTCAACTGGCGCATGGTCGAATCGAGCGCTTCGCGCGCCGACGGGATGTCGATGCCGATCACGTGCGCGCCCTGGGCCGCGAGCACGCTCGCGATCGACGCGCCGATGCCGCGCGCAGCGCCGGTGACGACGGCGCGCCGCCCCGCGAGCGGCTGGTTCCAGTCGAACGCGGGCAGCGTAGTGGTATCAGCCCCGGTGCCGGCGAGCACGCCGACGCGCACCACCTGGCCCGACACATACGCGGAGCGCGGCGACAGAAAGAATCGCAGCGTCGCTTCGATGCCGTTCTCGGCGCCTTGTTCCACGTAGACGAGATTCGCCGTAATGCCGCGCCGCGCTTCCTTGCCGAGCGAACGCGTAAGGCCTTCGAGCGCGCGCTGCGCGGTCGATTGACGCGGGCTCGCGCAAGCTTGCGGCGGCCGCCCCAGCACGACGATGCGGCCGCACTTGCCGAGCGAGCGCAACGTGTCGTGGAAGAAGCCGTGCAGCGGTTCAAGCTGACTGCTGTCTTCGATGCCGCTCGCATCGAACAGCAGGGCGGCGAGCTTGCCGTGCGAACCGGGCTCCGCCGCCTCGAAACGGCCCGTCATCAGACCATGGCGATTCGCGAGCGGCACCCATAGCCCCGCGCTTTCATGCGCCACGCTGGTCATGCCCACGCTCGCCACGAGATTCGCGAGCGCGTCGAGCAGATGCGGTTCGCGGCCCGCTCCGATCGCGATCAGGCCGTCGAACTCGGGCTGGTCCGCGCGATAGCGGCGCAGTACCTCAGGCTTCGGTAAGCCCAGCGAGCGCGCAAGGCGCGCGCCGAAGGGCGAATTGACGAAGTTCAGATAAGAGTCGTTCATTGTTTTCGTTGCTCCGCTGGCCACGCCTGAAGGACGCCCACCTGAGGGACGTCGGACAGGTGTCAGTGTGCACCCAGTTTGGGGCATCTGCGTGTGCCCCGTCTGGATGTTTTTTTAAGGTATTCAGGCCGCGAGTTCCAACGTTTTTTCGAGCGCGTCCTTGCGCTTCTGCAAGTTGGCGAGCATGTCGAAGTCGGGTGGGAAGTCGTCGACCTGCACGACTTGCGCGCCATACCGTGCGTAGTCGTCCAGTACGCGGCGATCGTCGGCATCGATCAGGCCTTTCTGCTGGGCGGCTTCCGTCCACGCGGCCAGTTGCGGCAGGCTTTGCGGCATCGGTTCGAGCAGGCCTTGCTTGACCGCTTCACGCAGTTTCTGGTCGATCTGCGTGAAGCGCGGGTTCAGCTCGAACACGAGCTCGCCGTAGCCGAGCGCATCGACGTCCGGATGCGGCACGTACGAGTCGGACACGAGACGGTTGCGTGCCGCGCCCGGCGTTTGCATCAGTTCCGCGATCTCGGTGCCGAGACGATCGGACGGTTCGCGGTGCGGCAGACCGAATGGAAAGACGAGCGCGCGCACCAGACCCGCGGCGAGGCGGTTCGGATAGTTCGCGAGCACGCCGTCGAGCGCGTGTTGCGCCTTGTACAGCGAGTCTTCGACGCCCCAGCGCACCAGCGGCAGATCTTCTTCCTGACGGCCTTCGTCTTCGAAACGTTTGAGCGTCGCGGAGATCAGGTAGAGCTGCGAGAGCACATCGGCGAGACGCCCCGAAATACGTTCGCGCCGTTTCAGGTCGCCGCCGAGTACGAACATGGAGACGTCGGCGAGCAACGCGAACGCGGTGGAGATCCGGGTCGCCGCGCGGTAGTAGGGTAGCAACGGCGCATACGCCGTGCGCGGCTTCGCGATGAACGCGCCGCCGGTGACGCCATAAACGAAACTGCGCACCACGTTGGAAAGCGTGAAGCTGACATGGCCGAAGAAGGCGGCATCGAAATCGCGCAGCGCCTTGGCGCGATCCGTTTCGCGCGTGGCCTCCATTTCCTTCAGCACATACGGATGACAGCGAATCGCGCCCTGGCCGAAGATGATCAGGCAACGCGTGAGAATGTTCGCGCCTTCCACGGTGATCGCAATCGGCACCTGCTGATAGGCGCGCGCGAGAAAGTTCGACGGCCCCATGCAGATGCCCTTGCCGGCGGCGACGTCCATACCGTCGTTGATGACCATGCGGGCGCGTTCGGTGATGTGATACTTCGCGATTGCCGAAATCACCGAGGGTTTTTCGCCGAGATCCACCGCGTGCGCGGACAGGCGGCGCGCGGCGTCCATCACGTAGAGATTGCCGCCCATGCGGCCGAGCGCTTCCTGCACGCCCTCGAATTTGCCGACGGCGGTGCGGAACTGACGGCGAATCGCGGCATAGGCGCCGGTGCCGCGCACGGCGATTTTCGCCATTCCCACATTCGACGACGGCAGCGAAATCGCGCGGCCCGCCGCGAGACATTCCATCAGCATGCGCCAACCGTTGCCGACCTGGGCGCGGCCGCCGATCACCCAGTCGAGTGGAATGAAGACGTCTTTGCCCGAGTTCGGGCCGTTCTGGAACACCGCGTTCAGCGGCCAGTGACGGCGGCCGATGTTGACGCCCGGATGATCGGTCGGAATCAGCGCGCAGGTGATGCCGGGTTCTTCATTCGAACCGAGCAGGTGGTCGGGATCGAGCGCGCGGAACGCAAGGCCGAGCACGGTCGCGATCGGGCCGAGCGTGATATAGCGCTTGTCCCACGTGACGCGAAAGCCCAGCGTTTCGCGGCCTTCAAAGGTGCCCTTGCAGACGATGCCGACGTCGGGAATCGCGGCGGCATCCGAACCCGCGTAAGGGCTCGTCAACGCGAAGCAGGGGATATCGTCGCCGCGGGCGAGGCGCGGCAGATAGTGGTTTTTCTGCTCTTCGGTGCCGTAATGCATCAACAGCTCCGCGGGGCCGAGCGAGTTCGGCACCATCACCGAAACGGCGGCGGCCGAACAGCGCGTGGAGAGCTTCATGATGACCTGCGAATGCGCGTAAGCGGAGAACTGCTTGCCGCCGTACTGCTTCGGAATGATCATGCCGAGAAAGCCGTGTTCCTTGATGTATTGCCAGGTTTGCGGCGACAGGTCCTGCCACACCATGGTGGTCTCCCAGTCGTTTGCGAGATCGCACAGGTGCTCGCATTCGACGTCGAGGAACGCTTGTTCCTCGGCGGAGAGCGTGGCCGGGCCGTAGCCGAGCAGCGTGTCCCAGTGCGGGCGCCCGGAGAACAGTTGGGCGTCCCACCAGACGGTGCCGGCTTCGATGGCGTCGCGCTCGGTCGGCGACATCTCAGGCAGGATTTTGCGGAAGATGTCGAGTACGGGTTTCGTGAGCCATGTACGGCGCAGCGGTTTGAGCGTGAGGACAAGCGCGGGGAGCACGAGCACGATCGCGAGCAGCGTTGTCGCCACCGGACCTGCCGCTCCGCTGACATGCGCGGCCGCTACCCAGACGATCATGAAGGCAAGCCACCATGCGGCGCGCGCCTGAAAGTAGACGAGCGCGAGAGCGGCAATGACGAGTACCAGGTTGAACCACGACATGACGTTTCCTCCTGTTTCGATGGTGCGTGCGAACGCCTCCACGGGTCGCGGACGGCTCGCGTTCTATTGATCTTCCAACTGGCGGTGTTGCTGCTACGTCGCGTGCACGGGGCGCGTTCGCGTTGCGCCCCTGCTGCGTTTTTCGTGTCGTTTTTTCAGTTCGACAGCGTGACGTTGTTTAGGTGCGGGACTTGGACGTGCTGCTCGGCAATGCGCTATTCATTCATGTTTTTGCACGCGGACGGCCCATCGCGGCGCCGCCCGCATCTGCTTCAGCTCTATTCAGGCCGTGCCGTGCAACGCGGGCTGAAACGAACTCGCCTCAACGTCGCCACCGCGGCGCTCACCGTCCGAGACTGCCGGCGCCGACGCTTCGAATCCGCCAGATTCACTCGATCCGCCCGACGTCTGTTGCGTACCTGCAAACCCTGCAGCAGGATTTGGGCCTTCTGTCTGGCCTTCGGTTGCGCTATCGGTGGCGTCGCCCAGCACGGCGGCGAAGGTGGCCAGTTGCGAGCCGTCGGGCAGAGGCGCCTTCAGCGCGGCCACCATCAGCGAAGCGAGACGCGCGATCAGTTGCAGGTCGTTCATCGACTTGCCTTGCGAGAACTCGGAAATCAGGCTGTCGGTATCGGTGCCGGCCAGCACCCCGGACAGCGCGCCGATCGCGAAGTGCAGACGCCAGCCGAGCTCTTCACGCGGCAGATGCGGCAGCGCACGCTGGAAAGCATCGAAAAAGCGCACTGCCACCGACTCGTAGTGCGCATTCAGAAAGTCCCGAATAAACGCCGACGGATCGGTATAGGCGCGCCCCAGCAGGCGCAGAAACGCCTTGCCGCCGACGCGCGGATCGCGCGACAACCGCAGCGCGGGAATGAACATGGCGCCGAGCACATGCTCGCAGGTCAGACGCGTGCCGAGCATGGCGTCGAAGCGGTCGAGCAGCTTGAGCCGCTCCTGGTTGAGCCGGTCGAGCCGACGCGCCAGCATCGAGTGAATCAGGGATTCCTTACTGCCGAAGTGATAGTTGACCGCCGCGAGATTCACTTCGGCCCGCGAAGTAATCTGGCGCAAGGACATGGCCTCATAGCCGCATTCGATGAAGAGTGTTTCGGCGGCGTCGAGGATGCGGGACTTCGTGTCGCCGGCGTGCCGGCCTGTTGTGCGAACTGCCATTTTGCGTCTCCCAGTTGCCGGGCATCCGGCCCGCAAACAAGCGATTCAAATGACTATTTGAAACAGTCGTTTTTTTCAGGATAAAGAAGGATGAGGGCTGCGATCAAGAGCTCAATGTGGACTAACTCCTCTAGAAGACCTGACGAAGGTCCGTCTTTCCAATGCGCGCAGGCACGTCAAACCGCGCGGAAATAAAAAAGGCCGTTCCGATCGAAATCGGAACGGCCTCGTATTGCTTGCTACCTGTGTTGGCCTTGCGTTCTGTGTTGCCCTGGCGCCGCTCGTGGGCGGCGCTCATTTGCTCAGTGGCGGTTCGAGCCCGCCTTTGCGGCTATTGTGCCTGATAACGCGCCGGCGAAATAGCTGTTTAGTTCGAACGCTTGAAGCTACGCCGCGACCTGTTTCGCCGACTGCGTCATGTCGATGCCGCGGCGCTCACGACTGAACGGAATCAGCACCGCGATCGCCACTGCCACGATACCGATCACGACAGCCATGATCAGCGCGTAGTTATTGCCATGCGCTTCGGCGGCGCTCGCCTGCAGCGGGCCGTTGACCGACGCGATCAGATTGCCGAGCTGGTACACGAGGCCCGGGAACGTCGCGCGGATTTCATCGGGCGAGATTTCGTTCAGGTGCACCGGAATCACGCCCCATGCGCCTTGCACGGAGATCTGCATCAGGAAGGCACCCGCCGCGAGCAGCACGGGCGTCGTGGAGAAAGCCCACAGCGGCAACACCGGCAATGCGATCAATGCAGCGATAAAGATCGCGCGCTTGCGGCCGATCTTCTCCGAGAACCAGCCGAAGAACAGACCGCCGCAGATCGCGCCGATGTTAAGCGTGATCGTGATGAACGACACCGTATGCGCGTCGAATCCATGCTGCACGCGCAGGAAGGTCGGATACAGATCCTGCGACCCGTGCGAGAAGAAGTTGAACGCCGTCATCAGCACGATCGCGTAGAGCGACAAGCCGATGTTCTGTTTGAGCGTAGCCACGAGACCCAGACGCGTCTTCTTCTCGAGCGTCTTGAAGGCGGGCGACTCCGGCACATGCGCCCGCACGTACAGCACGAGCAAGGCCGGCAGCACACCGACGAAGAACATGCCGCGCCAGCCGATGTATTGATAGAACACACCGAACACGACCGAGGCGAGCAGGTAGCCGCTCGGATAGCCGGCTTGCAGGAGACCCGAAACGATGCCGCGCGATTTCGGCGGCACGGTTTCCATCGTCAATGCGCCGCCCACGCCCCATTCACCGCCCATGGCGATACCGAACAGGGCGCGCAGCACGAGCAGGGTGGTCAGGTTGGGCGAGAAGCCGGACAGCAATTCCAGCAGCGAGAAGCACGCGATGTTGACCATCAGCGTGGGACGACGGCCGTATTTGTCGGCGAGCCACCCGAAAATCAATGCGCCGACCGGGCGCATGATCAGGGTCAGCATAATGCCGAAGGCGACCGTGGGGATTTTTGTATTGAACTCCGCCGCGATATCTTTCAATACGAACACCATTAGAAAGAAATCGAATGCGTCCAGAGTCCAGCCTAGATAGGCCGCGATCGTGACGTTTCTCTGTTCCCGTGTCCAGCTCATTGATTGTTCTCCTGAGTCTCCAATAACCCGTGTTTGACGACGGGTGGCTCTGCAGCCCCATGTGCCCTGTGCTGTGGGCTTCGAGCGAGTGTACGCCGAGCGTTAAACGCTTGCATGATTGAACCCGCATTTATCCGTATTAATCCCTGGAGCGAATTTCAGGCTGAATGTCGCTGCATGGGAAATGTTTGCTAAATGTAATTATTGTATTAATTGCGTCTGAATCGATGTCGGTTATTTGTAATATAAATTCAGTACCCACGAGCCCTAGTCCATTCAATCTGATTGGCCGATTTCGAGTGCGGGTGAGTGCGGATAGAGGCGGCCCTCGCGGGATTCAGGTTGGCGACGGCGGATGCCGGCAGGTATAACAGCGGCTCGCGGCATTCGCGCCGCGCATACGGGGAGACCGAAGAATGACAATTCCGCATCTGTGCCTGCTCATCGTGGTGGTGCTACCGTTCCCGTGGATCATGCTCGCGAAGGTCAGCAAGCGCTACGACAACGGCACGCCGCGCACGTATCTCGCCGGCCTCGAAGGCTGGCGCGCGCGTGCTTACGCCGCGCATCAGAACGCGTGGGAAGCACTGGCGATGTTCACCGCGGCGATCGTGGTCGCAGGGCACGCAGGTGGGACGAGCCCGTGGATCAACTGGCTGGCGATGACGTTTGTTGTCGTGCGCGTATTGCACGGCGTGCTGTATGTGGCGAATCTGGCGTCGTTGCGCTCGCTGGTGTGGTTCGTTGGTGTCGCGTGTGTTGTGTCGATGTTTTTCGTATCAGTGAACTAAGGGAAGGCGAGCAGCGGGGCGGCGCCGGCGGACGCGCGCCGTCGGCTTGCACGATTCCGATAGCTTCAGGCGCTTAGGGTTTTCGCTGCGGGAGCTGGATGCGCGCAACATATGCAAATAACGCATTAGTCGAGCAGAAAAATTAATTGGATTCATGTTGCGGCGCGGAATAAGATGACTGCCATCCCATTAATGTCGCCGGTCCCGACGCGCCATGTCACTCAAATCACTCATTTCAGCGCCTGTACGGCGCGCGCAAAAACCGCTTGCGGCAATGGCCGTGGTCACGTTGCTGACCGGCATTGGCGCCGGTCTCGGCGGAATGTTGCTCGCCTTGCTGCTGCACGGCATTCAGCACCTTGCCTACGGCTACAGCGCGACGCACCTGATCAGCAGCGAAAGTTTTCTGCAAGGTGTCACCGGAGCCGAGCCTGAACGCCGCCTGCTTGTGCTGACGCTATGCGGTCTCGCGGCGGGGCTGGGCTGGTGGGCGTTGTATCGCTTCGGGCGGCCGCTCGTGAGCATTCGCCAGGCCGTCAAGTCCGACGATCCGCGTATGCCGATGCTGAGCACGATCGTGCATGCGTTGCTGCAGATCGTGACCGTGGCGCTCGGCTCGCCGCTCGGACGCGAAGTCGCGCCGCGCGAGATCGGTTCGGTGCTGGCCGGGTGGCTGTCGTATCGCGCGGGCTTGTCGGTCGAGCAGAGCCGGATCATGGTCGCATGCGGCGCCGGTGCGGGTCTGGCCGCCGTCTACAACGTGCCGCTCGGCGGCGCGGTGTTCGTGCTCGAGGTCCTGTTGGGCACGTTCGGCTGGAAGGCATTGGTGCCTGCCGTGGTGACTTCGGCGGTGGCGGCGCTGGTCGCGCAATCTGGCCTTGGCAACGAGCATCAATATCTGGTGCCTTCGCTGACGGTAAGTACAACGCTGATCGTCTGGGCCGTGGTGTGCGGGCCGATTTTCGGGACCGCGGCGTGGGGTTTCACTGAAGTGACGAAGCGCGCGCGTGCCCAGGCGCCGAAGGACTGGCGTTTGCCGGTGTTGTCGCTATTGAACTTCGCGATCATCGGCGTGCTGGCGATGCACTTTCCACAGTTGCTCGGCAATGGCAAAGGGCCTGCGGGACTGGCGTTCGATGGCAACCTGACGATCACGCTCGCGGCCATGCTGCTGGTGCTGAAGGTGGTGATTACCGTGAGCAGTTTGCGCGCGGGGGCTGAGGGCGGTCTGCTGACGCCAGGGCTTGCGAATGGCGCGTTGCTGGCGATCGTGCTCGGCGGCGTCTGGAGTCTGTTCTGGCCGGGGGCTTCGTTGGGCGCGTTTGCCGTTGTCGGTGCGACGGCGTTTCTGGCCGCATCGATGCAAATGCCGATCACAGCCGTGGTGCTCATGTTTGAATTTACCCGGGTGGGCCACGAGTTCCTGATTCCGGTTCTGTTTGCCGTCGGCGGCGCCGCGTTGAGTTTTCAGGCGTGCGTGAAGTGGGTGCCTGCGCTGCAGTTGGGCTCTGGTTTCAATTGGGGTGGGGCGGGCAAAGCCCGCTAGACCTTCTTCGCACCTGCTGCAAAGAAGAGATCGCACGATGGATGGTCAGGCAGCGTGTTACAAGGGACCCTCAGCGTGAGTCCCTTGCAGGGCTCACCGAACCAAAAAGCTGATCGAGCTCGTACATCAGCAGGAACGTGCACCCGGTCATGCTGCGGAATCCTCGCTCGATCGTTCCCGTTTCCGCCACGCCGACGCATCCGCACGCGAGCAGCCGGCCGTTCCAGGTCACTTCGCCCTCCAGCACATAGATGAACTCCGGACCCGTGTGAAGGTGATCGGGAAACGCCGCGCCGGGTGAGAACCTCACGAGCTGCATTGCGCGGCCGTTCGCCTTGCCCAGGTTTTTCACTTCAACGCCCTTCGCGAGTCTTGACGGGTTCCACGGGACGTCGTTCGAATCGCTCCAGCGAAATTGTGGTCCTGCCGATGGATCATGAGTCATGTCGTCTCGCCTTTCCGCCTGCGTACGCACAGTTATATGCGGAAACGATGCAGGAAAACACCAGGGTCGCGACCGACGCTCGCCAGTATACTGGCCCACTGCCAGACGCCATCACTTCAGGAAAGCCGGAACGCGTCAGGTGAAGCGCCGTTCGTCGGACTCAACTGGAGGAAGGCAAAAATGAAGCGCGTCGTTTCCCACTATCTGGTTGCACTGGCAACGTTCGTTGCCTGTTCATTCACAGGCGTGGCGCACGCGGATGCCGCGCATCCCGTCGTCGCGTTGCTGCCGGGTGTCACCGATCCTTTCTACTTCACGATGCATCGAGGCGCCGAGCGGGCCGCGAATGAAGAGCACGTCCAGTTGTTATTCCAGGTGCCCAAGGCATGGAACACCACCGAGCAGGTGCCGATCCTCAAGGCGTTCATCGCCAAACGCCCGGACGTCCTGCTGGTTTCGCCGGTCGACAAGCAGCAATTGATCGGACCACTGAAAGAAGCGGCTGACGCAGGCATCAAGATCATCACGGTCGATACCTATATCGGCGATGGTCACTATCAAACCGGCAAGGGAGACGCTGATTTCCCGCTGTCCTACATTGCTTCGGATAACCTGGAAGGCGGACGCGTGGCGGCGCGCGCGCTCGCCAAGGCCATCGGCGACAAGGGGACGGTCTATTGTGAAAACAACAAACCCGGCATCTCCAGTACCGACGCGCGCGCCGAGGGTTTCCTCGATGAAATGAAGAAGCATCCGAACATCAAGGTGCTGCAAACGCAATATAACGAGGACGACGCGAACCGCGCCGCCTCTCACGTTGCCGCCGTGCTCGCGCGCAACCCCGACCTTGCCGGCGTGTTCGGCGCCAATACCTTCTCCGGCAGCGGCGCCGCCCAGGGCGTCAAGGCGGCCGGCAAGCAGGGCGTGGTCAAGGTCGTCGTGTTCGACGCCGTGCCAGGCATCGACCAGCAGATCAAAAGCGGTCTGGTGGATATCGCGATCGCGCAGCGTCCGGATGAGATCGGCTATTACGGCGTGAAGTTCGCGGCGGACCTGATTCGGGGCAAGAAGATTCCGGCACTCAAGAGCACGGGCTTCGTGGTGCTCGACAAGACCAACATCGACCAGCCGGATATGAAGCAGTACATCTATTCGAACTAGGCAAGCGCTGTTAAATGAGGACAACTCCCCGTGCGCGCGGCTGCGCGCACGCGGGCGCCACGCCCGATCACTGCCGATTTCCCGGACGATTCGATGGACAACTCACGGCTCGACAGGCTCGCACTGGTCAGCAAGGTCTGGCCCTGGCTTTTCCTTTGCGCGTTACTGGTGTTTTTCGAAGTCTGGGCGCGAATCTCGGATCATCGCTCGTTCATCTTCAACGCCTACAACCTGCAGTCGATCGGACTTGCTGCTAGCGCGCCACTCCTGCTCGCGATCGGGCAGACCTTCGTGATCATCACGGCGGGCATTGATCTGTCGGTGGGATTCGTCATGGGACTGGCCGCCGTGTGTGTCGCGCAATTTACGCTATTGGGCAGCGGCTCGCCGTGGGTCCTGCTGTTTTCCATTCCACTGACTGTCGCGGTATGTGCGATTCCCGGGTTCGTCAACGGCGTGCTGATCGCGCGGCTCGGCGTACCGGCCTTTATCGGCACGCTCGGCATGTATGGTGTCGCCCGGGGCGCGGGCTTTCTCGCGGCCGGCAGCGGCATGACCGTGGCGGTGGACAATGCCGGACTCGTCTGGCTCGGCCGCGGCTGGACGCCGGTGGTGTTGACCGCCGTGTTGCTGATCGTCATGCATTGGGTGCTGTCAAAGACGCGATTCGGCCAGTACACCTATGCAATCGGCGGCAATCCACAGTCGGCGATTCGCGCCGGAATCAACGTCAGACGCCATCTGCTGGTGATCTATCTGATCGCCGCCGCGTTTGCCGCGATCGGCGGCATCGTCTATACGGCCCGCTTTGCCGCGGGCGCCGCGAACGCCGGGGAGCCGATGCTGCTCGACTCGATTGCCGCGGTCGTGATCGGCGGGGCGAGTCTGTTCGGCGGCACCGGCAATGTGATCGGCACGCTGATTGGCGCGTTGATCATTGCGGTGATCGAGTTCGGACTGGTATTCATCGACGTCAACGCGTTCTGGCAATTTATTGTGGTCGGCATTGTCATCATCATGTCGGTGCTGATCGATCAATATAAGGAACGTCTCGGAGGCGCGCAATGAGCACGCCGATCCTCGCGGCGCGTGACATCTCGATCCGCTTCGGCGGCGTGGAGGCGTTGCGGCGCGTTTCGTTGCAACTGATGGCGGGCGAAGTGTTGGCGCTCGCGGGCGACAACGGCGCGGGCAAGTCAACCCTCATCAAGATCATCTCCGGTGTCTATCACGCTGACGCCGGCCACTTGCTGTTCAACGGCACACCCTTGCAGTTGCGCGATCCGCAGGACGCGCGTACCCAGGGGATTGAGACGATCTACCAGGATCTCGCGCTCGCCGACAATCTCGATGTCGGGAGCAACATCTTTCTCGGGCGCGAACCGACGCGCCGCCAATTCGGCCTTCAGGTGATCGACCGGCCGCACATGGCGAAGGTCGCACGCGAAGTGCTCGAGCGTCTCGATATCGTGATTCCCGAGCGCAAGCTCAGCGCGCCAGTGAAGATGCTCTCGGGTGGCCAGCGCCAGGCGATCGCGATTGGCCGCGCGATTTACTGGAATGCGCGCGTGCTGATCATGGACGAGCCGACCGCCGCGCTCGGCGTACCCGAACAACGTAAGGTCATGGAATTGATCGCCGGGCTGAAAGCGCAGGGCGTGTCCGTGATTCTGATTTCGCACAATCTCCACGACATCTTTGCGATTGCCGATCGCGTGGTCGTGTTGCGGCGCGGGGAGGTGGCCGGCGAACGGCTCGTGGCGGACACTAACGGTGACGAGATCGTGCATCTGATGGTGGGCGACACCTACGCGAACGCGCGCGGATCGGCTCACTGAGCGCCACGTCCGACCAGGGCCAGAGCCGGGGTCGGCATGGCGGCTTGCGCGTGTGCATCCGGGCAGGTCCGCCGCTGCCGCTCAGGCCGTCCGTGCAAACTGGTTGACCGGATAGTCGAGCCCGAGATGCTCGCGCAGCGTCGCGCCTTCGTAATCGCGCCGATAGGCGCCGCGCTCCTGCAGGAGCGGTACCACCTTCGCCGCGAAGTCGGTGAATGCCGTTGGCGTACCGCCGCGTACGATGAAGCCGTCGGTCGCACGCGCCTCGACCCACGCCTGCAGTCCGTCGGCGACCTGCTCGGGCGTGCCGGAGAAACTCGGTCGCGGCGTCGCCGCTTCGAGCGCGACTTCACGCAACGTCAGCCGACGCTCGTAGGCGCCGCGTTTGATCGCGTCGGTGGTGCTGCGGAACTGGTTGCTGCCGAGTTCGCCGAGGTCGGGAAACGGCGCGTCGAGCGGATACTGCGAGAAGTCGTGGTGATCGAAGTAGCGGCCGAGATAAGCCAGCGCGTTGTCGATCGTCACCAGCCGCGCCGTTTCCTGGTAGCGCGCCTCGGCGTCGTCGGCCGAATCGGCGACGATCAGACTGATTCCCTGGAACACTTTCAGACTGTCCGGCGCGCGACCGTGCGCGGCAAGCCGCTTCTGCACGTCGGCATAGAACGCCTGCGCGAGCGGAATCGTCTCCTGGCGCGTGTAGATCGCATCCGCATGCTCGGCCGCCACGGCCTTGCCGTCCTCGGACGCGCCTGCCTGGAACAGGATCGGGCGACCCTGGCGCGAACGGCCGATGTTGAGCGGCCCCGCGACCGAGAAGAACTCGCCGCTGTGGTTCAGCGTGTGGAGCTTGTCAGGGTCGAAAAAAACGCCGCTCGCCTTGTCGCGGACGAACGCGTCGTCTTCCCACGAATCCCACAGTCCCTTCGTTGCGCTAAGGAATTCTGACGCGATCCGATAGCGCAGCGCGTGCTCAGGATGTTGGTCGCGCGAGAAATTTTTCGCGGACCCTTCCAGCGGCGACGTGACGACGTTCCAGCCGGCACGGCCGTCGCTCAGATGGTCTAGGCTCGAAAACTGGCGGGCGACCGTGAACGGATCGCTGTATGACGTCGACAGCGTGCCGACGAGGCCGATCCGTTCCGTGATCGACGCGAGCGCCGACAGCAGCGTCAGCGGTTCGAAGCGGTTCAGAAAGTGCGGAATGGATTTCGCGTTGATGTGCAGGCCGTCCGCGACGAACAGCAGATCGAACTTCGCGGCTTCGGCCTCGCGTGCGAGTTGCTGGACGAAACGCACGTTGATGCTTGCATCGGCGACGGCGTCCGGGTGCCGCCAGGCCGACATGTTGCCCGATGCGCCCTGGATGATCGCGCCGAGATGAAGCCGGCGCGGCGACGCGGTGGTGGAGGACTGGCTCATGATGGACTCAGGGGGAGAAGAGTGGGGGCGTTACGCGAGTGCCGCGTGCGGCGCCCGCTCGGGAAGACTCGGCAGCGCGTCGAGCAGCGACGCGGTGTACGGATGCGTGGGCGCGCTGAACACGCGCTCGACCGGCCCGGTTTCGACCACGCGGCCGTGCCGCATCACGATGATCCGGTCGGCGACGTGATGGACGACGCCGAGATCGTGCGAGATGAACAGCATCGCGGTGCCGTGTTCGGCCTGCAGGTCCGCCAGCAGATCGAGCACCTGCGCCTGGATCGACACGTCGAGTGCGCTGACCGGTTCGTCGGCGACCAGCAGCGCCGGGTTCGGTGCGAACGCGCGCGCGATCGCGACGCGCTGCCGCTGGCCGCCTGACAGTTCGCGCGGATAGCGGTCGTAGCAGCCGGGGCCGAGCCGCACTTCATCGAGCAGTTGCAGCACGCGGCGGCGGCGCGCGTCGCCACGCACGCCGGTGGCATCGAGGCTCTCGCCGATGATCTGGCCGACCGTGTAGCGCGGATCGAACGAACTGTAGGGGTCCTGTGCGATCAACTGGAGACCGGCGCGGCGACGGCGGCGTGCGGATTCGGACAATGTGCTCCACGCTTGGCCGTCGAGCGTGACTTGTCCGCGGTCCGGCGCGAGGAGGCCGAGCACGATTCGCGCGACGGTCGACTTGCCCGAGCCGGATTCACCGACGATGCCGAGCGTCTCGCCTTTCGCGAGGGTGAACGACACCTCGTCGACCGCGGCGGGCGCATCGGGCTGCGCGCCGTAGCGTTTGGTCACCGCTTCGACTGACAGCACCCAGGCTTCCCGGGCGATCCGTTTTTGCGGCAGCGGAATTCGCTCGGCGGCCGGCGGGTTGTCGGCGGACCGGGTGTCGGGCGCGAGCCGGAAGCCGCGCGACGCGGGCCCCGGGATCGCGGCCAGCAACTGCCGCGTGTACGGATGCGTGGGCGCGCTCAGCACCTCGTGCGTCGGTCCCTGCTCGACCACACGGCCCGCGCGCATCACCAGCACGCGGTCGGCAAGGTCGGCGACGACCGCGAGGTCGTGGCTGATCAGCAGCAGCGCGTCGCCCGCATCGCGGCGGGCGCGCAGCAGCGCCAGGATTTGCCGCTGGACAGTCGTGTCGAGCGCGGTGGTCGGTTCGTCGGCGATCAGCAGCGAGGCCCCGCCGGCGATTGCGGTGCCGATCAGCACGCGCTGCCGCAGCCCGCCCGACAACTGATGAGGATATTGCGGCAAGCGGCGCTGCGGATCGCCGATGCCGACCGAGCGCAGGAGCGCGGCGCTGCGCTCGCGGACCTCGCGCGCCGGTACGCCGCGCTGCGCTTCGGCGACCAGATCGCGAACCCGCCACAGCGGATCGAGCGAGACGAGCGCGTCCTGCAGCACGTAGCCGATCTGGCGGCCGCGGATGGCGCGCCAGTCGCGCTCGCGATAGCGGCGCGCGTCGTTGCCGGCGATCTCGAAGCGCTCGGCATGCCATTCGGCGTTCGCACCGTTCAAGCCCACCAGGCTGCGTGCGGTAACCGACTTGCCGGAGCCCGATTCGCCGACGAGCGCGACGCATTCACCCGCATACACGCTCAGGTCGAGCGGACCGACAACGGGCTGCGTTGCGTGCCGGCCGCGAAAGCCGATGGTCAGTTTGTCGATCCGGACGACGGGCTCGCCGCGCGTGCGCACGCTCGTGGCCGCACGCACAGAAGCGACGGGCGGCGCAGAAATAACGGTGGAACTCATGCGGCCTCCCGGCGTTCGAAGCGTGCTTGCCAATAGCCGCCTAGCGCGTTCACGGCGACCACGGCGAGCGTGATCGCAACGCCTGGCCAGACGGCGATCCACCATGCGTTGTAGAGATAATTGCGGCCCTCGGCGAGCATCAATCCCCATTCGGCGGTCGGCGGTTGCGGCCCCATGCCGAGGAAGCTGAGCCCGGACGTGCCGATGATCGCGGTGCCGAGCCCGATGGTCGCCAGCACGGGCACCTGGGCAATCGCATGCGGCAACACGTGCCGCCAGACGAGTACCCACGGCGCGAGGCCGAATGTCTTTGCCTGTTCGACGTAACCGGATTCGGCGACCACGAACGTCTGCGCACGCACGACCCGCGCGAAACGGGGCACCGAGGCGACGCCGAGCGCGAACAGCAGGTTGACGGCGCCGGGGCCGGTGAACGAGATCAGCATGAGCGCGAGCAGCAGGTCCGGGAACGCCGACACGACGTCGAGGAAACGGGTGATCAGTTCATCGAGCCAGCCCCGCGCGAGCCCGGCGATCAGGCCGAACAGGGTGCCTGCAAACGTCGCGACGGCAATCGCCGCGGCGCTGATCGACAGTGAGTAGCGCGCGCCGTAAACGACCCGGGCGAAGATGTCGCGGCCGAGCTGGTCGGTGCCGAGCCAGTGCTCGGCGCTGCTGCCGAGCTGCGCGGACACCGGGTCCGCCGCGAGCGGATCGTAGTGGGTCAGCCACTCCGGCGCGAATACCGCGACGACATTGAGGATCAGGTACACCGCGGCCAGCGCGAGGCCGGGATGGCGCCACACCCAGCCGGCCGCGCGCAAACCCGCGTGCGCCCGGTAGGGCAATTCGAGAGGAACGGACATAATGGAACTCCGGTTCAGCGACGCGTGCGCCGCTCGCGCAGGCGCGGATCAATCAGTAGATAGAGCAGGTCGACCGCTGTGCTGAGCGCGACATAGATCGCGGCCGACAGGATCGCGATCGCGAGAATCACGGGCATGTCTCTCGCGAGCACGGCGTCGACGGTGATCTTGCCGAGACCCGGGCGGCCGAACACCTGCTCCGTGATGACGGCGCCGCTCAGGAGTCCACCGACCAGCCAGCCGGCGAGCGTGACGGCGGGCAGCGCCGCGTGCCGCAGCGCATGCCGCACGCGCAGCGCGAATTCGCCGACGCCCCACGAACGCACGGTCAGCGCGAACGGTTCGTCGAGCGCGCGCTCGATGCCCTTGCGCAGCACGCGGCCGATCACGGCGCCCTGCGCCAGTCCGAGCGACAGTGCCGGCAGTACGATCGACGAAAAACCCCGATCGCCGGCGACGGGGAACAGCTTCAGCGTGAAGCTGAAAACGAACAGCAGCATGATCCCGAGCCAGAACGACGGCGTCGACGCGAGCAGCAGTTCGAGGCCGGACGCGGCGCGGCTGCCCCAACGGCGGCCGGCGCTCAGCACCGCGAGGCCGACCGCGAACACGATCGTCACGACGAGCGCGGCGCCGGTCAGCTTCAGCGTCGGCCACAACTGGCTGATCACGAGCGGCGTGACCTCGGTGTTGAGGATGTACGAGCGGCCAAAATCGCCGTGCAGGATGCGCCACAGGTAGTGCAGATACTGCAGGTAGAGCGGCTCGTCGAGCCCCCACTCCTGACGGATCGCCGCCTGGATCGCGGGCGTGCTCAACTGTTCGCCGATCAGCAGGCTGACGATATCGCCGGGCGCGAGCTGCACCGCGGCGAACGACAGCGTCACGGCCGCCCACAGCACCAGCACGCCGGTGACGAGGCGCGTCGCGACCGGCGAGCGCAGCCACGGTCTGCGCGACGCGCGGGTGGCGCTGGGCGAGGTGATGAGCGAGGCGGCCGGTGTGCCGGCGCCGGGCTCGGGAAGGAGGGTCGGGATGGTCGGATGCGTCATGGTCGGATTACCTCATGCTTGCGATGCCAGGCAGGCGGCGTCAGTGCGGGTCGAGCCACACGTCGTACGGCGTTTCGGGCATCTGCTTGAAACTGCGGAACGACAGCCCGTGCACCCGCGTGCTTGCCGCGATCTGGTCCTCGGGCTGATACAGCGGAACGGCGTAGGCTTCGTCGACGATCACCGTTTGCTGCAACTCGCTGTAAAGGTGCCCTCGGGCGGCGTCGTCGCGCGTGCGCGCTGCCGCATGAAGCCAGTCGGCGAGGCGCGGATCGGCAGTGCGGCTGTAATTGATCACGCCGCCGCGCTCGACCGGAAGATAGTGGTTCTCCGTGTCGATGCCGTCGGTATCCGTGTTCGAATTCGGGATCGCACCGAAGCGCCCGCTGTTGCGCGCGTCCACGTAGGTGCCCGCATCGACGTAGCGGATTTTCAGCTCGACGCCGAGCCGCTGCCGCGCCTGCGCCTGCACGCCCTGCAGCAGCACGTCGCGCTGGTCGCGCACGGTGGCGAGCGCCTGGACGACGTCGATCGAGAGCCGGCGGCCGTCCTTCGTCCGGTAGCCGGCTGAGTCGCGCGCTTGCCAGCCGGCCTGGTCGAGCAGCCGGTTCGCGAGCGCCGGATCGTTGCCGTAACGGTGCTCGATGCCGCGGTCATACAGGGGATCGACGGGGGAGGTGATGCCCCACGCGCGCGTGCGCTTGCCGCGATAAATCGCGGCGACGAGCGCGTCGAGATCGAGCGCCTGCAGGAGTGCGCGGCGCACGAGCGGATCGCTCGTCGGCGGCTGGGTGACGTTCAGATAGAGCGAATAGGGCGAGCCGGTGTTGAGCGCATGGAGGTAGCGCAGGTTCGGCTGTTTCTCGATCAGGCCGGCATCGTTGCCCGAGATGCCTTCGATCACGTCGACCTGCCCGGACAGCAGCGCGCCCGTCCGTACCGAGGATTCGGGCAGAAACCGGTAGACGACCCGATCCAGGTAGGCGGGACCCTGATGGCCGGTCGTCGCGGCCGCCCAGCGATAGTCCGGATTGCGAACGAAATCGGCCTCTTGCCCCTTGCGGTACGACGCGAGGATGAAGGGGCCGGTGCCCGCGACGTCGTGGCCACCCGATTTCAGTTGCGGCGATGCATACGCGGCGGGCGAGATCAGCTTCAGCGCGGCCGCAAACGACAGGAACGGGGCATACGGTTCCCGCAGCGTCAACTGGACCGTATGCGGATCGATCGCGCGCGCCTCGGCGAGGCGTGTTGCGATTCCGCAGATGCTCGATCCCGCACAGTACGACGGGTCGCGGACCTGCTCGAAGTTCTTCACCACGGCGGCCGCGTCGAACGGCGTGCCGTCGGTGAACTTCACGCCGTCACGCAAGGTGAAGGTATAGGTCTTGCCGTCGGCGGACACCCGATAGCCGGTCGCGAGCCACGGCACATAGCTGCCGTCCGGCTTGCGCGCGAGCAGCGATTCGAAGCTCGCGCGCAGGATCAGCTCGGCCTTCGCCTGGCCGTTCAGTTGCGGGTTGAACGTGGTCGGTTCGGTTTCGACGCCCCACGTCAGCGTGCCGCCGGATGGCGGCGCGGCGAATGCGCTGCTGGTGCCCGCGGCTGTGGCTGCCGCTGTTGCTGCCACCAGCGCGCCGGCCACCAGCGCGCGGCATACGAAGCGTCCGGCTGCCGATGTACAGCGCCCAGCCGGGGTTCGGTTCTCGATGACGGGACGTGTCACGGCTTATTTCTTCAGCCAGATGTCGTAGGGGTTCTCGGGCATCTGCGCGAACGAGCGGAAACGGATGCCCTGCACGGCCTTCGCGGCGGCAATCTGATCTTCCGGCTCGTACAGCGGTACCGCGTACGCCTGCTGGTTGATCGCGAAACGCTGCAGTTCGCCGTACAGCTTCTTGCGTTCAGCGAGGTTCTGCGTCTGCGCGGCCGCCTGGAGCCAACGGCTCAGTTCGGGCGCTGGCGCGCGGCTGTAGTTGAGCGCGCCGCCGTGATCGACCGGCAGGTAGTGGCCTTCGATGTCGATCCCGTCGGGCGGCGTGTTCGAGTTCGCGATCGCCCCATACTTCCCGCTCTTGCGGCTGTCGACGTACGTGCCGTCGTCAACGTACTGGATCTTCAGATCCACGCCGAGCCGCTGGCGCGCCTGTGCCTGCAGCGCCTGCAACAGCACGTCCCGCTGGTCGCGCACTGTCGCCTGCGCCTGGACCACCGTGATCGTCAACCGTTCGCCCTGTTTCGTCCGGTAGCCGGCCGGGTCGCGCGCACTCCAGCCTGCCTCGTCGAGCAGCGCGTTCGCGAGCTTCGGATTGTTGCCGTAAGTGTGCTCGACGCTGCTGTCGTACAGCGGATCGATCGGCGAGGTGATGCCCCAGGCGCGGGTGCGTTCGCCGCGGTAGATCGACTGGATGATGCCCGTCACGTCGAGCCCTTCGAGCAGCGCGCGGCGCACCGTCACGTCCTGCGTGGGGCCATACGTGACGTTCAGGAACAGCGAGTAGGGCGTGCCGGTGTTCAGCGCGTGCTGATAGGTGAGATCCGGATTCTTGCGAATCAGCGCGGCGTCATTGCCCGATACGCCCTCGATCACGTCGACCTGTCCGGACAGCAGCGCGCCTGTACGCACCGACGACTCAGGCAGGAACCGGTAGACGACGCCGTCCAGGTACGAGGGGCCTTGATGACCAGCCGTCGACGGAGCCCAGCGATAGTCAGGATTCTTGACGAACTCGATGTCCTGGCCTTTTACGTACTTACGCAGGATGAACGGTCCGGTGCCGGCGATATCCGGGCCGCCCGCCTTAAGCGAAGGCCGGTCGAACGCGTTGGGCGACAACAGCGGCAGGCGCCCGGCGAACGTGAGAAACGGTGCATACGGCGCGTCGAGCGTGATCTCGACGGTATGCGGGTCCGGTGTTTTCACTCCGCTGACGTGCGAGATCAGCCGCGACAGGTTGCTGCCGGCCGAGTACGTGAGGCTGCGCGCATTGAGAAAGTTACGGGCCACGGCCTGCGCGTCGAAGGGCGCGCCGTCGGTGAACTTGACGCCGTCGCGCAGCGTGAACGTGT
The DNA here is from genome assembly GCF_046026025.1 of Paraburkholderia fungorum. Lineage (GTDB taxonomy): Bacteria > Pseudomonadota > Gammaproteobacteria > Burkholderiales > Burkholderiaceae > Paraburkholderia > Paraburkholderia fungorum_E. Next base: position 82,585 of record NZ_JAQQFL010000022.1, on the reverse strand, counting down.
ACGTCTTGCCGTCGGCGGATACCTTGTAGCCTGTCGCGAGCCACGATACGAAACTGCCGTCGGGCTTCTGGACGAGCAGACTTTCGTACGCGTTACGCAGCAGCAGCTCGACCTTGTCCTGTCCGTTCAGTTGCGGATTGAGCGTGCGCGGTTCGGTTTCGACGCCCCAGGTGAGCGTGCCGCCGGACACGGGCGTGCCCTGCGCGAACGTCAGGTGAGGCAGCGCAAGTGCGAGCAGGACGGCGGCCGATGCGGCGCGTCGCGATGCCCGGTGGGCTGACTGCAGCGCCGGAAACGGAAAGTTCATGGATCGAATGCCTTCAGGAAACGAGTAGGAAACAGGGGATGAAAAATGGTGTCGCGCCGCGTACCCGGAATGACGCGTCTCCATGGGCGCGGGGCGTTGGTATCGCTTAAGCCGCCAGCGTGTCCTGATAGAGGTTGGGGAGCAGAATCTTGCGCAACCAGACGAGCGGCGTACCGAGTGCGTTGGTCGAACGATGGAACGGCACGTATCCGTGCCGTTCGTAATACGGTTTCAGCCACGGGTGCTCGACGGCCGTCGCGAGATAGGTCGCCGGCGCCTTGACCTGCGCCTTCAGGAACGTTTCCTCGACATGTTCGAGCAGCGTGTTGCCGAGCCCCTGTCGCTTGTAATCGGGCGCAACAGCGAACCAGTGGATGAACGGATGCGGCGTCAGATGCCGGTCTTCCGGGGTCCACGGGAAGCGGACCGTCAACGTTGCGGCAAGCGCCTTGCTGCCGTCCACCGCCGACTCGCGTTCGAGCACGAAGGTGGTGTGGCTCGCAACCGTGTGCTGAACCCGTTCGACCGGCGAGCGGGCGATCGTGAAGTGGACGCCTTCGCGAGCGAGCGGCGCATAGGCTTGTTGAAGCAGGTCGTACAGGGCCGGTACGTCGTCCGCGCCGGCGATGCGAATGGTGTCGGTCATTTTTCGGCCACAGCCAGGGAATGATGGGCGCGCGCCGGGTTTGCGTCCGTTGCGGTGTGCGTGCTGTCGTGGCCGCTGTGGTTGCCAGCGTCGTGGCCGCCCGCGAGCAGGCGGATCGACGCGATGCGCGGCGCGGCCTCGATGACCGGCGTATCGACAATGAACTCGGCGGGGCCGTAGCGGCGTTGCAGTTCGCCGAGTTCGCGCAGCGCGTCGTCGCGCGTGCCGTGGACGATGTAGGTCTCGCGTTCTTCGATCCGATGCGCGCCGCCACCCGACTGGCGAACAAACGCGTGGGCCTGTTCGAGACTGCCGACGTTAACGGCCTGGGCGTCGCCGACCTGCACGCGAAAGCGCCGGAAACCATCGGCGAGCCGGGCGGCTTCGGCACGCGTGTCGGCGACGACCACCGAAATCGCGAGCAGCGGCGCGCGTCCGCCGGAAGCGGACCGGTAGTGGTCGAATGCGCGCTCGATGTCCGCGGGCGCGGCGTTGATGTGCGCCGCGTAGACGAAATCCCAGCCGAGTTGCGCCGCGAGTGTCGCACTGTCGACGCTCGCGCCCAGTAGGAACGGGTGTGCCGATTCTGGCGGCAGGGGTGTTGCGCGCAGCACGGCTTCGTTGTCTTCGCCGTCGGCTGCCGGTGGGTCGGTCGCGCGCAGGTACTGGTTCAACGCGGACGCCAGTTCCGTGAAATCGCGCCGGTGTGACGGATCGTTCGTTCCTTGCAGCGCGCGCGTGGACAGCGGCAATCCGCCAGGCGCCTTGCCGATACCCATATCGACGCGGCCGGGCGCGAGCGCCGCGAGCAGATTGAAATTTTCCGCGATCTTGTACGGACTGTAATGCTGCAGCATCACACCGCCTGAGCCGACCCGGATCCGGTGCGTGTGCGCAAGCACGTGCGCGATCAGGATTTCGGGCGTTGGGCAGGCGAGCGCGCTCGTGTTGTGGTGCTCGGCGAACCAGTAGCGGTGGTAGCCCCACGTTTCGGCGGCACGTGCGAGGTCGACGCTGCGCGCGAGCGCGTCGGCCGCGCTTTCGCCAAAGGCGATCGGACTCTTGTCGAGAACGCTCAACCTGAAAGCCGGTTTCGCAGCGGCGTGATCGGGCTGGCTGGCTTGATATGTCATTGCATGGGAATCGAATATGGGACAGATAAATCGAAATCGGCGATTCGATTCGGTATCCGACATTATTTTTCGCAGCGTATCGAGCGGTCAAACAATCAAGAAGAATATGGAAAGCCGAAAATATTTGTTCCGGGCGGTAGGGTGCGTTGAGGTATGGTTGGCGAATCAATAAGGAATCCCTATGCATGAGAGAAAAGAGCTGCGGCGCGGATGCCGTGGCGGCCGCATCGTGATATCGACGTTTGCGGCGCAGTGCCGCTCGAACGGCGGGAGCGCAGCATGAGCGTCGCGCGCAGGCGATTGAAGACGCTGGTCGGCGCGGGCAACGTGCTGTACGCGAGCGGCGACGCGGACCTCGCGCAGGGCATTCGCCGCGCGGCTGCGCTGGCGCGCACCGCGGAGGCGCAAAAGATCACGGGTCTTTTTACAGCGGACCTGCTGCAGGCGGACCCGGCCGGATTGGCGGGCAGCACCGGTAGCCAGGAGCCGATCGTGGCACTTGCCGCGCTGAGTCAGGCCACATCGCATATCGGGCTCGTCGCGACCGTATCGACCACTTACCATCATCCGTACAACATTGCGCGGCTGATCGGCACACTCGATCACGTGAGCGGCGGCCGCGCCGCGTGGAACGCGGTTACGTCGTCGGTCGGCGAGGAGAATTTCGGCGACGGCACGCTACCCGATCCGGAGCGCCGGTATGCACGCGCAACGGAGTTTGTCGAAATCGTCAACGCGCTGTTCGACGCGAACGATCCGGCAGCCTCGCGGCGCACGGCGTCAGGCTCGGTATCGGTCGACCCGAGCAAGCTCGGCACGATCGACTATCGCGGCGAGCATTTCCAGGTGCAGGGGCCGCTCAACGTGCCGCCGCCGCCGCAAAGGCGGCCGGTGCTGTTTCAGGCCGGACAGTCGGCGAGCGGTGTGACGCTCGGCGCGCGTTACGCCGAAGTCGTCTACACGTCGCAACCCGCACTCGACGACGCGCACGCGTTTGTGACGGAATTGCGGCGGCAGGCGGTTGGTTTTGGCCGCGCGAACCGATTGCCGTTCGTGATGAACTCGTTTCACTCGGTGATCGGCGAATCCGACGCGGACGTCGCGCGGCGGCTGCGCGAGAAGCACGAGCGGATCGACTATGAACAGGGGAGGCTGAAGCTCGCCGACATGCTCGGCGGCGGCATCGATCTGAGCGGGCTGGCGCTCGACCGTCCCCTGCCCGAAGCACTGCTGCCGGCGGTCGACAGCGTGAACCGGCGGCGCGGGCGTGTCGCGATTTTCCTCCGTTATGCGTCGCAGGGGCTCACGTTACGCGAGCTGATCATTCGCGCGCAGGAAACCGGCCACTGGTCTGTCGCGGGCACACCGGAGCAACTCGCCGATGCGATCGAGGAACGGTATCGCGCAGGGCTGGTCGACATCGTGTCGCTGCATGGACTCGGTCAGCCGGACCAGGAAGATTTGCTGCTGAACGGGCTGTTGCCGGAACTGCGCCGACGCGATCTGATCGACACCGATTATCGTGGCGACGATCTGAGATCGAATCTCGAGCTTCCACCGCTGCAGACAGTCTCAACCGAATCAACTGACGACAGGCGGCACGCAGCGATTGCCGGTTGAGCTGGAGTTGTCGTGAGCGGGTTGAAGAATCGCACTGGCATGGGCTGGTGCGCTGTCGCTCGACCGGGTGGGCAAAATCCGATTGAACCGTGTGGTGTCCCGGCCCGTTCGGCGATGTGGAATGCGATGTGAAATGCGATGTGGATTGAATAGCGCCCGGCGCCCGGGTGCATGACCCCGGGCGCCGGGCGTTGTTTTTGTCAGGCTGCCTTGGCGGCGGCTCGCGATGATTGCGCCGCGGTCTCTTTGCCTGCTTTCGACGCGGCGGCCGTGGCTGCCTCGAAATTGCTTTCTGCAATTTCGACTGCCTGCCGGGTTGCCTTGTTAGCGGTGTCGTAAGCGGTAAAGGCTGCAGTGATCGTCGACTTCAAAAGGGCCACTGCGCCTTCCGAACCAGCCGGTGCGTTCTTTGCCACGCTATCGACAAAGTGTTGCGCGTTCTGGTTGTATTCGGCAAATTGTGTTTCGGCAAACTTAAGAAATTCGGCATGCGTTGCCGAGAGGATTTCATAGGCGTGACGGCTGTATGCCCGGGTTTTTTCGGCAGCGGGCTGCGCGAGAGCGTTCTGAAGCTCGAGCAGATCCTGCGGGTCTTTTCCGGCCAAAGCTTTCTCAGTCGTATCCTGAGTTTCGGCAATGATCGACTTCGCAGCCTGCAGGTTCAGGGTGGTCAGTTTTTCGAAGCCGTCGAAGACCTTGCCTGTCAGGCCGAAGAACGTCTCGACATGGTGCTTTTGTGCTGCGGCGAACTGTTCCTGAGAAAACTGGGTCATCTCTATACTCCCGGGTAGACCTGCACTGGTGGTGACTTCGGAAACATGGTGCGAACGTCGCGAACGTGATATGCCGCAACACGAGGTTCATTCTTGTTGCCGAGAGTAGCGAAGTCAAATGACTTATTCGTGATAGCAAATGTGGACCTGCATCTAACCATTCACGCTACCCCGAATATTGCGCGGCTAGCGCGCCGGGCGGTACCGCCCGCCGCTTTTTTCCGATCGCCGTGGCGGATCACGAAAAAAATGCAAAGCTAATGAAACTTGCTTGTTTTTCGAACCTTTCGAAACGCCTTAGTATCCTTAATTTTTATAATAAACAGGATACCTATGAGCTTGAAGAACAGGCTGCGGGGAAGTATTTTCGGCGCGTTGTTCGCGACCACATTGATGTGCGCCGGCCCGGTACCCGCTCTGGCGGCACCCGGTCACGGCGGAACCCTGACATGGATCGTCACACCGGAACCGGCGTCGATCATTCCTTTGACGACCACCGCCGGGGGTAACGCGGAGATCGGTCCCAAGGTGGTCGAGGGCTTGCTGACCTACGACAAGGACCTCAATGCGAAGCCGCTACTGGCGACCGCATGGTCCGTCAGCAAGGACGGGCTTCAGTATCGCTTTACCTTGCGCCAGGGAGTTAAATGGCACGACGGCAAGCCCTTTACATCCGCCGACGTGGCTTTTTCGATCCTGACGCTAAAGCAGGTCCATCCGCGCGGCCGAAGCACGTTTGCCAACGTGACCGATGTCAAAACGCCAGACCCTTACACAGCGATCATCGAATTGTCGAAGCCGGCGCCGTTTCTGCTGACTGCGCTTTCGGGTTCCGAGTCGCCGATCATCCCGAAGCATCTGTACGAAGGCACGGACATCGTTACCAATCCGTACAACAGTGCGCCGGTCGGCACGGGTCCATTCGTTTTCAAATCGTTCGTGCACGGCAGCTACATTCTGCTGGAGCGCAATCCGGACTACTGGGACAAACCCAAGCCATACGTCGACAAGGTCATCGTGCGCTTTCTCCCTGACGGTGCGGCCCGGGCGGCGGCGCTCGAATCAGGCGCCGCGAACCTTGGCGACCAGGCCATCCCCTTATCGGATGTGAAGCGTTTCAGCGCGCTGCCGAACTTCAATGTGGATACCACCAACTGGCCCTATGTCAGCAATCACCAGCAGTTGATCTTCAATCTGGATACGCCGGTTCTGAAGGACAAGGCGGTGCGCAAGGCGATCTCCCAGGCGGTCGACGTCAATGCCTTGAACCGGGTTGTCTGGTACGGCTACGGCCAGGTGTCGGCGGCCGCGATCGGCGCGGCGAATACGAAGTATCACGATGCCGGCATCCATTATTTTCCGTACGATCTGTCTCAGGCCAATGCCGCACTGGACGCAGCCGGTTTGAAGCGCGGCGCGGACGGCACGCGTTTCAAGCTGCGGCTCCTCTTCAATCCCTTCCAGGACCCTCGTGCAGCGGATTTTGTGCGCCAATCGCTGGCGCGTGTCGGGATCGATGCCGAGATCGAGAGCTACGACTTCGCGACCTACGTGAAGAAGGCATACACCGATCGCGCTTTCGACATCACGCTCGAAGCGCTCGCCAACGTGTTCGATCCGACTGTAGGCGTACAGCGCGTTTTCTGGTCGAAGAACTTCAAGATCGGTCTGCCGTTCTCGAACGCGGCGCACTATTCGAACCCGGAGGTCGACCGTCTGCTCGAAGCGGCCTCGGTGGAGACCGATGAAGCAAAGCGCCGTCAGCTATTCATCCAGTTTCAGCAGATTGTCCACGACGATATTCCGTCGATCGAGTTCGGTGCGAACCCCAACATCACCATTGTCTCGAAGAAGGTGAAGAACTACGCGCCGACTGGCGAAGGTCTGCGCGGCAATTTTGCCGATCTGACCATCGAGCCGTAGCGCACGGCAACCGCGTGCGTTGTGCGCGCTGCGCGTGCCGTGCTTTAAGCCTACGCGCAGCGGGTGAGAACCGTCCGCTCGCTGATGACGTCGAGGCCTGCGGCCGGTTCGCCGGCGATGAGATTCACGTTGCCGTCCGACGCGGTCCTCTAGAACGGCCGGCTGCCCGACAGGCTGATGCGCTTGAGCACGCGCCGTAGCGACGGATCGAATTCCGTGCGCGCATGCAGCGTGGCCTGGTTGTCCCAGTAGACGATGTCGCCGGCCTGCCAGCGGTGCGTGTAGAAGAAGCGGGGCGAACTCAGATGCGCGCGCAACTTCTCGATCAGCGCGGCACCGGCCACCGGGTCGTAGCCGACGATCTCGACTTCGGTGCGCGCGCCCAGATACAGCAACCGCTTGCCGCTTTGCGGGTGCGTGCGCACCAGCGGATGCACCGTCCACGGCTCGAGCGGGGTGATGTCCGGCGTGCGGTAAAGGGGGGAGCCGCTTGCCAGCGGGAACCGGCGGCGCAGGAACGGGTTGTAGGTGATCAGTTTCAGGTCGTCGATCTGGGCACGCGTCGCTTCATCGAGCGCCTCATAGGCGGCCACCAGGTCGTACCAGCTCGTGTCGCCGCCGTCCCCGGGAATTTCGAGGGCATACAGCAACGATCCGGATGACGGTTCGGGCGTCCAGTGGTGATCGGAATGCGCGGGCAAGTCCAGGTTGCCGAGCAGGCCGTCGTCGACATTCGATACGACGACGATGTCCGGCACGATGCCGGATGCATCCGACCCGAGTACGGGCGCATTGCGCGGCGGCGTGTAGACGGAACCGAAATAGGATGCAAGCCGCCGGAACTGGGTGTCGTCCAGTTGCTGGCCGCGAAACACGAGAATGCGATGATCGAGCAGGCCTTGTTTGAGCGCGAGCACCTGCTGCGCGCCGAGTTCGTTGGCCGCGTCGAGCCCGGTGACCTGCGCGCCGAGCGCGGCGTCGAGGCGTTTGACGGCAAAGGGAGCGCGTGCCGACGCGGATGATGTGTTTTCGTCGCGCGTGTGGGCAAGGCTGAAGCGTTCGTTGGGCGGCGCACCGTTCAGATGGAATGCGCCGATCGCTTTTTCGCGCTGAATGGCCGGGTTATGTGAGGCAATCACGCGAGCGTTACGCCAGTGACGATCGAGCCGCAGCCGCTCGCTGGTGGCCGAAGCACCGCCTACTTCGAAGAGCAGCGTGGTTGCTTCGAGCACGTGCCCGATCACGATCTGTTGCGCCTGATAGGCCTCGATGTCGAGCGCGACGTAATCGGCGTCGGTGGTGGTGCCCGCTGCACGCGCCTGATAAATCCGCTCCAGACTGGCCGAGACGGCGTTGACCACGCTTTCCGCCGCGTAAGCCAGACTCGCGAGCCGTCCAATCACGCGTTGCACCAGCGGGTTGTCGCGCGGACTCGACTGCCCGGGTACGCCGAAGGTGCGTGTGTGGTTGCGGGCAAAGGCGCTCGCATCGCGTAACGCGGCGCGAGCGATACCGGCGAGCGTTGCGATGTGCACCGTCTGATAGAACGCGCTCTGGAACGTGTTGCGCCGCGGTTCCGACGAGCGATAGCGAAACAGGATCTGGTCGTCCGCCACGTCGACGTTGTTGAAACGGGTTGTCCCGCTTGCCGTCAGGCGCTGGCCGAAGCCGTCCCAGTCGTCGATGCGTTCCACGCCGGGGGCGTCGCCGCGGACCAGCAGATTGACGTCGTCTTCGCCGTCATGGGCGGCCACATTGATCCAGTCGGCGTAGAGCGAGCCTGTGCTGTAGTACTTCTCGCCGTTCAGGCGCCAGCGGCTGCTGTCGTGCGGATCGCGCGTGAGGGTGACGGAGTTGTGGGTCGAACCGGTCCGCTCGGAAATGGCCGCGCCGACCAGCACACCATGGGCGACGAGCGTGAGCCAGCGTTCACGGGCCGCTTCGTCGCTGCTTTCGAGCCGGGTTTCGATAAAGCCGAAATTGAGCCGCAGAATTTGCGGGAGATTCGAATCCGCTTCGCCCAGCCGGGTCAGCAGCCTGAAAAATTGCGGCAGCGTGACACCGCCGCCGCCGTAACGCTGTGGCACGCGCAATGCGGTAAAGCCGGCGTCGCGCAGCCATTGGACCGCTTCGTAGGCGAGCTCGCGGTTCTGCTCGCGCTCGACAGCGCCTGCCGCGATGCGCTCGAATATCTCGCCGAAGCGCGCCTGCAGAGCGGCATCGGCATCGGCGCCGCGGTGGGTGTCAGCGGCGGAGTTGAACGTGGAGACTTCGGCGTAGTGCTTGGGCAAGGTCGACATGCTGATCGGGGGAAGGGTCGTGGTAACCCGATACCTTAGGCATTGCAAACTGCTTGATCAAACAACGAAACGCCATATGCATATCGGCGCTGCGCGGCGAAGGCTGTTTGAGCGGCGAATCCTGGGTGATAGCGTGGAAAGCCCTGGAAGGTGCCATCGCGTGCTGGGGATCCTACGCTTCTTCAATGCTCAACGCTGTGTTTGCCGTTATGCACCCGACTGCTAAGCATAGTTAAAACGCTCGCTTATCCGTGCGAACCGGCGTTGCTACGATCACAGTTTTATCGTCTCTGATCAGACTGGAATTTCGAGCCGTGACCTTTTCTATCTTTCGTTGGCTCGCGCGCGCGGTGCTGACTTCGCTGCTCGCCGTGAGTGCCGCTCACGCGCAGACTTCCACCAACGCTCCGGCTCCGGTGAAACTACGGATCGGCTATCAGAAGTCTTCAACGCTCATCACCGTCCTGAAGGCGCGTGGCTCGCTCGAGCAGGCGCTGGCGCCGTTGGGCGTGAGCATTACGTGGAATGAATTTGCCAGCGGCTTGCCGCTGACCGAAGCGCTCAATGCCGCCGCGGTCGACTTGAGCGCCGATGTCGCCGATACGGTCCCGGTGTTCGCCCAGGCGGCTCATGCGCGTTTTGTGTATGTCGCGCAGGAGGCGCCTTCGCCGGGAGCCCAGGCCATTATCGTGAAACGCGACGGGCCGCTGCATACGCTCGCCGACCTGAAAGGCCAGCGCATTGCGGTCACCAAAGCGGCCGGCAGCCACTATCTGCTGCTCGCCGCGCTCGCCAAAGCGGGTGTCGCACCGGCTGACGTGCGCATCAGCTACCTGACGCCTGCCGATGGACGTGCCGCCTTCGAGCGCGGCAGCGTGGATGCATGGGTGACCTGGGACCCGTATGTCGCGTCGGTCGACAAAGCGCCGGACGTGCGCATCCTCGCCAACGGCGAAGGCCTCGCTTCCTATCAACGGTACTACCTGGCGTCCAGCAGCTTTGCCGCTGAGCACCCCGATGTGATCGGCACCGTGTTCGCACAGCTGACGTCGGCGGGCAGTTGGGTTCGCGCCCATCCCGACGATGCGGCGAAGCTGCTTGCGCCGATCTGGGGCCTGGATGCGGCGACCATCGAGCGTGCCAATGCGCGCCGCAGCTATGCGGTACGCGCCGTTGATGCGCAGAATTTTGGCGAGCAGCAGAAGATCGCGGACACCTTCTATCGAGCGGGTCTTCTGCCGGCGCCGGTCGATACGGCCACGGCGCAACGCTGGAACTTCACCACGAAGCGGGCCGAAACGGCGGCCGCTTCAAACACCGCTTCTGGTGGATAGGCTGGCGGACGGGCGCTAGCGCTGCGCCGGTCCGCTCTGCCTGAGCATGTCCACTTCGCATGCCCACTTCGCATGTCCACTTCATTAAGCAATCGGCTCGTTAATTTTGGGGAAATCTGCCATGACGGACAACGCGGGAAAAAACCAACGGCCACCCGTGACGGCGTCGGACGGCGCAGTCCGGCATGAGGCGGACGTACTCGTGATCGGCGGCGGTCCGGCCGGCGCGTGGGCTGCGATCAGCGCGGCCGCTAACGGCGAGCGCGTGGTATTGGCGGATAAAGGCTTTTGCGGCACTTCCGGCGCGACCGCACCGGCTGGCACGGCAGTCTGGTACGTGCCGCCTGGCGAGGACGCACGAGATCGTGCAAAAGCGAGTCGTTTCGAGTTGGGCGGCGAACTTGCCGAGCCGGCGTGGATGGATCGCGTCCTCGAGCAGACCTGGATCAATGCGCAGCAACTGGCCGAGTGGGGCTATCCGTTTCCCGTCGATGAAACCGGCGCGCAGCGGCGCACGTCATTGCAAGGGCCCGAGTACATGCGGCTGATGCGCAAACGCGTCAAGGAAGCCAAGGTGCGCATACTCGATCACAGCCCGGCGCTCGAACTGCTCGTCGACGAGCAGGGCACCGTCGCGGGGGCGGCCGGCGTCGACCGTCAGGCGGACGAGAGGTGGATCGTGCGCGCGGGCGCGGTGGTCATCGCGACGGGTGGGTGTGCGTTTCTCAGCAACGCGCTCGGCTGCAACGTGCTCACCGGCGACGGCCAGTTGATGGCCGCCGAGGTGGGTGCGGCCTTGTCGGGCATGGAGTTTTCGAATGCCTATGGCCTGGGGCCGGCGTTTTCATCGGTGACGAAATCGCTGTTCTATAAGTGGGCCTCGTTCTATTACGAGGACAGATCGGTGATCCCGGGTGCTGGCTCCGCGCATGGCCGCGGCGTGATCGCCCGCACCCTGCAGACCCAACCCGTGTTTGCCTGCCTCGATCGTGCCGATGAACAGATTCGAGCGTGGATGCGTACCGCACAACCGAATTTCTTCCTGCCGTTCGATCGGCTCGGCATCGACCCGTTCACGCAGCATTTCCCGGTCACCCTGCGTCTTGAAGGGACCGTGCGGGGAACGGGCGGCCTGCATCTGGTGGACGAGACCTGTGCGACGTCCGTCGAAGGCCTGTATGCGGCCGGTGATGCGGCCACGCGCGAACTGATCTGCGGCGGCTTCACCGGGGGCGGCAGTCATAACGCGGCGTGGGCGATGTCGTCCGGCTTCTGGGCCGGTGCGGGCGCGGCCGACTACGCCCGTTCGCGCGGACGCGCAGGCCTGCGGGGCCGGCTGTTACGGGCGGGCGGCGGCGATGCTCGCCACCTCGCGCTGGATGTATCGCAGCGCGCAGCAACGGACCGAGACACGCGGAATGCATCGACGGCACGAGCACGCCGCGCTCGATCCGGCGCAGAGACATCGCCTGTTGAGCGGCGGTCTGGATGAAGTCTGGATCGACAGGCTGGCCGTGCGGCCATCCGCTACCCGTACCGAAGGAGTGACGGCATGATCGAGATTGTCGACGCTGTGCGCTGCACGGGCTGTAACATCTGCGTGAGGGCATGCCCCACCAACGTGTTCGACATCGTGCCGGGGAGCCCGCCGCGCATTGCCCGGCAAGGGGACTGTCAGACCTGCTTCATGTGCGAGTTGTATTGTCCCGAAGACGCGCTATTCGTGGCGCCTCAGGTGGCGCCGGCGCGAATCGGCGGCTTCGATGCCGACCCTCCGGTCCTCGGCAACTACCGGCGCGCGATCGGCTGGGGCCGCGAGAGAGCGTCGACCGCGAGCCAGGACGCGAGCTATGAGTTGTTGACCCGGACCCATTGAGGGATCCGCGTGATGCGGGCGTGGCCGACTCACGCCTGGCCCTGATTTATTCTCACATCGTTATTCCGCAGCGGAACACAGACGCGCCTGCGCTGCCCGCGACGCGTTAAAACATCGGGTTTATCACTCCAGCAGATAACCGTATCGGATTTGCTTCGTTGTCGCCGTGCGCGCGCGCCGGTAGATTTGTCTGACTTCGCCTTTGCCGGCGTCCTTCGAACAGATTCGACGACGAGTTTCCCGTGACCACTGCCTTTGCATCCACCGCCGCCAGCGCCGCTGACCCTGTCAATCAAGCCCGGCACATCGAAATTCGCGCGTTCGACGGTCCTGTCGGCGCGGAAGTTCTGGGTCTCGATCTCAGCAAGCCGCTCGCTCAGGACGATTTCGCACGCATTCACCGTGCGCATCTGGACCATCACGTGCTGGTGTTTCGCGATCAACGCATCACACCGGATCAGCAGATTGCGTTCAGCCGCCGCTTTGGCCCATTGCAGATTCACGTGTTGCATCAATTCCAGTTGCCGGACTATCCGGAGGTGCTGGTCGTCTCGAACATCGTCGAGAACGGCCAGCCGATCGGTCTCGGCGACGCCGGTCATTACTGGCATTCCGATCTGTCGTACAAGGAGAAGCCGAGCCTCGGTTCGATGCTGCATGCGCAGGAACTGCCCTCGGAGGGCGGCGACACGCTGTTCGCCAACATGCACCTTGCGTGGGACACGTTGCCGGCGCATTTGCGCGGCGCGGTGCAAGGGCGTTCAGCGGAGCACACGTATCTCGCGAAGTACGCGGAATTGCAGAAGCGCAGCCCGTGGCGGCCGAATCTGTCGGCGGAGCAGATTGCCGAGGTGAAGCCGGTGGTGCAGCCGATCGTGCGCACGCATCCTGAGACCGGGCGCCGCGCGCTCTTCGTCAGCGAGCATTTCACGACCCGTGTGATCGGCTTGCCGGAAGACGAGAGCAAATCTCTACTCGAGGAGATCTTCGCGCATAGCGTGCGCCCCGAGCATCTGTACCGGCATCAATGGGCCGAACACGACATGGTGTTCTGGGACAACCGCTCATTGATGCATCTGGCGGCCGGCACACCCGATCACCTGCGCCGAAAACTGTATCGCACGACGATTGAAGGCGACGTGCCGTTCTGACGGCAACGCCGCCCGCCTCAACCACACCCGCACGCCTACACATTCACATGCTGACCGGAGTTCCAATGCTTGCCAGGTTTCACCCGACCGCCGCGCGGTTGTCTTTCTCCCGCCGTCTGACTGCCACGCTGCTGAGTTTGTCGGTGGGCGTGGCCGGCTTCGGCGCAAGCATGCCCGCGCATGCCGAAGGTCAGATCCGCATTGCCGAACAGTTCGGCGTCGTCTATTTGCTGCTGAACGTGGCGCGCGACCAGCAATTCGTCGAGAAAGAAGGGCGTAAGCAGGGACTCGACATCAAGGTCGACTGGGTGAAGCTTTCGGGTGGCGCCGCCGTCAACGACGCGCTGCTTTCCGGCGCGGTGGATATCGCGGGCGCGGGCGTCGGCCCCTTGCTGACGATCTGGGACCGCACGCACGGCAAGCAGAACGTCAAGGGTGTGGCGTCGCTCGGTAACCTGCCGTATTACCTCGTCAGCAACAATCCCGATGTCAAGACGATCGCCGACTTCACCGGGAAGGACCGCATCGCGGTGCCGGCCGTCAATGTGTCGGTGCAATCGCGGGTGTTGCAGTACGCGGCGGCGAAGCGCTGGGGCGACAAGGATTACAACCGCCTCGACAAGTTCACGCAGGCGCTCCCGCATCCCGACGCAGCGGCGGCAATCATCGCGGGCGGCACGGAAATTACCGGACACTTCGGCAATCCGCCGTTTCAGGAGCAGGAACTGGCCGGCAATCCGAAGGCGCACATCGTGCTGAGTTCGTACGACGTGCTGGGCGGCCCGAGTTCGGCGACCGTCCTGTACGCGACGGAGAAATTCCGTGACAACAATCCGAAGACCTATCGCGCATTCGTCGATGCGCTGGCGGATGCCGCACGTTTTATTTCCGCGAATCCCGACGCCGCTGCCGATATCTACATCCGGACGAATCAGTCGAAGATCGACCGTAATCTGCTGCTGAAGGTCATCAAGGATCCGCAAGTGCAGTTCAAGATCGCGCCGCAGAACACGCTCGGACTCGCGCCGTTCATGTATCGCGTCGGAGCGATCAAAAACGAGCCCAAATCGTGGAAGGATTATTTCTTCGACGACCCGGCAACCGCGGCAGGAAGCTGAGCATGATTTTCTTCGCGAGCTTCGCCGGCAACTCATCGGTCCGCGCATCGGTCCGTGCATCGACCCACGCAGTCGGCCTGCAAGGAGTGATCTGATGGTGGCCAATCCTACTTTGCTGTTTCCGAACGACGGTGTTGAAGAGGCCACGCCCGCGACCAGCGAAAGGCTGCTCGCGGTCGAGAACGTCAACCTCGAATACCGCACACGCGACCGGATCGTTCGCGCGACCCACAACGTGAGTTTCGACGTCTACGGCGGCGACCGCTTCGTGCTGCTCGGACCGTCGGGTTGCGGCAAGTCGACCCTGCTCAAAGCGGTAGCCGGATTCATCCAGCCGACGTCCGGCAGCATCGCGCTCGACGGTGAAATCGTGCGAGGTCCCGGTGCCGATCGTATCGTCGTGTTCCAGGAGTTCGACCAGTTGCCGCCGTGGAAAACGGTTCTGCAGAACGTCGCCTTTCCGCTGCGTGTCGCGAGAAAACTGTCGCGCGTGGAAGCCAACGAGCGTGCGCTGCATTACCTGGAGAAGGTCGGGCTCGCATCGTTTGCCAAGGCCTATCCGCATACCTTGTCGGGTGGCATGAAGCAGCGCGTCGCGATTGCCCGCGCGTTGGCGATGCAGCCGCGCGTGCTGCTGATGGACGAGCCGTTCGCCGCGCTCGACGCGCTTACGCGCCGCAAGATGCAGGAGGAACTGCTGCACCTGTGGGAAGAGGTGAACTTCACGCTGCTGTTCGTCACACATTCGATCGAAGAGGCACTGGTGGTCGGCAATCGCATTCTGTTGCTGTCGCCGCATCCCGGCCGCGTGCGCGCGGAGCTCAACAGTCATCAGTATTCGCAGGACAGTTTCGGGCGCAGCGATTTTCAGCGCAGCGTCGCGCGTATTCATCATCTGCTGTTCGAAGAGACGGAGGCCGTGCAATGAGTTCTCCCGCTACGCTGTTGCCGCCGGTTCGCGAAGAGTACGAACGTCCGCTCGAACCGCTGGGCGAACTTGTCCTCGAAGCGCCGCTGCCGCTCGGCAAGCGCATCTTCGAGCAAGGCTGGTTGCGCAAGACACTGGTGGCACTGGTGTTGATCGTGATATGGGAAATCGCCGCGCGCATAATCGACAACGATCTGCTCCTGCCGACTTTCGGCGCGACGTTCAGCGCGTTCATACAAGGGGTGTGGTCCGGCGAACTGCTGCAGAAAACGGCGGTGTCGATGTCCGTGTTGCTGCGCGGCTATCTGCTCGGCGTCGTGCTCGCTTTCGCGCTGACCTCGCTCGCCGTGTCGACGCGTCTGGGCCGTGATGTCCTGTCGATGCTGACGGCAATGTTCAACCCCTTGCCTTCCATCGCGCTCTTGCCGCTCGCGTTGCTCTGGTTCGGCCTGGGTACCGGCAGCCTGCTGTTCGTGCTGGTCCATGCGGTGCTGTGGCCGCTGGCGCTGAACACTTATTCCGGATTTCAATCGGTGCCGGCAACGCTGCGCATGACGGGGCGCAACTACGGGCTCACGGGCATGCGCCATGTGCTGCTGATTCTGGTGCCGGCGGCATTGCCCGCGATTCTCGCCGGCTTGCGGGTAGGCTGGGCCTTTGCGTGGCGCACGCTGATCGCCGCCGAGCTCGTATTCGGCGCGAGTTCTGGCAGCGGTGGGCTGGGGTGGTATATCTTTCAGAATAGGAACGAGTTGTACACGGATCGCGTTTTTGCAGGGCTGGCCGCGGTGATCGTGATCGGCTTGCTGATCGAACATCTGGTGTTCGATACGCTCGAACGCGTGACCGTTCGGCGCTGGGGCGTGCAGCACTAACGGCCGGTTGTCCGCGACAACGGGAGTGTGGAAACGCGCTTAAGTACGACGAAATGCGAGACGCGCGAAAGTTGGCGAAACATCCGGTTGCGCACGCCGTTGCCGGCCTTGAACCCGATCGACAGGAGTACCACGTCATGGGAATGCGCCCAGATCCTACGTTCCACGCATCGCCGAAACTCGCGATGGATGCGCCCGTGGAAGACTTCGCCTACACCTTGCTGCTCAGCCCCGATTTCTCGCAGCCCGACGCGCTCGCGGTCATCGACGTGAAGCCCGGATCGCCGACCTACAGTCAGGTGGTTCATACGGTGCCGGTGCCGAACAAGGGCGACGAGTTTCATCACTTCGGATGGAATGCCTGCTCTTCGTCGCTGTCGCCGCTGACCGGCCACGCTTTCCTCGAACGGCGCTATCTGATCATTCCGGGCATGCGCTCTTCGCGCATCTACATCGTCGATACGCAGCCCCATCCGACCCAGGCGCGAATTCACAAGATCATCGAACCCGAGGAAATTTTCCGCAAGACCGGTTACTCGCGTCCTCATACGGTTCACTGTGGACCTGAAGGAATCTACGTCAGCACGCTCGGTGGCGCCGGGAAAGATGGCACAGACGGGCCACCTGGCATCTTCATCATGGACTGCGAAACGTTCGAGGTTCTCGGCCGCTGGGAGATCGACCGCGGGCCGCAGGAGAAACACTACGATTTCTGGTGGAACCTGCCGCGCGACTACATGGTGTCGAGCGAGTGGGCGTTGCCGCCGCAATTCGAGAATGGGATCGTCCCTGAAGATCTTCTGTCGAACAAGTATGGCCACCGCATCCACTTCTGGGATCTGCGGGCGCGGCGCAACGTGCAAACGATCGATCTCGGCGCCAACCACCAGATGGCGCTCGAAGTGCGGCCCGCGCACGATCCGAGCCGTGAGTACGGCTTTATCGGCGTGGTGGTCGACACGACCAACCTTGAAGGGTCGATCTGGACCTGGTGGCGGGAGGGCGGAAAGTTCCACATTGAAAAGACCGCGACCATTCCGCCCGAGCCCGCCGCCACGGAACTGCTGCCGCCGTTGCTTCAGGGATTCGGCGCGGTGCCGCCGCTCGTCACCGACATCGATCTCTCCATCGACGACAAATTCCTGTACGTCGCCTGTTGGGGAACCGGCGAGATGCGCCAGTACGACGTGACGGAACCCCGCAAGCCGAAACTCACGGGATCGGTCCACATCGGCGGGATCGTACGGCGCACGCCTCACACGAACGGTCAAACTTTTGCGGGCGGTCCGCAGATGATCGAGATCAGCCGGGACGGCAAGCGCGTCTACTGGACCAACTCCCTCTATTCGACGTGGGATAACCAGTTCTATCCGGACGGTGTACCCGCGGCACAGGTGATGGCACGGGCCGAGCCTGATGGTGGCCTCACGCTGGCCGACGACTACTGGGTCGCCTTTCCCGACGGCTACCGGGCTCACCAGATCCGGCTCGAGGGCGGCGATTGCTCGACCGATTCGTTCTGCTACCCATCGGTGGGGACTTGATTGGGGGCGGCTGGCCGCAGACCGGGCTCTGGTTGGCCGTCGCGGCGAGCGGTCTTTATCACGGGCTCAACCCGGCAATGGGCTGGCCGCTTGCCGTCTCGAGCGGGCTGATGGACAGGCGTGCGCGGGCGCTGTTCTCCGCGCTCCTGTATCTCGCGGCCGGGCACGTAGTGGCGATGTTCGTGGTGATGGTGCCTTTCGCCATGCTGGCGATCCTGCTCGCCTGGCAGCGCGAGATCCAGATCGGCGCGAGTGTGCTGGTGATTGGTTTTGGCGCGTGGCTTCTGATCTGGCGGCGTCATCCGCGTGTACTCGCGCGGATTCCACCGTCGCGGCTCGCGCTCTGGTCGTTCGCCGTGGCCATCGCGCACGGCGCGGGGTTGATGCTCGTGCCGGTCTACCTGGGCCTGTGCCGGTCCTACGACATCGATCAGGGTCATCGGGCCGCGCGGGCCCTGATCGATGCCAATCTGGGCATGGCGCTGCTTGTCTCCGGCGTGCATGCCACGGCCATGATCGCTGTCGGCGGACTCCTCGCGTGGTTGGTCTACCGCTACCTGGGGCTGAAGTTCGTGTCGCGGAGCTGGTTCAATCTGGACGCGGTCTGGGCGGTGAGCCTTATTCTGGTGGGCACGCTTTCGTTGGTGTTCAACGCTGCGGTACCAGCCGGCGAGGGGTGATATCGGCCGAGCCGATGGTGTGGCGCGTGCCGCTCTCGTCGAGATACTGGAACAGGTCGTGCCCCGGCAGTTCCGCGCAGCGCCGTACGATGCGCTTGACGCGCGGATGGTCCACCGCGACATCGTGCTCGATACCGCTCTTGCCGCGGAACTTCAGGCGCAATTGGCCTGCTTCGATCTTCACATGCTTCTTGCGCAGCGTCGTCAAACCGTACGACTGGTTATCGCGCGCGTATTCGACACTGCCGACTCGGATGAGCGTCGTGTCGAGCAACTGCACGATTGCGGCAATGACCTTGTCGCAAGGCATCCCTGGCAACTTCAGATCGCGTGCGACGCGCGCGCGGATTTTCGGCAACGCGCGGGCGAAAGCGGCCATGCGCTCGTATTTGTCGGTGTCGCGCGTTTCGCGCCAGCGCGGGTGATAGCGATACTGTTTGCGGCCGCGCGCGTCGCGGCCTGTCGCCTGTAGATGGCCCCGTGCGTTCGCGCAGATCCACACCTCTTCGTAAGCAGGCGGAATCGCCAGCGCCTCGATGCGGGCAATTTCGTCGCTGTCGGTCATGCATTTGCCTGCCACGTCGAAGTACGCGAAGCCGTCCTTGTCCCGCTTGCGGGTGTAGCCGGGCTGGGTGTCGTCTGTATACCGCAGCCCCGGCGCCATCGTGACGGAACCGGGCTGGAGCATCGTGTTGTCAGAGCGGCGCTGGAGCGGGTGGGTGGTGGCTGGCATCGTGGTGAGTAAAAGTTCTGGACGGGAGCACGCGGATTGAGCCGGTGTCCCGCTAATAGCAAAGCCGGTGCCTGACGCACGGGCGGTCTTGCCTTCGGGATGGCGTCGTTCAGGCACGCCGCATGCGAGTGGACCCCTGAACGCTGCTGCCGCATGAAAAGTGCGGCGGCGAATCTCACGATCGACGAAACCTGGAGGTATTGAATGGCTACGAACGTTGTTTCTGTGCTGAATGATCTGGTCGAAACGTCGAAGGACGGCGAGAAGGGCTTTCTCAAGGCCGCCGAAGACGCACATGACCCGCAACTGAAAACCCTGTTTCAGTCGCGGGCAACCGACTGCGCGCGCGGCGCGCGTGAACTGCAGGATGCGGTTCAAGGCATGGGCGGTAAACCCGAATCGCACGGCAGTGTAAGCGGCGCCTTGCATCGCGGCTGGGTCGATGTGAAGTCGGCGGTCGCGAATCGCAGCGATCACGACATCCTTGCTGAATGCGAAAAGGGCGAGGATGTCGCCAAGAAGCGCTATCACGACGCGCTTGAAAAGGAATTGCCGCCGGACGTGCGCGGGATTGTCGAGCGCCAGTATCAGGGCGTGCTGCAAAACCATGACCGCGTACGCGACCTGCGTGATCAGTACGCTGCGGCAAAGCCTTAATTGACAGAGGCGGGGGTATCGCTCGATACCCCCAGCAGCGCCCGGGCTGCAGTGATATTGCATCTGGGCGCGCCTATGCCGCCAACGCAAGGGGTATCTCCATGGCAGGAAAACCCGGCGCCCGTCCGCCCGCTACACCGGCTGACGGCAGCAAAACGCAGGACCTCGAACCGTTTCGCGTCAGTCCGGGCGGTGCGTCGCTGGCGCAAACGGTACCGGCATAACGTAAGGATAGTTAAGGAATTAGAAATGGTGCGGCATAAGGCGGATGTTTCCGACGGCGACTTCGAGATCTACACGACCTATCACGGCACGAGCGACGGCCGGTACGTGGGCGGCCTCAGGGTCATCAGAAAGTCCGACCGCAAGATCCTGTTTCCGTTTGAAGGCGCGCCGCAGATCGGACCTTATGCGACGCCGGCGCAAGCACGTGAGGCGGCCGTGGAGTATGGCCGCCAGATCATCGCGACGGACCGGGCAGCGCCCGAGAAGTAATGATGTTGCCAGGGCAAGGCGTGCGGCTGGATGCCCTGGTAAGTTTGCGAACGTTGGTTTAAAACCCGTGCCGCACAGAAAACGTCGCGCCCGTGCTGTGTGAGTGGAGAACCGCGACACGCGCTGTTGCAGAAAAAGCCCAGTCGTTGACGACCAACGACAGCTTTCGCTGCGGTTGTGCACCGAGCGTCAGAGTCGCGTTCGGTATATCGACCATGGAGAGTTGTGGCGCCGTCGACGGGCCCAGAGAGAGGTAATCCGACGTCTGCTGCGGCACCGCCCCAGGCGTTGGCGCCCGCGTCCCGGCGCCGAACCGGAAGTCGTGCGTTACCGGTGTGCTATAGAAATTCTCGATTTGCGCGTAAGAGAGATTTGCCTGATCCGACTGGTATTCAAATTCATAACGTTGCGGTTCCGGAATGGGCGGAACGACCTTCACCGACGGCGGCGCGATACTCGCAACGGTCATCTCTTCGCGCGAATCGATGGCAAGGTCGCCCGCGAACGCATGCCCGCTCAGCAAAAAAATCATTGCGCCGGCAATTCTTTCGCATGGGCAGCGCATGGCATGCCTCCGATGAAGGAATTGAAACGTCACTCTACTGACACGCGATGTCTGAACCGGACCGCCTTCACATTCCTGCTTGCATCCACATATTGTAGTCAGTCCTTCGCGTATGGCTACCCATCTCTGTAGCGTCCGGCGCTGAGGAACAGCGCTTGCTGCGCACCAGAATGCCGCCAGGCAATCCGGTGCAAACCGCAAATTGCGCAAGCCCTGGGCGGGCTTTTTTTGCTGGTCTCACAAGGAGCATGAGCATGGAAACCATGACGGTGGAAGAACGCATCAGGACCCGGGCCTACCATTTGTGGGAGCGGGCGACCGAACCCAGGGGGACACCTGAGGAATACTGGGAACAGGCACGCGCCGGGATCGAGGATGAAGACGCGCATGCCGACGCGTCGGGCGTGCCCACGGAACCACCCGGAACGCTGTGAGGGTAGTCGGCGATTCATTGCCCGTACGGTTTCGGCGAACGCGGCCCGCGTGAATGGGAGCAGCAGAATGAATCCGCTCGAAAGCCCGGGTTTACCCGTTTCCTGCAAGGCCGCGGCGGTAGGCGTGCCACGGGTTTCAGCGTCGGCGTTAAGCGGATCCTACCCGGCGCGGCGTTCGTTTGATATTCCTTGTGGATACGCTCAAAGTACCCTCAAAGCAATAGAACGCTCATGACCGCCGCCACTACCAGCGTACCGGCGGCGGCTACCAGCGAACTGGAGAAGGTGTGGCTTTGCGCATGGAGTGCGTTAGCCGCCATCGGCCCGGCGATCTGTCCGATACCGTAGACCACCGTCATGATCGCCATCAGGTTGCCTCGAACCTTGCTCGCCACGCGCTGCGCCGCGGGCATGGCAATGGTTACCGTTCCCATGAACGTTCCGCCCACGAGCAGTGCGCTGAGCAGATACCCGGCCGCGGATTGCGCGATGGTTGGCAGAGCGACCCCTGCTGCCTGGATGATCAGGTTTATCAGTAGTGCTGCACGTGTTCCGAGCCGCTCGTGAATACGATGCCACAGGAAGCAGGAGGGCGCGGCGCCGAGCCCGAAGACCGCCCAGACGTGGGCGGCATCTACATTCGGCAAGCTGCTCCTGACCAGCAGCGGCAAGTAGGTGGCAGTGACGATGTAGCCCAGGCCCGCGAGACCATAGATCGCCACCAGCGGCCAGGGTTTGACTGCTTTCTGCTTGCCGGATGTGGACCCGCTCGCTGAACCGAGCGTCGCGGAACCATGGGCAACCAGCCCCGGCGTGGCAGCCAGCCCGATGATCAGGCTCGTCACGCCGAGCAACAGCCAAAGCCCTTTGCTGTGCAACCCGGCATGGGCGCCCGCCACCAGAAGTTCGGCGGACACCGCAATGCCGATGCCCACACCCGCATAGAGCAGGGGCGCCCGGTGAAGCAGCCGGCGATGTTCGAGGAGCCAGAGTGAGGCGGCGACCATCGCGAGCGCACTGAATACGCCGGCGATGCCGCGGACCGCCACAACCATCCACGTCGAGTCGAGGACGCACAGAACGGCCAGGCAAAGCGCGGTGCCGGCCATGGACCAGAGGCACAAACGGTGCGCACTATGAGCCTGGGCCCGGATCGCCAGCAAGGCGCCGAGCAGGTAGCCTGCGTAGTTTGCGGACGCCGCCAGGCTGCCTCCATGCAGACTGAGCAAGCCCTCTTCCACCATGTGCGGATAGATGGCGGTGAATGCGAAGCGACCAAAGCCCATGCCGACGGCCATGATCAAGGCTGCGTCGATAGCCGGGCGCAGGCTGGCGCCGGTCCGTGCTGCAATGCTGCTCATCGTTCAACTCTCTTCAATTGATTCAGCAGATTCTGGAAGGCTGGAACGTCATAGCCCGAACGCCACAGCAGACAGGTTTCGACTTGCCCGGCCGGCAGCGTCTTCAGATCAGCGGGAACCTTGGCCAGTTCAAGGACGCTCTTCGGCAGCACCGTGACGCAGGCTCCGGCAGCAACGCACGCGATCATGGCGTGGTACGAGCCCATTTCCTGGACTTGCCAGCCAGGTGAATCAGGGATGCCGAGCAGCGCCTCCGCGATGGCGCGGTAGGAACAACCCTGGATGAACGCAGCCAGCGATCGCGTCCGGATTTCCCGGGCGCTGCCGGCGGACGCTTCGCTGGCGGGTGCCAGCAGCAGCAGTTCTTCGAGCCATGCTTTTTCGGCGACGAGACCCATGTCCGCCAGTGAGGCGTCGTCACCCGCTGCCGGCGGCAAGGCGAGGAATGCGCAGTCCAGTCTGCCGGTGCGGACCTGTTCCAGTAACTGGCGTGAGGGTCCTGTTGTGACCTCGAGCCGTGTGGTCGGATAGCGAGCATGATATGCAGCGAGCACGGCGGGCAGACGGCTGGCGGCCGTACTTTCCATACAGCCCATGCGCAGGACGCCGCCATCCAGACCGCCCGTGACCACGTGCCGGGCTTCTTCTTCCAATGCCAGCAAGCGCTTTGCGTAGTCGAGAAAGCGCTCGCCGGCCGTCGACAGGCTGAACCGCTTACCGCTGCGCACAAAAAGCTCCACGCCCACGTCGGCTTCCAACTGCTGAATCCGCGTGGTCACGTTGGATTGCACCCTGCCAAGGCGGCTTGCCGCGCGTGTGATGCTCAGTTCCGCCGCCACGACGCAGAAGATGGTGAGCGATTCCAGATCCATGTTGTTCTCTAATAAGAAATGATAGAATGAGTTTATTCTCAAATAGAGAATTTGTCATCTTCACCGTTCAACCCGTTCCAGAACAGGAGTTGCCATGAATTCGCTAAACCCCTTCATTGCACGACTCGGCATTGAGTTCCCCATCATTCAGGCGCCGATGGCGGGCGTCTCCACGCCGCAGCTGGCGGCGGCGGTTTCCAATGCCGGCGGACTGGGCTCCCTCGGTATCGGTGCGAGCACGGCTGACCAGGCGCGCAAAATGATCGAGGAAACGCGCAGTCTGACGCGTGAACCGTTCAATGTGAATGTGTTCTGTCATGCGCCTGCAGAGCGCGATGCGGCGCGCGAAGCGGCGTGGCTGCAATACCTGGCGCCCCTGTTCGCCGAGGCGGGTATTGAAGCTCCGGCCGTGCTCGATGAGATCTACAAGACGTTTCTTTATGACGATGCGGTGTTCGAGTTGCTGATCGAGCAGCGTCCGTCCGTTGTCAGTTTCCACTTTGGTCTGCCGTCCGTGGATCGCATCAAGGCATTGAAGGACGCAGGCATCACGACGTTGGCCAGTGCCACCAGCCTGCGTGAAGCAGCGCTCATCGAGCAGGCCGGCGTCGACGCGATCGTGGCGCAGGGGATCGAGGCCGGCGGCCACCGCGGCATGTTCGACCCGGATGCGATCGACGAGCGGTTGAGCACGGCTGTGCTGGTCCGATTGCTGGTGCAGCGAACGAAACTACCCGTGATTGCTGCGGGCGGCATCATGGACGGCCAGGGAATCAAGGCGGCGCTGGACCTCGGGGCCGCGGCCGCGCAACTCGGCACCGCTTTCGTTCTGTGTCCCGAATCGGCGGCCAATGCCAGCTATCGCGCCAATCTCAGGAGCGGGCGTGCGGCGGCCACCAGGCTGACGAGCGTGCTGTCCGGTCGGCCGGCGCGTGGCATGACCAATCGCCTCATCGCGTTCGGTGAATCGTTGGGAAGTCCGCTGCCCGCGCCTTACCCCGTTGCCTACGACGCCGCCAAGCAGTTGAACGCGGCCGCGGCGAAACTCGGCAACCACGAATTTGCGGCACAGTGGGCGGGGCAGGGTGCGCCTTTGGCGCGCGAGTTGCCTGCCGCGCAACTGGTCCAGACTCTCGCTCAGGAATGGCAAGGCTGAAGGATCTGCAGCGATGCGTAGGACTTCAGATTAACCAGAGCTGGCGTCTGGCCAGCGGTGCCACTCATGGCATGCCCGGTTCGCGCACATGATTCAGATAGGCCGCCATATCAGGCGTGCCCGTCTGGTACGCGTCATGGAAGCGATCGACATCACGCGCCTGCTGTCATCGCTTCGTTCACACGGAATACGGCCACCGCTTCGCCCAGTTGCCGGCTCTGCTGTTCAAGTGAGGCAGCAGCGGCCGACGCTTCCTCTACCATCGCCGAATTCTGCTGTGTCATTTCTTCCATCTGGGTGACGGTGTGGTTGACCAGTTCGATACCGGTCGTCTGCTCGCTGGACGCGAGGCTGATTTCGGCCATGATGGCCCTTACCCGGCTGACGGCCTGGACGACTTCCTCCATGGTCGTGCCGGCGCGAGCAACGAGTGCACTGCCGTCCTTGATCTTGAGCGTCGAGTCGCCGATCAATTGCTTGATTTCCTTTGCCGCCGACGCCGAGCGCTGCGCCAGATTGCGAACCTCGGCCGCAACCACGGCGAACCCCCGGCCCTGTTCGCCCGCGCGTGCCGCCTCGACTGCGGCATTCAGCGCCAGAATGTTGGTTTGAAACGCAATGCCTTCGATCACGCATCACGATGCCGACGATCTCGCCGGAGCTATTGGAGATCGCGTCCATGGTTGCGATGACCTGGCTCACGACCTGTCCTCCACGCGACGCAATCCTGGACGCGCCAATGGCGAGTTCGCTGGCGTTGTGCGCGTTGTCGGCGTTTTGCCTCACTGTGGCGGTCAATTGCTCCATGCTGGCTGCAGCCTGCTGAAGAGATGCGGCCTGTTGTTCGGTACGCGCCGACAGGTCCAGATTGCCGCTCGCGATCGCTTGCGCGTCGAGCACGATCGCCTGAGTGCTGAGGCGCACTTTCTGGACAGTTTGGACAAGGCTGTGTTGCATGCCCTTCAGCGCGTTGAGCAAATATCCCATTTCATTGTCGCGCTGCACGGTGACCGTGCTGGTGAGGTCGCCCGCGGCAATTCGGCCGAAATAGTCGACTGCCGTGTTGATCGGCCGCACAATCGCCCCGGCAAGCACTCGCTGGGCAAACACGCCAAGACAGAGCGCTACCAAACCTGTTGCGCCGAGCGCCCACAGCATGGTGTGGAAGTGCGCGTCGGCAGCGTCGAATCGCGCCCGCTGACGCTGGACCTGGTACTCCTCGAGTGCCGTGAGCGCGCCTTGATAGTCGGCGAACAACGAGGCCGATGCTTCACGCTGGGTGCCGAGAAAGTCGACGAGGTTCTCTTCATCGAGCTGTTTCAGGGCGAGTTGAAATACCTGCTTCAGTAGCTGGTCGCGCTTTACCTGCAGCGCGTCGAGTAGTGGCTTCTCTGCATCGTCCAGCTTGTGTAGACCGCGGTACGCGTCCAGTTCGCGATTGCTCTCAGCCAGAAGCGCATGCAGCCGTCTGACCTCCTGGGCGGCGGGCTTGCCCGCGCTGACCAGTTTCTCCACTTCACCGAAGCCGCCGCGTAGCAACAATAAGCGCTCCGAACTGGTTTTCAGATGCAATAGCGATGCGGTGTCGTCGCGATACATCTCGCGCAGCGCAGTGTTGCTGCTGTACAAGCCGGCAATGCCCGCGACGATGACCAGGATCAGCAGCAGCGTGTAGCTGGCGATCGTTGCGGCGAGACCGCCGCGAATGGTGATTTTTTTGAGCATGAGTATGCGCATGCGCCCAGCGACACAGGTGTACCGCACTGTGCAACTGGCCTGCTTCCTCCGGATGATAGAAATCGACAGATGAAGGGTGTGGCACGGGAACAGGCCGACTCACATGATTACGGCAAACGAGCCGCCCCGGCTTTTCGATCATGCCACATGAATCTAGTGAATTCCGACACGTGAAAATCTGACGCCATGCAGATCGACGCGTCCGGCCAGTTGCCGCGGTGCCTCGACGTACTAGCGTGCTCTGGTCGCGAGCTTGGGCGCGTGGAAGGCCCGCCGGTACAGGGGGCAGCGGGCTACGTACACTCGAGTGGGAGTAGAATTCCCGCCGGGAAGCACTATTTGCCAGTTGATTGACTATCAAAGCCCTGTTTTTACAGAGCGTTATATTCTGGATTGTCGCCTGGTCGTTCTCGTATTCGGGAGAATGCTGGATGAACTCGTGGCGCTTCGGTTTGGCGCAACTAAAGCTGGCGACGGATATAGCGGCTACATCGTTTTGAGCACCGTTTTTAGGATTCACCCATGGAAATTAAAGTCAACTTTCTCGATAAGCTACGTCTTGAAGCCAAGTTCGATGACTTCACGGTAGTGGCCGACCAGCCTATCCGTTATAAGGGCGACGGTTCGGCGCCAGGTCCCTTCGATTATTTTCTGGCCTCATCGGCCTTGTGCGCAGCTTACTTTGTGAAGTTGTACTGCGTAAATCGCAATATTCCTACTGAAAATATCCGTCTGTCGCAGAACAATATTGTCGATCCGGAAAATCGCTACCAACAGATCTTCAAGATTCAGGTTGAGTTGCCGGCAGATATCTCGGAAGCAGACCGCCGGGGTATTTTGCGCTTTATCGATCGGTGTACGGTGAAAAAGGTGGTGCAAGCCGGACCCGAGTTTGTCATTGAAGAGGTCGAAAACCTGGATGCCGATGCTCAGTCGTTGCTGATGGTGAAGCCGGCTTCCGACGCCAGCACCTATATTGCGGGCAAGGATCTGCCGTTGGAGCAAACCATCGCCAATATGTCGGCCATTCTGGCGGGCTTGGGCATGAAGATTGAAATCGCTTCGTGGCGCAACATTGTTCCCAATGTGTGGTCGCTGCATATCCGCGATGCGCATTCGCCGATGTGTTTTACCAATGGCAAGGGCGCGACCAAAGAAAGCGCGTTGGCGTCGGCGTTGGGAGAGTTTATCGAACGCCTGAATTGCAACCATTTCTATGGCGGCGCGTTTTGGGGCGAAGACATCGCCAATGCGGCGTTTGTCCATTACCCGAACGAACGCTGGTTCAAGCCTGGCCGTAAGGACGCGCTGCCCGCTGAAATTCTGGATGCGTACTGCCTGGAAATTTATAATCCCGATGGCGAGTTGCGTGGCTCGCATCTGTACGACACCAACTCCGGCAATGTGCAGCGCGGTATCTGTTCGTTGCCGTTTGTGCGGCAGTCGGACGGCGAAGTGGTGTATTTTCCGTCCAACCTGATCGAAAACCTGTACGTCAGCAATGGCATGAGTGCTGGTAATACGCTGGCCGAAGCGCAGGTGCAATGTCTGTCCGAAATTTTCGAACGGGCGGTAAAGCGGGAAATCCTGGAAGGTGAAATCGCATTGCCTGATGTGCCGCACGAAGTGCTGGCGAAATACCCCGGCATTCTGGCCGGGATTCAGGGCTTGGAAGAGCAGGGCTTTCCGGTGCTGGTAAAGGATGCGTCGCTGGGTGGGACCTACCCGGTGATGTGCGTCACGTTGATGAACCCGCGGACAGGCGGTGTCTTTGCCTCGTTCGGCGCGCACCCAAGCTTTGAGGTGGCGCTGGAACGGAGTCTGACGGAATTGCTGCAGGGGCGCAGTTTTGAAGGCCTGAACGATTTACCTCAGCCCACCTTCGTCAGTAACGCGGTGACTGAGCCCAATAACTTTGTTGAGCACTTCATTGATTCCAGCGGTGTAGTGTCGTGGCGCTTTTTCAGCGCCAAAGCGAATTTCGAGTTTGCCGAGTGGGATTTTTCTGGCCAGGGTGAAAACTCCAATGCCGAGGAAGCCGCAACGTTGTTCGGAATTCTCGAAGAGATGGGCAAAGAGGCTTACATGGCGGTGTATGACCAGCTCGGCGCCGTAGCCTGCCGGATTTTAGTGCCCGGTTATTCGGAAGTTTACCCGGTAGAGGATTTGATCTGGGATAACACAAACAAGGCGCTGTTGTTCCGTTCCGATATTTTGAACTTGCATCGCCTGGACGATGCCGCCCTGGCCGCAATGCTTGAGCGCCTGGATAACAGTGAACTGGATGAGCACTCCGATATTGCCACCTTGATCGGCATCGAGTTCGACGAGAATACGGACTGGGGGCAGCTAACCGTTCTCGAGTTGAAGCTGCTGACTCATCTCGCCTTGCAGCAATTTGAGGCGGCGCAAGAACTGGTGGGAGCCTTCCTGCAGTACAACGACAACACGGTCGAGCGCGGCTTGTTTTACCAGGCCTTGAATGTGGTGCTGGAGGTGCTGCTCGATGACGATCTGGAGCTGGACGACTACGCGGTCAACTTCCGCCGGATGTTTGGCAATGCCCGGATGGACGCGGTAATGGGCTCAGTGGACGGCAGCGTGCGCTTCTATGGGCTCACGCCGACGAGTATGAAGCTGGAGGGGCTCGATAGGCACCACCGCCTGATCGACAGTTACAAGAAACTGCATAAGGCGCGGGCCGATGTGGCGGCTACGGCGAGGTAGGGCTGCCTCGCAGTTAGGAAAGACATCAATGGGGTGCAACAAAAATTGCACCTCGACTGCGCGCAGGTGACTGGAGGGGTTAGGAAGGCTTGGGGGCATTTCGGTGGCGACGCGTCTCGCGGTGTCGTGCATCTGGCGAGCTAGAAGCCGCAGCTTGCTGGACACGCGAGATCGACCTCGCGATGTCCATCAGGCTGGGAACACGCCTGTCGACAGGTACCGATCGCCCCGATCACAAACAACAAACACGATCGTTGCATTCTCGACTTCCCGAGCGATACGCATCGCGACGGCACATGCTCCACCCGCCGAAATCCCGCAAAAAATCCCCTCGATCGCGGCAAGGCGGCGGGCTGCCGCCTCGGCTGTCGCCTGACTCACCGATTCGGTCCGATCGATCCGCGCAGGTTCGAAGAATGCCGGCAGGTATCCGTCGGACCATTTGCGTATGCCCGGAATCCTCGAACCCTCTTCCGGTTGCACGCCAACGATCTGAACCGTGGAATTCTGTTCCTTCAGAAACCGGCTGACGCCCATGATGGTTCCGGTCGTCCCCATGGCCGAAACGAAATGGGTGACGCGCCCCTGCGTTTCACGCCAGATCTCAGGACCGGTGCCTTCGTAATGTGCGAGCGGGTTGTCGGGATTGGAGAACTGATCGAGAACGACACCCCGACCCTCCCGTTCCATCTGCGCAGCAATGTCCCGCGCGCACTCCATGCCCCCGTTGGCCGGCGTCAGGATTATTTCGGCGCCATACGCAGCCATGCTGCGGCACCGCTCCAGGGAAACATCCTCCGGCATGAGCAGCACCATCCGGTAGCCGCGCAACGCGGCCACCATGGCAAGTGCGATACCGGTGTTGCCACTGGTCGCTTCGATCAGCACGTCGCCGGGTCGTATGCGTCCGCGATGCTCCGCATTCCTGATCATTGACAGCGCCGCGCGATCCTTGACCGAGCCTGCGGGATTGTTACCCTCCAGCTTGCCGAGAATGACGTTATTGCGTGCCCGGATCGTTTCATCTGGAAGACGAACGAGTTCGATGAGCGAGGTGTCGCCAATGGCGGCTTCAATGGTTTTGTAGGTCATTTTCCATGAGTACTGGTGCGATGTGAAAACAAGGGCTGTCGGTTCGACTGGCGACGCGCTTTCCCCGATGTCTTATGCGCGTGCGGTGAATGTCTCTGGCGGCTCGGGAGCATCCGCGTCTTCCGGGCTCATGGCGGCCGGTACCGCGCACGAAACCCGCTCCAGGGTCGCTGCTCATGAGCGACAGACTCTCGAGAGAGGTCAGCTCGCATCTAAACTACAATGTATCACGATATGATGTATGTGTGCTTTAGGCCGGCAAACCGGAATGGCGGCCCATCTCCAATCGAAGAGGTATCCGATGGCTATCGATACGACGTCGTTTGCTACGCCACTGACCCGGCTGCTGGGCTGCCGATATCCGGTCATCTCGGCGGGAATGGGCGGTCCGGCACGTGCCGGCCTTGCAGCGGCCGTTTCCCAGGCCGGCGGATTTGGCTTGCTGGGGATGGTGCGCGAGTCGCCCGAGTTGATCTCCCGAGAGATTGCTGCGGTGCGGGCCGTTACGGATCAGCCGTTCGGCGTCAATCTGATTCCGTCGGCCACGGAACCCGAACTCCTGGTAGCAGAACTCAATGCCCGTCTCGACGCTCGTGTTCCCGCGATGTGCTTTTTCTGGGAAGTCGTACCCGAGGTAGTCGCACGAGCGAAAGATGCAGGCGTGTTGGTGCTCTATCAGGTTGGCTCACTCGAGGACGCGCTCGCCGCCGAACAGGCGGGGGCCGATATCGTGATTGCCCAGGGCATTGAAGCCGGCGGCCACGTGCGGGCGCACACGGGGATTCTGACGTTACTCCCCGAAATCGTCAGGCATGTGCGCATCCCGGTAGTCGCGTCGGGCGGGTTCGCGACAGGCGCAGGTCTCGTGGCGGCGCTTGCGTTCGGCGCAGCAGGAATTCACTGCGGCACGCTTTTTCTCGCCACCCATGAGTCGTTCGCGCATGACTATCACAAGCAACGCATTCTTGCCGCGCGGGCGGGTGATACGGTCTATACTGATCTGTTCGCGATCAACTGGCCACCTCACTCTCCCGTGCGCGTCCTGGCAAACAGTGTGACCGGGAAAGCCGGCGATCAACTGTTCGGGCACGACGCCGACAGGCTGCCGCGCGATGTGATCGCCTACGACGAAGGGCGGCCGATCTACCGGTTCAGCACCGATTCACCACTGCGCAGCACGGTCGGCGATCTTGAGCAGATGGCGCTCTTTGCCGGCGAATCGGCCGCGCTCATCGATCAGATCGCGAGCGCCGCGGAAGTCATTGAGCGGCTATTGAATGAGGCAGCGGATGCCTCATCGCGGATCGCGCCATTATGCGTGCGCACCTGATTTGCAACCTTGGGATGGCGCGCCCGTGAGCGCCTTGTGCAGGGTGTAGGAGCAGATCTGCCGTCCGTCGCACTGACGCGCCACGTTGCGGGTCACGGCGGTTCGCGGCGTTTCGCAGTTCGTGCCATAGGTACCCGAAATGATCCTGATTGCCCGCGCTTGCGCGCTCGAGTTTACCGCTACGGCGAGAATACCCGCCATCGCCCAGCCATAGCGAAAGGCGCCGACCAGAAGGAGCGATTTATATCGCCGGTGCGCCATGACCGTGCTCATCTTCGCCGGCTACCCGCGCCAGGACGTTGGCGACTACCCGGTCACAGCGGGCACCGCCGAACTCGAATACGTCGCGTTCGGCGAGATCGATCTCGTGCGCCAATGATTCGCGCAGCAGACTCCTTGCGCGGAAATGCCGGCTGCGCACTGTGGCCTCCGGGATGCCGAGACATTGTGCGGTCTCCTCGACGCTCATTTCCTCGACCGAACGCAGCACGAACACAACGCGAAAGATCTCCGGAAGGTCATCGAGCTTGCGCTCGAGCAGGGCTCGCAGTTCGGCGCGCGCTAACACCTTGTCTGGGGAATCGGAGTCTTGCGCGATCATGGCATCGATATCGACATGGGTGTTCGCGTCCACCATCGGAATCACGTTCTGACGGCGTGCTTCCCGGCGCAGGCGTCCATAGCATTCGTTGAGTACCAGCCGGGTCAGCCAGGTGAGCAGCGTGGCGTCGCCACGAAACCGGCCGATCGATCGATAGGCTGACAGATACGCCGCCTGCAGTGCGTCTTCTGCTTCCGTTCCGTCACGCAACGTGGCACGCGCCAGACGATACAAGCGCCGATTGTACTGGCGCATCAGCAATTCGAACGCCAATCGATCTCCCGCGACGATGCGGCGGACTGCCTCGCGTTCGTTTTCCGCGGGAAACGTCGAATGTGCTGCAACGATGTCCGTCATGACTGCCTCGCCAGGTCGCCCTCACTCATTGCTCGTTCCTCACTGCACGATCAGTGTGCCACGCATCGTGGTGTGGAGCGTGCACAGGTACGGATAGCTGCCGGCCTGGCGCGCCACGTAACTCCACGATGCGTTCGGCTCAATTTCGTGTGAATCGAACGCTGCAGGCGTAGCGGTCGCCGTATGGGGAAACAGATCCTTGTTTACCCACATCACACGATCTCCGCGGTGCACCGTTAGTATCGGCGGATAGAAGCGCATCTGCTCGATGACAATCACGTACGTTTTGGCCGCGGCCTCGGAAACGCCGGCCAGCCACATCGGCATGACCGCAATGAAAGTGAAGGCAAGGACAAAACCGCCGGCATGCAGCACACCCCGGCGCTGTCCGGCCGCGCAAAGTGTCCGGTTATCCACCGCTCTTGCCCAGTTCCGTCTGCAGATGCTTCGCGTGATCAAGATGCGCGACAAACGCCGGACGCACGCTGACGAGAAGCGCCTTCAGTTCGGCATTCTGCGCACCCGGAATCAATGTCTTGTCCAGCGCGTCGAGAACGCTTTCGTGATAGGTCACCTCGTGGCCGATATACGCCCGGTCGAACTCCGCGCCCTTGAGTGTTTTCAGATTGGCGAGGTTCGCATCGCCGCCCTGTTTGAGACTCTGGCTCGTCGCATTGGCTTCCGGCGTGACGCCCAGCTTGTGCACAAGGTCGGTGGCGGCTTTGTTGACGCCGCTGTGATCAGTGACCATACGTTGCGCGAACGCTTTGACATCCTTCGATTTCGTTTTCGATTCCGCGAGCCTGCCTGCGTCGATATCCACCTGATTGGCGGTCACGACGATGGCCGCGATCTGAGGATCGGTGGGGCCGGCGCTCTGTGCCCAGCACGCGAGGCTGGTCAACGCGAGTGCGCTGGTGAGTACGCCGAACCGTGCTGCGCTGACTATCTTCATGTCGTGTCTCCTAAGCAACGATGGCAGGTCCGGGTCGATCCGCACGCGATCCGCGGTCGATCCGATCCTGAATACGGTATTGGATGTCACGTATGCAGACCGCGTTCCCGTTTCAGTTTGCGTTCCCGGATGCGGCCCGCGATGCGAGTTTCTTTGACACGGTTGCTGAACAGCCTTGAGGAATGCGACATGGCTTCGCAACGTGGGGACGATATTGTCCAGGGAATGGGTGCTGAATCAGCGGAAAAGGCGGGGGAGGAAGCGAAAGAACGCTTCATCATGGTTATATTTCATTGCGATATAAAAATCCGCCAGGAGTTGCCGCAACCCGGAAAAACCGGGCTGGCCACGGATTTGGCCTCGTCCTTCGCATGGGCCAGGTTGGCCCTGCTGATGGTATTCGCAGCTTGATTGGATCATGTCGTGATATAAAATAAAGGCAGAATGCCGACATCATTTGGGGGCTGTAGACACCGTATTGCGGCGCGAGTTGATGCCGGTTGCTTGCAAAACAACATGCTGAAGGACGCCGGGATGAAACAATGGATTGCACGGCACTTGTTCGCAGCGGCTCTCGTCGCGTGCAGCATCTGCGAGCCGACGTGGGCAGGCGCGCATTCGGGCGCCCAACCACAAGATATTGGCTCAAGGTGGTGCGCAGAGCCGAACGGCTGCGAGCCGGTCGGGACGAGAAGGGGCACGCCGGCCAGTGGAACGGGTACGCCTTATTTCGCTGATATTCCGATGACGGTTGTCGGTGCGTACGGCCGTACGACGCTCGATATGCTATCGAGCGGACCCTTCATGCTGGTGAAGTGGCCAAATGGCTGCTGCCCGGAAAGCAGACGATGGCACAGGGGTGACACGCGTCGTAACCCGACCGGCGACGACCGGCATGTGATCTTTCTCTGGCCTGCACTGTAGACGATCCATTGGCAAACGAACCATCCGAATGACCGGATGAAGTATCGCCCGGTTGCCGACGCTTGCCGCACCGCTGGCGAGGGGAGCCGTCGGTAACCAGCCAAACGACTACGCTCGCGGCCGCGCGCTGACGCGGAGCGTTTGCATACGTCCCGGCGACGCAAGGAAAGACCGATTCGTAATTCGTGGTCATTCGTCAATTTACATCATGTTATGATATGTATGGATTTCGGGCGCGATAGATCTTCAGCTGTCAGGCAAGGGGAATCATGAGCGAGCACAAAGGCGATTTCGCAACAGATGTCCGGCTTCTGCGTATCAGTGCCATCGCGGCGGTCGGTGGCGCGTTAAGCACGGTGGCCGCCGATTTTCTGCTGCACCTTATCCGCCTCTTCACGAACATCTTCTTCTTCCAGACGATATCCACCGCGAATCATTCGCCGTCGCAAAACGCGCTCGGACTATTCGTTATTGCGGCTCCCGTGATCGGTGGTCTGGCGGTGGGATTGATTGCCCGGTTCGGTTCTGAGCAGATTCGCGGCCATGGCATACCCGAGGCCATTGAAGCGATTCTGTTCGGCAAGAGCAAGATGTCGCCGAAAGTGGCGATCCTCAAGCCGCTCGCCTCGGCGATCGCCATCGGCAGCGGCGGACCGTTCGGCGCGGAAGGCCCGATCATCATGACGGGCGGAGCGATCGGCTCGCTCGTTGCTCAATATTTCCATCTGTCGAGTGCTGAAAGAAAGGCGCTTCTGGTGGCGGGTGCGGTAGCCGGCATGACCGCGGTGTTCGGCACGCCGGTTGCCGCTGTGCTGCTCGCCATCGAACTTTTGTTATTCGAACTGCGGCCTCGCAGCCTATTGCCGGTTGCGATCGCGTGTGCCGTGGCTGGTTTCACGCGGCCACTGCTGTTGGGGAGCGGGCCTCTGTTTCCGTTGCATACCTTGCCGCTCGGTCCGGTCGGTATCGTGTCGTCGGCCATCGCGGGATTGGTTACCGGTATGTTGTCCTGGGGGTTGTCCACGGGCCTTTACAAGGTGGAGGATCTGTTCGGCAGGTTGCCGATCCATTGGATGTGGTGGCCCGCATTGGGCGCAGTCGCGGTCGGTATCGGCGGATATTTTCAGCCGCGTACGCTGGGTGTCGGATACGACGTCATCGGAGACTTACTGCAAAACCACCTTGCTGTGCGCGTTGTGATTGCGATCGTCCTCGTCAAAGCCATCATATGGGTTATTGCGTTGGCCTCGGGCACATCCGGTGGCGTACTGGCTCCTTTGCTGATGATGGGGGCGGGCGTGGGCGCCGTTGCCGCTCCGTACATGCCTGGCGGCGAGCCTGCCGTCTGGCCGCTCATCTTCATGGCCGCGGCGCTTGGCGGCATGATGCGCGCGCCCGTGATGGCCGCGGTGTTTGCATTCGAACTGACGGGCGACGCCAACGCTTTGCTTCCCTTGCTGGCGGCCGCCGCAGTGGCCTATGGTTTTACGGTCCTTTTCATGCGTCGCTCGATTTTGACCGAGAAGGTTGCCCGTCGTGGCTATCACATCTACCGCGAATACAGCATCGATCCACTCGAAAGACATTATGTCGACGAGGTTATGACCCGCGCCATCGAAACGATCGAAGCGAAAACGACGGTTGCCGAAGTACTCCGGGATTATTTCGGGGCAGGGCAGAAGTATCGTGCGTATCCAGTTGTCGACTCCGGAATCCTGGTGGGCATGGCAGACCGGACGCTGCTAGATCAGGTTCCCCTCGAAAAGGCCGATGTACCGCTTGGCACGCTTTTCGTGCAAGGGCGACCCGAAATTGCGCTGCCGCGTGAGACTTGTAGAAGCGTGGCCGCACGCCTCGCCATAACTGGGCTCGACCGTGTTCCCGTGGTCGAAGATGAGAAGACGTATCGCCTCCTCGGCATCGTATCGCGGCACGACCTGGTCAAGCCATCGATGTCGGTGTTCGCCGAAGAGCACGAACTCGAGCAATTCCGCCGCGTGTGGATTCCGCTAAGCACGCGCCTCGCACCGACCAGCAAGCGGGAAGATACGTTGGAGAAGCATGTTGATGTGGAGCGGTGAAAAACAACAGCACAATGGAGAGACAGATGCCTCAGGACGGAAAAGTAACCCGGTGGCTAAGTGAGGTTCGCGCGCGCATGAGCAGGTCCGCGCATAGCAGGCCATGGGAGAGACAGCCATACGATACGGAATGGTCTGAATACCGAAAACTGTCTGCCGTTTTGAAATCGGTTGCGGCGAAAGTGCTGGTGGAGCGCGACAGGCACCTGCGCGACGTGCCGTACGAATACTACGCAATGGGACTGGATCCGCGAATGGTCTATTCATGCGCCTACTTCGAGAACGGCGATGAAGATCTTGCAACTGCGCAACTGAAAAAAATCGATCGCGTCCTGACGAAAATCGGACTCGAGCCGGGGCACAGTCTGCTGGATGTCGATTGCGGATGGGGGGCCTTGGTGATTCGGGCTGCTGAGAAGTTCGGCGCGCGTTGCGTCGGCATTACCCAGTCGAAGCATCAGTTTGATTGGGCTAACGAATGCATCAAGGCAGCGGGCCTTGCCGAGCGCGTCGAGATTCGTTTGCAAGCCTATCCCGATGTCAAAGGCCGGTTCGACCGGATCACGAGCCTGGGCATGTTCGAGTTCGACAGTCGCGGCGATCTTCTGGATTACTTTGCAATCTTGCAGGAGCATCTTGCAACAGACGGCGTGCTCGTCAGCCACGGAATCATGTCGGCGGGATCCGGCAGCGGCGAGTTCGGCTCCGACGGAGGCGAGTTTGCCGGCCGATATGTGTTTCCGGACGACGAACTGCCCGATCTTGGCTATGCGTTGAATGCAATGCGGGAAGGCGGACTGGAGGTATCGGACATTCAGAATCTGCGTCGGCATTGTGTCAGGACGCTGCGTTTATGGGAGGAGAACCTCAAGGCAAAATCGATGGCGTTGCGGCAACACGCCGATGATCGGAGCTTTCAGACGTGGCGTGACTATCTGAGTGGCTGGGCCACGGCACTCGAGCATGATGACGTGGCGATTTACGAAATAGTCGGACGTAAGGTGGGCACGCACGCCAGTGCGCTACCGTGGCCTGGCGCCGTGGGTTGATCGTCCGGTGACTTGCTTGCGCGCTCAACCGCCGTGCTGCGAGTTATTAGACTTGCCGTTACACACAATATTTATAGCTTCCCTTTGCTAATAAGGGATCAGTTTTTCTAGTGTCGCGACGGGCCGATTCGAAGACGAGCGAAGATGCCGACAAAAGGACATGAGACACGCGGATCGCGGGTAGCAATTGCGCCCCATTCATGGACTGACCGGGCCGCCAGCTGTGCCGGCTGCCATGCGGTGCGAGGCAGCTTGCAGCAGGCATGTCGACGAATACGCCTGAGCACCTGCTCGACTGGTCGTGACGGGGTTCATCTTTCTGATTGTGAGCGGCATAGAGGTACTCGTGATGCGCGTACAGGTTGCACGACCGAACTCACATCTAGGGCACGCGCGAGTTGTCCGGCGCAGGCCCACGGGCGGTTTGTTTCGGGGAGGGCTCATCGGCCGTGTCTTCCGCGCCGACCACGCCGGTGTTAGCACCTTGCTGAACGACGGCAGTTGCGATATTGCGTTTGGCGTGACCAAACCACTCGAACAGAGGGTTGAGCGGCCACCTGCTGACAAAATTTCACTCAGCCTACAAGACCTTCTTCACATCCAGGTTCACCACCTCGAGCTGATAGTCGTTCAGCGTGGGAATCTCGATGTACGGAGTAAAAAATGGTCTTCCCAAGGCGATCGTATCGCCCGCCTTGATGAGGTGATTCTCGCCTTTGTTCTCCCGCACGAATAACTCGAACCGCCTGGTGAGACCCTCACGTTTCGGAAAGCAGCCACCCCTCACCGACAGCGATTTTCCGACGACCTCGGTAATGGCACTCTCAATACAACCTCTGCCATTGTCAGCGGGATTGCGACCTACATCCGATACTGGCCAGGGTGACGTCGGTATCTCGATCATAGCGGGTGACCCAGCGGTTCCAGGTCAGCCGGCCGGGCTCGTGTTCCGTGGTGCAATATGCACCTGAAACCGAAATCAGTCCGGAAAAGTGATGTTCTCCCGACCCCCTTGAAACATTGTTGTCGTAGCCGTTCCAGGCATAGTAGACGTTCGCGCCAATGCCGAGGGGCAGGGTGTTGTTGAAGAAAACACGTGTCGCCGAAAGCTGAACTGTGAGGTCGCCTCGGGTCTGTCGCAGACTGGTCGGGAGACAGCCACCTTCACTCAGTTCCTGACTGCAACGGCAACGCCATTGGTTGTGAAGATAACGGCGGCGGCCTCGGCCAATTCGGCGTCGGTGCTTTGCACTGGTGTCGCCCCCAGGTTCGCTTGCTTGCGCTTTGTCCGCAGCAGTGGCCAGAAAAGTTGCATCACCCCTGTTTCTACCGGCATTCCCACGGGTACACCATAGGCGTCCTGACGGCAGTGTCGTTGTCCCTGGGCCGTACCATGCAGGAAGTCCCAGATGCAGAGAATGTTCCCATAGTTGGACGATGCGTTGCCATAGCGGCCGATGCCATGATGAGCGTGATGAAAGTCCTGTAGGACCACCACCTTTTCGACGACGTCGAGCAGCAGGCGTCCCGCCGCGTAGCGCCGCAACCAGAGATCCCAGCGATAGCCCGTATGTTGCAATAGCGTCACGACGCCCTTGAAGCCGAACGCCACTGCCGAGGCCGTGCCGGCGCCTGCATAGATCAGCCAAGGCGCCATCCAGACCGCCGGAATGAGGAAGTAGTAGAACGTGTTCTCGCGCGATGCCATCAGGACGTTCAGATAGATCGGCGTGTGGTGCGGTTTATGCGGACGCCACTGGACCGGCCAATGGATATGCGCTTGCCGTCCGCGCTGAAGGTGGTGTTCCAGAGCGACGGTACCGACTGCGCATGCTTTGGCGGAACAACGGTTTCGCCCGCGTGGTCGAGCGTGGTGTTGTCGGTGAACTCCACGACGTCCGCGCGCG
Organism: Paraburkholderia fungorum; assembly: GCF_046026025.1. Taxonomy (GTDB): domain Bacteria; phylum Pseudomonadota; class Gammaproteobacteria; order Burkholderiales; family Burkholderiaceae; genus Paraburkholderia; species Paraburkholderia fungorum_E. The sequence continues at coordinate 43,344 of NZ_JAQQFL010000022.1, read as the reverse complement.
TGCCGTGCGAGCCGCGCGAAAAATAGGTCGTCGCGACGACACTCGTCTTGTGGTCGGGCGAGACGGCGAAGCCCGGCAAGAAGCATGATGCCGTTCGGCGCTTCGCGTGCGGGCTCTCGCATCGTCGCAGTCGGCGAGCACGGCCTCGTTCTGCTCTCCGACGACAACGGCCACGCGTGGCGGCAGGCAAAGCATGTGCCGATCGACGCGACGCTCTCTTCGGTCACGTTTTCCGGAGCGTTGCGCGGATGGGCGGTCGGCCAGTGGGGAACCATACTCGCGACCGACGACGGCGGAGAAACCTGGCGCGAGCAGCGGCTGGACACCTCGACCGACCAGCCGCTGTTCTCGGTCGCCTTCACCGACGAGCGGAACGGCTTTGCCGTGGGTTTGTGGTCATTGCTGCTCGTGACGCACGACGGCGGCCTGACATGGACGAGGACAAAGCTGCCGAAACCGCCAAGCGGTGCGAAGCCGGACCTGAACCTTTACTGCGTGTTCGGCGATCGCGGCGGTGCCGTCTATATCGCGGCCGAGCAGGGCTCCGTGATCAGGTCGACTGACGGCGGCGCGAACTGGACTTATCTGGAGACAGGCGGCAAAGGTTCGCTCTGGGCGGGAACGGCGACGTCCAGCGGCCGCATCGTGGTCGGCGGCCTGCTCGGCAGCCTGTTCGAGAGTACCGATGGCGGCGCGACATGGTCCCCATTGCATTCGGGGACGAGCAGCTCGATCACCGGGATCGTCGGGGCCGGGGATGGATTGCTGGCCGTTGGCCTCGACGGCGTGATGCTGCGCGCGCGCCCGGGTTCGACGCAGTTTGAGGCCGTTCAGCGCGCCGATCGCGCGGCGCTGACTGCGGCCGTGATCGATAACGAAGGGAGGCCTGTCCTGTTTTCGAAGGAAGGGATACTCGAGCAGCAGTAAGCGCTGCATGTCCGGCTCTCGTGCGGACCGGCTGAGCCACCCCGCACGAAAAGGAAGGGGCGGCCAACCATGGACGTTCCCTACACTCCCTGACGAACCGTCTCGATTCGACATCAACGGGATTCGAGCGAGAGCCTGCGGAACGCCTGAAAACGAGGAACCTTCAATGGAATATCAGTATTTGCTGCTTGATGTCACCGACAAGGTAGCGACGGTCACCATCAACCGCCCCGACAAAGTCAATGCGCTTGCGCCCGGCGTCCTCGAGGAAATCACTTCCGTCTTCACGCGCCTCGGCGAACGGGAGGACGTCAGCGTGGTCGTCCTGACGGGCGGTGAACGATATTTCTCGGCAGGATTCGATCTCAACGAAATCCGCAAGCTGGAGAAAGTTTCGAACGAAGCGTACACGGCGCTTTTTCATCGCGCCTACCGGGCGATCCTTTTCTGTTCGCAGCCGGTCATCGCTGCAGTGGGCGGTCCGGCCATCGCGGGCGGCTTCGATCTGACCATGATGTGCGACATCCGTTACGCGTCCACCCGCGCGAAGTTCGGTCAGCGCGAAGTGATGCTGGCGTTGACGCCGGCGCTCGATCCGCTGTGGCGAATCATCGGGCTCGGCCGCGCGAAGGAAGTCGCACTGACCGGCCGTATCTACGACGCGGCAGAAGCAGAACGGATTGGCTATGTCAGTCGTGTGTATCCGGAAGGCGAGTTGCTCTTGTCGGTGAGTGCGATTGCGGCAGAGATGGCCGGCTGCGACCGCATGTGCCTGCTCGAAACGAAGCGTCTTTCCAATCAGTTGCTCAATCTCGACCTCGACGGTGCAATGCGGACTCAGGAGTGGCTTTTTCGCAGCTATATCGGCTCGGACGAGAATCATCGGCGCATCGACGCGCTGCAGGCTCGCCTTGCAGCCGACCGGCGCAAATAATCGGCGTCGCCCACCCTAAACCGAAAACACAGGAGAACGACGCGATGAACGTGCTGATCGTATTCGCCCACAACGAGTCTCAATCGTTTAACGCATCCATGAAGACCCTCGCCGTCGAGGAATTTCAGGCGCAAGGGCATGAGGTGACGGTATCGGATCTCTACGCCATGCAATGGAACCCCGTTGCGGACCGCGATGACTTCGGCAGCCGCGCCAACGCGGATTACCTCGTCTATGCGCTGGAGCAACGGCACGGCTACGCGAAGAAAACCCTGGCGCCCGACATCCAGGCCGAACTGGAGAAACTGGACTGGGCCGATCTGGTGATCTTCAACTTCCCGGTCTACTGGTTCTCCATGCCGGCCATTCTCAAAGGCTGGGTCGACCGGGTCCTCATCTCCGGCCATTGCTATGGGGGCATGCGGTTCTACGACCGTGGCGGACTGAAAGGCAAAAAGACGATGCTGGCCATGACCATCGGCGGCCAGCAGCACATGCTGTCCGAGGGCGGTATTCACGGAGAGCTGGAAGACATGCTCCGGCCGATCCTGCGCGGTACGTTGGCCTATACGGGCATGACCGTGCTGCCGCCGTTCGTTGCCTGGCATGTTCCCTATATCAAGCCCGAGCAGCGCACTGAAATGCTGGAGCAGTATCGCCAGCGACTCCGGCAGATCGAGAGCCTTGAGCCGCTGCAGTTTCCGTCAATGGACGATTTCGACGACATGCTGCGACCCAAGGCGGCGCTTGGCGAACCCCATTGAAAAGGAAGCCGCCATGTCATTGATTCTTTCGCGCCGCGACCTGAACTTCCTGCTGTACGAATGGCTCGACGTCGAGAAGCTAACGACGGCCGCACGCTATGCGGACCATTCGCGCGAGACCTTCGACGCCGCGCTGGACACCTGCGAAAAGATCGCCACCGATCTCTTCGCCACGCACAACAAGAAGAACGACGAGCAGGAACCGCATTTCGACGGCGAGACCGTGCACGTTATTCCCGAGGTCGGGCGCGCGCTCGCCGCCTTTGGCGAAGCCGGCCTGATGGCCGCCGGACAGGACTACGAGCTTGGCGGCATGCAACTGCCGATGGTGCTCGAGAAAGCGGGCTTTGCCTGGTTCAACGCGGCGAACATCGGCACGACGACATTCCCGTTCCTCACGATCGGCAACGCGAATCTACTGCTGACCTACGGCACGCGCAAGCAGATCGACACGTTCGTGCGGCCGGAAATGGAGGGCCGCTTCTTCGGCACGATGTGCCTGTCCGAGCCGCAGGCGGGCTCGTCGCTCTCGGACATCACGACGCGCGCCGAGTACGAGGCAGACTCGTCGCTTGGTGCGCAGTACCGTCTGCGCGGCAACAAGATGTGGATCTCCGGCGGCGAGCATGAGCTGTCAGAGAACATCGTACACCTCGTGCTTGCGAAGATCCCAGGCCCGGACGGCAAGCTGGTGCCGGGCGTGAAGGGCATTTCGCTCTTCATCGTCCCGAAGTACCTCGTCGGTGAGGATGGTTCGCGCGGTGAGCACAACGACGTGGTTCTCGCGGGTCTGAACCACAAGATGGGCTATCGTGGCGTCACGAATTGCCTGCTGAATTTCGGCGAGGGTGTGAAGTATCGGCCGGACGGCGAGGCGGGCGCGATCGGCTATCTGGTGGGCGAGGCCGGCCAGGGGCTCACCTACATGTTCCACATGATGAACGAGTCGCGCATCGGGGTGGGGCTCGGTGCGGCGGCGCTTGGTTACACCGGCTATCTGCATGCGCTCGACTATGCGCGCAACCGTCCGCAAGGACGTGCCACGGGACCAGGCGGCAAGGACCCGGCGAGCCCGCAGGGCAGGCTGGTGGAACACGCGGACATCCGCCGCATGCTGCTGGCGCAGAAGAGCTACGCGGAGGGTGGGCTCGCGCTCAATCTGTACTGCGCGAAGCTCGTCGACGAAGCACGCGCGGCCGAGGCCGAGGACGACAACCAGGCAGCACAGGCATACTCGCTGCTGCTCGACATCCTGACGCCGATCGCCAAGAGCTGGCCGTCGCAATGGTGTCTCGAAGCGAACAACCTCGCCATTCAGGTGCATGGCGGCTATGGCTACACGCGCGAGTACAACGTCGAGCAGTTCTACCGCGATAACCGCCTGAATCCGATCCACGAAGGCACGCACGGCATCCAGGCGCTGGACCTGCTCGGCCGCAAGGTCACGATGAAGGACGGCAGGGCGTTGCGGATGCTCGTCGACCGGATGCGGGCGAGCGCCGCAAACGCGAAGGCAACCGGCGACACGGCGCTCGTGGAATACGGCGCGAGGCTCGATGAGATGGTGACGCGGCTCGTGCAGGTGACCGACGCACTATGGGCCGCCGACGATCCCGCGCTGACGCTCGCCAACGCCTCGGTCTATCTGGAGGCGTTCGGCCACGTGGTGGTGGCGTGGATATGGATCGAGCAGGCGCTCGTGGCGCAGGCCGCGCTCGCCAACTCGGACGACGAAAGCGATAAGGCGTTCTATCGCGGCAAGCTTGCCGCAGCAACGTATTTCTATCGATGGGAATTGCCGCGTGTTGGTCCGCAACTGAACCTGCTCGCCTCGCTGGATCGCACCGCGCTCGATATGCGGGACGTGTGGTTCTGAAGAACGGCATTGCACCGGAAAGCGGTCGCGGTTTACCTGATGCGCCGCTGCATTCGAGGATGCAGCGGCGCACGCGAAGGGGAGGCCGGAGAATCGAACTTCGCAGGCGCGGGCGGCTTCCTTCCCACCCGCCATTTCCCGCACGAAGCGTTACCTCAATGGCGAGATTCGCGTTCCCACTCGTCTTCGTCCATCGCAAGCCGGAAGCCAAGATGCGACATGCCATTCATTGGGTCCGTGCCGCGGCGCGCACTGGTTCGATAGCTGATGCAGTAGGTTTCGCTGCACAGGAACGAGCCGCCGCGCGTCACGCGCTCGGGTGCCGTGGCGGTCGGACCATTGTCCGGGTCGTAGCTCGATGGAGGTCCGGAAGGATTGCTAACGACACGTCCGGACGCCGCCTCGATGCGAAACGCGTCCGCGCGATACCAATCGGCGACCCATTGCCAGACGTTGCCGGCCATGTCATAGAGACCATAGCCATTCGGCGCGAAGCGGCCCACGGCCGTCGTGCCCACCTGAACCTTCTCGTGGCTGCCACGATTTTCGGTGACGGGGAACGGGCGAGCCGCGTCGTCCCAGGTGTTCGCCATCTTTTTGCCGGCTGGCGCGAATTCCTTGCCCCAGGCATAGTCGACCTGTTCGAGGCCGCCGCGCGCTGCGTATTCCCATTCCGCTTCGGTCGGTAGCCGCTTGTGCGCCCAGCGCGCATAAGCGCGCGCATCTTCATAGGACACCTGCACGACCGGATGATTCTCCTTGCCGGCGATACTGCTGCCTGGTCCCGTCGGATGCCGCCAGTTCGCGCCAGGCACGAATTTCCACCAGCGCGAGTAGTCGTTCAGCGCGACAGGCGCGTCCGTGCCGGTGAAGACGAGGGCGCCGGGGACGAGCGTGGCGTCGTCGGGGCGCGGCGTGCCGGGCGGCAGTTGAACTGCCAGATCTTCCCAGCGCGGCTTGCGCTCGGCCGTCGTCACATAGCCCGTGGCGGCGACGAAACGGGCAAATTGCGCGTTGGTGACGTCGTGGCGGTCGATCCAGTAGCCGTGGATCTTGACTTCGTGCGCGGGCCGTTCGTTGGGCAGCGCGCGCGGGTGCTCGCTGCCCATCATGAATTCGCCGGCCGGAATCCACACCATGTCCTTCGGGCCGGCCGCGCCGTCGCCCACCGTGAGCGGGACGGGGCCCTTGAAATGCTCATAGGCGGCGATGGTGGTGCCGGTCATGACGAGCGCGACTGCGACTGCGACCAGGCTCGCCTTGTACCAATGCTTGTTTGCTGACTTCATTGCTGTTTCCAAATGCCAAAAGCGCCGACGTCGGGCTGGACGTCGGCGCGTTTCAAGCCTACTTCAGCGAGGCCTGGGTTCTGGGTGGGTACTTCTTGAGCACCTGCTGATAGCGGGCATACTCCATCACGAGCGGCACGCTGGCTGGGATATGGCGGATCGCGATCGACTCCTCTTCCTTCGGGTCGGTGTAGAGGTTGAAGACCAGTACGGTCCATGCATCGCCGACCATCCCCGCGAAGCCGCCGTTGTAGCCCTTCTGGGTCACGGCGTCCGGAAGCTGGAACTTCTTCATCAGCTTGAACTCGTCGACGCGCACAGCGGAAAGCTCATCGTTCCAGAAGTAGAAGACGCTGCGCCGGTTGGAGACGCCCTTGTCGGCGAGCAGGAACGAGGTCTGGTCGACGCCGTCGAGGTACGTCGTCGGCGGCACGAGCTGCGAGAGACCCGCACCCGGCGTGCCGGCCAGGGCAACCGACGTGTTGAACAGGTCCGCGAAATCGAACAGACCGTCCGAGCGGCGCGGCTCGACCATGCCCTTCCAGTAGACGAAGAACGGCTGGCGCACGGCGCCTTCCCAGGTCGAGCCCTTGCCGCCGCGGAACATCGAGCGCGCAGCCGGCTGGACTTCCTGCTCGGGGCCGTTATCCGACGTGAAGAACACGATCGTATTGTCCAGTTCGCCGTTCGCCTGCAGCGTGTCGATCAGCTTCCTGAACATGTCGTTAACCTGAACGATGCAGTCGCCGTAGTTCGTGCGCGCCGCCGAGCGTCCCCTGTAGTAGTCGTTCGGATAGTTGTCGAAGTGGCAGGCGCGCGGCGCGTAGTACAGGAAGAACGGCTTGGTGGCGTTCTTCTGGCGGTTGAGGAAGCCGACGGTGTAGTCGAGCCACTTCGTGTCGAGGTCCTTGATGGTGTCGGTGTTGATCTCGTACAGGCTTTCGATCGGGCCGCCCTTCACGGCGTGCACGTCGCTCTTGTTGAACGGCAGATTCAGGATGTAGCGATAGCGCTGCGGGCTCAGCGCGATTTCCGGGTTGTATTGCGGGTCGCGCCACTCGGTGTACATGTCGGAGACCGAGAGGAAGCCGCGGAAGTCGTCAAAGCCGACGTTCTGCGGCTGCGAACCCGTGTTCTCGCCAATGTGCCACTTGCCAACCGCCTGGGTCGTGTACCCGGCGCGCGAGAGCAGCTCCGGCAACGTGGTCAGCCCTTCGAGGCCGCCTGGCTGGCCGTACATCGGCGGGATCTGGATGCCGTGGTGGGCCGGGTTCTGCCCGGTCATGATGGTCGCGCGGGTCGGCGAGCAGCTCGGCTGCGAGTAGGCCGAGCTCAGGATCAGACTCTGGTTCGCGATGCGGTCGATGTCGGGCGTGGCGTTGCCCACGGCCTCGCCGCCGCCGTTGAAGCCGAAGTCGCTATAACCGACGTCGTCGAGCAGGAAAACCACGATGTTGGGGCGCTTGCCGGTCTTCTTCTGCAGGGCTTCGAGCTTGCGGACGGCATCCTGCTCCTGATCCGCGTGCGGGATGACCGGCTCCATGTTGTCCGCAAGCTTGACCGTGCGGGACGCCAGATAATTGTTGGGCTGGTCGTAGCCGGCCATGCCCTGTTCCCTCGTGGGTTCGGTGATCGTCTGCGCGCTCGTGGCGTGCGAGATGGCCAGCGTCGCTCCTGCTGCGAGGAGCAAGGCTGGGATGATGTGTTTCATGGCGTCTCCTGCCGTTGCGGTAAAGGCCGGTGACTGGCTGGCGAACGGAGCGGGCGCCGACAGAAGCCATGCCACCACGCGGGTCACCGCCGCAGTCGATCCGGGAAATCACGGATACCTGTGGTGTCGTCCACCGGGCCCACTTGGCCCGGGAGGCGACTCAGATTTCAAAATAACAGCGTATGGCGCGTCGAATCACCCCTCGTTAATAGGGGGCTGCGTCGAATGCGCGTCAGCCCAGCTGGCGCGAGATGATGAGTTTCTGGATGTGGCTCGTGCCTTCGTAGATCTTGCAGACGCGCACGTCGCGCAGATAGCGCTCCACCGGGAAGTCGCACAGATAGCCGTAGCCTCCGTGAATCTGGAGCGCGCTCGAGCAGACCTTCTCGGCCATCTCGCTCGCAAAGAGCTTGGCGATCGACGCTTCCTTCATGCAGTCCGCGCCGGTGTCGCGCAGCCGCGCGGCGTGCAGGCAGTACTGGAACGCCACGTCGACCTGCGCGGCCATGTCGGCCAGATCGAACGCAACGCCCTGGATCTGTGCGATCGGCGCGCCATAGGCCTCGCGCTCGTTGGCATATTTCACCGCCGCGTCGAGCGCGCCGCGGGCCGCGCCCGCAGCGATGAAAGCGATGCCGATGCGGCCATCCGATAAACCGCCCATCACCGTCCGGTAGCCACCACCCTCAGCGCCAAGCCGTTGTTCGACGGGCACGCGACAGTTCTCGAGCGCGATCTGCGCCGTGTGGGCCGTGTGCTGACCGAGCTTGTCCTCGACGCGCGTCGTGGCGTAGCCGGGCTGCGAAGGATCGACGATGAACGTCGTGGCGCCGCGCTTGCCGGCGGCCTTGTCGGTGATGGCGAATACCACGCCCACGCCGGCCTCGCTGCCGTTCGAGATGAACTGCTTCGCGCCGTTGATGACGTAATGATCGCCGTCGCGTACCGCACTCGTGCGCAGTGCCGCCGTGTCCGAGCCTGCATGTGCTTCGGAGAGCAGGAACGCGCCGATCGATTCGCCGCTCGCCATCGCGGGCAGGAAGCGCTGCTTCTGTTCCTCGGTGCCGTGTTCCGCGATGCACATCGCCGTGAAGTTGTGGACGTGCAGGATCGTGGCGAGGCCCGCGTCGTGAGCGGCGAACTCGTGCTGTGCCAGGCAGAAGTCGAGCACGCCCGCGCCCGTGCCGCCATAGGCTTCGGGCACCAGCATGCCGAGAAAACCGAGTTCGGCCAGCGCCTTGATTTCGGCGTGCGGCCATGCGGACTCGCGGTCGCGCTGGGCGGCCGTCGGCGCGACGATCTCGTTCGCGACGCGGCGCGCCGAGTCGCGAATCATGATCTGTTGCTCGCTGAGGAACAGGCTGGAGAGGTCTTTACTCATGGATTGTCATCCTTGTGTTGGGTCGAGGCGGGCAGGGCGAGCGACGCTCAGCGCGCGTCCCAGTCGCGCAGAACGTCCTGCGTGTGTTCGCCGCGCTGCGGGATCCGGCGCGGGCCGGGCAGCGGCGTGGCCGAGAAGCGCGGGGCGGGGTTGGCCTGCAGGACGCCGCTTTCGCGGGTGTAGACCTCGCGTGCCCGCATGTGTGGATGCAGTGCGGCCTCGTCGGGACTAAGCACCGGCGCGAAGCAGGCATCGCTGCCTTCCAGCAACGCGCACCACGCGTCGCGGGTTTGGGTCGCGAAGAGATCGGCGAAGCGGCGGCGCAGGTCGGGCCATGCGCTGGCGTCGTAGGCCTTGTCGAAAGCCGGGTCGTCGGCGAAGCCGAGCTTTTCGCGCAGCAGGCGATAGAACTTCGGTTCGAGTGAGCCGACCGAGATCATGCCGCCATCGGCGCAGCGATAGGTGTTGTACCAGTGAGGACCGTCGAGCAGGCTCTGGCCGCGCGCCGCCGTGAACTTGCCGGATGCCTGGAGCGCATGCAGCAAGGTCATCATGTGCGCGCTGCCGTCGACGATGGCGGCGTCCACCACTTGCCCCTCACCGGTCGCGCGTGCGTGCATGATGCCCGCGAGCAGCCCCACGGCGAGATAGAGTGCGCCGCCGCCGATGTCGCCGACGAGGCTCGGCGGCGTGATGGGCGGCTCGCCAGGCTGGCCCGAATACCAAAGTGCGCCGGACAGCGCGATGTAGTTCAGGTCGTGCCCTGCGGCATGCGCGAGCGGGCCGGTTTGTCCCCAGCCGGTCATGCGGCCATAGACGAGCTGTGGGTTGTGTTGCAGGCACACGTCCGGGCCGAGGCTGAGGCGTTCCATCACGCCGGGCCGCATGCCTTCGATCAGCGCGTCGCATTGTTCGACCAGTTGCAGCACGGTCTGGACACCCTCGGGCGTTTTCAGATCGACCGCCACCGAACGCTTGCCGCGATTCGGGATGTCGTGATTGCCGAGATCGACCCGGTCGGCGTCGGGTTCGACGCGGTCGACCACCACCACGTCCGCGCCCAGATCGGCGAGTAACATGCCGCAAAACGGCCCCGGTCCGATGCCTGCAATTTCGAGCACGCGCACGCCGGTGAGCGGGCCTTGCCTGTCTGGCGCCATGGTCTGCCTCATCATCGTTGAATGCGACCAATGATAGAGAGCGCGCGGCGCGCAGACACCCCCTCGGAAGGAAAGGGGGCGGCGGGCGGCGGCGTCCGCAGGTGGCGCGGCGCGCCCCCTATTCAAGGCAGGGGCGGAGCGCCTCGTGTGCGCACGCGGTGTAAAGGGCCGTGCAAAGGGCGATGTAACGGACGGCGGCTCACGTTCCGCCGCACACGGTCATTTGATGTAGCCGTGCTCGCGCGCCCACGTCATGGCGTCGTAACGCGAGGAGACGCCGAGCTTGGTGAGGATGTTGCGCACGTTCCATTTCGTAGTCCCGACCGAAATGTTCAGGGTCAGGGCGATGCGTTTGTTGGACATGGCCTGCGAGATCAGCAGCAGGATTTCGCGTTCGCGTGGCGTGAGGTTGACGCCTTCGCGCGCGAGCGTCTGCGCGCCATGTCTGGCCTTACGGGTGGGCGGCGAAGGGTTTGCGGCGTCACCGGGCTTCAGCAGCGTGTCGAGTAACGCCGCGGCCTGCGGGGAGAGTGCCGCCTCGTTGCGTAGCGTGGCGAGGCGCGGCGCGGCCGGTTCGCCGTCGTCGATGAACGTGCGCACGAGTCCGAGCGTCGCGCCTGTGTTCAATGCATCGACGAGACACTGCCGGGCTGCCGCCGCCTGCTCGATGTCCTCATAGGCGGCTGCCGCCAGCAGGTTCACGCGGACGAGCAGTCGTTCGCGGCCGGCTGCCAGCGCGAAGGCGCGTGCCTGCTGGAGGGCGTTGAGCGCCTCGGACGTGTTGCAGTTCACGAGCGCGAGGCGGGCACGCGCGATCGCCGTGATCGCCCGCGTCTCGTTGGCCGGGGCCGGCTCGGCTGGGCCTTCGCTTTCGCCCGCTGTGGCGAGCGCGTCGAGTTGCGTCATCACGCCTTGCGCCCGCACATGATCCCCGTCGCCGAGCAGGATATGCACGGCCTCGCCCAGCATGAAGGCGGCGGGCCGAGGCAGGCCGAGCGCCCGGAAATGCGCGGCCTGCCGCTGCAGGAAGGCGAGGGCCGCCGCCGAACCCTGATCGATGCGGTCGAGCTGGGCATGGACGAGCGATGCCTGCACCATGACGTCGGGCCAGGAGGCGCGCAGCAGGTTCGTCCGGTTGGCGAGGACGTCGCGCGCGTCGGCGATACGGTCCATTTCGTAGTACGCGTCGCCGAGCATGGCGGCGCACAGATCCGCACAGACCGAGTGCCTTCCGTAGGTCGTCTCGGCCTGCTGGAGCAGCGCCGCGCCACGGCGCGCCGTTTCGCGGACCTGACCTTGCTTCAGGTAGGTTGCGGGCAGCGTGGCCTCAAACATCAGCGCGATCTCGCTGCCCTGATCGTCGCTCTGCACGGCGTGCTCCTCGTGCAGCCGCAGGGCTTCGCGAACGCGGCCCACGTGCGCGAAGGCGGTCACGAGCGCCCCAATGTAGACGTATTTCAACGTCCGGTTCGAGGGCCACGACTCTTGCGGGCGCTCCAGCAAACCGACGACGTGCTGGCCATCGTCACGCTGCGTCGCGATGGTCGCTTCCGCCAGCGCGAGCTGGATCTCCATGCCGGGCAGGCGGGACGCGTTGCTGCGCCACAACTGGTCGAGCCAGCGCTGTGCCTGCGCTGGCCGCGCGGTCAGCGCATAGGTCAGGCAGCCGAGAAAGGAGAGCCGCGGATGCTCGACGAGCGTGTCCTCGGGCAGATGGTCGAGCAATTGGGCCATCGCGCCGACGGCGCTGAAACGCCAGTCGGGCGGCATGGCGCTTTCGACGGTCCGCACGGCGAGCGCGAGGTCGCCGGTGAGCTTCGCATGACGCACGGCGTCAACGAGCATCTGCTGGCTCGCGAACCACGCGCTCGCGCTGCGGTGCAGCGCCTGAACGATGTCGCCGCCACGCGCGGCGAGCCGGTTGCCGAGGAACTCGCCGAGCAGCGGATGAAAGCGGTACCACGGCGTGCGATCGTCGGTTTCGACGCGCTGGATCAACAGGAATTCCTCTTCTGCGCGCTTCACGAGATCGGCGGCTTGCGTCTGCCCCGTGACGTGAGCGGCCAGCGCCGCGCTGAAGCGCCGCAGCGGCGCGAGCATTTCGAGGAACGCGATGATGTCCGCCGGCACTTGCGCGATCACGTCCTCGGCAAGGTAGTTCTGCAGATCGCCCGAGCGGCGCAAAAACACCGGCAACTGGCTACGCGCGGCCGGGCGATTGCGCAGCATGATCGCGATGAGCTGCAGGCTCGCCGGCCAGCCGCGCGTGACGTCCTGGATCAACTGGAGCTCATCGGTCGTCAGCTTGATCGTCGCAAGATTCTGCTCGAAGAACGCCTGGGTCTCATCGAGGCTGAACGGCAGGTCTTCGAAACCGGCCTCGGCGAGCTGGCCGTACACGCGCAGACGGCTGAGCGAGAGTGGCGGCGTGGTGCGCGACGCAATCACGATGTGCAGATTGGCGGGGCTATGGGTGACGAGCTTGCGCATCAGCTCGTGTGCCCACGGGTCGTCGACATGATGGTAGTCGTCGATGAAAAGATAGATGTCCTTCGCAACCCGCTCGGCGAGCGCGATGATCGTCGCCGCGACAGGCTCGACCGGACACGCCCGGTCGTCGTGTTCGGCGATGGGCATGTCCTTGGGCGCGATGCCGAGGCACGCGAGCGCGCCGAGCAGATCGCGGCAGAACACAGCCCTGCGCCGGTCGTCCGCCGCGAGCGCGAGCCAGGCGACTTCCGCGCCGGTCTTCATCAGTTCCTGGCGCCATTGCACGAGCAGGATGGTCTTGCCGAAGCCCGCGCTGCCTGTGATGAGCGTGAGCGCGCAATGCCGCGCCTCGTTGCGCAGGCGCTCGATGAGCCGCTTGCGCACGATATGGCGGGGGCCGATGCGCGGCGGCGCGAACTTCGCCGGCAGGTTGGATTCGTCGGGTTGTGGTGTCTGGAACGTCAACGTCATGGCTTGGCTTGCCGCGGGCGGCACGCGCTCTGGATGGACCGGGCGGCAGGTGAGACCGGTTGCGCGTGCGAAGGTCTCGTCGCGTCCGGCAGGGCGGCAGTCGTGCGCCAGGCGCCACCGATACCGGGCATCTCGTCGGTTTCGATGCTAGCACGCACGACCTGCCGGAGACCCCCCTCTTATCGGGTGTGGCGTCGCGCCCCCCCGCAAATGAAGGGGAATTTGCACGGCTCGCTCCCTATCGTTGCAACGTACGCATGGCGCGCTTCACGGCGCCGGGGACGCCGCACCGGCTGGATGCGCGGGCTCTGTCCCTGGCGCCGCGGCGGCGTTGTGTGAATCATCCGCAGCAGACGATTTTTCGCCAGGACTGGCATGGATTGAGGAGCAATAGATGAGCGTCACGTTTGAACTGAAGGGCCCGGTAGGCTGGATCACGCTTGCACGTCCGGAAGCCATGAACGCGCTGTCGCGCGAGATGGTGGAAGGCATCACCGCGAAGCTCGTGGAATGGAAGGACAACCCGCAGGTGCGCGTCGTCGCCCTGACGGGCACGGGCCGCGCGTTCAGCGCCGGCGCCGACCTGAAGACGGCCGGCGCGCCCGCGCAACCAGGCGAGAAGGACTTTCTCGACAAGATTATCGAGCTGTTCGACACGATGCGCGCGTTTCCGCGACCGGTCATCGCGGCGGTCAACGGTCTCGCGCTCGCGGGCGGCCTTGAGGCCGTGATGACCTGCGACTTCGTGATCGCGGCGGAAAGCGCGCGCTTCGGCGATGCCCACTCGAATTTCGGCGTGTTCCCGGGTGGCGGCGGTGCCGCCGTGCTGCCGCGCAAGATTCCCGTGAACATCGCGAAGTATCTGCTGTTCACGGGCGATTCGGTGTCGGCGCAGAAGATGGAGCAGTACGGCCTCGTCGCGGAAGTGGTCGCCGATGCTGAGCTGCTCGACCGCGTGCAGGCAATCGGCGAGAGGCTCGCGGCGAAGAGCCCGCTCGTGCTCTCGAAGATGAAGCTCGTCGCCGACGAATCGGCCGACAAGCCGGTCGCCGACGCGCTGCGCCACGAAGTGCTTGAGTTGCGCAATCACCAGCGTTCATACGACATTCAGGAAGGGCTGCGCGCGTTCGTCGAGAAGCGCAAGCCGGAATTCAAGGGCTACTGATCCCGGCGGCATCGCACGGGCTCGTTCGAATTTTGAGGAAATCATGGAAAACATCTATATCGTCGGCGTGAGCATGACGCCGTTTGGCCGTCACATGGACAAGAGCGTCAAGCAGCTCACCGCATGGGCGGTCGAGGACGTGCTCAAGGACGCCGCCTGCGAGCGCAAGTGGGTAGAGGCCGCGTTCTTCGGCAACACGGCGCAAGGCCACTTCGACGGCCAGCACATGATTCGCGGTCAGGTGGCGCTTTTGCCGATCGGCCTCGGCGGCATTCCGATTTACAACATCGAGGGCGCGTGCGCGTCGTCGAGCGCGGCGTTCAATCTCGCCGTAATGCAACTGCGCGCGGGCGCGGCCGACGTGGTGCTGGCCGTGGGCGCCGAAAAGATGTACTCGGACGACAAGGCCAAGATGTTCTCGTGCTTTGAATCGGCCTGGGACGTCGAGACGCTCGACGAGAACAAGAGCTGCCTCGCCGGCATGGGCAAAGACATCGTGCCGCCGCCCGGCTCGCAGTCCGACAAGCCGTACAGCCCGTTCATGGACGTCTATGCGGCGCTCGGCCGCGCGTTCATGTCGCGCTTTGGCGTGACGCAGCGCCAGATCGCGGCGGTCGCGGCGAAGAATCACAACCACTCGGTGCATAACGAGCGCTCGCAATACCGTAAGCCGATGACGATCGACGAAGTGCTGGCCGCGCCGCCCATCACCTACCCGATGACGCTGCCGATGTGCTCGCCGATCTCGGACGGCGCCGCCGCCGCGATCCTCTGTACGGAAAGCGCGCTGAAGAAGTACGGGTTCGACCGCAGCCGCGCGGTCAAGGTCATGGCGAGCGTGCTGCGCTCGGGCTCCGCGCGCGCGGCCGACGACTATGAGAACGCCTGTACGCCGCAAGCCGCGAAGGACGCGTTCGAGCAGGCCGGCATCAGCCCGTCCGAAATCAACGTTGCCGAGCTGCACGACGCCACCGCGATCGGCGAACTCATCACGTTCGAAGGGCTCGGCCTGCGCGAGCCGGGCATGAGCGGCATCCTCGCCGAGCGCGGCGAGACGTCGCTTGGCGGCTCGATCGTGGTCAACCCGTCGGGCGGCCTTGAATCAAAGGGCCATCCGATCGGCGCGACCGGGCTCGGCCAGATCTTCGAGCTGGTCGAGCAGCTGCGCGGCAATTGCGGCCCACGTCAGGTCGAAGGTGCGCGCTTTGCGATTCAGGGCAATGGCGGCGGCCTCTGGCGAGTGGAAGAGGCGCTCGAGCACATTGCCATTCTCGGCAAGGCTTAACGGCGGAAAGCATATGGCCGGCCAGCGCGGCCGGCCTGGAGTCAAGCTATGGTTGAAGTCAATTGGGAGGAGCGTGTCGCGATCCTCACGATGAAGGGCGCGTCGCCGTGGAATGTCATGGATCGGGCGATGCTCGAGCAGCTCGGCGCGGCGCTTCGTGAAGTTGTCGCGCAGGGCGCTCGTGCGCTCGTGCTGACTGGCGCGGGGCGCGTGTTCTCGGCGGGCGGCGACGTGAACACGTTTCACGCGCTCGCGCAGGAGGGAGAGGACGTGCTGTCGAGCACCATCGGCGCGCTCATGGAGGACCTCGGCAACCCGATCGCCCACTTCATCGCCGAGTCGCCGGTGCCGGTTATCAGCGCCGTCAACGGCCCATGCGCGGGCGGCGCGCTTGGCTATGCGCTGGCCGCGGATATCGTGCTGTGCGCGCGCTCGGCGTACTTCCTCGTGCCGCAGGTCACGCAACTGGGCGTCGTACCGGATCTCGGCATCAACTGGGTGATCGCGCGTGCGCTTGGACGCCCGCGCGCGCTCGGCATGGCGTTGCTCGGGGACCGCATCAGCGGCGAGCAGGCGGAAGCCTGGGGCCTCGCATGGCGCTGTCTCGACGACGCGGAGTTGATGCCGAAGGCGCTCGCGATTGCTGGCAAGCTGGCGGCGTTGCCGACCGAGGCGGTGGTCGAGTGTCGTCGCCTCGTCGACGGCGCGGGCCAGGTTTCGATGAAGCAGTCGCTCGCCGACGAGCGCGAAGTGCAGCGCGGTCTCGTTCGCTCGACGTTCTTTCGCGACGCCTGCGCGCGTTTCGCGGCGAAGTAGTGCGGCGGTGCATCGGCCAGGCCGGTGCGCCGGCCGGCCGACCCCGCCAACAGAAAGGGGCGGGGTGGCCGCGGGCCGCCCTAAGCTCCCAGAGCGGACCATCCGGGTCCGCCATGAAAGGGACGATAGGGAGAAGACATGAAACCGTATTTTCGCTCGCTGTGCGCTGCGGCGCTATCGACCATGGCGGCCGTTGCGCTGCCATCGGCGGCACAGACTGCCGCCGGATCGCAGGCCGTTGCCGTGACGGTGGACAACTTCGTGCGTGCCGAAACCGACACGTACTTCGCGGCGCTCGCGAAGCAGGGCGCCTTGGGCAAGTTCCATCACTACCGCGAGCTGATGCCGATCGACCGGCAAGCCGTCGTGCGCGCGAACCGGGACACCCTTTATTCCGTGGGCGTGTTCGATCTCGACGCCGGACCGCTGACGATCACGCTGCCGGACGCGGGTTCACGCTTCCGCTCGATCGCCGCCATCAGCGAGGACGAATACGTGCCCTTCGTCGCTTATGGCAAGGGGCCTTACACCTTCACCCGCCAGCAGGTCGGCACGCGTTACGTGATGATCGGTGTGCGGACGTTGGCCGATGTGCGGAATCCGGCGGACGTGCAGGCCGTTCATGCGCTGCAGGACGGCATCGCATGGCAACAGGCGTCAACGGGCCGCTTCGAGGTGCCCGACTGGGACAGCGCCTCGCAAAAACGCGTGCGCGACGCGCTTGTCCAATTGGGCGCCACGCTGGCCGACCTGAACCGCACGTTTGGCATGCCGGGCGACGTTTCGCCCTTGCGTCACCTGATTGGCGCGGCCATGGCCTGGGGCGGCAATCCGGACAAGGACGCGGTCTACGTCAACGTGACGCCTGGCCGCAATGACGGCGGCACGGTCTATCGTCTGAGCGTGGCGAACGTGCCGGTGGACGGTTTCTGGTCGATCAGTGTCTACAACGGGAAGGGTTACTTCGAGCCGAACGCCCAGGCGGCCTACACGATCAACAACGTTCTGGCGAAGAAGGACGCGGACGGTGCCGTGACCGTGCAGTTCGGCGGCTGTGACGGCGGCGTGCCCAATTGCCTGCCGGTCACGCCCGGCTGGAATTACATGGTCCGCCTGTATCGGCCGCGTGCCGGGATACTGGACGGCCGCTGGAAGTTTCCCGAGGCGCAGGCGGTCGCTCAGGCGACCCGGTGAGCCGCCGCTCGTCGGCCATCCGAACACAGGGAGGAAATCAATCATGCGGACTACACAGCAACTCTTCAGTCTCGAGGGGCGGACTGCGCTCGTTACGGGAAGCTCGCGCGGACTCGGCTTGCAGATTGCCGAGGCGCTCGGCGAGCAGGGCGCGCGCGTCATGCTGTCGGCGCGCAAGACCGACGAACTCGACGAGGCGGCTCGCCACCTCCATTCGCGCGGCATCGACGCTGCGTGGATTGCAACGGACGGCGCGTGCGAAACGCACATCGCGCGTCTCGCCGACGAGACGCTTGCCGCGTTCGGGCACATCGACATCCTCGTGAACAACGCGGGAGCGACATGGGGCGCGCCAGCCGAAGACTATCCGCTCGCCGCCTGGGACAAGGTCATGAACCTGAACATCCGTGGACTCTTCCTTCTCACGCAGCGCATCGGCAAGCAGTCGATGATCCCGCGCCGATACGGCCGCGTCGTCAACGTGGCGTCGATCGCCGGGCTCGCCGGGAATGCGCCAGGTACGATGGAGACGATTGCTTACAACACGTCCAAAGGCGCCGTCGTCAATTTCACGCGCACGCTGGCGGGCGAATGGGGCAGGCACGGCATCACCGTGAATGCGCTCGCGCCCGGTTTTTTTCCTTCGAAGATGACGCAGGGCTCGCTCGAACGGATCGGCGTCGAGAACATGTGCGCCGGCGTGCCGCTCAACCGGCTCGGCGACGACGAAGATCTGAAGGGCGCCGCCGTGCTTTTTGCGAGCGACGCGGGCAAGCACATCACCGGGCAGATACTCGCGGTGGACGGCGGCGTGAGCGCAGTGTGACCGCGCCTTCGCTCGCCTGAAAAGGCACGTTACGCAGACACGAGGCCGTAGCCTGCAACGTCACCTTGCCGGGGAACACGGACATCCTTGCCGCGTTCCCCGTACACGTCAATGAACCCTCTCTTGCCGTTGCACCGACGCTCAGAGATTGCGCGAGATGATGAGCTTCTGGATGTGGCTTGTGCCCTCGTAGATCTTCGTCACGCGCACGTCGCGGTAGTAGCGCTCGACCGGGAAGTCGCTCAGATAACCATAGCCGCCGTGGATCTGCAGGGCGTCCGAGCAGACCTTCTCGGCCATTTCGCTCGCGAAGAGCTTGGCCATCGATGCTTCCTTCGTGCACGGCAGGCCGGCCGTGTGAAGGCGCGCCGCGTGAAGCACGAACTGATGCGCGATCTCCACCTGGGTCGCCATGTCGGCGAGGTCGAAAGCGACGCCTTGCAGCTCGATGATCGGCGCGCCGTAGGCTTCGCGTTCCTTCGCATAGCGCACGGCAGCGTCGAGCGCGGCGCGGGCCGTGCCGACGGCGATGGCCGCGATCGCGATGCGGCCTTCCGACATGCCGCGCAGCATCTGCCTGTACGCGCTGCCTTCGTCACCGATCAGGTTGGCCGTCGGCACGCGGCAGTCGATCAGCTGGATCTGCGCGAGGTGCGCGGAGCGCTGGCCGAGCTTGTCCTCGACGCGCGCGACATGGTAGCCGGGCTCGGACGTGTCGATGATGAACATGCTCGCGCCCTTCTTGCCCGACGCCTGGTCGGTAATGGCGAGCGCTACGGCGACACCGGCCTTGTTGCCGTTGGAGATGAACTGCTTGTTGCCGTTCAGCACGTAATGATCGCCGTCGCGCTTCGCCGAAGTGCGGAACGCAGCGGTGTCCGATCCCGCCTGCGGCTCCGAAAAGAGGCCGGCGCCAAAACTCTCGCCCGTGACCATGCGCGGCAGGAAGCGTTTCTTTTGTTCTTCACTGCCCAACTCGGCGATCAGGCCCGCGATGGTGTTGTGAACGTGCACGACGGTGGCGAATCCCGCATCGGCGGCGGCGAACTCTTCGAGGGCGAGGCTGTACTCGACGAAGCTCGCGCCCGATCCGCCGTGCTCCGCGGGCACCAGCATGCCGAGGAAGCCGAGCTTCGCGACGGCGTCGAGCTCGCCGGTCGGCCATGCGTGAGTGCGGTCGCGCTCGGCGGCCGTCGGGGCAACGATTTCGGTGGCGACGGTGCGCGCCGAGTCGCGGATCATCACTTCCTGTTCGCTCAGGAACGCTGTGGATACGTCGGTCATGGGTTCTCTCTCCTGGTTGGACGTGCGCGGTGACGCGCGCCACGGCATGGCGTTGCGACAGGGGCCGGACGTGCGCGCGGCGCGCACGCGGTCCCGGGTGCCTGCTCGCACTATGAACGGTGCGGGCGGGCGTCGCTCCCCTACATTGGAGGGGGGCGAGGGAGCGGTCTCTGCATTCGCGGCCGACTTGCCCCCCATCTGGAAGGGGGCGGCTGTCCGTGACGGCGTCATATGCTCGGTTCACAACCTGGGATGTACTGCGGTGCGCGTCGCCCGGCGGGCAGTCGCCCTCGTCGAGCACGCTGGTTGCGCGTGCCGTGCGACGAGGGTGCGTGGCACGTCCGCGGTACAGGTTCATTCTTTTGATCGAGACATTGGAGAGACTTTCATGAGCATCCGTTTTGACGGCAAGGTTGCACTGATCACCGGCGCAGGCGCGGGTCTTGGCCGCGCGCATGCGCTGGCATTCGCCGCACGCGGCGCGAAGGTAGTGATCAACGATTTCGGCGGCGGCCGGGACGGCACGGGTAGCTCGACGTCGGCCGCGCAGGCCGTGGTCGACGAAATCCGCAAGGCGGGCGGCACAGCGATCGCGAACGGCGCGAACGTTGCCGACGCGGCGCAGGTCCAGGCGATGGTCGATCAGACGATGGCCGAGTTCGGACGCATCGACATCCTCGTGAACAACGCGGGCATTCTGCGCGACAAGAGCTTCACCAAGTCGACGCCCGAGGACTTCAAGCTGGTACTCGACGTTCACCTGATGGGCTCGATCAACTGCTCGAAGGCGGTGTGGGACGTCATGCGCGCGCAGGAATACGGCCGCATCCTGATGACGACCTCGGCAGCGGGCCTCTACGGCAACTTCGGCCAGGCGAACTATGGTGCGGCCAAGATGGCGCTCGTCGGCCTGATGAACGTGCTGAGCGTGGAAGGCCGCAAGAACAACATCAAGGTCAACACGATTGCGCCGGTCGCGGCGACCCGCATGACCGAAGACGTGCTGCCCCCCGAGGCGCTGGCGCGCATCCAGCCGGAGCGCGTCACGCCGGGCGTGCTGTATCTGTGCAGCGAACAGGCGCCGACCAAGGTGATCCTCGCGGCGGGCGGCGGCACGTTCTCGAGCGCGACGGTCATGGAGACCGCGCCGGTCCATCTCCCGGACGCCGAACTGACGCCGGAAGGCGTGGCCGCGCGCTTCGGCCAGATCGCCGACTGGAGCACGGCACGCGCCTACAAGGAAGTGACGGAGCAGGTGCAGGTGTTCCTCGCGCCGGTTGCGGGCTAAACCTTCGCTCAGGTCTGCAAGACTCGCGCACGGCGTCCGCATGGACGCCGTGTGCATTTTCAGGGTGGAGGAATTCGATGAAACTGGACTTTGCCAACGTCATGTCACACCTCGCGGTGCGGTTCGCGGACCGCGAGGCGCTCGTCAACGTCGAGCGCGGGCGGCGCTATACGTTCCGCGAGCTTCATCTGTTGACCAACCGCATCGTCAACATGATGCGCGAGCGGCTGGACCTGCGCCGCGATGACGTTTATCTTTGCCTGCTCGAAAACGACAATCTGTCGTTGCTGCACGCGTGGACCGCGCTCAAGGGCGAGGCATCCGCGGCCTGGACCAACTTCCGCGATTCGATCGACGAACATCGCTCGCAGGTCGATTTCATCCGTCCGAAGGTGGTGTTCATCGAGAACACCTTGCTCGAGCGCTATTTCGACTGGCTGCACGAGCGCGGCATTCAGGTGGTGTGCATGGATCCGCCGGCCGCGCCGCGCGAAGGGCTCACGTTTTTCTGGGACCTGCTCGAAGGCGTGCGCGACGACAAGCCGGGGGTAACGAGCGATGCGTTTTCCGACCCGCTCGTGTACCGCTTCACGGGCGGCACGACTGGCGCGAGCAAGTGCGCGCAGTACACGATGGACAACTGGCTCGCGAGCCGCGACTCGCTGTATGTGGAGTTCGAGCAGGTCTATTCGGAGGAGACGCGCTATCTCCACATGGCGCCCATCAGCCACGGCTCCGGCCTCGCGATGCTGCCGACGCTGTTTCGCGGCGGCTGCACAATCACGCAGAACCTGCCGGAAATCAGGCAATGGTGCCGCAACATCGAGGCCGAGCGCGTCACGACCACGCTGCTGCTCCCTACGCTCGTCTACCGGCTACTCGAGCTGCCCGAAGCCACGCGGCACGATCTTTCGAGCTTGCGCACGCTGGTCTATGGCGGCTCGCCGATGAGCCCTTCAAAGCTCGCGCTCGCTCAGGGGCGCTTCGGCAACGTGTTCATTCAGCAGTACGGATCGACCGAATGCCTGCAGGCCATCTCAACGCTCACGAAGGCCGATCATCTGCGGCCCGGCGAGCGCCACCTGGCGTCGGCGGGCCGTCCGTCGCCGGGTATGGACCTGAAGATCATGGATGAGCGAGGCACCGAGCTCGCGCCCGGCGAGACCGGCGAAATCTGGCTGCGCTCGCGTGCGACGATTTCCGGCTATTTCGGCAATCCGGCCGCGAGCGCGTCGGAATTCGAGGACGGCTACTGGAAATCGGGCGATCTCGGCCACGTCGACGACGAAGGGTATCTCTACATCGTCGATCGCAAGAAGGACATGATCATTACGGGCGGCTTCAACGTCTATGCCGTGGAGGTGGAGGCGGCGCTGAGCTCGCATCCGGCGGTGGAGAATGCGGCCGTGGTCGGGGTGCCGCATGAAGAATGGGGCGAGGCAGTGCACGCGGAGGTTGTCTTGCGCGCCGGTGCCGAGGTGTCGGACGAGGCGCTCATCGAGCACGTGAAAGGGCGGCTCGGTCGCTTCAAGGCGCCGAAATCGATCGCGTTCGTGCAGTCGCTGCCACTTAGCACGGTCGGGAAAGTTCTGCGGCGCGCGGTGCGGGAGAAATACTGGAAGGGGGTCTCGCGGCGCGTTTCGTAGCGGATGCGGCAGGTGGTGTTCATCGAGCCGCTTTCACGGCGAGGTCGTGGGGCGGCTTTTGGGGGTTCATCGCCTGTTTGCGGGCAGCGTATAGCGGCCGGTCGTGGTGGCGGACCGAAGGCGCGGGCTTCGACCGCGGATGTTGGTTGACGGGGCCCGTTGTTCGCCGTTATCGTGCATGAGCCCTTTCGAGGGAGATGGCAGGGCATGCATCCGGCATCTGCCGGCAAGACCGACGGCCCGAACGAGGGAGGCGCGCTTCCATGAAAAAGGCGATTCTTTTAGCACTTCTTCTGACCTGCAACGTGATGCTGGCCAGAGGCGAAACGCAATCGGTTCAGGATCGGGTAGTGGTCGGCCGCGCCGCACAGGCGGTCATCTGGGGCATGCCCGCCGTCAACACCGAGCTGATGCTTCAGGCCGCGCTGAAAGCGGGCGCGAGAGAGAATGAGATCGTCTACTGGTCGCACCCGGTGGACTGGCGTAACCAGACCCTCACTCCCAATCCGGATGCGATCTACCTGATGCCTTTCTTCAATACGAAGCAAGGCCCGGTCGTGCTGGAGGTTCCACCGGCTGGGCAGGACGGATCGATCACCGGCAACATCGACGACCTGTGGCAGATGCCGCTCGAAGACGCCGGCCCTTCCGGCGCGGACAAGGGTGCGGGCGGCAAGTACCTGATTCTTCCTCCGGCCTGGCGCGGCCAAGTTCCACCCGGCTACATCGTGCTCCGCTCGCCGACGTACAGCGGCTACGCGTTGATCCGCTCGACCTTGCGCAGTCACAGCGATGCCGACGTCGCGAAAGCCGTCGCCTATGGCAAGCGGCTCAAGCTGTATGCGCTCGCGGAAACAGCGAAACCGCGGCCGACCCGGTTTACGGATGCGGTGGACACCCTTTTCGATTCGACCATTCCTTACGACATCCGCTATTTCGAATCGCTCGATCGTATCGTTCAGAGTGAGCCCTGGCTCGAGCGGGACAAGGCGATGATCGATCAGCTGAAGACGCTTGGCATCGAGAAGGGAAAGCCGTTTGCGCCGGATGACAGTACCCGTGCCAGGCTCGGCGAGGGCGCTCGCGACGCGCAGGAATGGATCGAGTATCGATCGGAAAATGCATACGAGCCGTACTTTCCTGGCGCGCGCTGGGTGGTGCCTGCGGCGGCGGAACTGGTGCAGGACGCGTCGAAGGGCTATGGCGAGCCGGACATCTATCCGGTCGACGCGCGCGCGATCGTCTATTCGATGGGCTATGTCGGCATCAAGCGCCTCGGCGCGGGGCAGTTCTACCTGATGTCGTGGCAGGACAGGGATGGCGGTGCGCTAGACGGCGGGAACCGCTATCGGCTCACGGTTCCGCCCGGCGTGCCGGTCAACCAGTATTGGTCGGTGACGGCCTACAGCCGCATCACGCATGCATTGATCAAGGACGTGCCTCGCGCCAGCCGCTCGTCACAGGTGCCGGACATGGAAAGAAACGCGGATGGTTCGGTGGATATTTACTTTGGACCGGAACCGCCTGCCGCTCACGAAAAGAACTGGGTGCCGACGAAGCGAGCAGAGCGGTTCGAACTCCTGTTTCGTCTGTACGGCCCGACGGAGCCTTTGTTCAAGAAGACATGGAGGCTGTCCGATCTCGAGAAGGTCACCGCGCAGTGAGCGCAGCGCGGTCACGAGGACCGCACTGCGCATTTCACGCGTTCACGCCGCCGCTCAGCCGATACGGCGCGCTTGATCCTTCCAGTACTTCTCGCGCACGTGACGGCGCAGCACCTTGCCGACCGGGCTCAACGGCAGCGCCTCGACGAAGCTGATGCTCTTCGGCGCCTTGAAGCGGCCTAGCAGACCCTTGACGTGCTCGATCAACTCCTCGGCGCTCACATTGACGCCGGCCCGCACGAGCACCTCGGCGTGCACGGTCTCGCCCCACTCAACATGCGGCACGCCGACCACGGCGGCATTTTCCACCGCCGGGTGCGAGCTTAACGCCGCTTCCACTTCCACGGCGTAGACGTTGAAGCCACCCGTGATGATCATGTCTTTCTTGCGATCGACGATGAAAAGGTAGCCGCCGTCGTCGAGATAGCCGAGATCGCCGGACTTCCAGAAACCGTTGGAAAATTCCGCCGCCGTGCCCTCGGGATTATTGAAGTAGGCAGCGATCGTGCCACGGCAACGCACCCAGATCTCGCCGGTCTGGCCCTGGGGCACTTCGTTATCGTTGTCGTCCACGACCTTGACCTCGATACCCGTGCCGACCTGACCCGCCGACGCGAGGCGGCCCGTCGCGACACCGGTCAGATGATCGGCCTTCGACAGGATCCCGACCATCTGCAGGCACTCGGTTGCGCCGTAGATCTGCGTGAAGACGTTGCCGAAACGCTCCTGTGCGAGCTTGAGCTTCGCGGGGCTCATCGGCGAGCCGCCGTAAAAGATCGTCGTGAGCGAAGACAGGTCGTATCCGGCAATCTCCTTCACTTCGAGCAGACGGTAGATCAGCGTCGGCACGAGCAGCGCGTTGGTGATCTTCTCCGTCTGGACATTGAGGCTCCACTGGCGAAGGTCCGGGAGGTTCTGCGTGACGTTGCAGCCGCCGCGAAAAAACGTCGACAGGATGCTGAAGCCGGAGGCGTGGCTGATCGGCGCCATGTGCAGATTGCGCGTGCGCTCGTCGAAGTACTGCTCGTTCTCGAAGTACGACGCGTCGCGCATGGCCATCCAGTTGTCGATGGTGTATTGCGCGCACTTGCTCCTGCCCGTCGTGCCGCCGGTGAAGCGGTAGATGAGCACGTCATTGGTCGCGTCGCTCTCGACGTCGGGGTTGGCCTCGCTGCTGCCTTCCACGAGGGCCCAGAAGTCGTGGAGACCGTCGCGCGGCACGGCGGGCGGGTCCATGCAGACCACCGTGATGCCGCGTTGCGTCAGGAGGTCGAAATAACGTTCCAGCAGCGTGTTTTCGATGAACACCACCTTCGGCTTGATGAAGTCCATCTGCCAGCAGTGTTCCTCGAGCGAGTCGCGGAAGTTGGTGTATACGGCGCCCGCCTCGCCCTTGAGCGCCGTCCACGTGTGCAGCAGCGACATGTTGTCGTTTTCGAGCAGACACATATAGGCATCGCCACGGCGCAGGTTCAGGCGTTCGCGCATCATGTTGGCGATCCGGTTGGTCAACAGATGCAGCTCGCGGAACGTATAACGCCGCTGGCGTTCGATGTTGACGAGCGCCTCATTGTTCGCGTACTGCAGCGCGGTATAGCCGAGGATCCGCGCAAAATTCATTTTCATCCCATGTCTCCGGTTCTTTTCGCTGCTGGGCTGCCCGGATGCGCGTTGCACCCGGGCCGTCCAGCCTCGAGCTGATCGTATGCATCTGCGTAGGGCGTCGCTCCCTCCTTTTCGGGGGGCACAACATCGCGCGGGTGGCGGCGCAAGAGCCGCCTGCGGGCAAGGTGACGTGGCGCGCGGCGGGCGGAGGCTCGTGCATGGCACATTGTCTCACTCCAGCCCTGACGGGCGCTCGCGCAACCCGCGCGGTTCAGACGGCCCGATACCAGGCTACGCCGTCGTTCTCGTCGACCGCCGCGAGTCCGCGGGTCAGGAGGTAATTCAGGTGGGCGATGCTTTCTCCCGTGGCGAGTCCGTAAGTCGACGCGTCGCCGGGCTCGATGGCGCGGCCGAACAGCGTGCTGAATGTGTCGACCGCGCGTCTGGGCTCGGTCAGCGAGTCGTGCAATCGCTCGATCACGCGCCGCTGGGACGCCGCGAGGCGCGCAAGGCGTGCGTGCAGGCCGGTGAACGGCTCGTTGTGCGCGGGCAGCACAAGGACGTCGTCGGGCACGCGCTCGCGGATGGCGTCGAGCGAGGCGAGCCACTCGGCCAGCGGATCGGCGTCGGGCTCGCTTGGCAACACCGATACGTTGGACGAAATACGCGGCAGCACCTGGTCGCCCGAGATGAAGAGCTTGAGCGCCGGGCAGTACAGGCACGCATGCTCGGGCGTGTGGCCCGCGCCGACGACGACCTCCCAGTCGTGGCCGCAGATCGCGATGATGTCCCGGTCGCGGATGCGCCGATAGCCGGCGGGTAGCGGAAAAATGAGCCGCCCGAAAGTGCCGAAGCGCTTGCGGTACGTGTCGAGCGTGGCATCGTCCCAGCCGGCGCGGCGGTAGAACGCGATGGCTTCGTCCGGCGCGGGATGCCCGGTGTCGCCTGCGAGCATGCGGCACTGCAGGTATTCGGTTCGCGTCATCCACAGGCGGCGGCCGTGGCGGCGTGTGAGCCAGCCGGCCATGCCGACGTGGTCGGGGTGCAGGTGCGTGACGATGACGCGCGTCACCCCTTTGGCGAGCGGTCCGTCGAGCAGCGCGTGCCAAGCGTCGACGGTGTCCTCGTTGCCGAGCCCGGTGTCGATCAGTGTGTGGCCGTCCGCTTCTTCGAGCGCCCAGACGTTGATATGCGTGAGCGTCGAGGGCAGCGCGAGGCGCATCCAGCGCACCCCTGGCGCGATTTCGCGCGCCTCGCCGCGTTCCGGCGGCGCGCCGCAGGGATAGGCGAGGCCTGCGTCCCGGTGGTTCGCATCAGTCATTGCTGCTGTCCCTTGGCTGGAGTCATTCGAGCCTGCACGTTGCAGGCAGATTCGACTTGTATCGCGGATCGCCGCGGGCCCGCCCCCTCCATTCCGAGGGGGCGGCAGCGGCGTTGCCCGCGCGCCGGGCAAGACGCCCCCGCCTTCAGGACAGGGGCGGCGCATCGCTGTGCCTGCTTAAATCGAGGTCCACCTTCGTCTGGCGGATACGCGCGCGTGCGAACCGCAAACGCTCGCCGGATCAACTTGCGGCACAGGGGGCCTCGCACGCTTGCACGGCGGGCCGTCCGCGACCGCGCACACTGAGCAGGAGTACACGATGAGCTATAGCGCGCCCATCAAGGACATGTTGTTCGTCATGAAGGAACTGGCGGGTCTCGACGATGTGGGCCGTCTACCGGGCTTCGAGGAGGCCACGCCTGAGACCGCGCAAGCGGTGCTGGAGGAAGCCGGCAAGCTGGCCAGCCAGGTCTGGGCGCCCCTGAACGTCGTGGGCGACCGGCAGCCCGCGCAGTGGAGCGAAGGCCGCGTCAGCGCGACGCCGGGCTTCAGGGAGGCGTTTCGCCAGTTCGTCGAGGGTGGCTGGCAGGGCCTCACGCACCCCGTCGAATATGGCGGCCAGGGGTTGCCCAAGCTCGTCAGCGCGCCGTGCCTCGAAATGCAGAAGGCCGCCAACCTGTCGCTCGCGACGTGCCCGTCGCTCACCGACGGCGCGATCGAGGCACTGCTGATGGCCGGCAGCGACGAACAGAAAACGCGCTATCTGCCACGCCTCATCTCGGGCGAATGGTCCGGCACGATGAACCTCACGGAGCCGCAGGCCGGCTCCGATCTCGGCTTGCTGCGCACGCGCGCCGAACGCGAGGCGGACGGCACGTACCGCATCTTTGGCACGAAGATATTCATCTCGTGGGGCGAGCACGACATGAGCGGCAACATCGTGCATCTGGTGCTCGCGCGCACGCCCGATGCGCCCGAAGGCGTGAAGGGCATCTCGCTCTTTCTCGTGCCGAAGTATCTCGTCAACGAGGACGGCTCGCCCGGCGCGCGCAACGACGTGCAGTGCGTCTCGATCGAACACAAGATGGGGCTCAAGGGCAGCCCGACCGCGGTACTGCAATACGGCGACGAGGGCGGCGCGATCGGCGAGCTGATCGGCGAAGAGAATCGCGGGCTCGAGTACATGTTCGTCATGATGATTTCGGCGCGTTTCGCCGTGGGCATGCAGGGCATTGCGGTGGCCGAGCGTGCGTATCAGAAGGCGCGCGAGTATGCGAAGGAGCGCGTGCAGAGCCGCCCGGTGGACGGCTCGGCGCAGCAGTCGGTGACGATCATCCATCATCCGGACGTGCGCCGCATGCTCGGCACGATGCGCGCGCTGATCGAGGCGTCGCGCGCGGTGGCCTACGTCGCGGCGGCGCATGCCGACCACGCGCATCATCATCCTGACGCGTCCATGCGCGCCAAACATGACGCGCTCTACGAGTTCATGGTGCCGATCGTGAAGGGCTGGAGCACGGAGATGTCGGTGGAGGTGGCGAGCCTCGGCGTGCAGATCCATGGCGGCATGGGCTTCATCGAGGAAACCGGCGCCGCGCAGTTCTACCGTGATGCGCGCATCCTGCCGATCTACGAAGGCACGACGGCGATCCAGGGCAACGACCTGATCGGCCGCAAGACCGTGCGCGACGGCGGCGCGGTGGCGATGTGCCTCATCGGCGAGATCGGCCAGGCCGTACAGGCGCTGGAGGCGAGCCCGGCGTTTGCGGCCAGCGCGGCGTTCAAGGCGATGCACCGGCATCTCGCGGCGGCGAACCAGTCGTTTGCCAATGCGGTGGCGTTCATGGTCGACAATGCCAAACGGGATCCGAACGCTGCGTATATGGGCTCCGTACCGTACCTCAGGCTCGTCGGCATCGTGCTGGGTGGGTGGCAAATGGCGCGAGCGCTGATCGCCTCGCAGCGTTTGATGCAGGACGATCCGGCATTTCATGGTGCAAAGATCGGCACTGCGCACCATTACGCGACGCACATCCTGCCGCAGGCCGGCGCTCTCGAAACCACGATCGTCAGCGCGCGGGGCGGCGAAGGCGTCTTAACGTTGGGCGAGGAACAGTTCTGATCCGTGAGCGGACGGGCCAATGAAAAACGGGGCCGCGCGGCCCCGTTTTTTCGACAAGCTGTCCGCGCGGCCAGCACAAGACCGCGCGGGCGGACGCTCAAAGCACCTCGAAAAGCGCCGCCGCCCCTTGTCCGCCGCCGATGCACATCGTCACGACGACGTGCCTGACCCCGCGGCGCTTGCCTTCGATCAACGCGTGCCCGACGAGTCGCGCGCCCGAGACGCCGAACGGATGCCCGACCGCAATCGCGCCGCCGTTCACGTTCAGGCGGTCCATCGGAATGCCGAGCTTGTCGGCGCAATAGAGCACCTGCACCGCGAAGGCCTCGTTCAGCTCCCACAGGCCGATATCGCCCACCTTGAGCCCTGCCTTGTCGAGCAGCTTCGGGATCGCGAACACGGGGCCGATGCCCATCTCGTCGGGCTCGCAGCCCACGACGCTGAAGCCGATGAACCGGCCGAGCGGCTTAAGCCCTTTCGCGGCCGCGGCACGCGCGCTCATCACGACCGACGCCGAGGCGCCGTCCGAAAACTGCGACGCGTTACCCGCCGTGATGACACCGCCTGGCAGCGCGGAACGGATCTTCGCGACGCCTTCGGGTGTGGTGTCGCCGCGAATGCCTTCGTCGGCCGTGACGGTCACACGCTTCGTGACGATCTGGCCAGTCGCAGAATCGGTCACGCCCGCGAGCACTTCAATCGGCACGATCTCGTCGTCGAATCGCCCGGCTGCCTGCGCGGCCGCCGCGCGCTGCTGGCTGCGCGCGCCGTACTCGTCCTGGCGTTCGCGCGAAATGTCGTAGCGGCGCGCGACGTTCTCGGCGGTCTGCAGCATGCTCCAGTAGATCTCGGGCTTGTGCTCCACGAGCCACGGGTCGTTCGCGAACTGCTGGTTCATCTGGCGCTGCGTCCACGAGATGCTCTCGACGCCACCCGCCACGAAGATGTCGCCTTCCCCGGCGATCACGCGTTGAGCCGCCATCGCGATCGTCTGGAGTCCGGACGAGCAGAAGCGGTTGACGGTAGCGCCAGGCACAGTGACGGGGCAGCCCGCGCGCAGCGCGATCTGGCGTGCGATGTTGCCGCCGGTGGCGCCTTCGGGATTCGCACAGCCGATCAGCACGTCCTCGACTTCGCCGGGTTCGATGCCCGCGCGCGCGATGGCGTGCTCGACCACGTGGCCGCCGAGCGTCGCGCCGTGGGTCATGTTGAAGGCGCCTTTCCAGCTCTTCGCGAGACCGGTGCGCGCCGTGGAGACGATGACTGCTTCATTCATGATGACATTCCTTCAGTGTTGTGCCGTGCGGCGCGCTTAGTCGTTGAAGCCGTTGCCTTGTTCGGCGAGCCGCACGAGGCGGGGCGCGGCCTCCCATGCGTGACCCTGATAGCCGTGCGCGTAGCGGCGCATCGCACGCACGACGTTGTAGAGGCCCACCTGGTCCGCGTAGAGCATCGGGCCGCCGCGAAAGCGCGGAAAGCCATAGCCGCT
Source organism: Paraburkholderia fungorum (assembly GCF_046026025.1). Taxonomy (GTDB): domain Bacteria; phylum Pseudomonadota; class Gammaproteobacteria; order Burkholderiales; family Burkholderiaceae; genus Paraburkholderia; species Paraburkholderia fungorum_E. Next base: position 12,636 of record NZ_JAQQFL010000022.1, on the reverse strand, counting down.
CAGATAAACCATGTCGATGTCCGATGCCTTCGACGCGATGCCTTCGTCGAGGATCAGGGCGCCTTCGTTGACCAGCGCGAACACCAGCCGCTCGACGATCTCCTCGTCGGAGATCTTGCGGCGTGTGATGCCGAGATCCTTCGAGTGCTGCACGATCATCTCGTTGACCCAGGCGCTCGGGTAGGCCTTGCGATCGCCAGGCTTGTAGTCGTACCAGCCCGCACCGACCTTCTGCCCGAAGCGGCCGTTCTCGCAGAGCAGGTCACCGGTCTTCGAGTAATTGAACTCCGGCCGCTCGACGGCGCGGCGCTTGCGAATCGCCCAGCTGATGTCGTTGCCGGCCATGTCGATCATGCGGAACGGCCCCATCGCGAAGCCGAACTTTTCGATTGCGCGATCCACCTGCTCCGGCAGCGCACCTTCGTCGAGCAGGAAGCCCGCCTGGCGGCTGTACTGCTCGATCATGCGGTTGCCGATGAAGCCGTCGCACACACCCGAGACCACCGCCGTCTTGCGGATCTTCTTCGCGAGTTGCATGACGCTCGCGAGCACATCCTTCCCGGTCTTCGCGCCGCGCACCACCTCGAGCAGCTTCATGACGTTGGCCGGGCTGAAGAAGTGCATGCCGATCACATCTTCGGGGCGCCGCGTGAAGGCGGCGATGAGGTCGACGTCGAGTGTCGACGTGTTCGAGGCGAGGATCGCGCCGGGCTGCATCACCTCGTCGAGCGCGCGGAATACGGTCTCTTTCACGCCGAGGTCTTCGAACACCGCTTCGACGACGAGGTCGGCGTGCCCGATCTCGTGATATGAGCCCGTGGTCGAAAGCAGCGCCATTCGGCGCTCGACGTCTTCCTGTGTGAGCTTGCCTTTCTTCGCGCTGTTCTCGTAGTTGCGGCGGATCGTGGCGACGCCGCGCTCCAGCGCTTCGGCCTTCGTTTCGAGCAGTGTGACTGGCAGGCCAGCGTCCAGGAAATTCATGGCGATACCGCTGCCCATCGTCCCCGCGCCGACGATGGCGACACGCTCGATCTTGCGCGTCGGTGTGTCGGCGGACACGTCGGGGATGCGGCTCGCCGCGCGCTCGCCGAGGAACGCGTGACGCAGTGCACGCGCTTGCGGCGTGCCGAGCAGATACGCGAAGTGATCGCGCTCCTGCGCGAGTCCCCGATCGAACGGCGCGAGCGAAGCGGCCACAGCCTCGACGCAGCGCAGCGGCGCGGGAAACGGACCCGCCCGCGCGGCGACCGTCTGGTGCGCGACACCGAGATAGCCCTCGGCATTCTCGTGGCGCACCTTCAGGTCGCGCAGGCGCGGGTGCGGGCAGGGTGCCGTAGCGGCCACCTTGGCGAAGGCGATGGCATTACCGCGCACGTCCTCTTCGACGATCTCATCGAAGAGCCGTGTGCCAGCGAACCTGCCGGCGAGCACCGGCGCGCCGGAGAGGATCAGGTTGAGCGCCGGTTCGAGGCCGATCGCGCGCGGCAGGCGTTGCGTGCCGCCCGCGCCCGGCAGCAAGCCGAGATTCACTTCGGGCAGCGCGATCTGCGCCGTGGACGAAGCGAGGCGATAGTGGCAGCCGAGTGCGAGTTCGAGCCCGCCGCCCATCGCGGTGGCGTGAATTGCCGCGACCACGGGCTTGGCCGATGCCTCGATGGTGGCGATCACCGTGGAGAGGCTCGGCTCCTGCAAGGCTTTCGGCGTGCCGAATTCACGAATGTCGGCGCCGCCCGAGAACGCGTTGCCCGTGCCTGTGATGACGATTGCCTTCACGGCATCGTCCGCGAGGGCGCGCGCCAAGCCTTCGACGATGCCGGTGCGCGTGACCAGCCCGAGGCCGTTCACTGGGGGATGGTCGAGCGTGATGACAGCTACGCCGTCATGAGCTTGATAGTGCGCCGTCATGCTGGGTTCCTTTGAGTCTTGAGCCGTTGCGCCTGTGCTGTGCGAGGAGGCGCTCCACGCGTGGCAGGCGCCAGCCCGTTTCGAGGGTGAATGCCAGCCATCATGGTGCGGACGTCGCGCGTTCTCCCCTCCCTTTACAGGGAGGCGGCCCTGCCTGCCTGGTTACCCCAACAACGTTTACCCATCCCCTCCTTTTTTACAGGGGAGGGAGGGGGGGGAGTGCTGGCAATTTACGCCATGGCTGCCCGGTATCGACCGTGCCGGGCAGTACGTACCGGCAGTCCGCGAACCCGCTCGCGGGCGCGGCAGTGGAGGCTGGCGTTCAGGGAAATCGCTGACGATGAAGACGAAGACAAAAGTGAAGACGAAGACAAAAGGAGACCGATAGATGGATCGCAAGCGCCGCAAAAACAGTAGGGCCATGACCCTGCCGCGTCTTACCGTGCTGGCCAGCCTGATCGCGGCCGTGATGCCGTTGCATGCCTACGCGTTCAAGATCGACACGGGTTCGTCCGACTGGGACGTGAGTTGGGACAACACCTTCAGCTACAACCTGGGAATGCGCGCCCAGGGCGTCAACCCGATGATCGGCAACAACCCGAACTTCGACGACGGCGACTACAAGTTCAGCCACGCAGGCGACATCGTCACCAACCGTGCCTCGATCCTCTCCGAGTTCACGGCGGCCTATCAGGGCTATGTGGGTTTTCGGCTCTCCGGTTCCGCGTGGAAAGACTTCGCGTATGGCAGCGGCGATAACACGAACCCGGGGATCTACGCGCCGGGCATTACCTATCAGTCGGTCCGCGCTTACCCGAACGGCGTCTACGGCTCCTACACGGACCGCTACTACGTGCAGGGCGCGCAGCTGCTCGACGGCTTCGCGTTCTACAACTCGCAGGTCGGGGGTCACGCTGTCTATCTGAAGGCGGGTCAGTTCACCGAGTATTGGGGCAACTCGCTGCTGTCGCCGACGCAGGGCATCTCATACGCGCAGGGCGCCACCGACGGCATCAAGGCGTACAACACGCCAGGCACGCAGACAAAGGAACTGTTGCTGCCGCGTCCGCAGATCAGCCTGACGGCCCAGGTTACGCCTGAAGTGTCCGTGTCCGGCCAGTATGAGCTCGGCTGGACCTACAATCGTCTGCCGACCGGCGGCACGTACATCGAGGCAGCCGACTTCATCGCCCAAGGGCCGTCCGGGCTCTTTCTCACGGCACTGCCGGGGGCGGTGCGTCCGCTCTTCGGGCTGCCCCCCAGCAGTGCGCCGTTCGCCTATCAGGTGCCGCAGGGCAACTCCATCACGCCGCCGCAGGTCGACAATAACTTCGGCATCAAGCTCAACTGGACGCCGCAATTCATCGATGGCGCGATGGGTTTCTATTTCCGGCGTCTCGACGAAACCCAGCCTTGGGTGCTCGCCGACTGGAAAACCATTCCGGCGCTCAAGACGGCGTTGCCGACCGATTACCACCTCGCCTATAACCGTGGCGCGCAACTGTTGGGCTATAGCTTCGACACGACGATCGGCAGCGTGGCTACGGGCTTCGAAGCTTCGTACCGTCACAACACCGCGCTGAATACGGCGCTCAGCCCGGCCATCGCGAACCAGACCGAGGGCGCGAAGGGCAACGTCATCAACCTCGTGACGAACGCGATCGTGCCGCTGTCGCGCTCGCCGCTCTGGGACACGGGCACGCTCACGGCGGAGATCGGGTACACGCACCTGCTCTCCGTCACGCAGAACGCGCAACTCTTCAACGGCGTGGGCTATGCGTCATGCCCGAGCAACAACAAGTGGAACGGCTGCTCGACGAAGGACTACGCCGGCTTTGGCGTCGTGTTCCAGCCGCAATGGCTGCAGGTATTCCCCGGGGTCGACCTGAGCATGCCGACCTCGGTGACGGGCGGCATCTGGGGCACCAACCCGATCAATCCTGGCTCGGCGGCCGGCGCCCAGGGCTCCTTCACCTACTCGATCGGCGTGCAGGCGTTGATCCGCCAGCGCGCAACGATCACGCTGTCGTATATCGGCTATCACTCGCACGTGAACGGGACGTCGACGACGCCGGGCGGTCTGCCTTATGACAGCGCGGGCAATGGCCTGTACGACCTGAACGACCGTCCGTGGGTGTCGCTGACCTTGCAGTCGTCGTTCTGAGACATCCCAAACATACAGGAGACAAACGCATGAAAACTCTGCTTCATCTGGCCGCGGCAGGCCTCGTGACGCTGCACGCAGCCGGTGCGTGGGCAGCAGTATCCGCAGACGAGGCCAAACAGCTCGGCACCACGCTGACAGCGTTCGGCGCCGACAAGGCAGGTAGCGCCGATGGCGCCATTCCGGCGTACACGGGCGGGCTCACTACGCCGCCGGCCGACTATGTGCCGAACAGCGGCAAGTGGCCTGACCCGTTCAAGGGCGAAAAGCCGCTCTTCAGCGTGACGGCCGCGAACATGGGCCAGTACGCGGATCAGCTGACACCCGGCGTGCAGGCGCTGCTCAGGCGCTTCCCCGACTATCGCGTGGATGTGTATCCGACGCACCGTTCGGTATCCTACCCACAGTGGGTGCTCGACAACACGGTGAAGAATGCGACGAGTGCGCATCTCGCTGGGAAGGTCGAAGGCGACGGCGTGGGTGGGGCGTTCGGGGGCATTCCTTTCCCGATCCCGAAGAACGGTTACGAGGTGATGTGGAACGCGCTCCTGAACTACCAGCGCACGCAGTACTCGGCGACCAACGTGGGCGCGTATCTCGTCGACACGTCGGGCGGGCGCACGGCACTCCCCGTATTGAACTTCGTCGAATACCGGCCGTTCTACGACCCGAAAAATGCAGGCACGAAAGCAGACTGGCCCTATGACCGTCTGTGGGTGCAACTCCAGACGCCGCCGACTTCGGCGGGCCAGAGTGTGCTGGTCGATTACTCGATCAACTACTCGGACAACGACCAGGTGAGCTGGGCGTACTTTCCGGCGCAACGGCGCACGCGCATGGCGCCTGACTACAAGTACGACACGCCCGCCGCGAGCTATGGCGGCGTGACGTTCTGGGACGAGGCGTCTATCTTCCGTGGACGCATGGACCGGTTCGACTTCAAGCTCATCGGCAAGAAGGAGATGCTGGTCCCGTATAACAACTATCGCCTCTCGCAACTGCCGGTGGACGACGTGTTCGGGCCGAAGCATGTCAAGTCGGACGCGGTGCGTTGGGAGCGCCATCGCGTGTGGGTTGTCGAGGCCACGCTGAAGGCGGACGCGCGTCACGCGTATTCGAAGCGCACGTTCTACATCGACGAGGATAGCTGGAACTTCGTCGAGACCGATGGCTTCGGCCACGACGGCAAACTCTGGCGCGTGGGCCTCGACTACCACTTCCCGCTCTATGACGGCGGTGGCGTGTACGCGGTGACGCTCGGCTTCTATGACCTCGAGAAGGGCAACTACTTCCTGTCCTATACGACGGGGGAAAACGGTTCACCGCTTCTGCGCGTGTCCGACAAGCTCGACAAGCCGAATCTTTTCACGCCTGCGGGCATCGCGGGCACGGGCTTGCGCTGAAGGCGCGCTGAACAGGAAGAGCAGGGCCTGGTCGCTTCGGTACGCGTGCGCATGGAACTGGCGCGGGGTCCGGAGCGACGGCCCGACACTGGACGTTAGAGGAAGAAGGGGTTTCAGATGAATCATGCAAGCGCCGCGCGCGCGGCGCTGGTGCTGGCGGCGCTGCTCGCCGCCGGCTGGGCAGCGCACGCAGTCGCGGAACCGGACGCTCCCGCATCGGCAGTGGCCCGGAAAGACCCTTTCGTCGATCCGCTGGACGCGCCCACCATCATGCACGTGGGGGTGGCGGGGCGGCCCCTCATGACGGTCGCGCGCGCCGGAACCCGTCTTGTCGCGGTTGGCATGCGCGGCTTGATCATCGTTTCGGATGACGAAGGAAGAAACTGGTCGCAGGTCGTGTCTCCGGTTCGCAGCGACCTCGTCGCGCTGAGCTTCCCGACCGCGCAGGACGGCTGGGCGGTCGGACACGACGGCGTGGTCCTGCATACCGCGGACGGCGGCAGGACCTGGGGCCACCAGTTCGACGGCCGCATGGCGGCGGCTTCGCTCGTCAATACCGACAAGGCCAAAATCGCGGCCGGCGACACCGCAGCGCAGCCGTACCTCGACCAGTTGCTGCTCAACTACAAGGCGGGGCCGTCCTTGCCGCTTCTGAGCGTCTGGTTCAGCGACGCCCTGCACGGCATGGCAGTCGGGCCCTTCGGGACCGCCATCGCGACGGATGACGGCGGCAAGACCTGGATGCCGATGCTCGAGCGCATCGACAATCCGCAATTCCTGCATCTGAATGCGGTTCGCGGCGTGGCGGGCGGCGTATTCATCGCAGGCGAGAAAGGTACGGTCTTCCGCCTCGATCCGGCAAGCGGGAAGTTTGCGCGGGTCGAAACAGGCTATGGCGGCAGCTTCTTCGGCATCGCCGGAGACGAGCGCGCGCTGTTCGCACACGGTCTGCGCGGCACGATCTATCGCAGCACGGATCGGGGCGCGAGTTGGGCGCCCTTGAAGAGTCCGCTGCACGGTGCGGTCACGAGTGCGGCGCCGATCGAATCGCGTCATGCCGTCATCTTCGTTTCGTCGAGCGGCGAGGCGACGCTCTACGACGAAGCAACCGATACCTTCCATCCAGTGAAGACTGGCCGTCCCGCTGCTTTCACCGGCGTTCTGGCGCCGGGAGACGATGCGCTCGTGCTGACCTCGCTGCAAGGCGCAAGCCTCGCGTCCGCGCCCTAACGAATGCTGGACCTGCAAAAAGAGTACCGATATGAATCCCCATTCCGAACGTGGCGAAGCGATGCCCGTCGTGCGCGCGAGAGCGGAGTTCGAGGCGAAGTCCGGATCACGGCTCGAGCGTCTGATCTTCAACCACCGGCTATGGATCGTGGCCGTATGTGTCGTGCTAACCGCGCTGCTGGCCTTCCAGGCGGTGAAGTCGAACGTGAGCGCATCCTACGAGCGGATGATGCCGCAGTCGAGCCCCTTCATCCGCAACTACCTCGACAACGTCGACTCGCTGCGCTCGCTCGGCAATTCGGTGCGTGTGGTCGTCGAGACCCGCAATGGCAACATTTACGACCCGAAGTACCTCAAGGCGCTGCGCGACGTCAACGACCGGATCTACCTGCTGCCCGGCGTCGACCGTGCCTTCGTCAAGTCGCTGTGGATGCCGGTGGTGCGCTGGACCGAGGTAACGGAGGCGGGCTTTCAGGGCGGCCCTGTCATGCCAGACGACTATGACGGTTCGGCCGTGAGTCTCGCGAAGCTGCGGCAGAACGTGGCGCGCGCGGGCATTGTTGGATCGCTCGTCGGCGACGACCTGCGCTCGAGCACGATTTTCGTGCCGCTGCTCGATCGGTATGCGGAAACCGGTAAGCCGTTCGACGCGCGTGCGCTGCACGACTCACTCGATCAGATTCGCCACGACTATGCACACGACGGCATTGACATTCATGTGATCGGCTTCGCCGAGCTGGTCGGCGATCTGATCCAGGGGCTGCTGCAGGTCGCACTGTATTTCGCCGCGGCGACCGCGATCGCGACAGCCGTCATCTACGGCTACACGCGCTGCGTGCGCAGCACCGCGCTGGTGATCGGCTGCTCGCTCGCCGCCGTTGTCTGGCAGCTCGGCATCGTTCATCTCGTCGGTGTCGATCTCGATCCGTACTCGATCCTCGTGCCGTTCCTGATCTTCGCCATCGGCGTATCGCACGGCGCGCAGAAGATGAACGGCATCATGCAGGACATCGGCCGCGGTACCGATCGCTACGTCGCCGCGCGCTACACGTTCCGCCGTCTTTTCCTCGCAGGATTGACGGCGCTGCTGGCGGACGCCGTCGGCTTCGCGGTGCTGATGCTGATCGACATTCCAGTGATTCGCGGGCTGGCGGTGGCGGCGAGCGTCGGCGTGGCCGTGCTGATCTTCACGAACCTCGTGTTCCTGCCCGTCATGCTCTCGTATACGGGCGTGAGCGAGGCAGCGGCGGCGCGCAGCCTGCGCGCGGGCGAGCGGCATCCGCTTGCCACGCTGCTTGTGCCGTTCACGCGGCGCGTGCCGGCGACCATCGCTGTGCTGGTGGCGGGCGCGCTGACGGCGGGCGGCCTGCTGGTCGCCGCCCACCTCAAGATCGGCGATCTCGATCCGGGTGCGCCCGAGCTGCGTGCCAATTCGCGCTACAACCGCGACAACGCGTACGTTACGAGCCACTACGGTCTGTCCACCGATCAATTCGCTGTGATCGTCAGGACACAGCCGGGCGGCGTCAACGACTACAGGACGCTGATGGAGATGGACAACCTCGAGCAGGTTCTGCGCGATGTGAAGGGTGTACAGACCACGATCTCGATCAGCGGCGCGAGCCGTCGCAACACGGCGGCCGGTTTCGAAGGCGATCCGCGCTGGATGACGATCAGCCGCGACCCGTTCGTCTCCACGGACGCGGTGAACAACGCGTACGTCGCGAATCCGGAACTCGTGAATGGCGCGCGTTCGGTGGCGCCGGTGATCGCGTTCCTTGCCGACCACAAGGCGGAGACGCTCACGGAGGTGGTGAACGCGGTCCAGAGCTTTGCCGCGCAGCACGACACCGCGAAGCTGCAGTTCCTGCCCGCGGCGGGCAGCGCGGGTATCGAGGCGGCGACGAACATCGCGGTCGAAAAAGCCAACAGGACGATGCTGCTGCTCGTCTATGCCGCCGTGGTCGCGCTTTGCTTCGTGACGTTCAGGAACTGGCGCGCCGTGGTCGTGGCGGTCGTGCCGCTCGTCATCACGTCGATTCTCTGCGAGGCGCTGATGGTGTCTCTCGGCATCGGCGTGAAGGTGGCGACGCTGCCGGTGACGGCGCTCGGCGTCGGCATTGGCGTGGACTACGCGCTCTATCTGGTGAGCGTGCAACTCGCGCTGCAACGGCAGGGCGCGACGCTCGAAGCGGCCTATCGCGAGGCGCTGGGATTCACCGGCAAGGTGATCGCGCTGATCGGCGTGACGCTCGCGGCCGCTGTCGTGACCTGGGCATGGTCGCCGATCAGGTTCCAGGCCGACATGGGTATTCTGCTGACGTTTATGTTCGTCTGGAACATGGTGGGGGCGCTGGTGCTGATTCCCGCGCTTTCGCACTTCCTCCTGCAACCCCGAAGCGCGAAACGGACCTGCGTCCGAGCCATGGCGAAATAAGGTGCGCCGCGCGCGGCGCGGCTTCTCCACACGGCGCCGGTCATTGCCTCACGAGGCGTGTGCGGCGCTGATTCCTTTTCGCAGACGGGTGTCAGCATGCACCGGCCCCCCCCAAATTAGGCGGGGGGCAATCCTTGCCGATTCCCCTATTCTGAAACCGTGCCGATTTCTGACGGTGAGTCGTCCGCAGTGGATTGGGGATGCCTCGACGCAATTGCGTGCAGTCGCACGCCGCGCGATATCGACAGCCGATTGAGCCGCGGGCGGCGAGCACGAACCATTCGATGTGAGGAATAAAACGTGAAACTGGAGAGCAAGGTAGCCATCGTGACCGGCGCGGCGTCGGGCCTCGGGCTTGCGACCTGCAGGGCGTTGACGGACGCGGGCGTGCGCGTGGTGGGCTTCGACCTGGACCAGGGCAAGCTCGATGCGGCGCTCGGCGCCGGAATCGACGGTATCGCCGTCGACGTGTCGAGCGAGGCGAGTGTGAAAGCGGGTGTCGATGCAGTGGTCGCCGCATATGGCGCGGTGCATGTCGCGGTCAACTGTGCAGGCATTCTCGGTCCGTGCAAGACGATCTCGAAGGGCGAGCTATTCCCGACCGGCTTGTGGAACCGCGTGCTTGGCGTGAATCTGACCGGGACGTTCAATGTCATTCGCTACGCCGCGCTCGCGATGAGCGCGAACGAGCCCGAAGAGACGGGCGAGCGAGGCGTCATCGTCAATACAGCGTCGGGCGCGGCGCGCCAGGGGCAGATGGGGCAGGCCGCCTATAGCGCGAGCAAGGCGGGCGTGATCGGCATGACGTTGCCGATCGCGCGCGATCTCGCCGCGCACGGCATCCGCGTCGTGTCCATCGCGCCGGGCCTGTTCGAGTCGGGTATGTCCGTGGGTATGCCGCAAAAGGTTTCGGACGGCCTGATCGAAAAGATGCTGTTCCCGCGCCGCATGGGCAAGGCGGCCGAATTCGCGGCGCTCGTGCAGCACGTGATCGGCAACGCATATCTGAACGCCATGACGCTAGATATCGATTGCGGTACGCGCTAGGCGCTAGGTGCACAACAACATGAAGCGGTTAAGGAGGAAGTCGTGAAAGTTCTGGTGGCAGTCAAGCGTGTCGTGGATGCGAATGTGAAGGTCGGTGCGAAATCGGATGGCACGGGCGTCGACATTGCCAACGTGAAGATGTCGCTGAATCCGTTCGACGAAATCGCGGTTGAAGAAGCGGTGCGGTTGAGGGAGGCGTGCGTGGCTGGCGAGGTTATCGCCGTTTCTTGCGGCGTCGCGCAGTCGCAGGAAACGCTGCGCACGGCGCTGGCGATCGGTGCGGACCGCGCGATCCTGATCGAGTCGAACGAAGAGTTGCAGCCGCTGGCGGTGGCCAAGCTGTTGAAGGCGCTGGTCGACAAGGAACAGCCTTCGCTCGTGATTCTCGGCAAGCAGGCGATCGACGACGATTCGAACCAGACCGGTCAGATGCTGGCTGCGCTCGCGAATCTGCCGCAAGCCACGTTCGCCTCGAAGGTTGTTGTGGCTGACGGCAAGGCGACCGTGTCGCGCGAAGTGGATGGCGGTGCTGAAACGCTGTCGCTGAGCTTGCCCGCTGTGATCACGACCGATCTGCGCCTGAACGAGCCGCGCTACGTGACGCTGCCGAACATCATGAAGGCGAAGAAAAAGCCGCTGGAAGTCGTCAAGCCGGAAGACCTGGGCGTTGATGTGACGCCGCGCCTGAAGACGCTGAAGGTTGTCGAGCCACCGAAGCGCTCCGCCGGCGTGAAGGTGCCGGACGTGAAGACGCTGGTCGAGAAGCTTAAGTCCGAGGCCAAAGTGCTGTAGTCAGAACCCGAGAGATAAAGGTGTCGTAGTCAGAACCTGAGAGACAAAGCGTCGTAGTCGGACCTGAGAGATAAAAGCGTCGTAGTCGGACCTGAGAGATAAAAGCGTCGTAGTCAGACCTGAGAGATAAGAGCGTCGTAGTCGGACCTGAGAGATAAAAGCGTCGTAGTCAGACCTGAGAGATAAAAGTGTCGTAGTCAGACCCTGAGAGATAAAAGTGTTGAAGTCAGACCCTGAGAGATGAAGATGACAAATCTGGTAATTGCAGAAATCGACGCCCCGCCGACCGCAGGAGGCCCACGTGGAGAGGGTACCCCCTTGGTGGGCAGCGCGTCGATCAAGGTCGCGACCTTGAACACGATTGCAGCGGCGCAAAAGATTGGCGGTGATATTCACGTTCTGGTCGCAGGCCACAACGCGCAAGCGGTTGCTGACGAGGCAGCGAAGATTGCCGGTGTTAGCAGGGTGTTACTGGCCGACGCGCCGCAGCTCGAAGCGGGCCTCGCCGAAAACGTCGAAGCGACGGTTCTCACGATCGCGAAGCATTACTCGCACATCCTGGCGCCCTCGACAGCGGCGGGCAAGAACGTCGCGCCGCGCGTCGCCGCGAAGCTGGACGTCGCGCAGATCAGCGACATCACCGCAGTGCGGAGCGCGGACACATTCGAGCGTCCGATCTATGCAGGTAGCGTGATTGCGACCGTGCAGTCGACCGATCCGATCAAGGTCATCACGGTCCGCACGACGGCTTTCGATGCGGTCGCAATTGAAGGCGGCAGCGCAGCGATCGAGAAGATCGAGGCCGCAGCCGATAGGGGCCTCTCGCAGTTCGTGAGCCGTGAAGTAACGAAGCTCGACCGTCCGGAACTGACCTGCGCACGAGTCATCGTCTCGGGCGGCCGTGGCCTTGGCAGCGGCGAGAACTACACCTCGGTTCTCGAGCCGCTCGCGGACAAGCTGAACGCGGCACTGGGCGCGTCGCGCGCGGCAGTCGATGCGGGCTACGTGCCGAACGACTACCAGGTGGGGCAGACCGGCAAGATCGTCGCGCCGCAGTTGTATATCGCGGTCGGCATCTCCGGCGCGATCCAGCATCTGGCCGGCATGAAGGACTCGAAGGTCATCGTCGCGATCAATAAGGACGAGGACGCACCGATTTTCAGCGTAGCCGACTACGGCCTCGTGGGCGACCTGTTCACGGTCGTGCCGGAGTTCGCGGACGCGGTTTGAGGATGTGCCGGTGCGCCGGCAACGGAAGTGCGGATTAGCAGGAGAGGTTGATGAGTGCCCGGGAAAGATCGCTGCGCAATGTCGTCGAATCGTGGCTCGGTTCGGAGCCCGAGAACCGGCTTCGAATAACGCGTGTCAGCCGTTCGCGCTGGAAGTTGTGGCGCTATGTATGCGTCGAGTCGGCTCGCGGGGATGGCGAGATGGCGCTCGTCTTCTTCCGCCACGACGACGGTTCGTGGTGTGTTTTTCCGCCCGCACCGATGCGCCCGGCAATGGGCATGGTATTCGAAACCGATGCGTCGCTGCGGTGCGCATAGGCACCGGCCTGGCAACAGTAACCCGTCGCCTCGCGTGGCGTTCAATTGGACGAATGGAGACGTACAGTAGTGTGCATTTCGACTGTGACTGAAGATGACTTCGCGCCGGTG
>NZ_JAQQFL010000021.1:0-146366 GCF_046026025.1 Paraburkholderia fungorum | reverse complement strand
CGTAAAGAAAGATAAGCAAAGAAAGCGGCTCACCCCGCCAGCTCATAAGCGGGTCCCCCGCGCAGCCACGGTAGTGGTGCATCTGGAATCCGTGCTCCCGCACACTCCGCGCGAGTGACAAAGGGCTCATCGGCTCCCACTCCGCACTGCGTGCGTCGCGGACGGGTTGGCATGGGAAACCAAATTACGCTTTGCATAACTGATTGTTTTTGGAAATGGGTTTCGGCGCGCGCAGCGCCGCCGGAAGAATGACGCCTTTGTCACGAAGGCGGAATGTGCGAGAACACAGATTCCAGATGCACCACTACCCCCTCCAAGCCAGGGGACCCGCTTATGAGCTGGCGGTTTGAGCCGCTTTCTTTTGCCTACTTTGCTTTGCGGCAGGCAAAGAAAAGTAGGTGCCGCCCCGCACAGGGGCAACGCTAATAGACCACTAACAAAGCAAGGAAAGGCCAACACCATAAAAGCACAGACAAACGAAACCAGCGTCACGCGCCCCCACTACCTAGCGCCCCGCGCAAAAGCATACTCATGCAACGCATCAACAACCCGATCAAATTCAAACGACTTGTCGTAAAAATGCCGAACACCATACTGTTCACAACGCTCCCGATAAGCCGGCAACGCATGATTCGTCAACACAGCAGCAAACATCGAATCAGTCATCCCCTCACGCTGCAGATAAGCGAGCACAGGCACCCCTGACCCCTGCTTCAGTTGCAAATCCACAATCACCGCATCAAACGCTTCATCGATCAACAAAGCAATCGCCTGATCAGCAGAATCCGCATACGCGGCCACCCGCAACAATCCCGATGCATCGATAGCCTCCACGAGGCTCCTGCGGATCAGCGGCGAATCCTCGATCAGCAGCACGCGCAACGGCGCGCGACTGGCTGGATTGGCGTCACTGTTCGGTTCGCTGTTCATCGACGTATCTCGATCGTCCATCATTCGATCAAACCATTCTTGATCGCGTAATAAGTCAGATCGGCATTGTTAGCCAGGCGCATCTTCTCCAACACGCGAGCCCGATAAGTACTCACGGTCTTCACGGACAAATGCAATTCCTCAGCAATGTCGGTCGGAATCCGTCCCGCCGCGAGCTTGCAGAATATCTGGAACTCGCGCTCGGATAGCGCTTCGTGTGGCCGCCCCGCCGAGGGCTTGTCGAGGTTGTCGGCCAGCGTGTCAGCCACCGCCTCCGACAGATAGCGATGCCCGCGCGCCACCGCGCGGATCGCCCGCACAATCTCCTCAGGCTCGCAGTCTTTGTTGAGGTACCCGTTGGCGCCCGCGCGCAGCAGGTTGATCGCGTACTGGCTCTCCGGATAACCCGACAGAATCAACACGCCCTGCTCGGGCCTCACCTGCCTGATAACGCGCAACGTGTCGATGCCGTTCTTGTCCGGCATCGCAATGTCGAGCAGCACCACATCGAATGCCTGCTGCCGCACGAGGCTAATGGTCTCGTCGCCGGTGGCGGCTTCGGCCGCGACGCACATATCCGGCTCGTCAGCGACGAACTGCCTGAAACCACCTCGGACGATCGCATGGTCGTCGGCTATCAACACTCGAATCATCAGTCTGGTGTCCCTGCTAAAGGATTGCTCCCATGCAGACATTGTAATGACCTTCGGCAACGCCTCCGTCGAACCGACGCAGGCACAGCAGCAAACGTCGCGGACGTTGCCCGTGCGGGAAACCGTCCCGTCCCGGCAACCTCCGCCCAAACAGGCGCGGCAGCCGAAAACCCGTCCTTCCCGTTGCGCCCTGTCGACGCTTGCGACGTCCGCTATGGACCCTCATAAGCGCCGCCCGCTTTTCAGCCACATTACCCACGGCCCTCGAGCAGGTCCGCCATATCGTCGGCATGCTCTTCTTCAACAGCGAGAATTTCCTCGAACAGACGGCGCGTCGTCACGTCCTTCTCGCCAAGATAACGCACGATCTCGCGATACGTATCGATCGCAATACGCTCGGCAATCAGATTCTCGCGAATCATGTCCGTGAGATCGCCGCCTTCTTTGTACTCCGAATGCGAGCGCGCCTTCAGACCGTCCGGCGCAAAATCCGGCTCGCCGCCAAGTTGCACGATCCGCTCGGCGATGCGGTCGGCATGGTCTTGTTCTTCTGCTGCGTGCTCCGCGAATTCCGCCGCCACGGACTCGGAGTTGATGCCTTTGGCCATAAAATGATGCCGTTTATAGCGCAACACGCAGACGATTTCGGTCGCCAACGAGTCATTGAGCAGCTTCAGCACCGTCTCGCGGTCAGCTCCGTAGCTTTGCGTAACCGGGCCATCCGACATGTGCTTGCGCGCGTCCTCACGAATCTTTTTCAGGTCCATTACGAACGAATCGCCAGATTGAGATGCCGCGCCCTGGGCGCCAGAAGACTTCGTCATTGAGATTCTCCTTTATCCGGTATTGGGGGAACTGCGTATCCCGCACGAATCGCGCCTGATAAGTAAGTTTGAATAACGCGGTTTAAGGATGGGCTATTCGTCTACGTTCGAAACACGCCGAGCAGCAGTGTGACCACGAACACGACAAGAAAAATGTAGAACAGGATCTTCGCGATTTCCGCCGCACCCGCGGCGATACCGGTAAAACCGAACACGGCGGCAATGATCGCAATCACGAAAAAAACGATGGCATAGTGAAGCATGGCGACTCTCCTGGTAGATATCCGTGTAAAGAGGCCCTGAGGTAAGCCTTGCAAACCTGGGACGAATCCGACGAGAACCGCTCCATCACAACCGGTGGGAACGGGTACGCACGCGCCTCGTCGAGTGGTGCTAATCGATAATTTTCTTCGTCACCACGAAGCCGAGAACGAGGAACACCACGCACAGAATCACGAACACGACAAACAGGAATTTCGCAATCGCCGCCGCGCCTGCCGCTACGCCGGTAAAGCCGAGAAGCCCGGCGACGATCGCCACGACAGCGAAGAACAATGCCCACTTCAACATGATGGCTTCCTCCTGAATCACTCAATGAACGATCAGGTCCATCCTATCGATCGTCGGCAGCCGGCGCATTCCGACATGCTCCGGTTTTCGTGTGAGAATCCGCTTACATGGAATGACGGCAGCGTTACGCTCATTGCATCGGCCGAGGCGCACGAAAATTGCGACTCGTGAAGCGATGCCGGCACTCGAATGCCAGGCCCAGCAGACGTTAGACTGATGCCCCACCAAAGGAGCCGAATGTGCCGTACGCGTCGAAGATGCAGAAACCCGGGACCGCGACGCGATTAGGCGACTGGATGCGCGATCGCAGTTGGGCAATCGCGATGACCGTGGCAATCGTCATCACCGTGGGTGGGCTCGTGATTCTCGAAACCGCGCGCGAACGCATTGCCGCGGAGTACGAAACAGCGCTCGAAGCTCGCGGCGTCACCGTGCAACTGAGCACGCTTGCAAGCCAGCTATCCCGCCTGAGCGCGTATCAAAGCGACTTTCTTCTGACGAAGCGAGATGTGTCCGCTCAAGGGTTCTGCGCGAGCGCCGCGCAAATACGGCAGAACGCGCAACAATTGGGCAGGTTCTACCGCAGCGCCAAGGCGGACAGCGCCGAGCTCGCGAGTTTCACGCAGATCGTCGCGCTGATCGAGGCGCGCATCGGGGCGGGTGCTGCTGCGCTGCAGCGCGCGGCGCCGCAGCAGCTCGATCTGTCTGCCTGTGGCGGCGCAAGCGAGGCCAATCCCGCCGATGCCACGCTGATCGACAGCACGCTCACCCTGCTGCGCGACAACGAGGAACGTCGCGCGCAGCACGCGCTCGATGCAAGCCGCGCCGATCAGCGCATCTCCACGCTATGCGCGGCCGGATTGTCCGCGCTGAACATCGTGCTGTTCATCCTGCTGTTTCGCAATCTCGGCATCCAGATGGACCGGCAGGCGCGCGTGCAACGTCAACTGATCACGCAACAGGAAGAGCTCGACCAGCTCGTCAACGAACGCACGCGCCAACTCGAAGCGCTAGGCTGGCACTTGCAGGCCGTCAGCGAAAACGAAAAGACCCAGCTCGCGCGCGAACTGCATGACGAACTCGGCGCCATTCTGACCGCCAGCAAAATGGATGTGGCCTGGGCCCACCGCAAACTGAAAGACAACGATCCGGACGTCGCGGAGAAACTGAAGCGCGCGCTCGCCAATCTCGACCAGGGCATTGCACTGAAGCGCCGCATCATCGAAGACATGCGGCCTACCGTGCTGACGAACTTCGGCCTCGTCACCGCGCTGCGCACGCTCGCCGACGAAGCCGCACAGCGCAACAACTGGACGCTCGAATCGCATTTGCCCGCCGACGATATCCAGCTCGACGAGCAAACCGAGATCGCACTCTTTCGCGTCGCGCAGGAGTCGCTCACGAACGCGGCCAAGTACGCGCGAGCCTCGAAGGTGTCGATCGCGCTGCAGGTCGGCGACGGCGAGGTGGCACTGCATATCGCGGACAACGGCGTCGGCATCACGCCAGCCGATCTGAAGCGCACGCACACCCACGGGCTGCTCGGCATGCGCCAGCGGGTCGCCGCGCACGGTGGGCGCTTCGATATTCAACGCGGTGTGCCGCACGGCACCGACATTCATGTGGTGATGCCGAGTGTCAGCACGGCAACGCCGTCGATGGATCTGCCTGCGTCGCTCCCGCCGCAAACGCCGCTCCTGTAAGGCTTCCCGGCATCCTGGCGTGATCCGTGTAGGAGTGCGCCGACGCAAACACCGGAGCACGCTTACAACAAAATCGCAGCGCAACTGACAGCGCTGCCCCCGCCCTTTTTTTAACATGCAATCAGACCGGATCGACTGGCGCATGCCGCGGTCGGACGACAGCTAGCCACGCTAGCGCGTGCCCTTAAAGAATGGCACGTCAACCGATGCATTCTCGACAAGGAGAACTCTCATGAACCGACTGATCGCTTTGCTTCTCATTGCTGGGACAGCCGCGCTCGCGGGTTGCAACACGATGGCGGGAGCCGGCCAGGATATTTCGAAAGGCGGCAACGCCATCACGAATTCGGCCGACCAGGCCAAATAAGCTAGCGACAACTTAACGGCTGCCGGGCGCCTCACGGCGCCTTGAGAAGCCAGATCTCCATAGCCCGTCGCGGGAAACCGCGGCGGGCTCTTTTTATTGCCAGACCCGCAAACAAAGCGGCGATCCACTCACATGGATCGCCGCCTGGTCCTCCCAGCGACTACTGCATGGCACGTGTGTCGCAAGCCACGCACTCGTGGGCGCTCGTGCTTATTGGCCTCTTACTGGCCCGTCAGCGTGTTCGACAGCTCGACACTCGGCGTGCCGGTATTGCCGTTCTGGGCGACCAGCAGATGAATCTGCCCCGGTACAAGCTGGCTCAACGTACCGGCGATCGGCACCGACGTCACCAGCCAGTCCGCGTTATTCGACAGCGAGAACGATGCCGACTGGAAGATCGGCGTCTTGCTGCCCGCCACCGTCGCAATCAGCACATATTCCCCACCGGACACATAGATCGAGTCCTGCCCGCTTGCCGGCACCGCATTCTTGAACGACACGCCCGCCATTGTCGGGCTGATGCTGGTAATGGCGGTATTGGTTGACTGAACCAGATACAGATCGAGGTTGGTCGCGTTGGCCGATGCGTTAAAGGCGCGCAGACGGGCGCTATTGGACAGCAGGCCCTTGTCGAACGGGTCGTCGATCAGGCCGATATCCGGTGCGGCCAGGCCCGGCAATGCCAGGACCGTGTAGTCGTGGCCCTTCGCGACATCGGGGAAATTGCCGCTCGCCAGCGCGGTTGTCGTCCCGGTGGGCGAATACGCGACTGTGGTCGAACCCGTGTTGATGTTGGTGAAGTTCGTCACACCTTTATAGCTGATGTTCGTCTGCCCCGAAGGCGCGGAGCCGTTCACGAGAAAGTCGACTGCCGGGCCGCCAGGAATCGCATTGATGAAATGGATTTCCGGATTCGTCAGACCGAGTTCCTTGCCTACGTCGCTGCCGCCGCCACCGCCGCATGCGCTCAAAATAGCTGTGACAGCAACCACAGCCGCCATGGTTCGGATCGTTTTCATTGTGTTCACCTCTCTGAGTCGAGCCCACGGCTCGTGCATCCGCCTTCAGCAATGCATGTGCCGCTCGATCCGGGAGGTGTCTGGATTCCAGAGAACCCGTTACTGAGCAACGCGTTACGCGGATTAGAATTTTTCCTCGGAGAGTTGGCGCGTCCGGCAGTGTATTGTTCGCGCACTACCCATACTTACACGGTCCCTGCATGTCTTACCCTCACTTACTCGCCGAACTCGACCTCGGCTTCACTCGCTTGCGCAACCGCGTGGTGATGGGTTCGATGCACACCGGCATGGAAGACCGTTTCTGGAACTACCCGAAGCTGGCCGCGTATTTCCGCGAGCGCGCGAAGGGCGGGGTCGGCCTGATCGTCACGGGCGGAATCTCGCCGAACCGGCAAGGCTGGCTGCTGCCTTTCGGCGGCACGCTGAACTCGGTGTTCGATCTGCGCAATCACCGCTTGCTGACCGAGGCCGTACATGCCGAAGGTGGCAAGATCGCGTTGCAGGTCCTGCATGCCGGGCGTTATGGGTATCAGCCGTTTGTTGTGTCGGCGTCGGCGCTCAAGTCGCCGATCTCGAAGTTCAAACCGCGCGCACTCACTGAAGCGGGTATCGCGCGGACCGTGCGCGACTATGCACGCTGTGCGCGCCTCGCCCAGCGCGCCGGTTACGACGGCATCGAAATCATGGGCAGCGAGGGCTATCTGCTCAACCAGTTCCTGTGTCCGCGCACCAACCGGCGTACCGACCGCTACGGCGGCAGCATCGAAAACCGCATGCGGCTCGCGCGCGAAATTGTCGAGCGCGTGCGCGCGGCGTGCGGCGAGCGCTTTATCGTGGTGTACCGGCTTTCGCTGATCGATCTGGTCGAAGGCGGCAACACCTGGGAAGAAACCGTGCAGGTTGCCCAGGCGCTCGAAGCCGCCGGCGTCACGATGTTCAACACGGGAATCGGCTGGCACGAAGCGCGGGTGCCGACCATCGTGACCTCGGTGCCGCGTGCTGCGTTCGCCGCGCTGAGCGCGCGGCTGAAGGCCGCGGTCAAGGTGCCCGTGATCGTGTCGAACCGCATCAATACGCCCGAGGTCGCCGAAACGCTGCTCGCCGAGGGAGCAGGCGACCTGGTGTCGATGGCGCGGCCGCTTCTCGCCGACCCGGAGTTCGTACTAAAGACCGCTGAAGGACGCGCGCACGAAATCAACACCTGTATCGCCTGCAATCAGGCCTGCCTCGACCACACGTTCAAGAACCAGCGCGCGACTTGCCTCGTGAATCCGCGTGCCGGACGCGAGACCGAGCTGATCTACCAGCCGGTCTCAAGCCCTCAGGCCGCGCGTTCGGTTGCCGTAATCGGCGCGGGGCCGGCGGGACTTTCCGCGGCGACCGTTGCGGCTTCGCGCGGCCATCGCGTCACGCTGTTCGATGCGAGCGCGGCCATCGGCGGTCAGTTCAATCTGGCGATGCGCGTGCCGGGCAAGGAAGAGTTCAGCGAGACGATCCGCTATTTTCAGAGCCAGTTGCAACGGCATCGTGTCGACGTGCGACTCGATACGCGGGTCGATCCGGCGCTGCTCGCGGCAGGCGGCTACGACGATGTGATCGTCGCCACGGGCATCGTGCCGCGCAGCCCGGCGATTGCCGGCATCGACGGGGCCAACGTGCTGTCTTATGTGGACGTATTGCGCGGCGCGCCGGTGGGGCGTCGCGTCGCGGTGATCGGTGCGGGCGGGATCGGCTTCGACGTCAGCGAATTTTTGCTGCATCGTGCGGGCGACCCGCTGCCGATACCGCGCGACGAATGGCTCGACGAATGGGGTGTCGACCTCACGGTACAGGATCGCGGCGGATTGAAAGCGCCGGCACCGGTGCAGCCGGCCCGTGAAATCTGGTTGCTGCAACGCAAGCCGGGCAAGCTTGGCATGGGGCTCGGCAAAACCTCGGGCTGGGTGCATCGCGCGACGCTGGCAAGAAACGGCGTGAAGATGCTCGGCGGCGTGTCGTACCTGGAAATCAGCGAGCGCGGTTTGAAGATTGCGCGCGAAGGCGTCGAAGAGTGGCTCGACGTGGATACGATCGTGGTGTGCGCGGGGCAGGAATCCTTGCGCGACCTGGTTCCGAAGACGCCGGCACAAACCGCGGATGGGTCAAACGCCGCGAATCGGGCCAACAGCGGCACTAATAGCGGAGCTAATGGCGCGGCTGGCAGCGCGAGCGGCATCAAGGGCTCAAACGGTACAAATAGTCCGCGCTATCACGTGATCGGCGGCGCAAAGGTGGCAACGGAACTGGATGCGAAACGCGCGATTCGCGAGGGTGCGGAAGTGGCGGCGGCGCTTTGAAGAAGCCGCGAGACGTGCAGGTGGCTACAGCATGCCGAAGCGGCGGAGCGCGCAAACCCAAAGACCCGAGAGCCGGCGACGGTGCAACAGAAGCCCCGCCGCCGTCTCCCTTCAGGCGAGCCGCTTCTTCCGGTAATCGAACCAGAAAGACAGGCCCACGCTGGCCAGAATCACGATCGTCGCGATGACCGTCGAATGCGTGACCGGCTCGCCGAGCAACAACGCACCGAGCGCCACCGCGACCACCGGATTCACGTACATGCAACTGCTGGCGATAATCGGACTCGTATGCCGGATCAGGAAACCGTATGCGACGTAGGCGGTCATCGTCCCGATCAGCATGAGGTAGACGAAAGCGAGCACCGGCAGAAAATGCACTTCCATCATCCGCTCGCCGGACACCCAGGCGACCATCGTCGACATCGCGCCGCCGAGGCCGATCTGCAGCGAGGTCGATAGAAACAGGTCCGACGGCAACTTCAGCCGGCCGGCCAGGTGCGCGCCGCCGGCCCAGAAAAGCGCACCGCACAGAATGGCCAGGCTGCCGCCCGCCGATCCCGGGGCGCTGTCGCCATGACTCAGGATCGCGATGCCCACCAGTCCAAGACCGACCGCGAACCACTCGCCCCGGCCGATCTTGCGCCCCGCCACCGCCGCGATCACCGTCGCGAACAACGGCACCGTCGCGACCATCACGGCCGCGGTGCCGGTGCCGACCGTGCGCATGCCATAGGCCAGCATGCCGCTCGACAAGCCGACCAGCATCGTGCCGACCAGACCGGCATTGCGGATTTCACCCGCACTCGGCCAAACCGGATTGCGGCGCGCCGCGAAAACGAAGAGCCCTACCCCGGCAAACAGATTACGCAGCCCTGAGAGCAGCAGCGGCGGAAACGAACCGAGCGCGACATGCACGGCGAGGTAGGTCGAGCCCCATACGAGATAAACGACCGTGAGCGCGAGCGCGATCTGTCCGTTGCGGGACTGCGGCAAACGGATCGGGAAACCACGCGAGAAACGGCTTGGGAGTTGCGGCGACATGCGTTAGCCCGCCCATGCCGCTCGAGGTGCTGCGCCCCCGCTGAAGACCCGGTGGCGGGATGGCGGACACCGCATTGGCGATGCGGTCTGACGGGCGAGGCTGGCGGACATGTCGGTGGAACGGAAAGACGATAGATGGCCAATGGGGCCACAACGCCGCGGCGCTCGAAAGGAATCGATCCGCGGCTAACACGCGCTAAACATCTGGCGCGACGCCGCATTATGCAGTAAGCGCCCACCGCGTCGCTTGAAAGAATCGTAACTTTTTTGCGTACATGCAACAGAAAAGCCGGGGACATATCCCCGGCTTTCGCTTTACGTGCGAAACCGGCGCTCAGACTATGCGGCCGGCATCGCCGGCCACGCTCAGTTGGCCATCGCGCCCGATGCTTCGTGCTTCATGCCCATCGCGTCACCGCTCTTTTTCATCTTGTCGTGCTTCATCGCGTCCTTCTTCATGCTGTCCTTCGACATGGTGTCTTTGGACATCGCGTCCTTCGACATCGTGTCCTTGGACATCGCATCGTTGGACATGGCGCCGCTTGCCTGAGCGAACGCGGCGCCGCCACTGGTCAGAAGAGCGACGGCCATTGCTGCAATTGCGAACTTTTTCATGGGAAAACTCCGTTTCGTTATGGATCAATCTGAACCGGCATCTCACTGATGCCGGGGTACTTCCGAAGCTTCTGCCGCCCGGGGTCGCGCGTTGGGTCCTGCACGCGCCGACCCGTGCGTCAGGAGCCTCCGAACCAGTTGTAGCCCTGGTCGACCCAATAGCCGCCGGGATACGTGTTAGTGACGAACATCTCGACGATGTGCTTCGGATTCTTGTAGCCGAGCTTGGTCGGCATGCGCAGCTTCATCGGGAAGCCGTATTTCGCGGGCAAGCGCTCGCCGTCGTACGAGAACGTGAGCAGCGTTTGCGGATGCAGCGCGGTCGGCATATCGATGCTCTCGTAGTAGTCGTCGGCACATTTGAAGCCGACGTACTTCGCGCTCGTGTCCGCGCCGATGCGCCGCAGAAAATCAGCAAACGGCGTGCCGCCCCAACGGCCGATCGCGCTCCACCCTTCCACGCAGATATGCCGCGTGATCTGCTCCGCGTGCGGCAGCGCGTACAACTCGGGCAGGGTCCACACACGCTGACCGGTGACGAGACCGCTGATTTTCAGCTTGTAGTCGGAGGCGTCGACATCCGGTACGTCGTCGATACCGTAGAACGCGTTGAACGGAAACGGCCGGGTGATCTGCGCTTCGGTGTAGGTCGGCGCGAGTTGCTTCGGATCGAACAGCGCGGCCTGCGCGCGGTCGTTCAGACGCGACACGGCCGTGAGGAATGCGTTGACCGAATCGTTGTCGGTCAGCGAGCAGCCAGTCAGCATGGACAGTCCGCCGAGCGTCAGAAGCCGCTTGCCGAACAGGCGCCGCGACGGCATCGCGAGTTCGCGCCGTGCGTCGATCAGGATCGATTCGCGGTCGAGCCTGGTGTCAGGCATAGATGCGATTTTTCGATCGGATGTTGTATCTTGCCGGGTCATGATTCGATGTCCTTAAGCTTTGCGTATCCGTGAATCAGGTGCTTAACGTCCGCGCAGCATCGCCAGCAGCGAGCGCGGGACGAGCGCCACCATCACCAGATGCACGGCGATAAACGCAGCCATGAGCGACATGGCGCAGAAGTGGACGATGCGCGCGTTGTCATAGCCGCCCATCACCTCGCGTAACAGCGGAAACTGCACCGATTTCCAGATCGCGAGGCCGGAGAGCACCAGCACGATCAGATCGCAGACGACAAACAGATAGGCCAGTTTCTGCACCGCGTTATAGACACGCAGATCGGCGTGCGAGAGCTTGCCGGTCAAGGCGGCAATGAAGTCGTGCAGTACGGCGCGCGGCGAGACCGGCAGGAACTTGCGCACGAAGCGCCCGCTGACCAGGTTCAGCGCGAGATACAGCAGACCGTTGAAGACCAGCAGCCACATCGCCGCGAAGTGCCATTGCAGCGCGCCGCCGAGCCAGCCGCCGAGCGTAATCGTGGTGGGAAACGTAAAGCCTTTGAAGATCGGCGACGCGTCATAGATGCGCCAGCCGGACAGCATCATCAGGATGGCCGCGAGTGCGTTGAGCCAATGCGTGACGCGCACCCATACCGGGTGAATCGTGCCGCTCTTCGGCAAGGCGGGCGGCGCGGTTTCGCTGAGAACATGAGGCGTTGCCATGAGAATCTCCGATGAAATGGGAAGCGCTGCGGGGTCGTCGCGCGATCAGTTGCAGGCGGCCAGCTCGCCCACTTGCAACACATCGCCGGTCGCGGCGTTTTCGACGAAAGCGACCACGCCGAAGGTGCCGGCCGGCGCGTTGGCGTCGGCATCGTCGACACGGATATCGCGGCGGATTTGTGCGCGACCGTCAACCAGTGGCACGGGGCCGATCCATTGCCGCACGACGCGTTCGTGATGCAGCGTGGCGCCGCTGTTTTCCCCGGCTTTGACCTGCGAGTTCAACGCGTTCTGATAGAGCGCGACGTAGGCATTCAGCGGCTCCGCGGTGTCCCTTGTATCGAACGCCTTGCTGGTGAATTGCGCATCGACATTGAAGGCGCCCTTCGCCTGCGGTTTCAGTTCAAGCGCCACGTTCGCCTGCGCCGGTTCGGCGACGAGCTTCTCGATGCGGCTCTGAAAGCTGTCGCGTTGCGACCACCCACGCAATTCACGGCCCGATACGAACACTTCGGGCGTGTAGATGGTGTGACCGCCGGCGAGGTCGGTGAGGGTTTGCTGACGTTCGGTAAAGCGATGCTGCGAGAAGCGGTCGGTCCAGCCAAGGCTATTCCAGTAGTCCACGTGCAGGGCCAGCGGCACGATGCTTTGGGTGGCGCCGCTGTTTTTCCACTGGCTCAGCCAGGTGTCGGCAGGCGGGCAGCTATTGCAGCCTTCGCTGCTATAAAGCTCCACCAGCGCGACCCGGTGGGACGGGCTGTGCGACGCGCATACGGCGCTGGCTGCAGCGGCAAGGCCGCTGGCCGAGAGGGTCGTCAGCGCGACGACTAGCGCGATTGCGCGGGTGGCATAGCGCTGGACATGCCGATTGGCTCGGCGGGTTCGTATGATTCGCATGGCGTGCTCCATCAGGATCTGCACGTTTGTCGAACCAGGAGACCACTTATGACAGCCGGTTCCAATTTTTATTTTGATTCAGCATGTCCACCCGCGGTCCCGGCCTTTCCGTACCGTTGATCTCCGCGGGGCGCCTGCGGGCGTCCCGCGGAAGGTGCGTCAATCGTAACTAACGACAACGATCACCTGAGTATCCTGCGCGGCACGCTTCGACGCCAGCGACAACGCACCGCCATCGCGGCCAATCCGGTAGCGCCCGTCACTGCCGGCGCGAAACACATGGCCACTGCCATCGACAAAACGCTCGGCCAATGCATCACGCGCCTTCGCGCCGTTGATCACCTGAAGCGCGACATTCGCGCCCGCAACCACGCCCGGCTCAGCGCCAAAAGTCAGCGTGACTGCCGAACCCGCCGCCGTGAGCCGCCCGCCAGCCGCATTGACATGTGGGCCGGCCTGAACAGGCGCCGGAGCCGCCGATACCTCTAACTGTGGCGCCACGATCATGCCCGAGAAAGTGATCGTTCCATCGCTCGCCATCGCCTGGAGCGGCACCGCAACCAGCGCTGCCATCACCACTGCCGCGCTGAGCACCCCAAACCGCCCGGTTCCTGTTTTCATCAGCAGATCTCCTTAAGCCGTCTTACTTCGCACCGCGCTATTGACGCGCCACCCACCGCTGGTTGCCCGACCAGGCAACGGCCACCCCCTACAGCAGAATTAACGGCAGCGCCGCGTCTGCCTTGAACGTTCCCAGGCGATCCAGACACGCCGCACCGTGTATCCACGGCAGCCCGCCAGCCGCAATTAAAGAGACGCCCCGGCCGTGCTAACATTCACCTTTCGATTGCGTCGATTAAGCTTTCTTTCCGGCGCGTCCCAACATCTTTCGTTATCCGCCGGCTACTTCACCATGCGTTTTCCGTTCTCCCGTGTCCTCACCCGTTTGCGCCCCCGCCGCGCAACCGGTTGTGCGCGCGCGGAGATCGCGGCGCCTCACGCCGGCCAGCCGACCCGAACGCTCCCGCTTCTCGCCGCCCGGCGCCCGATCTAACGCAGGTCCCCTCCATCGCCGGGGCCGCGTCGTCGGGCTCCGGGCTGATCTCATCCGCACGCAGTCCCCTTACATGCAGATCGAAATGGAGAACCCGTCATGAAAAAGACGAAAACCTGTTACCTCACCGAACTCGACGCCGCGCGTCTCGAAAAACACGCAGCCGCGCCCGGCGCCGACGCCAAATTGCAGGACATGCTCGACGACGTCATGGCGCGTGCCGTGATCGTCGAATCGCGCGACATCCCCGCAAACATCGTCACCATGAATTCGCAGGCCACGCTGGTCGACGAAACCAGCGGCGAGCAGATGACCTGGACGGTTGTGTATCCGCCCAATGCGGACTTCGCGCAGGGCCGCCTGAACGTGTTTTCGCCGCTCGGTCTTGCGCTGCTCGGCGCCAAGCGTGGCGAACGCATCCGCTTCACGCCGCCAAGCGGCACGGAAAAAGTCCTGAAGCTCGAAAAAATCCTGTTTCAGCCCGAAGCGGCCGACAATTTCACGCTGTAAGCAAAGTGCCTCCGCGACGCAGAACTGCTGCGCCGCATCATTCCCGGCAGCCCCCATCACGCCCTATCACAATCAGAATAGTGCGTGGCTGACCGGCGTTATCTCCGATATCTGACTTTTTCAAGATGGGTTGCCAAGCATCGCCCGGGCGGTGTATCGTGTGCGCTGCTAACGCGGGGGTCCTGCGTGGCACGGAGGTTGGAGGTCCGTGTTGCGTGGGTGAGAAATACCCTTTGAACCTGATCTGGATAATGCCAGCGCAGGGAAGCGTACGGATTTCGCTGCTGGTCTACCGTTTCATCTCTCGCGAATCCGACAACTTCCATCTCGTCTCCTGCTTAGCGGCCCCACATAGCTTTGCATGGAGATACGCATGAACGCCAATCCGAAGTTTCTTTCCGCCGACGCTCACGTCGATGCCGCCGCTGTCGCCCCGCTGCCGAACTCCCGCAAGGTCTACGTGACCGGCTCGCGGCCCGACATTCGCGTGCCGATGCGCCAGATCTCCCAGGCAGATACGCCGGATAGCTTCGGCGGCGAGAAGAACCCGCCGGTCTATGTCTACGACACGTCGGGCCCCTACTCCGATCCGCAAGCGCAGATCGACATTCGCGCGGGTCTGCCCGCGCTGCGTCAGGCCTGGATCGAAGAGCGCGGCGACACCGAAGCGCTCACGGGCCTGTCGAGCGACTTCAGCCGCGAACGTGCCGCCGATACCGCGACTGCCGAGCTGCGCTTCAAAGGCCTGCATCGCACACCGCGCCGCGCCATCGCCGGCAAGAACGTCTCGCAGATGCACTACGCGCGTCGCGGCATCATCACGCCGGAAATGGAATACATCGCGATTCGCGAGAACCAGCAACGCGCCGCCTATCTGGAAAGCCTGAAGACGAGCGGTCCGAACGGCGAAAAGCTCGCGGCGATGATGGGCCGCCAGCATCCGGGCCAGGCTTTCGGTGCGAGCGCCTTCGGTCCGGACGGCCTGAAGGAAATCACCGCGGAATTCGTGCGCGAAGAAATCGCCCGCGGCCGCGCGATCATCCCGAACAACATCAATCACCCGGAAAGCGAGCCGATGATCATCGGCCGTAACTTCCTCGTGAAGGTGAATGCGAACATCGGCAATTCGGCGGTGACGTCCTCGATCGGCGAAGAAGTCGACAAGATGACGTGGGCGATCCGCTGGGGCGGCGACACGGTGATGGATCTGTCCACCGGCAAGCACATTCACGAAACGCGCGAGTGGATCATCCGCAATTCGCCGGTGCCGATCGGCACGGTGCCGATCTATCAGGCGCTCGAAAAGGTCAACGGCAAGGCCGAAGACCTGACGTGGGAAATCTTCCGCGACACGCTGATCGAACAGGCCGAACAAGGCGTCGACTACTTCACGATCCACGCCGGTGTGCGTCTGCAATACGTGCCGCTGACGGCCAAGCGCATGACGGGTATCGTCTCGCGCGGCGGTTCGATCATGGCGAAGTGGTGCCTCGCGCATCACAAGGAAAGCTTCCTGTACGAGCATTTCGAAGACATCTGCGAAATCATGAAGGCGTATGACGTGGCCTTCTCGCTCGGCGACGGCCTGCGTCCCGGTTCGATCTACGACGCCAACGACGAAGCGCAACTCGGCGAGTTGAAGACACTCGGCGAACTGACGCAGATTGCGTGGAAGCACGACGTGCAGACCATGATCGAAGGCCCGGGCCACGTGCCGATGCAGCTGATCAAGGAAAACATGGATCTGCAACTGGAATGGTGTGACGAAGCACCGTTCTACACGCTTGGACCGTTGACCACCGACATCGCGCCGGGCTACGACCACATCACGTCGGGCATTGGCGCTGCGATGATCGGCTGGTTCGGCACCGCGATGCTCTGCTACGTCACGCCGAAGGAACACCTGGGGCTGCCGAACAAGGACGACGTCAAGACCGGCATCATCACCTACAAGCTCGCCGCGCACGCCGCCGATCTGGCGAAGGGCCATCCGGGCGCGCAGGTGCGTGACAATGCGTTGTCGAAGGCGCGTTTCGAATTCCGTTGGGAAGACCAGTTCAATCTCGGCCTCGACCCGGACAAGGCACGCGAATTCCACGACGAAACGCTGCCGAAGGATTCGGCCAAGGTCGCACACTTCTGTTCGATGTGCGGCCCGCACTTCTGCTCGATGAAGATCACCCAGGACGTCCGCGAGTTCGCAGCGCAACAAGGCGTCACCGACGACGAAGCGCTGCAGAAAGGCATGGAAGTGAAGTCGATCGAGTTCATGAAGAAGGGCGCTGAGATCTATCAGCGGCAGTAAGGGTCGGATTGCGGGCGCACGCGCACGTGTGTGTACGCGCCCGCCGTTCGAACCTCGCGCGTCACCGCATTGCAGTACCCAAGCCCGCCACTGGCGGGCTTTTGCGTTTCTGTGCGGCCGGCACGCCGGATGCCGGTACAGGAGAAACATTTGATTACGAAACCGACAATCTGCTGACAAGGCTACACATCTGGATACGGGTTGCACCGATAAGATCAGAAGTAAGGACGGCGTGATCTGTCCATTTCCACGCAACCATTTTCAGACACAATGAACGGAGTCAGCATCATGAAATCGATTCGTCAACTCGGCGCGCTCGCGGCTATCGTGGCGGTTGCCGCAAGTCTTTCCGCGTGTGACGGCATGACCACACGGCAACGCGATACGGCAATCGGCGCGGGCGTGGGCGGCGCGGCAGGCGCGCTGATCGGCGGCAATGCCCTGACGACGCTTGGCGGCGCGGCGGCAGGCGGCATCATCGGTAATCAGGTCGGCAAGTAAGCGCCGGCGAGGCGTTTTCGATACGACAGCGCATGGGGCCAGCCCACTCTGCGGCCCATCGCAAAGAACGACGATGCCTGCCCCGGCGAGCAGGCGGGCGCCACCCCACGAAGACGACCGGCGCCATGCCGGTCGCTTCACCCAACGCTTTGCAATGACGTGAAATAAGCCGTTACGGTTTTGCAATCCTGCGAGCGCGACGCGGGCGTAAGCTCAAGCCAATACGCCCCGGATGGCGGCGTCCGTTTGAAACAGGAGCGCGTCATGAAGTCCCCCATCATCAACACGGTCGGCACGATCGGCCAGCAGTTGCCGCGCCGTTTCCCTCGTATTTCACAAGCAGGACTGGTGCTCATCGGCGCAGTCTGCGTGCTGACACTGTCCGGCTGCTACTACCCATACGGTTACTATCCGGGCGGCTACTATCCGTATTACGCGACGGTCCCGGCGAATACGACACAACAGGACGTGCAGGTCGGACCGCCCGATCCGCAGGCCGCCCAGCTAACGCAGCAACAACCTTCCGCCTCGGCAATGCAGCGAGCCCAGAGCGCCCAGCAGAACCCGCCGCCTGCTTATACGGTCGCCGCCGCGCCGCCCGTCTACGTTGCTCCGGCGTATCCCGCCTATCCCGCTTACTATCCGCCGCCGGTGTATCCCGCTTATTACGGTTACCCCGGCTGGTACGGCCCGTCGGTCTCGATCGGCGTCGGATTTGGCGGCTATTGGGGCGGCGGACGTGGCTATTGGGGCGGTGGGCACGGCCACTGGCATTGAATCTCGCCGTTGAAGGCCGCCGGGCTGATCTGTCTTAACCGTCCCGTGCCCGCCTCGATCAGGGCACCGGACGGAACCGTGCCGCACAACCCGCCCCCCCGGGTCGCCTGAAAACCGGCATCGCCGCCATACCGCGCCGGCCTCGCTTCACGCCCATCATGCCGCGGCGATCCCCCGCTCACACGACCCGGCGTCTCCCCCTCTCTTTCGCCCGTACTTACCCTTCTTGACGCCTCCCAACCGGGCTCTATGCTTGGGGAAGCCACACGCAGTACTCGTTTAAATAAGCGACCCGGCGCGTCCTGCACGCGCCGCCGACGCCCATCCGTCCTGCCTGATCGACGCGCGCCGCAGTGCGTAGTCCGCGTCGATCTCGAACAACAACGAAGGAGACGTGATGTTTCACCAACTACTCACTCCAGTCGGCAATTCGCTAGCGCTGTCATTCCTTGTCGCCGCCTTGCCGATCATCGTCGTGCTGCTGTTGCTCGGCTGGGCGCGCCGCCCGGCCTGGCAGGCGTCGCTCGCGGGCCTGATCGTCGGGCTGATCGTGGCGATCTTCGTCTGGCAGTTCCCGGTCGGACTGGCGGCCGCCTCCGTGGCGAACGGTGCGGTGTTCGCCTGCTGGCCGGTGATGTGGATCGTATTCAGCGCGATCCTGCTCTACAACATCTCGCAACGCTCGGGCCGTTTCGCGGCCTTTCGCATGTGGATGATCGACAACCTGCCGAACGACCGCCGCGTGGTGCTGGTCGTGATCGGCTTTTCTTTCGGCGCGCTATTCGAAGGGATTTCCGGCTTCGGCACACCGGTCGCGATCACCAGTTCGCTCCTGATCCTGCTCGGTTTCCCCACGCTCGAAGCGCTCACCTTCACGCTGATCTTCAATACCGCACCGGTCGCGTTCGGCGCGCTGGGTGTGCCGATCACGGTGCTCGGGGCGGTCACCCACCTGCCAGCCGACACGCTCGCCAAAATGGTCGGACGGCAATTGCCGTTTTTCGCCTTGCTGCTGCCGTTCTACGTGATCGGCGTGTATGCGGGTTTTCGCAACATGCTGCGCGTGTGGCCCGTGCTGCTGGTGTCGGGCGCGAGCTTCGCGCTGACCCAGTTCGTCACGGCGAATTATGTGAACTACAGTTTGACCGACGTGCTGTCGTCCCTGGTCTCGCTGATCCTCACGATCGCTTTCCTGCGCGTCTGGAAACCCGCCGTCGATCCAAAGTTCGCGATCAACATCGATCGCGTGGGCGAGGTGCGCGGCAAGATCAGCGGCGCCCAGGGATGGTATCCGTGGATCATCGTCTCGGCGGTGGTGATCGTCTGGACCATCGCCAAGATCTTCCTGATCGGTGACGTCAAGGTGCCGTGGCCGGGCCTCGACAAGGCCGTGTTCATCACCCTGTACAACACGCCGTATGGCGCGGTGTGGGACTTCCAGCCGCTTGCCACCGGCACGGCGATTCTGGTGGCCGCCATCATCACGTCGCTCGTGACAGGTCTGGGGATCAGCGAATTTGGCAAGGCCATTGTCGACACCTGGGTCCAGACGCGTATCGCCATTCTGACGGTGGCGACCATCGTCGCACTCGCCTATCTGATGAACTACTCAGGGCTCACCTACACGCTCGGGCTCGGCGCGGCATCGGTCGGACCGTTCTTTCCGCTGGTGTCGGCGTTCCTCGGCTGGGTCGCGGTGTTCCTGTCCGGCAGCGACACCTCGGGCAACGCGCTGTTCGGCAACCTGCAGGTGGTGGCGGCCCACCAGTTGAACCTGAACCCGATTCTGATGGCGGCGACCAACTCGTCGGGCGGCGTGATGGGCAAAATGATCTCGCCGCAGAACATTTCGACCGGCGTGGCCACGACCGAACTCAAAGGCAAGGAAGGCGTGGTGTTCGCCAAGACCTTCAAGCATTCGATTCTGTTGACGGTGATTCTCGGCGTGCTGGTGTGGTTGCAGCAGAACTTCCTGCAAGGGATGATCCCGCACTGAGGCATGCATCCGGCCCGCGCGAAGCAGCGCGGGCGGTAGTCGCTGCTCGTGCCGATGGCGCTAATAGGGGCCCCTATCAGCGTCGCCAAAAACTCGTGCACTGCCGCAAAATAATTCATGCTCCATAGACGCCAACCCCGCCAGGGTTGGCGTTACATCCGTAGCGCATCCATTTCATCGCAATTTTTCTCACATCAGCGTGAGAATTGCTCGTTTTGCGGCGGGCTCGACCGCGCTTAGGATGACGATAGCCGGACGCCCCATCCTCTCCCGCATCTTGCTGTTTCACTCCAACCTGAAACGTTTCGCGCAATCACGCTGCTACGATGCAAATGCGTCCCGACTAAACCGCGCGCGGCGCCACGACAATGAATGCCAAAAACCTCCTCCAGTTGCTGATCCTCGCCGCCCTATGGGGTGCCTCGTTTCTCTTTATTCGCGTCGGCGTGTCCGACTTCGGCGTCGCGCCGCTGATGGCGCTGCGTGTCGGCATCGGCGCGGCCTTCCTTGCCATCGTGTTGATCGCGCGGCGGCCGCTGCGTGAATCCGCAACGATCCTGCGCACCCATGCCTTCCCGCTGCTGGTGGTCGGCATACTGAATTCGGCGGCGCCGTTCTGCCTGTTCGCCTATGCCGAGTTGACGCTGTCGGCGGGCGTGACGTCCGTGATCAATGCGACCACGCCGCTGTGGGGCGCACTCGTCGGCTTTCTATGGCTGCGCGACCGCCTGAGCGCGCTGCGCACGGTCGGTCTCGTGATCGGCTTTGTCGGCGTGCTGATGCTGGTATGGGATCAGATCGCCGCACCGAACGGCTCGGCCGTTACTCCGCTGAGCGCCGCGCTCGCGGCCGCCGCGGCACTCGGCGCCACCCTGCTGTACGGCATCGCCTCCAATTACACGAAGCGCCGCCTGACCGGCGTCGACGCCTTGACCGTCGCGACCGGCACGATGACCGGCGCCACCATCGTGCTGCTGCCGCTCGCCGTCATCTACTGGCCGGCTGCGCCGATCTCGGCGCACGCGTGGGGCGCGGTCATCGCGCTGGGTGTCGCGTGTACCGGTATCGCCTACATGCTGTTCTTCGATCTGATCGCGGCGGTCGGGCCGACACGCACGATTACGGTGACCTTCGTGATTCCGGTGTTCGGCATTCTGTGGGGTGCGCTGTTTCTCGGCGAAACCGTGTCGCCTGGCATGCTGGAAGGCTGCGGCGTGATTCTCGTCGGCACCGCGCTCGCCACGGGCGTGATCAAGCGTCTGCCCTGGAGCGGAACGCGCCGCGCCGACACCTGAAAACCGCCTCGCGCGACGCTTCCCCCTGCGTCGCCGCTTTCCTGTCCGGTACCGTTCGCCGCGTCGGCGGCCCGGCACCACATTCCGCACTTTCCGATTACCCAAAAAAATAGCCCGCACTCCGTTGGAGTGCGGGCGAAACCGTCGCCCTACGAGGATAGGCGACGGGGCCACCGAGGCCGCGCGCCACGCGCGCAGGCCATCATCGGGCTAGACACCGGTTCGTTCACCGGTGCTGAAAGGGTCTGGGACTCGCCGTTTCGAAACTCGCCTGCAACTCATGTCGGGTGTTACGAATCCGGCCCCATGAGTCTTTAAGAGCAGATTGCGTGCCAGTTATGCAATCTCGCGAAAAATCGTTCGCAAACTGTTGATTGTTATTGTCATTTTTTGCACGGAAAGGAATCAGAAAGGATTTGCGGAAGGGGTTTTGCGAGTTACGTCACCGGGGTAACGTCACGTTACATGCGGCCGCACAGTGGCGGCCGCGCGGTCCCGCTTCATGCGTTTGAAGCAGGGTGAACATCAGCGCACCGGCCATTTCGTGCGTTGCGACGTCCTGTGCCTGACCCGCAAAACCGTTGGCTGTCGCGTCTCGCGCGGCGCCAGGGCCGCACCGCACACAAGCGCCAGGACGAGCAAGCTCGCCGCCCACATCCAGTAAGGAATCACGTCGAACATATCCATCTCCCCGTTGAGCGCCGGTTCATACCGGTGTTTCAGACAAGAAGCAAAACGCGTGCGCGTCATCGCAGCGCTTTGGCGGCCTGCAGCGTGAGGGCTTGAGTGGACATAAAAAAACCCGCCCGGGTGCGCCCCGGGCGGGTTTTCTGACAGCGTTCGCTGCTTGCTACAACTTCGTTCAGTGCAACTGGTCGACCATCAGACTCATGATCTGCTTGGCCTGCGGGCTCTCATCGATCGCACCCTTGCTATCGACCACGGCCACACGGGTCTGGTCAGGCGTGACTGCGCGAACGTTCACGAGATACTGCTTGGCGACCTTTTCCTTCTTGCCGTGGAACACCTGGCTCCAGAAGCCCTGCTCCGCCGAGGTCAGATCCTTCGGATCGACGTAGCGCACGAAGTACAACCCGCGGCTTGCATCGCGATCGTCAACGGTGAAGTTGCTGCGATCAAGCGCGAGGCCTACACGCAGCCACGCACGGTCATACGGCTCGCCGAGCGTCAACTCGGTGGACGAGAACTGGGCCGACGTGTTGTTGTTGGCCGAGTCATCCGGCATGGGCTGCTGAGCCGACAGCGCGACGTTCTGCGCCGCCGTGGCCGCAGCCGCCGACTTGGCACCCGCCGTAGCCGCGTTCGGCGCCGTTTGCGCGCCAGCTGGCGTGAGCTGGGCACTTTGCGCATCGGCCGGCTTCGTGCGCGAATCGGCCAGTACCAGCGCTGCCATCAAGCGTTTCAGGTATTCCTGTTCCAGACCCGGGTCATTCGGCTTGGCTTCCCACTTGGTCGAATCGTTGTTGGTGCCGGTGATCGCCTCGCGCATGCCCTTCTGGCTGATGAACACGTAAGTACCGCCGTTCGGTGCTGCTTCGAGACGCGTACGGTACTTGTTGCGCTCGGAACTCACGTAGCTGTTGCCCATTGCTTTGGACAGCGTGTCGCGGATCAGGCCGTCATTAATCTGGGCGTGGGTTTCGTTCCAGTCCGTTTCCATCACGCCTTTGTCGCGCTGGTCGACCACCAGCAGGAAACCCTGTTCCTGCCAGAAACGGCGGATCTGGGCCCA
The DNA here is from genome assembly GCF_046026025.1 of Paraburkholderia fungorum. Taxonomy (GTDB): domain Bacteria; phylum Pseudomonadota; class Gammaproteobacteria; order Burkholderiales; family Burkholderiaceae; genus Paraburkholderia; species Paraburkholderia fungorum_E. Next base: position 123,616 of record NZ_JAQQFL010000021.1, on the reverse strand, counting down.
TGCCTGATCGGGCGCCTTGTTGTCGATCACAAGCCAGCTTTCCGTACCGTCGCGCTGGATGTGCATACCGGTTACCGGCGGCACCACCGTCAGCGTATTGGCGGCCGGTGCCTGCGCCTGGACCTGCTTGAGCGTGGACAACGAGGTTTCGCCGCCTTGCGGGGGCAACGAACGCTGATCGGACGTCTCATCGATCATGTTCGGCGGTACGGCAAGAGACACCTGCTTCGACCTGGAGTCGCTCCGGTAGTCGATTTTAGTCGGCGACGAGGTACCGCAGCCGGCAACCAGACCGCCTGCCATCAGCATTACTGCAAACCGCTTGGTAAGACGAAGATCAGTCATGTTCGGGGAATCCTTCCGCTACGCCACGGCAAGTTTCCGTGGATCAACCCAACATTTTACCGATCCCGGCGAGACATGTGCAAAAAGCCGGGTTTGCTCATGAATTAAGCAGCACGCCGCCGGCAAACGACGCCCCCCGGCGAAGGGCATGGGTGCCGACCAATTCCTGCGCGGCGCGCCGCCTCCGGTTGCACAAACGCGCAACGGGAGGCGGCGGTGGCCCTTTCCCGCAAGCGCTAATTTAACAATTCACAACACTTCCCAAACGCTTGTAGGGCATGCCCGACTTTATTGTCAGATCATTGTTTTAAAAGACACTTTTCACACCCGTCACACACCACTTTCGAGATTAGCCAAGGCGCCGTGCAGCCCTCCTGATAACGATAAGGAAACCTGAGTGTTATCTTGAATTTGACATCTCGATAAAACATCAGCGTTCCGAGTTTCCCCTAACAGCGAGGCAGGTTGCCATGCAAATTCCTTGTTTTTCACCGGCTCCCGCCGTCCTCGCAATGCTGGCCGCCCTGCTGTGCGCCAGCACCGGCGCGCGCGCCGAATTGGGCGGCACGATGCCCAGCCAGGCGGATTCGACAGGCGCCGCGCCTCAGGCTCTGCTGAACGGCGCCTTACGCCTGCGTACGCTGGCCGATGCGGGCCACACCACGATTAACGAGTACGCGACCAGTACCGGCCAGATCATCGCTTACACATGGCAGGGCCCAACCATGCCGGATCTGCGCGCGCTGCTGGGACCGTACGCCGACTCCTACCGCGCGGGTGCCGCAGCCTTGGCGCCGGACGGCAATCTGCACGCGTCGCGGGTCGTTCGCCCGGACGTGATCGTGGAATCAGGCGGGCCGATGCGCGGTTACGCAGGACGCGCCTGGCTGCCAGGGGCCTTGCCGCCCGGCGTCACGGTCAGCGACTTCCGCTGAATTGGCGCTGACATCGCGCACACCATCACAAAAACGCCTCCACTATCCGATTGCCGACAGCATCATGAAGACCTCTTCTCATCTCCACGCCCTGTTGCTCGTCTGTATGGCGCTCGCCGGTTGCGGGGGCGGCGGTAGCAGCGGCGGCGGCACCGCGTCGTCACAGGCAGGAGCGGCCAGCCCGGCCAGCAATCCGGGTGCGGCCGACCCGTCAGGCGCCAGCGCACCGTCCGCAGCGCCCAATGCCAGCACGCCCACCACCGTGCAACAGTCGACCACGCCGAATGTTCAGCCGATCGCGGTCACTATCGCGCCGGGTCTGACGCGCAATATGCTGACGACCAGCGTCACCGTCTGCCAGCCCGGCACCGGCAACTGCGCGACGATCGGCAATATTCAGGTCGACACCGGCTCGCAGGGCCTGCGGATTCTCGCGTCCGCGTTGCCGGCCAGCCTTCCGCTTGCGGCGATAAGCTCCGGCAGCGGCGTAGCCGGCGAATGCGCGGTGTTCGGCGGCGGCTATGCGTGGGGTTCCGTGCGTAGCGCGGACGTGCGGATGGCCGGCCAACTCGCCGCCTCGATTCCGATCCAGTTGATCGCCGACCCCACGCTGCCCACGGTCCCCACCGGCTGCGCCGGCTCCGGCCCGTCGATGCTGAGCGTCGCGAGCCTGCGCGCCAACGGCATACTCGGGGTCGGCCTGTTCGCAGCCGACTGCGGCAGCGGTTGCGTGAATACCGCTTTGCCCCGTTGGTATTACGACTGCGATGCCAGCGGCGCCTGCGTGTCGAGTACGCAAGCGCTCGCGCAACAGGTCACCAATCCGGTCAGCCAATTCCCGCTCGACAACAACGGTGTGGTGATCGACCTGCCGGCAATCGCCGACGCCGGTGCGGCCAGCGTGTCAGGCTCGCTGATTTTCGGCATCGGCACCCAGGCGAACAACACGCTCGGCGGCGCCAGTGTGATCAAGGCAAATACGCAAACAGGTTATGTGGTGACCAGCAGCGCGGGGCAAACGTATGCGCAGAGCTACCTGGACAGCGGCTCGAACGCGCTCTTCCTTAGCAATAGTCAATTGCCGCAGTGCGGCTACTGGTACTGTCCGAGTTCGACGCAAACCATGAGCGCCTCGATCACCGGCACCGACGGCGCGTCGAACGCGGTGTCGTTCGCGGTCGGCAATTCGAGCGCGCTGTTTGCGTCCGCGAATAACGCGTTCAACAATCTGGCCGGGATCGCCAGCAATAGCTTCGGCTGGGGTCTGCCGTTCTTTTTTGGACGGCGGGTCTATACGGCGATCGCGTCGCGGGCCAGCTCGGCCGGGCCGGGTCCGTATTACGCCTTCTGAGCGTTCGATGTCGAGAATTCGCCTTGCGCAGAAAATCCCGCAGACCGATCAGATTTTGCTGGACGGAAAATTCCGCAATCCTCACACCGGGCTTATTTGATACGCCCTTACTGCAATAATCATCGTTTCCGGCTAGCGACATCTCAATATCGTTAGTCCTGCTTATCCAAAAATAGTCAAACGATGGAAACCACCTTTTCGCTCGACCATTTCGAGCAACTCGTCTATACGCAACAGCATGCTCAGGCGTCGCTCCAGCTCATCGTCTTACTCGCACGCCTTCAGCAAACGCGCGGCGAGCTGGACGAAAGCTTGCAGGCTTCGGGCATGGTCGGCCTGCCTCCCGAAACACAACGCCAGCGTTTCTGCACGCGCCTGACGAGCGCCGTGTCAACGTTGTTCGCCGACCCGGACTTTCAGCTCCCAACAGAGTGCTTCAGGTTGTTTCTCACGCTGCACGAATGGATCGGCCTGCTGTTCTCGGCCACTGCGTCAGGCAATGCGGACCATGTCGCCCGTTACCTGAATCCGCGCGGCCCGGAGAATGCACAGTTTCTGCCGGGAGACAGCTTCATCGAGAAACTATGCGTGCTCTATTCGACCGAGTCCGAACTGGAGCTCGACTTCGCCGCCCTCTGGGCGTATGACAAAAAGCTCGCGGCCTGCCTTGCCCTCGTTTTACTGGCGCCGATCTCCAAGTGCTCGCCAAGTGCGAGCCTCAAGCGCGAGGCGCTGCTGGAGTGGTTGCCCGGCAAGCTGCAGCAAATCGACGACCTCGACGATCTGCCCTCGGCCGTGCTGCACAACGCCTATATGTTCTGCAGCTATGCCGATACACCACGGCGTCATGCGATCAAGCACGACATCAATGTGCTGGTGCGCCGCAAGCTCGCGCAACTCGGCCTGACCGACCTGCCCGCGCCGCAACGCACGCCGCGACGCACGCCGGCCAAAAGTAAATCGCAGCGCGGCAAGAAGCCCGTGATGATGGTCCTGCTGGAATGGTTCACCGGTGCTCATTCGATCTACCGCACGCACTCGCGTACGCTCGAAGCCGCGCGCGAACATTTCGAACTGGTGGGCTTCGGCTTCGATTACGCGGTCGACGAAGTGGGGCGTAAGATCTTCGACCGCTTCATCGAACTGAAAGAGCCGGAATACATCGGCGAGTGCCTGAAAACAATTCGCGACTTTGCCGAGGCCGAACAGCCGGACGTGCTGTACATGCCGAGCGTCGGCATGTTCGTGCTGACGGTGTTCATGTCCAACCTGCGCATCGCGCCGTTGCAAATCGCGGCGCTCGGCCATCCCGCCACCACGCATTCCGACAAGATCGATTACATCAGCGTCGAAGAAGATTATGTCGGCGACCCGGCCTGCTTCAGCGAACAACTCATGAAGCTGCCGAAAGACGGACAACCGTACCGCCCGTCCGTCGCGCTGCCGGATATCGTCGCGCAGATTCCGCCGCCGCGCGAGACACTGCAAGTCATCATCACCGCCAGCGCGATGAAGCTCAATCCCGGCTTTCTCAATGCGTGCCGCGAAGTCGGCGCACGCGCGGCGACACCCGTTGAGTTTCACTTCATGACCGGGGTGCCGTCGGGTCTGCAGTTCGACCATCTGCGCAGCGTCATTGTGGGAGCGGTGCCGGGCGCCGTCGTACACGACTTTCACGGCTACGCTGCGTATCTGGCGCGCGTCAACCAATCCGACCTGTTCTTCAGCCCGTTTCCATTCGGCAACACCAACGGTATCGTCGACGCATTGACGCTCGGCTTGCCGGGCGTATGCAAACGCGGGCCGGAAGTGTTCGAGCAGATCGACGGCGCGCTGTTCGAGCGCGTGGGCATGCCGTCGTGGGCCACCACGGACAGCGTCGACGCATACATCGCCACTGCCGTGCGCATGATCGACCAGCACGACGAGCGCACCGCGTTGCGGCAGCGTCTGATCGATACGCAAGCCGTGCAACGCTGCTTCGAAGGGCGGCCACAGGCGTTCGGCGAGAGCGTGCTGAAACTGCTGCGCCAAAACAAAAGCCGCCTCGCGAACGGGGCGGCTTGAGATTCTTCTTGCGCTAGCTGGGTCGTGCCGGGTTCGATGTTGAGCACGGCACGAGATACTCTGAAGGCACTAGCCGCGCGCCAACGGGCGCGACCGACATCGCTACTCGGTGGCTTCGCTGGCCGGATTCGGCGGCGAGGCCAGCTTGGCCGGCGCCAACCAACTGAATACGGCCAGTGTCGAGCCGTGGAACGTGCACTCGGCAGCCGCCGCCGTGCTGGTCTTCTTGGGCTTCGCCGATTTGAGCGAGGCTGCAACGGCACCCGAAGCGGCCGTAGCATCCGAAGCCGCGCCAGCCGCTACGCCGGAAGCAACCGCAGCGCCTGAAGCCGAAGACGCCACCGACGCCGCGCGCATGCCCGAGGCCGAATGTGGCGCCTTCGCCACCTGCGTGGCGGAAGCAGTTGCAGAAGCGGCTGCGGAAGCGGAAGTCGCCGGGGTGCCCGCAACCTCCGAAGCTGCCATCACATGCTCGATCGATCCTTCGACGACCACCCGCGAACCATCGATGCCTACGCCCTTATGGCTCACCTTGAGCGTATCCTGCGACGATTCAGCCAGCTTGCTGCGCATCAACTGCTCGCATGCATCCGAATTCTTGTAGACGGCCGTGCAGCTTGCCAGCAATACGGCAGCGGTCGTCATGCAGGCGATAGAGATAGTCCGAATCTTCATTGATGTTCCGTTTTTCAAGCCGTCGGCAATTGTAGCTTACGGGCTGACGGATCAGCATCGCACGAGCCACAGAGACGGCACGGACATAGCGCGGCGGGACAAGGCGCGGCGCGCGAAGGTACTGAACCACAGCGCGCACGCAGCGCGCCGGACACAGAGACGGCTTGACCACGACGCCCGCTATCGGCATCGTGTTGAGCGGCCGCCATGCCCGCGGCGCGCCGCCGTCCCTTCGGCTGGACCTGCTTCGTGGGTACAGATCCGTTTTCCCACTGTGCATTGACCGGCTTTCCCGCATGTTCAGCCTTGCCCTGCTCGCCGTCGCGGCCTACGCCGCCACCAATATCGACAACCTCTTCGTGCTGCTCGCCTTCCTTGCGGAAGCTGGCGGTCAACGGCGTCGCGTGATCTTTGGGCAGTTCGCCGGTTCGCTGGCGCTGATCGTCGGCGCGATTCTGCTCGCCGCCTTGTTGACGCAGTTACCCACCGGCTACGTCGGTTTGCTCGGTATCCTGCCGATCGGCGTGGGTCTGAGCAAAGCCTGGACGCGGTTTCGACCCGGCAACGCGAATCTGGAGGAAGAGGCACGGACTACGGCGCGCATGAATGCACCGGCCACGCCTACCAGGTCGACTACGGCCGGCGCCGGCTCGTCGTGGTGGACAGTGGCGTGCGTGGCGGTCGCGAATGGCTCGGACAACATCGCCGTCTATGTGCCCTTGTACGCGAGTCATTCGCACAGCGACGGCATGCTGATCTCGCTGGTGTTCGTCGCCATGATCGGCATCTGGTGCGCGGGCGCGGTCTGGCTGGTAGAGCATCCGTTGCTGGGCGCGCCAATCCGGCGCTATGGCACCGCACTTCTGCCGCTCATCCTGCTGATCATCGGCGTCTCCGTGATCGTGCAAAACGATACGTTGCGGATCGTGTTCGGTCTCTGAGCCCGACGCGCGCGACTGCCGATCCGGACGCGGCAAATAGCGCCGGCGCATATCGTTATGCCGATTGGCGATTTCTTTCCAGGCGGATCGCACCCGATAATGAGCCCCATGAACCCCCACCCCACTCCCCAAACCCGCGCGCTGCGCGCCACGCTCGCGGCCCTGAGCGCGACACTGTTGCTGGCCGCCTGCGCAGCCCCGACGGCATCGACCTCCTCCACGGCGGCTGACTCCGCCGCGCTCGCGGCGGCAATTTCCGGGCCTCAGCGTAGCGACAAGAACCGCGCACGCGATGTCTACCGCCATCCGGAGCAAACGCTGCAGTTCTTCGGCGTGGCATCGTCGCGAACCGTTCTGGAGATCGCACCCGGCGGTGGTTGGTACACGGAAATACTCGCGCCCTATTTACACGATCACGGCAAGCTGTACGAAGCCCAATACGACAGCCCGGATGCCGGATCGGCGGCTGAGGAGCAGGCCGGGAGAGCGTCATTCGCGAGCAAACTGGCGGCCACGCCGGCGGTCTACGGCAATGTCGTGGTCGGCACGCTGCGAGCGGGCCAGTTCAGCGGCTTTCCGGCCAATGGCAGCGTCGACGAGGTACTGACTTTCCGCAATATCCATAACTGGATCAAGGACGGCCAGATCGACGCAAACCTGCGCGCCTTCTACGCGGCACTTAAGCCAGGCGGCGTCCTCGGTGTCGAGGAACATCGCGCGGCGCCGGGCACCTCCCTGCAACAGACGATCGACTCCGGCTATGTGACCGAAGCCTATGTCATCGAACACGCGCGCGCGGCAGGTTTCGAATTGGCCGGCCAAAGCGAGGTGAATAGCAATCCGCGCGACACGAAAAATTATCCGCATGGCGTGTGGTCGCTGCCGCCTACGTATGAGGGCCACGACCTCGATCGGGCGAAATACGCCGCAATTGGCGAATCGGATCGCATGACCTTGCGTTTCGTGAAACCCCGGTGACGGGCATGCCGGGCTGGGATTCCAACGCGCCCCAGGCGCGCCCGGCACCTGGGGCCGGCGCGCGCGTCACCGCACTGCGCTTGACGCGGCCCCAATAGTATGGTCTTATCGCCCACTATGTACCGCGCCCAGACCACCCTATCGCTACTACTAGCCCGCTCTACCGGGCTAGGTCTGCTGCTGCGCGCTTCCATCTGAAACACCCGAAGCACCGCTCAATTCCCCAGTAACTGACCCAGCCCCGGTTTCCGACCGGCGGCCATGCATTTTTCTGTTCGTCGTCCGGTCGACACCAGGTTGATCGATCCCAAGGATGATGAAAATGTTGAAGAACCCTGCTACCCGATATCGCTCGTTCAAGCCGATCAATTTGACGGATCGACAGTGGCCGTCGCGCACCATCACGCGCGCGCCGATCTGGATGAGTACCGACCTGCGTGACGGCAATCAGGCGCTGTTCGAGCCGATGAATGCGCAACGCAAAATGCGCATGTTCAAGACGTTGGTGCAGATCGGCTTCAAGGAAATCGAAGTCGCCTTTCCGTCTGCCTCGCAAACCGATTTCAATTTCGTACGCGAGTTGATCGAAGGCGGTCATATCCCCGACGACGTTACGATCGAAGTTTTGACGCAAGCCCGTGACGATCTGATCGAGCGCACCTTCGAGTCCTTGCGTGGCGTGCCGCGCGCGATCGTTCACCTGTACAACGCTACCGCGCCGGAATTCCGGCGCATCGTGTTCGGCCTCGAAAAAAGCGGCGTGAAAGAACTCGCGCAAAACGCAGCACGTACCATGAAGCGTCTCGCCGACGCCACGCCGCAAACGCACTTCACGCTGCAATACAGCCCGGAAGTGTTTAGCGGCACCGAACTCGAATTCGCCAAGGAAGTGTGCGACGCCGTGTTCGATATCTGGCAACCGACGCCCGGCCATAAAGCGATCGTCAACCTGCCCGCTACCGTGGAAATGGCCACGCCGAATGTCTACGCCGACCAGATCGAATGGATGCACCGCAATCTCGCCCGTCGCGATTCGCTGGTCCTTTCAGTGCATCCGCACAACGATCGGGGCACCGCGGTGGCTGCCGCGGAACTGGCGGTAATGGCAGGAGCGGATCGTATCGAAGGGTGTTTGTTCGGCAACGGCGAACGTACCGGCAATGTCGATCTCGTGACGCTCGCGCTGAATCTGTACACGCAGGGTGTCGATCCTGAACTCGACTTTTCGAATATCAATGAAGTCGCGCGTACCGCCGAAGAATGCACGCAGTTGCCGGTGCATCCGCGTCATCCGTATGTCGGCGATCTCGTGTTCACCGCGTTCTCCGGCTCGCATCAGGATGCGATCAAGAAGGGTTTTGCCGTGCAAAAACCGGACGCGATGTGGGAAGTGCCTTATATGCCGATTGATCCGAGCGATCTCGGGCGGACCTATGATTCGGTGATTCGCGTGAACAGTCAGTCTGGCAAGGGTGGGATTGCTTATTTGCTCGAGCAGAGTTATGGGGTGGTGTTGCCGCGGCGCTTGCAGGTCGATTTTAGCTCTGCTGTGCAGCGGTTTACTGACTCTAGCGGTCAGGAGGTCACGCCCTCGCAGATCTGGGAATTGTTCCAGCAGGAGTATGTGCAGAGTAATGCGCCGATTCACTATATTGGACATAGTCTCTCTGAGCGCGATGGGCGGGAACATATCAAGCTCACCGTCGAGATTAATGGCTCGCGGCGCGTGCTGAACGGTGAAGGGAATGGGCCGCTCGATGCGTTGATGCATGCTGTCGGTGTGCCGGTGCGGATTCAGCATTATGAAGAGCGGGCTTTGACTCAGGGCGCGGATGCTCGTGCTGTGGCTGTGGCGGAGATGGCCGGCGCTGATGTAGTTGGGAGTGCTTTTGGGGTTGGTATTGATGCCAATCTGGTGACGGCTTCGATTCGGGCCGTGATTAGTGGGGTTAATCGGGCTTATGTCAGAGCTAATGCTGAGGCGCAGGGGCGGTTTTTTGAAGTTGCGCTGAGGGATGAGGTGGAGCGGGTGGTGGTTTGAGGTTTTGGTGTTTTTTTTATCTGGAATTTTTTTGGCCTCTCCTTGATTTCTTAGTGGTCTATTAGTGTTGCCCCTGTGCGGGGCGGCACTTACTTTCTTTGCCGCCGCAAAGAAAGATAAGCAAAGAAAGCGGCTCAACCCGCCAGCTTATAAGCGGGTCCCCCGCGCAGCCACGGTAGTGGTGCATCTGGAATCTGTCTTCTCGCACACTCCGCGTGAGTGACAAGGCAGTCATTCTTCCCGACTCGCACTGCGTGCTCGTCGGAAGCCTCTGCCCGCAAACCAGTGGTCCAGGTTTGCGCCTGTTGTACGTCTTTTTGAGGGGCGCTTTGGCGCCCTTCTTCTTTTGTGCTGTACTTTGCGCTATCGGTGGATGTTGCTGGTGTCCTTTCATCCTCCGTCGCTCAGCCTTGTGCTGTCCACGCGTCCGGCAAGCTGTGTGTCAGCGTCGATACGAAGCGCTCCGTCTCCCGCTCGCGCGGTTGCATGAAAATGTCCCTCGACGGGCCCGCCTCCACCACCACGCCGTTGTTCAGGAACACCACGTCTCGCGCAATCGTCGCGGCAAGACGCAAATCGTGCGTCGCCATCAACATCGTCATGCCTTCCATGGCCAACTGCTTGAGGACGTCCACCACCTCGGCAGCCAAGCCAGGATCGAGCGCCGAGGTCGGCTCGTCGCATAACAACACCTCCGGCGAAGGTGCCAGCGCTCGCGCAATCGCTACGCGTTGCTGTTGGCCGCCGGACAGCGTGGAGGGCCATGCATCCGCTTTGTGCGCAATGCCAACCTTCTCAAGCAGTTCGTCCGCGCGCACACGCGCTCTCTCCTTGTCCCACTTCAACACGGTCAGCAGACCTTCCATCACGTTCTGCCGTACCGTCAGGTGCGGAAACAACTGGAAATTCTGGAACACCATGCCAGTGCGGCGGCGAATCGTTAGCACCGTCTCGCGCAATGGCTTGTGGTCCCGGCTGAATTCGAGGCGCTGGTCACCCAGCTCAAGGGACCCGGCCTCCGGGATTTCCAGCAGATTCACGCAGCGCAAAAGCGTACTCTTGCCGCTGCCCGACGGGCCAATCAGCGCAGTGACGTTGCCCGGCGCGAGTTGCAGGTCCACTGAACTCAATACGCGATTCTCGCCGAAGTACTTGTCGATTTTTTCCAGTCGAATCATCAGTTGCTCGCCTGAAAAAGTGCATGACGGCCAAACTTGCGCTCGAGCCGCACCTGCGCCGACGACAACACCGAACTGAACACGAGATAAACAAGTGCCGCCTCCGTGTACAGAATCAACGGTTCATACGTCACCGACGCAATCCGCTGCGCCGCCTGAAAGACCTCGGGCACGGTCAGCACCGCGGCGAGCGACGTGTCCTTCACCAACGCAATAAACGAGTTCGACAGCGGCGGCAACGCAACGCGCGCCGCCTGCGGCAGGATCGCGCGGCGCAGCGCCTGCTCACGCGTCATACCCATCGAATACGCCGCTTCCCACTGACCCTTCGGAATCGACTCGATCACGCCGCGGATCACTTCCGAGTTATACGCACCAACATTCAGTGAGAAGCCGATGATGGCTGCTGTCAACGGGTCGAGCACGATGCCTACATTCGGTAGTCCGTAGAAAATCACGAACAGTTGCACCAGTAGCGGCGAGCCGCGAAACAGCCACACGTAGAAGCGCACGCACGCCACCGCCCACCGCGGCCCGAATAGCCGCACCAGCGCGACGATAAACGCCACCACAATCCCAATGGCAAACGACGCCAGGGTGAGCGGCACAGTAAACACCAGCCCCGCATACAGGAGGGGCCACAGCGACTGCGCCATCAGATGCAACCATGCCGGCATAGTTCAGACTCGCACTTAGCGCTTATTAACGTACTGGCTTATTGGGAAACGTCTTTACCGAAGTACTTTTCCGAAATCTTCAGGTACGTGCCGTCTTTCCTCATGTCGGCGAGCGCTTTGTTGATCGCCGCCTGCAACTCAGGACTGCCCTTGCGGATCAGCACCGCGGACTTGTCGCTGCTGTCGGCCGACGTATCGAGCGTGGCGATCTTCACCTTCGCATCCGGCTTGTGCTTCTTGAAGTCGAGGAACGACAGCGAATCGTTGACGGTCGCGTCGACGCGGCCCGACGTCAACAGGTCGATCGATTCATTGAAGCCCTGCACGGGAATGACGTCCGCTCCGTGCGCGGCCGCGATCTTGCCGAAGTTGCTGGTCAGCGTATTCGCCGACTTCTTGCCCTTCAGGTCGTCAAACGTCTTGATCGTGGTGTTGTCCGAACGCACGATCAGCGCCGCATGCGAAGTAATGTACGGGTCCGAGAAATCGTATTTCACCTTGCGTGCGTCGGTAACCGCAACTTCATTGATCACCGCGTCGTAACGGTTCACATCGAGACCGGCGATCAGACCGTCCCATTTACCCTCGACGAATTGCGGCTTGACGCCCAGGCGTTGCGCAATCGCCGTGCCGATCTCGACGTCGAAGCCGGTCAGCTTGCCAGACTCATCGTGGTACGTGAACGGTGCGTAAGTGCCTTCGGTGCCGATCTTGAACACGCCCGCGGACTTGATCTGCGCAAGCTCATCCGCAGCGAATGCCGGGCTCAGGGTCACCGCTTGCAGCAGTGCGATCAGCAGAATGGAACGAATCGACTTCATCAGGTGGCTCCGTTAGGTTTGCTACGTCGTTTGCATGGTTTGGTGTGCGGCGTTCCGCCGGCGCTCGGGCCGGGCAGAGTGGGCGGACTGTAGCAAACGGCCTGCGTTTTTACAAAGGATCAGGTCTCCGATCAATATGCGCTTGCGTGCTAAGCGAACAGCCAGGGTATCTCATGCAACGTCGAACTCGACGCTGTAACGGATAACGCGGATGCGGCATGCATCGCACCACGGAATACGTGCTGAGCGCCATCGGGGAAAACGCGGGAGGGGTATCGCCACGGCGAATGCGCGGCGTCGAAGAACAATCGGCGCGGGCGGCACTGCGAGGCCGCCCGGCAGATTGCAAACAGCTTACCGTTCCACCGGATGCGGCTCCTTGCGCTTGTTGGCCACCCGGATCGCATCGAAGTAAGCCGGATTCGGCGGACGCTTCAGATAACGCCCGGCACCCCGCACGGCCCGCAACTCGCCATTGGTCCATGCCAGTGCGCCGCGCGTGAGCGTGTGCATCGCCACGCCCTGCACCGTCATCCCTTCGAATACGTTGAAGTCGACCTTCTGATGATGCGTCTTCACCGAGATCGTTTTGCTCGCCGCCGGATCCCACACCACCAGGTCGGCATCCGCGCCCACCTGTATCGCCCCCTTGCGCGGATACAGATTGAAAATCTGCGCGGCATTGGTCGATGTGATGCGCACGAACTCATTCGGCGTGAGACGCCCCGAATTCACACCGTGATGCCAAAGCACCGCCATGCGATCCTCAACGCCGCCGCAGCCATTGGGGATCTTCGTAAAGTCCTCGCGCCCCATGGCCTTCTGCGACGCGCAGAACACGCAGTGATCGGTCGCCGTGGTGTGCAACTGCCCCGCTTGCAGGCCTCGCCACAATGCCTCGCGATGCTCCGCGGAACGGAACGGCGGGCTCATGACATGCGCGGCGGCCCGGGTCCAGTCAGGATCGCGATACACCGCTTCGTCGATCACCAGATGGCCCGGCAGCACTTCGCCGAACACCCGAAGACCTTCGCTGCGGGCGCGCGCGATCGCGTCGACCGCATCTTTCGAGGACACGTGGACGATGTAGACCGGCACACCCAGCACCTGGGCAATGCGAATCGCTCGGTTGGCGGCCTCGCCTTCCACTTCAGGCGGCCGCGACAGCGGATGCGCCTCCGGACCCGTAAAGCCTTTTGCCAGCAACTGACGCTGCAACTGAAACACCAGCTCACCGTTTTCCGCATGCACGGTAGGCAACGCGCCGAGCTCGAGCGAACGAGAAAAGCTGTTCACCAGCACTTCGTCATCGGCCATGATCGCGTTCTTGTAGGCCATAAAGTGCTTGAAACTCGACACGCCGTGTTCATGCACCAGCGTACCCATGTCGCGATAGACCGAATCGTCCCACCACGTCACCGCAACGTGAAAGCCATAATCCGCCGAAGCTTTCTCAGCCCAACCACGCCATTCCTTGAAGGCCTCCATCAACGGTTGCTTCGGACTCGGAATCACGAAATCGATGATGCTGGTCGTGCCGCCGGACAAACCCGCCGCCGTGCCGGTGTAGAAATCGTCACTGGCCGTGGTGCCCATGAAAGGCAACTCCATGTGCGTATGTGGATCGATACCACCGGGCATCACGTATTGCCCGCCCGCATCGACGATCGTGGCGCCCGCCGGCGCCGCCAGGTCCGCTCCGATCTGCAGGATGGTGCCGCCATCCTGCGGGTCCGCACACAACACGTCCGCACGATACGTGTTGTCCGCGTCGATAATCGTGCCGCCGCGAATCAGGGTCGTCATGATGCCGCCTCCTTATGAACTGCTGGTTTCGGTGCTACGTACTTCGTTCACCGCGCGCTTTGCTCATCCACGCGCATCCACACTCAGGCGCTCGCCACGCGCGCGCTCGGTCCCTTGCTCAGTTTCATCCAAGCGCTATAGACGATCGACGCCAACGCGAGTCCGACGAACCAGGCGTACGTATAAAGCGTGTTGAAAATCGCCGGAACGTTCGGGAACGAGGCCGGAAACGCGGTATGCAAAAAGCCCGGCAGATTCGGCAGCACGCCGATCACAAGCGCCACCACCGCACCGATGTTCCAGCCGCCGGTGTAGCTGTACTCGCCATGCTCGTCGAACAGTTCACGCGGGTCGAGCCGGGTGCCGCGAATCAGGAAGTAGTCGACCATCAGAATGCCCGCCACCGGACCGAGCAAAGCCGAGTAGCCGACCAGCCACGTGAAGATGTAGCCCTGCGTGGTGGCGAGAATCTTCCAGGGCATCATCACAATGGCGATAGTCGCGGTCATCATGCCGCCGACGCGATACGAAATACCCTTCGGCCACAGGCTCGAAAAATCATAAGCCGGGCCGACTAGATTCGCTGCCAGGTTGCAGCACATCGTATCGAGCGTCAGGATGATCAATGCAAGGCCGACACCGATGCCGGTCATACGGCTCGTCAGGTCGATCGGGTCCCAGATCGCCTTACCGTAGATCACCACGGTCGCCGAGGTCACCACCACGGAGATCACCGAGAGCAGCGCCATTGGAACCGGCAAGCCGATTGACTGGCCGATCACCTGATCGCGCTGCGTTTTGGCAAAGCGGGTGAAGTCGGGAATGTTCAGCGCAAGCGTCGCCCAGAAACCCACCATGGCCGTGAGACCGGGCCAGAAGGTCACCCAGAACATGCCCTCCTTCTTGCCGCCCGGCACGAACTGCGACGGCGCCGACAGCATCGAGCCGAGTCCGCCCGCCTTCGAGGTAGCCCACCACACCAGCGCGATGCACATCACGATCTTGATCGGCGCGGACCAGCTTTCGAGCCAGCGGATCGAATCGGTGCCGTGAATAATGAAGTAAATCTGCAGCGCCCAGAACACGAGGAAACATGCCAGTTGCGCGAGCGAGATGTCGAGGAACGGCAAGGCCGCGCCGTGCAGCGCGTTGCCGGTCAGAATGTTCAGCAGCGTGTAGATCGCGCTGCCGCCGAGCCATGTCTGAATGCCGTACCAGCCACACGCGACGATCGCCCGCAGCATGGCCGGCAATTTCGCGCCTTGCGTGCCGAACGAGGAACGCACCAGCACCGCATACGGAATTCCGTGCTTCGCGCCGGCATGCCCGATCAGCAGCATCGGCACCAGCACGATCAGATTGCCAAGCAGCACCGTCGCCACGGCCTGCCACGGCGACATACCCTCCTCCGTCAAACCGGCTGCGAGCATGTAGGACGCAATGTTCATCACCATCCCGACCCAGAGCGCGGCAAAGTGATACCACCGCCACGTCCGCTGGGCGACGCCGGTCGGCGCAAGGTCATCGTTGTAAAGACTGCTGCCCTGCGCGCCGGCCGCGAACTGCGGATCGACGGGTTGCGCTGTCTGCTTCATCGAAAGATCTCCACTGATCGTTGAGGCCCGCGCGGCTTCTGGCGGCGCGTCAGGCCTTGGGGAAAAATTACAGCTTCAGTACAAGCGCTTCGTTTTTTATGGCTGGCTCACGTTTCAGGCTGCCTTTTCGGCATGGGCGTGCCCGGCGACTTCAGCGGCGTCCGACGTGTCGCCCTCTCCAGCATTCACCCGTGCCGGGTTGTTCGGATGCGTGGTCCAGTTCGCGTACTCACCGCTGTCCACGCGCTCCATCGTGATGCATTGCTCGACCGGGCACACATGCAGGCACAGATTGCAGCCGACACATTCGGAGTCCATCACTTCAAAATGCCGAACGCCATCTTTTTCTTTCATGATCGCCTGGTGAGCCGTGTCTTCACACGCGATATGGCAGAGGCCGCACTGGATGCACTTGTCCTGATCGATGCGCGCCTTGATGTCGTATTTGAGGTTCAGGTACTTCCAGTCGGTGACGTTCGGCACCGCGCGGCCGCGGATGTCGTCGAGCGTCGCGTAGCCTTTTTCGTCCATCCAGTTCGAAAGGCCATCCGCGAGATCGGAGACGATACGGAATCCGTAGTGCATCGCCGCCGTGCAAACCTGCACGCTGCCCGCGCCGAGCACCATGAACTCGGCCGCGTCGCGCCACGTCGAAATGCCGCCAATGCCGGAAATCGGCAGATTCGGCGTTTCCACATCGCGCGCTATTTCGGCCACCATATTCAGCGCGATCGGTTTGACCGCCGGGCCGCAATAGCCGCCGTGCGTGCCTTTGCCGTCGACCATCGGCAACGGCGACATCGCATCGAGATCCACCGCCACGATCGAGTTGATCGTGTTGATCAGCGACACGCCGTCCGCGCCGCCCTTATAGGCCGCACGCGAGCCGAGACGGATGTCGCTGATGTTCGGTGTCAGTTTGACGAGGCAAGGCAGCTTCGAGCCTTCCTTGACCCAGCGTGTGACCATCTCGATGTATTCGGGCACCTGGCCCACCGCCGCCCCCATGCCGCGCTCGCTCATGCCGTGTGGGCAGCCGAAATTCAACTCCACCGCATCGGCGCCGGTGTCTTCGACGAGCGGCAGGATCCACTTCCAGTCGCGCTCGTTGCACGGCACCATCAGTGAGACGATCATCGCGCGGTCCGGCCAGTCGCGTTTGACCTGGGTGATTTCCTTGAGATTGACGTCGAGCGGACGATCGGTGATCAGTTCGATGTTGTTCAGGCCGGCGATGCGCTGGCCGTTCCATTGCACCGCGCCGTAGCGCGAGCTGACGTTCACGACATGCGGGTCGAGGCCCAACGTTTTCCATACGACCCCGCCCCACCCCGCTTCAAACGCGCGATTCACGTTATAGGCTTTGTCGGTCGGCGGCGCGGAGGCAAGCCAGAAAGGATTCGGCGACGTAATGCCGGCAATCGTACAGCGCAGATCGGCCATGTTCGGCTCCTTGGGGACTGCTGTTTTTTGTCTGGTGGCTCAAGCGAACCCAGTGACTTCAGTGACGTGAGCGACTTGAGCGATTTCAGCCACTCATGCGGCTTTCACGGCGGTACGGGCAAACTGGGCGTCAATCGCCGCGGCGGCGACCTTGCCGTCCTGTACCGCTTGCACCGTCAGATCGATCCCACCCGTCGCCGCGCAATCGCCGCCTGCCCACACGTCTGGCAGCGAGGTTTGTCCGTTTGCGTCGACCGCAACGCGGCTGCCGTCCAGCGTCAACAGTTCCCGCTCGATACCGACGGGCACCAGGGTCTGCCCAATGGCTTTCAACGCCATGTCGGCTTCGACCACGAAGCGCTCGTGATTGCCATCGCCTGACGTGCGTTCGAATTCGACACCGGTGACCACGCCGCTTTCTCCGATCAAACGAGTCGGCGTGGCGTGCGTGACGAGTGTGACGCCGTTGATCTGCGCGAAATCGCGTTCGGCCCACGTCGCGCTCATCGACTCGACGCCGCGCCGGTACACCATCGTCACCGAGGTCGCGCCGAGCTTGTGGCTTTGCACGGCGGCATCCACGGCCGTATTGCCGCCGCCGATCACAACGACCCGGCGGCCCACCGGCACCGTGCCGAAGTCATTCGCAGTGCGCACCTGTTCGATGAAATCCACTGCGTTCATCACGCCACTCAGGCTCTCGCCTTCCATTGCCAATGCGCGCACGCCCGTGAGACCGATCGCGAGAAAGACCGCATCGTGCTGCTTGCGCAGTGCGTCGAGGTCCACGTCACGTCCAAGCGCTACGCCGTGCCTGATCTCGATACCGCCGACCGAGCATAGCCACGCCACTTCGCGCTGGGCAAAATCGTCGACCGTTTTGTACGCGGCAATGCCGTACTCGTTCAAACCACCCGCTTTCTCGTGGGCGTCGTAAATGGTCACGTTATGACCGGCCAACGCAAGCCGGTGCGCACACGCAAGTCCTGCCGGCCCCGCACCGACCACCGCGACATGCCGCCCCGTTTCGGCCGCACGCTTGAACAGCGCTTCACCCCGCGCCATTGCCCAATCGGTCGCATGACGTTGCAGCGCGCCAATTGCCACCGGTTTCGCATCCTGATGGTTGCGCACGCAAGCCCCCTCGCACAGGATCTCGGTTGGGCAAACGCGCGCGCACATGCCGCCCAGCGGATTCGCCGAGAGAATGTCGACGGCCGCGCCCTTCAGATTGCCGTTGCCGATCTTGCGAATGAAACTCGGAATGTCGATTTGCGTCGGACACGCGTTCACACAGGGCGCGTCGTAACAGTAATGACAGCGGCTCGCAGCGGCTGCCGCGGCGCTCGCGTCGAGCAGCGGCGCGATATCGGAGAACTCGCAGGAGAGTTGCTCGGCCGATAGGCGCTGAGGCGCAATATCGCCGGTTTGCTTGATGGCCATACACGTTCCTTCTTCGATGTGAGGACGTAGCCGGTCCCGCCGGCTGCGCAAAAGCGGAGCCGGGGCGGCATCTTTTATGGACACGACGGTGAGGCTGGTGAATCGACGACAACCTGCAACCGCAACCGCTAAAGCGTTATGAAACCGGCTCGCACGCTCGTCCGAGCATCGCGTGCAACAAGACGTTAGCGCCCGCTTCGATCCATTCGAAGGTCGCGTCTTCGATCTCGTTGTGACTGATCCCGTCTACACACGGCACGAACACCATCGAAGTCGGCGCGACTTGCGACAGATAACAGGCATCGTGTCCCGCACCGGACACCATGTTGCGATGCGGATAGCCGAAGCGTTCAGCCGCGGCGCGCACGGACTTCACGCAGGCTTCGTCGAAAGCGACTGGCGCGTAGTAAAAAATCTGCTCGAGTTCGGTTTCCAGACCGATCGCGCCCGTGATATCCGCTACGCCTTCACGCAAGGCGGCATCCATCTTCGCGAGCACGGCATCATCCGGATGACGGAAATCGACGGTGAAGAACACGCGGCCCGGAATCACATTGCGCGAGTTCGGATAGACCTGCATCATGCCGACCGTCGCGCAGCCGAACGGCGCGTTATCCAGACCGATGCGGTTGACCAGATCGACCACGCGCGCGGCGCCAAGCAACGCATCGCGACGGCGCGGCATCGGCGTCGGACCCGCATGCGCCTCCTGCCCGGTCAGCGTGATTTCGTACCAGCGCTGACCTTGCGCATCGGTCACCACGCCAATGGTTTTATGCTCGGCTTCGAGAATCGGCCCTTGTTCGATATGCAATTCGAACGCGGCATGCAAAGGACGGCCACCGCAGGGAAGATCGCCTGCATAGCCGATCCGTTTGAGTTCCTCGCCAATGGTCTTGCCGTCCACGTCCTTGCGCGAGAGGCCATAGTCGAGCGTGAAGACGCCCGCGAACACCCCCGAGGCGACCATGGCGGGCGCAAAGCGCGAGCCCTCTTCGTTGGTCCAGATCACCACCTCAACAGGATGTTCGGTCTCGATGCCGTGATCGTTCAGACTGCGAATCACTTCGAGCCCGCCCAGCACGCCATAGATACCGTCGAAACGACCGCCCGTCGGCTGCGAATCCGCGTGCGAGCCTGTCATGACCGGCAACGCATCGGCATTGCGCCCCGCGCGGCGCATGAACACGTTGCCCATCTGATCGACACTGACCGTGCAGCCTGCTTCCTTCGCCCAACTGACGATCAGGTCGCGCCCCTCTTTGTCGAGGTCCGTCAGCGCCAGCCGGCAGACACCGCCTTTGGGCGTCGCGCCGATCTTCGCCATCGTCATCAGGCTGTCCCACAGCCGCTTGCCGTCGACCTTGATCGACGTAGCGGGTTCTGAGTGCTTCAGCGCTTCGGATACCGCGTTCATTCGTCTCGCTCCTTTCGGTGAATCGACATGAAACTGGTGCATGGGCGGCGGGCTTTGGGGCGTGGCCGCACGTCGGCGGTGCACGTCCGATGCTTTCGATTGCCCCTTACCCAGAGGGCAAACCCTGGGGCATCGCCCGCTCTCTCAATCCTGTCCAGTTGGACAGGTTGTAGACGATTAAGCCCGCCAAATCAACACCTTTCGTACGGCAGGAAACATAGCGAGAAGCGTGCCATTGCAGTGCAGCACGCGTTTATCGACGGGCTCGAATGCGGGTGTTCATCGGCGCTCAAACGACTAGAATGAAGCGCGACGCGGCACACATGCCGATGAAGGCCAACATGAGAGACGACAACGTGGCTGCCGACATCACGGAAAACAACGAGACCCAGGACGAAACGCGCGCACCTTTGCGGCGGCGCAAGGCGCACATTCGCGAGTCGAATGAAGCGCATTTATTGGCGTGCGCCGAAGCGGTTTTCGCCGAGCGAGGACTCGACGGAACCAGTACGGCGATGATCGCGGAACGCGCAGGCTTACCGAAAGCTAACTTGCATTACTACTTCCCGACGAAACTCGCGCTGTACCGGCGTGTGCTGGAAGACCTGTTCGAAGACTGGCATCGCGCGGCGGATACGTTCGAATGCAGCGACGATCCGGTCGAAGCGATCGGCGGATACGTCCGCGCGAAAATGGAGTTGTCGCGCCGCCGGCCATTGGGCTCGAAGGTGTGGGCGAGCGAGATCATTCACGGCGCGGAACACATGGAGGACATTCTCACGGGCCGCGTGAAGCCGTGGCTGGACAGCCGGGTCAAGGTTATCGACAACTGGATCGCACGCGGGCTGCTGGCGCCGGTGAATGCGCAAACGCTGATGTACATGATCTGGGCGACCACCCAGCATTACGCCGATTTCGACGCGCAGATTCGCGCGCTCAAAGGCAAACGCGCGCTGACGCAGAAGGCGTTCGAAGCGACGACTGAAGAGGTCGTGCAGTTGGTGATTCGAGCATGTGGAGCGGTGTCGCCGGCGCAAGCGAAAGGACCAGCCGCCAAATGACTATAGGCAATTGACCATGGGAAATTATTGTGCAAAGCAATCTGGTATCGAAGTCCGAATTCAAGGCCAAGGCGCTCGAATTGTTCCGGCAAGTGGAGGCGTCCGGCGAAAGCTTGATCGTCACCGACCATGGCAGGCCGGCGCTTGAAGTGCGGCCCTATCGCGGCGTAGAACGCAGTCCGCTGGACGTGCTACGCGGCTCAGTCGTGCGTTACGACAATCCGATCGCGCCCGTTGGAGAGGATGACTGGGAGGCGACGCAGTGATCGTTCTGGATACCCATACTCTGGTCTGGTGGGTCACCGGCGATCCGACGTTGAGCAAGAAAGCAAAGACTGCCATTGCGCATGAAATGGCCGGCGGGAAATCGTCGTATCGGCTATTTCCGCGTGGGAAATAGCCATGCTAGTGGAGCGAGAAAGGCTCCTACTCTCTATGGATGTCAGTAGTTGGCTCGCCACCGTCTCGGCAATCGAAGCTGTACGCTTCATACCTGTCGATGTCGAAATCGCAACGAAGTCTGTCGACCTACCTGCCCGGTGAGTTCCACAAAGACCGAGCCGACAGGATGATCGTCGCGACCGCACGCAAGTTTGCCGCACCGCTAGTGACAAAAGACGAAAAAATTCGGGCGTATCCACACGTTAAGACGATCTGGTAAAGACCGCGAGGCCCGCAGGCATGCGGGCCAATTCATGCCCGGACACCAGGCGATCAATACGTCTCAAGATGCAGCCGCCCTTCCCGCTTCAGCTTCATCCATAACGCGTCCCAATCGAGTTGGTGCTGCTCGCCGATTTCCTTGAGCGCCTGCAGCACGCCGTCTTCCATCCCCTTCAATCCGCACACGTAGATATGCGTGTTGTCGTCCTTGAGCATGTGCGCGACGTCGACCGCGCGCTCGCGCATCGCATCCTGCACGTAACGTTTGGGTTGACCCGGTGTGCGCGAAAACGCCAGATTCGTGTCGATAAAATCCTTCGGCAGATTCGTTAGCGGCCCGAAGTACGGCAGCTCTTCTTTCGTGCGCGCACCGAAGAACAGCATCAGCTTGCCGGTCGCGCCTTTCAGACGGCGCCGCCTGCGATACTCGGTCATCGCGCGCATCGGCGCCGAGCCCGTGCCCGTGCAAATCATCAGCAGATGCGAGTTCGGATGATTCGGCATCAGGAAGGTGCCGCCGAACGGGCCGATCACGCTCACCACGTCGCCCTTCTTCAGGTCGCACAGGTAGTTCGAGCAGACGCCGTCGAGCGCGTCGCCGTGCTGCTGGGAAACACGTTTCACGGTGAGAGAAACGTTGTTATAGCCGGGTCGTTCGCCGTCGCGCGGGCTGGCAATCGAATACTGCCGTGCGTGGTGCGTGCGGCCATCGGTGCTCGCTCCCGGCGGCAGGATGCCGATCGACTGGCCTTCCAGGACGGGAAAAGGCATCGAACCGAAATCGAGCACGATGTGATGAATATCGCTATCGGTCGAGCTGTCGGTCAGCCGGTAGTTGCCGACCACCGTTGCGGTAGTCGGCGCCTTGTGGGTATAGAGATTCACATACGGTTTCGCCGCGGACCACGGCGGGACGACCGACCCACGCACGGTATCGACTTCAATGCCGCTTGCGTCCGTCGATGTATCGCCCGACGATCCGGCCGCGACCGAGGCATCTTCCGGCGCCGGCACGGCCATCGTGTTCTGCTCCGGCAACACGTCCCATTTGAACTGCTCGTCGACCGGATACGCATCGGCTTTTAGCACGGTGCGCCAGTTATCGATCGCGCCGGTCGGACAGGGCGGCACACACGCCATGCAGCCGTTGCAAACATCCGCGTTGACCACATAGTTGTTCTCGTCGTGCGTGATCGCATCGACCGGGCAAGTCTCTTCGCAAGTGTTGCAGCGAATGCAGATTTCCGGATCGATCAGATGCTGCCTGAGAACTTCGATCGACACTGGGCCGTTCATGACTTCCTCCAACCTGGATTCGCGCGAATACGACACCGCACGTTTTTAATCACCGTACTCAGTTAAAGCGTACGTATTCGAAATCGACCGGCTGACGGTTCACACCCATGGCCGGCGGTGCAATCCAGTTCGCGAACTTGCCGGGCTCGACCACGCGCCCCATCAGCGACGCGACATACGCGCGATCTTCCGGCGTCGCGAGCCACTTCGCTTCATTGGCGGCCCATTCGGTCTCGCTGACCACGCGGCCATCCGGTGACACACGGGTACTCGCAAACGTGCCGATCTGCCGGTTGAACGCTTTATGCGGCACCGTCATACGGAAATCGATGCCGGCCTTCTCGAGCACCTTGTTCCAGCGGCCGACGCCCGCCACCGAATCTTTAATATAGTCGTCGCGCAGCACCTCATTCATGGCGTTGAGCATCGGCACTTCACGCTCGACCAGTTTGCCGTCCTGTACATCGAGCAGCTTGTAGCTTTGACCGTTCAGCCGATGATCGTCGTCGCGCTTGTTTTCTTCATAACGGCCCTTCAGACCCGAGCTATAGAAGGTGGCCGCATTCGAGGAATGATCGGCGCCGAACAGGTCGATCGTCACCGAGTAATGGAAGTTCAGATAACGCTGGATAGTCGGCAGGTCGATCACGCCGGCCGCGCGGATCTTCGCGACGTCGTCCGTGCCCAGTTCGTTCATCACCTGCGCGGTGCGCTGGATCACGCGCGACACGCCCGATTCGCCGACGAACATATGATGCGCTTCTTCGGTCAGCATGAACTTCGTGGTGCGCGCAAGCGGATCGAAGCCCGACTCGGCGAGCGCCGACAACTGGAACTTGCCGTCGCGGTCGGTGAAATACGTGAACATGTAGAACGCGAGCCAGTCCGGCGTTTTCTCGTTGAAGGCACCGAGAATACGTGGATTGTCTTCGTCGCCCGAACGGCGGCCGAGCAGTGCTTCGGCTTCCTCACGACCATCGCGGCCGAAATAACGGTGCAGCAGGTACACCATTGCCCACAGGTGGCGGCCCTCTTCCACGTTCACCTGAAACAGGTTGCGCAGATCGTACATAGACGGCGCGGTCAAACCCAGATGCCGTTGCTGCTCGACCGAAGCCGGCTCCGTGTCGCCTTGCGTGACGATAATACGGCGCAGATTCGCACGATGCTCGCCGGGCACGTCCTGCCAGGCAGCCTCGCCCTTGTGCTCGCCGAAATGAATCTTGCGGTCCTGCTCGCCGGGCGTGAGGAAAATGCCCCAGCGATAGTCCGGCATCTTCACGTGATCGAAATGCGCCCAGCCGCCCGCGTCGACGCTCACCGCCGTACGCAGATACACGTCATAGCCATGCGAGCCTTCCGGGCCCATATCGCCCCACCACGACAGAAAATTCGGCTGCCATTGTTCGAGTGCGCGCTGCAGTGCGCGGTCGTCGGCGAGATTGACGTTGTTCGGAATCTTTTCGCTGTAGTTGATCGTAGACATGGTCGGTTCCTTGGTCGGAAACTGCAGTGCTTGAGTATGAGAGGCGCGTATCGGGCAGGTGGCGTCGTTTTCAGTTACGTTGCGTCGCGTCGAAACAATTCAAACGTGGTTCAAACGCGCGAGACGTCGAATTGCGCCTTGCTGCCCTTGCCGTACACCTTGAGCGCGCCCTTCTCGCCCACTGCGTTCGGCCGGTTGAAGATCCAGTTCTGCCAGGCGGTGAGACGCCCAAAAATACGCGTCTCCATCGTCTCCGGGCCATTGAAGCGTAGATTCGCTTCCAGACCGGTCAAGGCATCCGGCGACATGGCCGCACGCTCTTCGAGCGCGATACGGATTTCGTCGGCCCAATCGATATCGTCGGGCGAAGCGGTCACGAGACCCAGGCGCTCGGCTTCAACCGGCTTGATCGCCTGGCCGATCTTCGAGCGCACCGCATCGAGCGGTTCGACTTCCTCATAGAAGCGGCGAGCAAGACGCGATTGATGCGTGACCATCGGATAGAGGCCGAAGTTGACTTCCGACAGCGTGATCGCCGGCTCGTCGTCTTCGTTGCTCGGCAGCGCCGCCATATAGCTGCGGTCGCAGGCAAACGCGAGTTCCGCGAAGGTGCCCGCAAAGCATGAACCCGGCTCGATCAGCGCGAACAGCGAACGTGACGACACGTCGATACGCGCCAGCGTGCGGCGCAAGAGGCCAATGGTCTCGCGCACGAACCAGTGGTCCTTGTGCTGCATCAGCGTGGCGTCGGCGGCGAGCAGGTTACGGGCATCGCCTTCGGTCTTGAAGACCCAGGTGCCGACGTCGAGCTCGTTGGTGCGCATCGACAGGATGGCGTCGTCGAGTTCGCGAGCGAACTGCAGCGGCCACCAGCTCGTGCCGGCGGCGACGATCGCGTCGATATCCGTGGGTTGTCCGGCTTGCGGGGCTTTAGCGGTGAAAGTGGCGATGCGCTTCGCACGATCGATCGTGATGTCGAGCGTTTTATAGGTCAGGCCATCTTCGCGATCGGTGCGTTCGATACGTGTGAGCGTTACGCCTTGCGCATCCGACGGACGATCGCTTTGCTCAGCGAGTTCAAGCGCACGCGCCTGAATCGTCTGATCAAACTGATTCGGCTTCACGACTTCATCCACGAGACGCCATGCTTTTGCCCGCTCGCCGCGGATGCCTTCCACCACCGTACAGAAAATGTCCGCACGATCGTGGCGCACCTTGCGTTTATCGGTAACGCGGCTGAGGCCGCCGGTGCCCGGCAGCACGCCCAGCAGCGGCACTTCCGGCAGTGAAACCGACGACGAGCGGTCATCCACCAGATAGATTTCGTCGCAAGCGAGCGCGAGTTCATAACCGCCACCGGCGCACGCGCCGTTCACCGCAGCGAGAAACTTCAGACCTGAATGACGCGACGAGTCTTCGAGACCATTGCGCGTTTCGTTGGTGAACTTGCAGAAGTTGACCTTCCACGCATGCGTCGAGAGACCTAGCATGAAGATGTTTGCACCCGAGCAGAAGACGCGGTCCTTCAGACTCGTCAGCACCACCGTTTTGACTTCCGGATGCTCGAAGCGGATGCGCTGTATCGCGTCGTGCAATTCGATATCGACCCCGAGGTCGTATGAATTCAGCTTCAGCTTGTAGCCGTCACGAATACCGCCGTCCTCGGCGATATCGATGCCGAGGGTCGCGACCGGACCGTTGAAACTCAGCTTCCAATGCTTGTACTGCGAGGGATCGGTGCGGTAGTCGACCGGCGCGATTGCGGTTTCTGCTGTGGACATGGAGCGTCTCCTGACTGGACGGTGCAAAACTTGTTGTTTGAACAATAGTGCATCGTCACATCCATGTAAAGCACTTTAATGCATGTTTGCTAGTAAACCCTGGCCTCTCACTGCATGTCAGCTCACGCGCGCGTCATCCGGCGATTCGGCCGCGAGCCTTGCAGCGAGCCGGTCACGCAGTTGCAAATAGGCGTCGGCCAAGGTTTTTTCGCTCGTGTCGAAGGTCATGTCGGCGCGGCCGTACAGCTCGCCGCGCCCGGCCAGGATGCGCTTGAGGTCGTCCATCGCTTCCTTGTTGCCGGACATCGGGCGCAGGTCGCCTTGCGCGACGACACGGCGCATATGCTCTTCCGGCGTGGCCTGCAGCCATACCGTGAAGCAGTGCGACAGCAGGGCATTAAAGGTGCCCGACTCCGACACCAGGCCGCCCGGCGACGCAATCACGGCGCGTTCATGCTCGTGAATCACAGCCTCGAGCGCCCGGTGCTCATAGCGCCGGTACGCGCTCGCGCCATAGAGCGAATGAATCTCCGACGGCGGACAGCCGGCGAGTTGCTCGATCACGCGCGTGAGCTCGACGAACGGCACCTTGCGTTCCTGCGCCAGCATCCGTCCAAAGGTCGACTTGCCGGCCCCGCGCAAGCCGATCAGCGCGATCCGGTCCTTGCGATGCGGGTCGCGCGGCGCTTGCGCGAACATCTCGGCAAGCGCCACGCGGGCACGCTGCAGCGCCGCCTGGTCACGGCCTTGCAGCAGTTCGCGGATCAGCAGCCATTCGGCGGAAGCGGTCGTTTCGTCACCGATGACTTCGGCCAGCGGACAGTTCAGCGTTGCCGCGATCTGCCGCAGCACCAGCACCGACGCATTGCCCACGCCCGACTCCAGATTCGCCAGATGACGTTCGGATAAACCGGTTTCAGTCGCCAGTGTCTTGCGCGTCATGCCGCGGCGCGCACGCAGCAGGCGCACGCGCTCGCCCATCGCCGTCAGAAACGGATCGCGCTCCTCGCGCTCGCCGCCGCGCTCCACCCCGCGCTCGGTCGCGCTGTCCGCCCGCCCCGCGCGGCTTGCATCTTCATCGGCAGAATCATCCAGCGGCGCGGAAGAGTAATTTTGGTTCATGTTTAACTGCCTCTTGAATACGTTACATGTACTATAGTGCTTGACAGGTGCAGAGTGAACGGTTAATTTTCGCCAAATATTGATCCAATAACAAACGCTGTCGAGGTTTTTCGCCAGTGTCACGGAAACAGTGCGACGACACGCATGAATTAACGTGCGTGCGCGTGCTGATCTGGAGGCTTGCATGTCCCCACATGACTTTCAACGCCTGATTGCGGGCGTGACAGAGCAACTCGCCGGCCGGCCGCTCGACGGCACGCTGGCCACGTGGCTCAACGGCACTTATCCCGCGGACGGTTCGACCTTCCGCGATCTGGCCAACGCCTGCCGCACCGGCGTGGCTGAAGGCTGGCTATGCAACCGCAAAGGCGGCGGCATTCGCTACGGCCGGATCTTCAAGGCGTTGCCGGACACCCATGGTTTTTCTGTCGACGTCGTGGATATGAAGGATATTGCCGGTCCTCATCACGTTCACCCGAACGGCGAAATCGATCTGATCATGCCGCTCGACGAGGGCGCCACCTTCGACGGTCATCCGGCCGGCTGGTGCGTGTACGGCCCCGGCAGCGCGCATCGCCCGACCGTCGCGAATGGGCAGGCGCTGGTGCTGTATCTGCTACCGCAAGGCGCGATTGAATTCACTACCCCATCACCTTCCGCCCGAGTTTCATCATGACCGAACTATTGAAGAACTACGTTGCAGGCCAGTGGGTTGCGGGCAACGGTGACGGCATCACGCTCACAGACCCGGTCACCGGCGAAGCGCTCGTGCGCGTGTCGAGCCAGGGCCTGGATCTCGCCCATGCATTTGGTTTCGCTCGTGAAGAAGGCGGCGGCGCCTTGCGTGCGCTGACCTATGCGCAGCGCGCCGCCCGCCTCGCCGAAATCGTCAAACTGCTGCAGGCGAAACGCGACGACTACTATGCGATCGCAACCGCCAACTCGGGCACCACGCGCAATGATTCGGCGGTCGACATCGACGGTGGCATTTTCACGCTGTCGTACTACGCGAAGCTCGGCGCTTCGCTCGGCGACGTGCATGCGCTGCGAGACGGCAACACCATATCGTTGAGCAAGGACCAATCGTTCAGCGTGCAGCACGTGCTCACGCCGACACGCGGTGTCGCGCTCTTCATCAACGCGTTCAATTTCCCGTCGTGGGGCTTGTGGGAGAAAGCTGCGCCGGCGCTGCTATCCGGCGTGCCCGTCATCATCAAGCCCGCCACGGCGACCGCATGGCTCACGCAGCGAATGGTTGCCGACGTAGTGGATGCGGGCATTCTTCCGCCCGGCGCGTTGTCCGTCATCTGCGGCGGCTCCGCGGGTCTGCTCGACCAGATTCAGACGTTCGACGTGGTGTCGTTCACCGGCTCTGCTCAAACCGCTGCAACATTGCGCGCGCATCCGGCTTTCGTCGAGCGCGGCGCGCGTCTGAATGTCGAGGCCGACAGCCTCAACAGCGCCATTCTCTGTGCCGACGCAACGCCCGACACCCCCGCGTTCGAACTGTTCATCAAGGAAGTGGTGCGGGAAATGACCGTGAAGTCCGGTCAGAAATGCACGGCGATCCGGCGCGCGTTCGTGCCGGAAGCATCGCTCGAAGCCGTGCTCGATGCACTCAAAACAAAGCTGGCGAAAATCGCCGTCGGCAATCCGCGCAACGAGGCCGTGCGAATGGGATCGCTCGTGAGCCGCGAGCAGCACGATAACGTGCTGGCGGGTATCGCCGCATTGCGCGAGGAAGCGGTGCTCGCGTACGACGGCTCGGCGGCGCCCTTTATCGATGCAGACGCGACGATTTCAGCCTGCATCGCGCCGCATCTGTTCGTGGTCAACGACCCTGATAACGCGACGCTGCCGCACGACGTCGAAGTGTTTGGACCAGTGGCCACCGTGGCGCCGTATCGGGTCGACGCCGCAGCAAGCGGCACCCTCCCCGAAGCCCATGCAATTGCGCTCGCGCGGCGCGGTCAAGGTTCGCTCGTCGCCTCCATCTATTCGAACGACGATGCGCATCTCGGCAAGCTCGCACTGGAACTTGCCGATTCGCACGGACGTGTCCACGCCATTTCGCCGTCAGTCCAGCAGAGCCAGACCGGCCACGGCAACGTGATGCCGATGTCGCTGCATGGCGGGCCGGGCCGCGCGGGTGGCGGCGAGGAACTCGGCGGCCTGCGTGCGCTGGGTTTCTATCACAGGCGCTCGGCCGTTCAGGCATCGAGCGCCGCACTCGACGCGTTGACGCAAACCACGCATTTGCCCGCCGCGTAACAGCACGAGACAGGAAGGCAGCGAACAATCAGACAGTAAGCATCGAGCGGATCAAGAGCACATAAGCGCCGGACCGCCCCCACCCGTTGGAGGAGACATATGGAAGCCCTGCTGGAACCGGCTGCGCATCAGCCCGCCGTGACGGTCGAACCGCCGCCCGCGAGTTTTAATTTCGCGGCCTACCTGTTTCGACTGAATGAAGCACGCGCCGCCAAGCCCGCTTATATCGACGACGCCGGCATCACCACTTACGGCGAACTCGATGATCGGGCCCGGCGCTTCGCGAGCGCATTGCGCACACTCGGCGTGCATCCGGAAGAACGCGTGCTGCTGGTGATGCTCGACACCGTCGAACTGCCGATCGCCTTTCTCGGTGCGCTCTATGCGGGCGTCGTGCCGGTCGTCGCGAACACGCTGCTCACCGCGGCCGACTACGTGTACATGTTGACACATAGCCACGCGCGCGCCGTCATCGCCTCAGATGCGTTGCTGCCGAATGTCGTAGAGGCGATGAGTACCGCTGAACACGACGGCTGCCAGTTGATCGTCTCGCAGGCGCCCGCAAGCGAGCCTCTGAGCGAACCTTTGACCGAGCCGCGAGCCACGCCGCGACTCAACGATCTGATCGACGCGGCCACCCCGGCTATCAAAGCCTGCACGACCGGTTGCGACGACATCGCATTCTGGCTGTATTCGTCAGGCTCGACCGGCAAGCCGAAAGGCACGGTCCACACGCACGCGAATCTGTACTGGACCGCTGAGTTGTACGCGAAGCCGGTGCTCGGCATCGTCGAAAGCGATGTGGTTTTCTCGGCGGCGAAATTGTTCTTTGCGTATGGCCTGGGGAATGGCCTGACGTTCCCGCTTTCAGTCGGCGCCACGGCGGTATTGATGGCCGAGCGCCCCACCGCCGATGCCATCTTCACCCGCCTCGTGCGGCATCGCCCGAGCATTTTCTACGGCGTGCCGACGCTTTACGCGAGCATGCTCGTCTCGCCCAACCTGCCCGCGCGCGCCGATGTCGCGATGCGCGTATGCACGTCGGCGGGCGAAGCGCTGCCGCGCGAAATCGGCGAACGCTTCACCGCACACTTCGGCTGCGAGATTCTCGATGGCATCGGTTCGACCGAGATGCTGCATATCTTCCTGTCGAATCGCGCGGGCGCGGTCGAGTACGGCACCACGGGGCGTCCCGTGCCCGGCTATGAAATCGAACTGCGCGACGAAGCCGGTCATGCGGTGCCTGACGACGAAGTCGGCGATCTGTATATCAAAGGACCGAGCGCGGCGCTCATGTACTGGAGCAATCGCGAGAAATCGCGCGCGACCTTCCTTGGCGAGTGGATCCGCAGCGGCGACAAATACCGCCGTCTCGCGAACGGCTGCTACGTGTATGCGGGCCGCAGCGACGACATGCTGAAAGTGAGCGGCCAGTATGTATCGCCTGTCGAAGTGGAAATGGTTCTGATGCAGCACGATGCGGTACTGGAAGCGGCGGTAGTCGGTGTGGATCACGGCGGCCTCGTCAAGACGCGCGCGTTCGTCGTGTTGAAGCGTGAATTCGTGCCGTCTGAGATACTCGCTGATGAATTGAAGGCTTTCGTCAAGGAGCGGCTCGCGCCGCACAAGTATCCGCGCGATATCCTGTTCGTCGACGATTTGCCGAAAACCGCTACAGGCAAGATTCAACGCTTCAAACTGCGCGAACAGTCATAAGGTGATCCATGCAGAACCCCGCAAGCCCAGCCCTTGTCAGCCACTTTGCAGAACTGCCCGCCACGGCATCGCATGGGCCGTTGCGCATCGAATACCGTTGGATGAATGGAGCCGCGGGCAATGCGCCGATTGCCGTATTCCTGCATGAAGGACTCGGTTCGATTGCGATGTGGCGCGATTGGCCGTTAGCCTTATGCGAGCGCCTCGGCCTGCGCGGTCTCGTGTATTCGCGGCCTGGTTATGGATTGTCCACACCGCGCGCGCATGACGTCAAATGGCCGGTCGATTTCATGACCGCGCAAGCGCGCGATATTCTGCCCGCCCTGTTCGACGCGCTCGATATCGGCGTTCGGGAACGCGAGCGCATGTGGCTGATCGGCCACAGCGACGGCGGCTCGATCACGCTGCTCTACGCAGCATTGCATCCGGATGAACTGGCCGGCGCGGTTGCGATCGCGCCGCATGTATACGTCGAAGACATCTCGGTGAAAAGCATTGCGCAGACCAAACAGCTCTATGAAAGCACGGATCTGCGCAGCAAGCTCGGCCGCTATCATGCCGACGTCGATTCCGCGTTCTACGGCTGGAACGATATCTGGTTGAATCCGGCCTTCAGGGAATGGCGTATCGTCGATGAACTGAGCGCTATCAGGCAACCTCTGCTTGCAGTGCAGGGGCACGACGACAACTACGGCACGATGGCGCAGATCGATACGATCGGCGAGCGCGTGCCGCATGCACAGTTGGCAAAGCTCGACGCTTGCGGACACTCGCCGCACCGCGATGCGCCGGATGCGTTGAACGAGGCGATTGCGGCGTTTATTTCGCGGCAGCGTTGAGCCCGCCGGAAGATCGCGGCGTGTCCTCACGACACGCCGCGATATGACCTCTTCCGTTCAGATCACGGTCGAAAGACCCAACGTCAACACCAGTGCCGTCACCGAAATAATCGTTTCGCAGACAGTCCATGTCTTGAAGGTTTGCGGCACCGTCATGCCGAAATATTCCTTCACCAGCCAGAAGCCACCGTCGTTCACGTGCGACAGGATCAGCGAACCCGCACCGGTGGCCAGCACCAGCAACTCGGGCCGCACGCCGCCCACCGTGCCCGCCGCCGCCGCAATCGGCGCGATGATGCCGGCCGCCGTTGCCATGGCTACCGTCGCCGAACCGGTCGCCACGCGAATCAACGCCGCCACCAGCCACGCGAGAATCAGCAGAGGCACGTGCGCGCCCGTCGCGACGTCGACGATCGCCTTCGACGCGCCGCTATCGATCAGAATGCGCCCGAAACCCGCGCCCGCCCCCACCACCAGCGTGATGCTCGCAGTCGGCGCAAGACACTCGTTGGTGAACTTGAGGATCTGCTCGCGGTTGAAACCGCGCGACTTGCCAAACGTGTAGAAGCTCAACAACACCGCCAGCAGCAGCGCCATGTCCGGATGGCCGATCAGACGCAACGCATTGTTCAGCGATGATTTGGCCGGCACGATCAGATCCGCCCAGCTACCGATCAGCATCAGCAACACCGGCAACAGCACCGTCAACAACGTAATGCCAAAGCCCGGCAACTCCTGCTGCGAGCGCTTCGCGTCCTGTTCGATGAACTGCTGCGCCATCGGATTGATGCCGTCGAGCACCACAAAGCGCGCGATCAGCCTGGAGAACAGCGGCCCCGCAACGGCTGCGGTCGGAATGCCGACGATCAACGCGTAGAAAATCGTATGACCGATATCCGCGTTGTACGCCGTCACCGCGAGCAGCGCAGCCGGGTGCGGCGGAATCAAACCATGCACGACGGACAAACCGGCCACCATCGGAATGCCGACACGAATCATCGAGGTGCCGGTCCGCTGGGCGACATTGAATGCGATCGGAATCAGCAGCACGAAACCGACTTCAAAAAACACCGGCAAGCCGACGAGGAACGCGATGCACATCATCGCCCAATGCACGTTCTTCGGCCCGAACAGGCTGATCAGCGTGCGCGCAATACGCTCCGCACCGCCCGACTCCGCCATCATCTTGCCGAGCATCGTGCCGAGCCCGACCACGATGGCGATATGGCCAAGCGTGCCGCCCACACCGGTTTCGAAAGACTTGAGAATCGACGTCGCCGGCATGCCGACGGCGAGCGCCAGCGCCACCGACACCATCATCAACGTGATGAACGGATTCATCTTGAAGCGCGCGATCAGCACGACCAGCGCGATGATGGCAATCAATGCATAGACGAGTAACAGACTTCCTTGAACGGTCGCCATGAGTGCTCCTGAAGAGAAAGATCCGCGCCGCGGTTTCCGTTAAGCGGAATGTTGTCTGAGCGGCGGCGCGGGCGACGGACTTAGAACTTGTGGCGGATACCGGCAACGCTCACGAACTGGCCGTTGTTGCTCGACGGATTCGAAATGCCTTCGACCCAGGCGTGCGAACCGGAGCCACGTTGGTAGATCCCGTTCAGATAGAGGTCAGTGGTCTTCGACAGGAAGTACTCGCCGCCCACGCTCACCTGGTTGTAGTGCGCATTGGTGGCCGTGGTGCCGCTGGCGTGCTGCGTCGTGTAGATGTAGCCCAGCGCGAGCAGCGTGGCCGGCGTGAGTTGGTACTTCATGGCTGCTTCATAGTTGGCGAAATGCAGGCTGCCGCCGTTGAGCAACTGGAATTGCGAGTTCGTGTACAGCAGCAGAACGGTTGCCGGGCCGAACACGTACGAGCCGCCCGCGCCCCATACCTGATTGCGCTGCACGCCGCTGATGATCGACGAGCCGGTGCCGTAGTAGTTGTCCGACGGTGCCGCGCCCGCAGTATTGCTAGCCGGCTGATTGACCAGCGAGTAGGCCGCGTCGAGATGCAGCGGACCATTCACGTAGTCGGCGCCGACGCTCCATGCGCGATTGTTGGCGAACTGGCCTGCCGTATTCGAGAACGCGTACATCGCGTTCGCGGTAAACCCTGCATACGTTGGCGTGGTGTACTTGACCGCGTTATCGGTGCGGTAGGTGTTGTTGATATCGTCGTTGTCGTAGATCGCGTTGCCGTACTGGCTCATTGCGCCGACGCCGTTGATCTGCATGTTCGACAGATAGTCCTGCACGCTGTTGTACTGACGGCCGAGCGTGATCGTGCCCGCCGTGCTGTTGGAGAGCGCCACCCACGCGCTACGACCAAACATGCGGCCCCCCTGGCCGGATGCGCCACTCTCCAGGCTGAAGCCATTCTCGAGCTTGAACAGGACCTTGTTGCCTCCGCCCAGATCTTCGCTGCCGAGCAGGCCCCAGCGTGAACCCTGCACATTGCCCTGGGTTGCCTGATACGCCTTCTCACCCTTCTGGTTATTGGTGAAAGTAAAGCCGGCGTCGACAATGCCGTACAGCGTCACGCTGCTTTGCGCGTGGGCGGCTTGCGCGGCGAGTCCGGCTGCAGCCAACGCGATGGCCGTACGAAGAATCTGTTTGTGCTTCATGGTTTCCTCAAGTCGAAAGAGAGACAAACGCCGGTTACACAGGCATGTTCCGGCGATATAAGTAGTACTAAGCGGGCAAGTCAAAGCAACACCGGAACGCGGTCCGGTGCCAGGGTCAAACAACGGTCATCGATGAATCGATGTGAGCCGGAGAAAATCAGTCAGGCCAATTCCGGCGTGCGGCAATGCGCCGTGCGTCGCGCTGATGGAACGGTGTGACGACGGGTTTGGGCGACTGCCGCGCGCGCTCGAGTTCGGCGGTGAGTCGCGCCAGTACGATCTGCTCTTCGCCCGGATGCAGATTGCACGGGTCGAGGAAAAAGAAATGCAGCTCCGCTTCATGATCGCGCACGATCACCGGCGCTTCGCCTTCGGGCGGCCGCGCGAGCGCATCGGCGAGATCCCACGCCGTGATACGAGCCTGCCTGGGATCGATATGCAATTTCAGACGGTCGAGCGGATTGCCGGTCGGGTCGGCGTCGATCTCCGCCCATACGCCGTCGCAGCGATTCAAGGTTTCGCGCCACAGTGTGAGGTAGCCGCGTTCGCGGGCACGAACCGCGACAGCGTCGCGCCGCTGCCACTGTTCCAGCGCGGCCATCGCGCCCACGATACCTTCCTTGCCGACTTTCATGCCACGGCCAATGCCGCCATTCTGGAAATACGCGGCACGTACCAGCGTTTTCTTGCCGGCGACGATACCGGCGGTCAGCCCACCGAGAAACTTGTGCGCCGAGTAAAGCGCGAAGTCGGCGCCGGCCGAGATAAAGCGCTTGAGGTCGTATTCGGAAGCCGCGTCGACGATCACCGGCACGCCCTTCGCATGCGCAACTGCAATGAATTCTTCGAGTGGGATCATGCCGAACTGCACCGTATGATGCGAAACCACGTACAGCGCCGCAGTGGTGCGTTCGGTGATGGCGGTGTTCAACTGGTAGCCGTGCGCTTCGGTCGCCGCGCCCACCGGCACGACGCGCGCGCCGGACAGACGAATCGCCTGGTCCACCGGTGCGCCATAATTGACGAGGTGGCCAGTCTGAATCACGACTTCATGGCGCGGCATGGCGCTTGTGTCGGGGAGCCGCTCGATCAGGCCGAGGTCGTCGCCCGTCATGGTGGCGGCGATGGAAAGCGTGATCGCGGCCGAACACGAGGCGGTGATGTACCCGGCCTCGCTGCCGCACGCTTCGGCAATCGCCGCTGAGGCGCGGCGCTGCAGATCGTCGATCTCGACGAATTGCGGCAGCACTTGCGCCACCGCGTCGATTACCGGTGCGCTAACACTGGACGCGCCGAGACCCGTCATCGTGCCTGATGCATTGATGACAGGGCGTAAGCCAAAGCGAGAGCGAATGTCCATGAAGCGCCTCCAACCCGGTATTTCTTAATTATGGAATATATGTTGTAATTGCGGATCAGTCTAGCATACAATCAACCTGCGTCAACTGGACAAAAACATCCCGCGTCAGAGGAGCACGATGGCTCGCACGTCCCGACCTTCCGCGTCCGAAGCAGTACCCGCCGCGGCATCCGCCGGCACCGAACCCCAGCCGGCAGGCCGGGAGGAAAGCGCCACGCCGCGCACACGCACCAGCGCGATCGATCGCGCTGTGCAGATTCTCGACGCGCTCCAGCAAGCGAACCGCCCCGCTACGGCCTATGAAGTCGCACGCATGGTCGGCGCGCCGCTGTCCACCGTGTATTCCATCATCAACGATCTGGTTGAGAAGAACCTGTTGGCGCGGCGCATGGACGGCACCATCTGGCTCGGCTCGCGTCTGTATGGTTATGGTTTGACATACGCGAGCTCGCTCGACTACCTCGCCGTCGCGCATGAAGAAATGCAGCGGCTCTCAGCGGAAGTCGAAGAAACCGTGCAGGTCTGCGGACTCGAAGACGGCATGATGGTCGTGCAGCAAATGGCTGAAGGCCCCGGGCATTTTCGGGTGACCTCGCGAGTCGGCAGTCGCGTGCCCCTCAACTGGACCGCGTCCGGCCGGTTGCTGGTCGGGCATCTGCCGGATGCCGAACGGGTCGCGTTCTTCGCGCAGCACGCGCAAAGCTCGCCCACCGGCCGCGCGGAAACCCGGCCGCAAGTGCTCGCACAGATCGCGCGCGAAGCGTTGGAGGCGCGGCTGTCGATTCAGATCGGCGAATCGGACGCGTCCGTGGCGTGTCTCGCGGCGCCCGTGCTCGACAACACCGGCGCGTGCGTCTTCACGATTTCGATCGTGATGCCCGAGGCGAAAGCCGCGCTCGGCACCGAGCGTTTCGCGCAAGCCGTGCAGGCGGTGGCCGCCCGCATCGAAGCACGCCTCGGCTGGCGGCATCGCGACCAGGAGCCGGCGGCGTAAGGCCACCTTAAGCTCCACGCCGGCACGCCACGCTTACTTCTTAAAGACCGCTCACCATCACATCCCCATCGATGAACTGCTACGACCGGCTGCACACGCGCGGCCTCAAGCTCCCGCAGGTGCCGACGCCGATCGGCAATTTCACCCACTGCACGCGCGAGGGCAATCTGCTGTTTCTGTCCGGCCAGGGACCGCTCGACGAAACCGGCTCGCTCATGACCGGCAAGGTCGGCGCAAACGTCAGCGCGGACGAAGCGTACCGGCACGCGCAAATGGTCGGCTTGAATCTGCTCGCCGTGCTGCATAACGAACTGGGCGATTTGCGGCGCGTGAAGCGCGTTGTCAAACTGCTGGGCATGGTCAACGCGGCGCCGGATTTCACCGAGCATCCGCGCGTGATCAACGGCTGCTCGGATCTGTTCGTCGATGTATTCGGCGATGCCGGTCGGCATTCCCGCTCAGCGGTCGGCGTGGGCTCCTTGCCGGGCAATATTACCGTCGAGATCGAGGCGATCGTCGCGATCCAGGATTGACGGCCGCGCAATTCTCAACAAATACCCAAATTTCCACATCTTCACAAAAGTTACACAGGTCAGCGACTATTCTTGCGCATCGCTGACCTGGGCGCGTGGATGCCCTGGCGCATCCTCCCCGTGCCGGAGACATTGCCATGTCCGTTGTGTCCAAGCCTTCTATTGCCTTTTATCGCAAACGTTTGGCTGGCGCACTGGCCGCCGTGTCGCTCTGCACGCTGCTCGGCGCCTGCGGCAACGACGACCGCGCACCGGACACGGGCACCACGAGTTCCACCGACGGAGCCAGCGATAACGGCGGCGCTGCACAGGTCCTGTCAGCGAACCCGTCTGCTTCACCTTCCTCACCAGCATTACCTGCACTCACGATTCAAACCCCAGCACTGCCCGCATCAAGCGCCGACGCGACATTGTCCGCTGCCGCGTCGACGCCGCTCGCCACACCCGTCATTCACACCGCAGATTGAGTTTCGCGCCCCATACGACGCGCGGCTCAC
This sequence comes from Paraburkholderia fungorum, assembly GCF_046026025.1. GTDB lineage: Bacteria > Pseudomonadota > Gammaproteobacteria > Burkholderiales > Burkholderiaceae > Paraburkholderia > Paraburkholderia fungorum_E. The sequence continues at coordinate 85,660 of NZ_JAQQFL010000021.1, read as the reverse complement.
GCTCGCGCGCCGCATGGTTCGTTCCTCTTATGAAGATCGAAAGCCAGGACCATGACTTCAAAAAATCGCCGTGATTTTCTACGCTCCGCCGCGCATGCCGCCGGTTCCGCCACCGCGCTGGGCATGTTGCCGCTGGGTATTCGCAACGCGCTCGCGATTCCCGCCAACAACAAGACCGGCAGCATTCGCGACGTCGAGCATATCGTCGTGCTGATGCAGGAAAACCGCTCGTTCGACCATTACTTCGGCACGCTCAAGGGCGTACGCGGTTTCGGCGACACCCGCGCGATCAACCTGCCCAACGGCAAGCCGGTGTGGTATCAGCCGCTCGCCGCGGATCTCGGCTATGTGTTGCCGTTCCGCCCCACCGCGCCGAATCTCGGCCTGCAATTCCTGCAAGACCTGGCACACGACTGGACCAGCACGCACACAGCATGGAACGGCGGCCGCTACGATCAATGGGTGCCCGCCAAGGGCACCACGACGATGGCCTACCTCACGCGCGACGACATTCCATTCCACTATCAACTCGCCGACGCTTTCACGATCTGCGACGCGTACCACTGCTCGCTGATGGGCCCGACCGACCCGAACCGCTACTACATGTGGAGCGGCTGGGTCGGCAACGACGGCAGCGGCGGCGGACCGGTGATCGACAACGCGGAGGCCGGCTACGGCTGGTCCACCTATCCGGAAGTGCTGCAGAACGCCGGCATCACCTGGAAGATCTATCAGGACATCGGTACGGGACTCAACGCAAGCGGCTCCTGGGGTTGGACGCAGAACCCGTATATCGGCAACTACGGCGACAACTCGCTGCTCTACTTCAACCAGTACCGCAACGCTCAACCCGGCAATCCGCTGTACGACAATGCCCGTACGGGCACGAACGCGGCCAATGGCGACGGCTACTTCGACATCCTCAAGCGCGACGTGCAGAACAACGCCCTGCCGCAAGTCTCGTGGATCGTCGCGCCGGAAGCGTATACCGAGCACCCGAACTGGCCGTCGAACTACGGTGCGTGGTACGTCGATCAGGTCTTGCAGATTCTCACGTCGAATCCCGAGGTGTGGAGCAAGACCGTACTGCTGATCAACTACGACGAAAACGACGGGTTCTTCGATCACATGGCGCCGCCGTTCGCGCCGGCATCGAGCGCAAACGGTTTGTCGACCGTCGACACCAGCAATGAGAACTATGCGGGCAACGGCAGCACGCCGGCGGGTCCGTATGGACTCGGCCCGCGCGTGCCGATGCTGGTGGTCTCGCCGTGGTCGAAAGGCGGCTACGTGTGCTCGGAGTTGTTCGACCATACGTCGGTGATCCGCTTTATCGAAAAGCGCTTCGGCCATCAGCACAATCTCGGCGAATCCAACATCACGCCGTGGCGCCGTGCGGTGTGCGGCGACCTGATGTCGGCATTCAACTTCAGCACGCCGAACGATGCGTTCCCGACGCTGCCGAGCACGAGCGGCTATGTCCCGCCCGATCAGAATCGGCATCCGGACTATGTGCCGCTGCCGCCGCTCGTGCAGGCGGTGCCCAAACAGGAACCCGGCGTGCGCCCGGCTCGCGCGCTGCCGTACGAACTGTTCGTACGCGTGCATGGCGAAGGCTCGGCGAACAAGCTGACGATGCGCTTCGTCAATTCGGGCCGCGCGGGTGCCGTGTTTCTCGTCTACGCCGCAAACGGTCTCGCCGCGCCGCTTACGTATACCGTCGAAGCCGGCAAGCGCCTGCAGGATCAGTTGCCGTTGAATGCCGACGGTACGTACGATTACACGGTCTATGGCCCGAACGGCTTTCTGCGCCGCTTCGCGGGCAAGCCGGTCGCGAGAAACTGGTGGCACGGTTCCGATATCGCGCGGCCGGAAGTGGCGGAAGGCTACGACGTCGCGAACGGCAACCTGCAATTGCGGCTGGAAAATGTGGGCAGCGCGCGCTGCCAGTTCACCATCGTCAATGCCTATGACGCCGGCAATGTGGTCAAGCATTCGGTACGCGGCGGCGATACTGAACAGCTATACCTCGATCTGCGCAACGCCTACGGCTGGTACGACCTGGCGATCACCGTCGACACGGACCCGTCGTTCGCGCGGCGCTTCGCCGGACACGTGGAAACCGGCAGGAGCAGCATGAGCGATCCGGCACTGGGGAGCTAAGTTTCAGTTTCAGTTCAACTTCAATTCAGTCCACGCAAAACGAAACGGCCGCTGCGGTAGAAAGCGGCCGTTTTTTTTCAGGTATTCACGTCGTAGTACCCAAGCGATATCTTCATACGAATATAACGCCTCACAAGCAATTTTTAATGGCGTTGTTTCGGCATCCGTTGAAAACCCCATCTCGCGCGCAAAAGTCTGTAGCATCGCGGCGCGCCGCCACAAGCGGCTCTCCGCACGCCTGTCATAAACCGAAAGCATTGGCCGCTCAAGTCCCTCCGGCCCACGCCGTATACCGCGTATGAGGCCCCCGCCTCACCGGCCACGGTTCACTGCTTACTCCGAAAAACTTCCAACATGTTCTCCTCCATTCGCGCGCGCATCGTCGCCCTGTGCGTCGCCATCGTTGTGGTTGCGCTCGCTGCCAACACGGTTCTCAACTATGTCGTCGCCAACTCGTATAACGCCGACGCTATCGAAAGCAGTTTGAATGCTGTTGAAAGCGGCCATGCAGACGGTATCGAAGACTGGATCGCCTCCAATAGTCAGATGATCAATTCACTGCAGGACGCGGTGCTGCAACCCGATCCGTCCGCCGCGTTAAAGCAGATCGCCACCGCCGGCAAGTTCTCCAACGTGTACGTCGGCTACGCGGACAAGACCGCGAAGTTCTCCGACCCGACCGGCATTCCGCCCGACTACGATCCGACCGGCCGCCCGTGGTACAAGCAGGCCGCAGCAGCCGGCAAACCGGTGGTGACGCCGCCGTACGTGGATGTGGGCACAGGCAAGCTCGTGGTCGCGTTCGCCGTGCCCGTGGTGCGCGACGGTGCGGTGAAAGGCGTGGTGTCCGGCGACGTCGCGATGGACAGCGTGATTGCCAATGTCAAGGCGATTCACCCGACACCCGCGAGCTTCGGCATGTTGATCGACACGAGCGGGCATATCGTCGCCCACCCGGACGCCAAGCTGACCTTGAAGCCGGTGACGGATCTCGCGCCCGCACTAACGGGAGACAAACTAAGCGCACTCTTTAGCGCCGAGCACCCTGTCGAAGTCGACGTGAGCGGCAGCGCGAAGCTGCTGCGCGCCGAGGCCATTCCGGGCACCGACTGGTACGCGGTCGTCGCGCTCGACAAATCGGAGGCAACCGCGGGCATGCGATCGCTGTTGACCGCTTCGGTCATCGCCCTGATCGTGATTGCCGCAATCGCCGCGGCAATCGTGGCAGCGGTCACCGCCGTCTCGTTCCAGCGCCTCTCGACCGTACGCGACGCGATGAACGCAATCGGCTCGGGCGAAGGCGATCTGACACAACGTCTGCCGGCCACCGGCAATGACGAAGTCACGCAGATCGCGCGCGCGTTCAATACCTTCATCGACAAACTCAGCCACGTGATGCGCCAGATTCGCGACGCCAGCGATTCGGTGCGCGTGGCCGCGAATGAAATCGCCGCTGGCAACGTCGATCTGTCGGGTCGCACCGAATCTGCTGCGGCCAGCCTGCAACAGACCGCTGCCTCGATGGAAGAAATCACCTCGACGGTCACGCAGTCGGCCAGCGCCGCGAAGCAGGCCGACGACACCGCCGTGTCCGCGTCGCAAGTCGCGTCGCGCGGCGGCGTGGTGATCTCCGACGTGGTCACGACGATGGGCGAGATCGAACAGGCATCGGTGAAGATCTCCGACATCATCGGCGTGATCGACGGTATCGCGTTCCAGACCAACATCCTTGCGTTGAACGCCGCGGTCGAGGCGGCGCGCGCCGGCGAACAGGGCCGTGGTTTCGCGGTGGTGGCCGGCGAGGTGCGCAGCCTCGCGCAACGCAGCGCGCAAGCCGCCAAGGAAATCAAGGCGCTAATCGAATCGACCGTGGCGAGCGTGACATCCGGTTCGGGTCAGGTCCGCCAGGCCGGTAAGACGATGACGGAAATCGTCAGCAATGTCGCCAACGTGACAACCATCATTTCCGAAATCACCCAGGCGGCCAACGAGCAAACGCGCGGCATTCAGGAGGTCAATCGCGCGGTCAGCCAGCTCGACGAAATGGTTCAGCAGAACGCCGCCCTGGTCGAGCAATCCACGGCGGCGGCCGCCGCGTTGCAAAGTCAGGCCGGCAGTTTGGCCGGTGCCGTCGCGCAATTCAAGCTGGACTAAGGTGCACTCAAGGAAATCGCAGTGACGTTCTATAGAAATCTGAAAATCGCCGTCAAGTTGGCGTTGCTGGGCGCGGTGCTGCTCACGGCAACGATGGTGGTGGGTCTGGAAGGCTGGCACGCGTTGTCGACTACGCATGCGTTGCAAATTCAGTCCGCGCAAACGCTCGGCCAGTATGCGCAAGCTGCCGACACGGCACGCGTTGCGCAGGTCGAGTTCAAGAAACAGGTGCAGGAATGGAAAGACCTGCTGCTGCGCGGCGCCGATCCGGCCGCGTTCGCCAGGTACCGTGACGCCTTCAGCAAGGAAAGCGGCACCACGCACGCCGCTTTGCTGCGACTGAAGGATCAGTTGAATGCGCTTGGCGCGAACGTCGACGGCGTCGACAAGGCACTCGCCACCCACGCCTCCTTGCAGGACAGCTACCTCGACGCGCTCAAACGGTATGACGCGGCCGATCCGAATACGGCGCACGTTGTCGACAGCCTGGTGAAAGGCATCGACCGCGCCCCGACCGCCGCGATCGACGACATCGTCGCCTCGGTGATGCAGCAGGCACAAGACTCAAACGTACGCACGAGCGAGGCCGCGCAACGCGCGTACACGCTCGCCTGCGTGCTGCTTCTGTCGGTCGTGATCGGCTCGCTCGGCGCAGGCACATTCGCGATCTGGTTCCTGAGCCGCAGTATCACGCTGCCGGTCCGGCAGGCGGTGGGCGTCGCGCAGGCGGTCGCGGCAGGCGATCTGCGCGCCGATGTCGCCGTGGTCAGCCGTGACGAAACGGGCCAGTTGCTGGTCGCGCTCAACGAAATGAATCATCGCTTGCGGCACATCGTCAGCGAGATTCGCGAAGGCGCGCACACCATTTCGTCGGCGACGCAGGAAATCGCCGCGGGCAACCTCGATCTGTCCGCACGTACCGAACAACAGGCCGCGTCGCTCGAAGAAACCGCCGCGTCGATGCAGCATTTCACCGACTCGGTTCAGCGCAACGCCAGCAACGCACGCGAGGCCACCACGCTCGCGCAAACCGCCGCGCAAGCGGCCCGCGACGGCGGTGCCGTGATGGTCGACGCGGTGCGCACCATGGGCCAGATCGATGCGGCATCCAAGCGGATCGTCGATATCATCGCGGTGGTCGAGGCGATTGCCGCGCAGACCAATATTCTGGCGCTCAACGCAGCCGTTGAAGCAGCGCGCGCCGGCACGCAAGGGCGTGGCTTCGCGGTGGTCGCGAGCGAAGTGCGCAGTCTGGCGCAACGCTCGGCCGACGCCGCCCATGAGATCAAGGCGCTGATTCGCGAGTCGGTTGCCACGATCGACGCCGGCACGCAGTTGATCAACCACGCAAGCAACACGATGGATGGCGTGGTGCAAAGCGCCGGCAGCGTCACGCGGATTGTCGAGTCGATCGCGACGGCCAGCGTCGATCAGGCCGCGGGGATTGCGGAAGTGAACGATGCGGTTACGCAGATGGATCAGGTGACGCAGAGCAACGCGGCTTTGGTCGAACAGGCGGCCGCGGCAGCCGATGCGGTGCAAAGCAAGGCATCGGGCCTGGTGCAAAGCGTGAGCTTCTTCAGGATTGGCGCGGCGGCGTCTTAAGAGCCGAAATCGAGGCCGCCGATCAGTACCGCCGGCTCGCCCTGTGTGTGCGAGGAGAAATCCAGTTCGCGCACGTGGCGCCAGGCTTCGAGCTTGCGTGGCAACGCAGCCAGATAGCCGGCGAAGCGCGCCGGTCCTTGCGGGCCCATCAACCGTTCGATTTCGTCGCTGTCCCAGGTCAGGAACAGGTTCAATGGATGCGGGTAGTGACCGAGACCTTCGAGCGGCGCTGCGTGAATCCGCACGCTCGTGGGGTGGCCGTGGCCGCCGTAAGGCAGCACCTCGGTATGCACGGTGGTGGCGAAACATGCGGCGATTGCCTCGGCAATGCGAGGTGCGAACTGTTCGTCGAAACGGGCGGCACTCTCTGGGCGCATCTATGTCTCCAGCCTTCTGTCTGATCTGCGGAGCATCGTAGCATGGGAGTGCGGTTGCGCCGGTGGCGGCCCTGTTGCGGCCCTGTTGCGGCCTTGTTGCGGCCTTGTTGCGGCCTTGTTGCATCGGCGGGCATTTTCTATAATCCGCGCCTGCACCCTATAACAAGAGGCAGTAGATGTCGCATACCCGTTTTTCCTTGCTCCTCGCCTGTGCCGGTATGTTCGGCAATCAAGCCATGGCAGCCGACCTGATCGCCACCCAACCCGGTGTGATGTGTACGTCAGCTCAGGCACTCGCACAACTCACGCTGCCCAACGGCGATAGCCGCAGCCACGATGCCGCGGCAACGGCGGCTCAACTGGCATTGGCGCAATCGGGTGGGTGCATCGATATTCAGCCGGGTGTCACGGTTAGTGTGCAAGCGGCTCGTAAGAATACGTCGGTGGTGACCTATCGGCGGCCTGGTTCGGTTACGGATGAAACCTTCGTGGTCCCGAATATCGATTTCGTACCGGTTTTTGCTGATGATTCGGATGTGGCGCAGACTGCGGTGCAAGTTCAAGCTGGGAGTCAGCGGCAGGTTGGTGTGCAGGCTTCGGCCGTGGCGGCGGCGTCCGGTTATCGGGTCGCGCAACGGGTGCCTGGGGCTGCGGGAGAGTGATGGGGAGTTTCCTTGTTCTGGGTTTTTTTGGCCTCTCCTTGATTTCTTAGTGGTCTATTTGCGTTGCCCCTGTGCGGGGCGGCACTTACTTTCTTTGCCGCCGCAAAGAAAGATAAGCAAAGAAAGCGGCTCAACCCGCCAGCTTATAAGCGGGTCCCCCGCGCAGTCACGGTAGTGGTGCATCTGGAATCCGTGCCCTCGCACCTTTCACGTACGTGACAAAGCACTCATTCGCTCCCACTCCGCACTGCGTGCGTCGCGGATGGGTCTGCCTCGGAAACCCGCGGTGTGGTTGTGTTTCGCCTGCCCTCCTTCTTTGCCTCCCCCCTTAGTCGAGTTGGCCGTGTACCGTCTCGCCCTCGAATAGCGTTAGCGCCGTTTCTACTTCCGCTATTCGATGGGACGCCACTTTGCGTAGGTCGTCACTCAATATCGCCAGCGACGCGGGTCGGCCAGCGCTCAGTTGCCCCGCCCGGTCGTCGAAGCGCAAGCTGTACGCGGAATTGTGCGTGTACGCCCGCAGCATCGTCTCCAGGTCGACGCTTTGCTCCGCAAGGAACGGTGGGGCAGTTATGTCCCCCGGTTTCGCGCGGCGCAGTGCGGTTTCTATCGCCACCAACGGGTTTTGGGTCGAGACCGGCCAGTCGGAGCCGCCCGATAACATTGCGCCGTGGCGCTGCAAATCGCCGAACGCATAATGGCGACTCATTCGTTGCTCACCAAGCAGTTGCGCGTACAAAGCCCGCAGATCTGGGGCGACGCTGCCCCATACGGCCTGAATCGATGCGATAGCGCCAGTCTGCGCGAAACGCGGGACGTCCTGCGGGTCGATCAGTTGCACGTGCGCCAGTTGCGCGCGGCGGTCGCGGTGGCCACGCTCCTGGTTCAACGCCTCAAGTGCGTCCAATGCCATGCGTACCGCGCGGTCGCCGATCGTGTGGAAGTGCAGGTCGAAACCGGCTGCGTCCGCAGCAAATACAGCCTCTCGCAATTGTGCAGGGTCCCAATGCGCAGCACCGTTATGGTCAGCGTCTTCGTAGTTGCTTAACAATGCGCCTGTGTGGCTCTCGAGCACGCCGTCGATGAAAATCTTCGCTGTATGCAAACGCACCCGGCCACCGTCGTACTGGTGGCGCCAGTCGATCAGCCTCGCAATCTGCGGTGCAAGTGACATGGTCGGCGATACCAGCAACCCCAGGCTCACGTTCGCCTTCAATTCACCGCTGTCGCGCGCGCGCACGTAAGCATCCACGAGACGCTGCCCCACCATCGCCTCGAACCACCCCGTAATGCCGTTCTCGTGCGCCTGACGCTGCGCCTTCTGGAACGCCCGCGCGGATTCGTCCGCGCCCATTTGCGGAAGATGACGGAACAATCCGTAGAGCGCAGCTTCATGCACGACGCCCGTAGGCTCGCCGTGCTCGTCGCGTTCGTAAATGCCGCCCTCAGGGTCCGGCGTCGTCGCGGTCACGCCGAGGGTGCGCAGTGCAGCCGTGTTCAGGCAGCCGGAATGCACGTCATGGCCAATCAGCAGCAGCGGACGCTCACTCACCATCGTGTCGAGCGCCACGCGGTTAAGTCGAGCGCCGAGCGCATCGAGCGCAACGTTGCCCGCCATCACCCAGCTACGTTGCGGATGCAAGGCAGCACACTCGCGAACCTGGTGGGCAACGGCGTCGAATGAATGCGCGTCGCCAAGATCGCCGTCACACGTCAGTTGAAATCCTTCAACGGGATGCGCGTGCGAATCCGTGAAACCAGGCACGATCATGCGGCCTCGTAAATCAATCTCTTCAATGTCGCGGAGCGTTTGCGGCATGTCCGCGCGGCTGCCGACGTAGGCAATCATGCCGTCGCGTACAGCGAGGCAATCCGCGAAGACCGGCGTCGCGCCGCCCGTGTAGATCGCACCGTTGACGAAGGTGCAATTGCGGTAGCGCAGCGCGTCGTGAGCGGCGTCGTGTGAAAAGTTGGCCATGATAGTCGTCAGAAGGAATAGATGAACTGGGTCGCCAGAATGTCGTTGGCGCGTGAGTAAGTGCCGTCGTTCATCAGGAACACGGGGTGGTTGGCCTGGTCGTGCCGGTATTCGAACTTCAGCGTGATCTGCTGAGTCGGAAAGAACAGCAAGTCGGCCGTGATGTCGTAGTGCGTGGCGCCCTTGCACTCGGTGCCGTTGTGCGTCGACGCAGCGAAGCACGCGGGATCGATGCCGAAACCGCTCGTCGCATTCACCGACGGATTGCCGCCCGAGAGTCCGTACAGAAGGTTCGGCGCACCGCCGCCGTTGGCGGTGTCGTTCAGGTAGTCGAAGCGCAGCGTCGCCCCCATGTGACCGAGCCACGTGGAAGTCCACTTCTTGTGGCCCTGCAGCGAAATGCCATACCAGCGCGCAGTGCCGCCGTCGTAAGCGCCCTTCTGCTGCTCGCCGTAGTCGAGCTGTGCGTTCAGTTGCAGCTTGTCGCGCGTGTAGGTCAGATCGGTTTCGATGTAGCGCATCATGCCGAACGGGGTCGATGCGTTGCATTGATAGCCGTAGCCGCCAGGATTCGCGCAGGGCGAAAACAACGTCGAGCGGCCGACCATGCCGGCTACGCCAATGTCGAGCGCCGTCGACAGTACATCGTCGAAGCGCGCGGAGAGCAACGGCACCCAGTTGCTCTGCGAGGTATTGTTCGGACCCTTGACGATTGCCGACGAGGTCCGCAATTGCTCGTTCGCGATATACACCTGCCAGAAATGCGTGAAGATCGCGTTGTTACCCTTCAGGCCGATGCCGACCATGCCCGCCGGCTCGCTGAAGTCGTACAGGAGATTGTGCGTCAAGGTCAGCATCTGATTCGACGGCAACGGCTCGTAGCCGATGGGGCTCTGCAACAGGCCCGCCGTGAAGGTGGTCAGCGAATTCAACGGTACCGTCACATCGGCTTGCGTCAGGATATTGTTGCCGACGCTGCCGTGACCGCTGCTCAAGGTCGACCCCACGCCGCGATTCGGTTGGATGACGATCTCCGCCGCCGGCGCGAGCGGACCGACGCCGAAGGTCTTCTTGATGTCGAGATAGACATCGCCGATCTGACTTTCGAAGTAGTCGTAGACACCCGGGTCGTGATTCAGGAACTGAAAACCGCCAGAATGCTGCGCGCGGTTGTAGAGGTACAAGGGGTCGATATAGCCGGTCACGCTCAGACCGGCGAGCGGGCCCGTGGTGGCCGCTTCTTCAAGCGAGTCTGTTTTCAGCGTGAGATTGTTCACCTGCTCATGCATCGACTGGAAATCGCGCGCCAATGCCGCGGAATCCTGCGCGGCGGTTGAAGCCGAAGCGGCAACAGGCACCGGTGCAGATACGGCCGCTGCTATCTGTGGCGTTGCCTTGATTTGCGCCTGATCTTTTGCCGTGGCCTGAATCTGCAGACTATGAATCTCCGCTCGCAGCGACGTGATTTGCGCCTGCAATGCAGCAAGCTGCGCGGCAACTGAGGGCGGCGCCGCGGGGTCCGTCTGCGCGGCAAGAGCAGTCAACTGGAACGCGAGTGCGCTCACCAGAACAATGACTTTCAGTTTCATGATGGAAGACGTCGAATGGACGTGTTGATCCGCGCCGCGTCGCGAGACGCGGTGGCAGGATGCGTGCTTGTTGGATGAACGTGGGGGTGACTGCGGAACTCAGTGACGCTGCAAGCGTACTGATGTCACCCGGTTGCGCGGCTCGTCGACAACCCGTTCAGGCCTAGTCCGCCTTGTACTGTTGCCACAAACGCGTCACGAGCCGATTGATCTCGGTGGGCAACGGCTTGACCGCGAACAGCTTGTTGAAGTCGGCCGGTGGCGGAAACACCGCCGGGTCGGCCAGCACACCGGCACGTACCAGTTTCGCCGCGCTCGAGACCGCGCTCGGATACGAGGTGTCGTTCGTCAGGTTCGCGCTTTCCTGCTCGGACAGCACGAAGTTGATCCACTTCAGCGCAGCGTCGGGATGCGGTGCATCTTTCGGCACGGCCATCACGTCGAACCAGATCGGACCGCCTTCGTTCGGCAGAATGTATTTGATGTGATAGGCGCGATGCGCATCCAGAGCGGAAAGCCGCGCTGTGTTCACGTCGCCCGACCAGCCGAACGCGAGACAGATATCGCCGTTTGCCAGATCGCCGATATAGCTGCCCGTGCTGAACTGCGCGATATATGGCCGGATACCCTTCATTAAGGTCATCGCATCCTGGTAGTCCTTGGGATTGGCGCTATTCGGATCGCGCTTCATATACAGCAGCACGCTGCCGAATACATCGCGCGGCGAATCGATCAACGAAATGCCACAGCTCTTGAGCTTCGCCGCGTTCCTGGGATCGAACAGCAGATCGAGGCCGTCGAGCCTGGCGTCCTTGCCGAGCGCGGCCTGCACTTTCTCGACGTTGATGCCGAAGCCGTCCGTACCCCAGCTCCACGGCACCCCGTACTGATGCCCCGGATCGTCGGCGGCCAGCAGCGCCATGAGCTTGGGGTCGAGCAACGCGTAGTTCGGCAGCTTCGCTTTGTCGAGCGGCTGATAAATGCCCGCGGCGACCTGCTTCGCCCAGAACGCGTCCGAGGGCACCACCACGTCGTAGCCGGAACTGCCGGAGAGCAATTTGGCCTGCAAGGTCTCATTGCTATCGAACTCCTGATACACCACGTGGATCCCCGTCGCCTTCTCGAAGTTGGCGACGGTATCCTTGCCGATCGAATTGCCCCAGTTGTAGACGTTCACGACGGCTGGCTCCGCATGCGCCGCCGCGGTCAGCAAACATGCCGACAGCGCCCGCATCGACCACGCCAGCTTCTTACTCCACCTGCTGATTTCCATCCTCGACCTCCGTCCCCGGTTCATGATGATGCAACGATGGGCAGAGTCTAGGGAGGCGAAATTGTGCCGTCTGTCCCGACTGAGGGGGGACACGCAGGATATAAACGGTCCACGCCCGGGTTTCGGCGTTCCGGCGCTTACGCCCGTCAAATGGATGGGTAAGCCGCAGTGGGCGGGCTGATTTTTTCGTGTTATCAGTGAGTTTGCCGCGACCCTCCGTTGAAAATATCAGGCCATGACCGCTTCTCCCTCCACTACACCGCTGTCCGTCGGGCAATTGGCCGCGCTCTCGAACGCCTTGGGTCCGTTGGTCGATTCGACCGGTTCGTCGCGTTTTCTCGCGCAACTATTCGATTGCGTGAGGCTATTCGTCGATTGCGACTCGTTGCATCTGCAACGGACACGCGCTACGCCGCGAGACACGGGTGCCCGGCGCATCGAGTGGATCGGCAGCTATGCGGCCGATCGTGAAAACCTGCAACGAACCATGGAGAAGTACTTCGGCAGTTTCGTCGACCGCGATCCCCTTAACGGCCGGATTGGCGATGCCCAGCAGATCGAGTTGATTCACTTTTCCGCGCAGACCATCGAAGACACCGAAATGCGCTGTCTGATCTACGACGTTGCGGATATTCACGACGAGTGCGTGGTGGTGCGGCCTTCCAATGGCGTCGTCTATTCCCTGTCCACGTGCCGCGCAAAGCGCTTGCCGGCGTTTTCGCTCTATGACCTGAGCGTCCTCAAGCATCTCGGCCAGGTGCTGTTGCCACTCGCGGAACTGCATACGCGCATGGTCGGCGTGCCGCTCGACGACAACGTCAACAGGATTGCCCCCGCCGACGTGTTGCAGGCCTATCTGACGCGCCGCTCGATCCTGCTTTCGTCACGGGAGACGGGCGTGTGTTCAGCCTTCGTCAAAGGCATGACAACACTCGCGATCGCAGAGTCGATGGGGGTCAAGGAATCGACAGTCGAAACCTACGCCAAGCGTGCGTTCGCGAAGCTTGGCGTCAGTTCGCGGCGCGGGCTGCTGTCAGCCGTGCATGGCCGTGAAGAGACCACTACGGCACAGACTGCAGTTCAATCGCTCGCGTAGCGTGTGGGCCACGGGAACCCGATTCGCCGTACTACAACCGTTGATTGAAGAACTACCATGAGCAAAATAGAACGCCTGCGTCTTCCGGAAGATGACGCAACTTTTGGAAGCAATCGAATTTTCGATCTTTTCCAGTACTCTCCTGCCGTGACGGCTAACGGGCTGGTCTTCATCGCCGGCCAGATCGGACTGCGCGCCGACGGCTCGATTCCCGAAGAGCCGCGGGACCAGATCGACGTCGCATTCAAGCGTATCGAGGCTGTGCTCCAGCACCTGGGGCTCGACTTTACCGACGTGGTCGAACTTGTTTCCTACCACGTCGACATCGCTTCGCAACTCGCCACATTCCGCGAGGTGAAGGAACACTACATCCGCTCCGACTTCCCGGCGTGGACGATTCTCGGTGTTGCCTCGCTGGCCCGCCCCGAGCTTATCGTCGAAATCAAGGTCGTCGCCGCGACCCGCACGTGAACCGCGCTTTCGCCGGACGGTGACTCAATCCATCCGGCGCGCTTCAGGGATTGTCAGCGAGCGCCATGGACGGCGGTGCATGGTCGTCCATCGCATTCACCGCGGCGCGGCGCTCGGGCGATTTCATCGAATGCAGAGGCAGTGCCACGAAAAGGCTAACGCGACGCAGAATCTGACGGAAAACCGTCTCGAACACGCGCTTTTGCTCCGCCTCGGTTCCCGTCTCAGCAAGCGGGTCGGCAAAGCTCCATTGGCAAAACGTGGGATTGCCAGAGAAGCGTGGCGCGTTGGACTCCCCTGCTTCGTCGCACATCGCGATAACCAGGTCCATTTCCGGCGCGGACGAGCCGGCAAACTGCTGCCAGCTTTTTGGCCGTAGCTTGCCCACCTCTGAAATCGTTGGGCGTAGCTGCTCGAGCGTCAATGGATGCACATCGGCTGCCGGTTCGATACCCGCGCTGAATGCATTGAATCTATCGCTACCCAGTTCGCGCAGCAAAGCCTCGGCCATGATGCTGCGGGCAGAGTTGGCGCGACATAAAAACAGCACGTTGTGCTTTTGATTCATGGAAAACCCCCGTCATACTCTGGCCGATTAGTTTTTCGACCATTCTGACGGCCAAGTTTTGCGGATCCATGACAGGTCTTTCGCAACACACCGTGCTCAGGCGCGCAGCACGCCTTTCAGGCGCCCCAGTTCTGCTGGTCTGGTGTACGACCGGTACAGCTCGCCAACCGTGCCGAATGCGAGCGCTGGTTTGAGCGTGGCGCCGGGAAGCGCGTCTGTAATCCAGTCAAATGCATTCATTTCCCGCTGGGCAGCGTGGATTGTGGCAGTGAGCACAGTAAGGGCTCGCTCGGCGGAGTGGCCACCGAGATCAAGGAAGCAACTCTCAAATGGATGCTTCGTGGCAGGTTCGACGTGTAACACTGATTTTCGAGCGTCCAAATCAATCTCCTACGCGGATTGCACCTTCTGTATATCAACCAAATGTGACAATGCGTCGTTCTATCCGGCCAAAGATATGACTTGAGGCGTGCATGCTCACCCGGCGCGTTTGTTTCGTTGCGCGCGACTTGCGCGCCAGCGAATCAGGAAGCCGACCAGTGCGGCGAAGCCCGCAGTGGCCGCGTAGCCGGCGAGGCGGATGGCGTCCTCGCCCGGAAGGCGCGAGACCAGCACAATGACAATGGCGATTGCAAGCAGAGCGAGAAATGCGATTGCCCATTTCATTGACGTCTCCCCTGAGGTTTAATGTGCTGCCACGTGCACGGCTATCCCGCCGTTTTGCCAAGCATACCGTGAGCCGCGTTTCCTCTTCCACTTCCGCGCGCCTGCTCCAGAATGAACTCGATAAAACTCGCCGCCGCGCGCGTGTGATGGCGATTCGGCATATAGAGCATGTACATGTTGGTACCGAAGATGCTTAAGCGCCATTCATCGAGCGCCGTCACCACATCCCCGCGACGCAGGTCGTCCTGCACCACATAGTCGGGCACCAGACCCACACCGAGGCCGGCCAGCACCGCCTGACGCAAGAACAGAAAGTTCTCGGAAATAATCGCCGGTTCCAGCAGCACTTCGTGGCGTTCGTCGCGCAGATACGCCGCCACCCGCAATTGCCTGCCGACCACCGCCGACGTAATCAACGGCGCCGTGCGCAGATCGTCGAGCCGCACCGGCATACCGCGGCTTTCAGCAAAATCCGGCGAAGCGCAGGCCACGTATCGCACCGGCCCCATGTCGCGCGCAACGAGGTTTTGCGGCGGTTCGGACATCACGCGAACCGCGATGTCGACCTCGTCGCGCATCAGATCCTCAACACGGTTCTCGAACATCACATCGAGCACGATGCCGGGATAGAGACGCTTGAACGCGATCAGCCAGTCCGACATCACCAGTTGCCCGTAGCCGCTCGGCACACTCAATCTGACCCGCCCCTGCAAGCTCTGCCCGAGCGTGGTGACCGACTCGCGCGCGGCCAGCAGCGCATTCTGGATCGTACGGCCATGCTCGTATAACTGCAGACCGATTTCGGTCGCCTCGACCCGGCGCGTGGTGCGCCTCACCAGTTGCATCCCGATCGAACGCTCCAACTGGTTCAGGTGATAGCTCACGTTCGCGCGGCTCATTTTCAGCCGGCGCGCGGCTTCGCTCAGGTTGCCCGCGTCGAGAATATCAACCAGCAGGGTCAGCGAATTGACGTCCATGACACGGCCTTTGTCAAAATAATTTTGACAGTCTGTCAACGGTCTATGTAATTGTCAATAAACCTTGACCGACCGAGAATTGAACAATTCGCCAGACCCAGTACGCCTCAACCGCGCGGATTTGGCCCGATTTAGCCCGACGGCACCTATTCAGGAGACGACACGATGACCCTCACCCCTTCCGCCGACGTTGTCACACGCGAATTGCGCGGCAAAGTCCTGCTGGTCACCATCGACCATGCGCCGGTCAACGCCTTGTCCGCCGACGTGCGGCGCGGCCTGCTCGCCGCCATCGAAGCCGCGGATGCCGACAAGGCCGTCGAAGCGGTGCTGATCGTCGGCGCCGGACGCAATTTCATCGCGGGCGCGGACATCCGCGAGTTCGGCAAGCCGCCGGTGCCGCCGTCGCTGCCGGACGTATGCAATCGCATCGAGGCGTGCACGAAGCCGGTAGTGGCCGCCATTCACGGCGCCGCGCTCGGCGGGGGCCTGGAAGTCGCCCTCGGGGCGCACTACCGGCTCGCCGTGGAGGGTGCGAAACTCGGTTTGCCCGAAGTACAACTCGGCCTGCTGCCGGGTGCGGGCGGCACGCAACGCACGCCGCGCCTGATCGGCGCGCAGGCCGCGCTCGAGCTGATCCTGAGCGGCCGCCATGCGGGCGCGAAAGAAGCCCTCGCGCTCGGCCTCATCGACCGGCTCGGCAGCAGCGACGACATCCTCGCCGAAGGACTCGCCTATGTGCACGAACTGCTGGCCGCTCACGCGCCGGTGCGGCGCACGCGCGACGCCGCCGCGCTCAGCGATCGCACCGCGAGCCTCGCCGCCGTCGCCGCGGCACGCGCGGAAACGGCGAAGAAATCGCGTGGCCTGTTCTCCCCGCTCAAAATCGTCGATGCCGTGGAAGCCGCCGTGGAACAGCCATTCGAAGACGGCCTGCGACTCGAACGCAAACTTTTCCTGGAATGCCTCGACAGTCCGCAGCGCGCCGGCCTGATTCACGCGTTTTTTGCCGAACGCGAAGTGCTGAAGGCGCCGGAAACACGCGACGCGAAACCACGCACGTTGAATAAGATCGGCGTAGTGGGCGGTGGCACGATGGGTGCGGGCATCGCCGTTGCGGTGCTCGATGCGGGCTTGCCGGTGACGATGATCGAACGCGACGACGCGTCGCTCGCACGCGGGCGCGCGCACATCGAAAAGGTCTATGACAGCCTGATCGCCAAAGGCCGCCTGAGTACCGAAAAGAAAGCCGACATCATGACTCGCTGGCAAGGCAGCACCACCTACGACGCACTCGCCGACGCCGATCTGGTGATCGAAGCCGTATTCGAAGACCTGTCGGTGAAAAAGGCCGTGTTCGCCGAACTCGATCGCGTCTGTAAAACCGGCGCGGTGCTCGCCACCAACACGTCGTATCTCGACATCGATGCGATCGCGGCCAGCATCTCGCGCCCCGCGGACGTGATCGGTCTGCACTTCTTCTCGCCCGCCAACATCATGAAACTGCTGGAAGTGGTGGTGCCGAAGCAGGTCAGCGCGGATGTCGTCGCCACGGCGTTCGAACTCGCCAAGAAACTGCGCAAGACGCCGGTGCGAGCCGGCGTGTGTGACGGCTTTATCGGCAATCGCGTGCTGGCGGTGTATCGCAGCGCGGCGGACGCGATGACCGAAGATGGCGCGTCGCCCTATCAGATCGACGCGGCCGTGCGCGCGTTCGGCTTCCCGATGGGCCCGTTCCAGGTGGTCGATCTGGCGGGCGGCGACATCGGCTGGGCCACGCGCAAGCGCCGCGCCGCCACGCGCAACCCTGACGCGCGCTACGTGCAGATCG
Organism: Paraburkholderia fungorum; assembly: GCF_046026025.1. Taxonomy (GTDB): domain Bacteria; phylum Pseudomonadota; class Gammaproteobacteria; order Burkholderiales; family Burkholderiaceae; genus Paraburkholderia; species Paraburkholderia fungorum_E. The sequence continues at coordinate 68,250 of NZ_JAQQFL010000021.1, read as the reverse complement.
CCGATCGTCTTTGCGAACGCGGCTGGTTTGGCCAGAAGACCGGACGCGGTTTTTATCTGTACCCCGAAGGTTCGCGTACCGGCGCGCCGGACCCCGAGGTCGAGGCCATCATCGAAGCCGAGCGTGAACGCGCCGGCATCACGCCGCGTACGTTCACCGACGAAGAAATCATCCGCCGTTATATGGCCGCGATGATCAACGAAGGGGCCAACGTCGTGCACGAAGGTATCGCGCTGCGTCCGCTCGACGTCGACGTGACCTTCCTCTATGGCTATGGTTTTCCGCGCTATCGCGGCGGCCCGATGAAATACGCCGATACGGTGGGCCTCGCCACGGTTCTTGCGGACATCCGCGAATTCGCCAAGGAAGACCCGCTGTTCTGGCGAGCCTCGCCGCTGCTGGTCGAACTGGTCGAACGCGGCGCCGATTTCGCGAGCCTCAATCAGACAGCTTGAGCCCCACCGTCATCGGGAGCATGCTCGACCGGTGACTGGCTGGCCGCCACCGGTCAGCCAGCCCATCCGGTTGCCAGGCATCGGGCTACCAACCATCGAGGAACGAACCCATCATGGATCTGAACTTTACGCCTGAAGAAGAGGCTTTTCGCACCGACGTGCAGCGTTTCCTGCACGACAAGCTCCCGCAGCGTCTCGCCGATAAAGTACACGGCGGCCGCCGTCTCACGCGCGACGACATGGCCGAGTGGCACGCCATTCTCAACGCGCAAGGCTGGCTCGCCAATCATTGGCCGAAGGAGTACGGCGGCCCAGGCTGGACTGCCGTGCAGAAATTCATCTTCGAAAATGAATGTGCGTTGGCGGGGGCGCCGCGTGTCGTGCCGTTCGGTGTCAACATGCTCGGCCCGGTGTTGATCAAATACGGCAACGAGGCGCAAAAACGTCACTGGCTGCCGCGCATTCTCGATGGCTCGGACTGGTGGTGCCAGGGCTACTCGGAACCGGGTGCGGGCTCGGACCTCGCCTCCGTCAAAACCACCGCGGTACGCGGCAGCGACGCGCAAGGCCAGCACTACATCGTCAACGGTCAGAAAACGTGGACCACGCTCGGCCACTACGCGAACATGATCTTCTGCCTCGTGCGCAGCGCCACCGACGTGCGCAAGCAGGAAGGCATCAGCTTCCTGCTGATCGACATGAATACGCCGGGCATCGACGTGCGCCCGATCATCACGCTCGACGGCGAACACGAAGTCAACGAAGTGTTTTTCACGGATGTCCGCGTGCCCGTCGACAACCTCGTCGGCGAAGAGAACAGGGGCTGGACCTACGCCAAATATCTGCTCACGTATGAGCGGACCAATATCGCCGGCGTCGGCTTTTCGGTAGCCGCCCTGAACCGGCTGCGCAAGATCGCCGCGAAACAGCAGCGCAACGGCCGGCCGCTGGCGGACGATCCGTCGTTTGCCGCGCGCATGGCGCGCGTCGAAATCGATCTGGAGAACATGAAGACCACCAACCTGCGCGTGATCGCGGCGGTGGCCGGCGGCGGCGTGCCGGGCGCCGAGAGTTCGATGCTGAAGATTCGCGGCACTGAAATCCGCCAGGAAATCTCCTCGCTGACACGCCGCGCAATGGGACCGTATGCGCAACCGTTCGTCGAGGAAGCCCTGCACGACGGATTTGAAGGCACGCCGGTCGGCCCCGATGAAGCGGCGAGCGCGGCCTCGCTTTACTTCAATAACCGCAAGCTGTCGATCTTCGGCGGCTCCAACGAAATCCAGAAGAACATCATTTCCAAAATGATCCTGGGACTGTAAGGGGCGAACGCCATGAATTTTCAGCACACCGAAGACCGCCGCATGCTGGCGGACACGCTCAACCGTTTTATCACGGAGCAATACGGATTCGCAACGCGCGACCGGATTGCGCGCTCACCCGAAGGCTTTAGCGCCGATCTGTGGAATCGATTCGCGGAACTGGGCATTATCGGCGCGTTGTTCGACGAAACGGATGGGGGTTTTGGCGGCGGCGGCTTCGATATCGCGGTCGTCTTCGAGAGTCTGGGTCGCGGCCTTGTGGTCGAGCCGTTTCTCGATACGCTAATCGTCGGCCAGGCAATCACGCGTGAAGGCAATGAAACGCAAAAGGCCACGCTTGGCGATCTGATCGACGGCTCCCGGATCGTTGCGCTCGCGCATGGCGAACCGGACGGCCACTACGAACTATCGCGCGTAACGACGCGTGCAGAACGCAACAATGACACGTGGACGTTGAACGGCGCGAAGGCGGTAGTTCAGCAAGGCGAGAACGCTACCCTCTTTCTGGTCTCCGCGCGCACGAATGGCGCCGACGATGAAGAAGCCGGCATCACGCTCTTTCTCGTCCCGCGCGACGCCGCGGGTGTCAGCGTACGCGGCTATCGCAAGATCGATGGCGGCCGCGCGGCCGAGGTCACATTCGACAACGTCACGCTGAGCGACGCTGCATTGCTCGGTAAGACCGGCCAAGGTTTCGCGACGCTCGAATACGCGCTCAGTTGCGGCGTGCTTGGCTTGTGCGCCGAAGCAGTCGGCGCGATGGATGTCGCGAAAGACTACACGCTTGAGTACTTGCGTACACGCAAACAGTTTGGTGTACCGATCGGCAGCTTCCAGGCCTTGCAACATCGAATGGCCGATCTGCTGCTCGAAATCGAACAGGCGCGCTCGGCGGTGATCAACGCGGCTGCGGCGCTTGGCTCTGAGCGAACTGTGCGGGAACGTGCCGTTTCAGCGGCCAAGTACAGCATTGGCAGGATTGGCGCGCGGGTCGCCGAGGAATGCATTCAACTGCATGGCGGTATCGGCATGACGTGGGAGCTGCCGCTCGCTCACTATGCAAAGCGTCTCGTGATGATCGACCATCAACTGGGGGATGAGGATCATCACCTCGAACGGTATATCGCGCTCGGCAAAGGTTGACGCCTGGTTTCAAACACAAAGGAAAAAAACCACAATCTGTTAGATACTGGCGAACATCCCGCCCGCGAGGGCGGCTCTCTGACTCATTGAGCATAAGCAGCGCAGTTGCAGGAAGCCGGCAGAACCCGAAGTCTCACACCCTATCGGAGGAAACGTGGATTTCCTGAAGACGCTTCTTGAGCAGCAGCCGTTAATGACGCTGTTCCTTACCATCGCCGTAGGTTATTTCGTCGGCGAAATCAATATCAAAGGGTTTTCGCTCGGGGTCGGCGCGGTGCTGTTCGTCGCACTCGCCGCTGGCTCATTCGCGCCGAAATCGGCGCCCGCGCCCATGATCGGCACACTCGGCCTGTCGCTGTTCCTCTACACAGTCGGCGTGCAATACGGCAAGCAGTTTTTCCTTGGGCTCACCAGCGCCGCGGGCCGGCGCGCGAACATCCTCGCGCTGATCGGCGTGCTTTGCGCGGGCGCGGCAAGCATCGCGATCCAGAAAGTCATGCACCTTAATCCGGGGCATGCACTCGGCCTCTTCTCCGGTTCAGGCACCAGCACGGCGGCATTGCAGGCGACCATCGCCGCGCTCGGCAACGACGACGCGGCGGTGGGCTATTCGGTCTCCTACCCGTTCGGCGTGGCCGGTCCGATTCTGCTGCTCTATCTGGCGTACATGGTCCTTGCGCCGAAGATCAGGACGGCTTCCAACGCGGGCCTCGCAATCCTCGAAATCGCGCTGCGCAATCCGGCATTCCGTGGCAAGACGCTCGCCGAAACGCTCGCGGCGCTCCCCGCCAACGTGCAGATTGTCGCGGTACGCAGTGCGCATCACAACGCGCCGGCCACGCCCGAACTCGTGCTCGCCGAAAACGATGTGGTGCTCGCCGTCAGTCCGGATGAAGATGCGCTCGCCGAGGCTCGCAAGCGTCTTGGCGAAGCCGCGCCCGGGCGCGTGCTGCGGGACCGCGGCGATCTGGACTATCTGCGCGTGTTTGCGTCGCGAGCGAATGTGGTGGGCCGCACGCTCGGCGAACTGAAGCTGCCAGACGGCTCGATCGTCGCCCACGTGCGCCGCGGCGATGCTGACGTCATGCCGAGCGCCGATCTCATACTCGAATACGGCGACCGTGTTGGCCTGCTGACGCAGCGCGCGACGTTTCCCGCATTGCGGACCTTCTTCGGCGATTCGATCAAGGGCACGGCCGAGTTCAGCTACATTTCGGTCGGCTTGGGGATGGCGTTGGGGTTTCTGGTCGGTGCGATCCAGGTTCCGCTGCCGGGGCTGGGCAAACTCGCGCTCGGCTTATGCGGGGTGCTGATCGTAGCGCTCGTATTAGGCAAGCTGCGCCGGACCGGCAGCGTCACCTGGACGATGCCGCTGCCCGCGAACCTCGTGTTGCGCAATCTCGGGCTGACGATTTTTCTTGCGCAGGTGGGCATGGCGTCGGGGCCGAAGTTCGCCGCGACCGTTTCACAGACCGGACTGCTGATGCTGGCGCTTGGCGCGATCGTGCTGCTCGCGCTGGCTGTGCCCATTCTGATTCTGGGTCTGCTGGTGTATCGCCTGCCGTACGACGAAGTGGCGGGTATCGTTGCCGGCGCCTGCGGTAATCCGGCGATTCTCGCTTTCGCCAACAAGCTCACCGCAACCGACAAGCCGGACATCGGTTACGCGATGATCTTTCCGGCTATGACGATCGTGAAGATACTGTTCGTGGATATTGCGGCGGGGTTGTGGTGAAGGAGCGGGTGCAGGAAAAGCACCGTTCGATTATGTCTCGCCGCGCTTCGCGATGCTGAGCCTCACTTCGGTTTCGACGGTGTCGAGAAGCGCATCGACACCACGTCCACTTCCATGCACACCCGTCAGACTGGCAAGCCCGGTATCGCGCAAGACGGCAGTACCGTCGCGACGGATTCCCATCTGCGCATCGACCAGTTCATTGCCGCTCTCCGCGGCAAGCGCCCGAATATATTGCAAATGCGCAAGCGTCTGTGCATTCAGGACGGGACTTTCCTTCGAACCCGCATGATGGTTCGACTTCGAATCGAATATCAAGGCTTGTTCTTCGGCGATCCATGCGGGACGTCCAAAGATATCGCCGGTACGTCGGATTCGCTCCACGGGATAACCGAGTGCCTGAACCCGTCGCTTTGCTTCCACGATCTGATCCGGCGAGCGGATGAACGAGGACCCGTTAGGCGTGCGCTGAATGGTAACGACCACCGGCTCGCCCCAAAGCGGATCGATAGCCGTGCCTTTGAAGGCGACCTTCTCCCTGCCAAAATTTTCCAGCACGCCCAATCCGGTGGAAGACGGACGGCGCAAATCCGACTCTGGCGTGATCGAACGCGCGTATCCCTCGCCTATCACCTCGAGCGCCGCGCCGGGCGGTCCAGGTGAGCGCTTTGCACGGACGTCGCGGATATGCATCAACGGAACCTGGGTAACGTCGGCGAGATCCTCCGCGAGCCGGTCAATGTGCTCTCGAGAGAGAGTGCCCTCAGGCTCGGCATAGAACGCTAGCGGCTGCCCGTACCGGTATGCGCCGGAAGAGACGACCCGATAGACAATCTCGTGCGCGCTCATCGCATGTCCATCCGCATGGATCGCCCCGCGGACGAAGTACGCATCCAGCGGAACGTGGAATGCTTCTCCCGCCTGCCCCCCGACCAAACGCCCATGTGGGGCGAACAGAATATCAGGCCGCTTGCGCCAGAGGCTTCGGTGGCCGTGCAATACAGTGCGCGGGCCATCTACGGCTTGTGCGGCATCGAGCGCACGTGGTGGAGTGCCCTCCACTTGCACACCGTCGGTCACGTCACGCGTGACAGGACGCGGATATCGCGCTGCACGTGCCCGGAGTTCGCTGTACCCGAGCGATGCAAGTGCTTCGCTGACAGCACCCTCCAGCGCGTCCGGAGTTCGCGAAATCGATGGTCCGCCATTGACGAGTACAAAACCGTTGCCCGGATGCAAGTCGTACGCGTTGACTGCGTCGACGATTACCTTGCTCAACGCCGCGCGTCCTGCGGCGTATGCGCCCTCGCTGCGGATTTCGATCACTGCACATCCGTCGACCCGGCTGGACGCGTCATGATAAACGGCGATATCGACGTTCGAACCGTCGAGACTTTGTGCGATCACCGCATTAGCGCTGGCCGAATAACTGACCGGAATGAACGGCAATGAACCCTGTCCTGGGCGCCGCGGGAACGCAGAAACGGAAGGGGTTTCCGCGGATTGCGGGGGCCGTGCGGCACGAAACGTGGCGGACGACACGTCGCTGCGTGTTCCGCCTGCGGCGCGAGACGCGCGCAAGGCTTCGAGTTCCGCCGGCATCGACGGCGGCGCCGATGGCCGCGAGCCACCTTCCGGCTGCTCCAGCGGCGTTCCTGCAGCCGTCTTTTCGATCGGAGATGTCGGGTCCGAATCACTGATTCTTTCAGTCATGACCACCCAGCCTCATGCACGACAACGTACTGCCCCCCTCACCGGTCGATCATCTAGTGTATGTGCAAGACCCGTAGCTAACGTTCAACACGCGACGTCATTGCCGAAAAAGCGAAGTGCCCGGGCGACGTCACCGCTTCACTGCTTCGCACGCCGATCCGATATTGCGGACTGAGTCGCGTGCGCGCTCGCTGATGCCTGTAGCGTCGAAGCATCGAGCAAAAGGAGTACGCCATGCGCGTCGGAGACAACGGAACCAACCTTCCTGCCGGCCCTACGGCCGCAGATTCTCTTGAGCAACAGAAGCCGCAAGCCGCTGCGCGCGAGCCTCGTCATCTGGCGCAGGACACGTGCCTCCCGGCACGCAAATCCGGCGCCGCGCGCGGGGCTTCGTTCGGCAGCGCCGACGACGGCGTTAGCCGCAAACCCGGAGATGGCGCACCGGCGCATCGCTCTGGAGGTATTTCGGCGTCCGATACGATCGTGTGGCCGCAGCTTCAGCCCGCACCGAGCCGGCCCGCGGTGCTCGGCTTCTATCCGCACCGGGATGACGAATCGAACGGCAGCGGCGGCGTGCGTCGGCTGATTCGCCGTGGCGTGCAGTTCGACGAAGCGCATGCGACCAGCGGCGAAGGCGGCAAACGGATCGTATCCGATCGGCGCACCGGCACGATTTCGCAGCAAGATCCGGAGGATCCGTCGACGCTCGCGCGTGAACGCGGCAACGAATCACGCCGCTTCATGCGCATGCTCGGCGCGGGACGCCGTTCGACAATTACCTCCATGCGCGGCAACCCCGACCTTGACCCGTTCGCACCTGGCGCGCGCCAGGATACGGCGCATCTTCTCGATCACGAGCACGGCGTCTGGAGCGCACTGCAAACGAAGCAACAGCTCATCAACCTGCTGGCCGAGCGCCGCCCTGCTGCGGTATTGACGATGACGCATGACGGCGCCGTGCATCAGGCGCATCGCGCGATGCATGAGCTCGTCGAGGAGACCGTCGGTGAGTTTGCCGCGCACTACGGAATTGAGGCACCCGGTGTGTTTGGCGTGCGCGAAACCGGGTGGGCAACGGACGACAAGCTGGATCCGGTCGACCCCGAGCGCGTCGTGCGCGTCGATCTCTCTCGCGGCGAGCAGCGCGCGAAAGTGCGGGCCCTGGTTCAGTCGTTCACCTCACAGCCGCCAGGCCACCCGTTCCGTTCAGAAGACGCCAGGCTCAACCCGCTTCATCGCTTCGACGTCTATCTCGACAGTGCGAGCACATTGGCCGAGCAAGGAACCCGGAGCGAACGCAACGATAACGTGCATGGCTGGGACTTCCTGCGTCCCGAGGAATACCTCATCGCGAGCGACGCGACAGGGCCCGCGCAGATCGAAGCATTACGCGCTCTTTTCGGGCGCAAGGTATCGATCAGGAAGGTAATTCGACAAGCACTCGCGAGCCGCCTGCCGCTGCCCGGTCCGCGCAGACGAACGGTGGAACTCACGCCGCCTCGCGGCAACGAGGAAGAAAACTGAGGGCATAGTTCGCCAGACCCCATTCAGTGCCTCTACTTTCGCTCGGCAAGCGCGGATCACGCTACGTCGTATCCGTTCCCCATACGTTCCCCTAAATGCTTCATCAGCGCGCTGATTTCCATCCTGCCAATTGCGCTCATCCGCACAGCGCCTTTAGTCGTTGACGCCGCCAGGTCTTTATGGATAATGGCTTGAAACAAGATGCTTTCGCTCCTTCCGGCCAGCGCTGACTCGACACGACTCACTTGAAACCCTCCTCGCCCAATCAGACCTATCAGCTCGCCACGGGTTGCGCATTCGGCCTATCCGATATCGGACTCGTGCGCCGCAACAACGAAGACAATTTCCTGATTGATGACGCACTCGGGCTTGCCATCGTGTGCGACGGCATGGGCGGCCATGATGCCGGCGAGGTCGCGAGCACGGAGGCGCTGGCACTGTTCCATCAGTTCATCGCAGAAGTCGATCCCCACGCGTTTCATCATGAACCACACGACGATCCCGACGCCACGCTGCCGGGCCGATATTCGGCGAAGTCGGACGGCACCGCGCCGCAACGCACGCATCCGGCTATTACCGTCGCGACGCGAGCGGTCGAACATGTTAATGAGCAGCTCTACGCGATGAATCGCAGCGACATGCGTCCCGACGGCCGCGGCATGGGTACCACCATGACCGGTATCTGGCGCCAGCCTCAGTCGGCGACCATGGTGGTGTTCCACGTCGGCGACAGCCGGCTCTATCGCTGGCGCGATAGCCGGATGCTGCAGATCACGAGCGACCAGACGCTCTATCAAAAGGCGCTCGACGCAGGCATCACCGTCAATCTGCCAGGGCGCAACGAATTGCTGCAGGCGATCGGTCCATCGCCACTGGTCGAACCTGAGGTACACCGGCTCACGCCGAGGCCGGGTGATCTTTATCTGCTGTGCTCGGACGGTCTGCACGGCATGCTGAACGACCAGCAGATTGCGGACGTGCTACGCCTCACTACGCCTGACACACTGGCAACCTGTAGCCACCAGCTTGTCGAACTCGCTAAACAGCACGGCGGCAAAGACAACGTCACCGTGGTGCTGGTGTGGTTCGACGCATAGCGTCCGGACTGGTCGGGGCTGGCCGGGACTGGTCGGGTTTGATCGGGTTTGATCGGGTTTGATCGCTAACGCGTCCTGCGTTGCATAGGGAAGCTGAACATTCCTCCCGGTGCCGCTCATACAGCGATTCTGTTCAACGCGCGGTGCCGCGGCACAAAATCGTCCACCCCGAGGCTTCCCACCCGGCGCCCACCAATGCGCTGAACTGCTGCTCGGCAGGCAACCCTTCGCATGCGACCAACACGGCTTCACCGGCCGCGCCGCCCTCACTCCACCAGAAGCTGCACCCGGCGGCACAGGTCGCCACCAGATCGTTCATCAGCGTGTGTGCGCCATCCGCGACATCAGCGCCCGAGAACGAAGCTATCCGGAGACACAACGCCGTCTTCTCCGCTCGCACGGCAGGCACGCCAGGCACAATGGGCACACCAGGTGCGACCAACTGCGTGAGTGCCCCATCGAACGCGTCGATCTGGAAGCGCTCGTCGAGCGTCGAGCGTGCCAGCACGTCCAGACGGTCGTACCATTCACCGCTCACGCCGATCCATTCGACGAGACCGACACTCGCGTCGCGACTCGCCGCTATCGTCAGCGGAAAATAACGCCCGACACGATCGATGCCCGGCATCATCACGCCCGCCCAGGCACGCTCTCCACACACGCCTCTGCCAAGCACAAAGCGCCACACCGGGCTCGTTAGATACGCGCCGAGCCAGTCGGCACCCAACTGCTGACGGCTCGCGTGCAGCCCGCGCTGCAACCAGTCATCCCACGGCTCGAGAAAGGACGCCGGCAAGCGTCGCGACAGAAAATCTCCATGCGTAATGGCCTTGCCGAAAAAACCCGGCGCGTCGAACCGTTCGCTCATAGCTTGGCCGGACACGTAAATTTGCTGAGTGCGTCGAGATTGAACGGGTTCACCACGCTGCTCGCGCGCAACTCCAGCGTGACCTTGCGGCCGTCGAGGTCCAGCGTGAGGTTATAGCGGTCGCGCTGCGCGGTCGGCTCCAGCACGCCCTTGTCGATCATCCTGAACCACGCCCATGGGCCGTCGGTGGAATATCCGCTGCTGCCGCCCGCCCCCGGCGGCGCATAGTCGACCCGCACCGAACTCGATACTTTTCCGTTAGGCCACTGGAATGGGGTCGAACGCGTGGGACCATGTCCGTACGTGAGGGTCTGTCCATCAATGTCGAGCGTGAACTGCGTCACGGCAGCGTCCATCGTGACCGGCTTCAATTCGAAGCGGGCGGACGCCATCTTGCCGCCGCCCGAAAAGAACGCATCGCGAATCTGCGCGGCGCGTTGGAATTGCGTCAGCACATCCTCTGGAATGCCAAGCGATACGTTGCCGAAAGGCCGCCAGCTCCAGCGCGTCTTCGACATATCGACGTAAGGCATCAGATTGTGCTGGAAGAAGTCGTCGATCAGGCCACCCGGCGCGAACACGCGGCCGAAGTCGTCCTGTGTCACCGCGTTGCCGGCGTTACGGACGAGCGGATAACGGCCGTCAATCGCCTGGTGGCAGAACGACGCGACGTTCGCCACCCACAGCGAACTCAGGCGCCCACGCTCGCTGCCGAGCGTCAATGACGACCCCGCGTCCGCCACACCCGTGAGCATCGCCGCAAGTGGCGCGGGCTTGCCTTCAGCGCCCTGCTTCAGCTTGACCAACGCGTCCGAGGCGGGCGCAGGTGCGCCCTGGCGCTTCGCGGTATTGGCGGCATCGAGATAGACGAACACCTCGTTGAGCGCGGCCAACTGCGAATCGAGCGGCGATGCGCCGCCCGCGCCCGCCGCCGCGAGCTGGTGCAACGAATCGAAATGCAGATCGACGGGATTTTGCAGCGCGGCCGCCGGCGCGGGCACCGCATCGTCGGACGAGGCAAGCGCACTCTCCAGCTTCTTCTTGACGCTGTCGAGTTTGCCCTTGGCGGTATCGATCAAGGTGCTCTGCTTGACGTCGCCGAGTGTGGTTTCCTTCGCGGCCACGCTCAGGAACTTCTTCAGCGGCGAGGTGGGCTGCGCGAGCACGTTCACCACCCGCGCGGCCTGATCGAGGTCGTGAAACGGGACGATGCCGACATCGGACAGGAATGCGTCCCAGCGTCGGATGTAGTCGTCATAGTAAAGCTCCAGCACCTGTGCGTTCAGTTGCTCGACCGCCGCCGGATCGGTGACTGCTTCGTCCTTGCCCAATATCCAGTTGTCCTTGACGACGTCGGCCACCGCCAGATCGCGGCGCGCGAGGAATTGCCGGTAGCCGTCGCGCGTGTAGAGGCCGGGTACGCCGCGCGTCATCGGCTCGCCGCTCTTGCGCACGAACACGAGTGCCGCGTCACGCCCCGCCGCGCTGGCCGGCGAAACCTCCGGCAAACTCGTGTGCTGCAGATTGCGCACCAGCGACGCATAGACCCGCTGTTGCAGCGGAATCTTCGCCAGTGCCTGGCGGGTCGACGCGACCAGGTCGGCGTCGAGCGTGACCGGGCCGTCGTCCTGCAGATGCTCGAGCAGCGCGCTCATATGCGCCGACAGATCCTTGCGCTGGTCGTCGGTGACATGCCCGGCGAGGTTGCGGTCCCAGTCGTAGTCCGTCCACGCGCCAACCGATTCGGCGTCGAAATGGCTCGGGTCGCCCAGCATCAGATAGACCCGCAGCGTCTCGTACAGATATTGCGGGTTGTTGGCTTCGCCACGCCGCAGTTGTTCTTCCAGGCGGCCGACCACTCTCGGCAACAGGGTCTGACGCAAGAGACGCTGATACAGGGCCTGCGCGGCGGAGCCGAGCTTGTCGCCCTGATACAGACCCAGCGTCATCAGAAACGGTGCGCCGCCGTTGCGATCCGAGTAACCACCGGGAATGTCGCGCGCGGCGTCGAGCAGCGGCAACACGCTCAGCACACCGGCGCCGGGCACGAGGTTGCGCGCCTGCGCATCGATCGCGTCGACCTGTGACGCAACCTCGCGAACGTAAGCTTTGTTGCGCACGTAACTGGTCACGAGCCCCGCCGTCACCAGCACGATCAGGACGGCGGCCAGCATCCAGGCGCCGCGTTGCAGCCACGCACGGCGGCGCTCGACACGCAGGTCCGCGCCGGCCAGACCCGACTCCTGGAACAGCACGTCGCGCAGCAGCCGCGTAATGAAATAGCTGCGGCCGCTCGCCGTGTTCGCCACCAGCACCTGACGATCGACACCGAAGCTCGCCGCCAGGGCCCCCATCACGCGGTCGATCGGGCTGCCCTCCTGGGTGCCGCTGGTGAAATACACGCCGCGCAGCAGCGCGTTTTCTTCATAGCGACTCGACTGGAACACGTCGCCGAGGAAGCCGGCCAGCAGGTCGCGCAGCGACGCGAGTTGCTGCGGAAAGCCATAGATCAGCGCACGACGCCGCACGTCCCGCTCCTGTTGCAGGCGGTCGAGCACACGCGCCTGCAGGCGCGCTTCCAATGCGTCGAATTCAGCCGGAAAGGTGGCGAGCAACTGGTCGACGTTCGCGGCGTCGGCAACCGGAAACGTCATGCCCCAGACACTCGTGCGCTCCTCGCGCCCGAGGTCGTCGAAGAACTCGACGAAGCCGGCCATCAGGTCGCACTTCGTCACCAGCACATAGATCGGAAAGCGGATGCCGAGGCGTTCATGCAATTCCTTGACCCGCTCGCGGATCGCCAGCGCCTGCGTCTTGCGATCGGCTTCGGACTGCCGCAGCAGATCGGCAACCGAAACCGCCACGATCACGCCGTTGATCGGCCGGCGCCGACGGTATTTCTTCAGCAATTGCAGGAAGCCCGTCCATGCCGCCTTATCGGCATCGGAATCGCTGTCCTGAGTCGTGTAGCGGCCGGCTGTGTCGAGCAATACGGCTTCGTCGGTGAACCACCAGTCGCAGTTGCGCGTGCCGCCTATACCGCGAATCGCCTCGCGGCCGAGCTTATCGGCCAGCGGGAATTTCAGGCCTGAGTGGACCAGCGCGGTGGTCTTGCCCGCGCCCGGCGCGCCGACGAACATGTACCACGGCGTCTGATACAGATACTGACCGCCAAAGCGGCGGCCGCCGCGCGCCTCACGCAGAATCGTCAGTGCTTCCTGGAAGCGCTGGTTGAGCGCCGACACTTCGGCGGCCGAGCGCGTCTCTCCCGCAGACGGCGCGGGCGATGCCGATGCCGCATCGGTGGCCGGCTGCGCGGCCACGCTCTGCATCAGCTTCAAACTGGCAATGCGTCCGATCAGCCATTTGCCGACAAAGAAGCCGGCCCACAGCACAAAAATAATCGCGATCAACGTGACGCGGCTCGACGCCGATTCCAGCGGCGCATTGCCGTTGAAGGCAACGAGCGGCCCGTCGAACCAGACGATCAACGCGAGCGCGAGTGCGCCGAAGAACGCCAGCACCCAGGCACGGATGAACCAGCTAAAGAGACGTTTCATGACAGGTGACCTGGCAAAAGACAAAACAGAAACACCGCGGCAACAACGCCATTCATGGCGTACCCGAGGTGAAGACGGTCACATCCACGCGCCGGTTGCGCGCGCGGTTCGCCGCGCTGTCGTTCGGTACGAGCGGCTCAGTGTCGCCACGCCCCTCGGCGGCGAAACGCTCCGGCGTGCCGGTGCGGGCGGCCAGCACCTGCTTGACCGCTTCGGCGCGGGCTTGCGACAAATGCCAGTTCGACGGGAAACGCGCCGACACGATGCGCTGGTCGTCCGTATGCCCCGCCACCACGACGCGGCCCGGCACGGTCTTCAACGCGTCGCCGATGCGATCGAGTAGCGGATAGAAACTGCGCGACACATCGGCGCTGCCGGAACCGAACATGCCGTCGCCATGCAGCGTGACTGTCGATTTGCCAGGCGTCTCGGCCACGCTGACCAGCCCCTGGCTGACCTCCGGCGCAAGAAACGTAGCGAGGCGCGGCTTCACGGGCTCGAGCGCGACGGCGGCCTTTGGCGCGGCGGCAGGTTCGGCCACCGCCGTCTTGACGCCGTGCAGCGCGGCGAATACCGGATCGGACGCGCGGTTCAGACTGATCGAGAACGCCAGTTGCAGCCCCATCAGGATCACGCCGGTGAGCGCGGCAAGCACCCACATCGGCAGCATGCGCATCAACGGATTGCGCTTGTCCACAACGCCTTGCCAATGCGGCGACAGATCGCGTTCGAGCGGGCCGCGCCGCTCGCGGATCATCGCCAGCAGCCGCTCGCGCAACACGTCGAGTTGCGCACGGCCGCCTTCGATCAGGCGGTAGCGCCCTTCCATGCCGAGCGCGAGACACACGTACATCAACTCGAGCACTTCGAGGTTGGCGCGCGGGTCCTGCGCGAGCCGCTGCAGGATCATGAAGAATTTCTCGCCACCCGACGCCTCGTTGTGAAACAGGATCAGCAGACTGCGCCCCGACCATGCACCGCCGCCACCCCACGGCGTGCTAGACACGGTTTCGTCGAGAAAGGTGCACAACGCGTAGCGCGCCGCCGACAAGGTTTCGACGCTGAGGTTCGCCGCGCGGGCCTCGCTCTCGAACTGACGCACACCGTCGACCAGACGGCGGCGCAAGTCTTCGAGATCGGAATGGGTCGACATATGCCGCAGCGGCACGATCAGATCGAGCAGCGGATTAGCCGCGCGCAACAGCGGATTGAGCCCGCTCGTCGAGATTGGGCCTGACGCGGGCGCATCGGCCGGCGTGGCTGATTGCATTGGCGACGGGGTAGGCGCCGGCACGTCGGCTGGCGCGGCGGGCGCGCCAGGCGTTGCGCCCTTGCCGCCCGGACGCGGCACCAGGAACGTCGCGTCCTGATCCGCAGCGAAGTCGTCTCGACTCATGATCGGCTATCTCCTGATGGCCCAGAACGCCAGTTGCAGACCTGGGAATTCGCCCGCCACGTGCATCGCGAAGCCGGCCGAGGTGGGCAGCAACTTCCACAGATCGTTGCTGCGATCGAGTTCGAAGTACGTGAAGCCGGCGTGGAACGGCAACTGCCGTGGCGCGACCGGCAGCGCGCGCAAGGCGATGCCGGGAAGCTGCAAATTGACAAGGTCGCGGATCTTTTCGACCGGCCCGATCTTGACCTGCTGCGCGAAGCTGTTGCGCACGGTTTCCGCGGGCATCTGCGCGTTGACCGCGAGCACGAACATGGCGGACTTGTAGAGCTCGGTGTCGGGCACTACCGCGACATGCACGCCGAATTTGCGGGCGTCGAGCGGAATCGGTACGACGGCGGAGTCCATCACCATACTCAAGGACTGCCGAAGATCGGCGATCACCGGCATGAAGGTTTCGGCGAGCCGGTCATGCCGGTACACCGGGTATTGCGCGGTGCGCTTGTTCGCCTGCGAGAAGGTTGCCAACTCGCCCGCCAGCGCCACCGCGACGCGGAACAGTTCTTCCGGGTGCAAGCCGGTCATGGTCGCCAGATGCGCGATCAGCGGCTCGGCGCGATTGACGAGTTGCAGCAACAGAAAGTCCTGAATCTCAGCGGCCCCGCCTGTGCCCGGCGCGGTCAGCCGGCTCGCGAGCGCCTCGCCACGCTGGCGCAGCAGCCCGGTGAATTCGTCGGCGAACGCGGCGAGCCGTGGCGCCACCCGGTAGTCGAGACACGGCGGTGCGTAGTCGGGATCGAGTACGACGCGGTTGTCCGCGCGCCGCTCGATCACCCGTGCGACGCCCAGGCACGCGTGCGCGTTCACCACTTCGGATTCGAACGCGAGCCGCAGGCGCAGCTTGCCGATTTGCAGCAGCGCCGCGCCGGTGCCGTCCGCGTTGCTGTCGTTCACTTCGTATTCGAGCGTACCGTAGCGCGCAAAACCGTCAGTGGACGGAACGGCCGTGGCCTCCGGAATACCGGGGCGGCGCACCGGCAGCGCGAGCACCACGAGCGCGTTGCGCGCGTCATCCGGAATGTCGATGCCCGGCGGCGGGGCGTCGTCGGCGGAAAGCGCGAACGGCGTGCCGTCGGGCAGCACGCCCGCGCATTCAAGAATCGCCAGCTTGCCGAGCGCGAGTTGCGCGTCGTCGAGCTTGAGCGTGGTGAAGCCCCAGCCATACGGCCGCAGTCCGGCCGCTCGCGATTCGACCAGCGCATGAAGATAACGGTCGTGTTGCTGGAGATGCTGCGGCTGCAGAAACATCCCCTCGGACCAGATGACTTTGTTGTTCCAGGACATCGCGTGTGCTAACTCCGGTGATGCTGCGATTCATCAATTCGTCTGCTTGCCTAACGAGTTCAAGACGGCCACTGCCCGCTCCCCGACGGCCTATGTGTGCTGTGCAATCTACGAATGAGGCGCGCCGCCCTGGCTTGCCCCCGTCGCTGCCCCAGCCGCTGCCGGTGCCCCTGCCGCGATCGCGACGCCCAGCGCCTCGAGCCGAACCTCGACCTGTTTGACGTCGGCCGGCCAGACGTCGACGAACGCGCGCCAGCTCGCCGAGTCGACGTCCCGATACGCCGCCAGCACGGCGATCTGCCGAACATCCCTGGCGCGCTCCAACACCACGGTGCGGCTCGCGCCGGGTTCGACCTGAAGGTCTTCGCGCGCCAGCAGGTCCGCGCCGAGCAACGCGCTGTCGTGATCGAACAGCGCGAAGAAATCGGCGTTGGCGAACTTGCTCGCCGACTTCAACTGGTAGAGCCGCACCGCAACCGGCGACGGCCGGCCGGTGACGTCCGGATTGAGTTCGGCGGCGGCCTTCAGCGTGACATTGATAAGCTGCGGCGGCGGCGCGGCGGGTGCCGGTGGAGGCGCAGGCGGCGGCTTGGCTTTGCCGATCAAGGGCAGCTTGTCCAGCATGCCGCAGCCGGCCACCAGCGACGCCGCGCCAAGGACGAGCAGGCGGCGCATGGGATCGACGCACCGTGGCCGCGCAGGCGAGTTCTCACACGGTGCCGCCGGCACGCGGTGGAACAGACCCAAAGGAGAACGAGTTTTCATTTGGAACGTATGCGTCCGATCTGGTCTTCGTAAGCGCTCGCGAAACGTTCGCCGAACAGGCGCTGAAAGTCGTCGTCGGCCTCGCGCACCATCTCGTCGTACATTTCGACCTGGCGGTCCCACATGCGCGCCTTGCGGTTGCCGCCGAGCATCTTGTCCATCACGCTCGGCGCCGAGACGCGCTTCTCGATCGCCGCCGGGTCGAAACGCTTGAGCACGTCGAGCAGCGCCGCCCGCATGCCGGCCACCATTGCGAGTTCGTGCGCCTTGATGTCGTCGAACGAAGCCCAGATCGCCTTGAGCGGCGGCAGGTAACCCACGCCGCGTCCCGACAGCATCTGCATCAGCGCGCTATCCACATCCGGGAAAAATTTCAGCGGATTGTTATCGCGCACGCCGATCACCGTCATGTCGATGCGAATCTCCTTTTTGGTCAGCGCCCGGGCCATCAGCACGTCAATGGTTCCGCCGAGCGATTCGCGCAGCATCTGGCCGACCAGTTCGGCGAGGTCCACCGCGCTACGCGCGCCGAGCGGCAGGTCGGGGACGCCAAGGCCTTTGAGGAGCGCTTGCAGCATGGCGTCCTGGGTTGGCGCGGGAGCGGGCGCAGGAGCGGATGCAGGTGCGGTTGGCACTGCCTGACCCGTTGGTGCTGGCTGGGCTGCTTGCGTCGCCTGAGCGACGTGAGCAGCGGCTGCATGGGCGAAAGCAGGCAATTCCGCCGCGTGATCCGCTTGAGCGGAAACAGACGGCAAGGTAGCTTGCACCCCCTGCACGAGCACGGGTGCCTGAGGCGATCCGTCCACGAGCGTGACATCCGGCATTGGCTTGACCGGCTCAGCCGCGGCCGGCCCGTGCCCTGAGCGCCCAAGAATCGTGAATTCCGGCAGCAGGACCGGCGCGGGCGCCGCCGCCGACGCCTCGCTCGCGCTCCGCTCTTGCGCCTGCTGCGGCGATGCCGTCACCACATCATGACCATCACCGCCGCCCCGACCACTCTGCCCCAAATCGGCAAACGGATCGTAGTCCGTAGGAATGCCCATCGATGCGCCGGTGAACGGCAACGACTCCGGCGCCGCATGGGTGCCCATCGAGCCGCTGTAGCCCGGCGTCCGCTCGTGAGACGGGCGTTCGAACAACGCGTCGGCCAGCGGCCCCGCGTGCGAGTTCAACGGTCCATTGAGTCCAAGCGGATCGTCCGCCGGCCCACTGCCGATCTGCAATGCGTCGAGGCCTGGCGGCAACGCCAGCGGGTCGGGCAACGGCACAGCACCGCCCGAACCGAGCAGATCGTCGAGCCCGTTGCGGGCGGCAAGCGGGGATGGAGACGGCGCCGCCACCACCGCCGGCGCGTCGGCCTGCACCACCACGCTCAACAGATACTCCCCCACCGCGAGATCGTCGCCGTGCGTCAGCCGCGCCTGACGCGAACCGCCCAACGGCCGCCCGTTCAGCACGCTGGGATTGCTGCCCACGTCCTGAATCAGAAAACTGCCGTCGCGAAACTCGATGCGGGCATGCGCGCGCGAAATCAGCTTGTCCGGGTCCGGCAGGACCAGGTCGTTGTCGGTCGAGCGGCCGATCGTGCCGCCGTCCACTCCGAACTTTCTTTCGATCGCCCCGGTTGCCGCCGCGTTGCGATAGTGTTCGACGCGAAGTATCAGGAACATGACGGATTACCTCGTGCCATCGTCGGCCTCCGTGGGCGCGTCGGGCGCTTGCGGCGCGGCCGCTTGCGCGGACCCTCCGCTGTTCGCGCCGCCGCCGTTGATATTGACCATCGCCGAGCCGACGATGGCGACCGTCGTGCCGGAGATCGAGACGCCGTCCGGCGCGAGCACGATCGTGTTGCCACCGACCTTCAGGGTCAGCATCTGATCCGCCTCCAGCGTGATATTCGCGGCCTTGAGATCGATGCGTCCGGCCGCGCTCAACGCGAGATTGCCGCCCGATTTGTGCTGGGTATCGCCCGTCACATCGAACGAAAGCGTCCCGCCGATCTTGCCGTTGTGCGCGCCCTGCACCGTGTCGTGCCGGTCGCCCGCCACCTTGGCGTAGTGACTGCCCGCTATCGAGAGATGGCGGTCCTTGCCCACCGATTCGAGCGAATCGTTCTTGACGGTGTTGTCCTGGTTGCGGCCCGCGAAGAGAAAGAGTTGTTCGCTGCCGCCCTTGTCGTCGAAGCGCAGTTCGCTGTAGGTGTCGCCTCCTTTGAACGAATCGCTCCTGATCGCCGAGCGCGTGATGTTGTCGGGCAGCGCGTAAGGCGGCATCATGCCGGCGTTGTAGACCGTGCCCGTCACGAGCGGCCGGTCGGGGTCGCCCTCGAGAAACTCGACCACCACCTCCTGCCCGACGCGCGGCAGGAACAGTGCCCCCCAGCGCTTGCCGGCAAACGACTGGGCCACGCGCACCCAGCACGAACTGTCGCCGTTGCTGACGCCGGAACGGTCCCAGTGAAAGCGCACTTTGACGCGGCCGTATTGGTCAGTCCAGATCTCCTGGTCGTTGTTGCCGGTCACGAACGCGGTCTGCGGGCCCCGTATCGAAGGCCTGGGGGTCGTGAGCGGCGTGCGGAACGTATGCGTGCTGTCGAGCGCGTCGAACGTGCAGGAAAACTGCAGGCCTTGCGCCGCACCGCCGGCCGGCTCGTAGCCGCCGTATGAAATCGCGTAATGGGCGCCCGTCACGAGGTATTGTGCGTTCTGGTCGGCGCGCGGATGGTCGAACAGCTTGAACAGCCCGCCGGCGCTGATAGCGCCTATATTCGAGTGGCCACTCACGCGCTGGGCGCGTGCCTCGATCGCTTCCAGGCGCGTGCGAACCACCGTCTCCGCGGCCGCCCGGGTCGCGAAACCACCCGGATAATCGAAGCGCGCCGCCGTGGCGTTCTCGTAGTTCGACTGCAACGCGGCCTGCGCCAGCGGGATACTGGCCTCGCGATTGGTCGCCATTTCGAAGTTGAAATCCGCGGCGCTCTGCTCGTGCGTCTGCAACGCGCCTTGCATCGTCCACTCGCCGATACATTCGATCCCCCGCGCGCCGCCCACGCCACCGGCCATGTAACGGATCGATGCGGCGCCGTCGAGGCTGTTGTGCGCCGCGTACGAATCGGCGAGCACGAGCGTGTGGCTCGATGCATCCTGACGGAAGAAGTAGTAAATGCCCGCCGACTCCATCAGGCGGCTCACGAACGCAAAGTCGGTCTCACGGTATTGCACGCAATACGGCAGTGCTTCATACGTGTTCGAAAGCGACGCATCGAAGCTCGCCGGATACTCGTTGAACACGTCCTTGATGATCTCGACAACCGTCTTGTTCTGGAATACCCGGCAGTTGTGCGCGCGCGTGAGGAACCACAACCAGTGGTGCAGCGTTGCCTGATAGGTTGCAAAACGGCCGCGCCAGCCGGTGTGCGCAAACTGCGTGACGTAGCCATGAAAATACCGCGGGTTGCCGCCCGGCCGGTCGATACGCACACCCATCGTCTGCCCGAGAATGTCGGACAGCGCGATCGCGTCGCTTTCGCTCAGCAGGTCGAGCTGGTATTCACTGAGCCGGCCGAGTTCGTCATTGCCGTTCATGCCGGCAAACAGCAGCACGTCGTCGCCGAGCGGGCTCGTCACGGCGCACGGGCGGTTCTTCTGAGTGGTCATGGAGGTGGTCGCTAAGGTCGCCACGCGTCAGCCTTTAGGGAATCATCGTTTTGACGGTGCCCGGCGCGACGAAGCTGATCGCGCCGCCCCAGGTGCATAGGCAGGTCGACGTGTTGTCGAGCGCCGGAAAATTGCCGATCGTCACCGTCGGGGCACCGGGTGTCCACGGCGCCACTGTCGCGGGCACACATGGCATCGGCGTCAGCACACCGAGCGCGGCGGCCGTCGCGGCGGCGACCGTGGGGTTCGAGACCGAGTTGCACATACCGAACGGCATGATGTTGACGAGCGGAATGTGATCCATGATGTTCGCGGCGGGCGGCCCCTCCGCGAACACCTTGTTGGTGGGCAATACGACAAGGCTCGACGGCGCCGCGCCGAACGAGCACTTCAGGGTCGCGCCCATCGAGACCTGGCTAGCCATGGCAGCGCTGCTCCTCAATCGAATGCATAACCGAACTCGCCGTTCGACACGGTGATATGCGCACGCCGCACCGGCTTGCCGTCCATCAGGCGCGTGAGAAATTCGCCACTGATGGCGGGCAGCAGACTGTTGGTGAGGATCGCGTCGATCATCCGGCCGCCGCTTTCCAGCTCCGTGCAGCGGCTCGCGATCAGCTTGACCACGTCGTCGTCGTAGGTGAACGGCACTTTGTGGCTTTGTGCGACGCGACGCGCGATGCGTCCGAGTTGCAGGCGGATGATCGCGCCGATCATCTCGTCGTTCAGCGGGTAGTACGGGATCGTGACGAGACGGCCCAGCAGCGCCGGCGGGAACACCTTCAGCAGCGGCTCACGCAAGGCCTTGGCGATGCCTTCGGCGTCGGGCATCAGCTCCGGGTCCTTGCACAGGCTCGTGATCAGATCAGTGCCGGCGTTCGTCGTCAGCAGGATCAGCGTGTTCTTGAAATCGATCACGCGGCCTTCGCCGTCTTCCATCCAGCCCTTGTCGAAGACCTGGAAGAAGATTTCGTGCACATCCGGGTGGGCCTTTTCCACTTCGTCGAGCAGCACGATGCTGTACGGACGGCGGCGCACCGCCTCGGTCAGCACACCGCCTTCGCCGTAGCCCACATAGCCCGGCGGCGCGCCCTTGAGCGATGAAACCGTGTGGGCTTCCTGGTACTCGCTCATGTTGATCGTGATGACGTTCTGCTCCCCGCCGTACAACGCCTCGGCGAGTGCCAGCGCGGTCTCGGTCTTGCCCACGCCTGAAGTGCCCGCCAGCATGAACACGCCGATTGGTTTGCCGGGATTGTCGAGACCGGCGCGCGAGGTCTGGATGCGCTTGGCGATCATGTCGAGTGCGTGACGTTGACCGATGATCCGCTGCGACAACGTATCGGCGAGTTTCAGCACATTCTCGATTTCATTCTTCACCATCCGGCCGACCGGAATGCCGGTCCAGTCCTGCACCACCGATGCAACCGCCTGGTGATCCACCGTCGGCAAAATCAGCGGCGTCTCACCCTGGTGCGCGACGAGTTGCGCCTGCAGATCCTTCAGTTGTGCGAGCCATGTCTCGGCGCTGCCGGTGTCCGCCGCGCCTTCGACCTTGCCGGTCGCGTCGCGCAGCTTGCCGCGCAGCTCGAGGATGCTGTCCACCAGCGTCTTTTCCGTTTGCCAGCGGGCGTCGAGTTCGGCGAGCCGGGCACGCTCGGCGACGAGTTTTTGCGTCGCGAGCGTTTCGCGTTCGAGCGTATCGACACCGACCGCCGTCTCGCGGCCGATGATCGCCAATTCCGTCTCAAGTGCGGCGATGCGCTTTCTGGCATCGTCGATCGTGGCGGGTGTGGCGTGCTGGCTGACCGCAACCCGTGCGCACGTTGTGTCGAGCAGACTCACGGCCTTGTCCGGCAATTGGCGCGCCGGGATGTAGCGATGCGACAGCTTGACGGCCGCATCGAGCGCTTCGTCGAGAATCTGCACGCGATGATGCGTCTCGAGCGACGAGGCAATGCCGCGCATCATCAGCAAGGCTTTTTCTTCCGACGGCTCCGGCACCTGTACGACCTGGAAGCGGCGCGTGAGCGCCGGGTCTTTCTCGATGTGTTTCTTGTATTCCGCCCACGTGGTCGCCGCAACGGTGCGCAGCGTGCCGCGCGCGAGCGCCGGCTTGAGCAGGTTGGCGGCGTCGCCGGTACCCGCGGCGCCACCCGCGCCCACCAGCGTATGCGCTTCGTCGATAAACAGGATCACCGGCTTTTCCGAGGCCTGCACTTCCTCAATCACTTGCCGCAGCCGGTTCTCGAACTCCCCTTTCATGCTCGCGCCCGCTTGCAGCAGACCGACGTCGAGTGTGAGCAGGCGCACATCGCGCAATTGCGGCGGCACGTCGCCTGCCACGATGCGTTGCGCGAATCCTTCGACCACCGCGGTCTTGCCGACGCCGGCCTCGCCGGTGAGGATCGGATTGTTCTGGCGCCGGCGCATCAGGATATCGATCACCTGGCGAATTTCTTCGTCGCGTCCGACGATCGGGTCGAGCTTGCCGCTTCTCGCCTGTTCGGTCAGATCGAGCGTGAAGCGTTTCAAGGCTTCGCCCTTGCCGAGCGCGGCGGGCGCAAGCGCACCGCTGGCTTCGCCAGGCGCCGCCGCGCCCATCTGGAAGTTGTCGGTAGCCGAGAGGTTCGCCTCAGGCGAGCCGCCGGCGATTTCATCGAAGGCGTCGGCGAGCGTTTCGCTTTTGACCTTCTCGAACTGGCGCGAGATCGCCTGCAACGAGTGGCGCAAGCCCGGTGTCTTCAGCAGGCCGACCATGATGTAGCCGGTGCGCACCTGTGACTCGCCAAACATCAGCGTGCCGTACACCCATGCACGCTCGACCGCCTCCTCGACCTGCGAGGACAGATCGGTAACCGAGGTCGAGCCGCGCGGCATGCGATCGAGCGCCGCCGTCAGGTCCCGCGCTAGCACGGCGGTGTCGAGGTCGAAATGGCGAATGATGCGATGCAGGTCGGAGTCCTGCAATTGCAGGATCTGATGAATCCAGTGCGCAAGCTCGACGTACGGATTGCCACGCAGCTTGCAGAACACCGTACTGCTTTCTATCGCCCGGTAAGCGAGCCCGTTCAACTTCCCGAACAGCGCGACGCGACTGATCTCAGCCATGAATGTCCTCTAGAGCGTATGGGTGCCTACGTTTAATGAAATGTTCTTTCTCCGACACCGGAGACGTGTCGCCTCAGGATCGCGAAGGAACCGGATAGAACAGCAACTGGTCGGCATCGCGCGCCCGCTCGCGGCCCCCGACCGAGGTCGTAAGTCCGAGCCGCGCGGTACGCCCGAGCCGCAACGGCGGCACGTGTTCCTTCCTCAGCACGAGCCGCACATCCCAGGCGAGCGCATCGCCCGCGTACTGGCGAACCCAGTCGATCAGGCGCGCGAGATTCGCGCCTCCCGGCAACAGCGTGCAGAACTGCTCGAAATCGAGTGGACCGATGCGCAAACGGAATTTGTGCTGGACGTTCCATACCGCGCTGCCCAGCACGGTGCTCACGCCGAGCCGTTCGGCGTTCACCCCCGTCTTCAGACGCGTGCGCTCGTCGACCGGCAAGCGCATCCAATGACCGACGAACGGTTCGACGCGCACCGCCATGCGGAAAAAATCCGCGAGCAGCGCGGCAAGACCCTCGGCGTTGCGGCGCTGATCGGCAAGACGCCCTGCGTAGTGGAGCTTCGCGACGCCGGGCACGCTCGAGCGATGTTGCAGCGACGGCATGCCGAGCCCGACGAGCGACGCGACATAGGCGGCGAAACGGTCGGCTTCGGGGCGGTCGAGACTGACGGCGGGCTGCGCATTGGCCCACGCGCAATAGAACAACGACAGCATGCGGTGGTGAAACACGTCGAGAAACCGCGCCAGCGTCGGGTCGGCAGAATTGCGCAGACGGTCGCGGATGTACTCGGTCAAATGCAGCGGCAGCGGTCCGTTCGGTCCGCTCAGGCCGAGAAAGTTGACCTCCATGCGCGGCGGTTTCTCGCCGCGCCATTCAAGCTTCTCGATCATCGCCGGCTCGAATGCGAGCGTCACCGCCTGGGCGAGCCGCACCGGATCGTCGGCGGCGCGCTGCGAACGGCCCAGGCGCGGATGGTCCGGGTACGCGGCCTCGATCAGCCGCAGCGCCGCGTAGAAGTCGAAGCGCCGTGGCTCTTCGGCAAGCGGCGCGAGCTGCGCTACAGGATCTCGCATCGTCCGCTCCTCGCCGGCCATTTCATGATGTCGCCGCGCGTGGTCGAACGCACGACGGTCTCGGTGAAGGTATTGAGCGACGTGTACTTGGCGAAGAACTGTTCGAGCACGCCGCCGAACAGAAAAATACCCGCGCCTTCGAAGGCGCTTTCGTCCATCGTCACGGTGACCTGCAAACCTCGCCCGTAAGCGATATGTCCCGGTGCCGGGATGCGCCGCACGACCGGCTGCGACGACACCGAGCGCACTCCTTCGATCTGCCGGTGCCCGACCGTGTCGGCAACACCCACGTATAGGCGCAGTAGATCGCGCAGCGCCGAAGCGCCCTCTTTCTCACCTTGATCGAGCAAGGACAGATAGTTCAGCGACAGATGGCTGACCACGCGCCACGCTACTTCCCCTTCCGCATACGATGGCGCCGGCGCCGTGGGTCCCGCGACGCAGCGCACGGACTGCACGGGTGCGCTCGCCTCCAGCGTGAAATCGGTCTTGCCGAGGCCAAGCGGCATGGAAAGCGGCAGATCGCGATTGGTGCACAACAGCTCGGCGCCGAGCTGGCGCAGGTCGCTGCGATAAGGCGCCTCCAGCGGGTCGACCAGCGAGACGAACATTTCGCTGCCGATATAGCTCGAGCGCGGTCCCTGGCGCCGCTGCCGCTCGGACAGCACGCGGCGCGCGCGGCGCACCTGGTAGTACGCGCCCGCCTCGCGCTCGTTCATCAGGTCGTTGGCCGCATAGAACGGCCGGAACACCTGCTGCTCGTCCTTGCCGCTGCCGTAACCGGTGACGGACATCACCTGTTGGATTTCGAAATCCATCGGCCGGGTGCGGTCTGGAATCAGGTGAAACTCGGCCTGCTGTTTTGCCAGATGAACGCGATCCGAGCGCTTCGGAAACAGGTTGATCGCGGGCGCACAGAACAGGCCGAATGTCTCCGCGCCGACGCCGCCTTCGAGTGACGGCTGCAAGCGGTCGAACAGAATCACAAGATCGAGCTCGTTGTCCGTGCTTCGGCTGACGGCGCGCGCAAGGCCACCGAGTTCGACGAACTGGTAACGCTGCGGAAACGCGAAATACTCGTGCAGCAGCCGGTAGCCGTGAAACGACCGCGGTCCATGCGGCAGCAAGGCCTCGTCCGACGAGAATCCCACCCGGCCGATCTGCGCCCGGTCGATCACCTCATGCCACACTGCGTTGCCATTGGCGTTGGTCCTGGCCGGCATCGCGATCAGCGCCAGCGCGTGAGCGAAGATCTGCTCGTACAACTGCGCGGGCAACGCATCGCTGCCGCGCAGATGCAGCGTCAGGCGTTCGAGCGATAGTTCGTTAAGCGCAAGACCGGCTGTCGCGCGCAGGCGCAATCTCAAGCCGGCGCGTACGGTGCCGAGCCGCGAGAAATCGAGCCCGGCGATCTCGCCCGCGTGCGCGAAATACTCCGCGTGGGCGATCTCAAGCGGCCAGAGTGTGGTTTCATGCGCGGTGCGATATTCGCACGGCGTCTGGTCGTTCTTGCCGAGAATGCTTTTCAGCACAGTGCCGCGCGGCAGCGTGAACCCTGAGGCGAGGCTGCCTTCGGCCAGGTCCGGCGCGAACTGCACCACCGCCATCGACGGCGTCGGCGCCAGGTAATGCGGATAGACCAGCTCCAGCAGGTGTTCGGTGAAGCGTGGAAACTCCGCGTCGATTTTCATCTGCACGCGCGCGGCGAGAAAGCTGAAGCCTTCCAGCAAGCGCTCGACGTAAGGGTCGGCGCACGCAAAACTTTCAAGCCCGAGGCGTCCCGCCACCTTCGGAAACTCACGGGCGAATTCACCGCCGGTTTCGCGCAGATGCTGGAGTTCGCGCTCGTAGTAGCGCAGCAGGCGCGTGTCCATCAGGAAAACACCGCGTCGAAATCGGTTACGCGGATCTCGCCCATTTCCAGGTCGAGCTCGGTCTTCAGGAACAAACGCTCAGGCACGGGTTGCCCCCACAGTTCGCCTTCGAGTTCGAAAATGAGCTGGTTGTGCGAACTCTGGTCGAAAGCAATCGGCCGCACCTGCACCGTGTTGCGCAAGATACGCGGCTCGAAGTCCCAGATTGCCTGGCGCATGCGGCGCGCGACACCTTCGATGTCGATGCCCGAGGCGGTCTGTCCGGAAAAATCGGGCATGCCATAGTTGACGACCGATTGCGCCGCGAGTGGAAATGCTTCGAGATCCTGCAGAATGCCGATGCCGCTGGAATTGAAGAGCCACGCGAGATCGCGCAGCACCGCCTGGCGCAGCGTACGCATCGACAGCACGCGACGCTCGCGCGATTCCTGCGTGTTGTCCGGTTCGTCGTCGGTCAGCCGGTCGAGCAGCGACGGCTGAAGACGTTCCCTGGCGGTCAGTTCGGCCATGATTGCCTCACTGCAGCGGCGCTGCGGGCGCGGCGTCGATCTGAATGTCGCGCACGTCCATCAGCGAGTGATCGCCAGTGTCGGTCGCCAACACGCGCTGTCCGATACCGACAAACACACCCTCGTGCGGCTCACGCCACTCGGTACGGCGCGCGAGTTTCAGCGCGTCGTTGGCCGCGGCAAGTGTGCCGTCGTACCGGGTCGGCACAAACGCGACGCTCTCGCCGCCGCTCGCGAAGGTCACCTGGGCCGGCATCCACACGGTGTCGCGCAGATCCGCCGGCGCGTCGAAAGCGATCCGGGTCAGCCGGTGAAACGGCACCCAGTAGTAGTGACCGTTGACGATCATCTCCACCAGCGGCCCGAGACGCGCATCCGCATCGGCAATCCATTCGAACGGCACGCCGTCGAGCGTGCCGCTGCTGGCCGGCGCCATCTCGAGCGCTTCTTCGCGAATGTGCGCGGCCTCGGCAAAGGCGCCGGTGGCATCGCGCTTCAGCGCTTCGAGCATCAGTGCAATCCACGCTTCCGGTTCGCCGAAGATGACCGGTGTGCGCCGCCCCGCGAACACTTCCGCGCGCAGCGCCTCGCAGCGCAGGGCTTCGCGGTAGCTTTGCACCATGGCCAACGCACCGGCATCCAGCTCGCCGCACACGGCAAGCTGCGTGTTCGCCCGTTCCCACTGGCCAAGCACGGCAAGCAGCTGAAACAGGAATACGCGGCTTTTCGGATCGGCCGGGTTGGCGCGCACTTCCTGCGTCAGCGCGGCGAGTGCGTCGTCGAGCCGGCCGCTTCGCAACAGATCCTGAGTCGTCATGGTATGTCTCTGAGGCTCCCCAGCGCGCGGCGCGGACGTCGCGGCATGGGGAACGATGAAGGCCGTTGTCGTTGGTACGCCAGGGTCAATACGTCGCCTTGTTCGTGCTCAGGTCCCACTTCTTCGGCGTGCCGGTCGTCACCTTGGCGCCGTCGAACTGGTCGTACTGGAACGAGATCTTGGCGAAATTCAACGAGAACGATTCGGACGGCCGGTCGCCGCCGCTCGACATCGAATAGGCGCTGATGATCGCATCCTCCAGTTCGATCTTCAGATACACCTGGTCGGTCTTGTCCGCGCCGCCCGTCTGGATGAAGTGAATCTCCGCCTTGCCTAGCGACTTGCCATAGGTCGCCTGGGCGAACAGGTCGGCCGACGCGATATCGGTCGGCTTGGAGAACGTCACCTCCGAGAACGACGGATTGCTCGTATCGCGATCGGTCGCGCCGTCGCTGCTCGTGGAAATGGCGCGACCGACGCCCAATTGCATGGAGTTGACGGCGATCCAGTCGGTATGGTCGTCGACCTTGGAGGTGCCTTTGATCTTTGTTCCGAAGTTCAGGAGAATCATTTTTTTCCTCTTGATAAGTGAGCAACAACCCGATGGACACCGGGCTGCCGAAGCTTGCTGATCCGATTACTTCTTGGCCGACGGCAGCTTCGAGACGAGCCGCAACGACACGGTCAGTCCTTCGAGCTGGTAATGCGGGCGCAGGAAAAACTTCGCGCCGTAGTAACCCGGATTGCCTTCGACTTCTTCCACCACGACTTCCGCACCGGCGAGCGGTTTGCGCGCCTTGTCGGCCTCGGTCGCGGTGGCCGGGTTGTTTTCCACGTACTGGCCGATCCAGTTGTTCAACCAGATCTCCATATCGCTGCGTTCCTTGAACGAACCGATCTTGTCGCGCACGATGCACTTCAGGTAATGCGCGAAGCGGCAGGTCGCGAACAGGTACGGCAGGCGCGCCGCGAGGTTCGCGTTGGCGGTTGCGTCCGCGTCCTCGTATTCGGCGGGACGTTGCAACGACTGCGCGCCGATAAAGGCCGCGAAATCCGTGTTCTTCTTGTGAATGAGCGGCATGAAACCGTTCTTCGCCAGTTCGGCTTCGCGGCGGTCGCTGATCGCGATCTCGGTCGGACAGGTCATGTCGACACCGCCGTCGTCCGACGGAAACGCGTGCACCGGCAGGCCTTCGATCGCGCCACCCGATTCGATGCCGCGAATCTGCGAGCACCAGCCATAGGTCTTGAACGAGCGGTTGATGTTGACGGCCATCGCATACGCCGCGTTCGACCATGTGTAGTTCTTCGGGTCGCCGCTCGTTTCCTCCTCAAAATCGAACTCTTCGACCGGATTCGTATTCGCGCCGTACGGTGCCCGCGACAGGAAGCGCGGCATCGTCAGGCCGACGTAGCGCGCGTCCTCCGAATCGCGGAACGAGCGCCACGCGGCATGTTCGGGCGTCTGGAAAATCTTCGTCAGATCGCGCGGATTGGCGAGCTCCTGCCACGAATCCATCAGCATCACAGACGGATCGGCAGCGCTAATGAACGGCGCATGCGCCGCGGCCGCGATCTTCGCCATCGAACTGAGAAGCTCGACATCCGGTGCGCTGTTGTCGAAGTAGTAATCGGCGACCAGCGCGCCGAACGGTTCACCGCCGAACTGACCGTATTCTTCTTCGTAGACCTTCTTGAACACCGGGCTTTGATCCCATGCGGTGCCCTTGTATTTCTTGAGGGTCTTGCCCAATTCGTTCTTCGAAACGTTGAAGACGCGGATCTTCAGCATTTCGTCGGTCTCGGTGTTGTTCACCAGATAATGCAAACCGCGCCAGGCGCTTTCGAGTGCCTGGAATTCCTCGTTGTGCAGGATCTGATGAATCTGCTCGGTGAGCTTCCTGTCGATCTGTGCGATCAATGCGCCGACGGTGGCAAGCACGTCGTTCGACACGAGGTGGGTGCCGGCGAGCGCCTGCACCGCGAGTGTCTTGACGGCCTCTTCGACGGCTTCTTTCGCCTTGTCGGTTTTCGGCTTGAATTCCTTTTGCAGCAGGCTCGCGAACTCGCTGAGCTCAACGGTCTCGCCGCCAGGCGACGCTTGTGATTCGGTACTGGTCTCGGCCATGTGAAACTCCGTCGGTAGCGATTGGGGTTATTCCTGCGGCTTCGGTGCCGAGGTGAGCGCCTGCATCAGCGCCGGCTGCTCGAGCAGTTGCGCGATCAGTGTTTCCGCGCCGGTCTTGCCATCCATGTAGGTCAACAGATTGGCGAGTTGCGAGCGCGCTTCGAGCAACTGGTTGAGCGAGCCGACCTTGCGGGCAATCGCCGCGGGCGAGAAATCGTCCATGCTCTCGAAGGTCATATCGACCGAGAGATTGCCTTCGCCCGTGAGGGTGTTCGGCACCTGGATCGCCACACGCGGCTTGGTCGCCTTCATCCGCTCGTCGAAGTTGTCGACGTCGATCTCGAGAAACTTGCGATCGGCAACCGGCGCGAGCGGGTCCGCCGGCCTGCCGGACAGATCGGCAAGCACGCCCATCACGAACGGGATCTGCACTTTCTTCTGCGATCCGTACACCTCGACGTCATACTCGATCTGGACGCGCGGCGCCCGGTTTCGAGCGATGAATTTCTGACTGCTTTCCTTGGCCACGATGACTCTCCGCTTACGAAGGGGTTGCTGGGATTACTCCGACTGAATGCCGCCCACCTGGCGGACGGATGCCATGCTCTCTGGCGCGAGGTCCGCGACGATTTCGAGGAAGCTCATCGTCACGAGGCGCCGCGCGCGCAGCAGCATCAAGGGCACGGGGCTCGACGGCTCGTGGCGCTCGTAGTACGCGCAGAGTTTGTCGAGCAGGCGCGTGACGTCGTCGCGGCCGGTGATTTCGTCTTTGCGCGCGGGGGCGTTCGCGCCGTGCTGAGCGGCGTCGCCGTCTGCAGGGTTCGCGTCGGCCTCGTTGCCCACCTCGGTTGCTTCCACCGGCGCGCGGCGCTGCAAGCGCTGGGCCGTGAAATCGCGGGCGCGTTTGAGCAGGCGGGTGAGTTCGGTGAGGTCGATGGCCCGCGCGGCGCCCACCCGTTCCGTGAGCTGCGATTCGATATGTTCGATGCGGGCGCAGGCCTCTTCGAGTACGGCCGCTGATTGCTGCAACACGCCGAGATCGACATTCAGGAAGATCCCTTCGATCAGCGTCATCGTCGGCGCTTCCTCGCCTGCCGGGGCCGGCATCTCGCCGTTGGCGATTTCGATGTCGCGCAGGCTGACGCGCCCTGCCACGCCGGCGTCGATCAGCGGCGCAGCTTTGAGTGTGCGCAGAACGGTAGTGGGTTCAATCAGGGCTGCGAGCGCGTTGACGCGCATCGTCGGATCGTTGTCGTCGTCCGGATCGAGTTGCGGATGCACGTGGTCCCAGTTCGCGTCGAGCAAACGGTCCAACATCACGAGAGCTTGCGTGAACCCGGCGACGCCCTCGGTTTCGAGCAGCGCGCGGGTCAGGTGGATCGTAATGCGCAGATCGCGCGTGCGGGTGAACAATGCGAGGCAGGCTTTGCGGATCGCCTTCCAGTCAGGCGGCTCGCCCGCAATGACCGTCGCGCCGAATTGCGCCTCTTCCTTGCCCTTGGCGAGTTCTTCGAGCTCGAGAAAAGCCGCGTCGTATTCCAGGTCGCTGCCGCACGGCGCGTCCGCGGATAACTCGGTCAGGATTGCATCGGCATCGAACACGTTCACCCCTTTTTCTGATCTCGGGGTGAATTATTGAGACGGTGCGTTTCCCAAACGTTTCCGTGGCGGCCTGACGGTGACCACGCGCTCACGATACGCGGAAGCTCTGTATGTTGAAAACTGAGCGCCGCCTACTGTTTGACGCAGGCACGAGGCAAACTCGACGCGTCCGACTTTATCAAGTCGACGATGAAGTATTCAAAATTGTACGCAGACGTTGACCTCTTCGACCATTCAAGATCATTCTTATAGAAGGCCTTTTGTTCTTTACGAAGCGCAGCCTCATTGTCTGCGTTTATCAAGTCAAATGTGCTGACAAATATGGAGACGTCGTGGTTGTCGCGCTCATAGTCTTCTGTTTTTCTAATGAGATGAGTCAATTCATGAATGATGGTCGATATCTGCTGAACGTTCGTCGTTTTGTAGAAGCAGGGGCACAGCGAAATGGAACCCCGCTTGCGCAGTCTCTGATCGTCTGGCGTGTAAGCGTGCGCCAAGTTGGTACATTGATCCCCATGCGCTTCAACCCGTAGTGTTTTGCTTTTGTCCGCGAGGAAATTTTTTATATCCTGGAACGTATGTCGAACCGCCCCGCGCTGTGTGCCGAACCATTTTCTGCGTATCAGCTTGCCTTCGTCCCGAGCGGCCGTGAGCTCCTAGTTTCCCTGCACATGTCGCGGCGCAAGGCATGCGTCGATAGCCCAATCGATTACATCTGGAACAAAGAGCAGTATCTCTTTCAGACCCTTTTGCTCCGAGGGTTGCAAAGCTGAGTTATTGACGATTTCCAGCAATGCACCGTTTTCGTAGAACCTGGCCATGGCAACTCCTGATAGTTAGTACAGCGTTGATTCCATCTGCGATTCGACCTGCTTGCAGTCCCATCCTCAATCTCTACCGCTTGCTCACATCGGGCACATCCACTCCCGCCGTGCGCGCGACGTTGTACCAGCGGATCGACTCCGCGTAATCGCGTGGCACGTCACCCGCGCCGTTTCCGTAGATGTCGCCCAATTGCTTCGCCGCCTGACCGCTGCCGCCACGCGCCGCGCGTTTGTAGAGCCGTACGGCGTCGTTGAGTTTGCCCTCTCCTTGCAGCTTCGCCGCCTGCGCAAGCAGATCGGCGGACGATACTTTTGGTTCGGCTACAGGTGGAGTCTCGGCGGATCTGGCGGCGAGCGTGGGCGCGCTTGTGCCGGGCGACGTTGGCTGCGCATTCGCCGAATTTGCCGCGTTTGACTGTGAAGGTGTGGGCGACGCAGACGTCGCAGTGGCATGCGACGCCGTGGCGCTGCTAACCGGCGTCGCAGCTTGAGCGGCGGTCGTGCGCGGCGTCTGGGCCGCTGCAGTGGCGCTCGATGCCGCCGTCGGCGCAGCATTCGGCCTGGCAGCTTTATTCGCGCTCACGACTGCTTCTGAAGCGCGGTTCTTCGCGAGCGCCTCGCGCGCGCGGCGCTCGGCGTCGGCGGCGGATGCCGCTTTCAGACGTGCGGCTTCGCGCTGCGCCGTGTTGACGCTGCTTGCACTGCTCGCGGTGTTTGTGGCCGTAGCCGCGCTTGTGGCGCCCGAGGCACTCGCATTGCCCGTTGCGCCCACCGGCGGCGTTGTCGCAACCCGCGCCTCGGCGCCGGACGCGGCACCTTGCGATGAAGAAGCGTCCACGGGCTTCCCAGCCACGAGCGATGTCCCATTCGCATTGACTGACGGCGCAACACTTGCTGCGACCCCACCGCTGTTCACAGCTACCGGTGCACTCTGCCTGAGCATGAAATACCCACCGCCGCCCACGGCCAGCACCGCCACCGACGCAACCGCGATCAACGCAGTCCTGCCAGACTTCTTCGCGACCGGCGCAACCCGCATCGATCCATCGCCCGAAGCCCCCGGCATGCCAGGCTGATCGGGCCGGTCAAGCGCGAGCCGCGTGCCCCCATCCGCGACACCCTCGCCACGCATGGCGGCACGCGAAGCCGACGAATCATCGCCATGCAGCTTCGCCAGCTTGCGGCGCGCGAGATCGGCATAGGTCCCGTTTGGAAACTTCGCGATATAAAGCTCGAATTCGTCCGGATCGCTGCTGTCCTTGATGGTTTTCCAGAACTCGATTTCGACCGCGCTCGAATCGTTCGCGACGCGCGTACCGCGTGCCGCGCCGGTCTCGCCCGGCGGCCGTGCGCGTGCCGCGGCCACCGCGAGCATGGTCGCCTCGTCCTCGTCGATCGCCTGACCGGCAAGCGCGCGCTGCAAATCCTCCTTGAACGCCCGTGCGTATGGGTAACGTTCCTCCGGATTCTTCGCAAGCGCACGGAACACGATCGCGTCGAACACGGGATCGAGCGCCGGATTCTGCACCGACGGCGGCACCGGGTCGTCCTGGATAATCTGCCGCTGCACCGCCCAATGACCATCCCCGACAAACGGCCGCTTCATCGTCAACAACTGATACAGCACGATACCGGCCGCGAAAATATCCGAACGCGTGCCGACCGGATTGCCCATTGCCTGCTCGGGCGACATATAGCTAGGTGTCCCCACCATCGTGCCGGCCTGGGTGCCGTCGCTACCGGTATCCGACAGACGCGCGACACCGAAGTCGGTCAGTTTCACGCGCATCTGCGCGTCGAGCATGACGTTTGCCGGCTTCACGTCGCGATGCACGATGCCTTGCTCGTGCGCGTAGCCGAGCGCGTCGAGCAATTCGCCGGTCATGCGCACCGCGTCCTTCACGGCGAATTGCGTGCCCTTGTCGAAGTACGCCTTGAGCTCCTCGCCGCGAATCAGCTCCATCACGATATAGGCGACGTTGTTCTCTTCGCCGAAATCGAATACGCCGACGATATGCGGATGGTTCAGCCGCGCGACGGCCTGCGCCTCGCGTTCGAAGCGCACCTGATATTCGGCCGCCATCTCCGGATCGGAAAGCTGGCTCTTGAGAATGGTCTTGATCGCGACAGGCCGGTTCAGTTTCGGGTCGGCGCCTTCGTAGACGACCCCCATCGCGCCGCGCCCAAGCACGCGCTTGATCTGATATCTGCCGAGTTGTTGTAGCTCTTCCATCGCTGCGGCCGCTCAAGGCGGCGTGCCTCCCATGAAAACGTGCGGCAGATCGATCGACTCGCCGGACTCGCGTGCCCGGCGCTGCCAGTACACGGCGCACGCATAATCACGCGCGACGTCGCCCTCGCCGCCGTACAGGTTGCCAAGACGTTTTTGCGCGGGTCCATAGCCCGCAACGGCGGCGATGCCGTACCAGCCAAGCGCCTCTTCGAGCCGGCCGGCCGCGTCGTACAACTGCGCACAGTGATAGGCGGCGAGCCGGTCCAGCGCGGCGCTGGGTTGCGCGGCGCAGCGCGGATCGTCCATGCGCGCGAGCGGCACGTGGCGCGGCGCGTCGATTGCTTTCTTCTGCTCATGCGCGGGCGGCGCTAACGGGTAGCCGAGCGAGCAGGCCACTTGTGGCTCCGCGGCAACGTCGGAGACCGTAGTCGCGGCAATCACAACGGCAATTGCTGCGATCCTCAATGCGGCAAAGGCAACGGCAGATGCAGATGCAGATGCAGATGCAAGCGAAATCGTCCGTTTCAGGAACGACTCTGCAAATATCGTTGCAAGCGGTTGCGCGAACCATCTCACGGACGCGTTCACGGACAAACCTCCGTAGCACGCAAACGCACACTCTCGTCGCGTGGTTCGGCGACGGCATGATCGGCGAGCCGGCACGGCGCCGGCATACGCACCTCGAGGTCACCCTCATGCGGATAGGTCTGAACCTGCTCGAGGTCCCCGGCGAATCCGTACTTCACCTTCAGCGTGAATTCGTCCTCCTGATGCATCTGATTCACCATCGCCGACTGAATCCCAGCCTGCACCGAGGAAATCGCGCTAATCAGCACGTTGTTGCCGATGCACGGACCCATGTTGACGCGCGCGCAATTGACCTTCGTGCCGATCGAGAAGCGGGTCTGCTGGCCGTCGGGCAGCAGAAAAAATGCATCGTAGCCAGACACGAGCGACAGCTTGCCAACGTTGTTCAAAGCGAACTCGGCCGGCAGCGCCGCGCCGATATTCTGGTTGTCCTTCGCCGTAAGCGTGATGCTGTTCGCGCTCACCGACGCGCCGCGCGCCGTGGTGACGAGACCGCCCGCGACAATCGTGAGCGCGTCGCCGATCACGGTGCCGCCGAACGTGGTGGCGCCGCCGCTCGTCGTCGACAAAGTGCCGGCCGTGCCGGAGACAGTGAGCGCGCCACCCGCCGTCACGTTCATCGTGCCCGGCGTCGACAGCGCCAGCGCGAGATCCTGCGCGCTCGTGATCGAGCCGCCCGCGGCGCGAGCCGTGACCAGTGCGCCGAAGGTGTTGGCCAGATCGAGAATCAGGTTACCGTTCGGCGTGCTGAGCGTGGTCGCGCCGCTCACTTGCAGCGCGCCGCTCTGTGTGATGTCGCCGCCCGCGCTCGCGTTCAGCGACGCCACATTGGACGCGCCGAAATTCAGCGCGCCCGCGCTGTTCACGCTGGCCGGTCCGCCGCTCAACTGCAACGCGCTGCCGAATTGATTGGCCTGGTTGAGTGTAATCGCGGCGCCGCCGGTCGTCGCGATCGAGGTCGTACCGGCAATCGTCGCGGCAGCAGATTGCGTGACGGCGCCATCCGACTGCAGTGTCAGATTCGCGAGCGTGGTAGTGCCGAGTTGAATACCACCCGCGTCGGCATTAAGCGAGAGCGACCCACCGCCGGTGAACGTGCTCGCGCCGGTGAAATGATTGAAGGCGTTGGCGGCGTTGAGCGTCGAGCC
This sequence comes from Paraburkholderia fungorum, assembly GCF_046026025.1. Classification (GTDB taxonomy): domain Bacteria; phylum Pseudomonadota; class Gammaproteobacteria; order Burkholderiales; family Burkholderiaceae; genus Paraburkholderia; species Paraburkholderia fungorum_E. Next base: position 31,760 of record NZ_JAQQFL010000021.1, on the reverse strand, counting down.
GGCGCCGATGTCGAACGCGGCGCCGCGCACGTTGAGCGCGCCCGACAAGGTGTTGAGGCCGCCGCTTGCGACAAGCGTGCTGCCGTCGAGCAGGCTGAGGTTGTTGCCGAGCGTGGCGCCGGCAAGCGCGAGCGTCGCGCCGCCGCTCACCGTCGCGAGACCGCTGCCGAGCGAACCCCCGGCGCCCACGGCCAGCGTGCCTTGCGCGATCGACGTGCCGCCGGTATAGCTATCGGCACCGTTTAACGTGACGAGTCCTGCGCCCTGCTTGGTCAGCGACTGTCCTGTGCCGTTGTCGCGAATCACACCGTTGACGGTAAGCGTTGCGCTCGACGCCGCCGATACCGTGCTGCCGCCGCTCAGTGTGATGAGCCCATTCGCGACGCCACTGCCGGTTGTCGTTTCCAGCGTGCCGCCCGCCAGCGTGACGGCATTCGGCAGCGTGTTCTGCAAATCGAGCGAAGCGCCGCTGCCGACGGTGATCGCACCGGTCTGCGCGCCTGCCGTGCCGCTGTTCTTCAGCGCGAGCGTACCGCCTGTCACGGCGGTGCCGCCGGTGTAAGTCTGGGCCGTGTCGAAGCTCAGCGTGCCGGTGTTCTGCTTGCTTACCGCGCCGCCGCCGCTGATCGTACCGCTGAAGGTGCTGTCCGACGCCTGGTCGAAGACGAGACGTGTGCCGCCGGCGAGCGCAAGATTGCCTTGCAGACTGGCCGTATTGCCTTGCAGCGTGCCGCCTGTCACGCTCGTCCCGCCGGTGAAACTGCTGACGCCGTTCAGCGTCACGAGGCCCGCCCCACCCGCAACCAATGCGCCCGCCGATGCGCCGTTGCCGAGCGCCCCATTGATCGTGAGCGCGGCGTTGCTGCCGGTCGAAAACGTGCTGCTGCCGTCCAGCGTCACCGCGCCGTTCACGATGCCGTTACCGGTGCTCGTCTCCAGCGTGCCGCCGTTCAACGTCACGGCGTTCGCCACCGAATTCTGCACGTCCAGTGCCGCGCCGCTGCCCACCGTGATCGCGCCTGCCGACGCGCCGGCTGTGCCGTTTCCGGTTAGAGCCAACGTGCCGTTCGTCACGCTCGTCCCGCCGGTGTAGGTCTGGCTCGTGCCGATCGTCAGCGTGCCGCCGTTCTGTTTCGTGACCGCGCCGGCGCCGCTGATCGTGCCGCTGAACGTGCCGTTCGATGCCTGGTCGAACACCAGCCCCGTCCCACCGGCGAGTGCGATATTGCCTTGCAGACTGGCGGTATTGCCCTGCAGCGCGCCGCCTTTCACCGTCGTGCCGCCGCCATAGCTCTGCGCGCCATTGAAGGTTAGCGTGCCGGTGTTCTGTTTCGTGACCGTACCGGTACCGCTGATCGAACCGTTGAAGGTGCCGTTCGATGCCTGATCGAACACCAGCGCGGCGTTGTTCGTGATGCTGCCCTGCAGGCTTTGCGTGTTGCCTTGCAACGTGCCGCCGCTTAACAGCGTGCCGCCGCCGTATGTGTTGATGCCGGTCAGCACCACCGTGCCCGGCCCACTCACGGTGAGCGCATTCGGCGACGCGCCGCCGCTCACTATTCCACTTACCGTTAGCGTCGCGCCGGAACCGGTTGCAAACGTGCCGCTGTTGCTCAGCGCGACTGGTCCGCTGACGGTGCCGGTGCCCGTCGTCGTTTCCAGTGTTCCGCCGTTCAGCGTCACCGCGTTGGACAACGTGTTCTGCACGTCCAGCGCTGCACCGCTGCTCACCGTGATCGCGCCTGCCGGAGCGCCGGCCGTGCCGCTGCCCGTCAAGGCCAACGTGCCGCCGTTGATCGTCGTGCCGCCGCTGAACGTGTTAATGCCGGTCAGCACTACCGTGCCCGTGCCGTTCACCACCAGCGCTCCCGCTGGCGTACCGTCGATCACTGTGCCGCTAACCGTCAGCCTCGCGTTATTGCCAGTCGAAAACGTGTTGCTGCCCTTCAGCGTCACCTGGCCGTTCACCACGCCGCTGCCGGTGCTCGTCTCCAGCGTCCCTCCGGCTAACGTCACTGCATTGGCAAGCGTGTTCTGCACGTCGAGCGCAGCGCCGCTATTCACCGTGATCGAACCTGACTGTACGCCGGCCGTGCCGCTGCCTGTCAGGGCCAGGGTGCCGCCGGTGACGTTTGTGCCGCCGCCGTAACTTTGCGCTGTGTCGAAGGACAGCGTGCCGGCGTTCTCTTTCGTGACTGCTCCCGCGCCGCCGATCGTGCCGCTGAAAGTGCCATTCGATGCCTGATCGAATACAAGCCCCGTGCCACTCGCGACATTGATGGTTCCCTGCAGGCTGGTGGTGTTGCCCTGCAACGTGCCACCGGTGATGCTCGTGCCGCCGCTATAACTCTGCGGACCGCTGAATATCAGCGTGCCAGTGTTCTGCTTTGCGACCGCCCCCGCACCGCTGATCGCGCCGCCGAAAGTTCCATTCGATGCCTGATCGAATACAAGCCCCGTTGCGGTGGCGACATTAATGTTGCCCTGCAGGCTGGTGGTGTCACCCTGCAACGTGCCGCCCGTGACGCTTGTGCCACCGCTGTAAGTCTGGGAGCCGTTGAGTATCAGCGTGCCGGTGTTCTGTTTCGTGACAGCACCCGCGCCGCTGATCGTGCCGCTGTAAGCGCCATTCGATGCCTGATCGAATACAAGCCCCGTTGCGGTGGCGACATTAATGTTGCCCTGCAGGCTGGTGCTGTCGCCCTGCAATGTGCCACCCGTGACGTTTGTGCCGCCGCTGTAGCTCTGGGGGCCGTTGAGTATCAGCGTGCCGGTGTTCTGCTTGGTGACCGTTCCCGCGCCGCTGATCGTGCCGCCGAACGTTCCATTCGATACCTGGTCGAATACAAGCCCTGTGCCACTGGCGACATTAATGCTTCCTTGCAGGCTGGTGGTGTCACCCTCCAATGTGCCGCCCGTGACGTTTGTGCCACCGCTGTAGCTCTGTGCGCCATTGAAGGTCAACGTGCCAGCGCTCTCTTTCGTCACCGCACCAGCGCCGCTGATCGTGCCGCTGAAAGTGCCGTTCGATGCCTGATCGAATACAAGCCCCGTGCCACTGGCAACATTGATGCTTCCTTGCAGGCTGGAAGTGTCGCCCTGCAACGTGCCACCCGTGACGTTCGTGCCACCGCTGTAATTCTGTATGCCATTGAGTGTCAGCGTGCCGGTGTTCTGCTTGGTGACCGTTCCCGCGCCGCTGATCGTGCCGCCGAACGTTCCATTCGATACCTGGTCGAATACAAGCCCTGTGCCACTGGCGGCATTAATGCTTCCTTGCAGGCTGGTGGTGTCACCCTGCAACGTGCCGCCCGTGACGTTTGTGCCACCGCTGTAGCTCTGTGCGCCATTGAAGGTCAACGTGCCAGCGCTCTCTTTCGTCACCGCACCAGCGCCGCTGATCGTGCCGCTGAAAGTGCCGTTCGATGCCTGATCGAATACAAGCCCCGTGCCGCTGGCAACATTGATGCTTCCTTGCAGGCTGGTGGTGTCACCCTGCAATGTGCCGCCCGTGACGTTTGTGCCACCGCTATAACTCTGAGTGCCGCTGAATATCAGCGTGCCAGCACTCTGTTTCGTCACCGCCCCCGCGCCGCTGATCGCGCCACTGAAAGTTCCATTCGATGCCTGATCGAACACAAGCCCCGTGCCGCTCGCGACATTGATACTTCCCTGCAGACTAGTGCTGTCGCCCTGCAACGTGCCACCCGTGACGCTTGTGCCGCCGCTATAACTCTGCGGGCCGCTGAATATCAGCGTGCCGGTGTTTTGCTTGGTGACCGCACCGGCGCCACTGATCGTGCCGCTGTAAGCGCCATTCGATGCCTGATCGAACACAAGCCCTGTGCCACTCGCGACATTGATGCTTCCTTGCAGGCTGGTGGTGTCACCCTGCAACGTGCCACCCGTGACACTCGTACCGCCGCTATAACTCTGCGGGCCGCTGAATATCAGCGTGCCAGCACTCTGTTTCGTCACAGCCCCCGCGCCGCTGATCGAACCACCGAAAGTTCCATTCGACGCCTGATCGAACACAAGCCCCGTGCCACTCGCGACATTGATGCTTCCTTGCAAACTAGTGGTGTCGCCCTGCAACGTGCCGCCCGTGACGCTTGTGCCACCGCTGTAGCTCTGTGGTGCACCAAATGTCAGCGTGCCGGCGTTCTGTTTCGTCACAGCTCCAGCACCGCCGATCGCGCCGCTGAAAGCGCCATTCGACGCCTGATCGAACACCAGTCCCGTGCCAGTCAAGAGACTGATGTTTCCCTGCAGGCTGGTGGTATTGCCCTGCAGCGTGCCACCTGTGACGCTCGTGCCGCCGCTGTAACTCTGTGCGCCGTTGAGTATCAGCGTGCCGGTGTTCTGCTTTGTGACCGCCCCCGCGCCGCTGATCGTGCCGCTGAAAGTGCCATTCGACGCCTGATCGAATACAAGCCCCGTGCCACTCGCGACATTGATGCTTCCTTGCAGACTAGTGCTGTCGCCCTGCAACGTGCCGCCCGTGACACTCGTACCGCCGGTATAACTTTGTGGGCCGCTGAATATCAGCGTGCCAGCACTCTGTTTCGTCACCGCGCCCGCGCCGCTGATCGAGCCGGTGAAAGTCCCATTCGATGCCTGGTCGAACACCAGTCCCGTGCCAGTCAAGAGACTGATGTTTCCTTGCAGACTGGTGTTGTTGCCTTGCAACGTGCCGCCTTGGACAATCGTGCCACCGCTATAAGTATTGGCCTGACTCAACTGAAGCGTGCCAGCGGTCAACGTCAATTTACCGGTGCCCGAAATCGAACTGCCAGCGGACTGGGTAATCAGGTCGCCCGGATTGTTCGAGCCGAGCGTGATCGCTCCCGACCCGGAACTCAGATTGCCGAGCGATATGCCACTGGTGCCCTGCGTGCTGGCGTCGGTACCGGCTAGCATCGAGATGTCGCCGCCGTTGGTCGACAGCGAATGGCCGCCCATATTGATCGCCCCACCGGACGTGAGCGAAATTGATGCCACAAAAGTCGGCGCCGGCCCCGTGTTCAGCGCCAGGTCCGCCATGAAGATGATGGAATTCGTAGCGGCGAGCGCCAGGTTGGCCGTCAACGAAAGCCCCACCAGCGTCGACGTCAACACATACGAATCACCCGTGCCGCATGTGACGGGATCCGCAGTCACAATGCACAGGTCCGTTGGATCGAGCAGCAAGGTACCGCGCTGACCATTCGGCGCACTCAGATCGGCTGTGCCGTCCACGGCCAGCACGCCTTTGCTCGACACTTCCGCGTTGCCGCCATTGCCGCCGTTGGCCCCGCCGCGCGAGACGATCGCTCCGGAAAATTGCGTGCGGTCATTGGACCAGACGACGACCTGCCCACCATTACCCTGGTCGGTTGCGCTCGCATCCAGCACGGCCCCCTTCACGATCGCCGTGGTCGACGCATTCTGCAACGGTCCCGCGCCATGCTCGGCGCCGCCCACCAGGATCGTGCCGCCGCCGACAGGGCCAGACGCGTCGAGCTTCGCCGTACCGGCGAGCGCAAGTTGATCACCGCTCACCGTAATGTTGCCGCCGTGACCGCTCGCCCCCGCACCGCTCGCGTCGAGCGTGCCGCTGATCGAAACAAGGCCTTGAGCGCCGCCGTTCAGTTGAATGTCTTCGCCGTTCGAACTGATCGACCGCGCGCGAATCACACCGCTGCTGTTGATGACCGTATCGAGCGCACTGTCACGCGCCTGCGCGCTCAGCAGCACCGGGCCGCCGGAAAAAATGGTGCCGCTGTGGGTAATGCTGGCCTTCAGCGCACTGGCGTCGACATTCACCGACAAGGGACTCTCGGCATCCAGCGTCATGCTGACCCGATCGCCCGCCGCCAGTGCGACGCCACCCGTCGCGCTCACGTTGCCGGCGTTGACGATCTGCGGCGCGATGAAAACCACCGCACCGTCGCGCGCGTTCACCGATCCCTGATTGACGATGCCGCCCGCCGAACCGCCGTTCTGAAACGTATAGCGCCCCGCGAGAAAATCGCTATCGGAGATGCCCAGCGTCGACGCGACGAAACTACCGGTGTTCACCGACGCCCCGGGCGCGAACAGCACGCCCGCCGGGTTGACCAGAAAAACCTTGCCGGTCGCCGTGAGGCTGCCGAAGATCGACGACGGCGAGCCGCCCACCACCCGATTGAGCGCGACGGAACTCGCATTCGGCTGAACGAACGTGACGCTGTTACCGTGACCGATCGAAAAGCTCTGCCAATTGATGATCGCGCTGCTGCTCCCCTGGTTGATCACCAGTTGCTGGCCATTGGGCTGCGTCACCGTGACGTTGCCCGATACCACCTTGGCGCCGCCCGGCAGGGTCTGCGCAAGAACGGCCGCACTCGTCAGCAGCAACGCGGGTCCGCATACGAGCGCGAGCACGCACGGCACCCACGAAAAGGCGCGCGTGCCGCAGTGGCTCTCGTTAAAGTAACGATCGGAGCGATCGGCGTAACTCATCGATCCGTGTTTCCGCGGCATCCCGTCTCCCCAGCGCACGAACCTCATCAGGTCCGCATCAAAAGAACTGCACCCATTGCACCCAGACGCGCGGTGTGTTGTCGTGTGTATCGGAGGTCGGCTTTCTGCCGCCATGCCATGCGATGCTGGTGCGGAACAGGTACTTGTTCGGCGCGCCGAAATTCATGCCGACGCCGTAGCTCAGCAGGCGCACGCTATTGGACAGGCCTGGATCGGGCGCCGGCGCGTCGCCCGGTTTGGCGTTGGACAGGATGTAGCCGAAATCGAAGAAGCTCGTCAGCACAAAGCCCCCCGCGCCGATATGCAACCCCGGCACCGTGTAGCGCAATTCGAGCGTGCTGGCGAAGCCGTCGTCACCAATCGCCTCGCCTTCGGGGTAGCCACGCACGCGGTTCGCGCCGCCAAGCGAGAACTTTTCCGCCGCAGTCAGATTCTTCGAGGCGGCCTGGCCGGAGGCTGAGAAGAACAAGGCAAGGTTCGGCGCGAGTTGCTGAAGACGCTGATAGTCCCCATAGAACTTCGTGAAGAAACCATTCGTGTGATAGCCATTCACGCTGGCGTCATCGCTTTTCTCGGCGTCGCTGCCAAAGCCGAGCGTGCCGAACATCACACCGGCGGTGTAGACGTTGACATAGCCCGTGCCGCGCGAATCGCCGTTCACCTGGGCCTTCAGCCCAATGATGTTCTTCTGCTGCGCAGGTGCGCCGCTCTGCTTGTCGTTCAACTGCTCATAGGTCAGCCCCACCTGCGCGAACAGATTCACGTTCTTGCTGCGCTCGATAGGATGGAGTACGAATAGATTGACGACGTCCGCCGTGCCATGCGCATTCAGGTCCGCGAACTCCTTGCCGAGCGAATAGTTGAGCCGGCCGTAGTCGACGCCCACGCGCGTCCCGAGGTGCCCCACCGGCACGAGGTAGCTCACGTCGCCGAAATCGCTCAGATTCTGGTTGGTGATGAAACCCTGCACCGTCAGCAGGTCACCAATCCCGAGCGGACTCACGAGACTGGTCTTGACCCCTAAGCGATAAGCGCCCGCATAGCGATTGCCGTAGTTGTCCACGTCGACTTCGCCGGTGACCCGCTTGGGTTTTTCGGCCAGCACCTCGACTTCGAGATCGGCGGTGCCGACCTGCGCGCCGCGATTGAGAGTCGAACGAATCACCGCGCCGGGCAGATCGCGAATCAGCAGCAGCGGCGTTTCGACGGATTTCTCCGTAATGATGTCGCCTTCCTTCAGACGCGCGTGCAGCATGCCCAACACCTGATCTTCGCTCACGCGTGCTTCGGGCGGGTACGGATGCTTGATCGTGATCTTGCCCAGGCGCCCTTCGAGAATGCCGATCGTCACGACACCATCCGAAATGTTCTGCTTCGGCAGGAACGAGACGGCAAGGAAGTAACCGCGCTGCCGATAGAACGCCTTCACCTTGTCGACGATCTCGTTCAGACCGTCCAGGTCCACCTCGTGAAACGCATACGGCGCGAGCAAGGCGGTCAGTTCCTCGCTCGAGATAACGGTGTTGCCGGTAAAGCGAAAACCTTGCGGCGTAAACCGCAGATCGGGGGCTTCGACCTTCGGCGTCGGCGGCGTCTCCGGCGGCTTGACGACCACGTTCGGGTCGGCCGGCGGCACCTGCGGAGGCGGCTTGATCGCCTCGATCAATTGCCCCGAAGTCGGTGGTGTCGGCGGCGTCTGCGGGAATGCTGGCCATGCGGCACACAGGCCTGCCGTCAGCAAGGCTGTGCGATGCAACACGTCAAAGCGCGTCGGCGTCCTGCACGGGAAAAATGGCATTGGATGAAAACCCGGACGGTCGTTTTATGTTTCTTTCGCGTGCGATGCGCCACGCCCCCTGACTTGCCATTCGCCGAACCTTGAACGACTGCCTGCAAAGTTCAGCGAGTTGCCGCCATGATGGGAAGGCCGCGTTTCCGAAACGTTTCCGTCCTTGATGGAAGCGCTTCAGCGCGTTTGATGCCTATGCGGACGAGCGCGGCAGCGCGGACAAACCGAGCTTCCTTGCGAAGCTCGTTGGCTCGTAATTCACGGCTATGGGTTCGATTTCGGCACGCCTTCGAGTGCGAGCCGCGCACCGGCAACGCGCTGATGGGCCCATTGCCGCCGCTCGCGCGAGAGCGATTGATAGGCCGCTTCACGCAGCATCGGATGGCGGAACGCATAGCAGCCAGCGCCCGTCGCCACGATGAGCCGCGCTTGCAGCAGCGTGGTAAGCAGCGGCTCGATCTCGGCAACACTGCGCCCCGCTGCGTCAGCCAGCAGCGCGGCGGTGAAATCCCTGCCGCTTGCGGCGGCGAGCTGCGCCAGCGGTTTGGCTGCGCCGACGGAATCGATGCGCCCCATCAGCAATTCGTGCAGGGACGGCGGCACGGCATTGGCCGGCATGCGCTCGGCATCGGTCGCCGCGCGCGCGAGCGCCATCAGGTAGAGCGGCACCCCGTCAGCGCGCCGCGCGATTTGCACCTCCGTGTCGGGTTCGAGTGCGGCACCCTGAGTGAGTGTCGCGATTAGCTCCAGACTCGCTTCGGGTGACAGCGGTTTGAGCTGGATACGGGCAATCGCGGTCGTCGACAGCCATGGCGCGGCAAAATCGTCGCGGCCCACGAGGATCGGCAAACGCCGGTGCAGTGGCGTTTCAACCAGGCGTGCCACGAGTTGCAACGTGCCGGGGTCGGCCCATTGCAGATCATCGAGACAGATGAGGCCGCCATCCGGCACGGCTTCTTCGAGCAGCGCGAGCAGGTGATTCACAACCGCTTCGGACTCGCGTGAAGCGCAGTCGAGTTGGTTCGAGCGGTCTCTGAACACATTGCTCAAGGATTCGAGCGCCGCTTGAGCACGCGGGGTGTGCGGTATCGTGGCGTCGCGCAGCCAGCGTCGGAATGGATGAAAAAGTGTCGTCGCCAATTCGGGGCGGCAGCGCAGCTCGATCGCCGGCACACCGCGGCTCTTCACAAATTGCCTGACCAGCGACGATTTGCCGGTCCCCGCGTCGCCCGTCATCAGCAACGCGCGCATCGATAGCTGAGCGCACTGGCGCAATGCGTGGTTTAGCTGCGTCAATTGCGCGTCGCGTCCGATCAGCCTGCCGCGCTCCCGCGTCGGCAACGCGGCATCGAGCGGCATCGCCAGCAGCGCCTCCACTCTTTCGCCGGTGGAGGCATCGCTGACGAACACCTGGCGCACGGCGCGGAAATCGCATTCCGGCAACAGCTCGGCCGTCGCATCGCTCATGAGGACTTCGCCGGCGCGCGCGCTGTTGGCGAGCAGGCCGACAATGCGCGTGAGCCGGCAACCGAGATCCGGTTGATTCTCATGGGCGGCGCTGAGCGTAAGCCCGGTGTGGATGCCGAACACGATGTCGACGCTGCCGCGCTCGGGCGTACCCGCCGCCGCGTCCGCCTTGATCGAATCGCGGCATTCGAGCGCGGCTGTCACGGCCTGGCGGACCGCCCCTTCATGCGTGACCGGAAAACCGAAGTACGCGAACATGCCTCCGCCTGGTGCGTGCACGATATAGCCGCCCGCTGCCTGCAGGATCGCTTCGCAGCGTTTGCGCGGCGCCACCAGTGCGGCGGCCCAGCTATCCGGATCGTCGCAGCGCGGCACGGTCAACTGACAATACGCAACCGTGATCTGGCGGCGCTCCGCCGCCTCGGCAAACATCGGCGCAACCAGGCGTGTCGGCGTCGCGACGAGCGCGAGCGTATCGCGGTGCGGGGGGGCATCGAGTGCGGCCCGGCAGTGTTCGAGTTCGGCTTGCGCCTCGGTTCGACGGCCGGCGCGCATTAGCAAACCGATCAGCAACTGCCACGCCGATTCATCCCAAGGTTCCTCAACCGTCAGGCGGCGGGCATGCGCGGCCGCGCGGGTGAACTCGCCCTGCTGCGCAAATCCTTCAGTCAGGAACCGCCGCAGGCGCGAGATCGCACAGCGGTAAGCGACGCGACGCGCGTCCATCCAGCGCTCGAATTCACCGGCGTCATCGATCTGGATATCGGCGAGAAATTCCCCCCGGTAGAGCGCCGCGGTTTCCGACAACGCTTCGAGCTGGGCCGGCGCTGCGCCCGCGGCGGTCTCAACCATCCGGTCGTCCGGCGGCAACTCGCCAATCGCCACCGACAAGGCATGGACGTCGACCCACGGCAGCGCGTCCGGCCGCAAGCAAAGCAGATCACGATGGATCTCGAAGCACTCTTCGCCAAGTGCCGCTTTCACGTCGAACAGAATGCGTTTTAGCTTGCGCCGCCCACTCCCAGGCTCTTCGCCAGGCCAAAGCAATTCGGCCAGCCAGTCGCGCGAATGCGCAGCCCCCGGTTGCGACACGAGCCACGCGAGCAGCGCACGCGACTTGTGATACTTCAACGGGAGTACGGTATCGCCACGCTCGATACGCATCGGTCCAAGCAACGCGATGCGATTTGCATGCGGCACAGCAAGTTCGTCGCCGTCCGCGCGATAACGCTGAAGCAGCGGCAACACCGCCGCCTGTCCTGCCGGATTTGATTCGATCACGAGCATGTCGTGTCCGCCCCCGCCGTGCGACGCCTCTCAGGTGCATCGCCGGACTGGATGCCTGCTCCAGTTAATTGTTAATGAACTCACCCGGAGTCATTGACCCGGGTCAGTGGTCTTTGCTGTTCAGTATTCGCGGAGGATCGAATCCCAACTGGGAAGGTCCTTTTTTTGCCCCACGGTCAGTACGTTTTTTCTAGCGCCTCTCGCTGCTGCCCGGCCCTCACGCCCGGTCGCGGCAAGGACTTTTAACAAATAATATTCATCGTACTAATACAAAGTCGGTGCTTGATTTGTATGTCACGCCGACCTATAGCCGCCATCGCCGCGACCCGCTCGGCCGCGCCCAGAAAGGCGGCAGCGGCGCTCGCACAATAAATCCGCTTCGCTTTGCCAGTTCCGCTTACCGGTTCACCTCGGCGCGTATGCCGCCGCTCAGCACCCCCAGATCGCGTGCCGCTTTTGCCGCTTCGCTGATATGACGAACCCGCAGCTTCTCGACGATCTCCGGATATATCCTTCGGTGTACCTGGTTTGCAGAAAGCTTCAGTACCTGCGCGATGGGTGCGGCCGCCATACCGCGATTAAGCATCTGCAGGACTTCGATATCGCGCGCGGAGAGCTTGTATTCGTCGGTAGCGGCACGCGCACGCGCCTCGGCGCGCCACTCCACCAGTTCGGCCGCCAGTACCCGCAGCGTGTGACGGCGCCTCAGCATCAGATCCTGGTTTCTGGCGTCGCTCGTACCCGCAACTAGCAGGTACGCGACGAAAGACTCGCCCGCTGTGCGAGCAGGCGAAATCACGCCGGTGGCAAAACCTGCCTCGGCAAACGCGTCGAACGCCTGACGCTGCCCGGCGCTGCGGATCTCAATCTGATCGCTCGGGCACGGCGCGCTGTTCGAACGTGCGTACTCCAGAAACAGGTCGTTCATGTACCACCGCCGCTGCACGAACTTTTGCAGCAAGGAAAAGCAGCCTTCCGACATGAAGTGACACCAACTGATGCCCTGCTCCCGATTGGAGAGCTGATACGACGCGAAGATGTATTTCACCGGCGCTTGTCCGCGCTGGGCGAGCACGGTCGAGACGAGATGCGCGAGCCTGGGTTCGCTGCGCGTCGCACGAATCGAATCGAGGTTGCTCGCCCCCACTTGCAAGGTCCTGCCCGTCGTTTCGGTGCGCTCGCGCAGCAACCGGTCGTGGCGCTCGAAAGCGCGCTGATAAGCGACTCTCAGCGCGTCGCGATGAGGATCGCTTGCAACTGCCGCCGTCAGGTCATCCGCGCCGCGGATCCGCGTCGAAATGGTGATGCACATGCCATCGGGTTGCACGAGTTGCCGTTCGATCAGTTGTCCATCGGGGCTCGCCATCAACGATAGCCGCAGCCGCTCTTTCGCCGCCCAGGCGGTCTCAACGAACTCCAGGTCCACGGTACAAGATCCCCTTTCGCCGTGCCGGAAGACGCGGGAAGTCCAGCGTTACCTGAAAATCATGTGCCCGCAGCCGTGGGGGAAATGCGGGGGCGTTGCTTTGCTGCAAGCAGCACATGGACGCGCAATATGCTTATTGCCACCTTAGGTCACCCGTACGGTCGTTTTTTCATCGGTCGTCGAACGATGCGCTCTGCCGTGACGTTAGTGCAAAGCGCGGCGATAGAACATACCTGGAAATGAGTATCCCCACGCTGCTTCAGAACCCGTTCGATATCCGGCCCGCGAATCTTACGAAGATTGCAAACATCGCGCATCGGACTAAAGTCCCATGCCAACGATAAAAATCTGTGGGAGACTCCCGGTGCGAACCGGTTGTGACTTAACGCCAAAGGCACTAGAACAATGAATCCTCGAGCGGCGCCGATAGCCGGGACCTTTTCCCCTTATGCAGATCAGATCTTTGCGGCGCAGATGGCGGCGCTGCGCCGCAACTTTCCCGTTGCGCTCGCAGGCTCGTTGCTGACGGTCGGCCTGGTCGTCGTTGTATTACACGGTAATTTTCCGCTGTACGAACTGCTGAGCTGGCTCGCCGCGAATGCGGTGGTCACGCTCACGCGTGCGGTGCTTGTAGCGCGCTACGAGCACGCGAGCCGGCAGATGGCGTCACTGCGGCGCTGGGAGCTTTCGATACGATCGTGCACGGCGCTCGCTGGCGCGCTCTGGGGTCTGCCTTATGCGTACTGGCTGTTCCATGCGCCTTTCGAACATCAGATGTTCCTGATCATCGGCCTGCTCACGCTCGGCACCGGCGCCATTTACGCGTATTGCATTCATCTGCCACTGCTCTATGCGTTCGAAGTGCCTTATTTCGTGCCGTCTTTCGTCGCGCTTTCGTTGTTGCCGGGCACGATCGCCCACGCGCTCGGCCTGGCGGGTGGGCTGTACCTGGCGGTCACGTTCGCCTTTGCGCATCGCATGTACCGGACTCAGCTCGATTCGCTGCGCATCCGCTTCGAGAACACCGACCTCCTGCAACGTCTGGCAATCGAGAAAGAAGCCGCTGAGCGCAGCAATCTGGCCAAGTCGCAATTTCTCGCATCGGCAAGTCATGACCTGCGTCAGCCGGTGCACGCGCTGAGCCTGTATGTCGGAGTCCTACGCGAGCAGCAGTTGAACGCCAAGAGCCGTCAACTGGTCGATCACATCGGCCGGGCGACCGCGGCGATGGGCAGTCTGTTCGACGGCTTGTTGAACATCTCGCGGCTCGATGCCGGTGTGATCAAACCACGGCGCCGCCATTTCCCGCTCGACTCGCTGCTCGATCAGATTCAACGCGAGTACGCGCCACAGGCGGCGGCACGGCGGCTTATCCTGCGGCTGCGTTGCGCCGGTGCGCCTGTGGTCTATTCCGATCCTGTGTTGCTCGACCGCATCCTGCGTAATCTGGTCGACAACGCGATCCGGCACACACGGCAAGGCGGCGTGTTGATCGCGTGCCGTCACCGCGATACGAAATTACGCGTGGAAGTGTGGGACACCGGCGTCGGCATTGCGCCTGAAGAACACGAGAGCATCTTTCTCGAGTTCCGCCAACTGAGCAACCCGGAACGGGACCGCACCAAGGGATTAGGTCTCGGCCTTGCCATCGTGCGTCGCACCGCCGACCTGCTCGGCCTTCCGCTCGAATTGCGCTCCCGGCCCGGACGCGGCAGTGTGTTCGCGATCACGTTGCCGGTCGGCGAGACGGGGTTTGAGACGGGCTCCGCCGCACCGCTGTCGTCGCCCGTCGATACGGATCGCGGCACGAATGACGATGCCGACAAGCAGCATTCGCAAGGACACCTGATCTTCATTGTCGAAGACGACGCGGATAATCTGCATGGCCTGCGACTGCTGTTGGAAACGTGGGGCTATCGGGTGATGGTCGGCAGCAGCGGCGAGGAGATCTTGCAGGCGACGGCCGACGCTGCCGAGAAGCCGGCGCTGATCCTATGCGACTTCCGGCTGCGCGATCATGAGACCGGCATCGAGGTCATCGATCGTCTGCACGAGGAATACGCCGACGACACGATCCCAGCGATGCTGATTAGCGGCGACACCGACCCCTCCCGGCTGATCGAAGCGTCCGCGCGCGCGTGGCCGCTGTTGCACAAGCCGGTCGACTCGGTCCATCTGCGCCAGATGATCGCGCAATTGCTCGCGCCCGCTACACGCGAACGGGATGGCAACACCGTCTAGCGCGTCAGTTCGGCCTGCCGAATAGCCCGGCGCGGCGCGCGATAAGTACCGCTTGCGTGCGATTGATTACGCCGAGCCCGGCCAGGATCGCCGTCATGTGAGCTTTGACGGTTTTCTCGCTAGTACCGAGCCGCGCTGAGATTTCGCCGTTGCGCAGGCCGTCGCAGACGAGCCGCAACACTTCGATCTGCCGCGGCGTCAATGCGCCTAGCAAGGCCGCGTCGTCAGATTGAGCGGGGCGGCGCCCGTTTGTATCGATGGCCGCGTAGGTGTCCGGCACGATCTGCTTGCCTGCGATCACGCCGTGGAGCGCTTCCAGCAATGCCTTGCTCGAAGCAGATTTGTGAATGAAGCCTTGGGCGCCGGCGGACAACGCGGCGTGCACGTCGTCGGGGTCTTCCGACGCGGACAGCACGAGTATGTGAATACCTGGGCGCGCTTGCCGAAGACGCCGCAGCAAGGCACTGCCACCCACGTCCGGCAAGTAGTAGTCCATCATCACGACGCCGATCTCAGTGTGCGTGTCGAGCGCGGCAATGGCCTCGCCGCCGTTGGAAACCGCATGTACGATGAAATCGGGCGCAGCTTGCGTGAGCGCGAGAACGAGCCCTTCGCGAAACATTGCGTGATCGTCGATCAACAGAATTGCTCGCATCGGATCCTCGGTCTCCGTGGATGGGGCTGACAGCGGGTCGTGCAGGAAACGGGACAGGGTAGAACAAAACCTGGAAAACGAAACCAGCAAAACGAAAAAGGCCTTACAAGCATTGCTTGTAAGGCCTTGATTTCTTTGGTCGGGGCGAGAGGATTTGAACCTCCGACCACACGCCCCCCAGGCGTGTGCGCTACCAGGCTGCGCTACGCCCCGAACAGATAAAAATTATAACAGACACTTCAAGCGATTAAAACTGCCCCACGCCAACAAAGCGAACTAGTGCCCCAACAAATCGATCACGTGCAGCAACTCCTTGCGCAGCCGCTCCACATCGACCGTAGCCGTTGCCGCAACCGGCGCGGCTACGCCCTCGCCTTCCTCCGCTACGTCAGCCGGCGCACCGTGCGCGCCACCGCCATGCGAATCAAGCCGATTGCGCGCACCGTTGATCGTGAAACCCTGCTCGTATAGCAACTCACGAATCCGCCGGATCAACAGCACCTCATGATGCTGGTAGTAACGGCGATTGCCGCGCCGTTTGACCGGCCTCAACTGCGTGAACTCCTGCTCCCAGTAGCGCAGCACATGCGGTTTCACGCCGCATAGTTCGCTGACCTCACCAATCGTGAAGTAGCGCTTCGCCGGAATCGGAGGCAAGACGACTTTTTCGATCGTCGCTGTCATCGTCAGTTAGCCGTCGTGGTGGGTTGCGCAGGGACGCGCCAATCGATCAGCGCGTGAAGCTCGCTTCGGCGCCGTTCTCGACCAGCGCTTTCAGCTTTTGACTTGCATGGAACGTCACAACACGGCGCGCGGCGATCGGAATCGCCTCGCCGGTCTTCGGGTTTCTGCCGGGACGCTGGGGTTTGTCGCGCAACTGAAAGTTACCGAACCCCGACAGCTTCACGCTATCGCCACTCTCCAGCGCGTCGCGGATCACCTCGAAGAACGCTTCAACCATGTCTTTCGCTTCCCGCTTGTTGAGTCCGACATTGTCGAACAGCAACTCGGCAAGTTCAGCCTTGGTAAGCGTCGGCGTTTCGGTGGAAACGGCCGCGGGTGATGTCGGAATATCGCGAATCATGGCGCTGCGTTGCGCCGTAAGAAGGGCTTCGAAATCACTCGAGTTCATTTCATTCATATCTATCAAATGGCGCGCCAAGCAGAAACGGAGGTTGCGAAAAAATGCCGTGCAAACGTTAAATGCGGGTTATCCACGCAACCGTGCGCCATATACTCGAGCCAGACGTTCCACCAGAGTTTGAATGGCCAGATCGACCGTTTCATCCTGAAGGGTCCCGCCAGTATCTTGCAAGGTCACACGGAACGCAAGGCTTTTCTCGTGAGCAGCCAGACCACCGGAAGTGTTTGATTTTGGACGGAATTCGTCGAAAAGCGCAACCTTCTGAACAGTCTTGCAGGCCGCTTCGGACTGAGCCTTCTGAAGCTCATCCAGCAACGCCTGAACCTCGATTTTCTGATCGACGACTACCGCAATATCGCGACGCACCGGCGGGAATTTAGACACGTCTGCCGGAGTCGGCAATACGCGCTGCATTAATGCTTCCGCTTCGACTTCAAACAGAATCGGCGCATGCGGTAAATCATATTTTTGCATCCAGCGCGGATGCAATTCGCCAATCCAGCCTACTGCGCGGCCATTCAGTTCTATACGCGCGCTGCGGCCCGGATGCAATGCCGGATGCTCTGCTTTCACGAAGCTTGCCACAGCCGGCGCGAGCACGGCTTCCAGATCGCCCTTCACGTCGAAGTAGTCGACCGCGCGCGTTTGCGCGCCCCATTGCTCTTCGAGCGCGGGACCGTAGGCGAGGCCGCCGATCATCTTCGGTTGCGCGAAACCTTCGACCGCCAACTCGCCTGCCTTGATCGACGGATCGTGCAGGAACACACGGCCGGCTTCGAACACGCGTACGCGATCGGCCGCGCGACGGTTCAGGTTGGTGCGCAACACATTGATCAGGCTACCGAACAGCGTAGTGCGCATGACCGACAACTGGCTCGCAATCGGATTCAACAGACGTACCGGCGTGTCGTTGCCGGCAAAGTCCTGCTCCCACTCGGCATCGACGAAACTGAAGTTGACCGTTTCCGCGTAATCGCGCGCGGCGAGCGCATGGCGGATCACGTGGATCGAGCGCTGCGTTTCGTTGGTCGGCAGCATTTCGCTGGTCGCGACCGGCGGGCGTGCGGGGATCTTCTCGAAGCCGTAGATACGCGCGACTTCTTCGATCAGGTCTTCTTCGATTTCGATATCGAAACGGTACGACGGCGGCATCACCGAGAACGTATCGCCGTCACGTTCGAAGCTGAGCCCGAGGCGCGTGAAGATCTGCGCGATTTCGTCCGCATCGATCTTGATACCGATGATGCGGTTCGCACGCGAGACACGCATCTTCACCGGCTCGCGCTTCGGCACATTGACGATCTGATCGTCGACCGGACCGGCTTCGCCGCCGCAGATATCGAGGATCAGTTGCGTGATGCGTTCGATGTGCTCGACGGTGGTCGCATAGTCGACGCCACGTTCGAAACGATGACCCGCATCGGTCGAGAAGTTGTACTTGCGCGAGCGGCCGCGAATGCTGTCCGGCCACCAGAAGGCGGCTTCGAGATAGATGTTGGTAGTATCGAGCGTGACGGCCGTGCTGTCGCCGCCCATGATGCCGGCGAGGCTTTCGATGTGCTGTTCATCGGCGATCACGCCGACAGTTTCATCGAGTTCGACGGTGTTGCCGTTCAACAGCTTGAGCGTTTCGCCCTTGCGGCCCCAACGCACGTCCATGCCGCCGTGGATCTTGTCCAGATCGAACACGTGCGACGGGCGGCCGAGTTCGAGCATCACATAGTTCGAGATGTCCACGAGCGCGGAAATGCTGCGCTGACCCGAACGCTCGAGACGCTGCACCATCCATTGCGGCGACTTCGCGCGCGCATTCACGCCGCGAATCACTCGGCCCGAAAAACGGCCGCACAGATCGGGCGCCGAGATTTTGACGGGCAATGTTTCGTTGAGCTTCACTTCGACCGGCTTGATCTCAAGCGGACGCAGCGGTGCACCGGTGATGGCCGAGGTCTCGCGCGCCACGCCGAACACCGACAGGCAATCCGCCTTGTTCGGCGTCAGCTTGATTTCGAAAACGGTGTCATCGAGATTGAGCGTTGCGCGGATGTCCTGGCCGATCGGCGTAGCTTCCGGCAGGATCATCAGGCCGCTATGATCTTCCGAGAGCTTCAGCTCGCGTGCGGAGCACAACATGCCCTGACTTTCCACGCCGCGCAGCTTCGAGAGCTTGATCTCGAAGGGTGTGCCGCCCTCTTCGGCCGGCGGCAGTTGCGCGCCAACCAGCGCAACCGGCACCTTGATGCCCGGCGCGACATTCGGCGCACCACACACGATGTTCAGCGTCGCGCCCGTGCCGGCGTCGACCTGACATACGTTGAGCTTATCCGCGTCCGGGTGCTTGACGACTTCCAGCACCTGGCCGACGACGATCTTCGAGGTCGGCGGCGCGGCCGGCCGCAGGTCTTCGACTTCGAGACCCGCCATCGTCAACGCGTGCGACAGCTCATCGGTCGTCAGTTGCGGATCGACAAAGGTTCTCAGCCAGGATTCCGGGAATTGCATGGTTCTGTGGTCGTTCTGATCAGGTTAGGTCCACGTCCGGCAAGCGGCCCATTGATTCATTGGGCTCTGCCGGGGACGCTGCTGGCGGCACGCACTGCGTGCGGTGCCGCGCTCTATGCTAGTCGCGTTCGTACGCGCCGGTTCACGCGAATTGACGCAGGAAACGCAGGTCGTTTTCGAAGAACAGACGCAGGTCTTGCACGCCATAACGCAACATGGTGAGCCGCTCGAGGCCGCTGCCGAAAGCAAAGCCGATGTAGCGCTCGGGGTCGAGGCCCATGTTGCGGATCACCGTGGGGTGAACCTGGCCGGAGCCCGAAATTTCGAGCCACTTGCCGGCGTTCTTACCCGTTTCGAACAGCATGTCGATTTCAGCCGACGGTTCGGTGAACGGAAAGTACGACGGACGGAAGCGCACCTGAATATCGTCGCGTTCGAAGAATTTCTTGAGGAAGTCGGAGTAGACACCCTTCAGGTCCGCGAAGCTGATGTTCTCGTCGATCCACAGGCCTTCAACCTGGTTGAACATCGGCGAGTGCGTGGCATCGCTGTCCACACGATACGTGCGGCCGGGCACGATCACCTTGATCGGCGGCGTGTTGGTACGCGCGTAACGCACCTGCATCGGGCTGGTGTGGGTGCGCAGCAGCAACTGACGGCCGTCGGCATCTTTGCCGTCGACGTAGAAAGTGTCCTGCATCGAACGCGCCGGGTGGTTTTCCGGGCTGTTCAGCGAGGTAAAGTTGTACCAGTCGGTTTCGATCTCGGGGCCGTCGGCCACGTCGAATCCGATCGACCGGAAAATCTGTTCGACACGCTCCCATGTGCGCATCACCGGGTGCAGGCTGCCTGCACCGGTGCCGCGGCCGGGCAGCGTAACGTCGATGGCTTCAGCGGCGAGGCGCTGATTCAGCAACGCGTCGGCCAGCGCCTGACGGCGGGCCGTCAATGCGGCTTCCACTTGTTGCTTGACGAGGTTGATCCGTGCGCCTTCGGTCTTGCGCGTTTCGGGATCGAGTTTGCCAAGTCCCTTCAACAGCTCGGTCAGCGCACCCGATTTGCCGAGAAAGCGGGCTTTCTCGTTCTCGAGGGTGGTGACGTCGGAGGCTTCTGCGAAGGCTTTTTGCGCGTCGGCGACAATCTGGTCCAGATCCATTGATCCCATCATTTCAACGTCAGTGTTCAATCGAAAGCAAAACTGGTTCTACCAACAAAAACGGGGCTCGGTGAGGAGCCCCGTTTTTGTTGCAGCGTCACCGAGACTACCGGATGTTCGCTGCAACGAACCACGCAGTTTAATTGCCCAAAGCGCAATCAGGCTGCAACGGCGGCTTTCACCTGCTGAACGATCGCAGCAAAAGCAGCCTTGTCGAACACAGCCATGTCGGCCAGCACCTTGCGGTCGAGTTCGATCGAAGCCTTCTTCAGGCCGTTGATGAACACGCTGTACGTCATGTCGTGCTGACGCACCGCCGCGTTGATACGCGTGATCCACAATGCACGGAACACACGCTTCTTGTTGCGGCGATCGCGGTAGGCGTATTGGCCTGCGCGCATGACCGCCTGCTTGGCGATGCG
Source organism: Paraburkholderia fungorum (assembly GCF_046026025.1). GTDB lineage: Bacteria > Pseudomonadota > Gammaproteobacteria > Burkholderiales > Burkholderiaceae > Paraburkholderia > Paraburkholderia fungorum_E. The sequence continues at coordinate 11,167 of NZ_JAQQFL010000021.1, read as the reverse complement.
ATAGACGTTATTGCGACGGCCGCGGTAACCCTTGGCCAGCTTGATGATCTTCTTGTGACGGGCCCGTGCGGTAACCCCACGTTTTACTCGAGGCATATCTTGCTCCTATGAGTGTCGGTTAAGGGTTAAGCGAACGGCAACATTGCGCGCACGGAGTTCATATCTGCATCATGAACTGCCGTCGAACCGCGCAAATGGCGTTTGTTCTTGGTGGTCTTCTTGGTAAGAATGTGGCGCTTGAAGGCTTGACCGCGCTTGACGGTACCGCCCGGACGCACCACGAAGCGCTTTGCAGCACTCTTCTTGGTCTTCATCTTCGGCATGACAACTCCATTATTAGATGGATATGGGTGTGCGGTCGGCCAGATGGCCATTACCCGCCCTTCGAAACCCATTCCACTTGGTATGCAGACCGCCGATACCGCCGGCAGCCGCTTTTCAGAACACAGCACCCACTTGCGTAGGCACCGATCCGAAACCTGCTGATACCGCGCCGGACACCCGGCACAGCACCCTTCAATCTTTCACAACCGGAGCACGCGCCACACGGCGCGCCGCTGCTCCAATCGCTTACTTCTTTTTCTTCGGCGCGATCACCATGATCATCTGGCGACCTTCCATTTTCGGCATCTGCTCGACCTGACCGACTTCGTCAAGGTCCGTGCGCAGGCGCTCAAGCACCCGCATACCGATTTCCTGGTGAGCCATTTCGCGGCCACGGAAACGTAACGTGATTTTCGTCTTGTCGCCGTCATCGAGGAAGCGGATGAGGTTGCGCAGCTTGACGTTGTAATCGCCGTCATCGGTACCCGGGCGGAATTTGACTTCCTTGACCTGGACAACCTTCTGCTTGAGCTTGGCCTCGTGCTGCTTCTTCGCTTCCGAGTACTTGAACTTGCCGTAATCCATCAAACGGCAGACCGGCGGGACCGCTTGCGGAGCGATTTCGACCAGATCCACATCTTGCTGTTCCGACATGCGGAACGCATCAGCGAGTTTCACGATGCCGAGCGGTTCGTTCTCGACTCCGACCAGACGCACCTCGGGTGCTGTAATCTCACCGTTGATGCGGTGCGCAGACTTATCAGTAGCGATGTTACGTTTCCTCTAAAAATTAAAAAAACGAGCCGGGCTGCCAAGTGGCTCAGTTGAACGACTGCACGTCCTGGCGCAGACGCTCAATGAAGGTATCGAGAGGCATCACGCCTAGATCGACACCACCACGGGCACGCACGGCTACCGTTTGGGCTTCACGCTCTTTGTCGCCGACCACGAGTAGGTACGGCACCTTTTCTAGCGTGTGCTCGCGTATTTTATAGCTAATCTTCTCGTTGCGCAAATCGGCCTCTACTCTAACCCCTTGTTTTTGCAACGATTGGGCTAAAGACTGCGCATATTCGGTCTGACTTTCCGCGATATTCATCACCACAACCTGCATCGGCGCGAGCCATGACGGCATTGCACCAGCATGGTGCTCGATCAGAATACCGAGAAAACGTTCCATTGATCCGACGATTGCCCGGTGCAGCATGATCGGGCGGCGGCGGCTATTGTCTTCAGCGACGTATTCGGCGCCCAGGCGCTCCGGCAGCACCATATCGAGCTGCAACGTGCCGCACTGCCACGATCGGCCGAGCGCGTCCTTGATGTGGTATTCGACCTTCGGGCCATAGAACGCACCCTCACCCTGCAGCTCTTCCCACGTCACGCCGCACGCCGTCAGCGCGTCGCGCAGACCCTGTTCGGCACGATCCCACGTCTCATCGGTGCCGGCACGTGAATCCGGGCGCAGCGACAGCTTGATTTCGACGTTATCGAAGCCGAAATCCTTGTAGACGCTCATCGCGAGCGTGTTGAACGCGATCGATTCGCTGATGAACTGGTCTTCGGTACAGAAAATGTGCGCGTCGTCCTGCACGAAACCGCGCACGCGCATCAAGCCATGCAGCGCGCCCGACGATTCGTTGCGGTGACACGAGCCGAACTCCGCGTAACGCAGCGGCAGATCGCGATACGAGCGCAGACCGTGGTTGAATACCTGCACGTGACCAGGGCAGTTCATCGGCTTGATCGCGTAGTCGCGCTTTTCCGATTCCGTCGTGAACATGTTTTCACGATAGTTCTGCCAGTGGCCCGACGCTTCCCAGAGCGAGCGGTCCATGATCATCGGCGTCTTGATTTCGAGGTAGCCGGCGTCGTTCACGCGGCGGCGCATGTACTGCTCGACCTGCTGCCACAGCGTCCAGCCACGCGGATGCCAGAACACCATGCCCGGCGATTCGTCTTGCATGTGGAACAGATCGAGTTGCTTGCCGAGCTTGCGGTGATCGCGCTTTTCCGCCTCTTCGAGCATGTGCAGATACGCTTCCTGGTCTTCCTTCTTCGTCCAGGCCGTACCGTAGATGCGCTGCAACTGCTCGTTCTTCGAGTCGCCGCGCCAATAAGCGCCGGCCAGCTTCATCAGCTTGAAGACCTTCAGCTTGCCGGTGGACGGCACGTGCGGGCCACGGCACAGATCGGTGAAGCTGCCATGCGAGTAAAGCTTGATTTCGTCGCTAGCCGGAATCGATTCGATGATCTCGGCCTTGTACTTTTCGCCGATGCTCTTGAAGTAGTCCACGGCTTCGTCGCGCGACACCACGCGGCGCGAGACCGGCTCGTCTTTCTTCGCGAGTTCCTGCATGCGCTTCTCGATCTTCTCGAGATCTTCCGGCGTGAAAGGGCGGCTATACGCGAAGTCGTAGTAAAAGCCGTTGTCGATCACCGGGCCGATCGTAACCTGCGCTTGCGGGAACAGATCCTTCACCGCGTACGCAAGCAAGTGCGCCGTGGAGTGGCGAATGATATCGAGGCCGTCTGCGTCTTTCTCAGTGACGATGGCAAGCGCCACGTCGTGATCGATCAGCGTGGACGTATCGACGAGTTCGCCGTCGATCTTGCCGCCGAGCGCGGCCTTCGCGAGGCCGGGGCCGATCGAGGCGGCCACTTCGGCGACGGTCACCGGATGCTCGTACTGTCGAACAGAACCGTCAGGCAGACGTATCGAAACCATTGTGCTCTCCGTGGTGCCGACCGGCGGCGGCATGTACAACCAGGTCAAAAAAGCCAAAAAAAATGCGGCCCCGCTTTCGAGGGGCCGCATTCACATTTTCTGCTAACTACAGTGGCGAAAGTGGTCCTCGACTAGCGTCGCTCCGAAGTAGTTTCGGTCAACGTTCGCGGTGCCATAACCGTATTTGCCTTTTGCGCCGAAGCGCTTACTGCAGTTTGCGAAACCCCGGTAAAACCGGAATTTCTCTTTCGTTGGTAGGCTCGATTGGACTCGAACCAACGACCCCCACCATGTCAAGGTGGTGCTCTAACCAGCTGAGCTACGAGCCTGAAGAAACGAGATTATATGGAGCGCCACACTGCTTGGCAAGTACTTTTATGCATCGACTTTAAATTTCTATTCACACGCTCTGGCGCATCGAATGGATGCCTGCCGGCAACCCGCCGCCGCGCCCAAGCGTCAACTCTTGCGTGAAGCGCGCATCACGCCGGTCACTTCGCCGAGCAACGCGCACGCGCGTTGAATCTGCGCCGCGCTCGATACCTCGACGGTGAATTGCATGAACGCAGCGTTACGGCGCGATTGCGTTTTCACGCCGATTACGTTCATTTTCTCGCGCGCGAAAACTTCCGAAATATCGCGCAGCAGGCCTTGCCGATCCGTCGCCTCGATGCTGAGGTCGACAGGATAGACCGATTGCCCGCGCCCGCTCATGACATCGGCCGACCATGCGGTTTGCAACACTCGCTCCGGCGCGCGATCGGCCATGCGCAGGAAGGTCGGGCAATCGCTGCGATGCACCGACATGCCCTTGCCACGCGTGACGAAGCCGCTGATGTCGTCGGGCGGTGCAGGACGGCAACAGCGCGCGAGTTGGGTGAGCAACGCGTCGACGCCGACCACCAGCACACCCGTGGACGCCCCACGGGCGACGCTTGCGCCGCTACTGCGTTTCTCGAACTGTTCCGGTGCCTCGACCACAGGCTCGGGCGGCGGCGCGTCGTGCAGCGCCTGCTCGACGAGCCGCAGGCTGAACTCTTCCTTGCCGACCACCGAGAACAGATCGTCGGTGGTTTTGAAACCGAGCTTGGCGGCGAGCTGATCGAGATTGACCGACGTCTTGCCCTCGCGCTGCAAGGTCTTTTCGACCATCGCACGGCCGCTCGCGATGTGCTCCTGCACTTCGACCGCGTTGAACCACGCGCGCACTTTCTGGCGCGCCCGATGGCTCTGCAAATAGCCGAGTTGTGGATTGAGCCAGTCACGCGACGGCCCGCCCTCTTTCACCGCGACGATCTCGACGGTCTGACCGTTCTGCAGCGGCGTGTTGAGCGGCACCATGGCACCGTCAACACGCGCGCCGCGGCAGCGATGCCCCAGCTCGCTATGCAGGTGATACGCAAAGTCCACCGGTGTCGCGCCGTGCGGCAATGGAATCACGCGCGCTTGCGGCGTGAGCACATAGATGTGGTCGTCGTCGAGCGTAGCCTGACGCAGTTGCTCCCATGGCTGCGCGGCGCGCTTCTCGCCATGTTCGCCCTCTGAAACGTCGTCTTTCCACGCGAGCAACTGACGCAACCACGCAATCTTCTCGTCGTACTTCTCATTGGCGCTGAACTGGCCGCCGTAGCCGCGGGCGCCCGCTTCCTTGTAGCGCCAGTGTGCCGCCACACCGTACTCGGCGAACTGATGCATTTCCTGGGTGCGGATCTGCACTTCGAACGCGCGGCCGTCGTCGCCGATCACCACCGTGTGCAGCGATTTATAGCCGTTCGGCTTCGGCCGCGAGATATAGTCGTCAAACTCTTTCGGCACGGGCTGCCACAGGTTGTGCACGATGCCGAGCACCGTGTAGCAATCCTTGATGTCCGGCACAATCACGCGAAACGCGCGCACGTCGTACAGTTCGGCAAAGTCCAGATCCTTGCCGCGCATCTTGCGCCAGATGCTGTAAATATGTTTGGGCCGGCCGCTGACTTCGGCCTCTACATTCGCCGCGGCCAACTCCCGCTGCAGCCGCTCGATCGCCTGCGCAACATAACTCTCGCGCTCGACGCGTTTCTCGTCGAGCAGCTTGGCGATGCGCTTGTAAGTGACCGGCTCTTCGAAACGGAGCGCGAGATCCTCGAGCTCCCATTTCAGTTGCCAGATGCCGAGACGGTTGGCGAGCGGCGCGTAAATATCGAGCGTCTCGCGCGCGACGTCGGGCGACGGCGTGATTTTCGCCGCCGCGTAGTAACGCAGCGATTGCAACCGCGACGCGAGCCGAATGAGCACCACCCGAATGTCTTGCGCAAAAGCAAGCAACATCTTGCGCAGCGCCTCGACCTGCGCGCGGCGCGCGGCCTGTGCATCGCGCCCTGCTTCCGGCATCGCATTTTGCGCGGCACGCAAGCTCACCGTACCGAGGCGCAGCAACTTGCGCACATCGCCAACCAGCTGTGCGACTTCTTCCCCGAAGTTGTCGGCGATCACACGCTCCGGCTCTCGCAGATGCGGCGTTAGCGCAAACAGGGCCGCCGCCAGCACCGCCGGCGGATCGACATTGAGCGTGCGCATGATCGACGCGGTACCTGCCGCGTGATCGGCCAGCAACTCGCCGGACGAAAGCCGCACCTCACCCGCATGTTCGCGCACGAACGCCATCGCTTCGTCGAAAGAAGGGATGGGAGTAGGCGTGCTCGTAACGATTTCGGTAGTCATGGTGCGGCGGCCCACCGGGCCAGACGGATCAACGGAATTTCAACAACTGCAAGACGGGGCTCAGTCAGCCTTGGTCAGGCTCAATCGCGCTGAGCCGCGACCACCACGATTTCGACGAGGCATTTCGGGTTCGCGAGCTTCGCTTCCACGGTAGCGCGCGGCGGCGTGGCGCCTTGGGCGACCCACTCGTCCCACACTGCGTTCATGCCGGCGAAATGCACCATGTCCGAGATGTAAATCTGCACGGACAGCAAGTGCGACTTGTCGCTGTTCACTTCAGCCAGCAGACGGTCGATGTGGCCGAGCACTTCGCGCGTCTGACCCGTGATGTCCTGATCCGCGTCTTCGGCGATCTGGCCTGCGAGGTACACGGTGCCGTTGTAAACGGCGGTTTCCGAGAGGCGCTTGCCGACGTGATGACGAATGACTGCCATGAAGAATCCTGAGTTTGGTTGAAAGTTGATCGAAAATGCGTTGCGCATTGCGCCCGATCAGAGACGAAAGGGCAACGCCTGCAACCCTATATTATGACGCGTCAGCGGCCTGCCCGATGAAGAACTGCCGCGCGAGGCCGATCTGATCAGGCGACAGAAACGCTGGCGCATGCCCGACGCCCGCGATCTCCGCGCTCGATACGGCGTGCCCCGTTTCGATCATCTTCGCGACGGTCTCGCGAGAAAGCAGATCCGATTGCTCGCCGCGCACCACCAGCACCGGCCCCTGAAACGCCGCCAGCGAATGCCAAAGGGCGGCCTCGCCGAGTTTGGTTGCCTCTTCGGTTGTCGCGGCAAACGGCTGTGCGATCCGCGGGTCGTAGCGGAACACCCATCCACCGTCCTGCTCGTGCAAAAGCGGCGTATTGATCTCGTGCCACTCCTCAGGCGTGAGCGGACCGAAGGTTTGCGCAAGCAACGCGGCGTAATCGATGCCCTGTTGCAGCGACTCGAAACGCACGGGCTTACCGAGGTAATCGCCGATACGCTGCACGGCCACCGGTTCCAGATGCGGACCGACGTCGTTCAGCAGCATCTTGCGGATCGGCGTTTCCGGCAGACCGGCCAGCGCAAGCCCGATGAGACCGCCCATCGAGGTACCGAACCAGTCGACAGTTTCGACGTTCAGGCGCGCAATCAACGTGACCATGTCGGCAACATACTGCGGCACGCTGTAGAAGTTGGGATTCGCGAGCCACGAAGACAAGCCCCGCCCCGCTACATCCGGACACACCACCCGGTAAGTGCCGGCAAATTCCGCCGCCAGGCGGTCGAAATCGCGCCCGGAGCGTGTCAAGCCGTGCACGCACAGCAGCACACGCGGATTGGCCGGATCACCCCATTCGGTATAGGCAATACGATGCAAGCCACCGGCGCTTGCGCACTGCACATAACGTTGACGCGGCGTGACCCGCTCGACGGCGGAAGCGGAGGTTTCGGTCATCTGGGTTCCTTGCAAAAGCGCTGCGGATTCGGCCTCGGCACAGCAGGGATCAATAAGCGTTCAATCTTCGAAAGATTGTAAACCGCTTTGCCGCGCGGCAAGGATCGGCCAAACGTCATAAGACGACCCGGGACTTACACAGCCATGGAGCGAACATCCGGCACCAAAACAAAGCGGGCGAGACTCACGCCTCGCCCGCTTCGGATCCTGCCTTGCCGCCACGTGCCGGTCATGAAGACCGGAACCGAAGGCGGCTCAACAAACCTCAGCTCACCGCGCTGACATCCAGCGGCGCACCCGTCTTCGCCTTGATTTCCTCGACGCTGACACCCGGCGCCAGTTCCGTCAATTTCAGACCGTCTTCCGTGACTTCGATTACGCCGAGGTCCGTGATGATCTGATCGACCACGCCCACGCCCGTCAACGGCAACGTGCATTCTTCGAGGATCTTGTGCTGATCGCCTTTCGCGACATGTTCCATCAGCACCACCACGCGCTTGACGCCCGCAACCAGATCCATCGCGCCGCCCATGCCCTTGATCATCTTGCCGGGGATCATCCAGTTGGCCAGATCGCCCTTCCTGCTGATCTGCATCGCGCCCAGAATCGCCAGGTTGATGTGGCCGCCGCGAATCATCGCGAACGAATCCGCCGACGAGAAAATCGACGAGCCCGGCAGCGTGGTCACCGTCTGCTTGCCGGCATTGATCAGGTCGGCATCCACTTCTTCTTCGGTCGGCGACGGGCCGATGCCAAGCAGGCCGTTTTCCGACTGCAGCCACACTTCGACGCCCGCCGGCACATGGTTCGCCACCAGCGTTGGCAAGCCGATACCGAGGTTCACATAGAAACCGTCCTGCAATTCCTTCGCCGCGCGCGCGGCCATTTCGTCACGAGTCCATGCCATGATCAGGCTCCTTTCGCGCGGACGACGCGTTGTTCAATGCGTTTTTCCGGATGCGCATTGAGCACAATGCGCTGCACGAAAATGCCCGGCGTGTGAATCGCGTCCGGATCGAGTTCGCCCACTTCCACGATTTCCTCGACTTCCGCGACGGTGATCTTGCCGGCCATCGCGCACATCGGGTTGAAGTTGCGCGCCGTGCGGCGATAGATCAGGTTGCCCGATTTGTCAGCTTTCCACGCCTTGACCAACGCGACGTCGGCCGTCAGCGAATGTTCGAGCACATAGTGATTCTCGCCGAACTGGCGGGTTTCCTTGCCCTCGGCGATCAGCGTGCCGTAGCCGGTGTTCGTGAAGAACGCCGGAATGCCCGAGCCGCCCGCGCGCAGCTTCTCGGCGAGCGTGCCTTGCGGCGTGAACTCCAGCTCGAGTTCGCCGGCCAGGTACTGGCGCTCGAACTCCTTGTTCTCGCCCACGTACGACGAGATCATCTTCTTGACCTGGCGCGTTTCGAGCAACAGACCGAGGCCAAAACCGTCGACGCCCGCATTGTTGCTGATGCAGGTGATGCCCTGCACCTTCGAATCGCGCAGCGCCGCGATCAGCGCCTCGGGAATGCCGCACAGCCCGAAACCGCCGACGGCAAACGTCTGCCCGTCCTTGACGATGTCTTTCAGCGCCTCCTCGGCGCCTGGATAGACCTTGTTCATCAGTATGTCCCTTCCTTTATGGAAACCCGAAACCGTAATCCGGATCGTTGCGACTTCGATATGACGGAGAGTGGGCAAGCGCCCGACATGTCATTCTAGTCATCCGCGGCCAGCTCTGCGCCCAGCTTGTCATGCCTCGCGCCAATGCCCGCCGCGGATGCTTCGCCGCGTTGTCATGTGCCCGAAAGAGTACGCTGGGCGCGCCATACGGCACAATACGCAAAAATACATAAGTACTTGCCGCCAGCCCATGCCCGCACTGGATTACCAAACCGCATTTCACCTCGCCCCGATCGGACTCGTGCTGTCGCGCGAACGGATCATTGAAGACTGCAACAACGAGCTGGCGTCCATATTCGGCTACTCGCGCGAGGCGCTGCTCGGCCAGTCGTTCCAGGTGCTATACCCGTCGACCGACGAATTCGAGCGGATCGGCGCGCGGATTACGCCCATCATGACCGCGCAAGGCAGTTATGCGGACGACCGGATCATGAAGCGGGCCAACGGGGAATTGTTCTGGTGCCACGTAACAGGCCGCGCGCAGCAACGCGCCGACGCGCATGCCGCCGGCGTGTGGACATTCGAGGATTTGAGCGCGACGCGGCGCGTGGCGATTGAACTGACGCCGCGCGAACGGGAAATCGCCGCGCAACTGGTGACGGGCAAGACCAGCAAGCAGATTGGGCGCGTGCTGGATATCAGCCCGCGCACGGTCGATGTCTACCGCGCGCGGCTGATGCGCAAATACGATACGGGGAACGCGACCGAGCTATTGCAGCGTTTGCTCGGACATTGACGGGGCGATCAAACCCCGCTTTGGTCAGGCCGCCTTAACCAGCGCCGCGCGCTCGATGGTCTCGCGCAGCCTGTCCGGAACCGGCACCGACTTGCCGGCGGCATAGTCGATCCAGACGCAGCGCGCCGCGCCACGGGCATAGACCGTGTCCGGATCGTCGGCGCGTACGAGCTCGAACCCCGTGTCAAAGCTGCTGCGTCCAGGCGTCGCCACGGCCATCCGGCCGATCACGTCGCCGGGATAGTGCAACTGCTTGAGAAACTCCTTCGATGCATTGACGATCACCGGCCCCTGCCCGTCGGCGTTGCTGCCGGCCAGGCCCAGTTGTTCGAACCAGGAAATCCGCACCTGCTCCATGTAACGGAAATAGACCGTGTTGTTCACATGGCCGAATGCGTCCATGTCGCCCCAACGGATCGGCATCGACATCTCAAAAACTGCGTGAAAATCGCTCATCGTACTTCTTTAACGGTTGAAACGAGGGTGAAACCGGCCCGTGAGCCGGCGAAAACATGACAAGCAGGCGGATGCGGGCAGTTTTCTGACGGGCAGTGTGCGCGTTCAGGCGAGCCCGAATCCGTCGTCGGCGGCAATCACCGAGCCATTGATGAACTGCGATTCGTCGGCCGCCAGCAGCAGCAACAGCCCGTCCAGATCCTCCGGCTTGCCGACCCGATGACGCGGCAGCAGCGACACCAGCTTCTGCCCCTGCTCGGTCGACCAGTGATGATGGTTGATCTCGGTGTCGATATAACCCGGGCAGATGGCGTTCACGTTGATGCCGTGCTTGCCCCACTCCAGCGCCATGGCTTTCGTCATATGGACGACGGCGGCCTTGCTCATCGAGTACAGGCCGATCTGCGGCAGCACCCGCAAACCCGCCATCGACGCGATATTGATGATCCGGTATGACGGCTTCTGCGCACTATTGCCGCGCATGATCATGCGTTTGGCGACTTCCTGGGCGACGAAGAACGCGCCGCGCGTGTTCGTATCGAACACGTATTCGAAGTCGGCCGGCGTGACTTCCGAAAGCTTCTGCGTAGTCGACACGCCGGAGTTGTTCACCAGAATATCGATCGTGCCTGCCTCGGTTTCCGCGTGAGCAACGGCCGATTTGATGCTCTGATAATCTGTGACGTCAAGCGAGACAACATGCGCCGCGCCGCCAGCGGCCTCGATCTCGGCGCGTAATTCCTTCAGACGCTCGGTGCGGCGGCTTGCCAGCACGACCTTGGCGCCGGCCTGCGACAATACCTGAGCAAAGCGCTTCCCCAACCCGCTCGAGGCGCCGGTGATCAGCGCGACCTTGCCTTCCAGATTGATCGAACGGCCCATTGTCGTTCCCTTGTTCGGTTGTTGTTACAGACGCGATTGACAGATGCGGCAAGACCGTCCCTGCGGGTCATACCGTATCACGGAAATAGAACGATCGTGCTAATCTCTGCTCATCGGGTTGCAGTGCCGCAGACCATCGCCCACAATACGATCCCGAAAAAAGCATTCTAACGGTAAGAAGAGGAGCATCAATGACCCCCGCAAGTCTCATTGAGCAATACGGTCCA